>NZ_MRCB01000016.1 GCF_001904635.1 Hydrococcus rivularis NIES-593
GTTTCATATTCTTATATTAAGATAGAAGATTATGTCTGACTATATATGACTATACTTTAATAGTTTGGATTATATACAAGACAAATTTGGGGAGAGAAAATCTATCTCTACAGAATTTATCTCTTGGCTTGCCTGTATTGTTTGAGAATGATTGAGAGATGTTGACGAAATAGTCTGGCGAGATGGCTGCGACTAAGTGTAAAGATTTTCAAAATATGTAGTTTTTGCTACAGAAAGTTTTATGATAAAGGTGTAAAGAGGGCAAGGAGGCAGGATAATGTCTATTGAAACACAAGCTCGCGCTCTCCTGATGCGCCACCACAGAGCGGTCGTCAATCGCGAACAGTCAATGCTTCTTCGGATCGTCAACGAACTTGGTGTGGACATTGACGTGACGCACTATCACAGCCACATCCAAGGTAAAACTCCCTCAGAGTTTAGTGCGGGTTACGATCGCACTCATGCTTCTATGAGCTAGATGATATAACAGTCAGCACCAGAGTAGGAGATAGAGATGGGATCTTGGGAGTCTGAATCCTAAAAGTCTGGGCTGACAAAAAATTTTTCGATTGTCTGACTTTGGCATGGACGCATTTATTAGTTTTGCAAAATGCTCAAGGGGTGAGGCAAGTGTCACTGCTGAGGGAACGAGTATGCCATCAAAAATCAAAAGCCAGGCAACTAAGACGAAACAATCGAGTGGCTCGTTCTTCAAGTTCTCAATCCCGTCCTGTAGGTACTTTTAGACTTTTATCTTCCCAAGAGCTAGAGGCGGTTTTACAAGAATTAAAAGGGTGGAGCCAGACAGAGGGAAAATTGCATCGTCAGTTTCGCTTCAGTTGCTTTGAAAAAGCATTGGGATTTATGTCTGGCTTGGCGTTAGTAGCTAAGGCAATGGGACATCGCCTGCAAGAGTCGAATATTTACGATCGCGTTACGGTTGACTTGACGACATCAGAGGCTGGAGGGATTACCGACCTAGATGTCGAACTAGCCCGAAAAGCCGATGAATTGGCTTCTCAGCTCAAACCATTGGGGTAAAGGCACGCTAAATTAAGCGAATTTTATACATAAATCATTTTTCGCGTCATTCCCCCATCAATAATAATATTAGCTCCCGTAATAAAAAATACGCTCGCTCATTTATCATCAATGCGATCGCTAATTTTTCCCCTAACTGCCGAAATCGCAACCACGCGCGGAGAGGCAAGATAGTTTCTAGCCGTCGGATCGCCACTGCGTCCCTTAAAGTTACGATTGGTGGCATAAATCCCCGTCTCTTGTTTGCCCAAAACTCCAATTCCGGCATTGATGCAAGCACCGCAGCCAGATTTAAGAACCTGTGCGCCTGCTCGTTCTAAAATGTCTAAATAGCCCAATTCTTCAGCCTTCTGACGAACTTCCCTAGAAGCGGGAACGACAAACAGACTTACTCTAGGGTCAACTCTGCGCCCTTTAAGCACTTCAGCAGCTTGGGCTAGATCGAAGAGTTTTCCTCCCGTGCAGGAACCGATAAACGCCCGCGTAATAGGAACTTCACCCAATTCACTAATCCCGACCACGCGATCGGGTTTGGGCGGACAGGCAATTTGCGGTTCTAGATTACTGAGATCGAATCGATAAATTTGTTCGTATTCTGCATCGCGATCGCTGGTTATTACTTCAAATTCCTCTTGCGTGCGACTTTGCACGTACTCAATCGTCACTTCATCGGGAGCAATTAAACCGCACATCGCCCCGCACTCGATCGCCATATTTGCTAAGGTCATGCGTTCGTCGATGGGCAATTGCTCGATAATACTGCCCCGAAATTCGATCGCTTTTCCAGTTGCCCCATTGCAGCCGATTTGACCCAGGATAAAGAGCATAATATCCTTAGCGCCGATCTGTTTGGGAAGCGTTCCCGATAATTCAAACAGCAACGTTCCAGGAACGCGAACCCACATATCCCCAGTCGCGAAGAGATTCGCCATGTCAGTCGTTCCTACCCCAGTAGAAAAGCAACCAAATGCCCCATAGGTGCAACTATGGGAATCCGTTCCCGCAATAACCATCCCCGGACGAATAAAGCCTTTTTCTGGTAGGAGAACGTGGCAAATGCCTGCCGCTTCGCCTGGAGAAACCACGTCTAATAGATGGCAACCTTGCTCTCGTGCAAATTGCACCATTTGTTGATGCATCGTCGTTGCGCCTTCGTCTTTCCTGATGTCGTTAATTTGAATGAAATGATCGGCAACTAAAACGACTTTATTTGCATTCCAGACTTTCGCCTTCTCTCCAAAATGCTGGTAAAAAAGTTGAGCGACTGGTCCTGCGATGGCATCGTGGGACATCGCCAAATCGACCTTGGCAAAAATAACCTCGCCAGGTTGGACGAAAGCATTGCCCGAAGCGCGGGCAAGCATCTTTTCTGCCATCGTCATCGATCGCGCTGGCGTGAGACTTTTGGGGACAGAAACTTTATCTCTCAAACGTTTCTGATTGAAGGGAATTAAACCGCCTGCCCGCGCGATCGCATCTACGACTGGATTCTGTTGGCTATCCCCGATAATTTCTAATGACAGACCAATATTGATACTATTGCGATAGAAAATTTCGGCAAAAGAACGAGCGCGGACTTTTTTAATTCCTGCTGCTTTGATAGCAATCGGAGCAAATTCTCGACTAGAACCGCAGCCAAAGTTATATCCTGCCTCGATGATGTCGTATTCTAGCAGCTTCCCTTCTCCTATTAAATGTTCTAGGGCATAGCGTGCTAAATGGACAGGATCGGCGTTAGTACCGCGTTTAGCAGGGATAATATCATCGGTGTTGATATCATCGCCGAGTATTAAAATTTTCTCTGAGATATTCATCACTCCTCACCTAAAAATCAAAAGCTATTTTAATCTGTTATTGTTCTATTTATCAGGATAAATTTGTCAACAACATAGATTAATTACCTAGTCAATACTTTACAAATATACTCATAGAGCTATGATTTTAAAATGCGATCGCAAAAGTCGATACATTATCAAACAAGAAGACAAAATAAACTAGCGATCGCCCGGTTATAAGTCTACAAAAAAAATAAAAAAAATCAGTAACAACTAAAACGGATCTAAAAACAGTTTTAGAAAAGATTGAGCCAAAAAGCAACAATGTACTTAATGAAAAAGTAGATGGTTTGAGTAAAAGATAAGATAAACGCTATAGAATTAAAAGCTCATTTATAAACAACTCTACTAATTCCTCCGTATTGACTAAAATTTCCTTGCCTTGAAGCGCTAAATCGGCTGTTCGGTATCCTTTCGCCAAAAGGTTTTCTTGTGCTTGAATCAATATCTGTGCTGATTCCTGTTCGCTCCATTGCTGAAGCATTAAAATAACTCCTGCTAGCGTTCCGAGAGGATTAGCAATTCCTTTACCCGCAATATCCGGTGCCGTACCGTGAATAGCTTCGTACATTCCAAAGCCATTTGCATTGAGACTCGCAGAACCTAGCAATCCAATCGAACCAACTATTGCTCCGCCAATATCGCTGAGAATATCGCCAAAAAGGTTGCCAGCTAAAATCACATCGAAATACTGGGGATTGATGACTAATTGCATCGCTAAGTTGTCTACTAGCATCGGTTCTACGACTACGCCAGGAAAATGTTCGGCTTCTTCTTTCACAAGACGACTCCACGGTAAATGGGGCAGTGCATTTTCCTTGTGAGCAACAGTCAGTAGACCTCTGCGACTCTTAGCTTTTTCGAGAGCAACCCTTGCTATCCGTCTTATCTCCCAGTCGTAGTAGCGCATGGTGTGGTAACCATAAGTCCCCTTCGCGTTTTCGGCGCGTCCAGAAGCCCCAAAGTAGATCCCGCTTGTCAATTCTCGCACGAAGAGGATATCTACTCCTTTGAGTCGTTCGGTTTTGAGTGGCGATTTGACGAGCAGACTGTCGAAAGTGCGAATGGGACGAAGATTAACGAACAAATCGAAACGTTTTCGTAACTCTAAGAGTCCTCCCCTGGATACTGCACCAAACAGAATGCCATCAGACCTCTCGCACAGTTGTGCTGTTTCTTCTGGAAAAAAGTTTCCACATGTCTCTAAAGCTGGTTCTCCAATGAGTCCATAATTGACCTCAACAGAAAATCCTTTGAGTCGAGCAACCTGTTGAAGAATTTTTAGCGCAGCTTCTACGACTTCTAGTCCAATTCCCTCGCCTGGAAGTACTGCTAGGCAATATTGATGAGTCATCAAATATTCGTAGACTTAATCTCAATTGTGCCAATTTCCTTTTATACCATCTCATACTTTTTTGGATTTAGAAAAACCGATCCCATAAAAAATTTGTAGCCAAGATTTTTCAAATTAGTATTACTTTGAATTTTCTGAAGGACTGGCAGCAGTATAGGTTGGCAAATTATAGGGAAAGAAGATGGTATAGTAAAGCGAAGGATCGACGCGATCTGTAAAGCAAGTGTATAAATATCGCTCTCGGATGGACTCGGTTTCGTTGCGATCGCATGGAGAGTTGTCAAGATCTTCAGGCTGACTAAGCGTTTGGGTAGTTTGAAACAACTCAGCCAGCTTTGACCAAGCAATCGAGAAAGGATTTTGTAGATATCTCTGAATCGGCGATTTCGGAAGAGGGTGTTGCTCGGATCGCATCTCTACATCGCGATCGCATATATTGTTTGACATAAGGGTTTCCGGGCTATTGAGAGGTTCGTTTCAATTGGCGCTGGGAGATTAATTGAGCTTCGCGCAGGATAAGGGGTTCGACGGCGGAACTAAAGACAGCCACAAAGCCTTCTTCTGTCACTCTTTTAGCCAGCTCTTGTACGACTTTTTCGGTCATCTCTTCAACGGCTGTTTTGACTGCGATATAGGTGGCAACGTTTTTCGCCAGTTCGAGCGATTTAATCAGTTCGGTGTAGGTATACGTATGTCCTGGTTTAACCAATTCCTCTAGCCTTTTGCAATCCAGGATATATTGCATCTGTCTCTGAGTGAGACTCATCCGTAACGCTTCTAGCCTTTCTTCGCTATTCATCGAAATTCTCCTAGCGCGTTTTATTAACTTGATTTCAACTGCATTTATCCTATAAATTCAACTAGGAAAAAACATCTGATAAATGTCACGAATTCTGTATCGACGAACTAGATATGTTTTCTCTGACTTTCAACCATCACTAGGTAATTGTCTCCATGATTTTTGTCATGGTTGAGAGCGACGATTAGAGGATATGTAGAAAGTCCCAAGATAAGTATACTTTGTCATTAGTCGCGCCATGAAATGGCGCGAAGAATCCCAATTTTTTGACATCGGCTGAGATGCTTCACTTCACTGCACTACGTTGGGCATGACAAAAAATATACTTTTCAAGCATCCTCTTAATTCAATGCTCAAAAAAACTAGCGCGATCGAAAGGATAGTGCTATAGTTTCATAAATTTCGAGAATGAGCCTAGCGATCGCGCTACTATTTAAACTGTTATTTAAGTTATGCTCAAATTTGAAAAGTATTTTTGAGACAAGTATTTACTATTTACAGCGTTTTGCAACTTAACGTGATACATGCAAGGGTGGAGGTTTGCATCCCTACATCAAAACTTGTCCTTCAGCGAGTCGCAATTTGCTGAACAAATAATTACTGCTATCCGAGAACAAACAAAACTTCTCGAATTGCTGCGTGACAAGCTAAACAAGTGAAACCTCTCTCGATGAGAGGGATTTTTTCAAAATCGGAGCGGCGGGATTTGAACCCACGACCCCCACTACCCCAAAGTGGTGCGCTACCAAGCTGCGCTACGCCCCGATGCCTGCGACGATTTTCTAGTATACACTCCGTTACCCAAAATTAGCAAGCAACTCGCGTTCAAAATCCCTTGAGCGTTCGCGCAGCTTGTGCTAGCTCTGCCATAGCTTCTGCCGACCAATACCCCTCGCAACAGCGACCTTGATTGAGAATCAAGCGCAGAGAATAGGCGTGGGGATAACCTTCTACTTCCATCCAAAGGCGATCGCTTTCTGCTTCGCAGGCGATTTTCTCCTCATCCATCAACTCATCAGCTATGCGAGTCATCATCTGGGTCAGTTGCTCGAGCAAGCAACAAAAATCATTTAACTCGTCTTCAGTTAACTCGATCGCCCAATCCTCGCCGCCTACTAACCCTTTATAAATTTCTGCGCTAGGATTCCAACCAATACGCCAACCGTTTCCCATTTTCAACAAGCGATCGCTCATGGCTGGAGTAATTGAGAATCGCCCGGTTTAGACATCGAAGGACTAGAGGAACTTGGCACAGAAGGAGATTGAGGAGCGGGTTTGGGCAAGGAATTGGAATTTTGATTGGCATTGGGAGTTGGCGGGTTTGGCTCGTTCGCTTTGTAGGCGCTAACTAAGGCATCGACTAACTCATCTCTTTGGCGACGATTGAGATGGCGAATAGCTTTGACATCGTTTTCCATCGGGTTAGTTTTTAAACTGCTTTGCCCTGGATAGCGATCGGGTTTGATAGGCTCGTTAACCCCTAAATAATCCGCTAAGGTGAGTTTCCAGTCTAGCCGAAAGTTAGTCTGACGCTTTTTCAAGTCTTGATGATAGCGCACCAAGCGAGCTACTAGGGTGTTTTGTTCGTCTACCTTTCCCGTATCCCGACGAAGGTATTGATTTTCTTTAGGAAGGTTGGGAAGACGCTGATAAACGGTTGCCGCAACGGATTCGGGACGCATGGTTTGAGCCGCGACTGGCTGCGAGCCGAATCCGATCGCGATTCCCCTCTGTTTGAGGTATCCTACTCCCAGAACTAATACTAACCCAACTACAATAGCTAGAACTGGTCGCCGCATTGATTTGGCTCGTTGCATAGATTGATGCTTCCGTAGCGCTTTCCAGAGCATTTTTTCTAGTTTTAGTCGCCGATGATTTCTGGTTGAGTGAGTTCGTCTGACATTTCGATGATGGCACGAATAGCAGGTTTCATCATCGGATCGTCAATATTATCAAAATCTTCATACCGACGACGTTTGGCTCGATTGGCAACTTGAACGGTGATTCGATAGCGGTTGGAGGCAGCCTTTAATAACTCTTCAGCACGGTACATGATCTGGGATGAGTCAAACGAGTGTCGCTTTTGCATAAAGATCGCTACTAAGTAAAATGCGTTTTTTTGGTGTTTTCTACAGACCAGTTTAGCTGAAAGGCGATCGCGTCGGCTTCTATATAGCTGCTACAAAAGTTTTATTGTTGAGTACGGCGATCGCTCCATATTAGTACGCAAAACTAGATTAGCCAATTTCATCAGCTGCATTATTCTTATTAGTTAGGAGTAGATAGTTCGAGCAAACAGACAAACAAAACCTGAATCGATTTTAAATCTTTGAATTGGAGGTGGCAAATATGTCGCTTATGCGCTGGGAACCTTTCCGAGAAGTTGAAGCAATAAAAAGAGAAATGAATCGCTTATTTGATACGCTGGCTCCTACGACTTATCCTAATGGTGAAAGAACCAGTTTATATCACGTACCAGCCGCAGAAATGACGGAAACGGCTGACGCAGTTCATCTGAAAGTAGAAGTTCCGGGTTTAGAAGCCAAGGACATCGACATCGAAGTAACTGCTGATTCCGTTAGTATCAGCGGCGAACGCCAATCCGAAACCAAGACTCAAGAAGCAGGCATGACTCGCACAGAATTTCGCTATGGGAAATTCCGTCGCGTAATTGCCTTGCCCACTCGCATAGAAAATACGAAGGTAACGGCTGATTACAAGAACGGCATCTTGCATCTAACGCTCCCCAAAGCGGCAGCAGAAAAGCAAAAAGTTGTCAAAGTTAATCTCGGTCAATAGCAGTTAATGGCAATTTCACAGAACTTACAGCGTTTTGCAACTTAACGTGATACGTACAAGGGCAGAGGGTTTGCGTCCCTACATCAAAACTTGTACTTCAGCGAGTCGCAATTTATTGTAATTGATTGCCGGGGCGGATATTTATTCGCCCGATTTCTTTAAAAATCAAGGATGCCAAAATTAATCCTTAGACCTCTTGCTTTAATCAAAGATAGGCTCTCAAAATACAGGGGAAAAGGGAAGGGGAAAACTTTCATCTATCTTTTCCCCTTTACCCTTTACCCTTTTCCCTACTTCTGTTGGCTATCGAGTTTCATAGGCACGAATCATTGCTTGAGTCCCTAATGCTTCACCTTTGCCCCCATCTAATTCGCTAACAATTTTAAACAGATGGTTCGCTAACTCTACACCTGGGAATTGCCCTTGCCAAGATTGCATCGTTTCTTTGACCAAACGTAAATCTTTGAGAATGTGCCGAATCGCAAAACCCGGAGCGAGATCGGATGCAATGATTTTCGGACCCAAATTGGCTAGCGCCCAAGATCCTGCCGCTCCCGTACTGCAAACTTCTACGATTAGGTTGGGGTCTATACCTTGCCTTTTAGCCATTTCTAGGGCTTCGCATAATGCTACCATGTGCATGGCTGCAAGAATTTGATTGCATAATTTTACGGCCTGACCGCTGCCTATCGGTCCGCAGAGGCGAACGGTTTTTCCCATCGCTGCAAAGGCTGGTTTGCATTTCTCAAAATCTTTTGGCTCGCCGCCTACCATAATTGTAAGGGTTCCCTTGTGCGCTCCGATATCGCCGCCGGAAACGGGAGCATCAAGGAAGCGCAGGCGATGTTTTTGCACCTCCATGCCGATTTGGCGAGCGGCATTGCTGCCGATGGTGCTCATATCTACGATGAGGGCACCGGGTTGGGCATAACGAACGACTCCTTCACTGCCCAGAATGACGGCTTCTACATCGGTAACGTCGCCGACGCAGGTAAAAATTATCTCGGCGGATTCCACAGCCTCTCGAATAGAAGCGGCAATCGTTGCGCCTGCATCAGCTGCGATCGCGATGGTGGGACGATTGGGGGTACGATTCCAAGCACTAACGGAAAATCCTTTGCGTACTAGATTGGCTGTCATGGGGGCACCCATAACGCCGAGTCCGAGAAAGGCAATCTTTGGATTCATGGGAATTTAGCTTTTTCTACCACAATAAACGCTATCTAGTTGCTAAGACAATCCGAGCGATCGAGGTCGGGAAAAACGGAGTCAGGGTAAATTGATAGCCTTTGCAGGCAGCGGATGATGGGGTGGCAATCTTACTGATAGCGTTCTAAGAAATCGAGAACGTGATTGAGCAGTTCAAAAAATTCCTTAGATTCTCGCATCGTATGACGATCGCACGGGTGAGGAAAAGGGACTTCTAAAATCTCTCCAATCGTCGCTTCTGGTCTATTGGTCATCAGAACGATGCGATCGGACATAGAAATTGCCTCATCGACATCATGAGTAATCATCATCACCGCCTGCCGATGACTTTCCCAAATCTCTAACACCTGTGCTTCTGACATCCTCCCTACGGCTAGAAGCCGTAGGGAGGATGTCAGTCAGTGCCTTTAGGGGAGTGGGCATCATATCGCGTCGAAAAAGCGCGATGAGCCACCACAAGACAATCAATCCCGCAAAACCAATCGCAGGAAGTAAAACAGTTTCTTGAATCAATACGGGTTTGATGCGCTTCCACGCAATTTGCCCCCCGACGGCAAGCGTTGATAGAGCCATATTAAATTACCCTCACTTGTTGAAAGCAGGTACACAAATACCGAGCAGTACCAACCAGGAACACTGATGAGGGCAAGTATTATGAATTTTGTCTCTTCAGTCTCCTCTCAATGCCGACGAGGTTATACCAATTTTCAGGTTTTCGCGATCGACATTCTTCTCCCCTCTCCCAAATNNNNATTAGGGAGAGGGGTTGGGGGTGAGGGCAATCGACTATCTCTGTCATTAATGAATGAAAAATGGTGTTAGCTGACGGGCTAGGACTGAGAGATGTTCCCTTAAATCAGTTATCAGTTATCAGTTATTGGCTGATTGGTCACTGAACACTGGTCACTGTTAAAAAGTTCGCCCCATAATTGGTTCCCCCGTTCCTGCTTTATCTTTCGAGCAACTTCTTTGCATGATGAAGTTAGGGATTAGGCTTACTTACTCGAACTTAGCAATCAAGGCTAACACAACTTATTCAAATTAGTAAAGAAAGTTTGTGCGCGATCGCAACCAAAAGAAATAATTATTCCTTTTGGTAGAGATTAGAATTTGATATTTTTAGCATGTAGCGATCTTATTTGAGTGGTGAGAAATTGTAGTGTGAGCATCTTACTCGCAACCAAACGAAATGGGGTTTAGGATTGCTATAGCTCCTTTGCAGGCAGTAGAAACGTCGCACGCAATATCTCATTGCCAACCTTACAAACCATAGAGCCAGACAATCAGTAATGGCGTAAGAATTGTCAGGATTAAATTGAGAGGCAATCCCACGCGAGTAAAATCTAAAAACTTGTAACCGCCCGGTCCATAAACCATCGTATTTGTCTGATAGCCAATTGGGGTTAAATAACTATTAGAAGCAGCAAAAGTGACGGCAAACATAAAAGCCAGTGGATTGAGACTGAGAGATTTTGCTACTTCAACTGCTATGGGAATCATTAATATAACCGCAGCATTATTTGAGAGAATTTCTGTCAAAAAAGAAGTAGCTAAATAAAAAAAGGTTAAGATCCAAAATCCAGACAGATTTCCTCCAATAGATACCAAGCCATTCGCCAACCATTCAGTTGCGCCCGATTTGTCCATTGCCGTTCCTAGAGGAATTAATCCTGCTAAGAGAAAAATAATATCCCAACGAACGGCACCATAAATTTCGCCTGGTTTGAGACAACCCGTAATAATCATCAATACAACCCCAACTAAACTCGTCACCAAAATAGGTTGCCAATCCAAAGCAGCAACGATAACCACACCTAAAATAATTGCTAAAGCAATCCAGGCTTTGTTCTGTCTGAGACTTTCCACGTCTCTTTCTTCTAAAACTAGGAGTTCGCGCGTTGTTTGCAAACCAATAAAACTTTCCTTCGGTCCTTGTACCAATAATAAATCTCCAAACCGTAAAGGAACTTTTCCTAACCTTTCCCTGAGTAATTCTTCTCCTCGGCGAATAGCAAGAACTGTAGCATTATAACGCTGTCGAAAACGCAAATCTTTCAGCGTAGCTCCTATTAAACGAGAATTAGAGAGAATCAAAACTTCAGCAATTTTTTCTTCTCCCGTGTCGAGTTCGCTTTCTAGCGAACCATTGCCAAACTTAACATCGGCTAATATTTCAACGCCTCTTTCATCTCTAACTTTTAGTAACTCTTCTCGCCTGCCTCGTACTAATAAAATATCTCCAGCTGATAATTTTTTATCGGCTAAAGGTTGCGGAAAATGGTTGCCATTGTGAATGATTTCTAATACAGATAGATCGAATTTACGTTGAATTCCACTTTCTCTTAAAGTTTGTCCGATTAAACTAGAATTGGGCGGAATAGTAATCTCGCTAACATAATCTTGAAGCTTGTAATCTTCACTAAAACGACCGCTGCTAACAGGTTTGCGTGCGGGAAGCAGTCGAGGGGCTACTATAGACAGATAAACTAAACCAACTATAAAAGTAATCAGACCTAGAGCGGTAAACTGAAATAAGCTAAATTCTCCATATCCTAATTTTTTTGATACGCCGCTTGCCAGAATATTAGTAGAAGTTCCAATAACCGTAATCATTCCTCCTAAAACAGTGGCATAAGATAGGGGAATTAACAGCTTTGAGACAGAAATTTTTTGTTTTTTGCACCAATCTTCAACGATAGGAAGAAAGACAGCAACAACAGCCGTGTTATTAATAAATGCCGTGATCGATCCAACAATCATTCCCAAAACAAAGATTTGCTGAGTCGGACTTTTTCCTCCCCATTTCACCAATAAATCGCGAACGATTTGAATAACCCCCGTGCGCGTAATTCCCGCGCTCAGGATAAACATTGCCATGACGGTAATGGTGGCAGAATTGCCAAAACCAGCGATGGCTTCATCTGGCGTAACCAATCCCAATAAAACTAAAACGATCGCAACGATAAGAGCGGTAATATCAATCGGCAACCACTCAAAAACGAATGCAATTAAAGCTGCCGTGACAACACCTAGCGTGAGAATAATTTCCATATGGTTTCAAAAAAAATCTTAATTCAATTGTTTTCAGAATTAAATTAACTTTAAGCTGCAATCGTATCACATTTACAGGTTACTGAAAAGAGATTGCGTTTAACTCCTAATTCCGAACGGTTTGGCTTGCTAGGATAGAAATGTTATCGATTCCCAAAAATATCTATGGCACGTAGACCTCGCTATTCTCCTCCGCGTTCTACCTCTTCTCGATATCCAGCTTCGGAACCATCGGAATCGGGTGGATTATTTAAAAGGCTCAACTACGCTTTAGTAGCCCTCTTAGGCGGGATTTTTGTTTTGGGAATCGGCGTTGGCATCGGGTTAAGTTCGACGACAACGGTTAATCCTGAAAACGTTGCCTCTCGCGATTTTATCGATCGCAGTGCCCCCAATCCCGAACTGTGCGTTCAATACGGGGCTAGTGCAATGGTTACAGATATGCGCGTTTTCGTCACTTTAAGCCCATTCAGCGTCTACGTAACCCAACCAACCATGCAGCCGGGATGCGTTTTACGCCGCAATAACTGGGCTATTTTAGAGCAACGAAAATTAGTTAATTCCCAACAAGTTAACGAATGCAAAAACCGAATGAATACTTTTGGTTTTACAGGAGTCCTGGAAAGCAAACCCAGAATTGATTGTATCTATCAAAACGATTCGGCAGGAAATCTCTTTCTCAATCAACCGGGTGCAGGGGGTTCGCCGTCTGAAACCGAGAATTTTTAAGATAAGATAACACCGGAGCGATCGCGCCCAGAAATTCCTCAAAGTTCTAGGGGCGATCGCTTTTTATTGCACAATTCAACGGTCTCTTGAGGTTGTATAACCGTTGCTATGCTCTAGTTTCAGCGAAATATGGTTGCTAGCGAATAGAAAAGCTAAACTAGCGATCGTTCGATTTTTTAGCAGAAATATCTAGATGCTCGACAAAAATACTCTCTTTTTTGTTTTGTTAGTCTTTATTCCTATCTCGATTGCCGCTCATTTTCTAGAGTGGGGAGAAACGCTGGTTTTTATTACCGCAGCATTAGCGATCGTTCCTTTAGCTGCTTTTATGGGAACGGCAACCGAAGAAATTGCCGTTGTTTTAGGTCCCAATTTAGGAGGACTCCTAAACGCTACGTTTGGCAATGCAACCGAACTAATTTTGGCGTTTATCGCCCTCAAAGAAGGATTGCTCGATGTCGTCAAAGCTACTATTGCAGGCTCGATTATCGGTAATTTGCTTCTAGTCATGGGGTTTGCCATGCTGTTGGGAGGATTGCGTTTCAAAGAGCAGACTTTTCAACCGATAGCTGCCCGAATGAATGCTTCTTCAATGAATTTGGCAGTTATTGCCATTCTTTTACCAACTGCGGTGGAATACACTTCTAGCGGCATTGGCGAAAAGATTCTGCAACAGCTATCTGTAGCCGTAGCAGTGGTGTTAATTGCCGTCTACGGGCTAACTCTATTGTTTTCTATGAAAACTCACTCCTATCTCTACGATGTAGGAGTGGCAGAATTAGAACCAGAATCGGCAAAGGAAACTCCCGAAACGATTGAAGAATTAAGATCGGGCATTAATATCTGGTTTTGGATCGGCGTTTTGCTAGCCGTTACGATCGGCGTGGCGGTGGAGTCAGAATTGTTAGTAGAGTCCCTCGAAGTCGCTACCTCCGAATTGGGGCTGACGGAACTGTTTACAGGAGTGATCTTTCTCCCGATTATCGGCAATGCTGCCGAACATGCAACAGCAGTCACCGTTGCCATGAAAGATAAAATGGATCTTTCGATGTCAGTGGCAGTCGGTTCTAGCTTGCAGATTGCCTTATTCGTTGCTCCCGTGCTAGTGATTGCAGGTTGGGCGATCGGTCAACCAATGGATTTAGACTTTAATCCCTTTGAATTGGTTGCGGTAGCGGTAGCTGTCTTGACGGCTAACTCGATTAGTTCTGATGGTACGTCGAATTGGCTGGAAGGAACGCTATTATTGGCAACCTATACCGTTTTGGGACTGGCTTTTTACTTTCATCCAGTTTAGAGATTATGGCAAATCCGTTTAAGTGGTGCGAGCGGGACGCTCGCGACTCCTGTTGGTCGCACTATCGGTTTATTGTGGTCATTGATCCGGATTTGATATTACGGCAAAAGTTCTTTGATTACAGCATCCTGCCAGGGCTGCAAGGCTAAGTCTAGCTCTGGCATGTAAACTGGCGAGGGCAGCAGTTCGGCAAACCAAGTAGTCATGGCAATGTTATCGGCAACTATCCAGAAGTCAGTCGGAATAGAGCCATCGATATGCCGACTCAAGACTCCAAACCCCAACCGCTGGCGACGATATTGCCAGACTGGAGCATTCTGTTTGACCCATCGGTCAAAATTATCAGAACGTTCCATACTCGCTAGCAAGTCTCGTTCCATCTCGGCAGGCAATTCGGTTTTGGTAGCAAGAATCCATGCTTGTCGGAGTAAATTGGCTCTTTGAGAAGGATTTTCCCAAGCTTGAATAAGCATCATTTCTGGAGAGGAAGGGGGTTGGGAGAGACTTGGTTGGGGAGATTTTCCCTCGGCAAGCGCCAGGATTGTTTGACTGAGGGGCGTTTTATATGCCTCCCAGTCGGCGCGAGCAGCTTTTAAATTTCCTTGCCACCAGTACAACCCGCCGCGACTGCGATGTAAGTAAGCGTTCATTTCTCCCGATTGAGCATATTGTTGCAACAACTCCTGGTAGCGGGTTGCCATACGATCGAGAACTTGAGAATAGATAGGTTGCAATCCTTGCGATCGCCAAACGGGACTGGTAATAAATAACGGATCGCGCAGTCCTTCTAGAGAAAAGGCTTCTATTGCTAAATCCGCTTTTCTTTGCCCCAATAGACTCAATCCCAATCCAAACATCACGCCGCGTTTGGCACGAACCAGTCGTGCGGCACGGGCAAATGCTTGACTGGCAGCTTTCGGATCGCTTTGCAGCAACAACCAGCCGAGATTGCTATAGCCAAATTCTTGGTAGGGCGAGATCGTATTTCCTTTTTGCAGCCAAGCGATGCTCTCATTTAATAACTGTTGTCGTTGCCGAGGATCTTTGGTTTGCAAGGCGAGATCGCCGAGATTCCAACCTAACTGATAGGGGTAATAGGGTTCCCAAGGCGCGAGTTGATGTGCCCTAGTTAAGCGATCGACAAATATCTCGACTTTCTCCTGACCGAGTGCCAGAAACCCCTGGCTAGACAGTTGCCAGGCACGATGAATTGGAATTAGCCAAATAAGGGCGACTATGAGAATGCCCAATCCAGCGTAAAATGGGAGGTTAAATTTTGACTTCTGTGGAGATTTGAGATATCGAGTCTCTAAATCTGACTTCTGACTTTTCAATATCGAGGCAATGCAAGCTAGATAAATGACGATCGCGCCGCTAATGGCAACGTTATCTAATTGGTAATCCGTTAGACTAATTATTCCATAAGCGAGTAATCCGCCATAGAGACTCCACAGGAGAATGCGATCGCCGTGCGCTATAGGAGTCTGACGCAACTGATGCCTGACTAGCCAATAAACGAGCAACGCGATCGCGCCCAATACGGGAATAATGCCCCAGATGCCCAACTCCGCCCAGAGGTGAACCGGGGTACTATGCAACTGATAAGCCAACTCCGACTCTCGTCCCGCCCAGATGGGACGGTATTTTTGATAGGCAAAAGGAACGCCGCCTATCCCGATTCCCGCCCAAGGGCGATCGCTGCCCATCTGCCAGCCCAGCGCAGCGTTAATCAGGCGATAGGCAAGTTCTCCTCCGTCCGTGTTTTGGAGGATTGCCACGATTAAGGTGCGAAGGCGATTGTTGGCAAAGACAAGCAATAGCAGCAGGGCAATCGTTGCCATTCCCCCTATCGCCAGCCCAAGTTTGGGAATTCGACTGCCGAATAATAAAACCCCTAAACCAAACAAACAGAGAGCAAATAATCCCAACCATCCGCCCCTAGAACTGGTACTGTAGAGGTCTAATAAACCCAAACCAAGGGCTATCAGCCACAAATAGCGCCGCCATCCTACACGAAGAATGCTCAACCCTGCGAACAAGGGTAAGATTAGCATCAAATAGCCAGCCACATAGTTTTGGTGTCCCAGGGGTGCCCAGTTGCGTAACTCCAGAACCGAAAAATCAAACGGCAAATTAACGCCATATTGCTTAAGCGACTCTAGACGCGCTAATTCCGGCATTAAAGTTTGCGTCGTCCAAAGGCTAAGGCTGATAATGACAAAGAACAAACCCACATACCCTAGCGTCGCTAGGACGCGATCGCGGCGATCGGAATTATCTAAATAATTATTTAAAGCGTATAAAGCTGCTAGAAAACATAACGCCCACCACCCATACCAACGCGCTTGGTTCGGAAATTGGGCGAAAATGCTAGAAACTAGCAAGCCAATCATGCCCAACCCGATGCACCAATCTAAGCCATTGCCCAGCGATCGTACTCGCCCCCAGTGCCAAAGTTGCCACAGCAACCAAAGTACCGGACACAGCAATCCGATCTGCCAGATAGCCACCCACGACCACTTGACCGTTAGGCTGTGACTGTCTGGCAATAAGGTAAAAAGTCCATAGAAGCAAGCTGTTAGTAAGGCTAACAACCGTCCCTCAGCTCTAGATTCTGACATACTGCTCTGCCTAAATCAAAAATCTATTTTTACTATTTTGCTAAGTTTTGGCTACGATACGCGCGATTCTTTGTAACTAAAGCGCAAAGCCAGAAAAAATTTAAATTACTTAATATTAAGATTACTGTTTTCTGATATTATTTGGCTAAATTTATCCAAAAACTTTTCTAGCTTTTGGGATTATTTGCCAAATCATTTAGATTAAATTGAGAGGAAATCGATCTAAAAATCTCTTAACTACTTGTGTAAAATCCTCGATGGAGATATGAAAGTTGCATACCCAAAGAATATTTGAACGATCGATACCTTGGAAAGAGCCATCGAATTATCTCTTTTTTGGAAAAAATAACAACACAAGATGGCGCAAACTGTTATTTGCCGTTCGAGATCGCAAAACAACTATCGTAATTCGCAACTACTGCATTGTCCTGGGATGTGTGACGCTTTTATGTTTGGGGTTAGCAGAAGTTTACAATCATCCTTCTAGAGTCGCCCAACAAGATCGGTTAAATAACTACGGTTACTTCATCGGTGCTGGTTTAGTCGATTATGCGAACAGGGCTATTTATCGATAAATGAGTCGCTAGTCGAAGTCAATTGGCGATCGCTTCGATAGAATCGTAGATAAGCTGCTCTAAAACTGATGAAATCATGGGCAATCGCAGCAATGAGCCATCGATCGCAAAACCTTGCGCGATCGCCACTTCCCAGTCTCCCATCTTCCAAATGCGCGATGTTAGCAAGACCTATCAAATGGGAGAAGTGAAAGTTCAGGCACTTAAATCGGTCACTCTCGACCTTTATGAAGGAGAATTTGTCGTCTTACTCGGTCCTTCTGGAAGTGGAAAATCAACTCTGTTAAATATTCTCGGAGGACTCGACATCCCTTCCGGGGGACAAGTAAAATTTCGCGACTGGGATCTCACCAAGGCAGACGATCGCGCCCTCACCCACTACCGCCGAGAATATGTGGGCTTTGTTTTCCAATTCTACAATTTAATTCCCAGTCTAACTGCATTAGAAAACGTCGCCCTCGTCACCGAAATTGCGACTCGTCCGATGCGCCCTAGAGAGGCGCTAGGATTAGTGGGACTCGACGAAAGGCTAAATCACTTTCCCGCCCAACTATCGGGGGGAGAACAGCAAAGAGTTGCGATCGCTCGTGCCATTGCCAAACGCCCGCAAGTCTTATTGTGTGACGAACCAACGGGCGCATTAGACTTTCAGACAGGAAAGTTAGTCTTGGAAGTGTTAGAGAAAGTCAATCGGGACTTGGGAACGACGACTGCGGTAATTACTCATAATGCCGGGATTGCAGCGATGGCAGATCGGGTGATTACTATGCGTAGCGGTGAAATAATTAAAATACAGCGCAACGAGACCAAGAAAGCGCCTGCCCAGTTGGAGTGGTAATACCATTTTCATTCATTAATAACAGAGATAGTCGATCGCCCTCACTCCAACTCTTCTCCCAGAGCGGTAGAGGAGCCTTCCACTTAAGACTTTAGACTTCTGCCTGAAGTCCCTTAGCCCCTTGTGAGAGAAGGGATTTAGGGATGAGGAGACAAAGATTTGTCAGTCAATTAGCAGCAGCTCTATTGTCAATTGTTCTGGTTAAGTCAAGAGCCTTTCTACTGTTACTTTAATATCTGGAAAAGCGATCGGTGAAAGGTTTCCTTGACTCAATTCTTGTTTGAGCGAATAGTCACCTTCTTGTGGTTCTCGAAATACAGTAATTTTTCTACTTTGTAAGTCCAAAACCCAATATTCTTGAATCTCAGCAGCAGCATAGATTGATTTCTTAAGTTCCAAGTCTTTTTTCAGGCTAGTCTGAGCTACCTCAACGAGAAAAAAAATATCTTCTGGATTAGGATGGCGAGCGTCGTATCTCGATTCTGGCGGTCTAACAATGGCGATATCTGGTTCGGGTTCCGAATCGGACAAAGTTATCGGTCCATTAAAGCGAACTTCGGCTCTACCGGCTAGCAATTCCTCCAGATATCTTGCTCCTCGTTTTGCCGTATTGTAATGAAGGGGCGTTTCTGGACTCACTTCAATAATCTCACCAGCTAGTAACTCCAGGCGGCGATCGCGTAAAATCCCTGCCTCAATCATTCGATGGTAATCTTCGACCGACCATTTAGCTAGGATTTTCATAGTAGTTTGCCAACTTTGCGGCGATTTACTAGCAATCGATCTAATTCTAACTTTTAAAATTCAAGAGAAAAAATCGAAATGATTTCTTGGTCATGTATGCCCTCGACCTGAAACTACTACGCGAACTCTGGCACTTGCGGGGTCAGATTATAGCAATAGCTCTGGTTGTCGCCTGTGGGATCGCTAGCTTTGTCCTAGCAATGAGTGCCTATCATTCCCTACAATTGACTCAAGCCACCTACTACGATCGCTATCATTTTGCCCAAATTTTTGCCTCCCTCAAACGCGCCCCAGAAACGCTCAAAACGCAAATTGCAGACATTTCAGGAGTTGCTCAAACTCAAACGCGCATTGTCGTAGATGTCACCCTCGACGTTCGGGGTTTAGAAGAACCCGCGACGGGAAGACTGATTTCAATTCCAGAACGCCGCGTTTCTATGCTCAACGACTTGTTTATCCGCCAAGGACGCTACATTGAGCGGGGGCGAGGGGATGAGGTGCTAGTCAGCGAAGCCTTTGCCGAAGCCAACCAATTGAACTTAGGCGATACAATTGGTGCCATTATTAACGGTCGCTGGCAAAAGTTGCGGATTGTCGGGATCGCTCTTTCTCCAGAGTACGTTTACGAGGTGCGCGGGGCAGGAGAATTGTATCCCGATAACAAGCGCTTCGGAATTATTTGGATGGGACGAGAAGCATTGGGAAACGCTTTCGATCTGGATGGGGCATTCAATAATGTTACTCTCTCCTTGAGTCCGGGGGCGCGAGAAATTGAGGTCATCAATCGCTTGGATCGCTTATTGGAACGCTACGGGGGATTGGGGGCTTATGGACGCAAGGATCGGGTGTCTAACAGAATTATTTCTGATGAGATTAGAAGCCTGGAAGTCACCGCCACTGTTGTTCCTTCGATTTTTTTAGCGATCGCAGCTTTTCTCCTTCACGTCGTCCTCTCTCGTCTAGTAGGAACTCAAAGAGAAGAGATTGCTGTCCTCAAAGCCTTTGGCTATAGCAATCTCGCCATTGGCATTCACTATCTAAAATTTGTTTTTGCCATTGTCAGCGTTGGGGCTATCGTGGGTATATTGGTCGGTCTTTGGTTGGGCAACGGACTGACGCGACTTTATGCTGAATTTTTCCGCTTTCCCATTTTCCGCTACGAAGTCGGCTCGAATTTACTGATAAGCGCAATTT
Organism: Hydrococcus rivularis NIES-593; assembly: GCF_001904635.1. GTDB lineage: Bacteria > Cyanobacteriota > Cyanobacteriia > Cyanobacteriales > Microcystaceae > Hydrococcus > Hydrococcus rivularis. The sequence continues at coordinate 20,087 of NZ_MRCB01000016.1, forward strand.
TAGTCAGTTTTACAGCCGCCGCGATCGGTGCAATTGTAGCAGTACGGCGGGCAATTTCCTTGCCCCCAGCAGAAGCCATGCGCCCCGAACCTCCGGCTCGATTTAAACCGACAATTATTGAAAGGCTGGGACTACAGCGTCTTTTTTCGCCTGCAAGTCGTATTATCCTGCGCAACTTAGAACGCAAACCCATTCAGGCTTTTCTCTCCATGCTAGGGATTGCCGTAGCAGTGGCGATTTTGGTGACGGGACTTTATTTCCAAGATGCCATAACTTATCTGATGACGGTGCAATTCCACACCGTTCAGCGAGAGGATGTAACCGTTGTCTTCAACGAACCCCGCCCCGCCCGGACTCGTTACGAAGTGGCTCATTTGCCTGGAGTCATCCGTTCCGAACCATTTCGTCTGGTGCCTGCACGCCTGCGTTTCGAGCATCGCACCTATCGCACTGCCTTAACGGGAATCGATCCGAGGGGGGAATTTCGCAGCTTGATCGACAAGAATTTGTACTCGGTTTATCTGCCTCCCGATGGGGTGGTATTGACTGCGAAACTGGCAGAAATCCTCGGCGTTACTCCAGGAGATACTTTAACCGTCGAGGTACTCGAAGGAAGCCGTCCCGTGCGTCAAGTCCCAGTGGTGGGATTGGTGGACGAACTTATCGGCATTCAAGCGTATATGGATATCGATGCTCTCAACCGACTGATGCGAGAAGGACAAACTATCTCTGGTGCTTATCTATCCGTCGATCCGTACCTTGCGAGCCAGCTTTATTCTCGCCTAAAACGCATTCCCGCGATCGCAAGTTTTTCGACGCGCGAAGCAACTATTAGAAGTTTTAAGGAAATTAGCGCCAGGAACCTGCGCGTATTCACCTCAGTCCTGGTCGTTTTCGCTTGCATTATTACCTTTAGCGTCGTCTACAATGCGGCAAGAATCGCTCTCTCCGAACGGGGACGGGAATTAGCTAGTTTGCACATTATCGGGTTTACTCGCGCTGAGGTGGCTTTTATTTTGCTAGGAGAACAAGCAATTCTCACGTTGCTTGCTATTCCCCTTGGTTTTGGATTGGGATATGGATTGGCTGCTTTAATGTCTTTTGCCTATGATTCCGAGCTTTATCGTCTGCCTTTAATTATTACGAAATCTACCTATGCTTTTACGTTTGTTATCGTTATAGTCGCAGCTTTTGTTTCTGGGTTAATTATTCGCAGACAGAGCGATCGCCTCGATTGAATTGCTGTTTTAAAGACTAAAGAGTAGGAAAGTATCGAGTCTAAAGATAGGTATCGACAAGTTCAAATCATAATAGTCTAGTGCGTGCGCGTGAGCGCATACGTCCCGCTTGCGACTCTTGTTGGTCGCACTACGGGTTATTGTGGTCTTTCAACTGGACTTGATATTAAATGTAAAAACAACTCGCCACCTAACCATAACAAACTGTAACCATCGGCTGGCAATATCAGTTGGCAAGCTTACGCTGGAAGTATAGAGGGAGTGCCACCCGAAAACTATGAAGTACTTACCTCAAAAGCTTGTTTACCTGATTGCCGGACTCGGTATCGTTACCTTAGTCGTTTTCTCGTTCCGTCCCGCACCCATTCGGGTTGACATGGCAACGGTCAAGCGCGGTTCTTTGCAGGTAACAGTAGATGGCGAGGGAGAAACCCGCATTCGCAACCATTACGTGGTTTCTGCGCCCGTGGCAGGGCGGCTGGCTCGCCTTAACCTCAAAGAAGGGTATAAAGTCAATAAAGGCGCATTAATTGCCCAAATCGATCCCCTGCCTCTAACGGCTCAAGTCAGAGAAGCTCAAGCACGGCTGCGGGAATGGCAGGCAGAACGCGCGGGAGTGGCAACCTTGCGACCGAAAGCGGCGGCGCTAGCTCAAGCCCAAGCACGCATCAGAGCGGCAGTGGCAGCCGAAAGAGTAGCAGAGGCGAAAGTAAGGCAAATTGAAGCAACACTGGCGCAGGCAAAACGCGATCGCGATCGCGCCCAACAATTACACGCCCAAGGCGCAATCTCCCGTCAAGAGTTGGAAAATGCAGAACTTTTAGAAATCTCTCGTGCTAAAGAATTGGAAGCAGCGCAACGAGAAGTTGACAGTGCAGCGGCAGAAGTCGCAGCCGCCCAAAAAGAACTCTCCATTCTGCAAGCACAACAACGAGATCCCGATTATTTGCTCGATGTCTACGATGCTCGCATTGCCGGCGTTCGCGCCGAACTCGAGAAGCTAGCCGATGAAGCCAAACGTACCGAAATTCGCGCTCCTGTTAATGGCTATGTCCTGCGAGTTCTTCAGGAAAGCGCTAGGTATGTAGAAGCAGGAACGCCTCTGTTGGAAATAGGTAATCCGAAAGACTTAGAGATCGTCGTCGATTTGCTCTCTAGCGATGCAGTAAACGTGAAACCTGGGGCAACGATGCTAATCGAACATTGGGGAGGAGAGCAAGCTTTAAAGGCTAGAGTACGCTATGTAGAACCATCTGCTTTTACGAAGGTTTCAGCCCTTGGAGTTGAAGAACAACGGGTAAATGTCATAGCCGATTTTGTCAATCCTTCTATTCCCCTAAGCGATGGTTATCGAGTAGAGACGCGAACTGTGGTTTGGGAAGGAAAAAACGTACTAATCGTTCCTCTAAGTGCGCTTTTTCGCTGTGATGGGCGACAGAATGGCTCGGATTCAAAGGCTTGGTGTACTTTTATCGTGGAAAACAACCGAGCCAGAAAACGCGAGATAGAAATTAGTCAGCGCAGTAGCTTTGAGGCAGCAATCAAACGGGGACTCCAAGCAGGAGAAAAAATTATTCTCCATCCGACCGAGCAAATTGAAGAGGGACAAAGAGTAGAATCGCGGTGAGCGTGTTAGTAGTTAGTCTGTAGTAAAACCAACTACTAACCATTAACTACTACCGACTACCCGATCGCTCGGAATCAGAATTTTCTAGCTGTTGCCAGTCTTCTCCCAATTGAATGGTGATATCGGAGGCTAGAGAACCTGTACTTTCGACTAATACTTCGCCAAAGCCCAATTGAGCGCGAAGGGCTGCGGCACCGCCATCATCTCCCATTTGAGCAACGATGCGACTAACTTTCAAAGGTTCTTGCCAGCGATCGCTGACGTAAACCCTACGATAGCCAGCTTCTTTGAGATAGCGAACCATCGTTTGTACTGCCTCTGGATTATCGGTGCTATCTTGAATTGCTATTCTCAAGGATGTCGGATCGACTTCTTCAGATTCGCCGTACTCGCTAGCATTCTCAGGGGTATGGTCGAAATACTGAGTAGCAATTTGCTCGATGCGGCGTTTGCTGGGCAGCCAGTAGCTCACTTGTTTCCTGCCATCTCCGCTAAACTCGCCGGGTAGCAAAACCATTTGCACGTTCGATCGCTTTGTCTGCGCGGCATAACCCCCAAGGGCAGCTAGTTCCTCTAGGGTCAAATTGGTATCGATATGGGATTGCACGACCCCAAGTATGTCTGGTATCTTCAGCAACGTTTGCGGTTTGAGTGCTTGCTCGATGAGCGCTCTCATGAAAGTTTGCTGGCGCTGCACTCGCGAAATATCTCCGAATTGGTCGTAGCGAAAACGCAAAAACTGAACGGCTTTTTCTCCGTTGAGGTGCTGCTTTCCTTTTTTCAGATTGATATAAAGATGCTGGCTGTCGTCTTGATATTTCATATCTTTGGGAACGTAAACCGTCACTCCTCCCAAAGCATCGATGAGTTTTTCTACCCCTTGAATATTAACTCTCACATAGCGATCGATCGGAACTCCTCCCATGAGTTCGCTTACCGTCTCTGCTGCCAAAGCGGGACCGCCATAATAATTCGCTTCATTGATTTTTCTTACTCCGTGTCCTTCAATCCGCGCTTGCGTATCGCGAGGAATTGAAAGTACGGTCAATTTCTCATTTTCGGGATCGAATCGCAGCAAAAGCATGGTGTCGGAAAGCCCTTTAAAAGAGTTAACGAGCGCGTGATATCCTAAATTTTCCTGCGGCTTTTCGTGTTCTTCTAGATCGGAAGTCAGAACTTTAGTCCCCATCACTAAAATATTGACCGGGCGACTTAATTGCGGCAAGTTCAAATTTTTGTAGGAAATGGTTTTCTCTTGGTTGAAAACGGCGGCTTCTTCTGGCGATAGTTTGCTTTGTTTTAAAGGCGTTGAGGATAAAGAGACAGCCAGAATTGCCCCAGCAGTCGCCGAAAGCAATGCTACACCAGTTAATCCTAAGCCAATTAATAGCCAACTCGCTCGAAATTTTTTGCCACTTGCATTTTTAATTCCATGAACACTCACAGGTCGCTCGACATTATGGGCTGACACAGACTCTCTCACACCTCAAAAAATAGTAGTTACTTTTAGTATGCGGTTAAAAGTTGGCTAATGACCATTGGCTGAGGCAATTCGGCTCATTAGCTTGTTAATATCTTAGTCATGCAAAGGTTGGTTTTCGGATAAGTCATTATAGATTGTTGACTCATTTAGTTAGACTACTCTTGGGACGCATTGTGTTCCTGAATTTTTGTGCGATCGCATTCTGAGTATGAAAAAAACTATTTTTCACCCTAGATTTTTGGAAAGCGAAATGAATGGAGAAGCGCGTCCATCATTAATGGAATACAATGATTTTCTAGGTTATGGTTTTGTGTAATTTGCTGGATGCCTAAAGTTAGTGTCTGCATTCCTACTTACAATCGCGCCGACTTTCTGACTTATTCGGTTAATAGCGTTCTCCAACAGACCTATCCCGATTTTGAACTGATTATCTGCGATGATGGCTCTTCGGATAATACGTCGGAGATAGTAAGTCAGTGGCGCGATTCGAGAATTCGCTATATCAGGCAACCTGAAAATGTTGGCAGAAGCCGAAATATGCGCTCTGGTTTCGATGTGGCTGAGGGAGAGTATTTTCTCAAATTTGATGATGATGATGGGCTGACTCCTGAGTTTTTAGAGAAAACTGTCGCTATTTTAGATTCAGAACCTTCGGTAGATTTTGTTTGTACTAACCACTGGATTATCGATCGCAATGGCAAAAGAATTGAGTCGGCTACTCAGGAAAATTCTATCAGGTGGGGAAAAGATAAACTGCAACGGGGAGTAATCCCCGATTTGATGTGGCAAACTTTTTACTACCAAAGCTTGCAAGTCGGTTCGACTCTATTTCGTCGCGCTTGTTTGCAAGAAGTCGATTATATGCGTCCCGAAGCCGATGGTTGCGAAGATTTCGATCTGTTAGTTAGATTAGCGATCGCTGGAAAACAAGGCTATTTTTTACCAGAATTTTTAATGGAGTATCGCTTCCATGGCGGACAAACTAGCTTAAAACAAAATTTTCATTTCTTAAAATCCAAGGTATTTTGTATCGATAGCTACCAATTTCCCGATGAAAACTTAGAACGACAGCGCCTTGTCAAATTAGCCCAGACCCAACTAGATTTAGGGTTAAGAGCGATCGAAAATGGAGACGCTAAAGAAGGACGAAAATTACTCCAACAATCCAATCAAGTATTAGGACGTTCTCGTCGGGCTACATTAGGTTTATGCTTATCTTATTTCCCTTTCAGTTTGCGACAAATAGCTTTTCAAAGTTTTCGACAACTGCGCCCTAAAGATTATACCGAGCAAGTCCGAAAAGCTGTTGAATAAGTCGAAGTGCGATTAATCTGAGATCTTGCACCATTCTCAACAACTGCTGTTGTTATTAATTTCCTGGCCGAGCGAAAAAGTCTTCTAAGGAATATTGAATAAGAATTTCAGTCGATTTTAATCGAGTTGAGCTTTGGGACTAGAACTTTAGTTCTAGATTCTTAGATTAATCAAACCAACCGATATCTTCGTTAGATAAAACAGTGGTTGGTTGATTGGAGGCAATAAAACGTCCAATCGGTCGGCGTTGAAGTGCATAATTGGCAATAGCTGCTAGTTGTAATTCTGTCGAGTGAGAGGCATCGGAAGCTGCTTCAAGAGATTGTTCGTTTTGTGCTTGTTGTAACTGGGCAGAAAGTTCTTGTACTAATTTCTTTTGTTCTTCTAATTCCGATTGAAGGCTTTCAGCTTTTTGTAATTCAAAGTAGAGCTTCTCAACTAATTTTTTGTTTTCTTCTAATTCTAATTCCATCTGAATTGTTTTCTCCAATTGAATTTGGAGAGTTTCTACTAATTTTTTTTGTGTCTCCAATTGCGATTCTAAAGATACGATTTGCTCCTCAAGAGAACCAGAGTGTTGGTTGGCAGATTCTAGGGCAGCCGTCAACTCTTTTACCTTATCTTCCAACTGATTTGAAATAGTTTTTCTCGCTCGCGATCGCGTTCTAGAAGATGATTTGGAAGTTTTAGAATTAGATAAAGTTACATTAGCGCCTCGATCGTCGCTTGGCGAACTTGTACTTGTAGTAGTTGCTGACTCAGTAGATGTATTATTAAGTTCTTCTCGTAGCAGGTCGGATAAACGTTTTTTGGTCATAGCTGATTCCAATCTCGTTGTAGTTCTTCTGCCACGCGGCGATAATCCGCTTCGGCTTCGCGAGCATTTTTTCCCTGCCACTGGGTTACGGGCATTCCCTCTAAAACTGCCCGTTCGTGGGCTTTATAGTTGCGAACGAAGGCGTGACAGGCAGGAATTCCCAACTCTAATAGGGTATTTTGCGCTTCTAAGGTTTCTTTCAGGCTGCGAGGGTCTACTTTGGTCAACAAAACCCGATGGGCGACTGCTAAGGGCATTACTGCTTTCTGCACCGTCTCGATTAAAACGGATAAATCCATCGGTGCGGGTGGGGTCGGCAACACCAAATAATCGGCTGAAGCGATAACTGCTTTCAATGCCTCAGAACGTAAGGCGGGAGGGGTATCGACTACCACGAGATCGTAATCGCTAATTTGGCGCAAATTTTCTAATAGCTTGGGTTCTGTTTCTTGGGATAGGTCGAAATCTATCTCCGCATCGCTTCGTTCTATCCACCACGTCGCCGATCCTTGGGGATCTGCATCGACTAGCAATACCTGCTTTCGTTCGGCTAAGATTGCGGCTAAATTGACGGCTGTTGTGGTTTTGCCAACGCCCCCTTTTCCGTTAACAACTGCCAAAATTCTGATTTTTGGATCTGAGGATTTTGAAGACGCTTTCTTTTTTCTCACGATCGCGATCGCATTTTCTGCTTTTAGGCGCTTGAATCAATAGTCCTCACCTTACCATGTTTATTTCTCTTTAGGTTAGCAAATAAATAGCTTGTAACACTTTGACCAAAACAATTGTCAATTCGCAATTTGCTCGTCCTCCTCGCTGCACGAGTGGCAGCGGAGTGCGAGGAGCAGCGATGCAAACTGGTAATTGCGAATTGGTTTGACACGCTATGCAATTTTAGTTTTTCATAAAAAACTCAGATCTTGCACCTTTAGCATCAACGCCTAGAACTTTAGTTCTAGGCTCAAAGCTCAACTCGATTAAAATCGATTGAGATTAATGATGCAAGATCTCAGTTTTTAGGGAGTTTTTTTCATTTCTGCCGACATATTCCATTTATAGTCTTCCTGTAATTCTGTAATCCAGGCTGGATGAGCGGGACCAACAAACTCGTACTCGCCATCTTCTTCTGTCAAGAGAACGTTGTCGCCAGGATTAGCCGAACCTTCCATGATGACTCTGCCATTTCCCTCTTTTGCTTCAGTTCCCTCCATATTCATTAGCTCAATCGATAAGTAATTGCCAGTTCTTCCTCTAACGCGACCGAGTACGTAGTCGGAGAAGCTCATCTGCCCTTCTCCCCCTTCATAAGTATCGTGTCCTAAAGCCTGACTAATGAGGGTTTGTGAGGTTTGTGTGGGTTCTGCGATCGCAGGAGTAGCTGCAACTGCTGATAAAGAGGCTAATATCAGTATTCCAGTTAATGCGTGAGAATTTTGCTGTAACATAATTACCTCACTTGATTCTAAAAAAAATTGTTTTTAAACCTTTAAAAGTTTAGCTAGATTTGGCGGTAGCCGCAAAAATTTTCAGGATCGATTTAAGAATTGCTAATTTTCAGTAAATCAACTCGATTCCAGAGTAAAGCACTTTTATATAGACTCTGATTGGGGTTGCGCTAATTCAGATTGCATATTGGATTCTGAGGAAGCGGTCGGCGATCGCTCTGACAAAGGCGAGGAATTGGGATCGGTTTTTGTTGTTTGGAAACGACTGAGAACGCGATCTAACCATTGCGGTTTTTCTAAGCGAGAGGCTTGGTTCGCAGACGGGGTTTTTGTTGCTGGCGCCGCTTCCGTGTTAGTTGGCAGCGATTCCTCAGAAGGAGCCGCCGGGGTTGGTGCCGTTGAAGTTTCTGGTTGTGGTGCTATAGTTTCAGTTGGTTCGACCGATTCTTTGGTTGGAGTTTTCTTCGGTTCGGATAATAGAGGCTCACTCGTCTCTACTGGCGGCTGTGAGGTGACTTCTATTTCAGGTGCAGTCGGTTTTTCTATTGGAGTAGGCGTTTCTTGTGGGGTTGGAGTGGGTTGTTCGACAGGAACTTCTGGTCGTGCAGTAGGCGCTTCTTGTGGGGTTGGCGTTGGCGTTGGAGAAGGCGTAGGCGTTAATTTGGCTTTGTAGGTAGGATCGACGATACTGCGAGCATATTCAGTCGCTAATTCTCCGCGCATTAATTTGGAGAGGGGATCTTGACCTTTTGGATTGTATTCAATTAGCCTGACTGTCGTGTTGAAAACGTTATCAACTCGATTGCCAGCGCGATCGAGAAATTCTAGCTGAACCCAGTTGTTCCCTTTCTCAAAACCCGTTAAGTAAACGGGTTGCCAGTTATCGAGGACGAAGCTTTGACCGTTAATGGTAACTCGAATCCGCCAGTCGGCAATTTCGGAGTTTTCTTTTGCTACTAGACGTAGCGGAGCGTTAGTTAAGTAAAAATCGACTAGGATTGGCTCGGCGCCATAACTCCCCTGCGGACGGCTATAGGTCAATAGAGGAAGGGAAGGATCGGGAGCATTGGTATCTGTTTTTGTAAGGATATGGAAAGTCGTTTGAGCGTATGCGCCTTCATTTTTAAAGCTTTCGTGCCAGGGACGAGAGGCAAATACTCTTAGGGTATGGGTTCCGGGGGCTAGGTTTTCTAAAGTAACGGGTTTATCGATGTCGTAGATTTCTCGCGCGGGTTCGTTGTCGAGAATCAGCTTGAGGTGGGGTCCCATTTCAAGATCGGGATCTTTAAAGATGGGTAGGTCTCGCACTTGAAGTTTAACTGCGACGGTTGTTTCCTGGAAAATACTATCCCTTGGTGGGCTGAGAATAGCAACTTGTGGTTGATATTGTTCTAGGGTTTGGTTTAGCTGCCGAATAACCGCTGGAGGGGCTACTTCTGACAGTTTGCCCGCACTTATCGACACAGAAGGTGGCTCTGGGCTGGATAGCGGTGAAACTTCGATGCGATCGCCACAACTCACCAAACCTAAACTTAGTAGAATTAAGAATGCACACAAACAAATGGATTTTATAGGCAAAAATCGATACATAAAAACCAACACGCTAACCCCTCTTAATAACCCTTGAATCGATTAATCTTACTTAATTATTTTATTAAGAATGCTGAAGCTATCTATATGGCAATATAGCTGAATTTGGAGCGGTTCTTAGTGGTAATTTTCCGGAATTGAGTACGACCTTAATAAATTATTGCTTTTTGTAAAGAAAAAGTCCGATGCCCTTGACTTTTGGTCGGACAAGTTTTGCTGACAAATATCATGAGAGCGACAATTGAGCAAATTTTAATTATTGTTAAGTCCTGCCAACACAGCAGAGTAGAAAGACTTATCATCATCTATTGATGCTTTTGCCTGGAAGCTTTTTAAAACAGGCATCTTAAGCAAAATTGAAAAGCAGTAAATCCCACATTTGCTGTTCTTCTATTACACTATTCATCAAGAGAAAACCTTTAAAGTTCATTGTCGAGAGAGGAGAACCCTCATGACAATTAGTCCGGAGAGAGAGGCGAAAGTCAGGGTAAGAGTCGATAATAATCCGGTTCCTACATCGTTCGAGAAGTGGGGCAAACCCGGTCACTTCGACCGTACTCTGGCTAGAGGTCCCAAAACCACTACCTGGATTTGGAACCTTCACGCCAACGCCCATGATTTTGACAGCCAGACCAGCGACCTAGAAGATATTTCGCGGAAAATCTTCAGCGCGCACTTCGGTCACTTAGCAGTGATTTTCGTCTGGCTGAGCGGCATGTATTTCCATGGCGCTCGTTTTTCTAACTACGAAGCTTGGCTGACCGATCCGACCACGATTAAGCCTAGCGCTCAAGTGGTTTGGCCCATCGTCGGTCAAGGAATTTTGAATGCTGACGTAGGCGGCGGCTTCAGCGGCATCCAGATTACTTCTGGATTTTTCTACCTCTGGAGAGCTGCCGGTTTTACCAACAACTACCAGCTTTACTGCACGGCGATTGGCGGCTTGGTAATGGCTGCTCTAATGCTATTTGCAGGTTGGTTCCACTATCACGTGAGAGCGCCAAAACTGGAGTGGTTCCAAAACGTAGAGTCGATGATGAACCACCACTTAGCTGGTTTGCTGGGATTAGGCTCCTTAGCTTGGGCAGGTCACCAGATCCACGTTTCTCTGCCTATTAACAAGCTCTTGGATGCTGGTGTAGCTCCAAAAGATATCCCCTTGCCTCACGAGTTTATCCTCGATCCAAGCAAGATGGCGGAGCTATACCCCAGTTTTGCCCAAGGAATCAAACCTTTCTTTACCTTGAACTGGGGAGTCTACTCGGATTTCCTCACCTTCAAAGGCGGTTTGAATCCGGTTACGGGTGGCTTGTGGCTGTCGGATACGGCGCACCATCACTTAGCGATCGCGGTGCTGTTTATCATTGCCGGTCACATGTACCGTACCAACTGGGGGATCGGTCACAGCATGAAGGAAATCCTAGAGGCTCATAAAGGTCCGTTCACTGGTGAAGGTCACAAGGGTCTCTATGAAATTCTGACCACTTCTTGGCACGCTCAATTAGCTATCAACCTCGCCCTGCTGGGATCGCTTAGCATCATCGTGGCTCACCACATGTATGCCATGCCTCCCTATCCTTACATGGCGATCGACTATGCTACTCAGCTAGCCTGTTTTACTCACCACGTATGGATTGGCGGATTCCTGATCGTCGGAGCTGGCGCTCACGCCGCGATCTTCATGGTGCGGGATTACGACCCTGCCAAGAACGTAGATAACCTGCTCGATCGCGTCATCCGTCACAGAGATGCTATTATCTCCCACTTAAACTGGGTATGTATCTTCCTGGGCTTCCATAGCTTCGGTCTCTACGTCCACAACGACACGATGCGGGCGTTTGGTCGTCCTCAGGACATGTTCTCCGATACGGGAATTCAGCTACAGCCTATTTTTGCCCAGTGGGTACAAAACATTCACGCGCTGGCTCCTGGCAACACCGCTCCCAACGCTTTAGCGCCTGCTAGCTACGCATTTGGTGGAGATGTTGTCGCGGTAGGCGGTAAAGTGGCGATGATGCCCATCGCACTGGGTACGGCTGACTTCCTAGTCCATCACATTCATGCTTTCACCATCCACGTTACCGTGCTGATCCTGCTCAAGGGCGTGCTCTATGCTCGCAGCTCTCGCCTAATTCCAGACAAGTCCGAATTAGGCTTCCGCTTCCCCTGCGACGGTCCCGGTCGTGGCGGTACTTGCCAAGTATCGGGTTGGGATCACGTTTTCTTGGGCTTGTTCTGGATGTACAACTCCCTGTCGATCGTAATTTTCCACTTTAGCTGGAAAATGCAGTCGGATGTTTGGGGAACCGTTGCACCAGACGGCACAGTTACTCACATTACCTTGGGGAACTGGGCGCAAGGCGCGATTACCATCAACGGCTGGCTGCGCGACTTCCTATGGGCGCAAGCAGCACAAGTCATCAACTCCTACGGTTCGGCGCTTTCGGCTTATGGCATTATGTTCCTAGCCGGTCACTTCGTCTTCGCCTTTAGCTTGATGTTCCTCTTCAGCGGACGCGGCTACTGGCAAGAGCTAATCGAATCGATCGTCTGGGCGCACAACAAGCTAAAAGTCGCCCCAGCTATTCAGCCTCGCGCTCTGAGCATCATTCAGGGACGGGCTGTTGGAGTAGCCCACTATCTACTCGGTGGAATCGTGACGACTTGGGCGTTCTTCCACGCCAGAACCCTTTCTTTCTAATGTAATAAGCTCAACTGTAATAAGCTCAACCCTGCAATAAGCTTGTCAATCCTGTTGGGAGGGCTTAAAAAAACTTTTCCGCAGCGATTGACAGCTTACACTCCGCTACTAAGCAAGTAGCCAGCAAATGCTCTCAATTTATAAAGAAAAACGGCATGAAGGTTGGGTTAGACTGCCCGTTTTTGAAACCGTTTTTAACTTTCCATCTACCGTGACTTCGGTTACAGTAGATAACTAAAACAGGAAATGAGCAGCAATTCTGCACTGGCCCTCATTATTTAGAGAGGAGAATTTCCTAAAAAGCTATGGCAACTAAATTTCCAAAATTTAGCCAGGATCTACAACAAGACCCGACGACCCGTCGAATCTGGTATGGGATTGCCACAGCCCACGACTTTGAAAGTCACGATGGCATGACCGAGGAAAATCTTTATCAAAAGATTTTTGCCTCCCACTTCGGTCACATTGCTATCATCTTTCTGTGGACTTCCGGCACCATTTTCCACGTAGCCTGGCAAGGTAACTTCGAGCAGTGGATCAAAGATCCCCTGAATGTCCGTCCCATCGCTCACGCGATTTGGGACCCCCAATTTGGTAAAGCAGCCGTCGATGCTTTCACCCAAGGCGGTGCTTCCTACCCAGTTGATATCTCTTACTCTGGGGTATATCACTGGTTCTATACCATCGGGATGAGAACGAATGGCGACCTATATCAGGGATCGATATTCCTGTTAATCCTATCAGCCCTGTTCTTGTTCGCCGGCTGGCTGCACTTGCAACCCAAGTTCCGTCCGAGCCTATCTTGGTTCAAGAATGCTGAGTCTCGCCTGAACCACCACCTGGCTGGTCTGTTTGGCGTTAGCTCCTTGGCTTGGACGGGGCACCTCGTTCACGTTGCGATTCCCGAATCGAGAGGACAGCACGTCGGTTGGGATAACTTCCTGTCTACCGCGCCCCACCCAGCAGGTTTACTGCCTTTCTTCACCGGGAATTGGGGGGTCTACGCTCAGAACCCGGATACGGCTAACCACGTATTTGGAACTTCTGAGGGGGCAGGAACGGCAATTCTGACCTTTTTAGGTGGATTCCATCCTCAAACCGAGTCGCTCTGGCTGACGGATATGGCGCATCACCACCTGGCGATCGCGGTCATCTTCATCATTGCCGGACACATGTACCGCACCAACTGGGGGATCGGTCACAGCATCAAGGAAATCCTGAACGCTCATAATCCTCCTTCAGGAACTCCCTTTGGCGGGCTGTTGGGCGAAGGGCATAAGGGATTGTACGACACCATTAACAACTCCCTGCACTTCCAGCTTGGCTTAGCATTGGCTAGCCTTGGCACCATTACTTCCCTGGTAGCCCAGCACATGTACTCGATGCCTCCCTATGCCTTCTTGGCTAAGGATTACACTACCCAGGCTGCTCTGTACACCCATCACCAGTACATTGCTGGCTTCTTGATCACGGGAGCATTCGCTCACGGTGCTATCTTCTGGGTACGCGACTACGATCCCGAAGCCAATAAGAACAACGTGTTGGCGCGGATATTGGCTCACAAGGAAGCGATTATTTCCCACTTGAGCTGGGTATCGCTTTTCCTCGGCTTCCATACCCTGGGTCTATATGTCCACAACGACGTAGTCGTTGCTTTTGGAACCCCGGAAAAGCAAATCCTGATCGAACCCGTGTTTGCTCAGTGGATTCAAGCTGCTCATGGAAAGGCTTTGTATGGATTCAACACCCTACTATCCAATCCAGACAGCATCGCTTACACGGCTTATCCCAACTACGGCAACGTTTGGCTGCCCGGCTGGTTAGATGCGATCAACAGCGGGACTAACTCCCTGTTCTTGACCATCGGACCCGGAGATTTCCTCGTACACCACGCGATCGCGCTCGGTCTGCACACCACTACTCTGATTCTCGTCAAAGGTGCATTGGATGCTCGCGGTAGCAAGCTAATGCCCGACAAGAAGGACTTCGGTTATTCCTTCCCTTGCGACGGTCCCGGTCGTGGCGGTACTTGCGATATCTCCGCTTGGGATGCTTTTTACCTCGCCTTGTTCTGGACGCTCAACACGCTAGGCTGGTTAACCTTCTACTGGCACTGGAAGCATCTGTGCGTATGGCAAGGTAACGTTGCTCAGTTCAACGAAAACTCGACTTACCTGATGGGTTGGTTCCGCGATTATCTCTGGGCTAACTCCGCTCAGCTAATCAACGGTTACAATCCCTACGGCGTGAACAACCTGTCTGTCTGGGCTTGGATGTTCCTCTTCGGACACCTCGTTTGGGCAACGGGTTTCATGTTCCTCATCTCTTGGCGCGGCTACTGGCAAGAGTTAATCGAAACGATTGTCTGGGCACACGAGCGTACTCCTTTGGCGAACCTAGTTCGTTGGAAGGATAAGCCCGTCGCCTTGTCTATCGTTCAAGCTCGCTTGGTCGGTCTAGCTCACTTCACGGTTGGCTATGTCCTGACCTATGCAGCCTTCCTGATTGCCTCAACTGCTGGTAAGTTCGGTTAAAGAACGCCTAGCCTCATAGGTAACGAAGCTATCCCCTGCCTTTGGGCGGGGGATTAATTTTTTGGATTGGGAAAACTGGTAGAAGTTAATGCGACAAGGGATTGACACAGAGGAAACATAGCGTTGTCATATCCGGGCTGTAGTATTCGCGGTAGTGTTAAAAGTATCAAGCCGAAGCGGGACATACATCTACTGCAACATCTACTGCTAGCTGAGCATTCAGAAATCATCAATCGAGCGATCGTGACTTGGCTGGCTAAGATACTGTAACGAACGATAAGGCAGTTACTTATAACTTTTAACTTGATTCATGACTCTCAGTTGGAAAAAAACGTTAGGGATAGGTGCCATTATCCTTACTGTATTGGGAGCAATGGGATACTGGTACGTCTTCATTGCCGGCGCACCTCAACTAGACGCGCCTCAAGTCAACGTTCCCGGAAGCGATCTAACCTTTAAACTGGAGCGCTTCAACAGCAAAGCCATGGGAGAAGTACGGCAATACGGTCTAATTTTGCCGCCAGATTACGAGAAAAATCGCGATCGACGTTATCCGGTCATTTTCCTCCTACACGGCGGACATGACGATGCAAGAGCTTGGTATGACAAATATGCCATCATTACCGTTCTGCACCAACTCTATCAAAATGGCAAGCTACCGCCCTCAATCGTAATTAGCCCCGATGGCAACGATAACCGAGGCTCTAGTCCTTTGTGGGACCCCGATTATTTCGACAGTTCCAACGGCAAAGTCGGAACGCTTATTGGTTCTGAGTTAGTGCAAGTGGTCAAGTCTCGCTATCGCACTCTCAACGAACCGCAGTTTTGGGCAATGGGAGGACTTTCTTCTGGCGGATGGGGTGCATTTAATATTGGACTGCGCCACCTCGATAACTTTTGCGTCCTCTTCAGTCATCTGGGTTACTTTACCGATGACAGTGGTGCGGCAAATAGTCCCGAAAACTTCGTGCAAAAGATACCTAAGATGCAACTGAAGTGTTTGCGAGCTTATATGGATGCAGGCAAAGCCGATCCCGATTTTCTGGCTTCTACTCAACAGTTTCATCAGACTCTAAATCAATTAGGTGTTCCAAATGTGTTTTATGCCTTTCCTGGCGGTCATGGGGTGTCGGGAGCCGATTACGGCTGGAATTACGTTCACAAACATGCGTTTAATTCCCTCAGCTATGTGGGCGAACAGTTCAAGATGGCTTTAGCACAACAAAAACGCGAAGAAGCAAGAAGCACAAAACCATGAATGGGAAAAGACTTATAAGCGCGCGTTTAAAAGTGTTCAGTAATCAGTTACCTCTTCGGGGCGGTGCATCTTACGTTGGCGACTCGTACCCCAACGCCAGCATCGTCAGTTATCAGTTAATCTCCACTAATAACCACTAATAAATCGCGAAGCACCCCTCAACCTAATTATTAATTCGTCATTAAATTACGAATTGTTAAGCGTTACGCGAAGGAGCTAGGAATTTGAAAGAAGAAGACAATTTTTGGATAATACCATTTTTCATTCATTAATGACAGAGATAGTCGATCGCCCTCACCCCCAACCCCTCTCCCAAATAGGGAGAGGGGTGAAGAATGTCGATCGCGAAAACCTGAAAATTGGTATAACCTCGCAACTGGATTCGGGCAAATAATCTGCCACTTTCGGTCTCAAAGTGCTTCGAGCTTGGTTGGCGGGGCTTGTATCCTTATCATTAAGCTTAACTGATTACTGATTACTGATTACTGATGTGGTCGGTAGGGAGGAAAAATTTTGCTTAGACGACAAACCCAGCTTGGGATCTGGACAGCCACCTTACTGACAGCGATTGTTGGCATTGTTAACTTACTGTCGGCGGTAACGCCTAGCCTTGAAGAACGAGTCAGATGGTTGAAAGCCATTTTCCCTTTTGAAGTTCGAGCGAGCGGACATTTATTTGCTGCGCTAAGTGGATTTTTCTTGCTCGTCTTGGCAACTAATTTATTGCGGCGAAAACGAGTCGCTTGGCTGCTGACAGTTATCTTACTAATTATTTCCATTATTTCTCATTTAATTAAGGGACTCGACTATGAAGAGAGTCTGCTAGCCCTCGTGTTACTGATTCAACTGATTTTAATGCGGAGTGCGTTTACTGCTCGCTCCGATAGACCTTCGATCGCGCAAGGAATTCGAGTCCTTATCGGCGCGTTACTCTTTACCCTCGCCTATGGAACGGCGGGCTTTTTCTTACTCGACTACCACTACCACGTTAACTTCGATCTTCCAGGCGCGATCGCGCAAACCCTGGCGATGTTTTTTACTGAAGATAATGCGGGTTTACAACCCCAAACGCGCTTCGGCCGCTTTTTTGCCGATTCGATTTATATCGTGGGTGCGGTGACGTTTTTGTATGCCTTATTTATGCTTACTCGACCAATTGTGCTACGCGGTGCGCCAGCGACAGCAGCCCAAAGGCAACGAGCAAAGGCAATTGTTGAGGCATACGGTCGCTCTTCTCTGGCACGCTTTACCTTATTAGACGATAAAGCTTACTATTTTAGTCCTTCAGGACGTAGTGTCATTGCCTACGTTCCTAAAGGAAGAGGTGCCGTTGCCTTGGGAGATCCTATCGGTCCTGTAGAAGACAGGCGAGAAGTTATTGTTGGCTTTCAACAGTTTTGTCAGCTCAATGATTGGTATCCCGCTTTTTATCAAACCTTGCCAGACGATCTCGAACTCTATCGGTCGGTAGGTTTCGGGGCACTCAAAATCGGGGAAGAAGCGATTGTCGATCTCAAAGCTTTTACCATGCAAGGGAAAGCTGGAAAAAACTTAAGAAACGCTATCAATCGCATGGCTAAGTCGGGTTTTGAGGTTAAATTCTACCAACCTCCCATTTCCCATCAACTGCTCAAGCAACTGAAAGAGATTAGCGATGAATGGCTCAAGATGATGCAAGGGTCAGAAAAAAAGTTTTCCTTGGGATGGTTTGATGAGAAGTATCTGCAAGAGTGCGAAATTGCCGTGGTACAGAAAAACACGGGAGAAATAACAGCCTTTGCCAATGTAGTGCCGGAATATCAAATTAACGAGATTACCATCGACTTGATGCGGCGGCGAGCAGAAGTAGAGCACGGTACGATGGATTTTTTATTTATTTCGATGTTTCAACACTTTAAAGAACGGGGATACGACGGGTTTAATATGGGATTATCGGCACTGGCTGGCATAGGAGAAACCCCAGAATCTCCTCGTTTAGAAAAGGTGTTGCGTTATTTATACGAACACTTAAATCGGTTTTATAACTTTCAGGGTTTGCATAGCTACAAAGAGAAATTCCAACCCCGTTGGGAACCACGATATCTAGTTTATCCGGGAGCGGCGGCTTTACCGGAAGTCGTAGTAGCTTTGGTAAGGGCTGATTCGGGCGATCGCTTGCTAGACTACTTAAAACCCGGCTCGTAAGTAGGCAGAAAGCAAAAGGAGGGAAAAGTCGGAAGTTGCAAGTAGACTACCCCAGCTATGAATGAGGAGGCATATCTATGAATCGCCAGCGCCTTTCTCATATTGGTTCTGCGTTGCTGAGTTTATTGCTCTTTGCGCTTTCGATTTGGGCAATTACTCAGGAACTGCAAAAATATCACATCCGAGAAGTCTGGAAAAGTCTAGCCGCTATCTCCACATCCCATTTACTTTTAGCAGTGGGATTAACTAGCGTAAACTATATCGTGCTGACCGGGTACGATACGCTTGCCGTCCGCTACATTCGTCACCCTCTCCCTTACCCCAAAACTGCTCTAGTTGCGGTTATTAGTTATGCTATTAGCAATAGCGTTGGTTTAGCACTTTTGAGTGGCAGTACTATTCGCTATCGTTTTTATCGACCCTGGGATTTATCCATCGCTCAAATTGCTCAGATTATCGCTTTTTGCAATTGGAGCTTTTGGTTGGGGCTATTTGCTGTAGGAGGAGTGCTTTTTCTTATAGAACCCGTTGAGGTTCCCGCACTTTTGCATTTGCCTGTCACTTCAGTCCATCCCATCGGTGTTATTTTCTCGCTAGTCGTCATTAGCTATCTTTTTATCTCTATCCTGAGTAAAAAGCCTCTGAGAGTCGGTAGACTAACGATACCTCATTTACCCATCAACCTTTGTCTGGCTCAAATTGCCATTACTTCTCTTGATTGGTCGCTAGCGGCTGCGGTGCTCTATGTCCTCTTACCTGCATCCGTACCCATATCATATCCAGGTTTTTTCGGCATTTACTTACTGGCGCAAATTGCTGGAATTATTAGCAATGTTCCGGGAGGGTTAGGAGTCTTTGAAACGGTAATGCTTTTGCTGCTTTCCCCTCCCATCTCTTCGGCAGAGCTTTTTGGGGCATTGTTGGCTTACCGAGGGATTTATTACTTCTTGCCTTTAAGCCTTGCCGCCCTGCTGCTGGGACTGTATGAGATTAGACGAAGATTTTAATCTCTAGAATTTGAGAGCGTCCCAGAGCCAAAATTTCACACGATTGACATCCCTCTGACATAGATCTGATATCTGTCTTTTTTAGACTTCTAGTAGAATTAACCCGAAAGTACTGCGCTTTCTCGCCCAAAGACAGGGCATTACTCTTTTTATTGGGTTTTGCCTTGTAGCATGGAATTACCAGTGTGTTTCGATCGGCGGTTTTTTATCCATGTCAGATGTTTTACTCAGTCGCTATCAAATCATTCGAGAATTGGGTAGCGGCGGCTTTGGGGATACCTATCTAGCAAAAGACCTAGCCCTGCCAGGTCATCCTCCCTGCGTCGTCAAGCATCTGAAACCAAAAGATACCGCTCCGTCGGCTTTAGCTGTTGCGAAAACGTTATTCGAGCGAGAAGCAGAATATCTTTATCGCCTGGGCAAACACGACCAAATCCCTAGCCTGTACGCGCATTTCGAGGAAGGCGGGGAATTTTATTTAGTACAAGAATTCATTGAGGGAGAGGAACTCACTCAAGAACTCCTTCCAGGCAAACCATTGAGTGAAGAACGCACCATTAATTTACTGCGAGAAATTCTCGAAGTTTTAGCAGTCGTCCACAAAGAAAATGTCATTCACCGAGATATCAAACCATCGAATCTCATCCGGCGCAAGCGCGATAAAAAATTGGTGCTGATTGACTTTGGGGCGGTTAAAGAAATCGGTGCTTTGACGGTAACTGCCGCCGGACAAACGACGATGACGCGGGGAATTGGGACTCCCGGCTATATGCCAAGCGAACAAGCGCAAGGAAAACCCAGACTAGCCAGCGATGTCTATGCAGTAGGAATGGTAGGAATTCAAGCTATAACTGGCTTATCGCCCGATCGCCTTACAGAAGATCCTAATACGGGAAGATTATTATGGCACGATCGCGCCCAAGTCAGCGATCGCTTGGCGAATATTTTAGATCGAATGACCCACGAATATTATCGATCGCGCTATCAAGATGCCTCAGAAGCCCTGCAAGCACTCATGTCCGAGACAGAATTTTCGCCCCCTCTCTCGCAAGTACGAACGCAGGTGGCTTATGTTCCCGATGTTGCCTCCAAGCAATCTGGAGGCTTATTAAAGCTACTGAAGATAGTCTTTTCAGTAGCAATTGGCGGACTTGCCACGGGCGCGATCGCAGGAATAATATTACTCAATCGACCTTCATCCTCGCCGCCCGTCGTTTTCGACACCCCAACTCCTACACCGACGATAGAACCCACTCCTAGAGAAACGACCTCCCCAACGCCCACGCCGGAACCAACTCCAGAAGTAACAGTTTCCCCCACTCCCACCGATACACCCGAAGCGCAAGTGCCGGACGAGCCTTCACCCACGCCAACCGTCGAACCAACCCCAACCTCCGAAACGCCAGAAACAACCGTGGCTACAGTGTTGAATCCGGGGACATTAGTCAGGGACGAACCATCGCCTACGGGGAAAATTCTTTGTCCGGTTCGTTCCGTGAGGACGATTAATACCTATGGAGAAACGAATGGATGGTACAAAACCGACATTTGTGGGACAATGGGTTACATCCACCAAAGTCAACTGACCTTCGATCGCCGATCCGACGCAGAGTAGAATTTGAGAAATAGAGAAGCTTCTTTGTTTCGGGTTGCCAGTACGTTTGATGTTCGCCGTTTACAGCCAAGACCACCAATACCACAACCCTCGGTTCGAGTTAGTTGACGGGCAATTCAGCCCACCGTTCGAGCATCCCCGCCGTGCAGAAACAGTACTGGCGCAAATCCGCGAGATAAGTTTGGGTCACATTCTACCGCCGAGAGATTTCGGCTTATCTGCGATCCTGCGAGTTCACGACGAGGGGTTCGTTCGTTTTCTGCAAACTGCCTGGAACGAATGGTCGCTTGTGCGTGGAGAAGGAGACGCATTTCCTTTTACCTGGATAGGACGAGCGATGCGTCGCGACAAAGTGCCAGAAACCAGCGACGGCAAGCTGGGCTATTACGCTTTCGATGCGGGAACGCCGATTACCTCTGGTACTTGGCGAGCTGCTACTACCTCAGTTAATGTCGCCCTTACCGGGCAGGAACTAGTCGCGAAAGGAGAACGCGCCGTCTTTGCCCTCTGTCGTCCGCCCGGTCATCACGCCGCCCGCGACTGCTATGGAGGTTATTGCTTTTTGAATAATGCCGCGATCGCAGCCCAAGCCTTTCGAGACGCGGGGGCAGAACGCGTTGCAATTCTAGACGTAGACTACCACCACGGCAACGGGACGCAGGAAATCTTTTACGATCGCCGCGATATTCTGTTTGTCTCGCTGCATGCCCATCCCCGTCAGGAATATCCTTACTTTTCCGGTTACGAAGACGAACGAGGCGCAGGGACAGGAGAAGGCTACAATCAAAACTATCCCCTCCCCTGGGGCACCGATTGGACAAGCTATCGAGAGCCGCTTGAGGATGCCATTCGAGCAATCCGCAATTACAGCCCCGATGCTTTCGTCGTCTCTCTCGGTGTTGATACCTTCGAGAAAGACCCCATTTGCAAGTTTCAGTTTCACAAAGAAGATTACCTGCGTTTGGGCGAAGCGATCGCTCGCGTTAATAAGCCTACTTTATTCGTAATGGAGGGAGGCTATGCGGTAGACGAGCTAGGCTTGAATGTTGTCAATGTGTTAGTGGGATT
Organism: Hydrococcus rivularis NIES-593; assembly: GCF_001904635.1. Taxonomy (GTDB): domain Bacteria; phylum Cyanobacteriota; class Cyanobacteriia; order Cyanobacteriales; family Microcystaceae; genus Hydrococcus; species Hydrococcus rivularis. The sequence goes on from NZ_MRCB01000016.1 coordinate 41,968, forward strand.
TGAGAATGCCTGTTAAATAACCATTTACTGGGAGTGCGAGCATCTTGCTCGCGTTTGGGTTAGAATTATGCGATCGCGACGCTCATTAAATGGATTTCTAAGCTCCATACCAAAGCGTTTCGATTTTTCGGGCAACTTCTAACAATTGCTCTTTTACGCTTTGAGACGAGCTAGTTGCTGTCTCTGACTCTAGTAAAACTGTCACGTGTCCTAACTTGCGTCCGGGACGAGATTCGGTTTTCTCGTACCAATGAAGATAGGCATGGGGAATGGCAGCTATGCGATCGCGTTTTTCTTGATAATTGCTGTAAGAATGCTCATAGCCCAGCAAATTTACCATCACTGCTCCCGAGCATTTGAGAGCAGACGAGCCTAATGACAAATCCGTCACTGCCCGCAACTGCATTTCAAACTGAGACATTTCGCAGGCATCGAGGGTGTAGTGCCCAGAATTGTGCGTTCGCGGTGCGATTTCATTGACTAATACTTTGCCATCTTGGGTGAGAAATAGCTCGATCCCAAAAACGCCGACAACTTGCAATTTTTCTAGCAAATGACGGGCAATTCTTTCTATTTCTAACTCGATTTCCGGTGCGAGATCGGCTGGGGCAATAACCCAATGGCAAACTCGATCTTTCTGATAAGTTTCTACAACTGGGTAGACTACGACCTCTCCAGCAACGCTACGAGCGGCTATAATCGCTAGTTCCCGCTCGAAGGGGATAAATTCTTCCAACAACCATGAAGTATCTGGAAAACGCTTGTAGATGGCTTCTAGCTCACCGCGATCGCCGATAATAAAAGTTCCCTGTCCGTCATAACCGTGGCGGCGGGATTTGAGAACGATGGGAAAGCTTAATTTAAGATCGCACGAGACAGCATTATCATCTCTCTCTAATGCAACAAAGCAAGGGACTGGCAATCCAATCTCTTTGAGATAGCAGCGTTGGTGATATTTATCCAACAGAGGCGATAAAGCTTCCAAGCTGGGGCGAAAGCAAATGCCTCTCTCTGCTAAAGGCTTTAACGCTTCTAAATTAATAAACTCATTCTCAAAGGTAATAACATTGCAGCGATTAGCTAGCCGAACGGTAGCCGCCGCATCGTCTACGGCGGCTAGGATCGTTTCGGCTGCAATTTTAACGGCTGGGTCATCGGGACGGGGAGTCTGGACGACCAAATCTATTCCTAACTTTTGGGCAGCTTGTGCCATCATCCAAGCCAACTGACCGCCGCCAATGACACCAACTCGTTTTCTTTCCATCAATTGCACCCCAATGAAGCTCGCGTTTCAACGCCCGTTTTAGAATTCACCCCAGATGCTATGGTACACAGTTTAGCGACTTGATCGCCATCTAAAACGGCAAGCGTAAAGTCAGCTCCTGTAATATTTGCTCCATCAAAGGTAGTGCGTAACATGATTGCTTCTGTCAAAACCGCATCGCTGAGATCGGCTCCATTAAAGCTGCTCAGATAGGCAAGACCGTTAGTGAGATCGGCGCCGTGCAGATTGGTTTCTTTGAGAGCGGAACCGTTAAAAACCGCCCCGCGCAAGTCAGTATTGCTAAAGTTAGCAGAGGTTAGATCGACGTTGGTGAACTGAGCGGTTTGTAAATTTTGACCGGAAAAATCTTGACCGCTCAGATTTTTATCTTCAAAACTTGCGGCTGCTCCAGTGACGGCTGAAGAACTTGCCGCTTTTGCTGGTAAAGGAAAAAGCAAAATAGTTAATGCTAATAAGAAAATAGCTAATCGCAGAATATATTTCATCGCTTGCAAACAATGTAGATCGCTTAAATCGCCTTCTAGATAGATTGTACGGGAAAGTTGCCTCCGATTTGCTCTGTTGAATCGAGATAAGAGCAGCCTAACGCCGAACTCAGTTTAAGTATCGTTGCTCTCAAGAAAATCCTGTTGGAGGAAAGGAGCGAGTTCTCGGTTCAATCGACCGGCTTTGACCAATTCGGCATAGGTATCCGCTTCAGTTGCCATCAATTCTTGGCGCAGTTGCTCGGTAGTAAAGTCTTGTAGATTGGGATATTCATTTTGCAATCGCTCTATTTCTTCTTGCAGGCGGTTTAATTCTCCCTTAACGAGTTGCTCTTGATAGCGATAAAATTCCGGTTCGACTCCCGGACGTTTTTCGACTCGTTGGAGGTGTTGAAGAACGCGATCGAGGGCAGTCAAACGCGCGATCGCTTCTGCATATTGCTGGCGTAACGGTTGGTCGCCCAGTAGGTTTAGCTTCTCTAGTAACGGTTTGACGGTTAATCCCTGCACGAGCAACGTAAATAAGACGACTCCAAAGACTGTAGCAACGATCTCCTCTCGTTCGGATAGGATAGCAGGGATGCTCAATGCCAAAGCGATAGACACCGAACCTCGCAGTCCGCCCCACCAAAGTATCGTTTGCTCTTGTAAGGGAATGTCCGATTTAACCAGTTTATTGCTCAAACCGCTCAAACCGAAAATTGCTAAGGCTCGCGTCACAATCATCGCGACTACCGTCAAGGCGATGGTTCCTAAATTTTCTCCCAGAACGGCAAACTCGACGCGATCGCCAATTAGCAAAAAAACGATCGAGTTGACAAAAAAGGCTAGAAACTCCCAAAACTCTGTCACGATGATGCGGGTGCGGGGATTCATGCCGATGCGCGAACCAAAGTTCCCCAAAATTAACCCCGTAGTAACGACTCCAATGACTCCAGAACCGCCTAAATCTTCTGTAATCAAATAAGTGCCATATGCCGAAACCAGAGTTAACGATTGCTCCACCAATGGCAAGTCGAATCGTTGCGTGAGGTAGGAAATGCCAAAACCAATTAAACTGCCAACCGCAAGACCGATGCCGACTACTGAGAACAATTGTATTAAAATCGATTGAATTTCTAACGATTTAGTTCCTAGCGGCAGTCCGACCAAAAAACTAAAAGCCACTACCGCCATGCCATCGTTGAACAGGCTTTCCCCTTCCATTAAGGTGCTTAAACGTCTTTCTACGCCCAATTCTCGAAATAGCGCCGTTACGGAAACTGGGTCAGTGGCAGACAAACTCGCTCCCACGAGTAATGCAGTTGTTAACTGCAATCCGGCAAATTGTTTTAACCCCAACGCAATTCCTAAAATTGAAATAACGACTCCCGCGATCGCGTACAAACAAATGGGAAATAAGTCGCGCTTTAAATCTAGCCATCTCAAATTCCATGCTGCTTCAAACAGCAGTGGCGGTAAGAAAATTGACAGGATCAATTCGGGCGACAAATTGACGAGGCGAACGTCAACAAATGCCAAACCCAGACCAACGATTACCAATAGTAAGGTATAGGGAATTTGGCGAAACCAGCTAACAATTTGAGGCAGCGTTGCCACGCTCAAAGACACGGCGAGAACTAAAAGAAATTGTTTGAGATTGTCTTCAATCGCTGCTTCACTCATGGTTGAATTGAGATTGCCATTATTCCAACTTAATTTATTATGAACTGACGCACTCCAGCAAATGTAGGGGCAGTGTCCCGATCTTTTTCTACGGGATCTCGGATTTCTAACCTGCAACTGCGCCACTCCTATTATTGCCTGTTTACCGTCTCACTAAGTAATTTAAATTTTCAACTTCTTCAACCACTTTTTCTATCTCGCTTTCAGCAATTCTTTTTACATAATTAATTTTTATTTCTTCTAGCCAACTAATCAACCAAGACTGGATTTCTGGCAGATTTTGCTTTTTTTGGAGTTCTGCTTCAAAGGCATCGATAACATTTTCAATCAAATTAGTCATCAGTGTAGTACTGACCGGATCTTCAAGTGTTTTGATTAAGTTATTGTAGAGTATTTGAGAGAAATCTTTGGTCAAATTTTCGGTAATTTGGGCGGGTAAATGACTCAACCCAGGAATTTTTTGGATTTTTTGATAAATTGGAGATTCATTAAGAGTTCTTTCAAGATTGTAATGGACTAGAGCTTCTAGATCTGGCTGAACTTTTGGCAAAACATCATAAATGCTGACGTTGAATAAGCGAGCTGCGATCGCTCGCACTTCATTGGTATTATTAACCTGAATGTAGGGACGGCGAGTTTCGGGATGAAATAACCAGCGTGCCAAATCTCCTCGACGAATCGCGTCTTGCATCTGGTCGATCGCCTGAACGCCTATCATTTCTGTGAGTTCTCCAGCAAAATTAATGGCAAAATCGCGATCGATTTGCTTGCGTAAAGGTTCCAAATTCACTAAATCGGTTTGGTAAAGACGAATAGTGACTGGAATAACTCGCAACCATCTCCAGAAGGGAAGTAATAAAAACAGATCGTACCAACGCCGCAGGATAGCTTCTAGCCAATTCAAATTCGGATTGCTACGACTAATATGATAAGTGCGTATTAGTACGTCGAGAGCAAAAATAATAATAAATGGTAAATCGAGCAACCAAAAGCGATCGATAAAATTCCCAAATTTATTAATATCTCGATAGTAATTACTTTGAATGAGAGGTCGAATTAAAGAATTAAAAAAATTAATTTGCGATCGCCAATCAGTTTGAGAAAGATAAGCTTGACTCCAAAACGTAGCAAAACCATCTCTGGCAGATTGCTCGTTAGTATGTAAGCGCATTTCATTTTTGATTTTGGCTAGAGTCCCGCTTTTATTTGCTACATCAAAAGGATTTTCTTCAATAAGACGATTACTTAAAAGACGTAACTCGCTTAACAAATTTTCTGTCTGGGGAGACGTTAATCCAGTCTGCAAAACTTGCGCTTGCAATGCATCTACTTTATCGAGGTAGTTTTGCGTTTCCGGGTGAGGTTCGATCCCTTTAACTGGGTCGTATACTTGAGTTAAAGCTGGCAGTATTTGCAGATAAAAATCTCGCCAGGGTATATAAGTAAGATCGAAAAAGACCAAAGTTAAGTTCAGGAATCCAACGATAGCAATTAATTTCTGAAAATAGCGATCGCGCTCAAAGAAAAATTGTTTTTTATTCGAGTTTAATCCCATAAACAAATCATTTATTCCCGTTCAAAACTCAACAATTCTAAATGGCTGGGCTCTGAGATTAGCTCTTTTGCTACTAAAAAAGCCGCGATCGTCCAAGTCTGATATTTTCTGGCTTGTTTGCCAATCAATCGACCTGTTTTTCCATCGTAATATTCCGACCATTCGTCCTCACTTAAGTAATTTTCAGCAATATCGGTCGCTTCCTCAGCTATTTCAATGCGATCGGTTTTTATTGCAGCTCCTACGAGTAACCAAAGTAGAAAGGGCCAATTGCCACCATTATGATACGACCAGGGACGATTTTTAAGATCGGCTCCCGTAACGATTTTCCACTCCAGACCTTCGAGTGCGGGAAAACACATTTTCATCGGCATTTCGCCAACCAAATCATCCCAGCGTTGCTCGATTAAATTCATAATTTGCTGCGATTCTCGTTCGCTGGCTAAAGCAGTAATAATTGCCATTAGATTTCCTAGAGCAAAGAAACGAAAATCCATTCGTCCCGAACCGAGATTGCCTGCCAAATAACCTCCATTTCTAGGCAGCCATTCAGTTAACCAACCCGGAATTGACTCGGCAAAAATATTAAATCGATTGGCAACTTCTGTACCAAATTCATCGCCCCGAAAGCGATAGATTTCATTTAAACGTTTGAGATCGATCCAGTAGTATTCCCTCAAATGATAAGTCAAGGGAACTAGGCGTTGTTTGACGCTAGAAATACACGAGCAGTTATCGTCGTTGGGCAAAAGAAGTTCTCTAGCGGCACGTAAGGCAGCATAGAACAACACCTGAATTTCGAGCGGATGTTCGTAGACACCCATACGACGATCGATCGTAAAAGCGCCATCGGGAACTAACATGGTCGGGTACATGGCGAACCGATGTGCCAAACACATTTCTAAAATTAATTGGATGCCCTGTTGGAATTCAATTTGTTGGGCAAGGGAAATATCGCCCGTAGCTTTCACATAAGCTCGCAACAGGATAATCCACCACAGACAAGAATCGACAGGCGGAACTCGCGCGATCGCGTGTTCGCCAAAATCGGCAGTGATATACTCTTTGCCATCTATTAATTCGACTTTGAAACTGGCTGGCATCAATCCCGGTCCTGGCTTGAAAGAGTCCATTTGCGGTTCGTGACTCTGTAGGGAAAGCGTCTCTATCAAAAAGTTGCGAACTATCTCAGACCTGCCTTTAATGAGAAAAGCCAGCGCCGATGGGACAAAATCGCGAATAAAGCATTGATCGTAGTTGAGCGCCTCTAACTCCGGATCGTTGGCGGCGATTGTCCCAACCGGACGACCTCGATAATAAATAATCGATTTTTCCAGCCTTTCCCAGGCTTCTGCCACTAAATCGTTGCTTGCGTTCATCGCTTGCTCAATCTCCTCAGCTCATTTCGTGTCATCTGCAAACTTTGTTCTTCTGGTCCCGGACGGTATTGCAACCAAGCAAACAGCGCTGCCGTACCAAGAAAAATTAGGGTAATAATTGCCACCAGTTGAAGCATGATACTGTAACGCATAACAAGATTTTGGATCAAAGGATAGATTTGTCAGCGATCGCTACAAGTTTTAGATTTTGGATTAGAAGTTAGACGAGGTTTTAGTGTTTTATAAATCTCAACGATCATTTTCCCTGCATTTCTTTAAGATCGAATAAACTAATCAACACTCCAGCAAGCGGAATTGATAGGAAAACCCCCACCAATCCGGCGACTCTAGCTCCTACTAATAGAGCAAAGAACATAAAGACTGGATTCATATTAATCGAGCCTTGCATAATGCGAGGCATCAGTAAATTCTCCTCGACTTGTTGTAGCAAAATGCAACCGACTAATACTTGAAGAGAGAGCCAAATTCCTTGAGGCAATACAATTATAGAAACTAGGCTAATTCCAATCGTAGCTCCGATACCGGGAATGAGATCGAATACGCCCGCGATCGCGGCTAATAGCAATGCATAGGGCAAGTCTATGATGATAAATACAATATATACGGAAACTCCAAAAAAAATTGATAATAGCAAACGTCCCCAAAAAAAGCCCAAAAAGTTATACTGGATTGCCTCAGTTAATTCGTGACGAATGCGATCGGGAAAAGCTTTGAGTACAAAATTCCAAACTCGCTTGCCATCTAACAACATGAAAAAAGCCACAACGGCAATAAGAATCAGATCGATTAGATTAGATACTAAACCATGAAGAGTGGCTAAACCCACTCCAATTCCTGCCGTTGCCTGCTCTCGTACTTGTGCTTCAATCGCCTCAAAATCTACTTGAAAATTCCAATTATTCAGCGTCTCTTGTATTCTTTCTAATAAGGAAATAATAAACTCAAGAAATTGAGGAGCTTGGTTCAGTAGTTGTTCTGCCTGAGAAAGAATCGCAAAACCAATAGTAGCAATTAATCCTGCTAAAATCAGCAAACTCAGTAAAAAAACTAGAAGAACTGATATGCTGCGCGGTAAAAAACGAGAAATCCACTGTACTGGATAATTGAGTAGAAAAGCGACAATGGCAGCAAAAATAAAAATAACAATGACTGTTTTAAAATAAGATAAAACTTGGATAATAGCCCAACCAAAAGCAAAGATCAACAAATAGCGAATTAACTTGGAATTATTCAATTGCTTCCAAAAGTTTTCCCGAAAATTTTTTAAATTTGGTTCGTTCACAAAGTACTAACAGCAAACTTAAACAGCTATTTTTAAGTTTTAATCTTATCAGATTACTAGCTCAACTTTATCTATCAATAGAAAGAAAAGTCATTTTTCTTCAATTTCGGATTAGTTGCTATAGAAGAATAATTTTGTTGTTATGAAATCGCGCACCAAACTATCCCTCTATCAGCAACGAGTTTCATGAAATTTCTTCTATCTTAAAGAAGATTGGCAGGAGGATTTTCGGGAACCACCCACAAGTAAATCGTTCTACCACCTATCTGTTCGGTGCGTTCTGGTTTCCATTCACCCATATCGAAGGCGTGAGAAACAATGCGGGTACCCGGTTTGAGTTCTTGAAGCAATCTGGGTCGAAGTTTCACGTTAAGTTCGGGAAGCAGATAAAGCGTTACGATCGTCGCCTCGCTGAAGTCTGCCTGGAAAAGGTCTTGTTGCCGGAACTGGACTTTGTCAGTTACACCGGCTTCTTTAGCGTTTTCGTTTGCTTCTTGGATGCGTTGTGGGTTAATATCAATGCCAATGCCGCGCGTGCCATATTTTTGTGCCGCCGCGATCGGAATTCGTCCGTCGCCGCTACCAAGGTCGTAAAGAACATCATCACCCGTCACATTTGCCAGTTCGAGCATCCCTTCTACGACTTCGGGAGGCGTTGGCACGTAAACCACATCGGGTTCGCGTCCTGGGGCTTGAGTGTCAGGTGCAGCTGGCTGGGTTTGAGCATTCGATGGAGCTTCAGCAAACTCCCGTTGTTGAGTGCATCCGACAAAAAAGAAGCTACCGAGACTAGCGCCAATGAGCAATAATTTTATACTACGTGGTAACTGCATATTACACTTCTCCGAATAAAATAATGCGGGTTAAGAGCGAGACTGGGATCGCCCAGACCATAGCAACAGCGGAACGCCAGCGATCGCAACTGCCACGCCAATCAGCGCTCCGACATTAGTGAGAGTAAGGCTCGAATAAAGCAAATAACCGCAGATAAGGCAAAAAAGAATTGGCGTTAGCGGATAGAAGGGAACTCGAAACGGTCGCATTACCTGCGGTTCGCGGATGCGCAATACCAGCAACGACGCGGTTGTGAGCAGGAAAAAGAACCAAAAGGTGGGGGCTGTGTATTCCACCATCGTCTCAAAGCCGTTGCGCGTAAAAGTTCCTAGCAAGACTAGCGCTAGGGAGATCGCTCCCTGCACTAGCAAAGCATTCGTTGGCGTACTGCTGCGCGGTTGCCAGCGTCCGAGAAAGGTAAATAGCCAAAAATCTCTTCCCAAAGCGTAATTCGTGCGAGCGCCCGTGATAATGGTGGCATTGAGCGAGCCTAATGCAGAAATCGCAACCAGGAAGCTGATAAATACAACACCCGGTCTGTTGAGGACGCGACTCATTAAATCGGCGGCAACGGCTTCTGAATCTGCCATCCCTGCCAGACTTAACCCTCGGATATAAGCCAAATTGATTAAGAGATATATCGTTGTAATAATGCCGATACTCCAAAAGAGCGATCGCGCTAAGTTACGCTTGACATCGCGTACCTCCGCCGAAATATAGGCGGCTTCGTTCCAGCCGCCGTAAGATAGCAGCACGAAAATCATAGCCAGCCCAAAATCTCTCTGAGATGGGGGTTCGATAGGTGCAGCAGCACCAGAAGGAACGGCAAAAGCCAAACCGACGACGACGATTAACAGCAAGCCCAAGACTTTGGCAATCGTTAGCCAATTTTGCGTCCATTTCCCCTGTTGAGTGCCAATTAGATTGAGTCCGGTCAAAATGGCTACGACAAGCGCCCCGTAAAGCGAGGCAGAATAATTCCCCAAGCGCAACAGTTGCGAAGCATAATCTCCAAACACGAAGGCTAAAAGCGCGATCGAACCAGTTTGAAGAACCGTCATCCGCGTCCAAGCAAACAGGAAAGCAATCTTGTTGCCAAAGGCACGCATCAGGTAATAGTAATTCCCGCCTGCATGGGGATAGGTCGTTGCCAATTCTGCATAGCATAGAGCGCCTATGAGCGAGATTCCACCGCCCAACAACCAAGTTAGCAATGCTATTTGGGCAGTTTCTGTGTTCGCTGCAACCAGTGCTGGCGTCTCGAAAATGCCCGCACCAATGACGATCCCGACAATGATAGCAATGGCATCCGCGAAAGAAATTGCCCTTTTGGGTGTTGTTATCTCAGAAATAGCCGACGTGCGGTCGGCTATGCTATCGTTTCTAAGTTTGCTCACTTTGTCCCCATGCGAGTCGAGTTACGGAGCGTAAAAGCTATAAACGGTAAAAAACTTAAGAAGATTGCGATCGCGCAATCTTTAAATAAAGTTTACCGTCTTGGTTTTGCAGGTTCGGGACGATCGCGGTTAGGTCTTCCTGCCCAAGGCGGCGGACCGTCGGCAGGACGGATTTCAATTGTAGAACCGTCAGCGCGGGTAATCGAAAAAGCGTCAAACTCGCCACTTTTCTTGCTCATTTCACCAGTCACGGTTACCCGCTCGCCAGGTTGGATGTCGATCTCGCGCCACCAGCGCGGTCCGGCATCGACAATGATTTCTCCGCTCCCGTCGTCGAGAACGAAATCATTGCCAACAACCGACCTAACTTCACCCGATATGGCGATGCCGCGGGAACGCTGTTGTAGCTCTTCAATTCGGGTAGTTTGCGCCTCTACAAAGGTTGGAATTGTCAGTGCAGAAATTGAGGCTAGTGCGATCGAAGCTACAAAAATTTTCTGATTCATAGATAATTAACCTCTTAAGTTTATTATTTCCAGTTTTGGAGATAAAAATGACTAGAAAATGACAACGACAGTTGAAACAGAAGAAAGCTAATTATCTTCTTATAATTTTTGTAGAACCTAAGAAAGTCAACAATGCGATCGGATTTCCCCTTCACTAAGTTAGAGGAAGCGCCGCCATCAAAAACGTAGTATCCCTAACCGACGACCTAAGCGAGGTCATTCTTATGTTTAACAAACATTCTTATGTTTAACAAAATTTTAGTTGCCTTAGATTGTTCTGAAACTAGCAAGCGCGCGTTTGATAAAGCATTAGCGCTAGCCGAGGTGACTAATGCTTCCTTGCTGCTACTGCATGTCTTATCTCCAACTGATAAAGAGTATCCAGCTCCTGTTGATGAAGGCATGTATTCAAGCACGCGTAGGTTAGCGTGGAAATACTATATTCATAAGTGGGAAGAGTTTGTGCAAAAGAGATTTAATTGTTTGCGATCGCTGGCCGAGCGGGCAAATAAGCTTGGTATATCAGCCGAAGTAGCCCAAACTTTGGGCAATCCCGGTCGAATTATTTGTGAAGTAGCGCGAAATTGGCAAGCCGATTTGATTGTCGTTGGTCGTCGAGGTCGCAGAGGACTCCGCGAACTCTTACTAGGCAGTACTAGCAATTATGTCATTCATCATGCTTACTGTTCGATTTTGATGGTTCAAGGACAGGTCGAACCAACTGTCGATCCTTGTCAGGAAACCACCTTAGCCGCCGTAATGTGAATTGAGCGAGAATTTCATGCTCTGGAAACGCAGCTTTCGATTAGTCGCGCTACTCCTGGGATTATGGTTGGGCTTGGATTTAGCATGCAGCCTGGGGGCAGAAATTTTTTGGTTTGGGGAAGTCGATTATCTGCCAGTTTATTTACTCAGGCTGATAACCAAAAGCGTATTATGGATAGCCGTATTTGGCGTAACGGCTAGCTACCTGCTAGTCAACCTTTCCCTAGCACAACGGCTCAAGTATTCAAACCCACCGATGAGCGATTTCCAAAGGGATCGCGCCAAACAACAGCAGCGGGAATGGGAGAAATATTCCTCCCGAAAAACGCGCCACACCCAAAAACCTATAAGGTTATACTGGCTGCTTCCCCTGTTGCTCAGTTTTGGGATGCTAATTGGGTTAATGTTGCTTCACTATGGTCGAATTGTTTTCAGTTACTGGTATCCCGATCCTCAACTGGCGCATGTCACCGCGATCGTTCCCGCCCGACTTCGACCCGAAACTATTTGGCAGCTTGGGAACCAATTAAGTTCTCAGGGTTGGTATCTCGTAGCGATCGCGGGGTTGGCGATCGCCATACTTATCTATCCTCGTTTCTTGCTCTATGCGATCGCGGTGGTACTGAGTCTACTGCTGGGATCGATCTTATCCGAACATTGGGATAAAGTCTTGCAATATTTTCGCCCGACACCTTTTGGGGCTAGCGAGGCTGTCTTTGGTAAAGACATCAGCTTTTATGTATTTACTTTGCCCGTATGGGAATTGCTCGAACTTTGGCTAACGGGATTAACGTTGTATGGGTTCGTTGCCGTCCTCTTGGTTTATCTATTATCGGGAGATAGTCTCAGTCAAGGGCGCTTTCCTGGGTTTTCAAAGGAGCAACAACGCCATCTATACGGAGTGGGCGGCTGTTTGATGCTAGTCATTGCCTTCGGCTTTTGGCTCAGTCGCTACGAATTGCTCTATTCAGCGCGAGGCGTATCCTATGGCGCTAGCTATACCGACGTGACGGCACAACTGCCAGCCAATACGCTCCTGAGTATTCTAGCGCTAGCGATCGCACTTAACCAGCTTTGGTACGCGCTCTTTTCTGTGCGAGGGGCTTCTAGCCGCAGGTTAATCTTCCACGAACTGGGGATTTACCTAGTACTGGCGATCGTCATTGGCGCAGCCCTACCCACTGCCGTGCAATATTTGGTTGTCCAACCCAACGAATTAGAACGAGAGCAACCCTATATCGAGCGCACCATTGCCCTGACCCGACAAGCCTTCGCTCTCAACAATATCGATGCCCAAAGTTTCGATCCCCAAGGACAACTCACCCAAGCGGATCTAAAAGCCAACGACCTAACGATCCGCAATATTCGCCTTTGGGATCAGCGACCGCTTCTAGAAACCAACCGACAACTACAACAAATCCGCCTCTACTACCGTTTCCCAGATGCCGATATCGATCGCTATAGCTTTGCTAGCGAGAAACCAGAGAACAAAAAGACCGAACAGCGACAGGTTCTGATCGCCGCACGGGAACTAGACTATAGCGCCGTGCCCCAGCAGGCTCAAACCTGGGTAAACCGTCACCTCATCTATACCCACGGTTATGGCTTTACCCTCTCTCCGGTGAATACGGTCGCTCCTGGCGGGTTGCCCGAATATTTTGTTAAGGATATCGGCGTAGGCGAGCAGGGTTCGCTGACGGTTTCTAGCGAGGCAGTGCGCGACGCAATTCCGATTGGCAAACCTCGAATTTACTACGGTCAGATTACTAACAACTATGTAATGACCGGAACCAGCGTCAGAGAGCTAGACTATCCCAGCGGCAGCGAAAATGTCTACAATACTTACGACGGTCGCGGTGGAATTAACATTGGCTCTCTATGGCGGAGATTGCTGTTTGCCAAATATCTAAATGACTGGCGAATGGTGGTTACACCCGAATTTCGACCGGAAACGAAAGTTTTGTTCCGGCGCAATATCAACCAACGCATTCGCGCGATCGCGCCTTTTCTTCGGTACGATCGCGACCCTTATTTAGTCGCCGCCGATCCGCAGCAGCCAAAAACCGAACCGCAAAGCTATCTTTATTGGATCGTCGATGCCTATACGACCAGCGATCGCTACCCCTATTCCGATCCTGTCAGCGAAGGCATCAACTACATTCGCAACTCGGTCAAAGTAGTCATCGATGCCTACCATGGTTCCGTTGACTTCTACATTGCCGATTCCAGCGATCCGATTATTACCACCTGGTCGAAGATTTTCCCCAATCTGTTCAAACCGCTCGATGCCATGCCAGCTAGCCTCCGCCGCCACATTCGCTATCCCGTCGATTTCTTCAAGATTCAATCTGAGGAATTGATGACCTACCACATGACCGATCCCCAGGTTTTCTACAACCGGGAGGATCAGTGGCAGATTCCCACTGAAGTCTACGGCGATAAACCTCAGTTGGTCGAGCCATATTACTTAATTACCAGTTTGCCAACCGTTCCTTTTGAAGAATTTATTTTGCTTCTCCCCTATACCCCCCGGCAACGAACGAATTTAATTGCTTGGCTGGCAGCGCGTTCCGATGGCGAAAACTACGGTAGATTATTGCTGTACATCTTTCCCAAGCAGCGGCTAGTTTATGGACCAGAACAAATCGAGGCTCGGATTAACCAAGATCCAGTCATTTCCCAACAAATTTCCCTCTGGAATCGCCAAGGGTCTAGAACCATTCAGGGCAACCTTTTGATAATTCCGATCGAGCAATCCCTGCTGTATGTAGAACCGCTCTATCTGGAAGCCACTCAGAATAGCTTACCAACGCTAGTCAGGGTAATCGTCGCCTACGAAAACCGCATCGTCATGGCACAAACCCTCGAACAGTCGTTACAAGCGATTTTTGAGGAAGAAGAAACCCCAGAGCCGATTATCCGTCCGGTAGAGGAGCCAGCACAGGGGAGTCCGCCTACGCTCCCATAAGGAGCTAATACCATCGCCCTCACCCCCAACTCCTCTCCCTATTTGGGAGAGGGGAGAAGAATGTCGATCGCGAAAACCTGAAAATTGGTATAATCTATGAGTTATCGGCGATCGCTCGATTGATTTTGCGCCATGCTCTAGATAGAGGCAAATAAATACTTTTGTTACAAACTAGCAGCTAAAAATATGTCTAGTCGGCCAGAATCTTAAAACGATCTTTTCTCACCCCTAGAGGAAAACAATCCCAATATCGGACCGAGAATTGCCCCGAAAACGAAACCGCCCGCGTGCGCCCAATAGGCAATTCCGCCACCTTCCATGCCGATGTTAGCAGGTGCTTGTAAGCTGGCAACGCCATAGAGAGCTTGCTGCACAAACCAAAAACCGAGAAAGAACACGGCGGGAATTCTAAGGGTAGTCAGAAAGAAACCTAGCGGAACCAGCGTTAGGATTTGCGCTTTAGGAAATCGGATAATATATGCTCCCAGAACTCCCGCGATCGCGCCGCTAGCACCGATGGCAGGAACGCCCGATTGCATCGAGAAAAACCATTGAGTTAGAGCCGCTAACACGCCGCACGTCAGATAAAAAATAAAATATTTAATGCGACCGAGCTGGTCTTCAATATTATTGCCAAATACCCACAAAAACAACATATTGCCAGCAATATGTAAAAAACCGCCGTGCAGAAACTGGGAGGTCACTAGCGTTAGCGATTGCGAGACAATCCGATCTGGATCGCCGCTACTCAAGCTTGCTGTTAATTCTTTTGGGACAACACCGTAAGTATAGAAAAACTGCTCTAGTTGTTGGGGAGATAAACTGAGTTCGTGCAAAAACACAAAAACATTGATGCCAATCAATGTATAGGTGAGATAGGGAGTAATTCTAGTCGGATTATTGTCGTGCAGGGGAACCACGATGATTTTTCCTCTCGATTAAAAGTTGTCAAAAAAATAATTTGAAAGAAATTAGCACGTTCCAGCTTTTATGAAGGAGCGTGTCGCCACTTATCCAGAACATCTTTAAACAATACTTCCTCTAGCCAAATCTTAGCGACTACCGTCAGCGGTAGCGCCATCAACAGACCCAAAACTCCGAAAAAGCTAGCAAAGATGATTTGAGCGGTTAGGGTAATGGCAGGTAAGAGCGACACTTGTTTTGCCATAATTGCAGGCGTTAACCAATAACTTTCAAGATTTTGAATGACGATATAGACAATTAAAACAGCAACGGCTTTCCAGGGAGAATCGAGTAGCGCGATCGCGATGGGAAACACGGCACTCAAGGTAGGACCGATATTAGGAATCAAATCGAGCAATCCGGCTAAAATTGCGTGAGCGAGGGCAAGCGGCACTTGTAAAATCCACAAACTCATCCCGCTCATTAAGGCAACAAAACCCATTTGCATTAAAATCCCAATCGTCCAATTCCCTAAAGCGACTTCGCAATGAGAAATAATTTCGTTAGCTCGCTGGCGATAGAACGAGGGAAATAACCGGATAAATAAGTTCCGGTATGGCTGGGGATTTATTAGTAACATAAGGCTTAAAACGAGAACTAGGACTAGCTGCAAAATAACGTTAACCGACGCCGAAAAAAAGTCAAAAGTTTGCGCCAATAATTGAGTCACATAGGGCTGAAGCTGTTGTATTATCGTGCTGAGATCGGGGAGGTTGCGAAAATCTTGTTCGGCTAAGCGAGCTTGTAACCACTGAATTCCTGCCTGAATTTGTACAAAAACTTGTGGTAGCAATTCGAGCAGTTGTTGAATCTGTTCGACAAAAGCTGGCACGATTAGCCATAAAAAAATAATCAAAAGTACGAATAAGATGGCAAGGCTCAAAAATATGGCTACGGCGCGCCGTTTAACCCATCGCTGGAGTTGTTTCACTAGCTGATTGATGGCAATTGCTAATACCACGGCTGTAAAAAAAAGCAGCAGCAATTGCCGCATTTCCCAAAGGATATAGAGCGAGAGAATTAAAGCTATTAAGCCAAGCGATCGACCTAAATTCACAGTTTTATGACAAATAAGCTAACTACCAATGTCTAGCAGTGGTTTTCGAGCTTAAAATAAATACCCATGCTTTCAATATCGGCGACAATGATGACGGGAAAATGACAGCAACGGGCGAAAATCAGCTACCTAGAAGTCACAATTTAGAAAGATCGAGGCAATAGCCTCACCTCCCCTTGCGTTTAGGATAGAAGGGACAAACAGACCAGATCGTCCTTCCTCGGTAGGATTCTACAGCGATCGAAAGTCCATTTTGTCATTCCCAGTAGAGTAGAACGTAACGAAGAATCTCTGTTTAAAGTTGGTATGCTCAGATGTTTCGCTTCGCTACCGCTACGCTCGACATGCTATCCTTTTGGGACAACCTGTAAAGAAGACCCGATAGGAATTTTAGTCGTCGATTTTAATCGAGTTGAGCTTTGAGCCTAGAACTAAAGTTCTAGGCATTGGTGCTTTAAATCTGAAGCAGCGATAGAACATCTAGGGGCAAGCTCTATTGAGAGAAGTTAAAATTCGTGAAATTAAGGAAATTTGACACTCCCGCCTAACTGAAGCTAATCTCGAAGGTGCCGATTTAACTGGTGCTAATCTACAAGGAGCTAATTTAACCAAGGCTTTTGTGACTAATGCAACCTTTGAGAACGCGAATCTTAACCGAGTTAACTTCACCGAAGCCATAGTTTATGATGTTGACGTGAAGGGAGCTTCGATGGAGCAACTCAATTTGATGAATGCTGAGATTTATAATACCAATATCGGCGTTGGTGGAGAATAGGTTTAGCAGGAGGAATCGTGAGCGATCGCGTGCCAGTCGAAATTTTTCCCGGTGAAGTTTTTGCTAATACTACCGATTTTGATACCGGTATCCGCCAACTCATTCCTTATTATGATGAAATGTTAGCTACGATCGCTCGCTGCATACCCGTTAGTGCCGAACGAGTTCTAGAATTGGGCTGCGGAACGGGTGAATTGAGCGTCAAGCTGCTGCAAAACTGTCCCCAGGCAACTGTAATCGCCCTCGATTACTCTCCTCGCATGCTTGAATATGCTCGTGGCAAAATCGAGGCGACTGGCTATGGAAAGCGCTGGCGGGGAATCGTAATGGATTTTGGCGCTTGGACGGCAGGCGAAACGGCACAAGGGATTGGGAGTGGGTTTGATGCCTGCGCTTCCTCTTTAGCCATTCACCATCTCGTCAATCCAATGAAATTAAAACTTTTCGAGCGGATTCGAGCCAGTCTCAATCCGGGCGGGAGTTTCTGGAATGCAGACCCCGTGGCGATCGAGTCCCCCGCACTATCAGACGTTTACCAGAGCGTCAGGGAAGCGTGGGCGAGCGATTGCGGAACGACGCTGGCACAGGTGCGCACCAAGATGGGTCAGAGCAATCCCTACGGCTATTCTAGTCAAGACCAATTGGCGACATTGGAAGAGCATTGGCAAATGTTGAAAGCGGCAGGGTTTGAGTCGGTGTCGGTGCCCTGGAAATATTTCGGATTGGCTGTTTTCGGCGGTTTTGTTCCAAAATCTGATTGAGTGACCAAACTCCAATCGCCCTCACCCCAACCCCTATCCCAGAGCGGGAGAGAGGCTTTCAAGCTAAGACTTTGGACTGAAGTCCCTTCTCCTCTTGTGGGAGAAGGGATTTAGGGATGAGGGAACAAAGATTTGTCAGTCAACCAGCATCCTTCGCTATTGCTCTCCAATGACAGGTAATATCTCTGACTGCAACTTAGTATATGTTTTCCAAAAATTTGTAAGGACGGGTTGGAAAACCCGTCTCTACAGTTTTATGTTTATTAGACCTCCTAATTGCAATCAAAAAATCTAATTTAAATTCACGAACAAGGGAAAATTATCCCATTCCCCTTTTCCCTCGATCCTTTCCCCGACTTCTGTAAGAAGTCTATCTTTCTACATCGGTTACTCGCCAACTCAGCTTGAGGTTAAACCAGAAATTCCAAACCGTAACGATCGCGATCGCCATTAAATTTGCCACGTAGCGATCGATCCCAAAAACATTAAAAAATAAATTTAACAGTAAAACATTAAGAATTAATCCAGCCAAACAGATAATATTAAATTTAATTAACCGTTTTAATCGCTGACGCTTTCCCGGTTGTCGGCGAGAAATATCGCCAAACGTCCAGAAATCATTCCAGAGAAAATTATTAATAATTGCCAACTCTGAGGCAATAATTTTGCTGCGCGTGAGAGGCAAGGCAAGCATACTAGGATCGCTGAGCAAGTACAGCACTCCCATATCCACAAATACGCCGCTAAACCCGACAACTCCAAAGCGGAAAAATCGCTCGACAGGCCACAAGGAGAAGCGCAACCTCAGCAGGTGTTGGATATACTCGACATATTGTTTCCAAGTCACTTTGCTTTCCCCAGCGACGCGCTCCCGAAACACGTAACCCGCTTCGGCAATCCAGCGGATTTTTCCACGAGCAGCAACTTCAATGAGAATTTTATAACCTACCGGACTCAGCTGTTTGCCAATGATGGCGCTGCGACGTACCATAAAGTAGCCGCTCATAGGATCGGACAGGCGACCGATAACTTCGGGTAAAATAACTAATCCCAGCATCTGCGCGCCGCGAGACAAAAACCGCCGCACAGCACTCCATTCGCTCACCCCGCCACCCTCGACGTGGCGACTGGCAACTGCCAAATCTGCGCCGTGTCCCATTTCTTGCAGCAGTTGCAACAACACCTCTGGCGGATGCTGCAAGTCGGCATCGATTACCCCAAGAATTTTTCCCCTTGCGACTTGCCAACCGCGCACGACTGCGGTGGAAAGTCCTCGTTCGGTTTGTCGGCGCATGACTCGCAGTTGGGGATAGTAGGGAAGCAACTCTAGCGCGATTTTCCAGGTTAGATCGGGACTATCGTCATCGACGACGATTAATTCGTACTGTCCCGGAAGGTAGTCATCTAGGAGTTGGGTCAAAATTTGGACGATGCTGGCAATATTTTGACTTTCTTTAAAGGTGGGAAGAACAAGGGAAAACTCAATAGGCTCCTGTTCGGCGCTATCGACAAGATAAGGTCTTTCGGGGATTTGTAAAGCTCCAGAGGGAACGGGTAAAAGAGAATCATTCATTAGTAATTAAAAATAATCTTGACAAAATAGGGGTTATTAGCGAGGATTTCGTTCATAGAGACTGAGATTAAAACGATCTAGCTCCCAAGTTCCAAAAAGCTGTTGAGTTTTTTTGAGCTGAAATTGACCGTCTAGGACTTGTCGAAGTTGTTTTTTTTCTTCTGTGGTACTCGATTCTCCCCAAACGGGTCTAGCGCTGTCTAACCAAAGAATCCGTTGATAGCGATCGCGATCGGGGGCAAGAGTTTTTTGTAGTACTGGGGCAAGTTCGTCGGATGGTCGAGCGAGCAGCATTACTGAAGAAGTAGGTGGCAGGTAATAGGCTAGGCGCAGCACGTGACCCCAGGCAGTAGAATTCATGACAATTAAAGTTGTCGCTTTTTGGTTCTGTTCAATTATGTCTGCTATTTGGTGAAACATCCAGCGATTTCTGAGGCTAAAGTCGCTGGCACTAATACTCAAATACAATAGCAGCAAGGCGATCGCGGCTAGTTTTCGCCATTTTCGGGCGGCTTTCTCGATCCAAACCGTTAATAAGAATAAACAACCAGGAAGAATAAAAATAACCGATCGCCCCCAACCAAAGCCAAGGGTAAACTTTCCCGTCGCAACGTCCATCCCCAGCATTAATAACAGAGGAACGATGCCTAGCATCAAAGCAATTCCTAATATTTGACGCTGCTGGCGCTGCCAAAGATCTAGGCTACAAGCAAACAAGATTGCGATCGCGCCTATCCCCGCGATTGTGGCTAGGGTAGGAGGTAAAATACTCACCCAATCTCCTAAAATTAGGTGAGTTCCTAGAGTTCTAGCAAAATCCTGTAGGTGTTGCGGGGTCGTTTCTAGCCAGCCGCTAGCTGTCTCAAATCTTTCTAAATCTGCATTGCGTAACTGCTGTCGCGTTCCCCACCACACCCAAGGAATATTAATGAGAACGCCCCCTACAAAACATAATGTGTATTGCCACCATTGCCGTCTGTCTAACAACAGCACTAAGGCAGCTAGCACGATTAACAGGCAAGCAAAGTAATAAAAAGTCATTAAGCCAGCCGCGATCGCGCCGATTAAAATTACACTCCAGAACCATTTGGACTTCAAGATTTTTGATTCTGTTTGCGGGGATCGATTTGGGTTATTGAGGTAAATTAATTCAAATAATGCCCACGTCGTTAAAATTACCCAAAAAACGAGCGAACCATACATCCGTACGTTCAAGGAATGGAATAGATAATAAGGATTTAATCCCAAAAGTGCTGCCAAGAGAAGCCCCCCGCGATATCCTAACAGACAGCGACCCAAACCATAAGCGCTACCGATTGCCCCAATACTAAAGGTGGCGACTAAACTTCGCATGGCAGCTTCTGAATTGCCAAACAATCGCAGCCACAGATGTTGTCCGATAAAAAATAAAGGTGGATGGGGTTCTTTTACTAAACCCTTGAGCAGTTTTTCTCCTGTTGCTAAAATGTCGCCGAGTCCTTTTTCGGATGGCAGATTCAGTGCCCCAAGGTATTGAGCCAAGACGACTGGCGTATCGTCGGGATGTTTGTATAAACCTTTTTGTCCTGTAGAAAGAAGCAAGGATAAAACTTCGTCATACCAGAATTCGCGGCTTCCTAGATTAATAATTCTGATGATAACGGCAATGGCGATCGCAACTAATAAGAGTAACTCTACAGAAAAGTGTTTTAGGATTTTAGGCATAGGCAAGCCTCATCTCGTCATGCGATGAAAGGATTTTGGATTTTGGATTTTGGATTGGTTAGTAGGGGCGGGTTTTTTGCAGTAAGTGTTGGTAAATCTCTAGGATTTTTAGATAAACTCGCCCGTACAGTGGATAGTAGTTAATTGTCTCTCCAGTCTCCCCTTCTCCCCGCACCTCCCACACTTCCGGTTCTCCCCCTCTCCCATTTAGAGAGATTTAATACATCACTAACCTTATGACACAAGCACCAAAGAAGGGTTCGTTTGCAGTCTTGTCTAGAATAGTTAGATTTTCTCCTCATTCGCCAGTTCCACGCTATTTAGTTGAAGGAGGAATTCTTCTACTTTTAGCTTTAGCAACTGCGATCGTCAACTGGAAGATGATTCGCGATGGCATCAATGGCATGGCAGATTTAAAATGGCATATTCCCTGGCTGCAACATTTTTCTAAACAACTTGCCGAAGGGATTTGGTATCCTCGCTGGCTAGCAGGCACTAACTACGGGTATGGCAGCCCCACATTTGTCTTCTATGCGCCCCTAGTTTACTACATTGGTTCGTTGCTTAAATTCAGCGGCTTCAATACTGAAAATACGATTATTGCTTTATTTTCTTTGGCAATTTTTTTATCGGGTTTAAATTGTTATTACTATCGAAGATTTGAGGCAATAGCCAAAGAGCCTTCAACTATTAGGATACAAACTTATTATTATCCTGCTTGGCATTTATATTTAAATCAAAAATCTCATCCAATTGCAATGGCTAACGATGGAACGATGGAACTGAAATTAGAGCCAGGTTCTCATGAAGTAGAATTGCGCTATCAATGGACTCCTGCGTTTATTGCAGGCATGATTTTAAGTTTTTTGAGTGCTACGGCCTTAGTTTTTTTATGGATTAAAAGTTCAACAATTCAAATCGATAACATGAGGGTTGAATGAGTATTCATCATAAATTGTAGTGCGGGCATTCTGCCCGCAAGCGATCGATCTTGCTAGAGACTGAGAACCCTAATGATCGTTCCCTGTTTGGGAATATTCCCAGAATTGAGAGTAAGTTTGTTGCTATTAATTTTGCTGATATTCATCCCCTCGACTAGCTTTAAAAATTCATCTACAGGAACTAAATCACAGGCGTTTTTATCGGCAGCAGCCGTCAGATATTGCGTGGGAATCATAATTTTAGGGTTGAGGGATTCCATTGCCTGCTTAGCTTCTTGGGGATTGTAAGCCTTGGGACCGCCACCAACGGGAATGAGAGCGAGATCGGGATTGCCCATGAGAATTCGCTGTTCTATCTCAATGGGAGCCGCTGCACCGCCCAAATGTAGAATCCTAATACCGCCTTGATTCCAACGCCAAGCTACGTTGTTCCCAAAACGCCGTCCCCCCTCGCGATCGTGAGCGATGCTAATTCCTTGAAACCTGATGCCGCCAATCTCGTAAACACCTGGTTCGTAGAGTACTTTAGGATTTCCCGGCAATCCTTCAGCCGCCCCTTCATCCCAAAGCAGGCTGCTGACGAGAACCAGATCGGCTTGGACTTTGGGAGGGCGATAGCCAGCCGTACAGCCGATCGCGCGAAAGGGATTGACTAAAATCCGCCTCCCGCCTCCGGTAAATAAAAAACACGTATGTCCTAAGTATTGTACCGTAAGCGAACCGCCGCTTTGAGCTTGTGCGCGATCGCTCCCCCACCCCGAAACCCAAGCGGAACTGCTTGCTGCCAGTAAACTTGCTCCAGCGTAACGGATTAACTGTCGCCGTCTCATGGAAATTTATCCCTCTGTTGCTAGTTGTTAGTTAGAAGATCGCATCTTGCATCTTATCAGTAACAAATACTTAATCTAGCGATTTGAGGAAATTTCGCAACAGTTGTTTGCCCGATTTGGTCAAAATACTTTCTGGATGGAATTGAACGCCTTGAATGTGGGGATAGTTTCGGTGGCGGAGTCCCATAACCGTTCCATCTTCAACCCACGCTGTAATTTCTAGCACCTCTGGCATCGTTTCGCGATCGACGACTAAACTGTGATAGCGAGTAGCCTGAAACGGATTGTCTAATCCTTGAAAAACGCCGACGTTTTGATGGTGAATCTCTGACGTTTTGCCGTGCATTAAAACGGGTGCCGGAACGATTTTTCCTCCAAAGACTTGACCGATGCTTTGGTGTCCCAAGCAAACGCCTAATATTGGTACGGTTGCGCCGAGTTGTTCGATTACCGCTAGGGAAATTCCTGCATCCTTGGGATAGCCTGGACCTGGAGAGATGACGATCCCGTCGGGTTGAAGCTGACGTATGGTCTCGATATCAATGCGATCGTTGCGATAAACCTGAATATCTGAAGCGACTGGCAGTTCTTCGCCCAGTTCTCCCAAATATTGTACTAAGTTGTAGGTAAAACTATCGTAGTTATCAATAACAAGAATCAATGCCGATCTGCCTTTCTGTTTTTACTTAGAACTTTTACTTAGAACGTGCCGAGCTGGAAAATTAGGCTAAATAGCGGTGGCAGTAGGATAAAACTGGCTACTAACAAAGCCGCCAGAGCAGAAATGAGAACCGCGCCAGCCGCGCAGTCTTTAGCAATTTTAGCAAGCTCGTGATACGATTGACCGACCGTCAGATCGACGACGGATTCGAGAGCGGTGTTTAATAGTTCTAGTACCATTACCAAGGCGCTGGTTAAAGTCACGATCGCCATTTCTACTGGTGTAATCCTCAAAATCAGCCCCAGACTTATAGCTATCGTCGCGATCGCAGCATGAATGCGAAAGTTACGCTGAGTGACAAAGGCGTAGCTAACTCCTGCCCAAGCGTATCGAAAGCTAATCAGAAGATTCGGGGCAACTTGCCAAGCGAGTTCTCGCAGCGAAGAAGTTTTTAAGTTATAGCCACCCAAAGGAGATTTAATCATTTGCTTCTCCTTAATGGGAGCGGGAAAATAGATCGAGTCAAGTGCTTTGGCATTGGTCGATTGAGTCATTTGTAAATTATTTGCTTTCATAGAGATCGTTCGTTTTCAAACGATAAGATTTTCTTTAGATTTTGTTCTATTAAAATTATTAGCTTATCAGCACTAAGACAAAATCCCGATTATTTTCAATAGCGTTTGCTGCTGGGAGAGCATGTTGGCAAGACTATCTTCATCAGGATGATCCCAACCCAATAGATGGAGAAACCCATGAGAGGCTAACCAGGCAAGTTCTACACTTAGGGAATGTCCTTGTTGCTGTGCCTGTCGTTCGGCAGTTTCGATTGAAATAATAATATCTCCAAGGTATAAAGGCTCTAATTCGGAAAATTCTGCTGGCAGTTTAGGAAAGTTTACCTCTAAACTCGCAAATGCCAATACATCTGTAGGTCGATCTTGCTGGCGATACTGAGCATTGAGCGTCTGGATTTCTGCATCTGTGGTTAGACGAAGCGATAGTTCGTAGGTGTCTGCTTCTGGGAGTTCGGGACGCATGATTTCTAACCAAGTTTGAAACCAATTCGTCCAGGTGTCTGGGGAAATCGGGCAAGCTGTGGACGATTGCTCGAAAAAAACATCCTGCAAATTTACGTCAACTGCTACAGGGGATTTGAGAGAAGATGCCATATCAGTTATCAGTTATCAGTAGAGGCGGGTTAATTGTAAAAACGAGCGCCTTGTTGCATAACCCACCGACTAAACCCGCCCGTACAGTTATCAGTAGTAAAGATTAACTAAATTACTGACACTGTAAAGAGGAGATTAGCGAGTTAAGTAGGACATGCCGATCACAAAGGCTAGTAAACCGACGGTAGTCAGGAAAAAGTGTTTCAATGAAATTCCTTTTTTGCGTACCATGTTACGCATAGCGAGTTTGACGTAACTGGGTTCTGGTTCGGTTTGAGCTGTTTTGAGAGTTGGTGCTTCTGACGTTTGAGTAGATGTGGAGGAATCACTCATAGGATTTTGGATTTCAGAAAGTTACTAGAGTTATTAGTGCGATCGCTGCATTTAATGTAACAGTTTATTGCTAAAAATCAAGCAAGTCGATGATAAATTAAGTACGAAGTCAGTCGAGGCGATCGCACCTCAAGCAATCTCTTTTTTTATAGTATTCCCAGTTTGTCTATATTTGTTTCTTTCTTAGGATAGGTAGTTTTTAGGTTGCCCTACTTTATACCCTATCGTGCCCTAATGCGGTGAGAGCATCTCGAACGCGAACGGGATGCTCGCACACAGATAGATATAGACTACTCCACAATTAGCTTTGTTGCGCTCTCTAAAACTTAGAGAGAAACTATGGAATCTTGGCTATGTCAGCCATGCATTGGAAAATTATTTTGCATCTACACAACATTGAAGATAATATTTCGATATTGGTTTTTACTGCAAGCTGACAAACAAATACTTTTATCTCCTCTCGTAGAAGCTCCCATTCTTATCGATCGAGCTTACTTGAGTAGTTCTTTTATTTTAAAAAAACACTTTGCCTTGCTCCAGATTGACATTCAATTCCAACTAAACCGTCAAAAGAAGCGAGAAATTGTCTAAATCATGTTGATGAGTCAAGAAAAATCTATCTGTTGGCTACATATTTTTTCTATTGTTGGGATAGGGTTAATTTTAACTACCCCAATAGTCATTAATGGTTGCCTCCTTGCCCACGATCTCCAACATCATTTAATCTATGTTAAATCTTTTTCAGAACAATTTTGGAAGGGAGATTTTTATCCTCGTTGGCTTCAAAATCTGAATGCTGGTTTAGGAAGTCCAACTTTTTTCTTTTATGCACCTATTCCTTATTACTTCACCAGTTTATTTTACTCTCTATTTACTCATAACCAATCAAGTTGTAATGAGCTTGGGTTATCCAGTTCGCTTGCTCTGATAGCTTCTGGACTAACTGCTTACTTTTGGCTTAAAGAAATTACCCCTAAAAACTCTGCACTGATTGCTTCAATTCTTTATATGGCTTGGCCATACCATTTAGCTGTCGATCTTTATCGGCGCTTTGCTTTTGCAGAATATTGGTCTTTTGTGTGGCTACCTTTAATCTTGTACTTTAGTAGAAAAATAGTTAGAGGTTCGAGAATTAATATTATTGGATTAGCACTCAGCTTTTCTTTACTAGCTCTGACTCATCTTCCAAGTTTTATAATTTTCTTTCCTGTTCCAATTGGATATGCGTTATTACTAGCGAATCGAAATCAATGGAAAATAGTCATCTCACGTTTAGTTTTAGCAGTAATCATTATGGTTGGTCTGTCTGCAATTTATTGGTTGCCAGCAATGACGACTCAAGAATCGATTTCGATGGATGCTATCTTAACCAGGGAGTTTGATTACGAAAATAACTTTCTCTTTACAGGTCCCAAATTTGCTCACAAGAGAATTGTTTGGCAATATTTGGAAATCTTAACGGTGCTTACTGGAGGATTAGCTTTTAGTGCTTGGAAAATTTCTGGTCAAGGTTTGGAAGTAACTTCTAGACGTGAGAGTAATTATTGGATGGTTATCGCGATGATTGCTCTTTTTATGACGCTTCCCTTAAGTAAATTTGTATGGGATGCATTACCAGCAGTACAAAGAATTCAGTTCCCTTGGCGTTTTAATACTGTTTTGACAGTTGCTATTGTTGGACTTTTAGCATTAGCTATTTCTCGGTTAAAAATCAGCTCTAACTCTTTCAACACAAAGACATTATTTTTATCAATAGTTTATCTGACAGCTATCATTTTTATACTAATGATTATCCAGATGCTTCCTCTTCAGAAACAAATTGTTTTTTGGGGGAGTAGAAATACAGTACTAGCTATCTCTTTAATTGCCTTTTTCTTACTAGGAATTTCTTATATTCAAACTCCCATTAATTTTTCCAAGCACAAATTTTTAGTGGTTGGATTGGTACTAATGATAAGCCTATTTTTGGCTAGTGTTTTCCATTATCGCGACCATATATTTGTTGATAGACTAGATGATAGCTCTGTCTCTAAAATTTTAGAGGTTAGTAAGGCTGCTAACGAACATCGTCCTCGATGGGTTCCAAAGGATATATTTAATGAGAAAGACCTTAGCAGATTAGGTGAAAATTTTTCTAAAATACACATCGATGCGGGACAGGCAGACTTTTTAATCGAGAAATGGCAACCCAGGAATATTGTTTTGCAAGTCAATGCGATAACAGCTACTCGCTTAACTGTCGGTCAATTCTACTATCCAGGATGGACTGCCAGACTCAAAGAGCGATCGCAGATTCTTCCCGTACATTTTTCAAAATTAGGTTTATTACAAATCTCGGTACCTGCCGGAAAGCATCAGGTTTCAGTAACTTTAGATGCGGGAGTAGAGGAACGTGTTGGTCAAATAATCAGTGCTATTTCAGCTACGATAGCTCTATTTTTATCCGTTGCCTTTTTTCTCCCTTTTGAGTTTAGCTGCCTCAGAAATAGATAAATTGCTCATAAAGTCATCATAACTATGTTTATGAGCAATTTGAGAAAGGATTAGCTAAAATTTTCGGGACTATTGTTCAATTCCTAGCGTAGATTGGCGCAAATAGGCTTCGATAAAAGGATCGAGTTCCCCATCCATAACAGCATTCACATTGTTAGTTTCTACATTGGTTCGCAGATCTTTGACCATTTGATAGGGATGGAAGACATAGTTGCGAATTTGGTTGCCCCAGGCGGCTTCTACCATATCGCCTCGGATTTCTGCGATTTCTTTTGCCCGCTGTTCTTGAAGGATTACCAACAATTTCGCCTTGAGAAGGGCGAGGGCTTTTTCTTTATTTTGGAGTTGAGATCGCTCTTGGGTACAGCGAACGGCGATCCCCGTGGGGATGTGGACGATGCGAACGGCAGTTTCTACCTTATTAACGTTTTGTCCGCCCTTCCCGCCAGCACGAGAAGTGGTGATTTCCAGATCTTTTTCGGGGATCTCTACTTTAACCGCTTCCTCCCCTAAAATTGGCATCACTTCCACGCCGGCAAAGCTGGTTTGTCGCTTGCCGTTGGCATTGAAAGGGGAAATACGAACCAGTCGGTGAGTGCCTTTTTCGCCTTTGAGGTAGCCGTAGGCGTAGCGTCCCTCAAATTCGAGGGTGGCGGACTTGATCCCCGCTTCATCGCCTTCAGAAATGTCACTCACGCGGACTTTATAACCTTGTTTTTCTCCCCAACGGGTATACATGCGCAGCAACATTTCTGCCCAATCCTGGGCATCCGTTCCACCAGCCCCGGCATTAATAGTTAGGATGGCTCCTTTTGCGTCATATTCACCCGATAAAAGCTGCTGTAGTTCCCAACGATCGAGTTCTTGTTGGAGGTGAATGAGATTGTTTTTGGCTTCTGTTGCGAGGGTTTCGTCGGCTTCTAATTCTAGTAGTTCGGCAATGGCTTTGGTATCTTCTAGTTGAGTTTGCCATTGTTGGTATTGCTCTAAGCTGGATTTGAGATCGTTGAGTTCCTGAAGCGTTGTTTGTGCTTTCTCTTGACTATCCCAGAAATCCGGTTGAGCGGCCAATTGTTCTAAATCTTGGATCTTAGCTTTGAGTGCGCGAAGGTCAAAGATAGTCCTGGGTTTTCCCCAGGCGCGAACCGACGGTTTCTATTTCTCGTTTGAGTTCTGATATTTCCATACTCTCCTGAAAGTTTAGGGTAGTATTTCTATTCTAATCCTTTCTAAGAATCGTTTTGGAATACGAGGTTTCTGCTGCCGTAAATACGGCTAAAGCTTTGGGGATCGCACGAAACTTAGCCGGGGTAGAAACGGTCAATTCTCCATCTGTGTTGATCTCTTCGGGTTTGCGCGTATAGATCTCGACTTCTTCTGCTTCAAGCGATCGCACCCACGGCAGATTCTCGTAATCGCCACTAGGTAAAGTCCATATTAGCGGAAAAATTTGCCACCAACGCTCTATTTCTAAACTATACAAGTCCAAGCGGCGATCGTCGATCGCGGCATCTTTGGCGATCGCCATGCTACCGCCATAATAGCGCCCGTTGCCGATCGCAATCTGAATGGTTTTAATTCTAATCGACTCGCCATTGGCGCGAATTTCTGCTCGAAAGGGACGAGTTTGACTGAGGACTTGCAAGGCGGTATAACCATAAGCGAGAATCCCCAAACGGCGTTTTGCTCCTTTCGAGAGTTTCTTGGTGATTTTTACGCTCAATCCCAAACTCGCCACGTTAAAGAAATGTTTGCCGTTGACCCAACCCAGGTCGATATACTTGAGGTTACCAGATGCGATCGCCCGACAAGCTTCTGGAATAGACGGCGGAATTGAGAGAGTACGCGCTAAATCGTTAGCCGTTCCCAGCGGGAGAATGCCTAATGGGAGTTTGGTTTCTACCAAGCTATCGACAACCGCATTTAAGGTGCCGTCTCCTCCACCGACGATGACTAAATCGATCGCATTTTTATGTTTGTGGACTAGCTCAGGAAGTTGCTTAGGATTTTTAATCGGCACGGTAATTAGTTCAAAATCTAGGTCATGTAGAATTTCGACTGCTTTGGCCAGGCTTTTTTGACCCTTGCGAGCATAACGGTTAACTAGCAAGAGCGCTCGTTTAGTCATGAGATTTTGTTAGCGAGTGAGTGAGATAACATTTCTGTTTCTATTTTCTCTCTCTAGAAGCTTTACTGACACTCCCAATCGTTGTGAAGCCTTGCGAGTCGTTATTATCTGTTTTGACTGAGGTGCGATCGCTTTATCCTAACTCCTCAGAAAACAAGTCACTGGCGACTTGCTGCAATACTTTTAGTCCTCGTAGAGAACCTCGAATGAGTCGAATAGCCGCGACGGGGTTTTGCAACATCTTCATGGCTAAAGGAAAAGGCTGTAACGAACCATCAGATCCGATTGCTGGCATAATATTGGGTAAATCTTGCTGGCAGTCGTCGCTGATGACTCGTATTATGGCTAGAGCGATCCCCGCGCGAGCAAGAATTTCTAAGGCTGCATAGCTTTCCATGTCTACTACCTCAGCTTGGCAAGTTTGACCGAGATAAGATTTTTCTTGAGCAGACCAAATAACGCGATCGCTCGTCAACCCTTTGACTAATGTTGCTTTTTCTTGCAAGCGATCGCAAAGTAATTCAGTAAGATAAGAATCGCACTCTCGCCATGAAAGTCGCTCCCTCCCATAGCCGCAGGCTTGATAAATGACGATATCTCCTACACTATACTGGGGCGACAAGCTGCCACATAATCCCATTAGCAAGACGCGAGTCGGCAGCTTATTAAGAAAGTCTTTAGTTTGTTGCCATTTTTCTAAATAGGGGATCAAAGCGTTCACACCCATGGGAATAGGCAATACTAGAGGTTTCTGCGAGTCAATCGATTGTAAACCTTGACAAATTGCTCTATATTCTCCTCCTTGAGGAACGAGAATTCTATCGACGTTACTGACAAAGGCGGCTGATTTTCGAGCAGTTTCCCACGTCATTGATTTTTGAGAAATTTTCTTATTTAGAAGGCTGTTTAATGTTATATAAGGAATAGTGAGTTATTAAGAAGATTTCTATGTGAATTCAGAATTGAGACAGGCATTCACCGCCTGCTTTTTTCAGATTTTCAAGCCCTGAGTATCGCTTAAGTATATCCCTGATGGAACAACCAACTATCCTCGATCTCAAAAACGTCACCAAGCAGTTTTCGGCTCATTCCACCCCG
Organism: Hydrococcus rivularis NIES-593; assembly: GCF_001904635.1. GTDB lineage: Bacteria > Cyanobacteriota > Cyanobacteriia > Cyanobacteriales > Microcystaceae > Hydrococcus > Hydrococcus rivularis. Next base: position 72,596 of record NZ_MRCB01000016.1, read on the forward strand.
GCGGTAGATAACGTCAGTTTAACTTTAGAGCAAGGAGATGTATTAGGATTGCTCGGACCTTCTGGCTGCGGGAAAACGACGCTATTGCGGATTATCGCTGGCTTCGAGCAACCTTCAAAGGGCGAGATCGCTCTTGCCGGACGCACGGTTGCGGGCAAAGGATGTTGGGTGCCGCCAGAGTTGAGAAATACTGGCATGGTGTTTCAAGACTATGCTTTGTTCCCTCATCTAACCATTACAGAAAACATTGCTTTTGGGTTGCAAAGAAAGTGCGCTCGTCTCTCCAAATCAGAGATCGAACAACGCATTGCTGAGGTTCTTTTACTGGTAGGACTGACTGGATTAGAAAAACGCTATCCCCACGAACTATCGGGCGGTCAACAACAGCGAGTGGCCTTAGCCAGGGCTTTAGCGCCCCAACCCACTTTGATCCTATTAGACGAGCCTCTGAGCAATTTGGACGTGCAAGTGCGACAGTACCTTCGCCACGAGATCCGCCACATCCTCAAAGCAGCAGGAACTTCGGCTATTTTCGTCACGCATGACCAAGAAGAAGCCCTTTCCATTTCTGACAAAATTGGGGTAATGCGCCGGGGCAAACTAGAACAGTTAGGTACGCCAGAAGAAATTTATACTTGCCCGGCTTCGCTGTTTGTGGCAGAATTTGTCAAGCAGGCAAATGTTCTTCCAGCCAAGCGCCAGGGAAACACTTGGCAAACAGAAATTGGAGCCTGGGAAATACCGAGTGCAAGCGAACTGAGGGGATTAGATACGGGCGAGTTGACGATCGCTCAAGAGGATATTATTCTCAAGCCAGATGAAACCTCGACGATAAAAATCTGCGATCGCCAATTTTTAGGTCGAGAGTACCGCTACTGTCTAGAAACTGCTTCTGGCAAAAGATTGCACGCTCGTACCGCGATCGACACCCAACTCCCGATCGGGATGCGAGTCCGGCTTTCAGTCAGTCCCGAAGCCGCACGGGTTTTTCCCTCGACTGCCCAGACGAAGCCAATTTCTGAGGTGATTTCTTTTCATTAAAACGCGATCGCTGCATCGAGGAAGTATTTTCGCCTAAAATAAAAATAACTACTTGGTTATTTAATCGATTTTTGAAATCGGCGATCGCTCTCTATGGTAAAGACTTCTTCTAAGACATCTCCCGAACTGCTAGCCCCAGTGGCAGAATATTTCAAAGTCCTCTCAGAAGTGAGTCGTCTGGCAATTTTAGATGTGCTAAGGCAATCGGGAACGATGAATGTCACAGAAATTGCTGAAGCGACTGGTTTGGGACAGGCAAATTTATCGAAGCACTTAAAAGTATTGACGCAAGCTGGGTTTTTGTCGCGCCAGCAAAACGGAGTCAGCGTTTATTATGAAATTGCCGATCCAGCAATCTTTGAGTTATGCGAGTTAGTTTGCGATCGCGTTAAGGAACGATTGCTAAAACAAGCTCAACAGTTTGAGAAATTTGAGGCTTTTCTTTAAACCACTAACTATTGTCCATAAATTTTTCCATCAGACAATTGGCAATGCGAGATGCCGCGCCGGGACTTCCCATCCGTCGCCGTCCATTTTGGTGAATTTGCTGCCAGCGATCGGCATCGTCGAGTAAGGATTGAATCTCACTAACAACGCGTTCGGGGTGTTCTACCAGGATAGCAGAACATCCTAAGAGACGAGTTTGAGCTTCAGCAAATGCATAGGTAAATTGTGGTCCCTCGCCAGGAATGATAATAGCAGGTTTACCCAAGCCGACAAACTGTTCTGTTGCCGTTCCTGCCATCGCGATCGCTAAGTCAGCCGCCGACAACCACTCTGCATAGATAGTTTGAGATAGTATTAAGGTTGTACTGCCTAGCGTAAACGCTGCAACCTTAGCATCGGAAATCGGACAAGAATTCCAACCGCGCTCGATGAGAGGTTTTTGAAAAGGTTCGAGAGACAAAGCGGGCGCGATCGCGCCTAAAAATAAAATAGGACGGCGATCGAAGATCGCGATGACTCCCGCTATAGCGGTCAAAATCGTTCGCCAATTCCTTTGTGCTTCTGGCATTCTCGATCCGGGGAGCAGGAGAATGACGAGCGAATCCTTCTGGCTTTTGGCTGGTGAGCTGCTGTTTTGCCAGCTCCAAGTAGATCGACTGACCCATCCTTTGTGGGACGAGTTGATGCCGCACAGATGTAGGGGGGCGCGATCGCGGGCTTCAACTTCAAGTCCATCCATCATGGGATTGCCCAGATCGAAAGCGGGGATCGACCATTGTTGTAAAATTTGAGTGGTTAGTGTATCTCTGGGAAATACTGCCTTGCAGCGGCGACGGCTCATTAACCAGCGCTCCCAGGGAAGATACACCGCTCCCAACCAGCGTTCTAATCTAGAGGTTTGAGGCAACCAACCGTCTTCGTCGCGAAGATAATACTCGGATTTTGCCGTTCCGACAAAAGCATATTCAGCACCGCTCGACCATGCAAATAATAGAGGCACAATATCGCCCACCGCTAAAATTTTTCCGCCTGTTTTTGCCCATCTGCGGACGGTATTAAATTGCGCTAGCGTCAACTGCAATAATCCGCCTCGAACGTCTCGCCATAGCTGTCGTCCATCCATGTAGATAAATCCTCCAGAAGGCATCTGCTTTACCTGCCCGATCGTGGGAATATTAAGCTGGGAATAGGCGTATCCAGTTCCCACTAAAGGAAATGCCGTTATTTGGGGCGATCTGGGATGGCGTTGCAATTGTTCTATAATGCGGATGGCGATCGCGTCTTCTCCGTGACCGTTACTTAAGACAAGGAGTTGCATGAATTTAGACTAACAGCTCATTAGGTAGACGGTTTTTTTAAGATAACCGATTCTTTACAGATAGTTCCTATTCCAGTTTTCCGAAGATAAGGAAAATAAGAGTGTGTTTTCTAAATTAAAATCGTTTTTTATTGATTTTGCCGCCAGTCGCAATCGCCTCAAACTCTATCGCGATCGGCGCTTGGAGAACTTTGTCCTGAAAAATTTATCAGTTTACTCTTAATAGCCTAAACTTAGGTTGTTTTCATTATCACATTCCATGAGAATGCAAGTGGTTAGGGAACAACAGTGGACAGATTAGCATTACTAGATATGGCTTCCTATAATAGTCTTTGACTGTTAAGCTAGCTGGTAATGCTAATTGTTTCCTTGGTAGGACAACGCCAAATGAGATAAGCTCGACAGGAGTGAGTTCTTTCTCATTGGCAAAACCTATGCATGCACTTTCAATTCCGACTTGGGTTATTCACGTTTCTAGCGTTATTGAGTGGGTTGCCGCTATTTGGCTGGTCTGGATTTATGGAGAAGTAACTGGCAATCGATACTGGTGGGGATTATCCTGGGCAATGTTACCTGCTTTGCTCAGTGCCATGTGTGCTTGTACTTGGCATTTCTTCGATAATGCCAGTTCGTTAGAATGGCTAGTGACGCTGCAAGCTTCAATGACCGTGGTAGGGAATTGTACTCTGTGCGCTGCGGCTTGGTGGATTTGGCGTTCTGCTAGTGGGGGCGATCGATCGCAGCAAGAATAGTTAACAATAGTAGTCGAAAAAAAATTCCTGTGATGCTCTCAAAAGATACGTTATTTGCCCTTTCCCTATTTCCTTATCTAGGATTTTTGTGGTTTCTGACTCGTTCTAAACAAACCCCGCGTTTGGCTTTAATTGGGTTTTATGCCCTGTTGGTTTTTGTCGGCGTTACCATTCCAGCGGGAATTTATGCCAAAATTCACTATGGCGAGGTTTTAGCCAATGTGGATTGTTTGCACGGCAGTGCGGAATCTTTGCTAACGCTTTCTAATATTTTGGTCGTGCTGGGGTTTCGGCAAGCTATTGTCGATCGCAAACGCGCGTCGTGATTAGTTCATAGTTCCCATTTTCATACTCAAATCTAACCAAGTAGAACGAGTAATGGGAGCGCTGCTGGAGATATAATCTACCCCGGTTTCTGCCACCCTGCGAATACTGTTTAAGGTAATATTTCCAGATGCTTCGATCTTTACCTTGTCATTTCGTGCGCGGATCGACTGTACCGCTTGCTTCATCTCCTCGATCGTCATGTTATCCAACATGATAATATCCACGCCGCCTGCAAGAGCAGCTTCAACTTCAGCGATGCTGGTTGTCTCTACTTCGATTGTTAAAGGATAAGGCATCGTTTTGCGAACTGCCGCGATCGCTTCTCGAATCCCTCCAGCCGCTGCGATATGATTGTCCTTGATCATAACCGCATCATCCAATCCCATGCGGTGGTTAACTGCGCCGCCGACTTGGGCGGCATACTTTTCCAAAATTCTCAATCCTGGCGTTGTTTTGCGCGTATCGACCAACTGAGTCGGTAAATCTGCGATCGCGTCTGCATACTGTCGGGTTAACGTGGCAATGCCACTGAGACGCATGGCTAAATTGAGCGCTACTCTTTCCCCCATCAGTAAAGCATCCGTCGCGCCTTCGATGCGAGCAATTACCTCTGCGGGGTTGACTGCTTCGCCTTCTGCCACTAAGGGGACGAAATTTATCTGGCGATCGAGTAACCGAAATACTCTGGCGGCGACTGGCAATCCTGCAATTATGCCTGCTTCTTTGGCAATCCATTCTGCCTTTCCTGCTGTAGCCGTTTGCGGGAAGATCCCTTGCGTCGCGCGATCGCCCCTACCAATATCCTCCAACAGCCAGCTTTGCAACAGTCCCTCTAATACAATCGGCGGCGGCAGTACGGCAATTGAATGTTTCATCTCAGTAAATTATCGTTTCTGAAAGTTGCGCCTCAAGTCAAAATAAAGCTTTTTCAGGCGCAGATCGAGCGATAAACCTCGGCGCGTTTGGATGACGATAGTTCCGGCAATTCTATCGTGAAAAGCTTGGTTGAGTTCTTCATCGGCAAAAGCCACGCCGCAATCGGCTAGTAGAGGAGAGACTAGCAACAGCATCGACAATCCATTGACAAAATTAATTTCTAAGCCATACATTGCCAGCATCGCAGCCAAGCCAACAATTCCTTCCCGTTTTGCCAAAGCTAGCAATCCGGGAATTTTGTTAAAACGCGGATCGATGACTTTCATGTCCAGCGCATAGCGACCGAGACTTTGACCTTTATTTTTTTCGACAACTAAAACCCGCACGACGAACCAGCCGACTAGGAACACAAACCACTGTATGACATCGGGGAAGAAGGAACTCAACAGCCAAACTGCAACAAAATCGATTAAAAAAGCAGCGACTCGCCGCTCGATCGGAACTTTAGGATATCGTCTCTCAGGCATTTGCTCGGTCTTAATCAGCATGGTGAAGTAGAAGTAGGGACTTCGCTCCTTCGTTATAGCAAGAAATGATAACTTTTGTACTTCTCTACTTTACCTTGGTTGACTGACAAAACTCTTGAAATCGTTGACTTGTCGTGGGTTGGTGTTGAGCGATAGTGAAACCCAACTTCGCAGGCGCGATCGCCAAGAGAACGGTACATTCAAATGACTCAACCGGACGATCGGCAAACCGCTCTATCTGAGTAGATATCTCTAAAACAAGCTCAGCTGTACGGGAGGGGATTCTAAGCGATCCCATGGCAAGGGAGGAACGTTTACGCCTTGCCGTTCGAGCAGTTGCTGAAAATAACGGGCAGTGAAAGGCGATCGCTCCTCTAACGGACAATGCACGAAGAAATAGATTTCTGTGCCTTGACGCAACCAGCGATCGACTTGCGTTACCCATTCTTGAAGAAAGGATCGGTTATACTCTTGTTGCGGGTGGCTGATGAAGCGAACTAAACTAAAATTCGCCGTAAGGCAAGGTTGCAAGGGCACTTTGGGTTTGCGCCTCTCGCAAGCAAGCTGCGGATCGTCGGGACAATCGTAGATCGGACGAGTATCTAGCAGCACTCTTGCTACCCCCAATTTTTCGAGAAGATTATTTAATTGATTAGCATGGGAGTTTTCAAACCAATCGGGATGGCGGACTTCTAGAGCTAATAAAGCTTTGGTTTCCTTAACTAGGGATTTGAGAAAAGCGCTCAGATCTTCCAGAAAGTCGGGACTGTAGCTGGGAGGTAATTGGAGAAAAACGGATCCGGTGCGATCGCCTAAGTTGCTAATTCTCTCCAAAAACGCGATCGCGGCTCCAAGCGAGGGCATGAGTAAGCCATTGTGCGTAATCTCTCTGGGAAGTTTAAGACAAAATTTGAAACCAGCTGGAGTTTCAGTTACCCAGCGTTCTATGGTAGTCGCTTCAGGTACGGCATAGAATGTTGTATTTCCCTCAACCGCCCTCAAGCGCTGGCTATAGAGGCGCAGAAAGTTTTTAGACTGAGTTTTTGGCGGGTAAAAGTTTCCTATCCATCCTTTGTAGGACCAAACCGCACAACCTAGATAAAAGTTCATCAATCTATCACGATTCTTAACACCTCTCTAGTCTCTCGCAAGACAAAGCAGATGCGATCGCCAAAAAGTTATATCGGTTACCTAAATGTTTGCGGAAGATGATAAGAGAGGGGAGTATGGGAAGTGTGGGGAGAGCGTCCCAATTATGTAATTGTAGTGTGAGCGTCTCACTCGCAAACCTGCTTTAGCGAGCAAGACGCAAAGCGTCCTAACAAGCCGAAGCGAAGCCCCCAGCGATAGCGAAGGGGCTAGCGAAGGATCTTTCGCACTACCGATGATAAATTGGCAAAAATGGGATGCTCTCAGTCTCGAATTCCCCAAAGGGGTTGACTTCGACGAAAATCAAACCGGACTGACCGCCTCATTATGTACCACCCTTAGCGCCTTAGCTTCTGCTGCATCGGTTAGCGCCGCATCGCGCAGTTGCTCGCGCAGATCGGGCATCACGGCAAGCGCTCTCGTCCAATCGGGAATCTGCGCTCCCGCAGGATTGGAGAAATAATCTTCTCCAGCTTCGGCAATGACTGCTTCAAATAGTTCTGTAGTCACTTCTTCTTGGTGGCGACCGAATTCCAGGTTATTGACCCGCGCATCGACAAAGTACTGGCGCGTATAGTCTTGAGCTTGCCGACGGAATTTAATGCGCAGGGAATGGAGATGTTCTCTTGTCAGTACGACTTGCTCGGTTTCTGTCAGCGTGCGCAAGATAGAACGAAGGATATCTCGGCACATCTTTTGCAATCCTTCTTTTGTCGAACTGCCGACTGTCTGGTGCTTGTGGTCGAAAACGCCCAAATCTATCTGGGCGATGCGCTTCTGAGCGACATTGCGATAGACTTCTGCCAACAAGCCAACTTCTAGACCCCAGTTGCTAGGAATGCGAATATTAAGCGCCAGATCGCTAGTCATAGCAAACTCTCCCGATAGGGGATAGCGAAAGGCATTCAGATAGCGCAGATAATTCTGATACCCAAGAAGTTCGGTCAGGGCTGTTAGCAGGGGCGTTACAAAAAGGCGCATCACTCGACCGTTGAGCTGGCGAGATTCGCTGCCGATACGAGCATAATAGGCTTTATTGAAGGCAAGACCAAATTCTTTTTCGAGTAGGGGATAGAGGAGTTTGAGCGGATAGGAACGCTCGTAGGTAATGATATCTGCATCGTGGAGAGCGATCGCTTCTGCGTCTAAAGATGCTACGCCCAATCCTAGCCACACGGCGAGACCTTTGCCTCTAAAACTGGATAAATCTAGATTGCGATCGCCTAAAGTTTCCAGAATGCGAGTTACTCGCTCTCCATTCTCCCAAATGACTGCTGTCGGTTGCGGCAATGACTCAAAAAACTCCACTGCTTTTGCATATTGCGCGATCGTCTTGGCATACAAGCTGACTACTACTTTTTTAACAAAAGCACACTGACCGAGGTGGTTTCTAATGCGAGTTAGCGCTGGTCTTTCTAATTCTTCATAAAGCGCTGGAATGACAACTGCCGTTGGAGCCTGTTCGCTGAGTTGAATCAATTTTTCTTCCAGGAGTTCCGAGTTGCATCCAAAATCGTGAATAGTTGTGATTAACTCCTGCTTATAGTCCATATCCGCCTTGATTGATTAAGTAAATTTAAGGCAACCGTAAAGTTAACCTGAATAATTTTTGCACGAGTTACACTAATTGCTGTGTCTGCTTTGATACCAGTCTTGGAATAGAGTTTACAAAGCAACTTCGGTGAATTTTTCTCTCATCGAGGTAATGTTCGAGCAACTCTTCAATAGTAATACACAAAGCGGATGCCAATTAGCGAAAATGAATTTTGAAAAATTGTGGGAGAAGTATAAATAAAATTTGCTATTCCCAACGGGCTAAAAATAGCGATCGCAAAAAGGAGTTGTTTATTGTTTTGTTTCTATCCCTCTACTTACAAAAACCGCTATAAGACTGGCGAAGTTCAACTCGGCAAAACCGTAAAAACAGAAACCGCGCGTTGCCATTTTATGATTTAACGATCGCGCCGAAATCCGCCAAAACGCGGGCGTGATTGCGAAGCAAACCTAATAAATTAAGCCGATTTTGCCTAATTTCTGGGTTTTCGTCCATCACCAATACGCTTTCAGGACCGTCGAAAAAGTTGCTGACTGTCGGCGCAATTTTCGCCAAAGCATCAACCAATAATTGATAATTGCGATCGGCTTGTGCGGCTTGGGTTTGCGGAACTAATTGGACTAGCGCGTCGTAAAATGCCTGTTCTGAGGGCTTCTCAAATAATTCTGGACGAACGACTGCCGCCGGATCGAGTTGCTGCTTGTCCAAATCGCCTTTGACAGCTAGACGCGCAGAACGGTTGACGGTTTCGTAGATGGTATCTAGCAAACCATTTTGACGAATCGATTGGAGAAATTGAGCGCGATCGCGCACATCTAACAAATCTCTTAATGCTCTTTCCGCATACTCTCGATCGTCTTCTCCCAAGACCGCATTCACCAAATCGTAATCGATCTTTAAGTCATCTTCGAGTAATGTGTGGATGCGCTGAATAAAAAACGCTTGCAAAGACGGGAGGGGGGATTCCTTATCGGGATGCGCCGTGACAAAATCGGCTGCACCTTGTTCGAGCAATTGTGCCAGATCGATGGGTAACTGTGCGTGCCAAGTAATATTAATGACTGCATTCGCCGCACGACGCAAGGCAAAGGGATCGGACGAACCTGTCGGGAGCATTCCCAAACCAAAAATACTCACCAGCGTATCGAGGCGATCGGCGATGCCAACCACCTGTCCCGTCAGGGATTCCGGCATTCTGTCTTCTGCGGTTCGCGGTAAATAATGCTCGAAAATTCCCTGGGCAACGTTTTCCGACTCCCCGCTGGCGAGGGCATATTTTTGTCCCATAATCCCTTGCAATTCCGGGAATTCGTAGACCATTTGCGTCACTAGATCCGCTTTACACAGGGTAGCCGTACTTTCAATCTCGCTGCGCTGTTGCGGGGTGAGATCTAGCTGTTCGGCAATCTGCTGGGCAATTTCGATAATTCGGTCTACTTTATCGCGCATCGTGCCCAACTCGTCCTGGAAGGTGACGTTGGCGAGTTCGGGTAAGTAGCTTTCGAGCGGTTCGTCGCAATCAGCTTGATAGAAAAACTTCGCGTCGGCTAATCTAGCTCGAATCACTCGTTCGTTTCCCGCCGCAATAATCTCGGATTTGGCTGGGTCGCCGTTGGAGATGGTAATAAAATTGGGCAGGAGAGAGTTATTGGGATTGTTTGAAGCAACTGGGAAATAACGCTGATGGGAGACCATAACTGTCGAAATCACTTCGGCAGGCAGATTTAAAAATTCAGCGTCAAATTTCCCGACTACGGCGGTGGGATATTCTACCAGATTGGTTACTTCGTTTAATAAATCGCTTGGGATATATGCCTTACCGCCTATCTGCTGCGCGGCAGTTTCGACTTGCTGCTGAATTTTACTGCGACGGACGGCTGGATCGACTTCGACATAAGCACAACGCAAGCATTCTGGGTAATCTGAAGCTTGGGGAATGGTAACGGGTTCGGGATGTAAGATGCGGTGTCCTTGGGAGACGCGATCGCTTTTGATAACCGTCGAACCATTTGTTAATTCGATCGGTAAAATCTCTTTATCCAATAAAGCTACCAGCCAGCGAATCGGTCTGGGAAAGCGCAAATCGCCATCGCCCCAGCGCATAAAACGCCTTCCTTCCAAGCCTGTAATCCATTGAGGCGCGAGTTCTTGTAAAATTTCGGCGGTTGCCCGTCCGGGAATTTTTTTCTGTACGAAGACAAAATCTCCCTTGTCGGTTGGTTTGACGAAGAGGTCTTTTACGTCCACCCCTTGTTTGTTGGCAAAGCCTTCGGCAGCTTTGGTCGGTTTTCCATCTTTGAAAGCGGCTGTTGCAGGAGGTCCTTTGATTTCTTCTTCTCGATCGCCTTGTTTGGCTGGAAGTCCTTTAACCAATATTGCCAGACGGCGAGGAGTCCCGTAAAGCGCGATTTCCTCTGAGTTTAAAAATTGTTCCTCTAGGGTTTTGGGTATTCTCTCCTGCCACTGCTCTATCGCTGTATCGACAAAATCTGCTGGTAATTCTTCAACTCCGACTTCCAATAAAAAATCAGGCATAGGTTATTTTCTATAATCTTGCTTTGAGGTTACACTCTCTTATATCAACAAATCCCTACAATCTAGCGTTGGTAAGGTTCGATACAAGACTTTTCGAGACTCGGACAGGTACAATAAAAGTAACATAACCTAATCATTTATTGACTTGTCGGGTACGCGATCGAGTTCAATATATTTCCGTCCACTTTATTGCAATCCTCCCGCTCTAGCTCATGCTTCAAGATCCTCAAACCATCCGCTACTATCAAAAACTCACCGATTCCATGGTGGATTTGTGGAACCGAGGTTATCGCTATGACGAAATCCGCCTATATTTGGAGGGTTACTTTGCTTGTCTGCGCCATACAAACGTTCTCGAACCCTATCAAATTCATCGACTAGAAGAGGATGCTTTTCGATATTTTTACGACCCCTCGAACTTCGAGTTGCCGCTTCCCGAACCAGAAACCGATTATTACTAGGGTAGGCAGAGAAAACCTACCCCAAAGGCTGGTTTCTTAGGAAGCTAAAGCAACCTCAACCATTTGTTGCAATTCGCCACTTTGATAAAGCTCGATCGCGATATCCGAGCCGCCAATAAACTCTCCATTGATATAAATTTGGGGAATCGTGGGCCAATTGGAATACTCTTTGATGCCTTGACGAAGATCGGCATCTTGCAAAACATCTACAGTTTCGTAGGGAACGCCCAAGACGTTAAGAATCTGCACGACGTTGTTAGAAAAGCCACATTGAGGCATCAACTTCGAGCCTTTCATAAACACGACGATTTTGTGGCTATTGATGATTTGTTCGATCCGCTCTTTGAGTTCTGGTGTCATAGACCGTAATAGAGTTTTCTGCTCAAAAGACTACAAACAGACGACGAGACAAAAATAATCGCTTTAGGAGAACTAGGTGATTTTTGTCAAGCAATACTCCTTAAATTTTAACTCAGACGGGTTGACCCTCAGCCTGCCATGCTTGGGGAGTGTAAGTTTTTAAGGCGAGGGCGTGAATTGCCTCTGATGCCATCGCTTCTTGCAAGGCGCTATAGACTAGCTGATGCTGTTTGACGCGCGTTTTGCCTTCAAACTCGGCAGACACGACTACCGCTTCCAAATGGTCGCCGCCACCAGTCAAATCTCTAACAAATACCTGAGCGCCAGGCAATTTAGCCTGAATCATTTCTTCAACTTGTTTAAGACTAACCATCTTAATTTCGACAAAACAACTTAATCTAGTTTATTTGACTTACTAATCCTATCGAGGGTAAATCAACAGTATTTTAATTCCTTTGTGGATTACCTGGTTGGGGATTGTCTTGCTGAGGACTGCCTTGTTGTGGTTGAGGCGCGGTACGGGTTGAGGGAGAGAAGGGCGATTCGACAAACCCCAGTTCGTAAAGCTGTTGGTAAGCTTTCTTCCCCAAGTCGCTAGTCGGATTTTGAGAACGGATGACCTGTATTAGCAGAGGAACGGAGAGTTCTGGTTGATTTTGCGCCCGATGAACCAGGGCAAGCTGATAGGTGGCTTCGTCGCGCATTTGTCCGCTTTTGAGGGCGCTACTTCTTTGCGCTTCGTAAACTTGGCTATCAATTCCCGAAAAACTATTAGCGAGCTGTAAATGAAAATTAGACAATTGATTAAAAATTTTCCGAGCTTGTTGTAGCTTGTTGACTGCTACCTCGTATTGCTCCGAGCCGATGGCTTGATTGGCTTCATTCATTAAGCGCTGTGCGCCTTGAAAGCTGAGGAGACTATTTGGCTGAGCTAAAGGGCGAAGATCGCCTTGACCTTGTTCTGTCTGCTGAGGGGGAACTTGAGCCTGGATAGGCGCTGCAATTGCCAACGCTACAATCGAGGAAAAAGCGATCGAACTGCTACAGCTAAGAAAATGTGTATTTATCATGGCATGACTCTACTACTAGCTCGTGCGAGCAACTCAAGTTTTTTGCTTGAGGTATATTAGCATCTGTCTATACCGTGTTAGCAGTTTTCGGCGCGATCGCTTGTTGCCAATCTTTTTTTTACTCTTGCGATCGCTAGCCAAGGTTGCATCGATCATAACTGCTCTCGCATTTTTTGGTACTCTTGTCGCTGTTGTTCGAGCTGTTGCTGATACAATTCTTGCAATTTTCGCTGTCGTTCGAGCTGTTGTTCGAGCTGTTTTTGCTGCTGCTCTTTTTTTTGCTTCATTTGTTCTAGTAACTTCTGCCTTTGTCGCTCTTGTTCTTCAAGAAATTTTTCCCGATAAAGTCTTTGGCGTTCTTGTTGTTGTTCGTATTGTTGTTGAGCCTGTTCGTTAACCTTTTGTTGGATTTCTGTTTTGAGAGCGGGAAGCGATTTTAGATCGTTGCGAAAAAAAGTGCTGGTTTTGAAAAAATTATAGTTAAATTGCCGAGAAGTCAGGACGCTTTCTCTAGGAAGCATGCGAAAACCATTATTGATATTAATTCCGCCGAAACTGTTGATGGTTTTGGCAACGTCGGCAACAGCAGGATTGACATTCATCTGTTCTAGAGAAGCAGAGAGGTCGTTTTTCGGCATTAGGGCAAGTTCCGAATCGAGTGTTGGCGTACTTAGCTGTCTTATTGAGAGTACTTGACTTGCCAAAGGTTTGGGAAAAGCCGTTTGATTGTTGGCATTAAAAAAGACCGAATTAGTCGGTCTTTTTTGAAGCTGCGATGATGACTCAAAAGCATAAATTCCCTTATCGATATCGGCGTATTTGACTTGGGGCAGTATGGGAACGCTGGCTGGCTGACTGGTCGATTTAGTTCCCTCTAAGTTCAGTTGCCTAAATGCTTGAATAAGGGCGCTTACTGATAAAGATTTTTGGGCTTCGTTGTCTTGGGAGCGATTAGAAGCATAAAAATTAGCAATGATTAAATCTACTTCGTCAGATCGAGTAGTAAGATCGACAATTTCTTCTACCATCGATTCCCAAGTCTTCCGATTACCTTCAAGAGAATTTTCAACTTCTAATAACGAGCCAAATAATAATGAACTCTTGAACCCAAAAGAGAGAGAGGCTCCTAAAGTTTGATAGCAAGGAAATATGACGTAAGTTAATAAAGCTATTTTGAGAAGAGATCTGGCTTGTTTGAGAGAATCCTGTTGGATAGACATGGCAATTCGATCCGATTTTTGCTTTGCATCATATCAAACCAAACTTAAAAATTAAAGTTTTATGCAAACAAATTTATTTTCATATGTTCTATTTAGCAGCTTATTACTAGCAGTTTAATATTCTAGCGACGAGCGTAGAGATCCGACGTGAGGCTCCCAACTGACCGCGAACCATCAGCAAGCGATCGCGCATTTGCTCCAACCTCTCTGGATTGTCTAAATAATCCAACACCAGTCGAGCTACCTCTGCCGCTTGCAATTCGCCCACTAATTCGGGTACGATCTCTTCTCCTGCCCATTTATTAGGCCAAGCAAAGAGGCGACCCTGTTTCAAAACGAGCCAGTTAATCGCCTTGGCGAACGCAGATCCCAATAGGGGCAAATTCGCCAGGATCCCAGGAATTCCATCCCAACTGCGCATCGCGTCTAGCTGTTGCGTCGGCAGCAGAACGAACATGGGAATACCTAACGCGCCCAATTCGGCGGTATTAGCTCCCACGGTGGTTAGAACTAGGCAGCACTGACAGAGAAATTCATGAGCGGGGAACTGAGCGATCAGCTCGATTTGCACCCCGGCAGAGGTTTTAAGAACTGGGTTTTCAGACAAGTCGGGAGAAGGCATTAGCAATTGGGCGCTAACGCCCCCTAGTTTGTTGAGGATGGGGTTGCTGCTGGGATCGGCATAGGTGGCGAGCGTCGGTAAATCCAGCGTGGGAGCAACGGGAAGAATGAATCGGGTTTGCGGGCGTTGGGCGTAGATCTGTTGCGCGATCGCCAGACACAACGGCACTCCCTGAGAGAGTTTGGCTGCTTTAGAACCGGGAAGAAGACCGATAGTAAGGGGAGGGGGGGACAAGGGGAGGGGGAGACAAGGGGAGGGGGGGACTGGGAAAATATTAACTTCTGACTTCTGCCTTCTGCCTTCTACGCCTTCTACTACGTCTGCCATTAAATCGCCGACTACTGTCAATTTATGACGATATTGGGGCGGAACTTGGGAAAGCATTGAAGGCTGTCTGACGCAGAAGCAATCGATCCAGCGATACCAACGCACTTCCCATTCGGCATAGACGACGGTGCGATAGCCCAGACGCTTGCCAATAATGGCGGCAAAAGCTTGGTCGCCGCCGAGGAAGATGACGGCTCCAGATTTTCGCCAATCCCAATTTTCGTGGGTTTTCCCCCACAGTAGAAAAGGAAAAAAATGCTCTGGCGGCTGGACGCGATCGACTTCGGGATAGCTGCGGACGAGCGCGGCTTCTTTTCCGGTGGCATTGGAACAGGGAGATAGCACCACCGATATTCTAAGTTGCGATCGCTCGTCGCCCAATTGCTCTCGTAGCACCCTGACGACGGGACGCACCCAGGTGGCGATTTCTCCCGGTCCGTTGGAGAGAATGAGGATATCGACTGGCGAAATAGTCATCGATTGCGATCGCCTAAAACGAAAAAGGAATGGATAAACCGACTCCTACCCCTAGCTCATCTTGGTCGCGCCCCCTCAGTTGATGCCAGGTAGAAGAGCCAACGCGGTTCGTTAAATATACCTCTAGTTTGGGGCTATTGCCATTCTCATTTGGCTTAAGTCCCAGCAAAGCTGACGGATCCCACCTGATGCCAACAGACCAGGGAATAACATTTTTTCGTTCGTCGTCCAGGAAGGCATTGCCAGGATTGACAAAATTAGCGCCGATTTCACCGATCAAACTCAAATCGCTGGCAAGCGGGATCGAACCTCCTAGACTAAAACCCGCAATTTCGGTGCCCAGTCGCTGGGCATAACCCCAAACCGGAGTCAACCAAACGGCAGCGCCGCCGTCAAACTCGTAATGCAAAGGGAGTGAGAGGGTGATGAGATAGAGTTGACTTTTTGCGTCGCTGTCTCCTTGGAAAATTAGGGGAACCTCTTTTGATAAACCGAGATTGTCAAATTCATTGCGATCGTTGGCGCGGAAATTGGCGAACGGCTGATTGGTCAAGCCATAGGTTCCGGCTAAACTCGCCGTAAAGGGAGCGCCATCTGCTTGATTGAGCAGCCGAACTTTTCCGCTAAATCCCTGTTCCGACTCATCTACCTCGCCAAAGACGTAATCGAGATACACGCCCACTTCCAAATCTTTGAGCAAACCATAGCGCAACGACGTGAGAATGCCCTGACTGCCTCCTTGTAAGTTGAACAGAAATTTTCCGCTCGGCAAAGTTCCCCCATCGAAAAACCCGAATCCATCGGTAGTAATGCGCGTATCGGCTTCCGGATTAGATTGTCCAAAGCTGTCGGCATAGCGGCGGTTAGCACCAATGAAGTCGGGCATAAAGACGATCGCCGCGCCCAAAGCCATCAAGTCTCGGTCTGCAGTCAGGGAGAGAGGACCGACGCTACCTTGGGCATTGGATGCAAAAACATCGAGACCGATACGAGGATTGACCAGATAGCGCAAGCCGACATTATAAGCCATGGCTTGGTCTGGTTTGCCAGACTCTCGACTAATGCTGTTGTTGCCAGCAACGGGAATGAAGGCATCTCCCCAAAGAATTATCCGAGAACCGAAGCGATAGGAAACTGCTCCCGTGAAACCAAAGGTCGTGCCAAAAGAACCTGGGTCGTCGATTGGAAGACGACTGTAGAACATGGCGTTTTCTTCTGGGAAAAAAGCCAGGGTTGGGGAAATGGTAAAGCGCAGGCGATCGTCAATCGTAGCGGTAAAGGGAAACTGAAGACCGACGACCAAATCTTCGCTATCTCTCCTCTCGACGAGTCTGCCATCTTGTCGGGAGGAAAAAATAAAGTCTCTATTGCCCCAAGAAAGGGAAAGAACGCCGCTCAGAGCTAGCGTACCAGATGAATTTTCCCAAAATTGTTGCTTGAGATCCAGCGACAATTCTTCGTCTGCATCTAGGATGGCAATAAAATCGCCCTGGCGAGCTGGAGAAGCGCTATCTACCCTTTGGTATTCAAAGGTCAGTTCTGTGTTGTCGGTAATGCCCCAACTAAAACCAAGATTGGGATAGGCTCCAGTATCTGCCTCTAGCAACCCGTTCTCTACATACTCAGGAAGAAAGTAGACGCGATTGCGAAAATTGAAGACGAACTCTCCTTGACCTAAATGCTCTGCTGTCGGTTGCATCGGCGAGATCCGAGTTAGAGGACTCTCAGTTTCGCTTGTCCTAG
Organism: Hydrococcus rivularis NIES-593; assembly: GCF_001904635.1. Taxonomy (GTDB): domain Bacteria; phylum Cyanobacteriota; class Cyanobacteriia; order Cyanobacteriales; family Microcystaceae; genus Hydrococcus; species Hydrococcus rivularis. The sequence goes on from NZ_MRCB01000016.1 coordinate 89,403, forward strand.
GGGAGTCGTTTTCACTAGATTCGGCACTTTGTGGGAGAGACGGGAGATAATTCTGTGCGATGACATCGCCACTGGAACCAGCTAGAACGGGAAAAGCCTCAGGGAAGGTGGAGATGGTAAAAACAACCGATGGATCTGGCGTAGTGGGAAAGGATGGACTCGGAGAGCTAGAAAAATCCGACCATTGAGAAGTTGCCCAAGCATCCGTTTTTCTCTTCTCCAACCAGCGAGGAGCTTTCTCAAAGATGTTTCCTTCCCTATCTAACCATTGGGGAATGGCGAGCAGTCTATCGTTGCGATCGCCCGTTTGGTTAGAGAAAGTCAAAGGCGCTACGGGAGTTGGTTTGGGACTGGCAACTGCCTCACTGCCAATCCCACCGACCACTGCGATCGCTAGATTGGAAAGAATAAGCGTTTTAGTTGGCATTATCGAGCAAAGCTCTACTTTAGTTGTTAGATGTCGCCGCGTTGCGAACTGTTCCGCTCTTTATCGATAGGAACAATCCAAATTAGCAGCTATCTTAGAACATGAAACCACAAAAAAACGATCCCCCGTAGATAGATGGGGAAGGCGGGGAGATAATTAACTACTAACCACTAACTGCTAACCAACGACCAATGACGATTTTTTTTAGGGACAAGGGAAAAGGAAAAGAGGCATACTTCTTTGCCCCCTTCCCCGAATCGCTTATCTGGCTTATCTATACTTCGGCTTTATCTGCTTGTACCGACTCGGAAGCTTTAGCAGCAGACTTTTTCTGTTCCAGTTTGATGGTCAAATAGCGAATTACTTCGTCGCTCAGGCGCATGGCTCTCTCTATAGCAGCCACTTGGGTTCCATCTCCTGTGTAGTTTACTTGGACGTAAGTACCATCTTGATGTTTTGCGATCGGATAGGCAAGTCGTCTTTTTCCCCAAATTTTAATCTGAACGTCTTCTGCTTTTTGCTCGATTAATAAATCTCGATATTTATTAACTACTTGCTGCACCTGCTCTTCTGTTAAGTCTGGACGCAGGATATAAACTAATTCGTAATTGTGACTCATCCAATTAATCTCCTTATGGACATGATGGCTTCTTTGTCAATAGCTAGACAAAACCAGAGACTGTTTGATATCTAGCTTTAGGTAAAGAAGCAAGGGATTTCGATCGTATCATTTCTTTGCTGCTAATCGCCAGTCACCCAAATTTATCGATTACCTAACCCAATTTTCACAGCTATGGCGCAACGCTACGTTCGAGTCAAAACTCCTCAAGGGCAAACCTACTATGGATGGCTCAATCTCAATCGCAGTGTCGAGGTTCTCGACGCGCCCCCGTGGTTGGGAGGACAGTCTAGCGATCTGACTTTAGAACCAGATAGTTACGAACTGCTTGCGCCTTGCGCTCCTTCCAAAATCGTCGCCGTGGGGAAAAATTATCGCAATCACGCGGCAGAAATGGGAACTGCCGTCCCAGAAGAACCCCTCTTGTTCCTCAAACCGCCCACAACCGTCACGGCTAACGGTCAACCGATCTTTTATCCCAAGCAATCTCAACGAGTTGACTATGAGGGAGAATTAGCGATAGTCATCGGCGATCGCGCCAAAGACTGTACCCTAGAACAAGCGCTGAGTAAAATCTGGGGCTATACCATTGCCAACGATGTTACGGCGCGCGACTTGCAGAGCAAAGACGTTCAATGGACGAGAGCCAAGGGATTTGATAGCTTTTGTCCCCTCGGACCTTGGATCGTTCGCGAGTTGAGTGCGGGGGCGCAGTTACAAACCTTTTTGAACGATGCTCCCGAACCGCAACAATCCGCGTTGATTAGCGATATGGTATTCTCGCCTGAGTTTTTAGTGTCCTATATCTCCCAAATCATGACTTTACTGCCAGGGGATGTGGTGTTAACCGGAACGCCAGCCGGAATTGGTCCGATGCAAGTCGGCGATCGCGTTCGCGTAGAAATTGAGGGGATCGGTTCCCTAGAAAATTTTGTGGCTGCTAGGTAGGCGCTCCTCCAAAAGCTATCGCACCATGGCATAGGCTTGTTCGGAAATTATTGGAACTTCTGGATACAAACCCCGAATACACTGAAAAATTGAATAAAAAGAAGAACCTGCCACAAACAAAAAAATCAGAATGCTAATCGTATTGCCCAAAAGAGAACCCGACCAAGCCGAATCGCCAGCTATCACTCCAGAGAATGCTTGTTGTGAAATGCCAAAAAGGGATAGAACCAAACGGCATAGCGCGGCAAAAACTGATAGCAATAATGCTTGCATTGCATTGTAGCGAAGAAAGTGAATCAATTTGGGATTTTGAGCGATCCCTGCATATAACCAAATAAAAATTGCCAATGCAACGATAGGAAATCCGCCGACTCCCAGATAATAAAATTGCAGCAGGGGCGACAAGGGAATCAACAGCCACAGTAGTGGCGGAAAGAAAGCGAACAAATAAATCCCAAAAGGAATCACTTCTATCAGAGGCACTAGATAAGTTAAGCAGGCGAATAATTTATCTTTAGCTTTGGGCGAACCGCGCCAAACCATTACCTGGTCTCCTATGAAAACTTTAGAAAAACCTAGAAGCTTAATAGCTTTTTAGTCAGTTTGTTTATCATTATAGGCAATGCGCCGATGCTGTTGGGCGAGCGGCGATTTTGCAGTTCCCCAATTTTCAAGATTTTAAATAACTCAATTGCCATCGATATTAGCTAGCACGAAGCCCATCTGACATTCATAGAGTTCGGAGCTGTGGCGATCGGCTTTAGCCAGAGAATGACCGCAGCCAAGTTTTCCGTGATGCCAGCGAGGCAATCCGTGGCTATTGGCAAGCAAACAACCCGAACAAACTTGTTGTGTAGAAATGATTTGTTCGTCAGTTAGAATCACTAGCATGACACCATTCCTCGATCCCCAATGCTGCTGAATTTATTGTAATCCTCGCTCCAGGCACTAGAGGCAAGATTGTCATACAGCTTAATCAGAACTTTAAAAAATAGCAGTATTGTTTAATACATGTGCCCCTGAATTCAAAAAACTAGCAGTTCGTAATAATCTGTAATATGATGGGAGTAATGCGAATAGTTTTTTAGACAATAGAGTGGCAAAAAGGGGGTGAAGTCCGTGTTAAAGAAGGTAAAGCCTCATAACCCCGAAGTGGTTGACCTAACAGAAAGCATTATGCTTCGTACTGCCATTGCTCGGGAGAACCACGCTGCGCTTCGTTCTGGATTTGCTGGCTATCCACCCAATCCGCGCTGGAACGTGACCAAGTTTCGCGCTTGGAAGACGGGTCGTCAGTTGAAAGAAGCCCTAGAACACGGCGAGATGGTAGTGCGATCGACAGACTGTATGTTAGTGCCAGCCCAAGACCAAGGAAACGGTACAGACGAAGAAGTCCGAAGTTCGCAATGGATTGACTTTTTCTCGCACAAGCAATTGGTACTGGCTGCGTAGATAGAAAAAACGTTAATTTAGAGAGACGGTTATCATAAAAGACGATATCCGCTCTTTTTTTGAAGCCGATCGGCAACGCATCATGACTGAGAAGGTTACTCAATCCGATCCCAAACTTCCGCCTTTGATTCCTCGCGAAATCCTGTTTGGCAACCCCCAACGCAGCAGTCCACGTATATCAAGCGATGGTAAGTATTTAGCCTATATTGCCCCCGACGACAAAAATGTCTTGCAAGTTTGGTTGCGGACTCTGGGGCAGGAGGACGATCGCAAGCTAACCGACGATAAAAAACGGGGGATTCGGGCTTATTTCTGGACGTATAATCCCGAACAGCTCATCTATCTACAAGATTCGGATGGAGATGAAAATTTCCACCTTTACTCGGTCAATATTCAGACCAATATCGTTCGAGATTTAACGCCATTTCAAGGCGTGAAAGCACAAGTAATCGATCTCGATCCCGACTTTCCCGATGAAATTCTCGTCGGACTCAATCTTAATAACCCAGAGAAATTTGATGTTTATCGCATTAACCTAAAAAATGGTGCAGTCGAATTCGACACTGACAATCCAGGCAATATCGTCGGCTGGACGGCGAATGCACAGTTTCAAATTCTCGCTGCTGCCGCGGCTACGCCCGATGGGGGTTCCGATCTACTGTATCGCGAAACGCGCGATCGCCCTTGGGAAATTCTCCGTCACTGGGGGCCCGACGATACGGGGGGAGCAATTAGTTTTTCTAGCGATAACAAAACCTTATATATTTTAGGCTCTCACGATGCCAATACCCAGCGGTTAATCGCTTTGGATTTAGCTACCAGACAAGAGACGGTTATTGCTGAGGACGAACAGTACGATATCGGCGGGATCGTAACTCATCCGACCAAGCGTCACATCCAAGCAGTTTCCTTTTACAAAGATAAGGTGCATTGGCAAATTCTCGATGAAAGTATTGCCGCAGATTTTGAGGCATTAGCTAAAGTGCGCCCTGGAGAATTCTCGATGACTAGCCGGGATTTGGCCGATGAAAATTGGATTGTCGCTTACCTCACCGACGATGGTCCGGTTTATTACTATCTCTACAATCGAGCCTCGAAATCGAGTACCTTACTCTTTAGCAATCGACCAGAATTAGAAGAGTTACCCCTGTCGTCGATGCAACCCATTTCTTATCAGGCACGAGATGGATTAACCATTTATGGATACTTAACCTTGCCGATCGCGGGAAAAGCTCCCTATCCTGCGGTTCTTCTCGTCCATGGCGGTCCTTGGGCAAGGGATACCTGGGGATACGACCCACAGGTACAATGGCTGGCTAATCGCGGTTATGCGGTCCTACAGGTGAATTTTCGAGGGTCTACTGGCTATGGGAAAGCTTTTCTCAATGCAGGGAATCGTCAGTGGGCGGCAGCAATGCACGACGATTTGATCGATGGGGTCAATTGGTTAGTCGAACAGGGAATTGCCGATCGCGATCGGATTGCAATTATGGGCGGTTCTTATGGGGGCTATGCAACTTTGGTGGGATTGACCTTTACGCCAGAGGTATTCGCCTGCGGGGTGGATATTGTCGGACCGAGTAATATTATCACGTTGTTACAAAGCTTTCCCCCCTACTGGAAACCGATGACGGCGATGTTTGAACATCGGGTAGGGAATTTGGAGACCCAAGAGGAGTTTCTCAAATCGCGATCGCCCCTCTTTTTTGTGGATAAAATTCAAAAGCCATTGCTAATCGCACAGGGTGCGAACGATCCCCGTGTCAAGCAAGCAGAAAGCGAACAAATCGTTGAAGCGATGCGTCAAGCCGGTAAACCCGTTAAATATGTTCTTTATACCGATGAAGGACATGGATTTGCTCGCCCGGAAAACCGCTTGCATTTTTACGCGATCGCTGAAGAGTTCCTGGCACAATATTTAGGAGGACAATTTGAACCCGTGGGAGACATTAAAGGTCACTCAGGAATTGTCAAATAATTCATAGCGATCGCGCAAATTTTGTAGAGTAGGGGTGCAAAGTAATTTGCACCCTTAACAGGTATAATTTGATGATTCTATTTTGCTTGATATTGCTGATTGGCAATGATAAAAATACCCAAGATAGTTTGGCTGAGTTTGAGCTTAGCTTTTTCTATATTCTATAGTTGTTTGGGATTGCAACAAGCTTTTAGTAGCGAATATATCGTTCAAGATGATGCGCGGCAGCATGTTTTTTGGATGATGCGATTTATCGATCCAGCGTTATTCCCTAACGATTTTATTGCTGATTATTTTCAATCGGTTGCTCCCTTAGCATACAAAACGATTTACCAATTAGCAGCAGCGATCGGCATTAATCCTCTATTTTTTAATAAAATATTGCCTCTATTTATTGGATTAATTACTACTTTTTACTGTTTTGCTTTTTCTCTAGAAATATTGCCATTGCCAGGGACAGCATTTATCTCTTCCTTAGTTCTCAATCAAAATCTCTGGATGAAAGATGATTTGGTTTCTGCAACTCCTAGAGCATTTTCTTATGTATTAATTCTAGCTTTTTTATATTATTTATCCCGTCGTTATTTAGTTCCTGTTTTAATCGCGATCGCTCTAATAGGACTAATTTATCCTCACTGCATTTTTCTGGCTGGCGGTCTTCTAATTATTCGATTATTTAAAAAGAAAGAAAAAGGTTTTTATTTATCTCAAAATCCTCAAGATTATCGCTTCTGCTTTTTGGGGTTAGGGGTGGCATTTCTTGTCATGCTTCCCTATGCTCTCAGTCATTCTGTTTTCGATCCAATTATTACTGTCGCTCAAGCTAAACAATTGCCAGAATTTTTACCCGGAGGACGAACTGAGTTCTTTTCTCAAAGACTCGACGAATATTTCATCTATGGCAAACGCAGTGGGATGTTTCCCATGTATCCATTTATTCCCCTAACTCTTGTAAGTGGGGTGTTTTTACCATTACTGCTCAAATTTCCCTCGCGGTTTCCCTTGGTGAAGCGAATTCAACCTAATATTATTCTTCTTCCTCAACTCCTTTTTGGATCGTTGGGTATGTTTTTTATTGCTCATGCTTTTATATTTAGATTGCATCTTCCCAACCGTTACACTGCTTATAGCTTTCGGATTATTATTGCATTATCAACAGGAATTACTTTATCCTTAATTTTAGATGCTTTATTGAATTGGGTAGCCAAAAAAACGATATCTTTTTCGAGAAGACGACAAGTCATCGCCCTTAGTTTTATTGGTTTAATTGTTGGAGCAATTCTTTTTTATCCCAACACAATGAAACGATTTCCAATCACGCTTTATGTCGAAGGAAACGAACCAAAGCTATATGAGTTTTTTAAGCAACAACCTAAAGATATCCTCATCGCTTCTCTTGCCGAAGATACTAATAGTAATTTACCATCTTTTACTCAGCGATCGATTTTCATCGGTAGAGAATATTCGATCCCCTATCATTGGGGTTACTATAGAAAATTTCGTCAAAGAGCGATCGCTTTAATCCAAACTCAGTATAGTTCTAGTTTAGAAGAAGTAAAACGGTTCATCAAAAACCATCATATCGATTTCTTTTTGCTGGATAAAAATGCTTTTACTCCTGAATATTTAGCCGATAATTCCTGGCTGCAACAATTTCAACCCTATGCAAAACAAGCCCAACAAAGATTAGAACGAGGAAATCTTCCAATTCTGGCAAACTTTATCAAAGATTGCTCTGTATTTGAGACAAAATATCGAGTAGTTTTATCGGCAAAATGTATCTCAGGATCGACTTCTAAAAGAATGTCTAAAAATCAGGCAATTTAAGATTTTTTTTAACTAATCATCAATTGCTAATAAGGTGACAACGAGACCAGAAAGCTTGTTGGATAATGATCGTAGTCCTAAGACCTTTCTGATAAAATGAGGACTTATATCATTTTTCATTCATTAATGACAGAGATGGTCGATCGCCCTCACCCCCAACCCCTCTCCCAAACTGGGAAAAGGGAAAAAGATGTCGATCGCGAAAACCTGAAAATTGGTATAATACCATTTTTGCGAAGCCGCCGCACGCTCCTTGAACCGCTTCAAGAAGAACGGCGGATTTTGGATTGAAAAGTAAGGGCGCTTCGATCTAAAAATGCGAGAGGCTTCACACAGAACTGCTGACTAATTGCGAATCGATCGTTGCCAATTGCCAATTGCGAATTGGTAGAAGATGTTTCGCTTCGCTATCGCTACGCTCAACATGACAATTAGTTATAACGATTGACGCGCTTACGAAACGTTCTGGAGAAGATTATGAAGCAGATCTCAGTCGCGTCATGTCTAATCCCATTGCTTTAAAAGTTAAAATTGCTGACATGAAAGACAATATGGATTGCGATGGATTGCGATCGCATTTTCCATCGAACCGAGCAAGATTGCCAACGGCTTAAGAAATATCAGATGATTCTTCCGCGATCGGCAGCGCTTGCTAAACTTTTTCAGGCTAAAATTCATTAACACAATGCAAAATTCTCACCTCAACAAATATGCCCTCGCTCTTCATACTAGCAGTCCTCAATTAGGACTTAGCCTGAGTAATTTTGCTGGCGACAGTCGCACTCAAACCTGGAATTTAGATCGAGAATTATCTACTTATTTACATCAATATCTTATTGAATTTCTGAAGCCTCAAACTTGGAAAGATCTAGAATTTATTGCCGTAGCAAAAGGACCTGGAAGCTTCACCAGTACTCGTATCGGTGTTGTAACTGCTCGAACTTTAGCACAACAGTTAGAGATTCCTTTATTTGCTATTTCTACCCTAGCAGCGCTTGCTTGGGCAAAATGCGATCGCTCTTCTTCCAATCAAACAATTGCCCTGCAAATGAATGCAACGCGAGGTCAATTATATGTTGGAATTTATCAAGTTTGCGATCGCTCTTCGGGTTTGATTGCCTATTTACCCGATACGGTAATGACACCAGAAACATGGCAACAAACCCTAGAAAAGTCAGAAACTTCTTACCAATTAATTGTCGCACCAACCGCGCTAGGAGCGACTGCCGATAGTTTACTCGAACTAGCTTATCAAAATTGGCAAGCGCAAAAGCGCCCTCATTGGTCGGAAGCTTTGCCATTTTATGGAGTATGATTCTCATTACCAGTCTAAGCTTTACTAACCGTTAACTTACTACCACCTGAAGCATTTCTTCTGGAGTGAGATAGGGGTATACGACTTGTCCGTCGCGAAACCAAATAATGCGCTGAGAATGACGCGCGACTTCTTGTTCGTGAGTGACTATGACAATGGTAATGCCGCTGTTATGAAGTTCGTCGAAAATCGCTAGGACTTCGCGAGTCGTCTGGGAATCGAGTGCGCCCGTGGGTTCGTCTGCTAGCAAGAGAAGAGGATTATTGACAATAGCACGAGCGATCGCAACCCGTTGTTGTTGTCCTCCGGAAAGTTGATTGGGTTTGTTGTTGATTCGATTTTCTAACCCGACTCGCGTTAAGGCAACTATCGCGCGATCGCGCCTTTCTTGTTGCGGCACGGCTGCATATACCATCGGTAACATGACATTCTCCAATGCTGTCATCTGAGGCAGCAGATGAAATTGTTGGAAAACAAAACCAATTTTTCGGTTGCGAATTTTAGCTAATTCGGTGTCCGGCAGTTTTGAGACATCTAAGTTATCGAGATAGTAGCGTCCAGAGGTGGGGCGATCGAGACAGCCAATAATATTCATTAAAGTAGACTTTCCCGATCCCGATGCTCCCATAATCGAGCAGTATTCGCCTTGGTCGATAATCAAGTTCACGTTAGAGAGGGCATGGACGGCTGTTTCTCCACTGCCATAAACTTTAGATACTTCTTCCAAACGAATAATGACGGGATGGTAATCGCGAGAAGATTTCTGAGGTAGGCTCTCAAAGGTCATATTGAAACGGTCGAGCTTGCGATCTATCTACTATTATAGGTTTCCCTCTTTTTAAATTATTTTTGAGGTTCGCTCGGTAACATTTTTAGAGAAAAAAGGCAAGCTCGTTTTCTACCGCAGTTAATTAACCGGACAAAAAGAAAAGGGAATTCAATAATACTGGCAGAATCAAAATCAACCAAGTATCGATAGTTTGCTTTTAATATTATTAGAAAATTAATCAGAACATTGTGAATTACAAATTATGAATGATGAATTTAATTTTATGATACCTTTAATTTTATGATACCTTGTTTTAATTAAACCTAATTATTGCTATCAAACATGAAAAGATTTTGGGGAGCGATCGCATTTGTAATTATAATGATAATAGTAAGTAATATGGGAATCTCCGTGGCTAAATCGGAACCTACGCTATATTTAGCCTACCCTCCCAACAATCATCAAACGACTTCAGACAAGATTTTCCTGATAGGAACTGCTTCTCCCGATAGAGAAGTGTTAGTCAACGATCGACCTATCGCTCGCAATAAAAGCGGACATTTCGCGCCCAGTTTTCCCCTCAAGATGGGAGAAAATCTCTTTACTTTGCGCGATCGCGATCGGGAAATTCAGGTCAAAGTCACTCGAATTGCCAGCGAACCAAAAATGCCAGTTGGCATTGCATTTGCTAAAGATTCTCTTAGCCCGGCAGTAGATATTGCCAGACTGCCCGACGAACTCATTTGTTTTGGCGCGATCGCGCCCCCGAACGCGACTGTTTCTGTGCGATTAGATAACCAAACCATTCCTTTATTAGCCCAAGCACAAACCGTTCGATTACCGCCTAATTCTGCTGTTTTAACTTCAAGCAATGAACCCGCTACATCGGAAGCAGGCAACTATCAAGGATGTTCTACCTTTTCCAAAGTCGGTAAATTAGGAAATCCTATCTTTCAACTCAGCCTAGATGGAAAAACAATTACTCAACCGGGTGCGGGAGGTGTAGAAATTCTTTCTCCGAGCAAATTGGAAGTAGTAGAAATAACTGCCCCATCGGGAGTGGCTAGAACGGGTCCGAGTACCGATCATTCTCGTTTAACGCCTTTACCCAAAGGAACGATGGCTTCTGTTACAGGGATAGAGGGAGAATGGTTGCGTTTAGATTATGGCGGTTGGATTAAGCGAGAAGAAACGCGATCGCTCCCCAATAATATTCCGCCAAAATCTATTATTCGAGGCATTAATTCCCGACAGGTTGAAGGAGCAACAGAAATTATTTTTCCTCTACAAGTTCCCGTTCCCATTAGCGTACAACAGGGAGAAAAAAACCTGATTTTAACGCTTTACAATACAACCGCACAAACCGATACGATTAAATTCAATGACGACCCGATAATTAAGCGTTTAGACTGGCAACAAATCGCACCGGGACAAATTCAATATATTTTTAATTTAAAATCGGAGCAACAATGGGGGTATGACTTGAGATATCAAGGAACGAGTCTCATTCTTTCTCTGCGACATCCCCCACAAAACCAGAAACAAAATCCGACCTCTTTACAAGGAGTTAAAATTCTTCTAGACCCCGGACATGGCGGCACAGAAACAGGGACAACAGGACCAAATGGCTATACAGAAAAAGAAATTGCTTTAGTAGTTTCAAAACGATTAGAGCAGCAATTAATCGATCGCGGTGCGAAGGTTTACATGACAAGAGAAGAAGATAAAGAACTCTCTTTGCAAGCCAGAGTCGATGCAATCGATACAGTCAAACCAACCATTGCACTTTCAGTTCACTATAATGCCTTGCCAGATTGGGGCGATGCGATAAATACCAAAGGAGTGGGAATATTTTGGTATCATCCCCAGGCACACAATTTATCAGTTTTTCTCCATAATTATCTAGTCAAAAAACTCAACCGTCCCTCCTATGGCGTGTTTTGGAATAACCTCGCTCTAACTCGTCCTTACACGGCACCTTCAGTTTTATTAGAACTCGGATTTATGATCAATCCCGATGAATTTGACTGGATTAGCAATCCACAAGAACAAGAGAAATTAGTGCAAACGCTAGCAGATGGAATTGTTGAATGGTTTGATACGGTTCGATAATCGTTTGTCTGCCTGACGAGAGAAGCTGTTTCGCAGACGGGCGTATTAAGTTAATACCAATTTCCTAATTTACCCAAAACCCTTTCCTAAAACCTCACGGGGTGGCAAACAACCGTAAAGGACGATGAACAGTTATCGGTAACAGAGACCCCTAAACAAAACAATTCAAATAGAAAAAACTAGCAGCATTCTTACCGATACCAATCAAATATGAGAGTTGTCGTCATCTTCAAAGACTTTTGGGATTATCATAACTAACCCCAAAATATATTTGGTTCCCCATTCTCAAACATAAAAAAAGAGAAAATGTTAGGTAGCGATCGATAGAATCTGATGGCAAGAGCAAAATTTATTTGTAGCCAGTTTAATTGAAAAAAAGAGCAATTCTGCTCTTTTAGATGTTACAAAATAAAAAGGCAATAGGAAGATAGAAAAGCAAAAAAGATTAATCAAATCAGTTTTGAGATTGCCAAAAGGGTATGAAGTAGTGCTGGTTGAGTGACAAAACTCAAATCGCCCTCACCCCAACCCCTCTCCCAGAACGGGAGAGGGGCTTTTCACTTAAGACTTTGGACTGAAGTCCCTTCGCCCCTTATGGGAGAAGAGATTTAGGGATGAGGGGACAAAGATTGGTCAGTCAATCAGCCAATCAGCTAACTTTAGCTTCAGAAATCGCGATTAAAGCCACATCGACTCGATGTTCTTGCGGTTGCATCAATTCGGCACGGATTCCCGGTCCAAAAAATTTTTCGATCTTTTCTTGCTTTTCCTGCCACTTTTCTAGAGAAATAAAAGGAGATTCAAATTCCAAAATAAGCGTGTAGGAATCGTTAATTGCCGTTTCTCGCACTCCTGTCAAAACGGGTCTTTCTTCATTGCTAGGACTCAATCCCAACCGTTTTAAAGATTCATCTAGATGTGCATCCTGACCGAAGCGATAGCGGGTCACATCTTGACGAACCTGATTTTGAGTTGGCGTTCCTTGCTTTTCTCGCAAGGCGACAATTTCTGGCGGCGTGGGTTGACTGTAAGGAACTGGCTTGAGTTCGGTGATTTTGAGTGCCAGACCGCCGAGGATTAGGGGAATTCCATAAAACCATCCACCGATGTTTAAGGCTGCCTTTCCGGTGACGTAGGCAATGAGTCCAACAGAGGTTAAGATCCCGCCTAGAGTGAGTAACAACGATGCTAAAGAGAATTTGCGAAACATGGGGATGAAATAATGCGAGTGATAATCTCGGATAATTGACAACCTAGCTCTTGAAGCTATTAATTAGTTATTCTAAATGACCAGTTAGGTATTCTGGTTGTAAATTTCCCAGCTAGCGCGATCGGGAGCTAAAAAGGCTTTGCAATAACTGGGGATTTCCTAGAGAAAAAACTCGCGATCGCAACAGCAACCACGAGTTGAATTCACACTGGAAGGGTGACTTTCTTAACCTAACCTAGAGGGTGGAAAAGCAGATCGGGGTAAATGTTGTTAAACACAATCAACCAAACGGCTGTCTCGGCTAGCCATACAAAGAGAATTACCGGAGCCAAAGAAAGAAATTTTGCCATAAACTATTCTCCAAACAAGATATTGCGATCGAAAAATTATGACGGCTCAAACGATGAGTTAACGGGGAGAAACAGGAATTTCCGAATCCTTTGCGGTTAAGGTACCAGCAAGGAATTCTTTAACAGCCAATAGAGGCCATGCAAAGGCAGCTATCATCTGTTTGAGTGCTAGAGGAACGTCAATGATGATTTCTTTCATTTCTGCGTCCTTCTCGTCTCTGATGGCGATCAAGTAAGCGCGACCTGCCCAACCTATCTGTCCGGCAATATATAGGAAAAGAATGCTAGGAATAAAAAAGTCACCCATATGATCCCAGCGGCCATCTACAATTAAGTGAGGATAGCCTTCTGGTCCGCAAAGGGCTTGAGCATAGCGTTCAGCACGCTTTTGCCCAGATTTGGGATCGGCAGTCGTGTTGAGGAAGTTCTTGGATTTTTGCTTGAAGGCAGGGGTTTCGCTACAAGGCGTTAACCCAGCAACGCTACCATCGGCAGAGGCAGGAGGAGCAAAATTAAACCACAAGGTAACAATGAGAATTAAAGCCAACAAATGCTTCATAAGAGTTGTTTCCTTTTGTAACAAAAGACTGAGTTTTTTGTACGAAAGATGTAGAAAATCGGCTGCATGCAGATGTAATAATACTCTGACAAGTTTGCCGAGTAAAGTTTAAGTTACAAGAAGTAGTCTTTTGTATCAAACTATCAGAGAATGAGCACGATTCTAGCAATCGAAACAAGTTGTGATGAAACTGCCGTTGCAATTGTAAAAAATCGTCACATTTTGAGCAGTATTATTGCCTCCCAAATCGACCTCCACGGAACCTATGGGGGAGTCGTACCGGAGATGGCATCTCGCCAACATTTACAAACGATTAATCCCTGCATCGCCCAAGCGTTTGCCTCCGCAAAACTGGGCTGGGACGAGATCGACGGCGTTGCCGCTACGGTAGCGCCTGGATTAGTAGGCGCATTGATGGTTGGAGTTACCGCAGCTAAAACTTTGGCAATTTTGTATCACAAACCCTTCATCGGCGTGCATCATCTTGAAGGTCATATCTATGCAACCTATTTAAGCGATCCCGAATTGCAGCCGCCATTTTTGTGCCTTTTGGTTTCTGGCGGTCACACGAGTTTGATTTACGTTAAAGACTGTGGCGTTTACGAGATGCTGGGATCGACTCGCGATGATGCGGCTGGAGAAGCATTTGATAAAGTTGCGCGCTTGTTGGGCTTAGGGTATCCGGGAGGACCTGCCATCGATCGCGCTGCTAAAATGGGCAATCGAGAAGCGTTTCCCCTGCCAGAAGGGAAAGTCTCCTTGCCAGAGGGAGGCTATCATCCCTACGATTCCAGTTTTAGCGGGCTAAAAACGGCAGTTTTGCGATTAGTACAGAAGCTCAAGGCAGAAAACCAACCGTTGCCGATAAACGACCTCGCAGCTAGTTTTCAAGAGACTGTAGCGCGATCGCTCGTGAAAAGAACCATTACCTGCGCGATCGATTATGGGATTTCCACAATTGTTGCGGCGGGTGGCGTGGCAGCTAACAGTGCCTTGAGAGCACATTTACAAGCTGCCACCCAAGAACACAATCTCAAAGTCTACTATCCTCCACTCACGCTATGTACGGATAATGCGGCGATGATTGCTTGCGCGGCAGCAGATCGTCTCAACCGAGGACAAACTTCTTCGCTAACTCTAGGCGTTCAATCGAGGTTGCCGATAACGGCAACTAAGCAGCTATATCATTAATAAAGTATTGTAAAAAATTTTATTAACGCGATCGCAATACAACTCCCTTCAGTCGCCCTTACTAGGAAGAAGGGCGAAGCTAGAGGGATAATTTTAGTTTTCTAGCAACCTATTTTTTACTGACTGTTTACAATTGAAGTTTTTAGGCGATCGACAAAAAAATTAATTTTTTTTGTTGATTTAAACGCTTTTATTAAAGCCAAAAAACGCGACAATCTTTTTTTGTTAATCTTCAAAAATCATTACTAATCTTGTTTTCTAAACACAGGTTACTTCTGCTAATTTCCCTTGATTTTCTCTTTCTAGAGGAGGTAAATGCTGCTGTAATTTGCGATGGGGATTAATCATTCGCATCAGATCGAAATTAGGCATTTCAGCCCAACAGCTTTGGCAGAACCAGTATACGTTACCATGACGGACATGGCGAAGTAATGAATTCCCGCAACAAGGACAGTTACTCATACAACCTCAACCTCTCTATAACTCTCTTCAATCAGAATAAGATTGAAATTTGAGGAACTTGTGAGGATCGCGATGGGTTTTTCGCGATCCCCTCCTAAATCAAACAGGCAAGTCAGAGCGATCGCCCGACAGCATTTTTCTCGACGCTTTTAGGAGCAAACGCCGTTCGGCGCGAGCGATCGCCCGACAGGTTCTTTCAACTGCCTCCGGTTCTACAGAAATCGAGGTAATTCCCCACTGTATCAAGCGATCGACGAGTTCGGGATACTGTACGGGAGCTTGCCCGCAAATCGAGCATGGGATTTCTGCATCCCTCGCAAGGCGGATTAACTGTTCGATCGCGGCTAGCATGGCTGGATGACGAGCATTCAATCTATCTGAAGACATCGCTCCTTCGCGATCGACTGCCAACAAGAATTGAGTGAGATCGTTAGTGCCAATAGAAATGCCCCCAACGCCAGCTCGAATCAATTGTGGCAGCAGAAAAATAACGGAAGGGACTTCTGCCATAATCCACAGTTGAAACATCTGGCGATCCAATAATCCGGCTCGTTCGACGCGACTGCGACAGAAGCTAAACTCCTCAACACCCCGAACGAATGGCAAAATGAGGTTCACATTCGTGTAGCCAGAATCACTAACTTGCTTCAAAGCCTGCAATTCTAGCTCGAAAAGCGTCGGATTTAACTGATAGCCACAAGTTCCTCGTTGCTCGCTCGATTTTTTACCTAAAAGAAAACTAAATTCGGGCGCTTTGCTATCGATAGAGCGATAAAATACGGGTCGCGGTGCAAATCCCCTGGCAAATTCAGCGATCGCTTGCGTCAACCATTCGACTAGGTGCGATTGTTGAGATGGCTCTAGCCATTCTTCTAGAGGCTTTTGAGACAGCAACTCTGATATCATCCATTCCGATCGCAACAATCCCACGCCATCGACAGGTAATGCAGCCGCCTTGGCAATAGCACTCGGCTGGCTCAAATTGACCATCAACTGAGTGCCAATTGGATAATCAGCAATCAATTCCTGTACTTCTGATTTCTGTATGGGCGTTTCAGGACATGTTTCTGTGACGGTTGGCGATTCCTCTTTGAGACGATAAACTTCTCCTTTGTCGCCATCGAGTAGTAACAATTCTCCGGTGCGAACTCGTTGCATTGCGCCAGTAGCGTTGACAATGGCAGGAATTCCCAATTCTCTGGCGATAATAGCGGTATGGCTGGTTATGCCTCCCCGTTCGGCGATAATACCCGC
Source organism: Hydrococcus rivularis NIES-593 (assembly GCF_001904635.1). Taxonomy (GTDB): domain Bacteria; phylum Cyanobacteriota; class Cyanobacteriia; order Cyanobacteriales; family Microcystaceae; genus Hydrococcus; species Hydrococcus rivularis. Next base: position 105,876 of record NZ_MRCB01000016.1, read on the forward strand.
TGCTTGTTTGATCCATGGCAGCCAATGGGGATTAATTTGTCGCGCAACCAAAATGCTTCCGACTGGTACGGCAGCTAGATGTGCGTCATCTGCGATCGTGTGGGCAACAGCAATTGCTTTTCCTGGAGAAGCCGATAATCCAGTGAGCAGGAGTTGGGAATTTTCCATAACAGATCGTGTAGGAATCAAACTAGCTGCAGGCGCTTGTTTGGAGAGATTGGGGCGAATTTGCGCGATCGACAACTGGGAAACTGACGAGAGCGTCCACTCAAAGGAACCGGAGAATTGCTGTTCGGCTACTAAACGCCGAGCCAACCGAATCAGTTGCTCTAAAATAGTCTCGTCGAGAGAATAGCGTTCTTGTTCTTCTGGTGCTAACACATAGGTTTCGAGAGGAATGTCGCGATCGGTTGATTCTGGCATGGATTTTAAGCGATAGGCGCGGATTTTGTAGCCCAACTGCTGAGTTTTTATCTGTCCCGTTGAGAGTTGGATTTGATAAGTGTCGGGCAACACCTCTCCTCTAAGGATGCTGTAGCCTAATCCCCAGGTTGACTGAATCTCAAGACAATCCGAGTCAATGGCTGTCGTGCCAGAAGCGATCGCGTTTTCGAGCGGCTGTACTAAAATGGCTAAGTCGATCTGTTCGATGCCGATCCCTCTTCGCTGCCAGTAAAACAAACTTTTTGCGCTAAATAACTCCGCCCAAGTCCGTTTTATGGCTAATTCTAATGCCTCCGGTTCGCACCAACAAACCTGCGAGGGAAGCAATCCTGAAAATCGTTCTTCGAGCGAGTGCGGCAGCGATAACGAGATACGCAAAATTAAAGCGCAAGACTTTAATTGTTGGGCGGCAGTCGTGAAAAGCGATCGCCACTCGGCAGGTAAAGTTGCTCCAAGGATTTCCTGACGGCTTTGTCGCGCTACCCGTTGCAAGGTCGAACGATCATCTACATCTAAATGTAAAGAAGAATAAGGGAGATCGGTCAAAATAGAGGCTTTACCTTCGAGATTTTCGATAAATTCTCTCCAAAATTCCGTGCTAATGACGAAACCAGTAGGAATCGGATAGCCTTGCTGCCTAAACTGACTTAAGACAAAGGCTTTTTCTCCGACCGATAAACGATCGGAAGGTTGAATACGATCGAGCCAATATAGTTCTTTCACCTGAATAATAGAGATCTATTAGCAACAAAACGTTGCCTTGTGTTTTCTCGCCCGCTACATTATCCTGGTTTAAATTGTGACCTCAGTTGTCAATGGTTCGCAGTAAATTTTAATTTTTTTGTTAAAAGTTAAAATTTAATATTAGTTTTAAACAAGAATATAGTTGAGAGCGATCGCGCTAAAGCGCTGTTAAGCGGGCAGGTAAAAGCGAGAGAGTCACAACGATTAGAAAAACAAAAGCTCCTCCAGTTTCTAACATCGCCACGAATTGAATTTTAATATAGCGATACCACCGTTGATTCCAGGCGGCAATGCTAAATTTAAGAGGAGCGATCGCATGATAAATTATCCGCTCTTAAGAACTTAGACAAGATAGGATAAAGTTAGATCGACTTAGACACTA
>NZ_MRCB01000017.1 GCF_001904635.1 Hydrococcus rivularis NIES-593
TAAGGTTGTTGTCATTTGCCTATGATTCCTATTCCTTTTTCAAGGTTCTTTATGATTTACATCATTATCTTAATAAAACTTCTTAGTTTTGTAAATCTTTTTAATAAAAACTATAGTTATACTAATCTATAAGCTTTTCTTATATAGCATTGGCAATGCGAGGTGAAGATCGCGTTGGTGCGATTGGTTGATTTCGGTGGTATGTTGGAAGATGCTTTGCGGCGATCTATAGTTATTGAACTAGCTCAGTAGTTACAGCTAAATCCAATGTCAGATGTAGACACTTTAATCGAACAAGTTCGACAAGAAGCAGAAAGAGAACCCTTTCCCATTGATGTAGATGTCTATAAAGCTGCTGGAAAAGAACCCACTCAACCCATACTCTATGCAGGCAATCTGAAAAGTCAGATTTGTTTTTTTGGTCGTGATTTGGGTAGGGATGAAGTGATCGCGGGGCAACCTTTGATTGGGGCGGCAGGAACTCTAGTACGCGAGGGATTTTACTGGGCAATGCACCATCAAAAACCCAAGGGAAGAAAAGATTTAAATTCGGTTTGCGATCGCGTCTTGCTAACCAATACAGTTCCCTACAAACCCCCTGGCAATAAAGCCTATGAAACAAAAGTCAAAGAAAGATTCCGCCCTTTTATAGCACGCTTATTAGTCATTCATTGGCAAGGCAATCAAATTATTACGCTGGGAACTGAAGCCTTTAAATGGTTTGCACCCTACGGCGCTAAAGGAGAGATAAATAAGTTTTTTCAAAGCAGCGATCGCTTTACATCTAAGCTCAAAGTTACCCTTACAGCCTTAGACGAGCAAGGAATACCATACCAGCGTCAAGTGACGTTATTGCCGCTGCCCCATCCTTCCCCTCTCAATCAACAGTGGTACGAAAAATTCCCCCAACTGCTTCAGGAGAGACTGAACGAATTTGAGTTTTGAAGTTAGATAAACGATGGACGAGCAATCTAACCAAAGAAAAGAACAACCGTTTGCGATCGAGCGGATCTTGGATGCAAACTTAGATCGTGCTAGAGAAGGATTGCGAATCGTAGAAGAATGGTGTCGCTTTGGTTTGAATGACACTCAACTGGCAGAAAAATGCAAGCAAATGCGACAAGAAATCGCTAGTTGGCATAGTTCGGAGTTGCGATTGGCACGAGATACATTAGAAGATGTGGGCACTGGGCTATCCCATCCCCAAGAAGAAACGCGCAGCAGTGTCGAACAAATTCTTCAAGCAAACCTGTGTCGCACCCAAGAAGCAATGCGAGTTTTAGAGGAGTATGGCAAGCTATACAAATCAGGGATGGGAGAAGCGTTCAAACAAATGCGCTATCAGGTTTATATTATGGAAAGCACATTATTAACATCCCGCCGTCGCCAGCAACTCAAGGACACTCGACTCTATCTCGTTACTTCTCCCTGCGAACAATTATTCTCCATCGTAGAAGCTGCCTTGAAAGGAGGACTGACGCTAGTTCAGTATCGAGATAAAAATACTGACGACATTGTCAGATTAGCAAACGCTCAAAAATTGCGCCAGTTGTGTCGCGATTATGGGGCATTGTTTATTATGAACGATCGCGTCGATTTAGCGTTGGCAGTCGATGCCGATGGCGTGCATCTAGGACAGCAAGACCTTCCCATTGCAGTGGCACGGCAAATATTAGGTCCTCAGCGGATTATCGGGCGATCGACCACCAATCCGCAAGAAATGGAGCAAGCGATCGCCCAAGGCGCAGATTACATCGGCGTGGGCCCTGTTTACGAAACGCCAACCAAAGCAGGCAAAGCAGCAGCAGGATTGGAGTACGTTCGCCATGCTGTCAAACATGCCCCGATTCCCTGGTTTGCGATCGGCGGGATCAATCTCTTTAATGTTAAAGATGTTATTGATGCAGGGGCAGAACGAGTGGCTGTCGTCCGCGCTATTATGCAAGCAGAAGACCCCACTAGAGTGACTCAAGTTTTTCTCTCTCAATTGATGAAAAAGTAGGAAAGAGGGAGAGATAGGGAGACTGGGGAACAAGCCGGGGGACAAGAAAGAATCAATCCAAAATACTTTCATCCAAAATCAAATGATCGATGACCAAGAACAAATCACTTTACAAGTGAATGGGAAACCGTATACTTGCCCTTCTCAGACGCGATTGCCCCAGATGCTAGAACAGTTAGGGTTAAATCCACATTTAGTGGCTGTTGAATATAATGGTGAAATTCTTCACCGACAGTATTGGGAGGAGACTCAACTGCAAGCGGGCGATCGCTTAGAAATTGTAACCATCGTCGGAGGCGGCTAATAATAACTTTTTTGTCACCAATGGTTGTTATTTTATGAGAGAATGTCCTACCTACTGGGGCAGACACTTTTTATATAAAGACTTCTAAGCTCATAAAAAGTGCCTACCTTACTAAACTAATTAGCGATTGTTAGTACCCTATTCAATAGCAAACTGTCGCGCTTTAGCAGCGATGCGAATTGTGAATTGTTTTAGTTAATCTCATGTTTTCAGGGTAGAGAATGAAAATAGGTGCCATACTGCAAACCTGGATAAAAGTAGTTCAACTCAATAAAAACGACGAAAACAATCACTAGCGACAGAATTGCCATTATGGGTGCAAGTGTCAAATATTTGAAGAAAGATTGCACAATCGAACCTCCTATTTATTGGATGAACTGATTTTATTATTTAGACTCAAGCAACTACCGAGGTGACACAGAAATCTCGCTATCTTTAGCAGTCAATTGACCAGTAATAAGTTCTTGAAAAGCTAAAACGGGCCAAAGTAAACCTTTAGCAAAAGATTGAATGGCTAAAGGAATATCGATGAAAATCTCCATCTGTTCTGGATTTTTAGACTGATTAGAAACTTGTAAATAGGAACGACCCGACCAACCTACAAAGCCAGCAAAATAGAAAAATATTCCGAAGGCAATAGCGATGTCGCCCGCGCGATCGAAACTGAGAGCTAAATGGGGCAAACCATCTTCCCCACAGAGAAGATATTCGGCATAGGCTTTACCCGGCTTATTGAAATAATAATTATCGGGAGCCTTTTTCATGCGTTCCTGATAGGCAGGTGAGTCCTTACAAGGAACGAGATGAGAAGTTTGTGCCCAAGCAGCAGGGACAAGAGTGAACCAAATAGCTAGGATTAAAACTAATGCCAGTAATCGTTTCATGATCTTTTATCCTTGTTGTTCGGTAACGCCAAATTGTTCGATAACATTAACTCGCTCAACTGAATTTTGAAATTGTTCTCTTGGGCTTTCTTCTTGAGATCCTTCTTTTTCAATCCAGAGAAAAAGTAATGCAAATACTGGGAAAGGAAGAATGTAAAAAACAAGAGGAATCATAATCCAAGGAAGCCATGAAGCAGCATAGGAACCCGTTAATTGTGTCATGTCTACCATGAGACAAATTCTCCTTTTTATCCTTTTTAATTAGTTGTCATTTGTCACTGATAACTGGTAACTGTTTAACTCGTTACCCAAGGAAGCCATTGTTGGCTCACATTAACTGCACCTCGCAGGATGGCATCCAAGTCATCAAAATTTTCGAGAAGGAGGTAGGCAAATATTGCTCCTCCCATCGATCCTAAAAAGACTCCACCTGCAAGCTGGAACCAGTCTTCTTTACTTCTCAAAGGTCTCAAGTCATCTTTGGAGTAAGAATTGTAAGAACCTTTAGGATTGTTTTGGAACATGGCAAGGGCAAAGATCGAAATTCCTAAAACTGCCGAGACGGCTATGTAAATAGCGCAAATTAAGCCGCTTAAATTGGCTCCATGTGCCGTTTCCCGTAGCGGCCCTACGACAACCTGCGGACCGACCAAAAAATAGCCATGAGCCATACCAATTTCTAGTCCTCGCATAAAGGGGGTTAGTCCAGGACGGTAGGCTGGAAGATTGCGAATGTAAGCTCTGACGATAGGAGAGTCATTAAAGGGAGTTGATAAATTGCCTTTCCAAGGGTCATTCTGATAAGGCTTAATCGGATCTAGTTCGGAATAGGCTTGAGGTAGCGATTGTGTTTCAGTTGTTGTCATATCTCTATTTCCTTTGTCGCTCTAATCTTGGAACAGGAAACCTGGTCAGTGCCCACATGACCAGGCGGTTTTTAGGAGAGAGGAGATCTCCCTAAACTTGAAGGCTGGGGTAAGGGGTAGAGTTGAGGCGATGCATTCATCTCCCTTACCCCATGACAAACTAGCCAAACCGACTAGCAGTTGAAGCAATCAAAAAGGCTCCGTAGGTGGCGATATAGCCCACTGTAAAGTGAGTTAAGCCCACCAAACGCGCTTGAACGATAGAGAGCGCAACTGGCTTATCTTTTGGATATCCAAACGAGAGCGGTGTATTTTCGTGCGCCCACATGAGGGTTTCAATCAACTCTTGCCAGTAACCGCGCCAAGTGATCAAGAACATGAAACTGACTGCCCAAGCAAGGTGTCCGAATAGGAACATCCACGCCCAAACAGCCAGGTTATTCGTACCAGCCGGATTATAGCCATTGATCAACTGGGCGGAGTTAGCCCACAGGTAATCGCGGAACCAACCCATCAGGTAGGTCGAGTTTTCATTAAATATGGCGACATTCCCCGACCAGAGGGTGAGGTGTTTCCAGTGCCAGTAAAAGGTGAGCCAACCTAAAGTGTTGAGCATCCAGAACATGGCAAGGTAGAACGCATCCCAAGCCGAGATATCGCATGTGCCACCCCGTCCGGGACCATCGCAAGGGAAAGCATAGCCGAAATCTTTCTTATCCGGCATCAGCTTGGAACCGCGAGCATCGAGCGCTCCCTTGACTAGGATCAGAGTAGTCACGTGAAGTCCGAGCGCGATCGCGTGGTGGACTAAGAAATCCCCAGGTCCGATAGGCAAGAATAGCGAGTTAGTACCACTATTAATTGCATCCAACCAACCGGGTAGCCAAACGTTGCCATAGTTGGGCCAAGCCGTCGAAGCAATACTATCGGGATTGGACAGCAGCGTACTCAGACCATAGAGAGTCTTGCCGTGGGCAGCTTGTATCCACTGGGCAAACACTGGCTCGATCAAAATCTGTTTTTCTGGTGCGGCAAAAGCGACCTCGCAATCGTTGTGGACGTATATCCCTAGCGTGTGGAAGCCCAGGAAGAGGGATACCCAGCTTAAGTGAGAAATAATCACTTCTTTGTGATTCAGCACCCGTGCTAATACGTTATCGCGATTGAGTTCGGGGTCGTAATCGCGTACCATAAAGATAGCGCCATGGGCAAAGGCCCCCACCATCAAAAATCCAGCAATGTACTGGTGGTGAGTATAAAGGGCTGACATGGCCGTGTAGTCTCTAGAGATGAAAGCATAGGGCGGCATTGAATACATATGCTGGGCAACCAGAGAGGTAATGACTCCCAAGCAAGCTAGGTGCCATCCCAACTGGAAGTGGAGCGAATTGTTGTAGTCCTCAAAAATCCCTAGGTGACCTCGACCAGTTCTGGGAGCGATAAAGAAGCCTTTCCAGCCCGGACCTTGAAGGGCATCGAGCATTTCCTTAATGTTGTGGCCGATGCCCCAGTTGGTTCGGTACATGTGTCCGGCGATAATGAATATTACGGCGATCGCTAAATGGTGATGCGCCATATCCGTCAGCCAGAGCGACTCGGTTTGGGGATGAAATCCGCCCAAGAAGGTTAAAATTGCTGTCCCCGCACCTTGAGAGGTATTAAATACATGCTCGGCAGTGTCGGGATTTTGAGCGTAGACTCCCCAATTCCCGGTAAAGAATGGTCCTAAGCCAGCCGGATGCGGTTTAGTGGTGAGAAAGTTATCCCAGCCGACGTGCTGTCCTCTCGATTCGGGAATGGCAACGTGAATGAGATGACCCGCCCATGCCAGGGAGCTAACCCCAAACAAGCCAGCCAAATGGTGGTTCAGGCGAGATTCTGCATTCTTAAACCAGCTTAGGCTGGGACGAAATCTGGGTTGCAAGTGCAGCCAGCCTGCATACAAGAAAACAGCAGCCAGCAGAATTAAGAATATTGCACCCGTATACAAATCGTTATTCGTCCGCATCCCGATGGTATACCACCAGTGATAGACACCAGAGGTACAAATATCTACTGGGTTTGAGGCTCCAGCTTGAGTATACGCTTGGATTGCTGGCGCTCCGAATTGAGCGTCCCAAATCGCGTGAGCGATAGGACGAACGGTGAGAGGATCTTTAACCCATTGTTCAAAGTTACCTTGCCAGGCTACGTGGAAGAGAATACCCGACGTCCACAGAAAGATGATGGCAATGTGACCGAAGTGGGAAGCAAAAATCCGTTGATAGAGATTTTCCTCGGTCATGCCATCGTGACTTTCAAAGTCGTGGGCAGTCGCGATCGCATACCAGATACGCCGCGTCGTTGGGTCTTGCTGTAAATCCTGGCTAAATTTGGGAAATTTTGTAGCCATAGTTTAAATCTTCGTTTTCTTTGTCAACTGCTTTTGTTAGTAGTTAGTCGAACCATTAACTATCAACCAATCACTACTAACTCTTACCCAATTGCCGCCATACGAGCTAAGAAAAACGCCCAGGTTGTCACAATTCCTCCCAGGAGGTAATGAGCGACTCCTACGGCTCGACCGTGGATGATACTCAAAGCGCGAGGCTGAATGGCTGGCGTAATTTTGAGCTTGTTGTGCGCCCAAACGATCGACTCGATCAGTTCCTGCCAATAACCGCGACCGCTAAAGAGGAACATGAGGCTGAAGCCGAAGATGAAATGTCCGCCCAAGAACAGCAAGCCATAGGCGGACAGTGCGCCACCATAAGAGGTGATAGCTTGAGTGGACTGTGCCCATAAGAAATCGCGCAACCAGCCGTTATTCGTAATCGAGCTTTGCGCCCAGTTTCCCAAAGTAATGTGGGTTATCGAGCCATCGGCATCGACCGTTCCCCACACGTCCGATTGCATCTTCCAGAAGAAGTGGAAAATGACGATCGACAGGGAGTTATACATCCAGAACAAGCCTAGGAAAACGTGATCCCAAGCCGATACTTGGCAAGTACCGCCGCGACCGGGACCGTCGCAGGGGAAGCGGAAGCCCAATTCCGATTTGTCGGGAATCAGACGAGAGTTGCGGGCATATAGTACGCCTTTGAGCAGCACCAACACTGTTACGTGAATGGTGAAGGCATGGATGTGGTGAATGAGGAAGTCTGCCGTACCCAGAGTAATGGGCATCATGGCGATTTTTCCGCCGACAGCGACGACTCCACCGCCAAAAGCATAGCTGACAGGTTCGCTCAAGCCAGGGGCTGTAGTCCCCAGTCCCGACAGTTCGATATTCCGCAGTCCGCCAAAGACATTGCCTAAGGGCTGTGCTGCTTGTCCAACCCCGACCGCTGCCGTGTGAACGTGTTGAATCCACTGGGCAAATACGGGTTGTAATTGGATGCCAGTATCTGAGAACATGTCTTGAGGGCGACCAAAAGCTCGCATCGTATCGTTGTGACAATACATGGCAAAGCTATGAAAGCCTAAAAATTGGCACACCCAAGCTAGGTGGGAAATAATGGCATCTCGGTGACGGATGACGCGATCGAGGACATTGTTGACGTTCTTGGCAGGATCGTAGTCCCGCACCATGTAGATAGCGGCGTGAGCGGCAGCACCAACGATCAGAAAGCCGCCAATCCAGACGTGATGGGTAAACAGAGATAGCACGGTGGCATAGTCCGTTGCCAAGTAAGGATAGGGCGGCATGGCATACATGTGATGAGCAACGATAATGCTCAGCGAACCTAACATCGCCAAGTTGATCGATAGCTGCGCGTGCCAAGAAGTGGTGAGGGTTTCAAAGAGACCTTTGTGACCTTCTGGACCGATAAAGCTTAAGAATGGCAGCATGTTAGGAGTTCTGGCATCATCGAGCATTTCTTTGATGCTGTGACCGATACCCCAGTTGGTTCGGTACATGTGTCCGGCAATGATAAATAGCACCGCGATCGCAAGGTGATGGTGCGCCGTATCCGACAGCCACAAGCCCCCCGTTGCCGGATTCAGACCACCTTTGAAGGTAAGAAAATCAGCATACTGACCCCAGTTGAGCGTGAAGAACGGAATCACGCCGCTGGGAAAACCCCAATTTACGTGGGGATATAGCTGCTGCATCAAATTGGGGTTGAGGATGAACTCGTGGGGTAGGGGAATTTTCTCGATGGGAACTCCGCGATCGAGCATCTGGTTAATCGGCAAGGCGACATGAATTTGGTGCCCCGCCCATCCCAGCGAGCCAAGACCGAGCAAGCCCGCTAGGTGGTGATTCAGCATTGCCTGCACGTTCTGGAACCATTCCAGTTTGGGCGCTCGCACGTGGTAATGGAACCAGCCAGCAAATAGCATCAAGGCTGCCATGACTAGCCCGCCTATAGCAGTGCAGAAAAGCTGAAACTCATTGGTGATGCCAGAGGCACGCCAAAGTTGAAAGAGACCGGATGTGATTTGAATGCCATGGAAGCCTCCCCCTACGTCGGCGTTGAGGATGTCTTGACCGAAAATGGGCCAGACGACTTGAGCGCTGGGCTTGATATGTAGGGGATCGGCAAGCCAAGCGGTATAGTTAGAAAACTTAGCGCCATGAAAATACATGCCGCTCAACCAGACGAAGACGACGGCAAGATGCCCAAAGTGAGCGGAGAAAATCTTGCGCGATACGTCTTCGAGATCGCTGGTATGACTGTCGAAATCGTGAGCGTTGGCGTGGAGATTCCAAATCCAGGTGGTGGTTTTTGGACCTCTGGCTAGAGTGCGATCGAAGTGTCCCGGCTTGGCCCAGTTTTCAAAGGAAGTGGGCACCGGATTGTTATCGACGACCACTCTTACCTGTTGCTCCGGTTTCGGAGGCGTAATGGTCATTGCAACTCTCCTTATGACGATTTGATTTTTTGCCAAAAACTCTGTCGCTAGGCAGATAAGAAATTCTCTGTCTCAGATGTTAAAGTCTGTTTAGAGCCAGATCTTGCACCTTTGACATCAACGCCTAGAATAAAGTTCTAGGCTCAAAGCTTAATTCAATTAAAATCGACTGAAATTCCTATCGGGTCTTCTTTAGAAGAATTCTTCGATCGGACAGGGCATTCATTACAAAAGCGGTTGTTGCCACTGCTGCAAGAGCGAAATTTAGACAGACTTAATCTTTGAGTTCCAAGAAATATACTTGTTGTTGGCAAACTAAAACCTATTGGAGGATAAGGGCACGAAAACATCCTCACCTGTAGAGATAAAATTGATGGTGATGAAGATATTCGGCGGTTTAGCTAAATACTTGAGAAAAAAACTAAGATTTAACCAAGGCGAGTATCTGCGCTCGTTTAGCAGCATAAATTAAAGACTCCTTACTTAGGGTTAGATTGGTTCTCTTCACAGCGGTTTCCGAGGCCAGATGCGAGAGAGAAACCTTCCGCGATCGTAACTAAAATGTTTGTTATCAAACTACTCTCGATTCAATGGATAGATTTATTTGAATGGGGTAGTTTTCTAAACATTAATGTTTTCGGTCTTTAGGAAATAAACTCCTCGATTAGAAACTTAGCAAAAACTGAGATAAGTTTGTACCAGTTCGACTTTTTTTTAACAAAAGTTTAAATAAAGTGAGTATTTGCTCATATATTTTTGCGAAAATATCAATAAATTGCTCAAAATGTAAAAAAAATTAAACTTTAATAAATTCAATTGAATTTTTAGCTAGAAAGAAAAATAAAAATATTGACTTCTTAAAATCTGAGTCAATTCTTTGTGCGATTAAACCATAGACTTTTATCAATAAAAGTCTGCGGCATTGATGCAGATAAAGTAACAAAGCATGAGAATTTTAGTAGTCGAGGACGATAAATCTATCGCCGAGACTCTCGAAAGAGTTTTAGGCGAGCAACATTACGTCGTGGATGCAGCTACAGACGGCGAAATGGGTTGGGAACTGGTAGAGGTATTTGCCTACGATTTAATCGTGCTTGACGTAATGTTACCCAAACTCAACGGAATTGAGTTTTGCCAGCGCTTGCGATCGCCTCGCGATCGCACTCCCATCTTGCTGCTGACTGCTAAAAGCTCCAGTACCGATAAAACGATGGGATTAAATGCCGGAGCAGATGATTATGTCGTTAAACCGTTCGATCTTCCAGAATTACTAGCTCGCATTCGCGTCCTGCTGCGTCGGAAAAATTCATTGATCCCTCCAGTTCTGGAATGGGGAGACTTGCGTCTCGATCCCAATACTTGCGAAGCTAGTTATGGCAGTCAGCCTCTACGCTTAACTCCCAAAGAATATCGATTGCTAGAGCTTTTTCTGCGCAACTCCCAGCAAGTGTTGACTCGCAATGCAATTCTGGAAAATCTCTGGTCGGCGGAAGAAACGCCAAGTGAAGATACGATTACCGCTCATATCAAAAGTCTGCGACAGAAACTCAAAAAGGCTGGAAGTCCGCCCGATGCGATCGCAACGGTTTATGGGATCGGATATCGGCTAAAATCATCTGCCCCAAGTAAATCGGAAGCGTCTTGTGCGCCATCTGCAACGGATAAACGCGCGATTTCTTCCTCGATCGCTATTTCCTACTCAGACGCTACGCGATCGCGGATCGCCCAGCAAACTAAATCGGGATTAAAGGTCGTTTGGGAAAAGTTTCAAGGACAGACTAAAGCGAGAGTCACCATTTTAGAACAAGCGACAGCAGCTTTGCGAGACAATGCTCTAGATGAAGACCTCCAACAACAAGCTAAAGCAGCAGCGCATAAATTGGCAGGAACCTTGGGCGTTTTTGGTTTTCCGGAGGGATCGCGTCTAGCAAAAGAAATAGAGCAGTTCTTCTCGAAGAAAACTATCGTTCCAACTCGAAGTTCCCATCTGTCTAGGCGAGTAGTAGCTCTGCGGCAGCTGTTAGAGGAATCATCTGCCACTCAGATAGCCGAACCGATAGCTCGTCATCGCTCGCCCGTTCTCCTAGTTATTAGTGACGATGCCAAAGCAGCGAGGCGTTTGGTCGAATTAGCTGTAGCATCGAAAATCCGCATTCGGCTAGTGCTAAGCTTAACAGCAGCCAAAGAGGCACTAGCTCATGGGTCTTTAGATGTAGTATTGCTGGTTTTTTCTCTGACCAATGCTGCCAAAGACAATCTCGCTGTTCTGGCCGACCTAATTAACCAAACGCCACCGACTCCAGTACTCTTCTTGACGAATAGCGATAATTTAACCGTTCGGATCGAGGCGGCTCGATTGTGCGATCGCGCTTTTTTTCAGAAACTTCAACTACCAGAACGGGGACTGGCCACAATGACCCAAGTCCTGAAGCAGATTCGCAGGAGAGTTGCCAAAGTCATGATAGTCGATGACGACCCGCAGATGCTATCCGTGATGAAAACATTACTGGAAATTTGGGGAATTAAAGTGGCAACCTTAGAAGAGACATCAAGATTTTGGGAAACTTTAGCCAAATTTTCGCCAGATTTACTTATTCTTGACGTAGAAATGCCAATTTTTAACGGTATCGAACTGTGCCAAGTCGTGCGCAACGACCCTTATTGGTGCGGTTTGCCAATTGTGTTTGTCTCAGTTCACACTGACGAGGGCACGGCAAACCAGATCTTGAGAGCGGGTGGCGACGATCGCATCAGCAAGTCTCTCATCGGACCAGAGCTGGTGAATCGCATTCTCAATCGTCTCGAACGAGTCCACACTCTACGAAGTTTAACAAACGCAAATAATCCTCAGTTGAGATAGAGACGCTCGCCGATGGTCAAACCCAAAAAATCTCCCCAAAACGCCCTCTTATCGTCTAATTCTGCCTCTGGCAGGAAGGTTGAAAAAAAACACACCGCCGCCAGCTCCACCGGGCGACAGAACCTTGATTCCCTCGCCATTCTGTTGCACCGGATGACGAATCGCATCCGTCAATCGCTGGAATTGTCGGAGATTCTCTGTGCTACTGTCGCCGAAGTCCGCGACTTTTTAGAAACCGATCGCGTAATGGTTTATCGATTCGATCGAGATGGGAGTGGAGAAGTCGTTGCCGAATCGGTACGAAAGATGCGTCTACCATCCCTGCTCGGACAACATTTCCCAGCCCAAGACATTCCAGAAGAGATTCGAGAACTCTATCTCAAAGCACGCTTGCGATCGATTGTCGATGTTACCTCGCAACAAATCGGTTTGAGTCCCCTAGATTGCCCGGAAACGGGAGAGCCATTAGCCGAGGAAGATATCCGATTTCGACCGGTAGATCCCTGTCATGCAGAATATTTGACGGCGATGGGAGTAAAATCGTCGCTGGTAATCCCGATTTTACACGGCGAGCGCCTGTGGGGGCTGCTGGTCTCTCATCACAGTTTACCGCGACGGATGACGGAGCGAGAATTGCAGGTCGTGCAGTTAGTTGCCGACCAAGTATCGATCGCGATCGCTCACGCGATTTTGCTCGAAGGAACGCGCCTTCAAGCTCGACAAGAAGCAACGATCAACCGAGTAGCGACGCTGCTGCACTCCATGACTGAGATGCAGGTGCAACAAGCTCTCGAACAAACCGTCTCCGCTCTGGAGGGAGTGGGAGGTAGAGTGTGCATTGCCCCACAACTGTTTGTCTGCGGGAAACAGCCATTGGCAACTCAGAAGTCGGAAGACAGAAGGATGGGGAGACGAAGCGATAAGAAGACTTGGGGACAATTAATCCAAAATTCTATTGAAGAGCATCCCGATTGGCAAGCATGGTTAGATAAAGAAGCTCAAGTTAGTCAAGAAAGCGAAGTTTGGGCGATCGCGGATTTACATCGAGCTTTATTGCCATCCGATTTGGCGAGTGCATTTCTGGCGGCTGGGATTCGCAGCGTGCTGATAATTCGCTTGCAATATCGGCAGCAGTTTTTGGGGTATTTGAGTATTTTTAGAGAAGCGATCGACATTGAAATTTTCTGGGCGGGAAGACCCGATGGCGACGATCCGCGCAATCTACGTCCCAGACAATCTTTTGAGACTTGGCGCGAGTTAAAGCAGGGGCAAGCGCGATCGTGGACTAGCTCGGAAATCGAACTCGCGCGATCGCTGGCAAACCACTTCGCCATGGCAATCCATCAATATGAATTATATCGACAAGTCCAGGCACTTAATGCCGATTTAGCTAAAGATATCGAAAGGCGCAAGCTTGCCGAGATCCAGATTTGTGCGTTGAATGCCGAACTAGAGCAACGAGTAGAAGAACGAACGGCCCAATTGCAGCGTGCCAATACTGAACTGATGCGGGAAATCGGAGAGCGCCAACAAGCAACAGCGTCTCTAGAACGACTCAGCCATCAAAACGAGTTAATCCTAAACTCGGCAGGCGAGGGAATCTTTGGATTGGATCTTCAGGGAAAAACCACCTTCGTCAATCCCGCAGCCGCCAGAATGCTGGGATATGAAGTCGAAGAACTCGTCGATCGATACATGCATGCGGTCTTAAAACACTCGAAGCCAGATGGAACTCCCTATCTGCCAAAAGAAAGCCCCATCCATGCCACTCTGTCCGTCGGAGAAGTCCATCACATTGCCGAGGAGATCTTTTGGCGGCGGGATGGATCTAGTTTCGCCGTCGAGTACGTCAGCACCCCAATCCGAGAACAAGGCGCGATCGTCGGTGCAGTGGTCATCTTCAAAGACATTACAGAGCGACAGATCGTAGAGCGGATGAAGGATGAATTTGTCTCTGTCGTAAGTCATGAATTGCGAACGCCCTTAACTTCTATTCGCAGCGCCTTGGGCGTACTCATGAGCGGTCGGCTCAACGCCCAACCCATCAAAAGTCAGCGCCTGCTAGAAATTGCCTTTGAGAATTCTAATCGCTTGGTGCGCTTGCTCGACAATATCCTCGATCTAGAGCGCATCAAATCCGGTAAAGTGACGATGGAAAAACGGCCTTGCCGAGCTGCCGACCTCATGGCGCAGGCGGTGGAAGTGATGCAGGCAATGGCGGAAAAAGCCGAAATCCGCCTCTGTGTCATGCCAGTACCGATTCAGCTCTGGGCAGATCCCGATCGCATCATCCAAACCCTAACCAATTTGCTCAGTAACGCGATTAAATTTTCGCCACCCAACACCACTGTTTTACTATCTGCCGAGTTGCAAGACGAGCAAACGGTCTTATTTCGCATCCAAGATCGGGGGCGAGGCATTCCTAGCGATAAATTGGAAACGATCTTCGATCGCTTTGAGCAAGTCGATGCCTCTGATTCGCGCCATCAGGGAGGCACGGGTTTGGGATTAGCTATTTGCAGAAGCATCGTACAACAGCATGGCGGTCAGATCTGGGCTGAGAGTACTCTAGGAGAAGGCAGCACTTTCTACTTCACGTTGCCCATTAGTCATTAGTGACTAATAACCAATTAATAGTCAGACTCTAATTACGAATTGGAGTTAATCATGCGTATCCTGATTATTGATGACGAAGACGATATCCGGGAAGCAACCCAGATCTGTCTGGAAGTAACAGGGGATTGGGAGGTACTGACAGCTAGTTCGGGCAGGGAGGGATTAGCCAAAGCAGCAGCCGAACAACCCGATGCTATTCTTCTAGATGTGATGATGCCCGATATGGACGGCCTGGCCACTTTGGAGAAATTGCAAGCCTCTCCGGCTACCAACAGGATTCCCGTCATTTTGCTTACTGCCAAAGCCCAGCCTGCCGAACAACGTCGATTTAGCCAGCTAGATGTAGCAGCCGTGATTCTCAAGCCCTACGATCCTTTTACGCTCTCCGACCAAGTGATCGACGCTTTAAAGACAGGATAAAATTTGACGGAAAAATTCAGGATCTAACTGTATCTAAAAACTATTTTAACCACTACTTTGCAGTCATTCTGTTTGACGACAGTTAGACAACAGCAATCCGCCCCTCGATGTTCTATCGCTGCCTCATAGAGAAAGTCGTCTTGCATACGACTGCATAACATTTGAGTTCATTAAAACTGAGATCTTGTGCTTTTTTTGACAACTGCTGTTGCAATTAATTTCTTGTCCGATCGAAAAAGTCTTTTTTAGAAGACTCGATAGGAATTTCAGTCGATTTTAATCGAGTTGGCATTAACGCCTAGAACTTGAGTTCTAGGCGTTGATGCTTGAGCAATAAGCCGGAAAATTCATTTCCTGGCGACTTTAAAAATACCCTTGCTTAGCGTAAGGATAACTCCAAAGCGTCACTTGCAAAACAATTGATTTAAACCATGCCTGGTACATCTTCTCGACTTCTTCAGAACTGTTCCCCTTCTTGGCTAAAAAGGGCTTAATTGTTGCTGTAATTGGATAGATGAAGGCAATCATGTATCGAAGTCCGATGTGAGGAACGGATTGAACGTGGTCTGTCTGACCTTTTTTTTCCTGGGTGTGCCGTAGACCAATCTCTTGCTGATAGTTTAACCAATCGCGATCGTAGGGGCGCTGACAAGTATCCAAAATCCACTGACCGAAGCGCTTGCGAACAGCCATAAGATATTCTTCAATTAGCTTTCCATCAGGCGTGCTAAAGTAACGAATTAAATGAGGATGAGAGCCGACAAAAGAGTACCACACATCAAGCACATCCTCAACCCGATCTTGAAGCACTTCACCAGCTAAGTGCAAATACTTTTCATCTTCCTCTGTAAAAAGCACGGTTTTTTTGATGAGTTCAAAGTCTTCCATCGAGATTGGGGACTTGGCTACTGTCTCAGTACCGTAGGTATAGCCAGGGATTGCTGCAGTCGTCATTTTTACCTCCTCTTAATTTGAGAGGACAATGGATTCCAGTTGAACTGGTTTTTGTGCGTCGGTGCAAACTTCTAAATTTACAGAAAATTTAGATAGTCTAAAAATTTTGTTCGATAAGCTACAGATTTTTATAATACTTTTATGATAGAGAAAAGCCAAAAAAAATTTTTTTAATTTTTGTATCAAAAATCACACATTATCTTGGCATCCGTACAACATTGAAGTAAGCAGATATACAAACTCATTACGAGTTTGGGTTTGTGAATCAAAGAAGCACGATCGCAACAGCGATCGGCTGAAGGGACTTGCTTGATCTTAAACTCGGCGATCGCGCGTTAACTGCCGATCCACTATCAAGTTAATTCATGACTACCTGGTTTAAAAAATTCTTTTTTACAAATTTATTTAAGAGGAGAACGACCATGGCACAAGTTGCACAGCAAGTTGTAAGAGATACTGGTGTCAATACCGAAGAACTGCTCAAGAAACTGGTTCGCGCAGCAGCAGCTGAGTTTACTACCTACTACTACTACACGATCCTCCGGGTAAACGCCATTGGTTTTGAAGGCGAAGGACTCAAAGAAATTATCGAAGATGCTCGCTTAGAAGACCGAAATCATTTTGAAGCGCTGGTACCCCGAATTTACGAGCTAGGCGGCGAATTGCCCAGAGATATTCGGGATTTTGCCAACGATGCCGCTTGTCCCGATGCATACCTTCCCCAGAACCCACGAGATGTCAAGGAGATGCTCAAAGTACTGGTAGAAGCCGAACGTTGCGCTATCAGAGTTTATACAGATATCTGCAATATGACTTTCGGCAAAGATCATCGCACCTACGAGCTATCCCTCGCTATCCTCAACGAGGAAATCGAACACGAAGCCTGGTTCTCCGAGTTTCTGGGCGAAGGACCCTCCGGTCATATCCGCCGGGGTTCGCCTGGGGAATCTCCCTATACTTCCCGCTTCTTGGTAGTACCCAACCACCATCAGAAAGCATAAATAAAAGCTGAAGAGAAGGGTGAAGGTTGAAGAGATTTTCAGACTTTATCCTTCGCCCTTGAATGCTATGAGCGAGTTCGTTAAAGTAGCAAAAGTCAGCGAGGTGCTTCCAGACAGTCTACTAGCTGTTGAAATTAACGGTCAGCGCCTGCTCCTAGTCAACTTAGGTCAAGAATTTTATGCGATCGATGCCCGATGTCCCCATCGAAATGGTCCTCTGGAGAAAGGGCATTTGTATGAGAACGAAGGCATTATCGAATGCCCTTGGCATTATTACCGTTATGACGTGAGGACTGGGAAAAATCTCTATCCCCGCAATGTTTATCCGGCCGATCTTACTTATTTAGAGCGAGATTTAAAACCTTTGCAACACTATCGGGTGCGGGTGGAAGGCGATGAGATCTTGGTTGAGTTTCACGGAGATCGAAAGGAATGAGCGCGAATTTTTTCTCCTTTCAAGGGAGAGCATATCAAGACGACATGGACGTGGCAGAATTGGTAAGCCGATATGCACGAGGAGAAAGGAATTTTCACGAAATCAACCTCAATGGGGTAAGTCTGTGGAAAATAAACCTCAGCGAGGCAGACTTAAGCGGAGCAGATTTGATTGGGGCAGATTTGAGTCAGGCAAACCTGAGAGGGATAAACCTCAATAGTGCTAATTTAACAGGAGCTAACCTGCAAGGTGCTAATTTAATTGATGCCAAGTTGATTCTGACAACTCTGCGCGGCGCTAATCTGGAGCGGGCAGAATTAAGTAAAGCCAATTTGACTCAGGCAGACTTAAGCTGGGCAAATCTGAGCGAAGCTAACTTAAGCGCGGCTAATTTGGGTGAAGCTAACTTAAATGGAACAAAATTGAGTTTGGTTATTCTGCGGGGAGCCAACCTGAAGCAGGCAAAAGTTGATTTAAGGAATGCAGACATACCCGACTTAAATCTAGCTTGGACGATTATGCCCGATGGCACCATCCATAAGTAAACTACTCCCGATAAATCGGGAGCTTCCTATGTGATATCAAATCTGTGTAGCGTGCGCGTAAGCGCATACGTCCTGCTCGCGAGCAGGATGTAAAGTGCTCCGCACCCGCTACGCTTTCCGCACTACTAGGTATTGCGGTTGTTTACCGGATTTAATATGACTTGCCATCGTGAATGGGAAGGATCGCTTTCATCTTATGAGCGATGCTATGGTAACGGTGGGTTGGCTGCATCGAAGCTACTCGCTCTTGGATAGATCGATCGGCAATCTTTTTTCTTAACTTCACGATCGCATCAATAATTGCCTCTATTGCTAGTTTTGCAACAAAAAAAGTTGCTAAAGCTAAGTTGCTAAAGCTAATTGTTAGCGATCGCTCTCTTGGCAGAAATTTTTAAATATTAGTATTAAAAAACTCAAGCTTATAAGAGGAAAGTGAATATAATTGCCTTATTAAAATTATTTTTCATTCATATAAGCAATAAATCGCTATCTTTGCTGTTTGACTTTAGCAAGATGAATATTGCTAAACTAGCAAGCAATGACTTAAACAACATTTTTGTTGTTTAACTAAGGATGAGATACTAAAAAGTTAAACAACGAAACGATAAGCAGGGAAAATCTAAATACTTGGAAATAATCTAAGGACTCCTGGCTGACTTTTTTCCTCGCCTTCTAACCGCTGCCGTCGTGAGGCGCGGTAGCGGTTTTCTTCAAATCAATATATGCAAGTTCAATATGTGCATGTGAAAGTCGGAGGGGCAAAACAACTAGAGTTTAGACTAAGTAGGACTATGGATTACTTTGATTACGATGTTGTCATTATTGGCGGCGGACCAGCAGGTTGTACTTGTGCCCTCTATACGGCACGATCTGACCTAAAAACAATCATCCTCGACAAAAATCCGGCGGCTGGCGCACTCGCCGTTACTCATAAGATTGCTAACTATCCCGGCGTGCGAGGTGAGGTAGGTGGCGACGAATTGCTAGAGGTAATGCGCGAGCAAGCGATTGAATTTGGCGCTGACTATAAGCGGGCACAAGTTTTCGGGATCGATGTCAGCGATTCCCAGAAAAAAGTCTATACTCCAGAAGAGACTTTTAGGTGTCGCGCACTCGTACTTGCCTCTGGCGCAATGGGTCGGGTTGCCTCGATTCCTGGCGAGTCCGAGTATTTAGGTCGGGGAGTAAGCTACTGCGCTACCTGCGATGGGGCTTTTATGCGCGATCGCGAAGTGGTCGTCGTCGGCAGCAGCGAAGAAGCTATTGAAGAAGCTCATGTACTCACGAAGTTTGCTGCTAAAATCCATTGGGTCACTCCTAAAGACCCAGCAACGCTTAATGGTCATGCCGAGAACCTACTAGCTCATCAGTCGATCAAACTCTGGAGCAAAACTCGTCTGCTGAAGATCCACGGCGAAGAAAGCGGTGTCACGGCGGTTGAAGTACTTCCCAAAGGTCGGGAGCCAATCTCAATTGCTCCGGTTGAAGGCGTTTTCATCTATCTGCAAGGTGCCAAACCAATTACAGATTTTTTAGGCGGTCAGATCGAACTGAAACCCGATGGTGGCGTTAAGGTCGATGAGATGATGCAGACTAATATACCTGGCGTTTGGGCGGTTGGCGATATCCGCAACACCCCTTTTAAACAAGCAGTCGTCGCCGCTTCAGACGGTTGTATTGCCGCGATGGCAATTGACCGCTACCTGAATCAACGCAAGAATATCCGACCTGACTGGAGTTAATGTTTTTAATAGTTTTAACAAATCGAGAACACTAATTCATGCGATCGCGTCACAAGATTTTCAGGTTTTCGCGATCGACATTCTTCTCCCCTCTCCCTATTTGGGAGAGGGGTTGGGGGCGAGGGCGATCGACTATCTGTGTCATTAATGAATGAAAAATGGTATAACCAGCATCAACGCCTAGAACTCAAGTTCTAGGCGTTAATGCCAACTCGATTAAAATCGACTGAGTCGATCGGCCGGGAAATTCATTACAAAAGCAGTTGTTGCCACTGCTACAAGAGCTAAATTGAAATGGACATAAACACTTATCCAGTCGTCTTTAGACGACTTTACCTATGAGGCAGCGATTTCAACCGCTGACTGACTGGTTGGAAAGTTAACTTCGTGTGCTGGTTTATCAGTCCCATCATATTCTCACTTAGCTCGAATCAAATAGCCACAGCAGCGATCGCCGTTATTAATCCAATGGGGTCGCTCGATCGTACAATCTGGCAAGAGAGCAGCAAACATTTCTAATTCATGAGCGCACACCACGGGAAAAAACTTGGCAACTTTTGCGATCGCGCAGTTATGCTCGGTGAGGACAAATTGATTTTGGCAGCGATCGCTTTCTAGTCGATAAAATTCTGCCATGTACCCTTCCTCTTTTTTAGAAATGGTCTTAAAGATTGAAAATCGGTAAAAAATTTCATCGGTTTTTCAGAATTTTTCTCTACCCTACAAGATAGGACTGACAAGATTTTAACGGCAGCCAACAACTTAGCCAAGCCATCGAGCTTCCTGGCATTAAATGCACATGACAACATTGCCAACCCGACGCATCCTGCTCATTAGTCAGGAAAAAGCGGTGCAGGAGATTACTCAGATTTGCCTAGAAACAGTTGCCAACTGCGAAGTCCTGACGGCAGATTCGGGCAATGAGGGAATAGCCAAAGCCGAGACTCAACAAGTTAATGCTATTCTTCTCGATCTCGACGAGATGACGGTCGATCCGGACTGGTACGCGATCGTGCAAACGCTCCAAAATAACCCAGCTACTCGGCACATTCCCGTGATTTTGTTAACCACTACGGAACACTCCAAAGACTTACCTAGATTTAATCAGACAGGAGTAAGGGCAGCAATCGCTAAATCTTTCGATCTTTTAGCTTTAGCCAGTCAAGTTGCGGCGGCGCTGGAGTGGAACTAATCCACTCAATTGTAACTTTTTGTTAAGACAGTAACTTCTTTCATGAGTTTTTCAGGTTTTTTTCGTACTCTGCTAAACAAGCTAGTTTTTTAATTTGACTAGCCAGCGACAATCGTTTTCCCAATCTTGCTCGATAGGGCAAGACAGTCAATTTCACTTTTTTCCTTTTAGAAGAATCGATTTTTCGGAAGACATTTTAGTGTTTGCTTCCTAAAATAATCCCCTCGCCTCTGGCCTCGGAAACCGTGACGAGGGGAAATTCCATACCCTTTTAGTAAGGATTCTCTATCTATGATACCGCAAGAATTTACCCTCAAGCCATCTATCCACAGCAGTCTTTTTGATAAACGCTTAACCAAGCCGATAGCTCTTAGGGTAGATAGTCCCCATTCTCCAAGAATTTTTTGGCTCGTTTAGTAAAGAGCTAGTCAGAGCTATTATTTCGCCAACATGCCCAAGCTTTGCGATCGCGCAAGGTTCTCAACTTACCTGAGTTGGTTGAGTTCAAATTTCTGTTGAAAAAAAACACTGGTCAATTCTATGACGACAACTCTTCAAAAACGCGAAATTCCTAACTTATGGGAACAGTTTTGTCAATGGGTCACCAGTACCGAAAATCGCCTTTACATTGGCTGGTTTGGGGTGCTAATGATTCCACTGCTCGGAGTCTCCACCACGGTTTTTGTTCTCGCCATCATTGCTGCTCCTCCCGTGGATATGGACGGACTCCGCGAACCGATAACGGGTTCGATCCTCTATGGCAATAACATTATTACTGCGGCTGTCGTTCCCACTTCCAACGCCATCGGCTTGCACTTTTATCCCATTTGGGAAGCCGCCTCTATGGACGAATGGCTATATAACGGCGGTCCCTATCAAATGATTGCTCTCCACTACGTCCCAGCCCTGTGTTGCTATCTAGGACGAGAGTGGGAGTTGAGCTATCGCCTCGGCATGCGTCCTTGGATTTGCGTTGCTTTCAGCGCTCCTGTTGCTGCCACGACATCCGTTTTTCTAATTTATCCTCTCGGACAAGGCAGCTTCGCCGATGGTCTGCCCATGAGTATTAGCGGCACGTTCAACTTTATGTTCGTCTTCCAAGCCGAACATAACATCCTCATGCATCCCTTCCACATGCTGGGAGTTGCTGGTGTATTTGGAGGTGCTTTTTTCTGTGCCATGCACGGTTCGCTAGTGACTTCTAGCCTGATTCGGGAGACTAGCGAGAACGAATCGCAAAACTATGGTTACAAGTTCGGACAAGAAGAAGAAACTTATAACATTGTTGCCGCTCATGGCTACTTCGGTCGCCTGATCTTCCAGTACGCCAGCTTTAACAATAGCCGCAACCTGCACTTCTTCTTAGCCGCTTGGCCAGTAATTTGCATCTGGTTTACGGCTTTGGGGATCTGCGTCATGGCGTTTAACCTCAATGGATTCAACTTTAATAATTCCATCCACGACGCTCAAGGTCGGGTGTTGCCTAGCTGGGCAGATGTGATTAACCAGGCCAATCTGGGTTTTGAAGTTATGCACGAGCGCAATGCTCACAACTTCCCACTCGATCTTGCCAGTGGCAAGGCTATCCCAGTTGCTTTACGTGCCCCTGCAATTGCTAGTTAGATTGAGTTTTCTCCAAAAAGACGCGAGCGTCTGCTTTAGTCAAGTTACTATCTCCAAACAAGTTACCCCCGTCGTCTCTAAACTCGGAAACCGGGGCGATGGGGTTATCTCCTACCCTTTCTGTAAGGAAGAGTTAATACATGGTACAGCAAGAGCCTACTCTCACGCCTTCGATTGAAGTGGATTCTGTTATTGAATCTCCAACAGAGTCAACGACTGCTCTCAATAGACGCGAAACTCTATTAGCCAAGTGGGAGGAATTTTGTCGATGGATTACCAGTACCGAAAACCGCATTTATATTGGCTGGTTTGGGGTAATCATGATTCCGACCCTTTCAACGGCTGCGATCGCATTTATCATTGCTTTCATCGTCGCTCCTCCAGTCGATTGGGAGGCAACGGGCGCGCCTGTGACTGGCGCTTTACTCGGCGGCAACAATCTGATTACGGCTGCGGTTATTCCTACCTCCTCAGCCATTGGTCTGCATTTTTATCCTATTTGGGCAGCAGCTTCAATCGATGAGTGGCTGTACAATGGCGGTCCTTACCAGCTCATCGTGCTGCATTTTTTGATCGGCATTATCTGCTATCAAGATCGGGAGTGGGAATTGAGCTATCGGTTAGGAATGCGTCCTTGGATTTCCCTCGCTTTCACCGCTCCCGTTGCTGCTTGCATATCGGTGTTTTTGGTCTACCCCGTCGGACAAGGAAGCTTTTCTGAGGGAATGCCGTTGGGAATCTCCGGTACATTTAACTTTATGTTGCGATTTCAAGCCGATCACAATATCCTGATGAATCCTTTTCATCAGATAGGAGTCATTGGGGTATTGGGCGGTGCTTTTTTAGCTGCCATGCACGGTTCGTTGGTCACGTCAACGCTCATTCGCAAGACGGGCGAGTCTGAATCGATTAATACCGGATACAGACTAGGTCAGAAGAACCCAACTTACAGCTTTGGCGCGGCACGAGGATACATGCAGCGATTCTGGCATTTTAGTTTTCCCAATTCTCGCACTTTGCATTTTTTCCTTGCCGCTTGGCCCGTGGCAGGAATTTGGTCGGCTGCTTTGGGGATCGACATCGCTGCCTTTGGCTTTGACGGATTCAACGTCGATCGCTGGGTTCCGATCTATCAATCGCAAGGACAATTTCTTCCTAGCTGGGTAGACATAATCGATCGCGCCAATCTGGGGATAGAAGCCATGCAAAAGCGTCCTTTTGAAAACTTCCCCTTGAATTTAGATTCAAACGAAGTACTTCCACTCACGATCGATACGGACGATCGCCCTTAGGCGAACCTCTCTCATCAGTCAATTAAGTTTTTCTGCGCGATCGGTCGCTGGTTTTGGCATCGATTGACAACTCAGCAGCGATCGATCTCGCCAACCAAGCAGCAATGATGCCAAGCTCTTCGGAAGAATGGCTCCGAGTGGGTGAGGAATATCTTCAAAATTCCTAGATTTTAGGACTTCAACCGTTCGTTTTTCACAAGGACTCAAGCATGGAAACACCATTTAATTCTTCTACTGTCAAAATTGGGACAACCGTCCAAGACGTTACTACCAGAGATGCTACCTTCGATCTTGCCCGCGAAGGTCGCGATGAAGCTTCCACCGGATATGCTTGGTGGGCGGGAAATGCCCGTTTTATTAATCTGTCTGGGAAATTCTTAGGGGCACACGTTGCCCATGCAGGGCTGATGGCTTTTTGGGCGGGAGCGATGCTGCTGTTTGAGATCGCTCACTATGTTCCAGAAAAGCCCATGTACGAACAGGGGTGCATTCTCATGCCCCACCTTGCCACTTTGGGCTTCGGCGTCGGTCCTGGCGGTCAAGTAGTCGATACATTTCCCTATTTTGCGATCGCGGTAATCCATTTAATTGGTTCTGCCGTTCTCGGCATTGGCGGACTCTATCACTCGCTGCGCGGACCGGAGAAACTAGCAGGTTTCTTCGATTTTGATTGGTCGGACAAGGATAAGATGACTAGCATCATCGGCTATCATCTGATTGCCCTGGGAATTGGCGCGTTCCTGTTGGTAGGCAAAGCCATGTTCTGGGGGGGCTTGTACGACACTTGGCTGCCGGGAGGCGGTGGCGTGCGCCTGGTTACCAATCCTACCCTCGATCCGAGAGTTATCTTCGGTTACTTTTTCAAGTCGCCTCTAGGCGGTTCGGGTTGGATCGTGAGCGTGGATAATTTAGAAGATATCGTCGGCGGACATATTTGGATGGGTGGCATCCTGATTGCGGGCGGCATTTGGCACATTTTTACCAAACCCTGGAAGTGGACAGATAAGGTCTTCATCTGGTCTGGAGAAGCTTACCTTTCTCAAAGCTTGGGCAATATCGCCGGACAAGCGTTTATTGCCGCCATGTTTATCTGGTTTAACAACACCGCCTATCCGAGCGAATTCTACGGTCCGACCGTTCCTGAAGCTTCTCAGGCTCAAGCGTTGGTGTTTCTGGCAAGAGACCAACGCCTGGGAGCGGATATAGGAACCGCTCAAAGTGTTACGGGACTGGGCAAGTATTTAATGCGATCGCCGACTGGAGAAATTATTTTTGGCGGGGAAACCATGCGTTTCTGGGATTTTCGCGGTCCTTGGCTAGAACCGTTACGCGGCACGAATGGTTTAGATCTCAAAAAACTTCAGCATGACATTCAACCCTGGCAAATTCGCCGCGCTTCCGAATACATGGTTCATGCACCCCTGGGTTCGATTAACTCAGTAGCAGGTCTTGCTACTGATGTCAACTCCTTTAACTATGTATCTCCGCGCACCTGGATGACTGCCTCTCACTTGATTTTTGCCCTCTTTTTCCTAGTCGGTCACTGGTGGCATGCCGGTCGGGCACGGGCGGCGGCTGCTGGTTTTGTCAGAGGGATTAACCGCGAAGACGAACCAGTTCGCTCGATGGGGGACATAGATTAGTTAATTCGATTCACAATTCACAATTAGCAATTGCCAATTGAAAAAATTGAGTTTTTAGATGATTAAAAACCATGACTATAGCAATTACTCGCAGACAACCAACCCAAGGATGGTTTAGAACGCTAGACGACTGGCTCAAGCGCGAACGCTTTGTCTTCATTGGCTGGTCGGGACTGCTGCTCTTTCCCTGTGCCTATCTAGCAATCGGAGGATGGTTTACTGGCACTACCTTCGTTACCGCTTGGTATACTCACGGGTTAGTCAGCTCTTACCTAGAAGGATGTAACGTCCTGACTGCCGCTGTCTCTACTCCTGCCGACAGCATGGGACATTCCCTGCTGCTGCTGTGGGGACCAGAAGCCAACTGGAACTTTACCCGTTGGTGTCAGATAGGGGGGTTATGGACGTTTACTGCCTTACATGGCGCTTTAGGATTAATGGGCTTCATGCTGCGGCAGTTAGAAATTGCCCGTTTGGTAGGAGTGCGACCCTACAACGCGATCGCTTTTAGCGCTCCCATTGCCGTATATGTCAGCGTCTTTTTGGTCTATCCTTTATTCCAATCGAGCTGGTTTTTTGCCCCCAGCTTTGGCATCGCTGGCATTTTCCGTTTCGTTCTTTTCTTCCAAGGCTTCCACAACTATACCAATAACCCCTTCCACATGATGGGAGTAGCTGGCGTTCTCGGAGGCGCTTTATTGTGTGCCATTCACGGTGCAACGGTACAAAACACGATCTTTGAAGACACGAAAAGTTTCAATACCTTTGGCGGATTCAGTCCCACGCAAGAAGAAGAAACCTATTCGATGGTGACTGCAAACCGCTTCTGGTCTCAGATCTTTGGCATTGCTTTCTCCAACAAGCGCTGGCTGCACTTCTTTATGTTATTCGTTCCGGTAACTGGCTTATGGATGAGTGCGATCGGCATGGTCGGTTTAGCGTTCAACCTGAGAGCCTACGACTTTGTTTCTCAAGAGTTGCGAGCAGCCGAAGACCCAGAGTTTGAGACTTTCTACACCAAGAATATTCTCTTGAATGAAGGTTTGCGAGCTTGGATGGCAACGATGGATCAGCCTCACGAACGCTTCCAGTTTCCCGATGAAGTGCTGCCTCGCGGTAATGCGGCTAAGTAGGAGATCGACCAATGAAGAAGTTTCTGAAGTATATCATTGCCGCTCCAGTAGTTTCTACTATTTTGTTTGCTGGTTTTTCAGCCCTAGTCGCTGCGTTAGATCGCTGTTTCCCCGGTTCGCTGGACGGCACTTATCTTCGACTCTTTTTTCCACCGACAGATATAAATGTTTGATGCAATTTTAAATCTTCTTTCAGACAAGGAGAATCTTTCATGGGACTACCTTGGTATCGCGTCCATACAGTGGTTTTAAACGACCCAGGACGACTCATTGCCGTCCATCTGATGCACAATGCCCTTTGTGCGGGTTTTGCTGGCTCGATGCTTTTGTTTGAGCTAGCTTTGTACGATCCCAGCGATCCAGTTCTCAACCCCATGTGGCGGCAGGGATGTTTCTTAATGCCTTTTGTGGCACGACTGGGGGTAACGAACTCCTGGCAGGGCTGGAGCATTACGGGCGAAACCTTTGACGATCCGGGTTTCTGGACATTTGAAACCGTCGCGATCGCTCATATCGTCTTTTCCGGTCTCGAATTCCTGGCTGCTGTCTGGCATTGGGTTAACTGGGATCTCGTCACCTTTTTTGACGAAAAAACTGGCGAGCCAACTTTGGATTTGCCCAGAATCTTTGGCATTCATCTATTTTTAGCAGGTTTACTCTGTTTTGGTTTCGGAGCTTTTCATTTAACCGGTATTTTTGGTCCGGGGATGTGGGTTTCAGACCCTTATGGTCTCACGGGTCACGTACAAGGCGTTGCCCCCGTCTGGGGACCGGAAGGCTTTAATCCTTACAACCCTGGCGGCGTGGTCGCTCACCACATTGCAGCGGGGATTGTCGGCATTATCGGCGGACTATTTCATATTGTCGTTCGACCTTCAGAAGGACTCTATCGACTCCTGCGGATGGGAAATATAGAAGGCGTACTCGCCAGTTCTCTTGCTGTCTTCTTTTTCGCGGGTTTTGTCGCCAGTGCCAGCATGTGGTACGGAACTGCCACCACTCCCATCGAATTGTGGGGACCGACACGCTATCAGTGGGATAAAGGTTACTTCCAGCAAGAGATTGACAGGCGGGTGCAAGCTGGCTTAGCTGAGGGAAAAAGCCTTAACCAAGCCTGGTCGGCGATTCCTCCCAAGCTGGCTTTCTACGACTATATCGGCAATAGTCCTGCTAAGGGGGGTCTGTTCCGAGTCGGTCGCATGGTCGATGGCGATGGACTTGCTACGGGTTGGTTAGGGCATCCCGTCTTTAAAGACGGCGAAGGTCGGGAATTGACCGTGAGGCGCATGCCTAATTTCTTTGAGACTTTCCCCGTAGTGATGACCGATAAAGATGGAGTCGTTCGGGCAGATATTCCTTTTCGGCGCACCGACGCTAAGTATAGTGTCGAGCAAACCGGAGTCACGGTGAGTTTTTACGGCGGTCTTCTCGACGGTCAAACCATTAGCGATCCCGCATTGGTGAAGCAATATGCTCGTAAGGCTCAACTCGGCGAACCGTTTGAGTTCGATCGCCAAGCCTATAATTCCGATGGCGTATTCCGAACCAGTAACCGAGGCTGGTTTGCCTTTTTCCACGCATGTTTTGCGCTGGTCTGGTTTTTTGGGCACGTCTGGCACGGATCGCGCACTCTCTTCCGAGATGTTTTTGCTGGCATCGATCCAGACCTTGATGAAGAGCAAGTAGAATTTGGTGTCTGGCAAAAAGTGGGAGATATTACCTCGCGCAAACGGCAAGTTGCTTAGGAGTGCCAGTAGTAGTGCGGGCAGGATGCCTGCACTACTACCAAAACCTTCAAAAATTTCATCGAGATTCAGAGATTCACTAGAGGAATTCATGCAAGTACGAAAATTTGCTCCCAAAAAAGTTGCTCCCTTGCAATATTTTTTCAAGCGCTTTAATTCCCAAGCAGGTAAGGTAATTCCTGGCTGGGGAACTACGCCTCTGATGTTGGCTTTGATGCTGTTGTTTTTCTTCTTTTTGTTGATGCTGCTCGAGATTGTCAATGCCTCGATTCAATTGGAAGGGATTGACGTGGATTGGAAAAGCTTGAGCTATTAGTGCGATCGCGAGGAGGTTCGATGTCATCGATCTTTTTTGCCTACGGAGAGGGACAGTTTTCCTCAACTGCAACTGGAATAACTTTAGGGTTGCTAGCGGCTGTATTATTTTGCGTCCTCCTGGGAGTCTATGCAGCCTATACCTACCCAGCCAACCGAGAATAAAACACTTTTAAATGTTTGATTGTCAAAAACAAGGAGAAAACCATGAGCATCGTCACCGAATTAATTCTCAATGCCGATAGCGAAGCTCGCTATCCCGGTCCCAAAGAGCTACACATCTTCCAAGACTTCTTAAAAACAGGAGAGCAACGGCTTCGGATTGCAAAGTTTCTGGCAGACAACGAACAACAGCTCGTCCAAAATGGCAGTGCCCGGTTCTGGGAACGGTGTCCGGTTACGCCGAGCAACAGCGGCAATCCAAGAAAAACAGCCTCCTGTCAGCGCGATCAAGGCTGGTATATCCGTCTGATTGCCTACTCAGTTTTGGCAGGTAGCGAGAAACCCCTCGAAGAAATAGGCACGATTGGGATTAAAGAGATGTATAACTCCCTGGAGATTCCAATCGCCAATATCGTCGTAGCAATGCAATGCCTCAAAGAAGAAGCCGTATCTATGATGGGTGAGGAGGATGCCGCCGAAGTCGCCCCCTATTTTGACTACGTTATTCAGGCATTGTCCTAACGATAAGTCATTAGTCATTGGTCGTTGACCATTTGTCCCAATGACTAATGACCAATAACAAATAACAAATCACAAGGAGACAAGATTTATGCAAGACGCAATTACTTCTGCAATCAATGCCTTTGACGTTCAAGGTCGCTATCTAGACGACGACGCGATCGCAAGGCTGCGGGGATATTTCCAAAGCGGCACCATGCGAGCCAAGGCAGCTACGGTTATTGGCGCTAATGCCAAATCTATCATCACTAAGACCGTAGCCAAGTCTCTGATGTACACAGATATCACTGCTCCTGGCGGCAATATGTACACCTGCCGTCGCTATGCTGCTTGCATCCGCGACTTGGATTATTTTCTTCGCTATGCAACCTATGCCATGCTTGCAGGCGACCCCTCAATTCTCGACGAGCGCATCCTCAATGGACTGAGGGAAACTTATAACTCTCTAGGCGTTCCTATTAGTGCAACGGTAAGAGCATTACAGGCAATGAAGGAAGTGACTGCCGATATTGTAGGGCCGGATGCTGGCAAGGAGATGGGCGTCTACTTCGACCACATTTGCTCTGGCTTGAGTTAAAGACTTTTTGGTTAATCGATAGTTGTTAGTCGTTGGTAGAGAGTTTCTTGTATCCACTAACGACTAACTTTACTGAAATACTCGATCGCTATCACAAACAAGGAAAACGACATGAGCATTATTACTCGCTCTATTGCGAACGCCGATCGCGAAGTTCGCTATCTCAACCTCGGAGAATTAAATGCCATTCGCAATTTTTATGAGGGAGGAAAAAATCGACTCCGGATCGCTGAGATTTTGACAGCAAATGAAGAAAGCATCCTCGAAAGAGGAAGTCAAAAATTCTGGAAGCGATGTCCCGATACACCGAGCAATACTGGCAACGCAACTTTTCGCGCCTCCTGCATGCGAGATCAAGGTTGGTATATCCGCCTAATTACTTATGCGATCGTAGTGGGGGATATAGAACCCTTAGAAAAAACTGGCATCAAAGGCGTAAAGGAAATGTACGAATCCCTAGAAATTCCTCTCACAAATGTCGTTGAATGCATGCGTTGCCTCAAAGAAGTGACTCTAGAGATGCTGTCGCTAGAAGATGCTGCTGAGGTAGCGCCTTATTTTGATTATTTGATACAAGGAATGATGCCTTAATTTCAATTTTGGATTTTAGATTTTGGATTTTGGATTGAAAAAAAATGAGTGTCAATGCTAGTGGTGGCAGTCCGGTTGTCCACCCACAACAATATCAAACTTTACCGACTTCTCTACTTTCCCAGGCAGAACAGCAAGATCGTAGCTTAAGACGCAGCGAACTCGATGAATTATTGAGTTTTTTTAGATCTGGTGTCAAGCTGCTGCAAATTGTCGAAACCCTAACCGAGAATGCAGACCAAATTGTCTCAGCTGGTGCCAAGCGAATTTTTTGGGGCGGGAATCCGATGGATTACCTGGACAAGCCCATAGAAAAGATAGATTTACCGGGGTTTGGGAGGCCGGTAACCCTTGCCGAAGCAGCGCTTGCCAAGGAGGCTGTACTCGATCGCGAATTCAAGAAGCTGCAAGTCCCTAGTTCGATAAATCCTCCTCGCAACTTCAATCCCTTCAGCCACTTGTGGGAGAATCTTCAGGGGGCTATTCAAGGCATGCTGGCAGGCGATCGAGAAGCCCTGCCTGGGGGATTCAAAGCCATTAATATCTCTCGCTATGGCACCGTCAGAATGAAAAGGTCGATGCGGGATCTGGCTTGGTTTTTGCGCTACATCACCTACGCGATCGTTGCCGGCGATGGGAGTATTCTAACAGTCAATGCTAGGGGATTGCGGGGAGTTATTCCCGAAGATGTCACGATGGCTACGGTGGTGGCACTCAAGGAAATGCGCTGGAAGTCTTTGACCTACTTCAAAGGGGATGAGGAAGCCAGCGAAATTATCAAACACTATTTCGATGTATTAATTGATGCCTATCAAGTCGAAAAACCTCCCGTCAGACTCCGGCAAGGGGTATCGAACGACCAGCAGGGATTGCAACTACCCGAAAGTTATTCCCTCAGTGCCGAAGTGCGATCGAAATTTTTCATCCAGCCCGGTTTCTTGGCAACGGAGAAGCAAGCAGCCATCAAAGCTGCCTACCGACAAGTCTTTGAGTGCGACATTAACCGCGCCTACGGACTATCTTTATCCGACCTCGAATCGAAGGTCAACAGCGGTAATCTTTCGATGAAGGAATTTATCCGCGCTTTGGGGAAATCTCGTCTCTACCGCAGACAGTTCTACGAACCTTACGCCATTAGCCGAGTTATAGAACTTGCCTTTCGTCACTTTCTCGGTCGCGGGTTGAGTTCTTTAGAGGAGTTCCAAGAACACTTTGAGATTATGTCAAAAGGCGGCCTGCCTGCTTTGGTGGATGCTTTAGTAGACTCTGAAGAATATGCCGATTACTTTGGCGAAGAGACGGTGCCTTACCTGCGGGGTTTGGGTCAAGAAGCTCAAGAATGCCGCAACTGGGGCCCCCAGTTCGATCTATTTAAACACAGCGCCCCTGTCCGCAAAGTTCCTCAGTTCGTTACGCTGTTCGCCAATTACCAAAAACCCTTATCCAATCAACACGTCTATGGGACTGGAAACGATCCGCTAGAAATCCAGTTTGGGGCGATCTTTCCCGAAGAAACTCGCAATCTGGCTGCCCAACCCTCACCTTATGGTAAGGATAATCGCCGCATTTTGATTGGTTGCGGTTTGGGAAATGGCAACGGACATAAGAATGGGAGTCCTCTAGGAAGAGCACCTTCTTTGAGTTCGAAAGTATTGAAGCTCAATGGTGCTGCGAATGGAAATGGGAATCGGGGTGCAAACATCAACCTGGCAATCCACTGTGCCGAAACGGCAATTAGAGGGGCTTACCGACAGGTATTCGGACGGGATGTCTATTCGGGTCAGCGTCTCGTGAGTGCTGAAACCAAGCTTAAAGGCGGCGAAATTACCATGCGAGAGTTTGTGAGACAGCTAGCCAAGTCTCGTTTATTCCGCAGTTTGTATTGGGATTCGTTCTATATTACCAAAGCGATCGAATACATCCATCGGCGTTTGTTGGGTCGTCCTACTTACGGGCGAGCAGAAATGAGTCGCTACTACGATCTCTGCGCCAAAAAGGGTTTTTATGCCTTAATCGACGAAATAATTGATAGCCTCGAATACTCAGAAGCTTTTGGAGAAGATACAGTTCCTTACGAGCGGTATGTAACGCCGAGGGGATTTGCCATGCGATCGCTGCGGGAACCCGCCCATTGGTCATCCTCTCAACTGAACCGAACCGTTAGTGCGGGTATGTTTCTAGCTCAAAAAATGCAAGAAAAAAATAAGACTCGCATAACTGCTGCCAATCGTAACGCCAGTCAAACCCAAGCTCAACAGACAACTCTGCTAGTTACCGTTCGGGAGGAAACCCATGAGTATAGTCAAACAAGTGATTCTTAACGCCGATGAAGAACTTCGCTATCCTACTCCTGGCGAACTCCGCCTATTTCAAAATTTCTGCCAGTCGGGAGAAAAGCGAATCCGCATTGCTAACAAGCTAGCGGCAAACGAAAAGAGGTTAGTAGAAAGAGGTTCGGCAAGGTTTTGGCAACGTTGTCCGGTTACGCCCAGCAATAGCGGCAATATGAGAAAAACAGCTTCCTGCCAGCGCGATCAAGGCTGGTATATTCGCTTAATTGCTTACTGCGTTTTAGCCGGAAACGAACAGCCCCTTGCAGAGATCGGCACGATTGGCATGAAGGAAATGTACCAATCTTTGGGCATTCCTATATTTAATTGGGTTGAGGCTTTAAAATGTCTCAAAGAAGAGGCGATCGCGTTGCTGGGCGAAGAGGATGCTGCTGAGGTCACGCCCTATTTCGACCATATTATCCAAACGCTTGCTTTACCGGGACCGCCTTATTATATGAATGATAAATGAGCCAACAATCGTGTTGGGAATTTAGCTTGCCCAAGATAGATAAGGCAATTTTGAGGCTGTGGCTCGAATTCGGTCGGTATCTTGGATCAGTTGTCCGCAGCTATCCCAGGTTCCCGAAATCAGCATTTGCCGCGAACCTTCATCCATAAAAACGGGAGCGCTAAAATCTCCGCAGCGAACTTGCATGGTTTCTAGATCGACGGACATGGCAGCTTGAGGATTTTCTTGTAGCAACGCTTGTAGTCGTTCGATCGCCTTCGGTTCTGCGGTAAGGCAAGGAACGCCATTGGCCACGCAATTGCCAAAAAAGATTTCGGCAAAACTTTCGCCGACGATCGCTTGGATTCCCCATTTAATAATCGCTTGGGGAGCGTGTTCTCGCGAAGATCCGCAGCCAAAGTTAGCGTTGACGACTAAGATATTAGCACCTTGGTATTGAGGGAGATCGAAGGGATGCTGTCCGCTAGCTTGGGCGCGATCGTCGGCAAAAACCTGCGCTCCTAGCCCGTCAAAGGTCACGCAGCGCAAAAAACGCGCGGGAATAATGCGATCGGTGTCAATATCGTCTCCAACTAAAGGAATTCCTCGTCCCGAAATCCGTTCTATCTTACTCATGAAATAATACGCCAAATTGACTTGCTACTATCATCGCAAATAATTGCTAGGCTAGGACATTGGGATGTCAATCGCTGCTTAAGGCAGACGCGATCGCTTGTTGGCTTGCGGTTCGATAAACTTGCTCTAGGTATTGCTCTACCGCCTGCGCGTCAGCATAGGCTAACGGAATCCTGCCCAAAAGATTGAGGACGGTTTTGCCGTCGGCGGGAGGAACGATTGCCACCAGCGAAGAGTCTAGCGGCTCGTCATATTGCCAGAATTGTTCAATATTACTTGTTTTTTGGGATTTTTTACCAATTTCTGGCTTCTGGACGGGCGGGTTTTCCAGATTAACTGTCGGTAAGTCGGTTGAGTTTCTAGATAAACCCGCCTCTACGGCTGACTCCTGACTTCTCAGCTGCCGGAGGGCTTCGAGAATCTGTTCTTTTGTACGTCCTCGGAGTTGAAAGAGAACGAACGGATCTTCGCTAAAGCGATCGCCCAATTGATAGTAAACCGCACCGATATGCTTGCAGGGATTGGCTTTATCGGGACAGCTACAATGGGAATGAATATCCGATAGGGTAAAGGGAAACAAACTCAATCCATTAGCGGTAAAAACTTCTTCAATCTTGTCGGGCATTTCTCCCGCCAACAGTTGAGCGGAAAAAATTGCTTTTTGGGACAGGGTATCTATGACGTAATTCCAGTCTTCATCGGTAAACGGATCGAGGGAGATGGAGACTCGATAAGGTTCTGGTTCGCTTCCCTGTACCTTTGCCAAAACCTTAGCCCCTTCAAATTCGATACTGAGGACGTTTCCTTCCCTGGCATAAATTCTGGCTCTTTCCAGACGTTTTTTAAAACGGTAGGAATCGAGCAATTCTAACCAACGCTGTACCCACCAGGGAGAATTCCCAATTGTGAATTCTGAATTTTGAATCATCTTGATTGACTGTTGTTGGTTGGTTGTTTGAGTTCTCTGGCTTTATAGAAAGTTTCTAGGCTATTGCGATCGCCCACATATCGCCAGTGCCAGGGTTCATAACTCACTCCTTGAGGATTATTGGGTGGAAAGGACAATTCAAAACTATAGCGATTGGCGTTATTTTTCAGCCAGCGAAAGGCAGCGGTTTTCTCAAAACTAACGCTGAGATTGGTTGCGGGCGATCGCCCATCGCCAAGATCGATCGCGTAACCCGTGTGATGTTCGCTATAACCGGGAGGGGCGCTAACTTCTGCTCGCTTACTTGCTTCTTGATTGCGCTGTTGCTTGACTTCAAAAAACAGGCGATTTTGTTCCCTAACCGAGCGAAATCCGGAAATAGGAATCAAAATAACGCCATCCGCTCTTGCTGCTGCCTGTAATTGCAAGAATGCCTCTGCCGCCGCCAAGCGCATGCGAATGCGACCGTCGGGCGTTATCGCTTTCAACTCCGATTCGGGAGCTTCTTCATAAGGAAGATGACCCAAAACGTTTTCCACTGGTTCGCTAGTTGGCGTTGGCGCAGGGGTGGTTGGAGTAGGGGTAACGGTGGCAGCAGACTTTTGGGGCACTTTAGCGGGAGAACGAAACAATAATACCCCCGCGATAATCGCTAGCATCCCCAGTCCTAACGAGAAGCCAATGAGGAATAGCGGCAACTGTCGCGACGATTGTTTGTTCTTTGGGCTGTCTCGCAACGCCTCTGGAATCTCGTCCATACTCCCCCACCAAATCTTCCCATTCCTAATTTAGCGGAATTTCTGTAGCGATATCATTGACGGGCGACTCCATCCTGACGGGCTGCCTGTTGAACCGCGGCAGAGACAGCAGTTGCGACTCGCCGATCGAACACCGAGGGAATAATATGTTCTCGGTCGAGGTTGCCACAATGAACCAGAGATGCGATCGCTTTGGCAGCTTCTAGATACATATGGTCGGTAAAAGTTTTAGCGCGACAATCTAACGCGCCGCGAAAAACGCCGGGAAAAGCGAGGACGTTGTTGATCTGATTGGGATAGTCGCTGCGTCCGGTTGCCATGACTGCCACATCATTTTTTACCAGTTCGGGTTGAATTTCGGGAATGGGATTAGCCATGGCGAAGACAATGGGATCTTTTGCCATAGAACGCACCATCTGGGGCGTTACCACTCCGGGAACGCTCACGCCCAAGAAAACATCGGCCTCTTTGATGGCATCGGCAAGGTTTCCGCTAGCTTCTACGGCAAATTCTTGTTTCTGAGGGGTGAGATCGGTACGTGTTTTGGAAAGAATGCCTTTAGAGTCGCACAGCCAGATATCAGTCGCTCCGGCTTGGCGCAGGAGGCGGGCGATCGCGATGCCTGCGGCTCCCGCCCCATTGATAACGATTCGCACGTCTTCCATCGGCTTCCCGACGAGTTTGAGGGCATTAATTAAGGCTGCTAGCGTAACGATCGCCGTTCCGTGTTGGTCGTCGTGAAAGACGGGAATATTAAGTTTCTCGCGCAACCGTCGTTCGATTTCAAAGCAACGGGGAGCGGCAATATCTTCGAGATTAATACCGCCAAAAACGGGAGCGATATTTTTAACCGTCGCCACGATTTCATCGGTGTCTTGGGTTGCCAAACAGATAGGAAAAGCATCCACGCCAGCAAATTCTTTAAAAAGCATGGCTTTTCCTTCCATGACTGGCAGGGCAGCTTCGGGTCCCAAATTTCCCAGTCCGAGAACGGCGCTGCCATCGGTGACAATGGCGACGGTATTGCTTTTGATCGTCAGGGAAAAAACTTGAGCGCGATCGTGGGAGATCGCTTCACAGATCCGTCCTACCCCAGGCGTGTATGCCATCGCCAACTCGGACTGAGAGGCAAGGGGAAATCGACTGACAATCTCTATTTTGCCACCCCGATGCAGGTCGAAAGTGCGATCGGAAACTTCCAGGACTTTGATATCCGGTAGTGCTTTAATGGCAATGACAATTTGTTGGGCATGTTCCTCGCTGGCAGCATCGACGGTCAGTTCTCGCCGAGAGATTTTTAAGTTGCGATCGATCAAAGAAATCTGTCCGAGACTGCCACCCACTTTTGCGATCGCTTGGGTGACAGAGGCTAAGCTTCCGGCTTGATTGGGTAGTTCGATCTGAAGCGTTAGGCTATAACTAGGATTAGGGGTTAAATTGACCATTTTGCTGCTGAGTGATGCCGCTTGCTTGAGGCGGATAAATATTAGCTAATAGATAAATATTAGTAAATGACGAAGTCTTGATTGTATTGTATTAGTCTTATCAGTGAGTCGCGATCGCATAGATATAAAGAATTAATTGCATCAATCTAAAAAATTAATGGAAAATTTGCTATCACTCGAACGAGCTGCCAAATCTATTATTACCAATTCTTCCCAAAAACCGTCCCCAAACGATCTGGTTAATGCTTTACTCCAGGCAGAAAAAACTGCCAAGCGCGACAAAAAACGCTATTCCTTTCTACAATTAATCGGAACTTGGCGGTTGTGTTTCATCACGGGAACCCAAAAAACGCGCCAGCGTGCGGGCATCGTATTAAAATCTGGGCGATATCTTCCCTCTTGGGTCAAGATATATCTGTCTTATTCTCCTGTAGGCGATGGAGACTCGCCCGAAGCGCGCGGTAATATTCAAAACCTGGTCGAGTTGGGTTCTCTACAATTTTCTTTTTCTGGTCCGGTGAAATTTTTGAGTGGGAAAAATATTCTTGCCTTTGACTTTACGCGAATAATAGTTAAATTGTTTGGATTCAAGCTCTATGAAGGATATATCAGAGGTGGCAAAACTAGCGAAGAAAAATTTTATGCAGAAAGGGTAGGCAAGCAGGCATTTTTTGCTTATTTTCTAGTCCAAGAAAATCTTATTGCTGCCAGGGGAAGAGGAGGCGGGTTGGCATTTTGGGGAAAGGATAAAACTAACGATATGGAGCGACGCAGAGAAAGATGAATGAGATGCTAACCGAAAAAATTCGGAATGATTTCGACCGAATTGCCTTGTACGATCGAGAGAGAAAGACTTTTGCTATTAGCTTGGGCATTCATTTCCAAGCTGATGCCAGTCTAATCAGCCGCCACTAATTTTTGCCTTGTATCCCAATTCTATTAAAATTTGCAAAATTTTTTGTTGATGTTCTCCCTGAATTTCTAAGGTATTTTCTTTAACTGTGCCACCACTGCCGCATTGAGTTTTTAATTGTTTTAGTAACTGTGCCAAAGTTTCTGGCTTACACTGAAAGCCACTAATAATCGTCACGGTTTTTCCCTTGCGTCCGGATTTGGAAGCCTGCACTCGCAAATTTTGTTGGTTAGGTGGTAACTCTGGAACTGCTCTTTCTAGAGCTTGAGAATTATCTGGATTGCCAAATTCTTGGTAGACAATTCGATTTTTAGAAGACTGATTTTTAGAAGACATGATAGCCAGTTAAAAATTTAATAGCAAAAATTGTTGGTTTGCGATCGCGACCAGGAAAAACCTTGATAAATTCGGTTCTTTCCACTCATTATAAAAAATTCCATAAAAAAATCCTCCGTACCATAACAGCCGGAGGGTTTTTAAAACGATGTAGATCTCTTATGCTTTGTCGCCGAAAACTTGGGTTTTAATTGCTTCAAACTCGGCGAGCAATTCTCTACGAGTTTCTGATTTTAAGAGATAGCGCCAAACAAACCAAGCCGTGTATCCTATGCCAACCAGTTCTAGCAAAGGTGCTAGCAGGGGTATATCATTAACTGCATCGAGGACAGCTAGCGTGATTTTGACGGTAATGATACCCAGAACAAAGAGTCCAATGACAATCAGGAATTGCTTGTTTTCGGTATAAAACTGACCGATATAATCCGGAACTTTAGCAACCACCTCCATAACGGGTTCTACCCATTCTCGCCAAGGGCTATCGGTAGAAGGTGCTTTTTTTTCTATCTGTCCTCCAGAGCCAAGCTTAATACCTAGATCCTGTTTTGTGCTTTCTTGGGATTCCATATTGACCTATCCTCAATGTAAGATTAGATATTTTATAACAAGAGTCAGACAGACGCACTGACGAGCGAACTGACTGACTTTGCCCATATTATCAGACACTTTCGATCGCGCGATCGTTACAAGTCGCTAAGTATTTACAATTAGTTAGTTAAAAGACACGAAAACCCAGAAGTCTCTGGATTTTCCTCCGCTTGCTCCCATCGAGTGTTTTAACTAGCGAACGCTAGCAGGCAGATAGCTGTCAATGGCTTGACGAAATTCGCTCTTTTGCTTAACCCCTCTAAATTCTTTGAGCAATTCTTTGTCCTTAAACAATTGTACGGTTGGCGTTCCTACTACATGAGCGGCTTTAGCAATTTCTGGGTCGGCTTCAATGTCAATTTCGACAAAGTGAATCTTGCCGTCGTACTCGTCTACCACTTTATCTAAAATTGGCTTAAGGGTGCGACAAGGACCGCAGGTAGGGGAAACATACTTGACTACGATCAAGCGATCGCTTTCATGGAATAGCTTGCGCAGTGCAAATCCCCCGACGTGGCGCGTGGCATTGATGTCGAAGGTTTCTTCCGTATCTGCCACCGCTTCTTTCTCTTGTGTCTTGACAGGCTGTTCCGATTCGGGTTTTTGATGGTATTCCTGAATCAGATGATTGGCAGAGAGCCAGCGTTCTGCGGTTAGCGCCGCCATGCATCCAGTTCCCGCTGCCGTGATAGCTTGACGATATTCGTGGTCTTGCACGTCTCCAGCCGCATAGACTCCCTCGACGCTAGTTTCTACCGTACCGGGTTTGACGACAATGTACCCGACGGGATCTAACTCCAATTGTCCTTTGAATAGGGATGTATTGGGCGTATGACCGATGGCGTAGAATAATCCGCTTACGCGCAGTTCGCTTTCTTCACCCGTCTTATTATTGCGGATTTTTATCCCTTCCATGCGACCCTGGGTTCCGAAGACTTCGGTTGCTTCGGTATTCCAGTGAACCGTTATTTTAGGATTATTCATCACCCGATCTTGCATGGCTTTACTAGCTCGCATTTCCTCTCTACGTACCAACAGATGAACGTGAGAGCCGTATTTGGTCAAATACACGGCTTCTTCAGCCGCAGAGTCGCCGCCGCCGATAACGGCTAATTCTTCATTTCTAAAAATCGGGGTTGCGCCATCGCAAATCGCACACGCCGAAATCCCCTGACTCCAAAACTGTGTTTCACCGGGCAATCCCAACCGCTTCGCCGTCGCTCCCGTAGCGATGATGATACTATGAGTTTTAACTTCCCTCTCGCTCGATCGCACGGTGAAGGGACGCTGGCTGAGATCGACTGCAATTACATCTTCTGTATAGCACTCCGTTCCCCAGCGTTCGGCTTGCGCCTTCATTCTTTCCATCAGTTGCGGTCCGGTGATTCCTTCGGGAAAGCCAGGGAAATTCTCTACTTCTGTCGTCGTCATCAGTTGTCCGCCTGGAATGCCTCCCGCCTGAAAACCTTCAAACATGACGGGTTTTAGATTGGCTCGCGCCGCATAGATGGCAGCAGTATAGCCAGCAGGACCGGAACCAATAATAACTAGATTCTCTACAGTTGGGTTTGCCATTACCTGTAACTAAAACTCATAACGACTACGTTTAATAGTATAGCGAATTCCGCCACTTTCAGCACAAAATTTTTAAAAGCTGGGTTTACCTTTTATATATTGTTGATTCTAACCGAGTTGCTTACCCTATTCGTGCTTTTGCCCAAGCGCGAAAAGTACTCATTGCTTTATTTGTGCCCTCACTCTTGCAGCGATCGCTCTCATTGAGGGTTAACAAACAGATGATTTCTCTCAAGGGTAAATTAGGAAAGTTGGGACTAAATTCAGACTCGACCTCGACATACTTGCCGTTTCGCAACACTCGCCGTCCTGGCCGTACGGTCAAGCGTTTCAATTCCAATAACATGTTTTTATCTCAATTTTTTTTGGTTTGAGAGAGGGCGGTCGCGACTCGCCCTTTTGTCGCTAAATTTCTACTTCGTCGGCAAAACTATG
Organism: Hydrococcus rivularis NIES-593; assembly: GCF_001904635.1. GTDB lineage: Bacteria > Cyanobacteriota > Cyanobacteriia > Cyanobacteriales > Microcystaceae > Hydrococcus > Hydrococcus rivularis. Next base: position 40,657 of record NZ_MRCB01000017.1, read on the forward strand.
CTTGCGGGTAAATTCAAAAGCTCCCGCGATCGACCCCCAAACCAGTTCGTCGGTTTCGGGATCTAAGCCGCGATCGATGCTAAACAATTTATGTTCGCTAACCTCGAAACTATTATCGAGATAAGTTGTCTTGTCGTTGCGCACAACAATGCAGTTTTTTCCTGGCTTGATATATCCCTTGAAACTGCTGCCCGTCCAGTCAACAAACATATCGCAACCTTCCATTTTTTCTAAGCGATCGCTTGTCAGTTTTTGCAAGCGTTCCAAGTTACGAGAAGCCCCAAAAAATTCTTCTTCGTCTTTGACTTTATAGTTTTCTAATTCGATGCGATCGCCCACTACTGCTAATTTAAACACCCGCAAACGATAAGGGGTATCGAGCATAAAATCATAAGCTTGTTCCAGAAATAAGCTTGTTTGCCCCAACAAAGCCAGAGGCAATGGGCGCATGCAGACGCGAATGTGAGCAAACAGAGGAGGATTAGCCCAAGCTTGTTCTTGATTGCTGAAATCTGCTGCCATCCAGCGAGCAAGAGTTTTGATATCGGTTGCGTGAGACATAGTAATTTTGGATTTTAGATTGAGAATTTACGCTCCGGTGAGACGAAATAGGAGAAATTGAGTGACTTGTTCGTTTTTAAAATTATCGTCGCTAACGACTACTAATGTTTGACTGCCGTCGGGTAATTTTGGTCCGAGGGTCATTCCTTCTAAATTATCGAGGTCGATCCCCAATTCGCCTAAATCTAACAACAATTTTTTCTGTAAGGGGACAACTTTCGCGAGATTTCCTTGAAAACTGAGAAGGCGCGAGGTATCAGTCCCGTTGCTGTTGACGACTTGATAAATTTTTGCCCCAAAGCCAGATAAGCCTAAAGTTCTCTCTAGCGCGAGAAGATAGCCTTCCCTCTCTAGGGCTGTCAGTTCGCACAATCCATTGGCAAGCGTATCGTTTGAAGCCCCATCGAGCAAATACAAATTCTCTGACACTAAAACGGGTTCGCCGATGGGATTGATAACGTAGTGCAACAGACGAATCCTGGCGTTTTCTTCGGGAGTTTTTGGCGGACTGTCTTGCAAGAGTGCCGATTCGGTGGCGGTAAACAAGCGGAAGGGATCGTCTTTCATGACGCTGTTTTGCCCTAGAGTGAGGGCTTCAAAGCCCAAATTATCCTGAATGCCGCGAGGTTCTGTCTCAGAAGCTTTCGAGTCTGCAAATAAAAACCGCTGAGGAATTCTTAAATTTTGCTGCAATTTTCCAGTTTTTAAGTCAAATTCGCCAATAAAAGGCTGTATATTTTGTCCGATCGCGCCTTCGCTAGAAATAAATAGAGTTCCTCGCGGAGAAAGGGCGATTCCTTCGAGGTCAATCGTTCCTGGGGGGTAAGTTTCTCCTCGTTCGTTTTTGAGAAAAGTAACTCCTTCGATCTCGATTTTGTCTATATTGACTTTCCCGGTTTCCGATCGATTGAGGTGGAGATTTAGGGTATAAAATCGAGCGGGAGCTAGTTGAGAGCGATCGTCAGAAATGGCATAGAAACGATTGGTTTGGCGATCGTAAGTTATGGCAGATAAACCGCCTATCGGCGTATCTTGAAACGTTTGTTTTGGGAGCTGATATTCTCCTAAAAACTCTAGGGAAAGATCGAGAAACATTCGTTGTTGGGCACTAACTCGCGGAAGCATTCCACAAGCTGACAATACGAAAATTAAAATGATACTAAAAAACGATTTAAATAATAATTTCTTCATCGGATTAGTAGTTAGTAGTTGATGGTTACTCCTGGGACTTCCAAGTTCTGTCCTACATTAAAATTCCCATCCTAGATTTCTTGTCTTGTTTTCTGGAGATAGATCGGTAATGCCGCTGGTATAAGCTTCTTTAATTTTTTCAAAAATAAATTCATAAACTTCTTCAAATTGATTGAATTCATCCCAGAAAAGTTTAAATTCTTTTCCCCAAGGTAAAATCATCACGACATAATTATCCAATATTTTGTCTAAAGTTAAAGAAACATTAACTCTTTCTGATGCAAACTTTTCTGGTTGGCTGAGATTTTCATATAAAGTAATCAAAATACTAAAATACATGATACCGCGTTCGTCGAAGCTAATGTCTGTCTTTTCTACCGGGCACTGAAAATAGTCGCTCATTTTCCGAACGAAAGAGTTGACAAAATCCTGACGCATTTGCATCGACTCTAAATAGTCTTTTCGAGCAGCAGCATAAGCTTGACATAGTTCTTCAAATTTAGACATGTCTGACTTTTCTAAGCTATGGTTAGGAAGATAGAATTAACTGATATCGGATGAGCGATCGCACTTATTTTTCAAGGATACTAAATTTGGTCGTGGCTGTTGTTATCATTTTCTTGGAAACGGCGGTTATTCAAGAAGATAAAGCTTTAGCTCAGTCCGAGCAAACCAATCGCCCCGATCCCCTAGAGCAACCAATTGAAGACCCTTTGCTTCCTTCTCGGAGGCGATCGCTAACTCCTTTTGAAGTACGCCGACTCCGAGAAGCGTTAGATGCTTTGAATGCCGAAGCACAAGCGCAACTACAAGCAGGAGATGCCAACCAAGCTTTTGCAATTTGGTATCGCGAACTAAGATTGAGAAGAACTCTCGGTCGTCTAGAAGAAATCGACGCGCTAGGAAGAGTCGGACAGATTGCATGGGAGCGAGAACGCGGTCAGGACGTACAAACGATCGCAAAACGTTTAAATGTCGTGCAACAGGAAGCTGAAGCAGAAGCGTCTCTAAGTCCAGAATTATTAAAGGCATTCGCTACAGCTTATCAACAAGTCCATAATATTAATAATTCTATTGATATTTATCAAAAAATTCTCGCCAACGCGCGTCAAGAAAAAGATACTAGCGCTGAAGAAGAAGCGTTAAAAAAACTTGGAGAGTTATATTTAGCCAAGTTTGACTATCCTAATGCTGCAAAAATTTACGAAGAATTATTAAAGCGATCGCAATCTCGATCGAATAGCTACAATGAAGGGATTTATTTACAAAAACTAGCCGAAATTTATAGTCAAGCACTGCAAACTGAAAATGCAGTGCGAATTAAAGAACAACTAGCTGAAAACTCTCAGAACAATCAAATTACTCTAGCGTTAGCCGAGTTAAAGCTGGAGATAGGAGCAGATTATGAAACTCTAAAACAACCCGAAAAAGCTTCTCAAAACTATCAAGAAGCTTTTTCATTAGCTTGGTCGCAGCAAGAATATGGAACCGCAGGAGATGCTTTAATAAAACTGGGCAATCTTTATCAAGCTTATCACCAAGATGACCATGCTCTGCAAATCTATCAAGAGTTAATTAAAGTCGAGCAACAATCTTATAATTACTACGGATTGATGCAAACCTACGATCGCATCGGACAAATTTATTTAAAGCAAAAAAACTATCCTCAAGCTTTAACAGCTTTTCAACAAGGTTTAGAAATTGCTAGAGCCTTAAAATATAGAGAAGATTATTTTCTCTCACAAATAAAGCAAATAAATAGTCAAACAATTCCTTAACTTTTAGCAATTTATTTTCTAAAGAAAAAACCTCGGTTACTAGCCGAGGCAAGAGGAGAACTCATTGTCTTTCAGGAGATAGCAACGCTTTAGTTAGGCAGGTTGTTGCTAGTGTAAGCATCCATACTGTAGGCAGGTACGCGCTCTGCATAATTAATGTCGCGTCCGGTAACGGCTTTAGCGAGCTTTTCAAAAGATTCAGATTTCCAGTTGCGGTTATGAATTGGCTTGGTTTGTTCGCCGAGAAAATAAGCTTGGGTGCCAATGATAGATGCTGCAATCCAACCAACTAAAAAGAGGCAAATTAAGATAGTCATTGTTTTTTCTCCTTGATTAATTGTGTTAATAGTTGAACGTCAAAAATTTAATAAGTTTTTACTAATAACGTTTAAGCTAGCAAACCTAATTTCTTACCATTATTTTTTGCCAAACGAATTAGGTTTTGTCTTTCTTTAGATTCGAGTCCGAAACGATTGCAGAAAGCGGTGATAACTTGGGCGTGGAGTGCGATCGCTTTGCCGCGTAGTTGATTGAATTGAGCTTGTCCCATCCGATCGCGGAGCAACATGACCACAGGTGCAAACATTTTTAACTCCTCTGTTCTTTTGTTTGTTTCTCTATGTAAATAAATGTAACAATTTTATTAACTATTGTAAAGATGTATTGACAAAACATTTTCGATACTATCTATAAGCTTTACTTATAAAAAATAGGAGAGAGGAAGAGAGAAAGTAACCAATCGCTATATAAACTGGAGCTATGTATCGCTTGTAAGCAAACAGCAATGAATTTAGTCGATCTCGCTTTCACTCCAGCCTTAGAACAAGCGCGACTCATCCGCGATCGCCAGATTTCTCCCCTAGAATTGGTCGAGCTATATTTAGATCGCATCGAGCAATACGACTCTCGATTGGGCAGCTACTTCAGCATTGCAGCCGAAACCGCTTTAGCCGAAGCGCAAGCCAAAACCGAACAGCTAGCCAACCTCAGAGATCCTGATGCACTGCCTCCTTTTTTCGGCGTTCCTAGTGCAATAAAAGACCTCAATTCCGTTACGGGCATGCCTTTGACTTTGGGCGTGGCTGCCCTGAAAGATAAAATTGGTACCTATGATGATGGGGTAGTCGCGCGAATGAGGACGGCTGGATTTATTATCTTGGGGAAAACGGCTACCTCAGAACTGGGTTCTTTTCCCTACATCGAAGCGCCGGGATTTCCGCCGACTCGTAATCCTTGGAACCCAGATTACACGGCAGGGGGATCGAGTGGGGGAGCCGCAGCAGCCGTTGCTGCCGGATTGTGTCCTATCGCTCAAGGTTCTGATGGAGGCGGTTCGATAAGAGGTCCCGCTACTTGTTGCGGTATCGTTGGCATTAAACCTTCGCGAGGTCGAGTATCTTGCGCTCCTGTAGGCGATTATCTCAACGGCATTGCTACTAACGGTTCTTTGGCACGTACCGTCGCCGATGCCGCAGCGTTGTTAGATGTTATGTCTGGATATACTACCGGAGATCCTTATTGGTTGCCCGAACCGGAAATGTCTTTTCTAGAAGCAACGCGTCAAAAACCGAAACGGCTGCGCATTGCTTTTTCTTCTGCATTAACGTCGTTTGGGGAAGCCGCAGACATCTTTCAGCAAGGCATTGAGCAGACAGTCAGGCATTTAGAAGCGATGGGACACATTTTAGAACCCGCCTGCCCCGACGTGAGAGATTTAGAGGAACCCTTCACAAAAATTTGGCAAGCCGGGGCTGCGTCAGTCGGAATTCCCTTAGAATTCCTAAGTCCGATTAGTCGCTGGAATATCGAAAAATCTGGGTCTGCGGGAGAATATTTACAGGCAGTCAGTCAGATGCAAATTATTTCTCGTCGGATTGTCGCTTTCTTTGAGCAATTCGATGCTCTCATACTGCCTGTCTATTTACATCAACCCATTCGGATTGGCGAGTGGGCAGAGTTATCGCCCCAAGAAACCCTAGACAAAATTATTAACTGGATAGCTCCCTGTCCGCCGTTTAATGCGAGTGGCTTGCCGGCGATCGCCATTCCGACGGGTTTTGATGCCAATGGATTGCCAGCAGGCATTCAAATCGTCGGCAAACCCGCAGCTGAAACGACGATAATTGCTCTAGCCGCTCGATTGGAGGAAGCGAATCCTTGGTTAACTCAGCGCCCGATCTTGTTTAGTGTTTAGTGTTTTTTGGGAATACTAAGGTTATCAGTGGTTTCCCATCTAGGAGACGGTAATGCGTCCTAAAACTTTGTTAACGGGGCTGTTAGTTCTAGGATTGCTCTTTATTGCGGTTGGCGATCGCATCCTTCCCCAACCGCTTAGCGATGCGAGTCGAAACGCGCGGACAAGCATCAACCAAATGATGCTGGGATTGTTTCCTAAATCTCGCACAGTCGAAAAACTTGAGAAACGAGAAAAAGAAGTGGAAAATCTCCTCGAGCAAAAAGCACGCCCTAAGTCCAATTAATTCTCATTCATGAGAAGGGGGAAAGGGCAAAGGGCAAAGACATTTTCATTTTTCACCCTTTCCCTTGTTTCTAAACAAAAATTACATAAAATTGGGTCGATGACGAATTAAATTCAAGAATTCTTCGCGAGTTTTCTGATCCTCTTGAAAAACTCCCACCATAGCACTCGTGACCGTCCAAGAACCGGGCTTTTGCACGCCCCTCATCACCATACACATATGGCTGGCTTCCATAACGACGGCAACGCCTTGAGGATCTAAAATGGTCTGAATTGCTTCGGCGATTTGACGAGTTAGGCGTTCTTGTACCTGGAGGCGGCGGGAGTACATTTCTACAATGCGAGCGAGTTTGCTCAAGCCCACCACTTTTTGATTGGGAATGTAGGCAACGTGCGCTCTGCCCATAAAAGGTAGCATGTGGTGTTCGCAGAGGCTGAAGAAATCGATATCCCGTACCAACACCATCTCATTGTGTCCTTCGTCAAAGATGGCACCGTTGACCAGTTCTTCGAGGGATTGGGTATACCCCTGAGTCAGAAATTGCATCGCTTCTGCGACTCGCTTGGGCGTTTTCAGCAGTCCCTCCCGCTCTGGATCTTCGCCAACTGATTCGAGCATCGTTCGCACTGCTTCTATCATTCTGTCTTGGTTTTCTGCGGAAGCAGCGTGGAATTGAGCTTCCTGACCGTCGTGAGTATTGCGGTCGGGCCTGCTCTTGACGCGTTCTATGAGATTGGGATTTAGAGCATTGGGACGATTCATGCTAGATGAATTGGGACGATTAAAACCGTTAGAAGATGTTATTGTCATGATCGAGCTTTGATAAAAGGCTTACCTAGTTTTGAGATTGCGATCGCTACAAGGTTCCAGCGCTTGGCATGACGGTCATTTCTTCAATGACTGCTTCGGCTGGAAGTTGGGCTACATAAAGAATGGCGCGAGCGACGATATCTGGGTTTAGCATGGCTGCGCGATCGAAATCTGCCCGCACTGTCTCGCTATCCCAAAGTGGCGTATTTACCGCACCCGGATAGATGTTCGCAACTCGAATGCCGTTGGCTCTTTCTTCGGCTGCCAGCACTTTAGAAAAAGCGACTAAGCCAGCTTTGCTCGCACAGTAGGCTCCCCAACCAGGAAAGGGAGACTGAGCGGCAATAGAAGCCACGTTGATAATCAATCCATTAGCGCGATCGCGCATTCCCGGCAATACGCCAAGGATGCACTGAAAGACGCTAGAAAGATTGAGGTTAATGACCTGCTGCCAGTCAGCAAGCGTCGTTTCGCTCAGGGGTTTGGTGTAACCGATTCCCGCACTGTTTACTAGGATATCGACCCCGCCAAAATCAGCAGCGATCGCTGCTATCTTTGGTTGTACCTCCTCAAGTTTCGCCAAGTCTAGGGAGTATGCTTTAGCTTTAACTCCCACTTCTTTTGCTGCGATCGCGACTGCTTCTAACTTGTCTTGGGAGCGGCCGACTAAGGCTACGTCAATTCCGGCTTTGGCAAAGGCTAAAGCGGTTGCTCTGCCAATCCCGCTACTGGCTCCCACGATCGTGGCTCGTTTTCGGTTAGGAGGAGAATTCATATGATACTCCGAGCTACTAAAAACCTAATTTACCTGCAATTGCCATTCAGTCTAAAGTGACCTTCAAATAAGTTTGAAGGCAGGGTAAGACCTACCCAATCGCACCATTTTTGTGAGATTAGGGGATTAAGCGGTCAATCATTGAGCATAATGTAAATTCTTTGTTATCTCTCGATTAGGGTAAGGTTAACATCAGAACAAGAGAAAATCCTCCAAGTACACTAACCCTCTATAAAATTTGTCTTTAAATAGCGAGTTACTTGTCTTGCAGATAACGTCTGTTGACATTAATCATTGTTACAAAATGTTACCTCGGTCATTATAACACTCACAGATTGTCTCTCGATAAACTTTTTTCGATCCGAGAACAAGACTTATCGCTCAGAATTAGCTGTTTTAGCATCATTGGACAGATCCTTAAAAAATGTATATGAAAATAGAGCTTTTTGACCTAATTACGCTACTTACTTTAAAATTGTAATGCTTCCTTCTAATTTATTGATCTATCGATACAAAGGTGAAACAGTCATTCCTAAGAGATTGCCAATTAACGAGGTTTCGCTAAACTTAGCTAGCGATTGGATTGCCTGCTTTCAAGATGCTGTGGGGAATTCGCAAGGAGAACTCGATCGCCAACTGCAAGAATTAGAAGGCGATAGCCCAGACTACCGAGTCAAGCGGGGACTTGCCCACCTTCTTAAGAATAACTTTTCGACCTTTGAAGTCATCAGTCCTCTCGAACCTCAACTCCTGCGACAGCGAGTGTTTGAGCGTGCTGCGACTACAGCGACCATCCCTGAAAATCGCGATCGCGCTCTAGAATCTTTAGCCAGTCATCTGAGCCAAGAACTCAATCGCGAAGTTCTACCCAACGAAATCGAAAAAGGACTGTACGCCGACTTACAAGAAAATCGCATCTTTACCCAGTTCGATCCGCCAGCACCAGAAGCCCTGATCCACCTCTACAATCTTTCCCAAGTTCAAGGGATTTTCTATCGCGCCAGTCACATCGTTATCAACGCCCATCGCAACGATCCCGGAAAATATAAATTACTCTTTCGCTATCTCAAACTCTTTCAGTTAATGGCATATATTGAGGGCGATGCCGATACTGGATTTACTATTACTATTGACGGACCGACCAGCTTATTTAAAGCCAGCACGCGCTATGGCTTGGCATTGGCTAAGATGATTCCTGCCTTACTCCACGTCAGCAAATGGAGTTTGAAGGCAAAATTGCAAAGTCGCGATTTTTATACAAATGGCATCAAAACTGGCTATTTTGACTTAGATGATAAGTGCGGTCTAGTCACTCACTATCCGCCAGGAAAAACCTATGACTCTATGTTAGAGGCTTCCTTTGCCAAGAGTTGGTCGAAACTAAAAACTGACTGGCGTTTGGAAAGGGAAGTCGATTTAGTTCCGCTGCCAGGCAGCGTCATGATCCCAGATTTTCGCCTCGTTCATCCCGACGGACGCGATTTTTTATTAGAAATTGTTGGCTATTGGCGACCGGAATATTTGCAAAAGAAGTTTTATCAAGTTCGTCGCGCCGGTGCCGATAATCTAATTTTAGCAGTTTCAGAACGGTTAAATCTAGAAAAAGCAGGAATTAAATTTACCGATCTGCCAGCAAGGATTATTTGGTTTAAAGACAAGTTATCTCCTCAAGCTGTGTTAAAAATTTTAGATAAAAATATATAAGTTTTGTTTTCTATAATTACTCAGAAAATAATAGGTTAAAAATGTTGCGATCGCAGCTATTCGATCGGATTAAATTATTAGGATTTTGGGAAAGCAGAAAGCTTTGCGCGATCGACCTTTTGCTTTTTTGTTTCGATCCAAACCTATTAAGTCTTATATTAATTATCCACCCCCCACGCTCCCTACAATCTCTCCATCTGTAGCAAGATTAAAAAGAAACGATATTAGCCATCGCTGTTAACAACCTGATTACAAGAAGCTTTGATGAGCTGTTTCACCGTGTAAGTGAATTCTGCCTTGGTTACTGGTTTGGTGAGGTAGGCATCGGCTCCCTGCTTCAGTCCCCAATAAAAATCGACATTTTCTCCTTTAGAAGAACACATCACTATAGGCACCTGTCGGGTGGTAGGATTGTTCTTCAAGCGACGGCAAAGTTCATAGCCGTTCGGACCTGGCAGAATAATATCTAAAACAATTAGATCTGGTAGTTGGCGCTCGATTTTTTCTAGGGCTTCTTTTCCATTTTTAGCGGTTATAATCTCAAAATTCTCTTTTGATAAATAGCCCCAGAGAATTTCTAGATCGGTTAGGGAGTCTTCAACGATTAAAACTGTCTGCATACTCTTCATCTTGAGAAGATTAAATTGAATTTTGAGTAGGATTTTTTGAAACTTTAACGGGAGAAATTAGACTTCCCAATTTTAAGTCAAAATCGCTGCTGCGATCGCCTCTCGATCGAAAAAATTTTTAGAAATTCTTCTCAAGAAGAGAAAATAAATTTAATTTGCATTGCATCAAAAATACGATTTCGATATTTATCAACTTTCTGGTTTTTCCCTAATGAATTTTTAAGTCTTAATGAGGAATTGTTTAGCTAGCCAGCCACCTCAAGAAAAAAATAAGACGCGATCGATGGAGCTTGGAGAGATTTTGGAAATCGGGCGGGTCGCCTCGTCTTGCCAGCTGGGCGCGTGCGCTTGTGGCATGAAGCAGAGATCTCAAACGGCGGTCAGCTAGATGCTGTCAATTTGGAAAAATTTAAGGTTTGGAGCGATGGAATTTCAGGAATTTCATCTCTGCAGCCGTCGGTTACTCTGCTGAAGTTAGAAAATTAATTTAGAAGGGGACTTATGCGTTTTAGCTTTCCTGTTACCCTGTCAGCTTGTTGCTTATTGCACCTCTCCACCGAAGGATAAGTACGGAAATCCGAATTCTTGTTGAAGTGTGGATCGGGTCGCGATCGGTCAAAATCGGTAATTAGGATACGTTAATCTTAAGAGAAAGCGCTATGACCGTACTCGAAAAAGGCAATATTACTATTCATACCGAGAATATCTTTCCCATTATCAAGAAATCGCTCTACACCGACCATGAAATTTTCCTGCGAGAGCTGATTTCTAATGCGGTAGATGCCATCTCCAAACTAAAAATGGCATCCCTGGCAGGAGAGGTCAAGGGCGAACTCAGCGAACCCGAAATTGTCATTACCGTTGACAAAGAGAACAAAACCCTCTCGGTTTCCGATAATGGCATTGGCATGACCGCCGAGGAAGTTAAGAAATATATTAATCAGGTTGCTTTTTCTAGCGCAGAAGACTTTATTCAAAAGTATCAAAAATCGGCAAACGATCTCATCGGTCACTTCGGACTGGGTTTCTATTCTGCTTTCATGGTTGCCAAGAAAGTCGAAATCGATACCCTTTCCTATAAAAAAGGCGCTAAACCCGTACATTGGTCGTGCGATGGTTCGCCTGAATTTGAATTGAGCGAATCTTCCCGCACCCAAATCGGAACTACCATCACTCTCACCTTGATGGACGAGGAACTAGAATATCTCGAACCTGCCCGGATCAAACAATTGGTGAAAACCTATTCCGATTTCGTGTCCGTGCCCATCAAGTTTGAGAACGAAGCGATCAACAAACAACGGGCATTGTGGAAGGAATCGCCTCAAAATCTCACCAAAGAAGATTATTTAGAGTTCTATCGCTACCTCTATCCCTTCCAAGAAGATCCCCTGCTCTGGGTACACTTGAGTACAGATTATCCTTTCCTGCTCAACGGCATTCTCTACTTCCCAAAACTTCGACCCGATGTCGATGTGAGTAAAGGACACATTAAACTCTTCTGCAATCAGGTATTTGTTAACGACCACTGCGAAGAGATTATCCCCGAATTTCTCAGACCGCTACGGGGAGTTATTGACAGTCCCGACATTCCCCTCAACGTCTCTCGCAGTGCCCTAACCAACGATCGCACCGTCCGCCGCATTGCCGATTTCATCGCCAAAAAAATTGCCGATCGCCTCAAGTCTCTTTACAACGAAAATGTTGAAGAGTACATTCACTGTTGGCAAGATGTCGGCAATTTTATCAAATTCGGTTCTCTCAAAGACGACAAATTCAGAAAGCAAGTCGAAGACATCCTGATCTATCGCACTACCTACAAAAGTGCCGAAACCGAACAAAAAGCAGACAGTGGGATTCCTACCGTTGAAGTGCAAACAGAGGAAGATATCTGGCAAGACGTAACCCCCCAACAAAAAGAATCGGGCAGTTCTCCATCTACTTACGAACAAGCCGGATATACTACCCTGAAAGCCTATCTAGAACGCAATAAAGACCGCCACGAAAATCGCGTCTTTTATTGTACCGATGAAGCTACTCAGGCAACCTATGTCGAACTGTATAAAAAACAAGGTCTAGAAGTCCTATTTATGGACTCCTTCATCGACACCAATTACTATATCCCCTTCCTCGAATTCGACTACTCCAATGTTAAATTCTCCCGCGTCGATGCGGAACTGGATAAAACTTTACTCGAACAAGATAAAAGCAGCGAAATCGTCGATCCTACTACCAATAAAACTCGCAGCCAACAGATTAAGGAACTGTTCGAGAAAGCTATCAATAAGCCCAAAGTTAATATTCGCACCGAAGCCCTAAAATCTGACAATCCTCAAGGAACGCCTTCCGCGATGGTACTTTTGCCCGAATCCATGCGGCGATTGCGGGAATTGACGGCTTTGACGCAGCAACAAGAGATGGGATTCCCAGAAGAACACATTTTGTTGATTAATACTTCTCATCCTCTAATTCAAAAGATTGCCCAACTCGCTCAGGGAAGCATCGTGCAAGGGACGGGAGAATCCCCCTCTGGCGAATTGGCGAAGATGCTGTGTCGCCATGTTTATGATTTGGCATTGATAGCACAGAAAGGCTTCGATGCCGAAGGCATGAAAGCTTTTGTGGAACGATCCAATCAGGTGTTAACGAAACTGATGGAGAAAATTTAGCATCCCTTTTTTGGTGGGGCAAGGGATTCCTTGTCCCTACTTTTGGGCTTTTTTATTCAAAACTCAGGTTAAACTAGAAAGGTTGGAAATTGGGTAGAAAACAGATACAGGAGAAATTTTATGTCTCGCAGATGTCAGTTAACTGGCAAAAAGGCGAATAATGCCTATGCCATTTCTCACTCCCACCGTCGCACCAAGAAGCTACAGCAGGCGAACTTGCAGTGGAAGCGGATTTGGTGGCCCGAAGGCAATCGCTGGGTGAGGTTGCGCCTTTCGACAAAAGCTATCAAAACGTTAGAGAAGAAAGGAATAGACGCGATGGCAAAAGAAGCTGGTATTAATCTCAATAAATTTTAACCAGGTAGGGGCAGGTTTTGAGACCCGCCCTTACAAGTTATCGATCGCGATTGGCGCGATCGCGTCGGCAGGCTCGAATCCAAACACGCGAGAATAAAAGTAAAATTCCCCATCTAAGGCGCGTTTGATATTTTCGGCACGACGAAAACCGTGTTGTTCGCCCTCAAAGGGAACGTAAGCGACGGGTAATCCTTTCTTTTTCAAAACGTCCACCATCATTTCCGCTTGATTGGGAGGGACGACTCGATCTTCTAGTCCTTGGAAAAAGATAACGGGACAGGAAAGGCGATCGATATGATGAATGGGCGAGCGCGTTTCGTAAATGGCTTTCTGTTCGGGATATTTACCAACTAAGCGATCGAGGTAGCGCGATTCAAATTTATGAGTATCTTTTACCAATGCCTCTAGATCGCTAACTCCATAATAACTGGCTCCGGCTTTAAAGGTATCTTTGAAAGTAAGGGCGGCTAGGGTGGTATATCCCCCCGCACTACCGCCGGAAATCGCCATGCGATTTCCGTCCGCTTTTCCTTGTCGGACGAGATATTTTGCCGCATTAACGCAGTCGTCTACGTCCACAATTCCCCAGTTTCTATCCAACCGTTGGCGATATTCTCGTCCGTAACCCGTACTTCCTCCATAGTTAACGTCCAAATAGGCAAATCCGCGACTCGTCCAATACTGAACCTTTAAGCTTAAGCTAGCTGAGGCAGCAGCAGTCGGACCGCCATGACTTTTGACCAGTAGAGGAGGTAATTCTCCTTCTGGTGCGACGTAATCTTTATTTTTGGGCGGATAATACCAAGCGTAGGCAGTTAGACCGTTCTTTGTCGGAAATGCGATCGCTTCTGGGATAGATAAATATCCAGGATCGATTTCTAGATCGCTCGATCGTTTGAGAATCTCTGTTTTCCCCCTACCCAAGTCCAGTATAACTACTGCCGTTTGTTGTGTTGGCGAACCGCCGATGAAGGCAATTTTATTTCCCCGTACCTGAAGCGAGGAAATGTTATTGTAAGGCGTATTGATAGGTTGGAGTTGTTTGGTATTGGCATCCAAACTAGCTAAATACCAACTTCCATTTTGGGTATAGGTGCAAATAATTCGAGATTCAGAGGCAAATCCGTAGTTAGAAAGTCCAAACACCCAATGAGGGTAGGCAAACTCTGCCTCCATTTCGCACAGAGATTCGATCGTGCCATCTCGATTGTAGCGATAGAGATTCCACCAACCCGTGCGATCGCTAGAAAAATATAACCTCCCGTCGGGCGACCATCGCGGTTCGCAAATAGATTCTTCGGTTCCTCCGGCAATACATGTTGCTTCGCCAAGCGAACCATCGGCATTGATGGTTGCAATCCATAGTTGCGACTCATCCCAAGGCATATTGGGATGATTCCAACTTATCCATGCTAAATGTGTACCATTGGTACACAAACGGGGAGAAGAATAGAAATCGCTGCCCGAAACTAATACCCGAACTTCACCCGTATCTAAATCGACGCTGACTATTGTATTTTCTGGTTCTCTATCTGCTTGCGTATGGTCTTCGCAGATACAAATCAAGCGATTTCGTTGCGAGTCAATGATTGCATCTGCGTAGCGTCGCTTTGATTCTGGCGTCAATGGTTGCGGTTGGGAACCTCGCGTTTGTTTATAAATCCGTTGGTCGGCAAAATTGGAAAAGTAAATCGTGCCATCGACTATTAGGTATGAACCGCCGCCGTATTCGTGGACGCGAGTACGCACGTTAAAAGGTTGCGGCGTAATATCTGTTACGGTTCCATCAGGAGTGCGCCTGACGAGTACGTTTCTTCCTTCTTCCGTCGGTCGTCCTTCTAACCAATAAATATCCTCGCCATCAAAAGCAACGCCTCCGAGTCCAATCGTTCCCGCGACGATGAGATCTGAGGTAATCGGCGATTTCCAAGAACCATAGGGTGCGGTTTGAGGGAATGTCATGGTGTAGATGTCTCGATGACGGTTTCGTATTTTCTACTATTGTTCCAGATTCTAGAGACAGATGGTTCGGGTTCTTGGTGTTCTTGTAAACCATTGTTTATTGGCCTTAGACGATTAGGTTAAGCCAATGAAATAATTGACGTTAGCTTTCTCGAAGACCTTACCTATTATTGGGTAGGCAGCAGTAAAAACTAATAGAAAAATTTCACTGCGCCTTTTATCTCTGGTGGAAGAGATTAGGCGAAATCCTTTTATAGGAACTGGAAAACCAGAACGGTTGAAGTATCAGGATGGAAATGTTTGGTCGCGCCGTCTGACGGAAAAGGATCGTCTTGTATATATGGTTAGCGACGATCGCATTGATTTTCTTCAAGCTCGATATCACTATAGCGATCGCTGAGTTAACCTGATACCTAATGCTGTGCTAATTGTGGCTTTCGCCCCTTCAAACCCGTCATTAATTGAAGGGCAAAAATTTTCAACGGTGGCAGATGGTGCAGCATCAATAACCCCAGACGACGTACCGCTACGATGGGCAACCAGTTATTAGAAAATAGCCGATCTAAGAAATCTGTAAATCCTAAAATGGTCAAATTCTCTGGCTTGCGCCAGCGTTCGTAGCGTTTTAAGACGCGAATATCGCCAATATCTTCTTCTTTCTCGCGTGCCTCTTTTAAAACTTGTGCTAGCGCCGCCGCATCTCGGATGCCGAGATTTAATCCTTGTCCGCCGACGGGATGGCAGCAGTGCGCTGCATCGCCAATTAAAGCCAGTCTGGATTTCGTATAGCGATCGCACTGCATTAACTGTACCGGAAACAAATAGCGATCGCTTGCCATTTCCAATCGCCCCAGCAATCCACCCGTATGATATTCCAGTTTTGCCAAAAATTCCTTTTCGTCCAATTCTTGTAAAGCTTTTGCTCGATCGTGGGGTGCCGTCCAAACAATTTGACAGCGATTTCCGGGTAGGGGTAGAATGCCCATCGGTCCCGCGGGCCAAAAACGTTCAAAAGCCGTCTCGTTAGCAGTAGCTTGGTGTTTAATCGTAAAAGTGACGCAGGATTGCCAATATTTCCAGCCTTTTGTTTTAATTCCTGCCAAAGAACGAATTCGCGATCGCGCTCCGTCTGCCCCCACTACTAATTTTGTCCTAATTTGTTGCTGTTCGCCTTCGACTTTTACTGATATTGTCGCGCCAGAGTGTTGATAATCGACTGCTATCACTTCTGCCGGACGCAACCAGCTAACGTTAGAACAGTTGGCGATAAATTCTTGCAAAGCTTTTAAGACAACGTGATGTTCGGCAACGTATCCTAGATATTCCGTCCCTAAATCGCTGGTGTGAAATTTGACTATGCCGGGATAATCGGCATCAGACAAGCGAATGTGACAAAATTTACCAATATAAGGAAATATCTCTTTCCAAACGCCGATTCCCTCAAAAACTCGACCAGAAAGCACGGAAAGCGCGTAAGCTTGTCTCCTTGCGGCTGCGACTTTAAAAGGTTGCGCTTCGATTAAGAGGATTTTGAGCTTAGAATCTTTTAAAGCGGCAGCTAGCGTTGCTCCGACAATTCCTCCGCCAACGATCGCCAAATCGCAATCAAAATTTAAATCGAGGCTCTCCCTTAAATGACTTTGCCGTTCTAACGTCATTTTTTAACGATTTTTTTAGAAAATAAACAAAAATTCATTCTTCTTTGATTGTAAGTTTCTTTGCCTACTTTTTTCAACAGGCAGCACCCAATGCTCAATTGAGACAGATATGTATTTGAGGCACTCTGGCAGCTACCAAGAACGATTGTAGACACCGAATTTAAGCATTGCGATCGCGTAGCGTGTCGAAGGCAATTTTGCAGATAATAAAGTTAATCTCCTGGTAGCAACCAGGGGATATATAAAAACTTTTGCACCTAACAGGAGTTTACCAAAATGTCGAATACACCGATACAAATCACGACCGACCTCAGTAAAGCGCTCGAACAAATTAATCAGAAACTAGATAAGATAGATGAAAAGTTCGAGGCGAAGTTTGACAAGATAGACGAACGTCTTAACAAGCTGGAAATAGGACAAACTCGTACAGAAGAAAAATTGTCTGGGCAAATTAATGCTGTAGACGAAAGATTGAGCGGGCAAATTAATGCTGTAGACGAAAAATTGAGCGGTCAAATTAATACGCTTGATGAAAAAGTTAGTGGGCTGAGCAAGCGGATTGATAGCGTAGATTTTATTAATCGTGGGGTATTTGTAGCTTTAATCATTGCTATCCTTGGCGGATTTGCAAAAATATTTGGATTTATTGGGAGACCTTAGACCGAGAAATCAATAACCAACTAGAACTCAAAAGTTGTTCTAACTGTTAAGACGACAAGATCGCTATTGACAAGATCGCTATTATTGTTATTGTGGTTAGGGGCTGTAATCCAAATTAAACCAGGAGTAATCGAAAGATTGTCTCTTATCTGATGTCGGTAAAAAGTTTCTACGTGCAGCGACGTGTCTGGATCGTTTCTTCTACCATTAATAAGAAAACCACTCGTACCAGTTAATTTGGGTTCTTGACCGACGATAACGCCGAGGAGATTTCCTTCTTTGCCGAGATCGGGGAAAACGAGAGTGAGAGCATAGTTCCAAACATCAGCTTTACCGAGATCGATCGCGGTTGCATTGGTCAATCCTACCCAACCTCCAATGGCAAATTTGGGAGCAAGTCGCCAAGACGCTTCTAAACTATAGGAGTTACCGACTACTGGGCGATCGAGATCGAGTTGAGACCTCAGACTACCCGTTCCTGTTTTTAGGTTTGAATCATTATAAGAGTGAATGTAAAGTAACCCTAGCTTGAAATTTTCGGTCGGTTCAAACTCTAGCTTGGCAGAAGCACTATAGTTACCATTAAATAAGCCCTCTCCCGCTTCGCTACTTTCTGCCTTCCCATTGTAATATCCCAAACTCAGGGTTAATTCATCGCTCAATTCATATTCCAGTCCGATCCCGCCACTTTCAACCAGTCTGTAGATGGGATTCTGGCAACCAAAACGAGAAATCGAACCCGTCCCCCTGTCACGAAAAAATGGATTGGTCGCACCGACATCATCGCCTTCAGGCGCAATCAAGAGGTTAACGCGATCGCTGATGGGAAATTGATAAGATAAATTACTTAGTTCAATCCGATTATCTGAGTCGGTATCGAATCCCAAGCGCCCTTCATTGGTAAGATTCTCTACGTAGGAAAATTGTTTGACGTTGCCACTTCTAAGCGTAATTCTCAATTTATCTTCGCCTGTGAAACTGGCTCTCAAGCTAAGCTGAGTGCGTTGTTGCAAAGCTAGGTTATTGTTTGTGCCACCTCCAAAATCATCGCTAATGGCAAGAATGACTTCACCCGTTAGATTGGCGGTGGGGGAAAATTGACGGTTTTCCAGTTGGGCAACGCGAGTTTCAAGGGAGTAGACACGAAGATTTAACATCCCTAGTTCTGCCGAAAATTCTGTTTGCAGTCTTTTGGCAATAACTAAATCTTCGCGATCGATTTTCTGTGTTTTTATATGTTGTTGGAGAGAAGTCAGAAAAGTATTCAACGTCGTAGCGAATTCGTAGCGAGATATTGCTCGATTTCCCTGAAATGTTTTACTGGGATAACCAGTGAGAATAGGGTAACGTTGAATTAAAGATTGCAGTTCTTGAAATGCCCAATCAGTCGGTTTTACGTCCGATAGTTGAGAAACAGACGGAACCCGATCCATTGGTTTGTCCACTAGGGAATCAATGGGAAGCGATCGCGTCTGTTGAGAAGAAAGTTCTGTTAAAATTGGCTCAGTTGTAAAGACTAAAGAATCGGCGAGCTGAAAAAGAGCTAGAAATAACATTTTTTCTTGAGTTAAATGAAATTAGTCTGGCGATAGCTATTAATAGCAAGCGAACTTGGCAAATTCTTATTAGAAACATATAAAAAAGGGACAGCTTTTGCAAAGTGTCCCCAGCAACTTAATATTTTAACCAGCTTTAAACTCTAGATGAATCTAAAGATATTACCATTGAATCATCTCATCCTTGAGACGATCCTCAATAAATTCTTTGTCTGTAAACTATCGTTTAATGCTTTAGCGAGGCTAAATCTTTTGGCCGTTCTGGGGTTGAAGATAGAGCGATCTGGGTTAAAACCTGATTTTTTGAAGGTTGAAGGTGCTTGCGAGCATAGCGATCGCACAGATAGCGATTCAGTACTTTTTCCCAAGAAAAGAGACGTTCTTTTAAGGATTGGTAGTCTAATCCAAATAGGTTACTGAGTCTTTTGCTAATGGGTTTGACAATGGTGTTTTTGCGTCGCCAACCTAACTTCTTATATTTATTTTTGAAGTAGCCATCTTCGGCTAAATTCCATTTTTCTTTCATGTAATTTAAACTTTTTAGTGTCCAATCATCGCTCCAACGCAACATAAAGAAGTGCATATCCGTCCACTCTAAAAACTTTCCAGGAACATAAGTGGCGATACTGGTTGGCTCAAAATAAATCTTACCGCCAGCTTGAGAGACTAGCATACAAAAATCTAAATGTTCTTTAGTGTTGAAAAATCCTTCGTCAAATTTGCCGACGCGATCGAAAATTTCTCTACGAACTAGCATCAAGTGAAACTCAGTTAATTCGGTTTCAGTTCGTTGCAATTGGTCGTAAACTTCAGGAACTTGTTGACCTTGGCGATACATTTTCTCGCGTATATGTCTTTTGCCGTAGATATCGGTGACGATGTGGGATTCTCCTCCGGCAAAGTGAATTCTCTGATGTAAGGGCAGCTTTTCGCACATTAAGGGACCAACGACGGCAGCATCAGTTTCTTCGGCACAATTCACTAAAGCTTCTAACCATCCTGGAGTGACGATGACATCATTATCGAAAAAGACGACATATTTGGTGTCAACGTAATTTAAACCGATATTGCGGGCGTGGTTGGGGGAGAGATAATAATCTGTCCTTATCAGTTGAAAATTCTTTTCCTGCGCCATTTTTTCGAGGTAGCGGCGGATTTTTGCAGGGGAATTCCCATCGACGTAAACTAATTTGAAGGGATATTGCGTCTGTTCGTAGATGCTTTCTAAGGATTGCTGGGTGTAGCTAAAGCGTTCGCGAGGGACGACAACGATAGTTACTTGGGGTTGTTGCATGGTTGATATCTCCTTTTGTTTGTAAAATTTGGTTTGTTTGATCTGACGCACAGGAGGCACTCTATATGCGCCCGCAGGTGGCGCATATAGAGTGCCGTCGCGCAAAGGCGCAGAGGGAGGAAGGGGAGAGGTTTTTGCTGAAGGCAAGAGGTTTTGATAGATTTGGACGAGTTCGTCGTTGAGTTTTTCCATGTCGTATTTTTCTTCGACGCGGCGACGACCTAAAGAACCCATTTGCTCCCAGAGTTGGGGGTGTTCGATGAGGTATGCTAGTTTTTGGGCGATCGCGTCTGCATCTTTTTCTGATACGAGGAAACCGGAAACGCCATCTTCTACGAGTTCGGGAATGCCGCCGTGGTAGGTGCTGATGACGGGCAACCCCATCGCCATTGCTTCTTTTAAGGTGTTGACGGGTGCATCTTGATTGCCATCGGCAGATGTGACGCTGGGGGCAAGGAAAATATGACAGGTGTCGAGAATTTCAATAATTTCTTGTTGTTGTTTCCAACCTAAGAGTTTAATTAGGTGAGTGAGGTTGAGTTGTTGAATTAGCTTCTCGAAATCCTGTTTTAAAGGGCCGTCGCCAATGATGTTAAATTCAATATCGGGATAAGTTTGAGCGAGTTTTGCGATCGCGCGAATGCAATATTCGATTCCTTTTTTTTCTACCAGGCGACCTGTCGTGGCGATGCGAATGCAACCGTCAGCAGGAAAATAACGAGGTTTGAAGGCAAATTTCCGACAGTCGATCCCCGAACCGTGGACGACAATTTTCTGGGGATTGCAGCCTAATTGAATCGCTTTTTGGCGGAAAAATTCGCAGTTTGCTAAGAAAAAGTCTCCTTCGGCAAAGAGTTGGTCGTAAACCTTTTCGCCCTTTTCTTGCACGTAGCGACTGATATCGATGCCGCGAAAGGTTACGATTAGTTTTCCTGGTAGAATTCCTAAGTCTCGAAATAGCAGCCCCATCGCGCTGAGAGTGCCAAACTGACAGTGAATAATGTCGTATTCCTCGCGTTCTAGGAAAAGCATGGCGCGATAAAGCCATTTTAAAGACAAAACTTCGTGGTTATATTTGAATAGTTTTGGGATTTGTAGAAGGGATAAAGATCCTCGATGCAGATTTTTTAGGAGTAACCTTAATCCTTTGAGATATCTGTGCAAAAGATTTTCAGGTCGAGTGGGAGGATAATAGGTGCGATCGAACAGGTTGTATTGTTCTACGAGGGGATGAATTTTCGATAGATTATCGGGTTTGCCATTGAGAGGGTAAATGTGAACTTCGTGTCCGCGATCGAGCAAACCGATAATTTGATTGAGGATAAAGGGTTCGGATACAACCGGAAAGCGCCAAACTAGGAATGCAATTTTCATTGTTAGTTAGTAGTTAGGAGTTGGGAAGTAGGGGCAGGTTTAACGGTAAAAACGACCTATCTTGTTATCTAGCAACTAGCATCGAACCTGCCCGTACAGAAATATCAATATTCATCGCCCGGAGAATGGGTGGGTGTTCTGAGTCAGGATAGTGTAAGATACTGATGGTTCCTGGATGTAGGTGCAAGCGCCAGAGTCGATCGCGATTCATTCCTAATACTTGCCCTAGAAAGCTTTGAATAACGCGATCGCGTGCTACGATCGATCCAGTCAGCGATCGACTGGAATTCATCTTATTTCTGACGTTAATTGCTTGTTGCCACAGTTGAGGAAAGTCTTCTCGCAATACCTGTAACTGTACGGTTGTGGGATGGTGTTGTAGAATCTGCTCGGTAATCAAATGGGAGTTATCGAGGTCGCCACTGATACTAAAGTCGATCGCGATGTCTTTGAGTAATTGGGCGAGTTGTTGAATTTGTTCGGGATTTTCGGTTTCGGCAGGTATCAATAACAGTCGCAAACCATTTTCGCTCTTCGGTAACTTTTCGCCAACATGAGTGGCGCGATTCATCGCTTCGAGTTGTCCTGACTCAAGACAACCGTCGGGAAAATTTAGAATACTTATAGCGCAGTTAGATTGCTCGATGCTGTGATAATGTGCGGGCGATACGCTGAGTGCGGTGCTAATTAAGGCGCGATTCGTGCCGCCGTGACTGACGATTAGGATGGTTTGACCGATATGGCGGGGTAATATTTCTTGCCAAAATTTTTGTATGCGATCGTATAAATCTAAAGCAGGAAAGCAATATTGCTTCGTTTTAAGTGTTTCGATTGGCAATTGAAAATTGGAATCATTTTGAATTGCCAAAGGAATTTCCATGCGAAACTCGTGGGGACGTTGCTTCCAGCAGCGATATTCTTCAGGAAATTGTTCTTTGACGAATTGGAAGGAAAGACCCTGCCATGCAGGAAGTTCGGTTTCTCGCAGATGTGGGACAATATGAATGGTAGGGTAGGCATCTTGCGTGCGCGATCGCACTACTGCTTTTGCGGTTTCTTTTGCCCGTTGTAGGGGACTCGCATAAATCGCATCGAAGGGTATTCCTTTGAGAAATTCACCCGTGAGTTGTGCCTGCTGACGACCGAGTTCGGTTAAATTGGGGCGATCGCTACTTCCTTGATACAATCCCAGTGCGTTGTAAGTACTCTGTCCGTGACGCAGCAGGATAACGCGAGTGTTGCGACCTTTAAGCTTGGATTGCATGACGCTCTTCTCCTTGGGTAACGGCGTTTTGGAGTTGGTAGAGTGCGGCATAGCGACCGCCAAAGCGGATCAGTTCGGGATGAGTGCCGCGTTCTAAAATTTGTCCGCCTTCTACATAGAGAATTAAATCTGCATCTTCGACCGATCTGAGATTGTGAGAGATGAGAAAGGTTGTCCGTCCTTGTGTGAGTCGATTGAGTGCTTTATTGACTGCCTGTTCGCTGGCATTATCTAACCCCGTAGTGGGTTCGTCGAGGATGACGATGGGTGCTTTGCGAATGGCAGCGCGCGCGATCGCAATTCGCTGTCTTTGTCCACCCGACAGTGTACATCCTCTCTCCCCTAAAACTGTCTCGTAACCATCGGGCAGGTTCATAATAAAGTCGTGAGCATTTGCTATTTTTGCTGCTTGCTCTATTTCTGCATCCGTTGCACCCAATTTCCCGTAGGCAATGTTTTCGCGGATGCTGGCGGCAAATAAGATACTCTCTTGCAGGACGACACCGATCTGCTGTCGCAGGGAGTCGAGAGTATATTCGCGCAAATCTTGTCCGTCGATGAGGATGCGACCAGAATTGGGATCGTAGAGGCGGAGAATGAGACTGATTAGGGTTGATTTGCCGCCTCCAGAAGCACCGACGACGGCAACTTTTTGACCGGGTTGTGCTTCAAAAGAGATGTTCTGTAAAATTGCCTTGCCAGATTCGTAAGCGAAGGTCACATTCTCGAAACGTACCGCACCGAAGAAGGAATGCGCGGGTTTGGCACGAGGCAAGTTGCGAACGTGGGGTTCGTAGTCGAGAACGTCGATAATTCTTTCTCCAGAAGCGGTTGCTTTGGCAATCTCGCTAAATTGATTGGACAGTTTGCGTATTGGTTCAAAAGCGTTTTTCAGGTAGGTGATAAAGACTAGCAAATCGCCAGGAGTTAAGGTTTTTTGGATGACTAGGTGCGATCCTCGCCACAAAACTAGGGCAATAGTCAGCGCAATCAAAATCTGTACGGTGCGTTGGAGAACTGCTGAGAGTTTGAGAGATTTTGCCCCATGATTGAGGGTTATAGTGTTTTGTTGCTCAAAGATGTCTTCGAGTTGGTTATGCAAAGAAAGTGCTTGTACGACTTCGATCGCACCAATGGTTTCGCTGGTGGTTGCTGCTAAGATCCCTTGAAACTTTCGATGTTCGCGGCTAACATGGCGAATGCGACCGATTAAGCGCATCATGGAAAAGTAAAATAGGGGAAATATTGTCAGCGCGATCGCAAATAATTCCCAATTCATCCAACTCATAACGACTAACATGCCGACTAAAGTGACAATATTCGTTACTAAAGGAAGAATGACTTTGACGATAGTAAGTTTGATGCGATCGATATCGGCAGTCACGCGGGTAATTAAATCCCCACTTTTGTGCTGCATGTGAAAGGTAAGCGATAAGCGCTGTAGATGACTGTAAAGATCGCTGCGAATGTCGGTTAATATCTGCACCGATGCTAGCGCCATGCCAAAAGTACTCAAATATGCAGCAAAACTACCCAGCACAGAAATGACTACGATTGATAGCGCTAGAAGCGCCAGCAGCAGCATCGGATCGATTCCGTGACCTACTATAACTTTTAAAGAATCGTTATTCGTTTCTGTTACTAGAACATGGTCAAAAACGAATTTCAGAGGCCAAGGTTCTAGTAATCGGAACCCAGTTTCGACGAGAAGGGCTAAAAATGAACCCGCAATTAATAATTTTCGCTTGCCAATGTAGGGCAAAAATCTGCGACCAATGCGCATCATTCCTGGCATAACTTTTTTCAAATCTTTTTCTTTGGTGCGATCGCTCATATTAGTTATCAGTGACCAGATCCCAGCTTTAGAGTGAAAAATTAGGTAATTGTAGACCGCCAATTAAGCAGCAGCAAAAACAGATTTTTCAAATAATTCTTCTTTCAAAAAGATAGTGGTTTTTTCTGCGCCTTGAAGATCGAAGAGATCATTTGCTTTTGGATCTGACTTTTTAGTCAAACAGTCCATAATTTTTTGGGCTAGATAAGCTGGCTCTAAATTTTCAGGCTCGATAACCTCAACAATTCCTAACTTTTCTAATTTCTTGGTTCTAATTACTTGCTCTTTGTCGTAACTGTAGTGACCGATAGGAACGACTAGCGAACGAACCCCAGTTCTGAGAATATTCATAGTTGTGTTATATCCGGTCAAACTAATGGAAAGGTCGGCTTTTCTCATGTAAGCTATCAGATTTGAGGTATATCTTTGTAAGGTCACATTACTTTTACTCAAAGCAGCTTGCTTGAGTTGTAAGAATTGCTCTTCTGGCATGAAAGGACCAGTGAATATTTGGATATGATGGGGCATTTTTTTTTGCAAAATAGAACTGGATTGAATAACAGATTTTAGTAGCTCATATCCAATTCTTCCGCCGCCAATACTAACTAATATCATTGGTTCTTTTCGGTTTAGATTAGCCAAATCAAACTCGCTCAAGTCATTATTTTCTGGTATTGATTGAGCTACAAATCCCGTGTATTTTACTTTGCAATTTAGTTCCTTAACTCTAGAAAAGCTTTCTTCTAGTTTCTGAAACTTAGGATCGGAATGGAATAAAATGCAATTAAAATATTTGCTGGTTAATTGACAGATAGTTTCTTCTTCTTTATCGAGATCGGTTCTGCCAACAATATCTCTGACACTACAGATAATTTTGGTTGAAGGGGCAACAGCTTTGATATGGTCTAAAAGAGGAATTAATTCAAAGAAAAGTTTGTGCCTACCGAATGGAAAGAATTCTGTAATTAAACAATCGGGTTTAAATCGATCGAACAAGTTAATTAATGCATTTCGCCTAGCTTCTTTCACCTCTTCAATATTAGCAAAACCATCAGTGACTTGAAGTTGTCCGTTTTCTATCCAAAGAGGCGGTAACGTAGCTATTTCTACTTGAGAAGGAATTTCAAATCCAGGTACAGTTGGACCTCCATTGATAAAACAAACTTGAAAGTCTTTAACCAATTGGCGCACAATTTCTGTACTCCGAACCAGATGACCCATTCCCGTTAGATATTGGCAGTAGAACAAAATCTTTTTCATCTTTCATCCCTCCTTAATTAACTGAAATTAAAGACTTTTTTGTCGGATTGAAGGAAAAAAAACGAGTGCGATCGCCTACAACTTTACCAAACACTAATTCCAAGATATATTCTTGAATTCTTGGCAAAGCATTTAGATCGATTCGAGCAACAGCGGGGAGATAATTACTATTGCGATTTAATTGTTCTAAAACTGAATTTATGAGATAATGAGGTGTTAGCTTGCTAGGATGAATGGTTTTAAATAGACCGAATTCTGCCATTTTTTGGGCGCGAATCCATTGTTCTTGTACGGGTTTAATTCGAGGAACCACAACCGCTCTTTTACTCAGAGAAAGAACCTCGCAGATGGTGTTGTATCCTCCCATACAAACCACAGCATCGGCAGCCTCCATGTAGCTAGCAATATCATCAGTAAACTCGGACATTTGTACGTGGGAAAACTGTTGGACGATCTGGGATAATTCCTGGGTTCGATCTTGTGGCATTTCGGGACCAGAAATAATCAGGCTTTTGATTTTATGCTTGGCGGAAAGCTGCCTTAATCCCTGTAGATAAGTCTCGACTAAGTAATAGCCATCGCCTCCGCCGCCCGGAGTAACTAAAACCAATTTTTCCTTGGATTTTACTTTCAGTTCTTGACGAACTAATTGAGCAGGTTTGCATCCGTATTCTCTACGAATATAGCCACAAAAATTTGTTTTCTTGGATAGAGAAATAGGAAATCGATATTCTTTTGTGACATCAAAAATTTCTGGCATTCCGACGACTAAAATTTGGTCGTAATAACTTTGAAGTGCATGATAATAATCGTTTTGATGCCAGTTCTTAATCGTTACTTCTGGTGCATCGAGGATATCGCGCAGAAGTAATACCAGTTTGGTTGCGGAAAAATGTTGTTTTAAATAAGTTAGAGTAGATTTTAATTCTCCTTGCAACCCGTAAGGTTTTTTATCGACAAGAATTAGATCGGGTTCAAAGTTGACAACTGCCGTTCTAATAATCTCAGAACGCAATTTTGTTACTTCTTGAGGATCTTTTCTCAGGTATTTGGCAGATAGTTCGCCAGTGTCACTGCGTCCCAGACAAGGTAGTTTCATGTAATCTAGTCCCTGTGGCATCCGAAAACTATGTAATACCGGAGAACCAGAGATTAGTAAGATCGAAAGTTCTGGTACGCTATCTAACAGGTACTTGCAAATAGCAAGCATTCTGCGAATATTACCAAGACCATAGGCATCGTGTGAGTAAACTATCAGCCTCATTGTTTCAAGTCCTTAGTTGCTTTCGGTATCTATACCGTTAATACTTATCTTCGGATTTCCTTATGAAGTGCTCGTCAAGTGTTTATGAAGCAATTTAAGAAAATCATGAGAGTTTTCTCATCGAATTTATAAGAAATTAAGTATGATTTTTTAACCTTTAAAATTAGGTAAAAAATTCAGATTGAGTTAATCATAAAAAGTTTTTCTATATTTGAGAGCAAGACCAATGGATTGCTATAAAAAAATTAGCTATCAGCTAGGGGTTAATGGTTGATAACTGTTAGCTAACAGCCAAACAATTTTTTTGAGAATTATGCTTATTTCATCAAACTCGAACTGAGATGATTGCGAACTCGCGCTAGCAAATCTTGAAAGCGAAAAGGCTTGGTTAAGTAGTCATTCGCCCCATATTGTAACCCTGCCTTTTTTTCTGCAACGTCATCGCGAGTGGTTACGATAATGATGGGAAGTTGTTTTCCTTGCTGGCGAAGTTCTGCTAGTACCGTCCACCCATCTTTGACGAGAAGCCCTAAATCCAACAAAAGCAGATCAAATTTATCGCTTTGAGCCATCAGCACTGCCTGTTCTCCATCTGTAGCGATCGTTGATGAAATTTAAGACATTAAATTTGGAGGCGATCTCATCCTCGCAATCGATAGCCCATACCTCTAACCGTCTCGATTGAGTCGCTGCCTAACTTTTTGCGCAAATAACCCACGTATACATCAACAATATTCGAGCCGGGATCGTAATCATAACCCCAAACGCGATCGAGCAGTTGCTCTCGACTCATCACTTGTCCTTGATGACGAAGCAAAGTTTCTAAAAGGCTAAACTCTCGCGCCGATAGTTCGACATCTTTTCCCGCAACCTGTACTTTGCGGGTACGCAAATTGAGAACGATTTCGCCAATCTTCAATTCCATTTCTTCTTTGATGGCGACTCGCTGCTGACTTCGCAGGCGCAAGCGAATGCGTGCCAGCAGTTCTTCAAAGCGAAATGGCTTGGTCATGTAGTCATCTGCGCCGCCTTCGAGTCCGGCTACTTTATCATTGATATCGTCGCGGGCGGTGAGGATAATAATCGGTATGGTTGCCCCTTGACCGCGCAATTCTTCGAGTACCGACAAACCATCTTTGCCAGGAAGTCCCAAGTCCAACAGCAGCAAATCGAAATTATCGCCCAATGCCATCGAGATAACTTCATCGGCATTAGTGGCAACTACGGTAGTAAATCCGTTGGCACGCAATCCTTTTTCAATAAAAGCAACGATGCGCGGTTCGTCTTCTGCAATGAGAATGCGATTCATATTCATTTTCTCCTGAATTTCTCTTGAGGAGGTTCTAGGGGCAACACGAGGGTAAAGGTCGAACCAATTCCTAGTTGGCTAACCAGTTCCACTCGACCGCCATGTGCCTGTGCGATCGCTTTTACAATAGATAATCCCAACCCCGAACCATCCGAACGTCGGCGGCTGTTGCTAGCGCGGGCAAAGCGTTCAAAAATTCGTTCTCGATCGCACTCAGCAATTCCGACTCCGGTATCGCGCACCCACAGGCGAACGTAGTTGGATCCGATCGCGGTTCCGATGGCAATGGTATCCGTTTCAGTCGTATACTGGACGGCATTTTCAGTCAAATTCATCACTGCTTGCGTCAGGCGCTGGCGATCGCCGACAATGAGACCTGTCGCTTGTGCGTCCAGTTGCCAGTTACGATCGGCTAGGGCAGTGGCTTTGGTGTAGAGTTCCTGCGTCAGCAAGCTAATGTCAATTGTCTCCAATTGGAGACAATCGGGGCGTTCTGACTTTGCCAATAAGATTAAGTCATCGACTATGCGGTTCATGCGATCCAACTCATCGATTACTAATTCGATGGTTTCCCGTTGTTCTTGGGGATCGTCGCCTATGAGTTCTAGATGACCTCGAACGATCGCGATCGGGGTTCGCAGTTCGTGTCCCGCATCATTAATAAAGGCTTTCTGAGTCGTCAAAGCAGCTTGAAGGCGATCGAGCATTTTATTAAAGGTTGTCGCTAGTTCCCCCATTTCTCCACTGCTTTGTACGGGAATTCTTTTATTGAGATTTGACTCGCTAATCAAACGGGCTGTAGAGGCGATCGATCGCAGGGGTACTAATATCTTTCCAGAAGCTGCCCACGCCAGAATTAAAGCCAAGACTAAACCCACCAGCAAGACATAACAGACAATAATAATGACTTCCGTAGCTTCTTGAATTTCTCCCGCTGTCGTATGGGCAATTACCAACGCGCCTCTTGCCTGTCCGTCAATTATGACAGGTGTAGCCAAATAGAGAATGTTGCCGAGTTCTGGATCTGAGGTTTTCTCTTCGCCTTGCTCTTTTTTGGTCAATTTTGCCCAACGTCGCATCAGTTCAGACTCTTCCTGCAACAGTTCGGGTCGTCCTCTAGGGCTGGATCGGTAGAATCGACCGTTGAGAAACGTAATCAAAAAGGTATCGTCTTCAGGAATCTGGCGGTAGAGAAATTCTTGGAAAATTTTCTTAAGATCTCCTTCGGTAAATGTGTCCGAGTCTGAAGATCGTTGTGCTACGAAACTCTCAAAGGTTTCTAGTTCCTCGACTAAATCTTCTCGAACTCGCGTATCTACTCTATTGAAGACCAACTCGGAAAAGATGGGGACTGAGATTCCGATAAAACCTGTCATGAGGATGCCATACCAGGCAAAAATGCGATTTCGCGTCTCCCAAAGAAATCCTCGCTCTCGGATCGTTCGCTTTTCTTTTGCTTTCTTTGTTAGAAAATCGCGCCTGTTAGCAGACTCGTTTGCCCCTACCGTCATGACTTTCCCTGTTTTTCGATGTCGTCGGGTTTTAGTCTATATGGTAAAGGCATGAATGGGGGATGTCAGTCCCATCGAACCATGCCGACAAGACTCGTATTGAGAATTTCACTTCGGCAATAAGGAAAATAGTAGAAATAAGTGGAATAAAATCACCGGATTGGCTTCGGAGTGCGAGAAGAACTCAATAATACTAGACCGCTATACAGTTGGAAGGTGTTATCCCAGTCGGTTTCTTCTCGACGAAATAGATCGATCTGCGGATCGATGAGTTTGAGCGTATCTGAAAAATCTCTTGCCATGTCTGCAAAAGCTTTAAAGTCTGACCAGACAGGAATGGTTGCAAGTTGCTGCTGCAAAAATTGCATTAGACGATCCCACTTTTGGATCAGCGTCGTTTGTCCGTCGACAGACTGTTGTCGATCGAAAACGATTATCCCTTCGTGAAACTGATATCCTCGATCCCATAGCCGCACAATGGTATTTTTCCCTGGTAAATGTAGGTCGCAGACTTTGACGTAATCCTGAATCTGCGTTTTGCGTATAAGTCTACCCCTGACATCGCGATCGACGCATTTTTCAAATAAGGGAAGTAATGCTTCTACTCGCTGACTCACTTGCGACCAATCGAAATCGATCGCTACCGAGCGACCATTTTTATCTTGACAAATAACCGTAGGTGTGGTATAGACGGATTGAAAGTATCGAGCCTTGTAGACTGCGATCGCGTTAATTCGGCTAATTGGCAGGCAGAAACAGGGAATTTCTGCGGCTGCGATTGCAGTACTATAAAATCGCAGTTCTCCCATAGAACCCGTGCGATATAACCGCCAAGAGCGAGTCGGCAGTTGTAAGCGAGCGATATAGGGGTCGAGATTCATAATTTTGGCAAATTTTTTGGCAGCGCTTTGCCTCAATTCGGGGTCGATCGCTTCTAGCACTAACACGCCTGGTTCTTGACTCCCCGGTTCTGCCATGGCGCGATCGCGTTCTTGCTGTCGTTGTTGCCGTTCGATTTGGACTAACCGCTCGATCCCCTGACGAGCTTGGGAGATAATTTTAGGGTTGGTAGCATTGCACAACACTTCCCGATATCCTTGCTCTGCGACCGCTAGATTGCCGCTAGCTTCCGCTAGGCGAGCGCTATAAAATGCAATCCAAGGATGATCCGGTTCCTGCTGTTTTAGGTCTTGTAGTAATCGGTCGGCACGTTCGCAATCTCGACGCTCGATCGCCTCGACAACTCGTTCAAGCATGGGGTTAGTCGTTAGTAGTTACTGGTTAGTTATGGGTTGCTCGACACTAGCAGCAACGACAGACACAGCCACAATCGGAGCGGTTATAGCTCTTAGGATCCGACGACCGAGAGAAACTGGAGCAAAACCAGCCGCGATCGCTCCTTTTACTTCTGCTTCCGTCCATCCGCCTTCGGGCCCGGTGGCAATGACGAGATTGTTTTTTGGCGGTTTCTCCCGAAGGTGGGTTAGTAAGTGGTTGGCTTCTATGCGAGTAACACAAATATAGCGATCGGTTTCTAAATCGTCCACTTCTATTAAAGCTTTGGCAAAGTCAATCGGATCTAAAACCACTGGAACGATTTGCCTCTCCGACTGTTCGGCGGCTTCGGTGGCGATTTTGCGCCAGCGTTCCAATTTATTCGTGCTGGGGTTGAGTAACGTGCGATCGCTAATAGTTGGCATAAAAGCCGTTGTCCCCAATTCGGTGCAGCAGCGCACGATCTCCTCAAATCCATTGCCTTTGGGCAAGGCTGTCATTAGAGTTACGGCAATGGGTAATTCTGTAGACTCGCTCAAAGGTTCGATAATCTGTGCCGACATTCCCACCAATCGAGCGATCCAAGATTTTCCCCGTCCGTCCATTGCCACAAAGCGATCGCCCTCCCGCAATCGCAAAACTCGACTGAGGTAATGTTGCTGTTGGGAAGTGAGATGAATTTGCTCGTTTTGTTGTTGTGCGGGGTCAATAACTAAGCGATAAACCATCGAAAATTCTGCTGCGCGAGTTCAAAAAATGTGGCTCGATCGCAATCTTGCGATCGAGCCACAAATACCATCTTAGTATCTATGTTTTGTTTTATCCCAAGACTTCCATCGCTACCTTAATGTTCTGGCGAACCGAGTCAGCCGAAGCGTGCAATGCCTTTTGTTCTTCATCAGTCAGCTTTACTTCTAAAATACTCTCAACCCCGCGACATCCCAGGCGACAGGGAACGCCGAGGAAAATATCGTCTAAACCATATTGTCCTTGGAGATAGGCAGCCGCCGGGAGAAGGCGAGACCGATCGCGCAAAATTGCCTCTACCATCAAGCAACCAGAAGAGGCAGGGGCATAGTAAGCCCCTCCAGTTTGCAATAACTTGACAACTTCTGCGCCGCCATGACGAGTTCGTTCTACTAACCGTTCGATCGTTTCTTCATCCATCAGTTCGGCAATAGGAACGCCTCTGACGGTACAGTAACGAGTCAAGGGTAGCATTAAATCCCCGTGTCCTCCCAGTACCATCGTACTGACATCGGCGGTACAGACTCCCAGTTCCATGGCAATAAAGGTTTGCAAGCGAGAAGAGTCGAGCACTCCTGCCATTCCCATCACTTGAGAAGCGGGAAGCCCAGTCGCTTTCCACGTCAGATAGGTCATCGCGTCTAAAGGATTGGTGATGACGATAAACTGAGCGTTGGGGGAATATTGAATGGCTTTTTTGGCTACGTCGGCTACGATCTTGGCATTGGTTTGGATGAGATCGTCCCGACTCATTCCTGGTTTGCGAGCAAGACCTGCGGTGATAACTACAATATCAGAACCGACAGTATCCTCATAGTTATTAGTGCCGATAATCTTACTGTCGTGTAATTCTATCCCTTGGGCTGCCATTAAATCTAGGGCTATTCCCTGGGGCAATCCTTCGACGATATCGATCAGGACGACATCTGCTAGATTTTTTTCGGCAATTCGCTGAGTTAAAGTTCTCCCCACGTTACCAGCACCGATAACGGTCACGAGAGGAGATTTGCAATGAGGTGGGGTGTATGAGGAAGAGGAAGCGTTCATAAGTCCGATTGATGATGAGTTAATACTCATTCAGTTAGTTCTAATTGATCGATGCGAAACCAAATGTTCGGTGTCGGTACGTAGAACTTAACCAGGGCATATTCTTCATTAAGATCGACAACTTCACCCTTACTTTCAAAAATGTATGAGGGAAAGCGCGTATCGCTTGCTTTTGCCTCTAGGCTATTTTCTAGTGTTTCCCGAACAACACGAACTAAAGCACCTTTTTTGATCTTACTTGCCATAGTTGTCATCGATTGGATGTTGCTAATTGTCTAATCTAAATTTTTGCATAAAAAAGTTAAGATATTCTACAAATAAATAATGGGAATTCCGATTTAACTGGAATTCGGCGATTGTAAATCTTAGTGACAACAAGTTTTTCTGAGAAAATTGCCGATAAAATTTAATAATTAATTGCAAAATTTAATCTTTATTTGAATTGATAGGATAGCGAACAATTTTCTTATGTAATACGAAGTCTAACCGATCGCATCCTTAATCATCAAACAGAAGCGATCGGGAAAAACAGTGTAATACTATTTCCCCCTAACAATTACGAATTAAGGGCGAACCTAGATAAATGTTCCCGCCGCCAAGAAAGTTGAGCGAGTGCGGTCTTGGGGGGTTTCCCATGAACAACTCGCGTCGCCCTCCAAGAATTGTTTCGATCGCCGATCAGCCGCCCGGTTTACAGACGTTATAATCTTCGTGAGAAACCACTGCTTCTGGTGCTAGAAAGTTGCCGCAATCTCGGCAGAGCAATCGGTAATTGCGAGTAACGGGGATACTGATAACAAAGCGATCGTGCCTCAATCGCTTGCCGCGAAAGTCCCGGTAATTTCTTTGATTGGCCAGCCCTTGCATAATTTCGCGGGCTTTAACGACCACATTTTTAGGTAACGCCCTCAAATCGATGGGATCGCCGTCGAAAGTTGCATCCCAAGCATTTTTTTGCTGTCTTTTTTGTTCCCGTTCGACTTGCTCTCTGGCACATCTATGGCAAACTTGACCGTAGCCTCGATGACCGCAGGGGAAGATCTTTTTTCGTCTTGACATAGAACTGCGTGCGAGTAGAATCCGGTATTTTTTCTAGCTCATTAGCTGTTTTAACGGCTGCATCAGTTTTGACTGACAGACGCAAGCAATTAGTTCGATTTTCGGCACAATGAATGCGATTTCGACATTGAGCGATCGCTCAATGTCCGATTCATCCCAGTTGAAAAAAGCTATATCTCTAGGATACAAGTTGCGATAGTCGATCGCTTGCGCAAAAATGCCAGATTGTAGATCGCAAAGCAATTCTCATTGTGAAATAACTTGATGAAAAGCTCGACAAACAGCTTTGAGCCTTCTAATGTTATGTTTAATTGGGTAGACAAACTCGAACGCTAAATTGACGCTATGTTACGCTCCTACTTCGATACGGAAGATAACGAACGCAGACCCTTCGAGTTACCGGGGGCAAAACCGCACTACAATCCAGATCGCCCCGGACAAGTCAACCATATTTTCCTAGATTTAGCCCTCGATATTCCCAACAAAAGCGTTGGGGGAACTTGTACCATCACCTTAATTCCCGTGAGAGAGGGAATTAACCAGCTAACCCTCGATGCAGTCGATTTACAAATTGACTCGGTATTGGTCGATAATGTCAGTCAACCCTTCGACTACGATAGACAACAGCTAACCATTCGCCTCCTCAATCCCACAGAGAATAAACCGATTCAAATTGCGATCGCCTACCGCGTCGAAAATCCCCGACGCGGACTCTATTTTATCTCCCCAGACGAACATTACCCCAACAAACCCATCCAAGTTTGGACGCAAGGGGAAGATGAAGACTCTCGTTTCTGGTTCCCCTGTTTCGATTATCCTGGTCAATTAGCCACCTCAGAAATTCGCGTTCGCGTCCCCAAACAATTCCTTGCCATTTCTAACGGAGGACTCGTTGGTGTAGAAGAAGTCGGGGAAGACAAAATTTATCACTGGTCGCAAAAACAAGTCCATCCTACCTATTTGATGACCCTGGCAGTAGGCGATTTTGCTCAAATAGAAGACAAATGGCACGGGATTCCCGTCACCTACTACGTAGAAAAAGGACGGGAAGCAGACGGTCTTCGCAGCATGGGAAAAACCCCTCGCGCGATCGAGTTTTTCTCTCAAAAATTTGGCTATCCCTATCCCTATCCCAAGTACGCCCAAGTCTGCGTGGATGACTTTATTTTTGGCGGGATGGAAAATACTTCTACGACTCTACTGACCGATCGCTGTTTGTTGGACGAACGCGCTGCGATCGACAACCGCAATACAGAAAGTTTAGTCGTTCACGAACTCGCCCATCAATGGTTTGGAGATTTGGTCGTCATCAAGCATTGGTCGCACGCTTGGATTAAAGAAGGAATGGCGACTTACTCGGAGGTTTTGTGGACGGAATCCGAATACGGGAAAGACGATGCCGCTTACTATCTGTTGGGAGAGGCGAGGAACTATATCGATGAAGATTCCTCTCGCTATCGTCGTCCTATCGTCACTCACGTCTATCGAGACGCGATCGAACTGTACGACCGCCATTTGTATGAAAAAGGGGCTTGCGTCTATCATATGATTCGCACGATTTTGGGCGATGAATTATTTGAGAAAGCCATTCATACGTTTGTGCGAGATAACGCCCACAAGACAGTAGAAACGGTCGATTTGTTGCGGGCGATCGAAAAGGCAACCGGATATAATTTAATGTTCCTTTTCGATCAATATGTCTTCCGAGGCGGTCATCCCGATTATAAAGTTGCCTATGCTTGGGATGGAGACAGTAATTTAGCCAAACTAACAGTAACTCAAACCCAAGCCAAAGAAAATAAAAATGCCAGCAAAAGCGAATTATTCGACCTAAAAATTCCCATTGGTTTTGGCTATATTAATAATCCAGTGCAATTGAAAACTTTTACCCTACGCATCCATGAGAAAGAACAAAGTTTTTATTTTCCGCTAGAGAAAAAACCCGATTTCGTTAGCTTTGATGCCGGAAATAACTTCCTCAAAACCGTCACTTTAGAGTATCCAATTCCTGAATTAAAAGCCCAACTCAAATACGATCCCGATCCGATTTCGCGGATTCATGCGGCGGCAGCTTTGGCAAAAAAAGGCGGATTAGAAGTGATTGAAGCCCTCTGTGATGCCTTGACTCAAGATCCTGTTTGGGGCGTTCGCGTAGAAGCGGCCAAACAGTTAGCTAAAGTCAAATTAGACCAAGCAGGAACGGCTTTAATGAAAGGATTGCAAGATGAAAATGCCAGGGTGCGTCGCGCGGTAGTCGAAGCATTAGGAGAAATTAAAACGCCCGAATGCTATGAAGCCTTAAAAAATGTATTAGAGAAAGGCGATGCCAGTTATTATGTTGAAGCGTCAGCCGCCCGCAGTTTAGGAGGAATAATATCGGGAACTTTCAAAGAAAAGGAAGGGGAAGTTATTGACTTACTCAAGAAAGTTTTAGAAGAACGTTCCGGTTGGAATCAAGTTGTAACTTCCGGTGCAATTGGTGGATTAAGTAATCTCAAAACTTCTTCTGCCGCTGTCGATATTATTCTCGACTATACCAAACTTGGAATTCCTCAACCTTTGCGATTGGCTTCTATTCGTGCGTTAGGCGCAATTTCTGTCGGTCAAACTCCCGATAAAGTCGAGGCAATTTTAGAACGATTAGAAGCGATTTCTAAGGAAAGTTTCTTCTTGACTCAAGTTGCGGTTACTTCTGCTTTGGGACAAATGGAAACGCCTAAAGCTATTGGGATCCTTCAATCTTTGGCAGAACAAACGTCTGATGGAAGAGTCCGTCGCCTGGCAGAAGAAGCTGTTGAAAAAGTGCAGAAAAACTTGGGTTCCGATAAAGCCATTAAAGAATTGCGGGAGGAATTAGAAAAAATTAAACAAGAAAATCAAGAACTCAAAAGTCGCGTCGCCGAATTAGAAGCAAAAGCAAAATAAGTTTCAAGTTTCACTCACCTCAAGCGGCTGCTATCTCGATCGCAATTCTTAATAACTTAATTAAAAACTAGCGCTTCGATCTTCTAAATGTCTATCTTTCCTAAGATAGATTAGTGCAGTTTGCCATAAATCTAATATCAATGTATCGTGTTAATTTGAGAATGGCTTAAGATTTATAGCGGCACATCTAGCTCATGAGTCAAATTTCTTCAACTACTACCAAAAATCTCTTACAAAATCCTATTTTGTGGCTACACAGTCTTTGGAAATTTTCTCGTCCTCATACCATTATTGGTACTAGCCTTAGCGTTCTTGCTTTATATATAATCGCGATCGCAAACCTTGAGAATTCTGTTAAATTAGAAAATTTATGGCAACTTTTAGGAACTTGGATTGCTTGTTTGTGCGGCAATGTCTATATTGTGGGATTAAATCAACTAGAAGATGTTGCTATTGACGAAATTAATAAACCTCACCTCCCGATTGCCGCAGGAGAATTTTCTCGAAAACAAGGACAGTTGATTGTGGGGATTACGGGGATATTGGCGTTAATTTTAGCGGTATGGTTGGGAAGTTGGTTATTAGCAACGGTTAGTATTAGTTTAGTTATTGGTACGGCTTATTCTTTAGCGCCAATTCGCTTAAAAAGATTTCCTTTTTGGGCAGCATTATGTATTTTTACCGTGCGAGGAGTAATCGTTAATTTAGGACTTTTTTTGCATTTTAGGAAAACTTTACAAGGGCAAGAATCGATCCTTCCTTCTGTGTGGGTATTGACGTTATTTATTTTGGTATTTACCGTAGCGATCGCAATCTTTAAAGATGTCCCAGACATGGAAGGAGATAAGCAATATAACATCACGACTTTTACATTACTTTTGGGCAAGCAAGCCGTATTTAACCTCGCTCGTTGGGTAATTACCCTATGTTATTTGGGAACGATCCTAGCTGGAATTGGACGAATTCCGGGCGTAAATCCAGGGTTTCTCGTTCTTAGTCATGGAGGCTTGTTAATATTGCTGTGGTGGCGGAGTTGGGAGGTAGACTTGGAAAATAAAAACGCGATCGCGCAATTTTATCAATTTATTTGGAAGCTATTTTTCCTGGAATACTTATTCTTTCCTATTGCTTGTCTTTTGCAATGAAAATTCAATACTATTGCTTAGCCATCTTAGCATCGATCGTTGGCGGTTCTAAAGCTCCTGCATCCAACGCGATCGATACAACGAAACTATCGGGAAATATTAGCTTAACCCTGGAAAAGGGATTATGGAAACCTTGGCAGGAAAAACCCACTTATCAGAATATAACCATAGATCTGGCTTGCGACAGAGGTCAGTGCGAATCGGAAGCTTGGGCATATGCCCCTCAATTCAATCAAGATGTGGATCATCAGGGAACGGTTGAAGTTACCCGTTTAGATAATGTTTGGCAACTGAAAGTCAAGCTGAAAATTCAATCTCATCCCTGGCAAAAAACTCCCTTTCAAGAAGCCGATTATATTATCGAACTAATTCCCCATCAAGGCAAACTCATCGGCAGTTACGCGGGCAAGTTCAACAATCGTTCTCTGGGCGGCAAAGTCAGCGGCACGACTGCTCCCCATTGGCCCAAACCCATTGCCAACTTTCAGCCAGTTCGTCCTCAAGAACATCCCCGATTAGTTTTCCGCAGCGACGAACTGCCAGCCCTGCGAGAGAAAGCAAAAACTCCTACAGGGCAAGCAATTCTGGCTCAACTAAAACGAACCCTCGCTCGACAAACAATTTATTATGAAGGTTACGTCCCCAATGGCGGGTATCACGCGGCAGGATACTGTTTCCTGTCTTTGTTAAATCAGGACAAACAAGCAGCGGAAAGCGCTTGGCAAATCGTGGAAAATTCCATGAAAACGCCGGGGAAGAGATTATTTGAACAGGGTCCCATCGTCGCGGGAGTCGCGATCGCCTACGACCTCTGTTACAATACTTGGAGTAAAGAACACCTCAAAAAAGTTACCCGTTGGCTAGCAGGTCAGTCAGTCTGGCTACTTGAGGGAGACACGCCCAAAAGGGGTTGGAACAGTAATGATTGGAGCAATTGGAGCGCTAGAGCGCGGAGTGCAGGCGGATTAGCCGCCTTAGCGATTCTCTACGAACCTGACGAATTTTTCTCTAGATTTCTCGACGTTCGACGACTATCAAAGATAGCAGAACGCCGGATCGCGCGTTATCTGACCATTGCCGTTGGCGATCGCGCCTTTGGAACCGAAGGCGATCACTATACAACGGAACCTTGGGTTTTAAGCCTTCTCCCCTACCTACAAGCTTACCGCAATGTCGTCGGCAAAGACCTAGTGAAAGGGTCGAATGCCGAATGGTTTTTGGCGCAATACATGATGCGGATAGTTGAAAGAGGGAACGAGTTAGCCGTCCCCACCTATGGGCGGAGTCGTCGCTATGCAGGCGAATCGATATTTGCTCTGGGAATGGGAACTGTCCCAGAACGATTTCTGCCGGGAGTGAAATGGATGTTCGGTCGCCACTTTGGCATGGAGGGGAATAAAACCTTCGGCATCAGCAGTCCCTGCGAAGCTGCTTTTGTTCTCAAAGGATATCGAGAAGATATTTCTGCTAAAAATCCTGGAGAAATTTTGGATCGCGTCTTGGCAGACGAACAAAAAGGCTTCTATGTCTTCCGCAACCAATGGCAAGACAGCAAGGATTTTGTTGCCAGTATCTATCTCAAGCGACAACCATTGAGGGGTTCTTGGTCGTTTCCCGATGTAGGAAGTTTTCGGATTTGGGGGTTAGGGGGACGTTGGGCAAATCCCGGCATTTCCGATAAGGACGGTCAATGGACGGATGAAAATGTGGTAGTCATGCCCGACACGAGACCGTGGAATTCTGCTCAACCGACTTTCTTTCTTTCTAGCGACAACGGTTCGGGAATCGTCAGCTTGAGAAGTGACGATAACGTGCTTGAAAATAGCAACCCTCCCGTAGGGATTGGCTTAGTGCGATCGTTTGCTGTCGATTATAGCGGTTCGTCGGGAGCGCCCGGACTATTTGCAGTAGTAGATAAGTTTGTCGGGTCGCCAGAAGCAAAGGAATTTCAGAATAAAATTTGGGTGATGCATACGGAAGGAAAGGCAAAGATTGAAGATCGCACCTTTACTATTGAGGCTGCCAATGGCGCGACCATGAAAGGAACTTTTGTTGCACCTTCGCAAGTAAAAATCTCCTATGAAAAAACCAAATCTGGCGGGAAAATTTTGGCGACGGGCGGCAATGAGTTCTTTGTCGTGATGACGGTTCGGAAAGGTCAAGCCCCGCCAGTAAAGATTTCTGGAGAGGGGTTAGATGCGATGGTTCGCATTGGCAAGCAAACCGTTCACTTCGGGCGCGATCGCATTTTTTTGGGAGTCTTTTAAGTTTCTCTGGAAAACTCCAATCCTGGTTGAGTTGTTCAGAGCAATCGAGTTTTATATGCAAGCGATCGCATTACTACGAATCATACCCTGATTCAGCAAGTCCTAAATTAGTAGTTATGGTGCAATGGGGCTGGAACTATTTCACTCGCGGACGCGGCGCTCGTCTGGTTACGGGAGAAGATACTTTACTAGCTCTAAAGCAGTGCATCCTACTCATCGAGTATCTTTTTAGAAAATCTAGAGGAAATGCTCAAGGAAGGTTTTGATGTGTTATGATATTAAGAATTATAAATAACTTATAGCATGACTTGACAAAAACGTCATGTTATACACCGACAAAATAAGAATGAGGTTCTATCTATCATGACATCCGTGCCGCTCGATCGATTATCCTTAGAATTATCAGTCGTTGAGTTTTTCGGGCAATCTGCTGGAAGATGGAAATCCCAACGACGGTACTATACCCTCAAGCAGGATGTCGAACCTCAAGAAGTCGTCAGTCTTCTAACCATTCGGTTTTTAGATCGAGGAGCGCCCGAACTGATCGAATTGGCGCAATTGCACGAACTAGAAGATGAAACCTCCCTGATTTGCGGAACCGAAGTAACTTGGGAAAGTAATTACACCAGAACCGTTCGCAAGCCATCGGTTGGGTCTACTATCTTCGGCGTAAAGGGAAATATTTTATATCGCGATCGCGGTTTTGCAACTACCGAACCCGTCATCGCTACCTATTCTTTTGTCAATCCTAAAACGCTGTGCTTGAGAACTGAATATGGCGGATCGGTCTTCGAGGAAGAGATCAAGCTGATTGGCAATAATTACAGAACTCGACAGACAATTATTTCGCGCTCCGGACAAGAACTCACCATCGGTCAATATCTGGAGAAACGAATCGCTTAAGCGTTTAAAAGTCTCAAAGCCAGTCTGAGCCTTCAAGATCCTAAAGATTACAGATTGTTACTTTGTTTTTAATAAATGAGACGAGAGGAACGCTCGTTGAGTATTTTCTAGATCGATTGGTCAACGACTGTTGCCCAAACCCAATAACAAAGTAACTTTTTCTAAGATTAAGGAGAGCTCAATGCTTGACGCTTTTTCCAGAGCAGTAATTAATGCTGATAGCAAAACCGCTTGTATTGGTGGCGAAGAATTAGCTTCTCTGAGAAGTTTTATTGCAGAGGGGAACAAACGCCTAGATGCAGTCAACGCGATCGCCAGCAATGCAAGCTGTTGCGTTTCTGATGCTATTGCTGGGATGATTTGCGAAAACACCGGACTGATTCAAGCGGGTGGAAACTGCTATCCCAACCGTCGCATGGCTGCTTGCCTGCGGGATGGAGAGATCATCCTCCGCTACGTGACCTACGCCTTGTTAGCTGGCGACGCTTCCGTACTCGACGATCGCTGCTTGAACGGTCTCAAAGAGACCTATGTGGCTTTAGGCGTACCTCTCCAGTCCGCCGCTCGCGCTGTTTCCATTATGAAGGCAATTTGCGTCGCTCACATCAACAACACCAATAAAATGTACGAAGGAACGAGTAAGTTCCGCAAGATGGATACCCCTCAAGGCGATTGCTCCGCTCTATCTGCCGAGTGCGCTAGCTACTTCGATCGCGTTATAGCTGCTCTGAGCTAAGTCAATGCTAATAGCGATCGACCAATTGAATTGAAACAAACTGTCAAAAATAACTATTCTGGAGAAATCGGAACATGAAATCAGTTGTGACGACTGTTATTAGCGCTGCTGATGCAGCAGGTCGGTTCCCCAGCGGCTCTGACCTAGAATCGGTTCAAGGGAGCATCCAGCGTGCAGCCGCTCGTTTGGAAGCTGCTGAAAAGCTAGCTGCTGGGATCGATGCCGTTACTAAAGAAGCGGGCGATTTAGTCTTTAAGAAGTTCCCTTACCTCAAAGAAGCAGGTCAAGCAGGCGAAAATCAAACCAAAGTTGACAAGTGCTATCGCGATATCAAGCACTATCTGCGCTTAATCAACTATTGCTTGGTCGTCGGCGGAACTGGCCCTCTCGATGAGTGGGGAATCGCCGGACAGCGCGAAGTTTATCGCGCTCTCAACCTGCCTACCGCTCCTTACGTAGCAGCATTTGAATACACCCGCGATCGCGCTTGCGCTCCTCGCGACATGTCTCCTCAGGCGTTGGTTGAGTTCCGCGCTTATCTCGACTACGTTATCAACTCCCTGTCCTAGGGAAGCGGCTCGATCGATCTAAATAGTCAGGTTTAATTCAGTACTTGAGGACTCTCAGTCGGTTGCTCTGCCTTAATCGGGTTGTGCGATCGACCAAGAGTCCTTTAATTGTGTTGTAACTTATAAGTTATGAGTCATCACTAATAACAAACAACAAATAACCAATGACAGATTCTCTATTTGAACAACTAAAACACCCCAACCCCCACATGCGAGAACGGGCAATGCGAGAACTTGCCGAAAACCGCGATGAAAATACAATTTCTCGCTTGATGGGCATTCTCGGCGATGAAGACGTGCCCTATCGACGAGCTGCGGTAGTGGCATTGGGCGCGATCGGCATGGATGCCGTACCTTCCCTGGTCGAGTCCTTGCTCAATAGCGACAATGCAACTATTCGGGGCAGTTGTGCCAAAGCTTTGGCACAAATCGCCGTCAACCATTCAGACGTTCCTTTCCCCAGCGAAGGCTTGCAGGGATTAAAAAAAGCTATTAATGACCCCAATCCAGTGGTTCATATCGCCTCCGTGATGGCTCTGGGCGAGATTGGTTCTCCTGCTTTCGATATTTTGGTTGAAGCCCTCAAAACTACAGATAACCCTGCGGTAGCGGTGACAATCGTCAACGCACTCGGTTCCATGGGAGACGAACGGGCAACAGAAGTCCTGGCGACCCTGAGCAAGGATGAATCTGCCGATTCCTACGTTCGCGAGTCAGCAACAAGCGCTTTATCCCGTTTGGAGATGGTAGGTAAATATCGGGGCGCGAATTAACACTTCCACGACAGCACTCACTAAGTATTCGCTTCGTCCGTTAAAGTCGCAACCAAGCGGTTACTCATCAGTTAATAATAACTGCTTCTATTTGCCTGGTGTAACCCTCTGGTGTATCTTGATGAACATCATCATGCGATCGGGCATCAAAAAAGACTTATGGAACGTCGAGAGTTATTAAAAACGGTAGCTTATGGAGCGCTTGGAGCTACGACAGCAGGAGTAGTTGCCGGATGCAATCGAGCAGCACAAACCAATGCGCCTACAACCACTGCGGATGCTTCCTTGCCTACTATCGAGTGGCAGATGGCAACAAGCTGGCCCGTATCCCTCGATACTATTTATGGTGGAGCCAAAAC
This sequence comes from Hydrococcus rivularis NIES-593, assembly GCF_001904635.1. Classification (GTDB taxonomy): domain Bacteria; phylum Cyanobacteriota; class Cyanobacteriia; order Cyanobacteriales; family Microcystaceae; genus Hydrococcus; species Hydrococcus rivularis. The sequence goes on from NZ_MRCB01000017.1 coordinate 84,359, forward strand.
AATTGCCGATCGCGTCGCAGCAATGACAGGCGGTAAATTTAAGATCGTACCCCGTGCGGCTGGCGAATTGGCTCCTCCACTCGAAGTATTGAACGTAGTATCTCAGGGCGCAGTGCAATGCGGTCATACTGCCGCTTATTACTATGTCGGGAGAAGCCCGTTTACCGCCTTTGGTACATCTGTGCCATTTGGGTTGACCGCCCAGCAGCAAAACGCCTGGCTGTACGAAGGTGGCGGGCTGAAACTATTGCAGGAACTGTACGCTAAAAAGTTCGGTCTCATACAGTTTCCGGCAGGCAACAGCGGCACGCAGATGGGGGGATGGTTTCGCAAGGAGATCTCAACACCAAGCGACTTGCAAGGACTCAAAATGCGCATCCCCGGACTCGGCGGGCAGGTAATGGGCAGACTCGGCGTGACGGTGCAGAATTTACCTGGCGGCGAAATCTTCCAAGCGCTACAAACAGGAGCGATTGACGCGGCTGAGTGGGTAGGTCCCTACGATGACGAAAAGTTAGGATTGAACCGAGTTGCTAAGTTCTATTACTATCCGGGTTGGTGGGAACCCGGTTCCACTTTTGAGGTGCAAGTCAACCTCAATGAATGGAAAAAGCTGCCAGTGGTCTATCAAGAAATCTTCAAGTCAGCAGCTTATGAAGCCAACACGACCATGTTGGCTCGCTACGATGCTCTCAACAATGAAGCACTGCAACGGTTGCTAAAAAGCGGCGTTCAACTGCGCCCGTATAGCGACGAGATCATGGCAGCAGCAGAAAAAGCGGCGTTTGAGTTGTATGATGAATTCGCTGCCAAAGATGCCGATTTCAAGACGGTTTATGATGAGTGGAAAGCATTCCGCGATCGCATCTACGCATGGAATAATCGCAATCAATCGAGTTACGAGCGCTTTGTTTACTCTAAGCTCAAGTCGTGAGTTGTTCTCTGTTGCTCTAGTTTTCAGATTCTGTCGAACTCATGTTGTTTATCCTTCGCTTTTTGGAAACACCCCTCTTGGTTTTTGACTGAGAAGATTTGGGAGGATAAGCGAGAAGAAGTTGTTGAAGACAGGCGATTCCTTCAGAAGTCCAATAGTATCGCTTTCTGGCATCGATATAATAATGGCTTCCTTCGATAAATTGAGAGGAGTATTTCGCTTTGGTCTGAATAATCCACTCAGGAGTCACCTTCATGCGTCGGCTAACTTCTTTAGTTGGCAATGAAGATGGTGGGATAGGATCGGCTTTCTGCTCTGAATGCAAGCGGTGTAGTTGGCGAATGCCTGCCTTCGTCCAGCGAATTGCGCCTTCATCGTCTTTAAAATAATGAGTTCCTTGACAAAATCGGTCTGAGAACCGATAGCGTTGACGATGACACCAGGTTGCGGAACAACCGAGTTGAGAGGCGATTTCGTGAGTTGTCCAAGTTTTCGGTTCGAGCTGAGTTTTCAGTCTTTCGATCAGATCCTCAAGAGCATCAGTTAGCTTTAACTGGAACGCCTGAAACTGCTCAATCCCTCTCCGATATGCAAGGGTAGAAGTTTGCTGTAAATCTCCCCTAGTTTTCTCAACCCAACTTAGGAAGTTATCGGCTTTTTTCTCGATCGCAGTTTTGCTCTCAGTAGGCGGAGAATTTACTAAGATCTGAGTCTGAGGCGAGCTAGCTTTATAAGGACGAGGATCCCATCTTAGCGCCTTGTTTGATGAGGGAGTTGGCGAGCGAAGTTCGGGAGCTAATATTTCTTCGGTCTTCTCCTCAGACTTTTGCTCTGTATCAAGGGCAGAAATTAACCTTTCCTTACCAGTGTGATGAGAGGTATTCCGAGATAACCAATCTTTTCCTTTCTGCCAAAGAAGCAAGGGATTAATCGGGGAGGGCGAATTAAGATTTAGTTTCTCAGATAAGTCTTCTCTTCGATGCAAAACTATCGATTCGTCGTTCGATAAAACTCGTGCGAGAGAAGGAATTTTTCTAAACTCTTTTACCTGACAAATTGTTTTTAATTTCTTGGCTAAAGTAGGAAGCGGAGCAGAAAGATGGGACAGGGATTTAAAGATTTCTGCTTGCTGAGGATTTTGGAAATCCGAACGAGAAAATAGCAGCCCTTCTCGCTCGTCTAGTCGATACATTTCCCATAGTTTCTTATCTTCTGCCAAAGCCAAAATAGAAAGATAGATAACTAGCTGAGAGAAAAAATCAATTTCTAGACATCTTTTTTCTAGCGATTTTCTCAGAGGATGCTGATAATCAGAAAGCCCTTTAATATTGTCATCAGAAGTATCTCCCGAAAAGTAAAGGCTATCATAATCGATTAATTTAAGCGTCAAGCCATCAAAGCGATTAACTATTAGAATATTTCCGTGCTGCAAATCTCCATGAGCGATACCACTCTCTAAAAAGTCTTGAGATAGCTTTAACCAGCGATCGGCTAAAGATTTTAAAAGGTGCTTTTTACCCAGATTTGCTTTAAGAAATTTTTTGAGATTCTCGCCTTCTACCCATTCCATTTTAAGAATAGGATAGACATTGCCAAGAACTCTAATTCCCTCTTCTAAAAGAGAAAAATCGACAAAATAAGAGTGACAAGCGTTATTTTTTAGACGGCTCAGCGCTTTTTTGTAATGATTTATCGCATCAAAATTACTGCGATAGAAGCATCTAATTGCCCAGACTTTTCTAGGAGAAAAAGTTTCATATTTAAAGGCTATGGCAAAACTCCCAGAAGCCGACCAAATCTCTCTAGTTCCGTCGGGTTTAATTCTTTCTACTGCTTTTCCTGCTATTAAACTCGAATCCAGGTCTCGCTCGATTAGCGTTCTCGGATCTTTTTTGCGAAAGGCAAACTGAGGATTGCGAATCGAACTAAAGTAATCCGAACGACTTGGATATTTCATCCCTTTTAACCCCTCACGCGATCGCATTAACATCAAGATCGTTATTCAATCTTAATTAATCAGATTCCGCAGATGGCTCCAGGGTTGCAATGTCTTGCCAAATATCTATCTCTTGGCGAACCTCTTCAAGAATCTTAATTAATGCCATCGTTGTATCGTCGTTTTTAATCAGATTTTTTTGTCTGAGCTGAGCGATCGCCCTGATAAAATCATTTTGTTCTTTTAGCTCAAAACATTTTTTCCATGCTTCGCCTCGCTCTTCATAATCTGTCAGAAGCCACTGGGAAAATGCATCCGTCGCCAGCAAAAAAATATCTCCATTCTCATAGCTGCCTTCTTCAAATTGAGGAGGAAATGAAGAGTATTCGGGAAGGCTTTCAAAACATTGAGTCGTTCTCTTAAACGATTGAGAACTCTTGAGGGGAAAGGCGAGGAGATTATCCCCATTTCTATCTAGCTTAAATAAACAACTATCTCCCACAGCTACGGCTTGCCATTTTCCCCCGCCTGAAGCCTTCGATTTTTGCAGCCTTAACCCAATGAAAGTAGCAGAACCCCGATTTTTAATTTGCGATCCCCCTTGCCACCATGCCCGATTGGGAGACTTGAGTTTCGCCAAATAGTATTGTCGCCATTGCTCTTGGGCTGGTTTTAACCATTCCTGATAAGACTGCTGAATCTGTTCGATAGGATCGTCCTGACTTTGACAGAAAGATTTAACCAAAATTTCTGCCCACTGACTCGGATATAAAGAAGACCCAGCTCCATCTGAGAGGGCAATTAAACTCCCATCCGGGCTGGTTTCAAATCGATCTTGATTGGTTTTCTCAGCTTCCCCAATTTTCGGCAGAGAAAACGCTAAAATTTCATGGCTCATGAAATCTCATCCGCGAAACTCCGCTTTCGTCCCGATTTCTAACAATTGAATCAGGGTTTCTAGTTTAGCTTTATAGACGAAGCCTCTGGCATAGGGCGAAGGGTTCCATCCGGCAGCGGCAGCTCGTTCTAGCATCAGTGGAGGCAATTCGCTGGAAATCTCAAACAAAAAGCGGGCGTAGCTATCTCCCTTGGGTAACTGTTCGGGAGAGGCGGGGAGGATGACTTCCGCTTCTGCCCCGTCAGAAATATGGGCGTTGAGTAACAAGGTTTTTCCATCTTCTGTCTCTAGCTGAGCTAGGGCTTCGGCAGCCGCTTTCGCCTTGGGGAGAGAGTTAGCTTCTCCATCGGTAATGTTAATTACTACAGGAGGAAAGCTTGACGGATGACCGTTAATCCACTCGCGGACTAATGTGCCAGCCATGGCAAACGCTTCCGCCATCGGAGTTTCTCCAACTGCTGCTGGTTCGATCCAGATGGGAAATTGGTCGTCGATTTCTACTAATCCCCCAGCCCCATCCGAAACTTTCCGTTTGATAGTTTCTATTCGCAGACAGTGTTCGGTTAATTCTTGTATAGTTACCACTGGCTTAGTAGCTAGCGCTCCCGAAAACGCATTGACGACGGGTTCTTCCATCTGTCCGTAACCCAAAACGGAGATGTCGCAGCTATTTTTGATTTCTTCTCCGTCAGTACAAGCTAAGACGGTCTCTCGGAGGACGCGATTAACTGCTGTGGCACATTCTTTAGCTTTGGTTCCCGCCCCCGGTCCGAATGGGTAACACATGGAAAAAGAGCGATCGATGAGGATAACTAGGTATCCTGGCGTTGCTCGACTGATTTCTTGGATATAAGGCATGGCAGTAGCACGTCTTGTCTGTTACGCTTCTGGGAAGAGGTAAGTTATTATCTTCCTAGTAGTCAGAAATTGAGTCAAATTTACTACTTTTTGTTCCATTCCTATCAATCAGACCCCGATCGCGCCGAACGATTAATTGATAGAATCTAACAGCTAATTGCTCGCTCCTGCATTTACATTGAGTCAGTCTCCGTTTGCTCGATTTCAACCTATAGCCGCGATCGCAACTACTCCTAAAGCGGCTCAACTTCTACAAACTCTCTCTCAAAGCACGGGTGCAACCCTTTGGGTACCCGGATCTCTCGCTTCTATAGAAAACGCCCAGATTTATACGAGTTCGCTCAAAGACCAGATTGCCTCAATTTGGCACGAATATCGAGCTTTTGTCTTTTGTCTCGCGACTGGGGCAGTCGTGCGAGCGATCGCGTCTTTAGTTGAGGATAAATCCCGCGATCCGGCTGTTATCGTCATCGATCGAGACAGTCGTTTTGTCATCAGTTTGTGTAGCGGTCATCAAGGCGGTGCTGACGAACTCGCTCGATTAATTGCCCATCAGCTAGACGCAACTCCCGTTTTAACGGGCGCGTCGGCTAGTTTAAATTTGCCAGGAATCGATATTTTGGGATTGCCGTTTGGGTGGCGCCAAGGCAGTGGCGATTGGACAAAGGTAAGTGCCGCAATTTCTCGCCGGGAAACGGTACAAGTCATCCAGGAAGTCGGTTCGACCCTGTGGCAAGCGCATTTGCCACAGGGTCATTCTTTCTATTTCGGCTTTCCAGACGATCGCGAATCGATTTCGCCCAAAGCGCGCGTCTGGATTAGCGCCACGAAACGACAATTTTCTCCCGATGCAGACATTCCCAAAGTGCAATGGCATCCCAGAGTCTTATGGGTAGGGATAGGATGCGAGCGAGGAACGTCGAGACAACTGATTGAAGTGGCGATCGCGCAAGTCTGCCAGCACTATCATTTAGCCACCGAAGCGATCGCTGGAATTGCGACTATCGATCTCAAAGCCGACGAACCGGGAATATTAGAATACTGCCGCGATCGCAATTTGCCCTTAAAAACCTTTCCTGCCGATAGCCTCCGCCAGGTTAGCACTCCCAACCCTTCTAGTATAGTCGAGCGAGAAGTCGGAACTCCTAGCGTAGCCGAAGCCGCAGCCATTTTGGGAGGACTTGGGGAAGTCGGAAGTCGGAGGACGGAGGACAAGGGGACTAGGAGACGGGGAAACGGGGAGACGGGGAGACAATTAACTACTAACTACTCCAAAATCCAAAATCCTCTAATCGTTCCCAAGCAAATCGTTAAATTAGAGGGCGAACCGGGAGCAGTTACAGTCGCGATCGCGCTTTCGGAACTAGAATATACCGGGCGCACGGGGCAATTATTGCTGGTTGGGACTGGCCCGGGCAATTTAGAGCAAATGACGCCAGCCGCCAAAACAGCCGTAACTGGCGCAGATGCAGTCATTGGCTACTCTCTCTATCTCGAACTCATTCAACCGCTGCTGCGTCCCGGACAAATCGTCGAATCGCTTCCCATTACCCAAGAAAAACAGCGGGCACAACGGGCGATCGAATTGGCGCAGTGGGGATTAACGGTTGCCGTCGTCTCCTCTGGGGATTGCGGGATTTATGGGATGGCAGGATTGGTGATGGAAGAACTGCAAGCGCTAGGATGGAATGGTAAGATACCCAAAGTAGAAGTTTTTCCGGGAATTACGGCTGTCGTTGCCGCAGCAGCTAGGGTAGGCGCGCCGCTAATGCACGATTTTTGCACGATTAGCTTAAGCGACCTTTTGACTCCTTGGGATGTTATCGAAAAGCGCCTCGAAGCCGCTGCCGCAGGCGATTTTGTCACGGCGCTGTACAATCCGCGATCGCAAACTCGCACTCAACAAATTATTACCGCTCGAGGGATTTTCTTGAAACACCGCAATCCCAATACACCAGTCGCCCTAGTACGTTCGGTTTATCGTTCCGACGAACAGATCTCCCTGACAACCTTAGATAAAATGTTAGAGTTTCCAATCGACATGTTGACAACTGTTATTATTGGCAACCGCAGCACTCGCCGCCATGCCGATTGGATGATTACTCCGCGAGGCTATTCAGTCAGCTGATGGAATGACTAAGTCTACAATGAAATAAAAGCAACGATCGCAAGGATCGTCAGAGAACAAATATCGTTTATCAAGCTGGTAACTGGTAACTGTTAACTGGATGACCGAAACCTCTCAAATAATTCAATTGCCCAGTAGTGAAAGCGCAATCTCCTTAGCCGGAATTAAAGACGAAAATCTAAAATTTCTCTCTCGTCATACGGGAGCCAATTTAGTGTTGCGAGGTCAAGAATTGCTCGTTTATGGCGAAGAAAAACTGGTAGAACGCGCCCTGCAAATCGTGCGATCGCTCAAACCTTATTGGCAAGAAGCCAAAACCATCTCTCAACCCGATCTGATAACTGCCTTTCAAGCGCTGGATACGGGACGGACAGAAGAATATCAGGACTTACAACAAAATGTCCTCGCTCGCACGCGACGGGGAGAATTAATTCGAGCCAAAACCTTTCGCCAGCGCCAGTATATCAAAGCGATTCAAACCCACGATATCACGTTTTGCATCGGTCCGGCGGGGACGGGAAAAACTTTTCTAGCAGCCGTTTTAGCGGTACAAGCACTGCTGAACAATCAATGCGATCGCCTGATTCTCACTCGTCCGGCAGTAGAAGCGGGAGAAAAACTGGGTTTCCTGCCGGGAGATTTGCAACAGAAAGTCAATCCTTTTTTACGTCCTCTCTACGATGCGCTTTATGAATTCATCGATCCCGAAAAAATTCCCGATCTCATCGAAAGAGGCAAAATTGAGGTCGCACCGCTTGCCTACATGCGGGGACGCACATTAAGCAACGCTTTTGTCATCGTCGATGAAGCACAAAATACCACGCCAGCACAACTGAAAATGGTGCTAACTCGGCTGGGATTTGGTTCGCGGATGGTGGTGACGGGAGATATTACCCAAATCGATTTACCCAGCCATCAAGATTCGGGATTAGTTGTGGCAAGTAGAATTCTGCGATCGGTAGAAGGCATCGCTTTCTGTCAATTCACGCAAGCAGATGTGGTTCGCCATCCTTTGGTGCAAAGAATCGTCGAAGCTTACGAAAAATATGAAAAGTAAGAAGAAATAAAAACTATCAAGGCTTTCCTGAGATTCCTGGTTATGCCTTATGGTATTACTTTCAAACTAATAATGAATGCTCAATAAGAAGATTCAGCGATCGCTTATCGTAGAGTTGTGCTGACTTGAAGCGAATAGCACAGTCAGTCAGAGCGAAGGTTAAAAAAGCGATCGGCGAAATCAGTATCTTGAGAGTTGGATCGGCAACGAGATAAGTATGGGTACTAGATTCGCGATCGAAGAGTTGGCGGAATAGCATCATGAGTTGCCAGTTATCAGGAATTCTACCATTTTTCATTCATTAATGACACAGATAGTCGATCGCCCTCACCCCTAACCCCTCTCCCTATTTGGGAGAGGGGAGAAGAATGTAGATCGTGACTAATGAAAACTGGTATTAGTTGACTGGAGTAACAAGTTTTTTTCTTTATATCACTATATTGCTATATAGCAATAAGAAATAGATTTTGCCTACCTGAAAAAGACTTTACGGTTCTCCAGACAAGATGAGAGGATAAAACCGTGCATAACTCTCAAAGCTACTTGTACTCGATGATACCTGCCAAAACGTTTACAGTCGATGCCCTCTCGGTATGCGTTTATAATTCTGAATCCGAACTAGCCCAAGGGGCAGCCCGGATCGGAAAAGAATATTTGCAAGCAGTTTTAGGGCAAAAAGAAACGGCTGCCGTTATTTTAGCCACGGGAAATTCACAGATTCAGTTTTTGAAGGCATTAATTGCTTTGGGAGGAGTAGACTGGAGTCGCATTATCCTGTTTCATTTGGACGAATATTTAGGAATTGAAGCCGACTCGACTGGCAGTTTTCGTTATTACTTGCGCGAAAGGGTAGAAAAGCAAGTTAAACCCGCACAATTTCACTACATTCAAGGCGATGCGCTAGAACCGTTAGCCGAGTGCGATCGCTATGCGAAACTATTGATGGCACAACCGATCGACCTTTGTTTATTGGGAGTCGGACAAAACGGACACCTCGCTTTCAACGAACCAGAGGTCGCAGATTTTCACGATCCTCGCCGAGTCAAATTGGTTAAGTTAGCCCTCCAGACGCGCCTAGCGCAAGTAAAGCAAAGATACTTCCCCTATCTCGAAGCCGTACCGCAGTACGCTTTCACCGTGACTATTCCCATGTTGGCTTCGGCACAAAAAATTATCTGTCTTGCCCCTGGCTTGGACAAAGCTTCTATAATCAAGAAAATGCTCACAGAATCGATAAGTCCAGCTTGTCCCGCTTCAGTCCTTCGTCAACACGCCAACGCTAGCCTATTTCTAGAGAAGAATTTAGCCAGTTTACTTTGAATGTTGAGAGTTAGTGGTTAATGGTTATTAGTTAGTAGTTAATCGTTTTGTTAGCCTGTTATCCTGCCCAAATCTAAAATTCATAGTAAGGATTGTATGGAAGATCGGTATTTCCATAATCAATTCCCATTTTGTGTAGCTCTGAGGTTATTTGACTTCTATGATGTGTTTGATGGTTAAACATTTGCACGTAATAGAAGGCTCTGGATACTCTTCTATTTCTATTCAATCTCTCACTCCAAAACTCAAAGATCTCATCGAGCCAAGCCTGAGAACATCCTTGAGATTCTTTAACAAGTTTTTCGTCAAACTCAAAACGTGCAGATTTTAATTTACTATACTCAGGATATGGGATGAAGTTTGGATCGAATTTGGGAAGAGTTTTCGTATAAATGAAAGAATGAATAGTTTCATCTACATTAATAATGTGATTCAGAGTTTTAAAGATTGAATCGAAAAACATTTCCCTATTCAAACGGAGTCGATCGTCACTCAACTCATCACAAATTTTAAAAAGGCTTTCGTTCTGCCACTTGTTATATAGAGCCATTATTTCTAAGAAGTTTGAAGTAATCATGATTCTCAATCTACGAAGACCCCATAATGCTAATCTACATTTTCAACAAACAGCCTACTTCTCCGACTTCGTTAAATGACTCCCATAGATAATTTCCAGCCTACTGCCCTCGCCCAGAACCTAAAGGCTAACTAGCCACTAACCACTAACAAATAACCAAAAACATCGCTTCTTAAAAAAATGATCGACAATAACTCCCTCCGAATTATTTCATTGCTTCCCAGCGCGACGGAAATTGTGGCAGCTTTAGGTTTAGTGGATGCATTAGTCGGACGTTCCCACGAATGCGACCACCCCCCAGTAGTCCAAAATCTCCCCGTTTGTACGGAAGCTAGACTCAACTCTCACAAACCAAGCGCTCAAATCGATACAGACGTTCGCTCCCTCCTCAAGTCTGCTTTGAGTATCTATCAGCTTAAAATCGAAGTAATCGAACAACTTCAGCCTACGCATATCGTCACTCAAGACCAATGCGATGTCTGTGCCGTAAGCTTTCCAGAGGTAGAAAGAGCGATTGCTCAACTCATTTGCAGCCAACCTCAAGTCATTTCCTTACAACCCAATCGACTTGTAGAAGTTTGGGCAGACATAGAAAGAGTTGCGCAGGCTGTAGGCGTTGATGCCGAGCCAGTTTTAAGCGAGTTACAGGCGCGGGTTAACGCGATCGCCCAAAAAACCAAAACACTAGAACGCGATCGCGCCACCGCAGTTGCCCTAGAATGGACGGAACCCCTTATGGGAGCGGGGAATTGGATTCCAGAACTAATCGAAATTGCAGGCGGTCAGTCACTGCTGGGTAATTTTGGACGACACTCTCCTTATTTAAGATGGGAAGATTTACTCGCAGCCGACCCAGAATTTATTATTATCATGCCCTGTGGATTCGATCTCGATCGCACTCACAAAGAATCTCAAGTCCTAAAGCAGCACCCCACTTGGTCGCGCCTACAAGCGGTTAGAAACGGCAAGGTTTTCATTACTGACGGAAATGCCTATTTCAATCGTCCCGGTCCTCGCTTGGTCGATTCTCTAGAGATTCTGGCAGAAATTTTTCATCCCAAATGGTTTAACTTTGGTTATCGAGGCAGGGGTTGGGAATCATTTCAGTAATTCGTTATTTTTTGCACATAGCCGCGATCGATAGTCTTTATTCAATTCCAATTCCCAAAATATCTCGAAACCAGGCTTCGGTGCGATCGCCCATTGCCCAGAGCGAGTATTCTTCCTCGGCTTGTCGGCGACAGGAGTCGCGATCGATCTCATTGAGTCGTTTGATGGCTTCTACTAGCCCCGTGACGCTATCTGGCTCGACTAAAAACCCCGTTTCTCCATCTCGAACGATTTCGGCAGGACCGCCGCGACGGTAGGCAATGACGGGAACTCCGCAGGCTAAGGCTTCAATTGCCACGTTACCAAAAGCTTCTACCCAACGAGGAGTCATCACTAAGGCACGACATTGACGCAATTGTTGCTGCAATTCATGGGTCGGTAAAAAGCCAACATATTCCATCGGAGCATTGGGATAATCCCGACAAATTTTTTCCCAATAATCTCGATCTTGTAGCTTACCAAAAATTCGCAGAGAAATTCCTGATATTTGAGCGGCTGCCACTGCATCTTCTAGGGCTTTTTCTGGTGCGATGCGACCGATCCACGCTAGATTGGGCGTGGGATTTTTGCAGAATTGATACTCGCACAGATCGATCGCATTTCCCAAACACCGACAGGAGTCAGCCAAGCCAAAAGTAGCCGCTTGCGCCCGACTATGAAAAGCAACTTGCACTGGAAATCGAGCGATCGTCTGTTGGATAATCCGATCCATCGCCGCCGTCACCGATGCCATGCTGACTAAATGGGCGACGGGACGGCTAAAAAAGGGAGTGAGATAAAAAGGCAACCAATCGTAAGCAAAATTCAGAATTAAGTCATAATCGTTTTGAACTTGTCGCGCGTACTCCCACATATTTGCCAAGACAGAATTATCTGGCAGGCAAATCGGCGCTTTTCTGTTTTGGGTTTGGGCTGGAATTTGTAAATTTCCTGTGATTTCTGTAAGAGGAATACCTGCTAAAACCGATCCCGACGGGGCAACGACTCGAACTTGATGCCCTCGATGCATCATTGCCAAGGCGATATTTTTTAACGTCAGTTCGACTCCTCCCCCTAACCCAGAACCTAGAGATCCAACTGAAGTTGAAAGGAAAAGTAGTTTCATTATCTAATTTGCCTGCCCAGAGTAGCTAAGATAGCAGCTACAACAGAATATTTCATTTTTGCTTTTTTCCTTTTACCTTTTTTATGGCATTGTTTCGTTTTGCTTCATCGGCAGCAGATCCAACCTCGTAGGAGTCATCTGAAGATTTAACTGATTAAGCGCCCACTTGGCCGTTTCTTGAACTTCTACGTCCGAGTCATCCATCGCATGGCGTAACATCTGGCTAATCTGAGACATGAGGTCGTAAATTCTGGTTAGATCGCGAATCGCATTTTTGCGTACCTGGGGATTTTTATCTTGCAAGGAGAGAGCTAGGGCTTGATTCATTGGCTTGAGGGTGCGTATGCTGATTTGAGAGAGGGCTTCTAAAATCAGACTGCGCTCTTGGGAATCCGAGTCAATCATCAGATCGACTAGGGGTTTCATCGCACGCGAATCGCCTTTTTGTGCTAGTTCCCAAATAGCCTTCCGTCGCTTTTTCGGATCGGGTTCTTGGAGATCTTTAACCAATTCATTGATAATATCCAAATTGGGCAGGCGAGTAGGCGTTTGTAGTGGAATGGAACTATCGTCGTCGCCCGTCTTTGTTTTTGAATTAGCCTCGCCAAAAAGATTTTGGGATTTTTCTGAGGGAAGGGAATTCAGTGAAAATTTCTCCTCTGGTTCGTAGTCAGATTCTGATTCTGCAAGCTCGTGTTCTTCCCGTTCCCAGTCGGGACTTCTACGCAGCAGCCCAGAAAAGAAAAATACGCCTCCGCCAACGACGAAGGCAAGTCCTGCTCCTAATGATAGCCACCACCAATCCGATAAAGGATTATTTTTGGCCTGCTCGTTTTTGAGCAGGGTTTCGCTATTTTGGATGGCTTGGCGAGCATAAATATCGTTGGGACGTTCGGCTAAGGCTTTTTGAAAATTTTCTATCGCTGCTTGATAATTTTTATTGTCGAAGGCTTCGTACCCCGCCCTCATGTAGCGATCGTAGGTGGAGTTGCTGGCACTCGGAGATGCTGATTTTAGCTTCCCTGTTGTTGATGCTTGAGCTATCGATTTGGTAATGGTCGGATTGCTATGAGAATTTGAGAGAGCTAGCGCCAAATCTCGGCGATCGCGATTCCCAACCAACCCTAATAGACTAATAGTAACGATAGCAAAAAGTATAGGAAAACGATAGTACATCATCATTAAATACTTGGGGGAATGAGCTTCTAGTAAGGGGGACGAACTTTTAGCCAATTTAATTTTCTAACATTACTTTAATTTAAATTGCATCCTGCTCCTTCTGTTCTCAATGTTCCCCATTTAGATTGATTCGTTTGCTTCAGGCGAAACTAATTTTTTTTATAATTGACCTCTACGATCTAACATATTAATTGGCTATCTGCAAGACAAGATCTCGATCGGTTTTAGCATGGTAGCCAATCGACGGCTGGATGCATGACTATTTGTTCGATCCGACTGTCGATTCTTTAGCGTTTAATAGTGGCGCTGTTTGCCATGTTTCGCCTCGTACCAACGTATGAACTTGCCAGTCCTCTAAAGTCTGAGGATAGTCGGTGCGGTAGTGACCGCCTCGACTTTCAGTCCGAAAAGCGGCACTTTTAAGAATTAGATAGCCGATATCTAATAAATTTAAAGTTTCTGCACAAATTCGCAAGTGCTGCTCGGCTAAGGATGAAGCCAAAATGACGCGATCGCTAGGAGATAATTTGAGAATATGGCGAGCGATCGCGAAATTGGCTAGTTCTTGTCGCCAACGATTGACCTGTGCGATCGCAGCTTCCAAAACTTCTTGCGATCGACAAATCCCAGCACTCTGCCACATCAGAGACGGCAAAGTTTGTCGAACGAGGGTAATTTTTTCTATTTCCTCTTCCCAATCTCCCTCTTCCGTAACCACAGACAAAGCCTCTTCTGAAAACGGCTGGGTTTCTACTTCAATCTGAGATAATTGTGCCGCAAAAACGATACATTCCAACAGAGAATTACTCGCCAAACGATTCGCGCCGTGAACGCCAGTACTTGCCGTTTCGCCAATAGCATACAACCGGGCAATCGAAGTGCGACACATCAGATCGGTAGCGATTCCTCCCATCCAATAATGAGCCGCCGGAGCCACGGGGATCGGCTCGCAAAAAACATCGATCCCCCACTGTTGGCAGACTTTAATGATATTGGGAAAGCGATGGCGAATCCGTTCCGGTTCGATCGGTCGCAGATCTAAATAGACGTGAGCTTGGGCAGGATCGGAGGCAGTTTTTTGTAGATGGCTGAAAATTGCCCGACTAACAATATCTCTGGGGGCTAATTCGCCTGCCGGATGGTAATCGAAGGCAAAACGCCTGCCTCGGTCATCGATTAAATGTGCTCCTTCGCCGCGTACCGCTTCGCTAATCAGGAAACGAGGAGCGCCAGGGATGGTTAATGCCGTTGGATGAAATTGAACGAATTCTAGATCTCGCAAAACCGCGCCAGCACGCCAAGCGAGGGCCACGCCATCACCGGTACTGACGGCTGGATTGGTCGTTTGGGCAAAGACTTGACCGCCGCCTCCGGTGGCTAAAATAACCGCAGCAGCTTTAATCCAATTAATCTGACCTCCATAGAGGAGACTAATTCCCTGGCATCGTCCGGTTTGCGAGTCGATCCACAGACTCAAGGCTACCCCTTGAGAGATGACCTGAATGTTGGGGCGTTCTAACACTCTAGCCGCGATCGTGCCGACGATCGCTTTCCCCGTAGTATCCGCCGCGTGGAGAACGCGCGGACGAGAATGGGCGGCTTCCAGAGTCATTGCCAGACGATTTCCCTGGCGATCGAAAGCTACGCCCATCTCTAATAGCGATTGGATTGCCGAGGCAGCATGTTCGACGAGAAACTCGACGGCAGCGCGATCGCAAAGTCCGGCTCCTGCCTTTAAAGTATCTTCCAAATGCAACTTTGGCGAATCAGACGAATCGATCGCGGCAGCAATGCCTCCCTGCGCCCAGTCACTTGCCCCCGTTTTTAGAGTATCTTTGGTCACCAGACCAACTCGCAAATGGTTAGGAAGACACAAAGCCGCATAAAGCCCAGCCGCTCCTGAACCGACCACCAAAACGTCAAACTGGGAAGGAAGATTAGGGGACGATGCAGAATAACGAGAAAATGAAGTCAACGTCGCTCGAGCAATTTGTATGTAAATTCAATACATTCTAGCGTTTAGTTAGAATTTAGGAGTTAGGAGTCAGTTATTTGATGAAAGGATTTTAGATTTTGGATTGAGGAGTAGTTAGTAGGGGCGGGTTTATCTAAAAACGCTAGAGATTCACCTACAGTTACTGTCAAAAACCCGCCCGTACAGGAATTAGTAACTTCCCCTGCCTCCCCAGTCTCCCCATTTCCCCACACTCCCCACTTCCGACTTCCAAGTTCCGACTTCCGACTTCTTAAAGACTTCCTCCTTCTGCCTCAAACCTGCGAACTCTTTAACTCCTCCCTCAAAACCCTTTTATAAATCTGGGATAAGTAGGGACTCATGGAGTTGGATTCTATGCCGTATCCCAAACTCGTCCAAGTCCCGGATAGCAGGCGCAAAACTTCTTCTAATTCCCCCTCTCTCAGGCGCTGGGAAATATCGACTCCCCACGCCTGGGGATCGGACAGCCAAGCGTATACGACAGCATCTTGATATTTTGGCTCAAAACTGTAGGATTGCCACCACAAAAGATTTGACGGGTTGGGATGATAGCGTTCGGCTTTTTCGTACCAAGTGATATTGAGAAACTGATAACGTCCTGCGGCAGTCGAGCACTGACCGATATTCGGTCCCGTTACGATGGGGACGCAGCGATTGGGGTGGTCGCTCAAATCCGCCACGTATTTACCGCCATAGAGAACGTGGTAAGGTTGGGCGACATTAGCTTCGCTAGCGGTAATCGTGCGCATCAGGGCGCGAATATAAGGGTCGCCGCCTTTCATGACTAGCGGTTGAGTTTTGTAAATGTTTTGGGATCTGGGCAGTTGGCGACCGCCGCGTTCGTCACTCCTGAAATTAACCCACCAAATCGGCAGAGCGATCGCGCCGAACAGACCAAGAAGTTTCCAGCCAGCTAAGCGATTAGCCAATGCTTATTTCCTCTTTCTACTCAACATTTTTTCTACTTTACGTCGCATTTGAACTCAATTGCTACTCCTTCTCCGGTCAGAGCGCAAAAATCAGCCTATGTCCTAGAATAGACAAAGACATAGGTAATTTTTATATTTAGGCTTGTTATGTCAGTTTTGGCAGCGATCGCAGTCTTGGCGCTTTTAATTGTCGTTCACGAATTAGGTCATTTTGCAGCAGCACGGTTTCAAGGCATTCGCGTCAATCGTTTCTCCATCGGTTTCGGTCCGGTTCTCCTCAAATACCAAGGCCCCGAAACCGAATATGCCATCCGCGCCTTTCCTCTCGGCGGTTATGTCGGTTTTCCCGATGACGACCCCGATAGCGAAATCCCTGCCGATGACCCCAACTTGCTTCGCAATCGTCCGGTTCTCGATCGAGCGATCGTCATTAGCGCGGGAGTTATCGCCAATCTAGTCTTCGCTTATTTCCTCCTGGTCGGTCAAGTAGCCACCGTAGGCATACAAGACTTTCAAGCAGGCGTTGCCGTTCCCCAAGTCCTGCCAGAAACTGCCTCTGTGGCTGTCAAGGCTGGAATTCAAGCAGGCGACATCATTGTATCGGTTAACGGGCGAGATCTCGGTGCAACGCCGGATGCGATTACTTCCCTCAGAGAAACCATTCAGAATTCTCCTAATATACCGCTTAATCTAATAGTTCAAAGAGGTCAAGAAACCTTAGCCCTAACCGTAGAACCAGAACTCGGTAGCGACGGCAAAGGAAAAATTGGAGTAATGCTATCGCCAAATGTAGGGACTCGTCGTCCTCAAGGGATTGGTGAAGTGCTTGTCTTGAGTGCCGATGCTTATCAAAACCTTGCCAGTTTAACCGCTAAAGGATTTTGGCAGTTAATTAGTAACTTTAAGGAAAATGCCGAGCAAGTGGCAGGTCCCGTCAAAATTGTCGAATATGGTGCTAATATTGCTCGTAACGATGCAGGAAATCTTTTTCAATTTGCAGCGCTAATTAGTATTAACCTGGCAATTATCAATATCTTACCCCTACCCGCTCTCGACGGCGGTCAGTTGGTATTTTTGCTAGTTGAAGGATTACGCGGTAAACCTCTGCCAAGAACGATTCAGGAGGGAATTATGCAAACCGGATTGGTTCTCTTGTTGAGTTTGGGCGTTTTTCTCATCGTTCGGGATACTGCCAATTTAGCCTTTTTTCAGGAATTGTTTCAATAGGTAGCCGTGGCAAGTATTACGCGCAAATTTGCCTCGAAAAAACAACGGGCATTGGAGATTCTCGTTTTACTCAAACACCTCTATCCCGATGCTACCTGTAGCCTAACCTATGCAAGCCCAGTCCAATTGTTAGTGGCTACGATTCTGTCGGCTCAATGTACCGACGAACGAGTCAATCAAGTAACTCCAGCGCTATTTGCTCGCTTTCCCGATGCGGTTTCTTTGGCAAATGCCGATCGCGAAGAACTAGAAAACCTAATCCGTTCGACGGGATTTTATCGCAATAAAGCCAAAAACATCCAAGGAGCCTGTCAAAAAATTATCGATGAATTTGGCGGCGAAGTCCCGCAACAGATGGAAAAGCTACTATCGCTTCCCGGCGTTGCCAGAAAGACGGCAAATGTCGTCCTCGCTCATGCCTACGGGATTAAGCAAGGCGTAACCGTCGATACTCATGTCAAACGTTTGAGCAGGCGGCTAGGTTTGACGAAAGAAACCGACCCAGTCAAGATCGAACGAGATTTAATGAAGCTTTTGCCCCAACCCGATTGGGAAGATTTTTCCATTAGAATGATTTACCACGGTCGAGCAGTCTGTAAAGCGAGAAACCCTAATTGCAGGGCATGCAAATTGGCTCACTTATGTCCTTCCGCCGAGACGTTCGAGCCGACACTAACTCAGAAAGCACCTACACTGCTGGCAGATATCGGGTAAGGTTCGAGGGTCGCCCCTCTCCCCTCCCCTAAGAACGGAACGTGA
>NZ_MRCB01000018.1 GCF_001904635.1 Hydrococcus rivularis NIES-593
TGATAGTTAAAGCTAGTAAGCAATAGTTAGCGTTTAATTAACTATTAAAGAACCCCCAAAAAGCCGACAATGTGACCCTTCCGGCGCAGTAACTTGACAATCCTGGCTTTTTGCAGCGGAGAGAGTTTGGCAAAAATCGTTGTTGTTACTGCTATCTCTGCCAATTCATCATCGGATAAAGCATCGATTTCGCTACCCAAGAGGATGTGATGAACGTACAAGCCAACATCTTTGCAAGTCTTGCGGGCGATAATCTCATTGTCGCCAGTTAACACTTTTACTCGTACGCCATTGCGATCGAGGGCGGCAATTGCCTGAGCAGCAGATTCTTTGGGAGGATCGAGAAAAGCAATATAACCTAACAGGATCAGATTGCACTCGTCGGCAACGGAGTATGTGAGTTGCTCTGTGGACAAATCTTTGTAGGCAACAGCAATAACCCGCAATCCATCTTCATTGAGTTCTCGATCCAACTGGAGTACTTGCGCTTGGATTGACTCGCCCATTGGCAAAATTTGCTCTTGGACTTTAACCCGCGTGCTGACCCGAAGAATTTCTTCGGCTGCGCCTTTGCAAATCAGTATATGCTTATGATGGGTTTCTTCCACCACAACTGACATCCGACGGCGCACGAAATCGAAGGGAATCTCATCAATTTTACGGAAGTCTTTTTCGACTTTCAAATCTTCGTGCAATTCGATGTGTTCGAGGACGGCGATATCTAGCAGATTCTTTAGTCCAGTCTGATAGAAGCTGTTGAGATAGGCATACTCCAGAACTTCCTCGCTTTCTTCGCCATTAATGTCCAGGTGCATCTCTAGCACGATCCGGTCTTGAGTGAGGGTTCCGGTTTTGTCGGTACACAGAACATCCATTGCGCCAAAGCTCTGAATGGAGTCGATGTTTTTGACGATGACTTTTTTCTCGGACATGGCGATCGCGCCCCGCGCTAAATTAGCCGTTACAATCATGGGGAGCATCTCCGGTGTTAACCCCACGGCAACTGAGAGGGCAAAAAAGAATGCCTCAGTCCAATTGCCTTTGAGAAAACCATTGATCGTAAAAACCGCAGGAGCAATTACCAGCATGAAGCGCAGCAGCAGCAAGCTAACATCATTCACCCCCCGATCGAAACTTGTCATCGCTTTTTGACCGACAACGGTTTTGGCTATCGCACCCAGGTATGTATTGCTTCCCGTTTCTATTACCACTGCGGTACCCGTACCGCTAACAATGGTGGTGCCTAGAAAACAAATATTCGCAAGTTCCAATGGGTTTGCGATCTGGGTTTGACTATCAGGTAAGGTTGGCTGTTTCTCGACTGGCAGAGACTCCCCCGTCAGCGCTCCCTGGCTGATAAACAAATCTTTGGCTGAAATAAGCCTTATATCCGCTGGGATCATATCTCCAGCGGACAGATAAATGATATCTCCAGGAACTAAGAACTTGATAGGAATTTCTTTTCTTTTTGGAGGACGTGAATGGAGCGCGACTTTGTATTTTTGCAGGACTTCTGAGGAAATATCCGGACTCAACTCTCTCCGACTTACAGTTGCAGTTGTTCTGACCATTTCCCGCAGTTTTTCCGCCGCAAGGCTGGAGCGAAACTCCTGAGAGAAACGCAGAATTACGCTGAAAATCACCATTATTAAGATGATGGCTGATGCTTCGAGATCGCCTGTCACCCAAGAAATAATTGCCAGCGATATCAAGAGAATGACTAAGGGATTGTGAAACGTTTTTAGGAACTGGATATACCACTTGGGGGGCTTTTCGCGGGCAATCTCATTTAAACCGCATTCCTCTAAACGATCGCGGGATTCTTCCTCGGTCAAACCGTCTGGAGAGGTATCGAGCGATCGCAAGACAGTGGGAACATCCTGACGAGCAATATCGAGAAGTTTTGCTGATAGTGCTGTAGGGAATGCCGGCGTTGCTTGAGAAACTCTTCTTGAGCGAGGCAGCCGTTCTAGAAATCGATGCAAAACCGCTCGGTTAAGCCAATTAAATCTCATAGGAAAAGCCTTTTCCTAATTTCTCCAATTTTAATTGGCAACTGCTATGACCTCTTTATGCTTAAACAATATTTAGGTTAAATCCCCATGTAAATTTAGCTTCAATCGCTTCTATTGCAGAAAAATTTGAGACAATATCCACAGAAGCGATCGCATCAAGAAAAACCTCGGATAACAACAAATCGCGCCCGACTTTTTCCCCACTGACCGAGATTGCTCGAAACAGCCCGGAAGCGATCTGAGGAAAAACCACTAACGACTAACCAATAACTGATAACTAATTGACGAATAGTTGATAACTGATTAGATGTGGAAAAGCTTACAACCGATCGATAAGATTGCACTTACCCTAATTTTAATTCTCAGCCTAGTCATCGGCGGAGTAGTTTTAGGAGGGCAAGCTTGCGGAACGAATTGTGTTTTCGGAATGAAACCGCGAGTGCGCGAGTTTAGTTGGCACAATAAAGCAGTCGGGGCGGAAGATAAAGCATTTATCCTGGATTTCGATCGCCCGATGGATCGAGAAAGCGTCGAAAAAAATCTCGTCATCGATCCTCTGCTACCGGGTAAGATAAGCTGGGCAGGACGAAGACTTGCCTATACCCTAGACGCGCCCGTTCCCTACGGAGAAGCCTATCAAGTTAAGCTCAAGAATGCCAGAGAGCATTTTCGAGGCAAAAAGGAAGCAGGACAAGAAATACAGCCTTTCATCGGTCAATTTCGCAGTCGCGATCGCGCTTTTGCTTACATCGGAACTTTGGGGCACGAACGGGGTAGATTAATTCTCTACAACCTAACTCAAAACAAAAAAGCGATCCTTACCCCTCGCGATTTAGTGGTAGTGGATTTCAAATTCTATCCCGAAGGCGATCGCATTTTATTTTCAGCCGCCCAACGCCATCGAGGCAACGACACCTTAAGGAATCTTCAGCTTTATCGCGTATCTACTCAGATACCGGAAAATGTCTCCGAACGCTCCCAATCAGTAGAGTTAATCCTAGACAATAAAGATTATCAAAATAATCAATTCGATTTGTCCTCCGATGGAAAAACCATCGTCGTTGGGCGAGTCAATCGCAAAAATCCGGCGGATTTTGACTTGTGGGTCCTCAAAAAAGGCAATAAGCCAGAACGCCTCAATGCCCCAGGCGGAGAATTTCTGATTGCGCCTGACGGACAAACGCTAGCGGTAGCACAAGGACAGGGAATTGGCATTATTCCCTTGCAATCAGACGCTCAAGCGATCGAGTTTTTGCCCAAATTTGGTAAAGTTCTCAGCTTTTCGCGGGATGGTTCGGCGGCGGCGATGGTGAATTTTAATATGGATAATGCTAAATTGCGCTATACGCGATCGCTTTTTTATGTCAACAACCAAGGCGTACAAAAAGAACTCCTCAATATCAAAGGTTCGATTCTCGATTGTCAGTTCGATCCCACAGCTACCCATCTCTTCTGCTTGTTAACTCAGTTAATCGAAGGAGAAGAATATCGGGAAGAACCCTACCTTGTCAAAATCGACATCAAGACCTCTCAAGTCATACCCTTAGTAGCCTTACCCGATTATCGGGATATGAAAATTAGTCTTGCCCCCGATGGACTCGGCATTCTTTTCGATCGCATCGTTACCGCCAATAGTAACCATTCAGCCGACCCATTAATAACCAGTTCGGGAGAAACGATTCGCGAGAGTCGTCTTTGGTTGCTGATTCCTCCCCCTGCGGATGCGCCTGGCGGTGCCGAACCCAAATTAGAGGAATTGCCGATAGGGGGTTTTCGTCCCCAGTGGTTGCCGTAGAGATGCTCCTATTGCTCAGCGTTTCGAGCGAAATTGCGATCGCTGTCCTGCCCTGTTAAACTCATACCATTGCTAAAAAAGAGCGCTACAGAGGCTCCATGAAAAAGCCTTATACCAATTTTCAGGTTTTCGCGATCGACATTCTTCTCCCCTCTCCCTATTTGGGAGAGGGGTTGGGGGTGAGGGCGATCGACTATCTGTGTCATTAATGAATGAAAAATGGTATTACACAAAAAGCTTTAGCTAATTGCTGATTGTCAATTGTGAACCGCCCCGCAGGACGTTAGTCCGAGGAGCGGCGAATTGGTATCACTCTCTTTCTTCTAGGCAACTTTGACTTGCCCAACTCGATTTGACGGGAATGTTCGGACAGACAAATCCAGTCCAGATCTTTTAAACGATGGATGAGATTAGAAATGGTAACGCCTAACTCTTCGGCAATTTCGTATAAATGCGACCATTTGGTTAAATCTCGCCCTTGTCTAACTTCTTCTAATTTGTATTGCGGCATCAACAGGCAACTGGCAAAATGTTGCGCCTGCCATTCTATCCCGTTTAAATGAGTATCGCTGCGGCACAATAACGGTTCTACTCGTATGTCTTTTCCTCGCTCGTGCAACTCTAAGCACCGCTTTACCGCTTCTGGATTGACGTGCAACACCCAATGTCCGATTTCATGGGCAATGGTGGATTCCCCAAACCCTCCTCGCAATTTGGGAATATCTTCATTGATTTCGATCAAGCGTTCTAGGGGGAGAATCCTTGCTGCTATCGTACCATCGCGATCGCTCGGTATGCTGTCCCAAACTACATCTAATCCCAGAAATTCAGCTACTCGACTCGCATCTAAAGCCCATTTGGGAGAATAGTTAGGCGTTTGCTGCATTCTGCGCAAGATCTCGGTTGCCTCAGCTTCAATCTCTTGTTTGGAAATGAAACGATACGGTCTGAAGATGTTTGTCATAGTAACTCCTATTGGTCTGCTTCTTGCGCTGCTTGAAACACCTTTTGAGCAAATTCAGGGTTTTCTCGCATTCTCCGAAACAGAGTAGGCATGTTTTTATAGTGTTGTTTGAGAACTTCTTCATCGTTTTGGGGGATGCGTCCGGACAAGAAGATTAATTCTTCAGCATCTAAATCTAAATGAGTTGCTAGCGCTCTGATTACCTCTTCTTTTGGCGGATAATCGGCTCGGTTGTTCTCTAGTTTGGATAAATAGGTGAAATCTAGCCCCAATTTTTCGGCTAGTTCCCGCTGGCTATATCCCTTGTCTTTTCGTGCTTGACGAATCAGATGACCAAAGCTTTGATTCACGTTTTTTTCCTTAATCTATTTTTTATTTTAATCTTGCTTGACGAAAAAATCAACAAGGGATATGATAGTTTTGTTGATGAAAAAATCAAGCAAGCTCTGCAATTCATTTTCAGTCAATCGTGGCAATCAAAAAGATTGCCCGCAAAACAAATTTTTTGACAATTTTTGGAGAATTATTCTTATGGGTAACCTTGCTCCCAAAGAGAGCAAAGAGCAAATTATGGCAGCTTTTGCCAAACTGTTATCCGAACAGAAAAAAGTTGAATCGAAAGTCGCAACCAAAGAAGAAGAAGCCGAAAAAGAAAAGAGCAAACAACTACTAGAAAAAGCTACTGACTATACAGTTGACAACATAGTCAATACAATGGCTTCTCTGCAATTAGATTTTGGTCGTACTATTAATAATCTTTCCGATCGCTTAGTCGAGGAATCTTCTAAATTAGATGAACTCAAGCGAGCCATAGCAGTCAAAAAAGAACAGTTAGAGCAAGTTCATAAAGTGCGTTTAGTAGCTGATGCATTGTATCTTTTAAGACAAGAGCATCAAGAACAGCTAAAAATCCTAGAAAATAAGACCAATAGCCAGCGAGAATCCCTAGAGAAAGAAATAACTCAAACTCGCAAAGCTTGGGAAAAAGAACAGCAAGAATTCGAGGCAAGAGTCTCAGAAGCAGCCGAATTAATTGCGAAACAAAGAGAACAAGAAGTAGCCGATTATCAATATCAAATTGAGCGCGATCGCAAGATCGAAATGAATGAGTACGAAGAATTCAAGCGACAACAAGAAAGAGAACTACAAGAGGCTAATCAAGACAAAGAAAAAGCTTGGCAAGAGCGAGAAAAATTCTTAGCAGATAATGAAGAAGAATTTAAAGCCAATCTCAAGAAAATAGAAGGCTTTGAAGAAACTATTAAACAGGAAACCAATAAAGCTAGAGCAGAAGCCATTAAAGAGACAGAAAGAGATGCCAAAGTTAAAGCCGATCTCTTTGAAAAAGAGTGGGAATTAACTAAACAAGGATATGAATTCAAGATTCAAGCTCTTGATGCCACCATTCAAAAACAAGTCGAACAGATAGCCGAACTCACTACCGAATTACAAAAAGTCACGACTCAAGCACAGAACTTGGCAATAAGAGCATTTCAAGGCAATGGAACCGCTGCTAATTAACTTGATTAACATTCACTAGGAGATTTATTGATGGTTGCTAGAGTAACGTCCAAGAGTACAAAAGCTGAATTAATGGAAGCTTTTGAAGAATTAAAAAAAGAGAAAACAGCCCTAGAATCGCAACTCAAAAAAATTGAACGAGAAAGAAAAACTGAATCTCAAGAATCTTCAATAGCCCATAAGGATAAAGAAGAAAAACAAAAAATCATGAGTTCGATAAACCAAAATAACATTAACCAAATTATTCAAAATCTAGAAAAACTGCAAGTAGGATTTGGTAGTGCAGTTAGTCATTTATCAGAACAACTTATCGCCGAAGCTTCATCCCTTGAAGAACTGCAAACTGAGGTAGCCGAAGAACTAAAAAAATTAGAAGAATTACACGAGATAGAATCAGTCAAAGAAGACACTTTAGATACTTTAGTTGCATCCTATGAAGAAAGTGCAAAAGCATTTGAAGAAGAAATTAGCCAGCGGCGAGAGACGCTAGAACAACAAATTATAGCCTTAAAAAAATCTTGGCAAAAAGATCAAGAAACTTATGCTCGCCAGCTCAAAGAACGCAATGAATTTTATCAAAAAGCACGCCAGCGAGATGAAGAAGAATATTGGTATAACTTGGAATTGGAAAGAGATTTAAGCGAAGAAGAATATCAGCAGCAAAAGAAAAATCTCTACAAAGAATTAGACGAAGCTCGTCAAGCACAAGAAAAGCAGTGGAAACAAAGAGAAGAAAGCATTGCCGAGAAAGAAAAACAATATGCAGAGACAAAACAAAAAGTAGAAGCTTTCGAGCAAGAACTCAAGAAAAAAATCGAACAAGCTCAAGGAGAAGGAAAAGGTATTGGCAACTATCAAGCCAAAGTGAGAGCCGATTTGCGAGCTAAAGAAATTGAAGGAGAAAAACGCAATTACGAACTGCGAATTGGAGCGTTAGAACAAACCATTCAAAATCAGCAGGCTAGAATTCAAAACTTGTCTCAACAACTCGATGCCGCACTCAAACAAGTACAAGATTTGGCAGTTAAAGCGATTGAAGGTGCTTCCAATCGCAATTCATTCGAAGCTATTAAAGAAATTGCTCTGGAACAAGCTAAAAATCAGCAAAAAAACAAGTAGTTTAACCTGAGTTTTGAATAACTTAACTCAGACCTTTTTATGCCTGGGCACGAGAAAAGTGGCGCTCAGGCATAAGATCGACTCGCTTGCTGTAAATATTACAATGAACATGAAATCTATCGAGGAGCTTTGTCAAACAAAACACTAGGCATCGAATCTGTTTCTAAAAATAGTAATTTCTTGCTCTTCGTTGGGAATACTTAAAGGAAACACTATGCGGAGAAATTAAATGGTTGAGAATACTGTTGCGGAAACTCTACCTTCCGGATCTTGTCGTCAAATCCCAGAAGGAATGCCTGTTGATAGTCCACTTAGAGTCATTTGCCATCTCGAATCTTCCCTCAAAGTATTAGACGAGCAGCAACAAGAAATTGCTTCTAAATATCCCGATGGGCCGCAGCGCATTCGAGGATTGGCAGGTACGGGGAAAACGATTCTTTTAGCCAAACGCGCAGCCAAAATCCATTACGAACATCCCGACTGGCAACTTGCTTTTGTCTTTTTTACGCGATCGCTTTACAACCAAATCAAAGAACGCATTAGTACATATTATGGCGAACTCAGCGAGGGAAGAGAACCCAATTGGGATAATTTAAAAGTCTTACATGCCTGGGGAGGCAAAGAACGAGATGGCTTTTATCGGCGGTTAGCCATTGAGTGTGGAATGCAACCCAAAACCGTCAAAGATGTTGAAAATGAAATTGGCAAAGTTTCTCCTGGAGGAGCTTTTAAATATGTTTGTAATATTCTCGAAATAGAAATTACAAATTTTCCTATTCTCTACGACGTTATCTTAATCGATGAAGCTCAAGATTTACCAGCGTCATTTTATCGACTTGTTCGCAATACTTTGAGCGAACCCAAACGACTCTATTGGGCGTATGATGAAGCTCAAGGAATAGACTCTTTAATCGTTCCAGATGCCACTAAAATTTTCGGTCGCAATCCCGACGGAACTCCCGTAGTCGATCTGGGATTGGCAAGTAACGGTTCCTTCTTTTATGAAGGAACCAATATCCGCAAGTCAGAAAATTTAAATCGGTGCTATCGAACACCTAAATCGTTACTAATGGCTGCCCATGCCGTCAATATGGGACTTTTGCGTCAAGGAGGCGTATTGCAGGGAGTTAGCAATCAGCAAGAGTGGAAAAAATTAGGCTATAACGTACTCGAAGGTGACTTCAGCGATGCCAGCGTCAAAGCCAGAAAACAAGTCAAAATCGAACGTCAAGTTGAGAAAAGCCCTCATCCGATCGATCGCGATAATTTTGAAGTTCGAGAAGGAATAAAAGATCTGCTCGCGCTCCAAACTTTTCATGACGAGTCAGAAGAACAGGAATGGATTGCCCAGCAGGTTGCCAAGGACTTGCAAGCGGGACTCGCTCCGTCAGACCTAATGATAACAGCGATCGCCGCAGAAAAAGAGCAGGATTATTTCTGTCGCCTGCAAGAGGCTCTAAAATATTACGGCATCAAAAGTTGCATTGTCGGCACGGATAGCGACCCTAGCGAGTTCGGCAAACCGGGTTGCGTCACGATTGCTAACATTTATCGCGCTAAAGGAAATGAAGCTTGGAAAGTGTATGTCTGTCGCTTCCACTACGCTACTCAGCCTTCGGCATGGAAGAAAGAAAACGAACTGCAAAAGCGCAATGAAGCCTTTGTTGCTATGACTCGCGCCCGCGTTTGGTGCGTAGTGACAGGATTAGAAAATCCGATTTTTGACGAGCTGCGGACGGCAAAAGAACAATTCCCCTTTCTAATTTTTCCAGCTTTTAACAAAAATTCGCTCAAACGAGTCATCGACGAACAAGAGAGCGAATAAATTAGACCTATCTTAGATTATCGACGCAAGAATTTAAGTAGAAGCGGCAGAAATGGGATCGAGGTTAGGACTTACCCAGTCACCTGTCATGCAAGGGCGATAGTGAAGCATCTGGGACTCCTGCGAGATTCTTCCCCTTCGCTATCGCTAGGGGCTACGCTGCGCTTCGGCTCACATCGCTCTCCAATGACAAATTAGGTTTGAGTGCGTAACTCCTGGGGGTTTCCCTGGCTTCTAAATGATAAGTAGGTAGGCAGAATTAAATACACGTAGTGCGCTCATCGTAGCGTGCGCTCGCCATTAGCGCATACGTCCTGCTCGCGCGAGCGGGACGCTCGCACTACCTCGCGCTACAACGATCTGGAGATTAATTCTGCTCATCTATTTATCAACGCAGGGGAGCCATGAAGTAATCCATCGTTTGCACCGTCAATACCTGGGGCGGCGTGGCATCGGGAGGATAAAGTAAGTCTATATTCACTTCGCGCGACTCTCCCGGCTGCAAATTTAGAGTTAAGAATGGCTGTCCTTGCTGTCCCTGTCGCTGGACGATATGGAAATATCTTCGCTCGATTAGCCCGCTATCGCCTTTATACTCAACTCGTATCGTTCCTCGGAAAAATACTTGTCCTCTTGGCGCTTTTAGGAAAAATAGACGATCCGAATACTTATCCTGTTTGAGCGGCGTTTGTATCGATAGCGCTACGGTTTGCCGTTTATCGGTGTTGTTAATTAGCGGTAGGGTCAAATTGTAGTGCACTGCATAATTGCCGTGAGCGCGGAAAGCTGTATCGGGATAGCGTACTTGCATTGGGGCGCTTTGTATCTGTCGAGTTCCGTGAGTGCCTCGATTGACCGTACTCAGGGGATAGGAAAAGGCTTTTCCTCGTTCGGGGATGCTCAGATTGGACGTACCCGGATCGACTAACGTGCCTATCCATTCCGAACCGACAGAGATACCAGCCACGCGACCGTAAATGATTTTCTCGATCCGAGGATCGTCTATAGCGTGTAGTGGCGTTGGCGGTCTGTCTCTGGGGACGACTAATCTTCCTTCAACCAGGATTTTCTGCCATTCCTCTAAAGTCGGGGCGCGGAAAGAAGTCGTGCGGGCGTTGCTCCTATCCTTGGTCTTGGATGCCGTTTCGGGAAGGTTGGGAACCTGGTACATGGATAAATTCGCCATGTACACGGGACCGTCGCTTTCCAAGCGCATGAAGGTAGAACGGGCGCTACCAGTCGTAATCGGCAAGTTAAAGAGCATGCGAGTCTGATAGGGAGGAATCAAGATTTGAGTGGGAAAATTCGAGTGCCCGATCCCTCGCAAAATATCTCCCATCAATCTAGATCCCGGTCCGGAAAACACTCGACCCCAGCGATCCTCAACAATAGCAGGGAGATTGATGAAAGGCGCATCGGGTTCGGTCAGATAGCTAGCCCCTTGCAAAACTCTCAGCCTTACCAGTTGTTCGCTAGGGTTGTAAACGATAACGCCTTGATAAAGCGTCCGCCTCTGTTCCTGTGGTCTGGCGATGTGATGGGTAAAGAGATCGAAACGTCCTTCTAGGGTAAGTCCTAGGTGAGCGCTAGGAAATTGCATGCCAGCCGATGGAAAGGTGGACAAGAGAATGCCTTCAGTTTGAACGACTTCGGGACTGTTGCTGTTGAAGACTAAAACGTCATTCAGTTTTCCGGGTAAGGAGCGGATCTCCTGGGATTGTATGATATATTGCTGCTGCGTTAAGGATGGCGGCGTAGCAGCTTGAGCGATTATGACTGAGGAGAGTAAGGGCAGCATTAACCCGAAAATTCACCATTTTTAAGTTTCCTTTAAGCTTGTGCTGTCTTACTCGCGTTTGTCAAGCCTTTTAATAGATGACAAACCCATCTAGATCTATAGATAACTTAAAAGCAACTATTGCGTTTAAATATATAATTATTGCTAATAAGTATCTTTACGAATTGACATTTTACAAATTCAGTGTTCTGGGTAAGGATAAAGAAAGATTAAGCCAACTTACGATCGCTCGCTCAAGTTTTGGAGACAACACTTTATGGTTGCACTGACTGCGCGTTCTCAAAGTACTCGTCCGTCAAGTCGCTTGACGATGCAAACCGTCGAGATCGGCGACCAAACGATCGCCATTCGCTCGCTCGACTGGGATCGCGATCGCTTCGACATCGAATTTGGTCTGCGGAACGGAACGACTTACAATTCTTTTCTGATTCGGGGAGAGAAAACCGCTCTCATCGATACCTCTCATCGCAAATTCGAGCAATTGTACCTGGATGTCCTGAGTGGGCTAATCGATCCTGCTACCCTAGATTATCTCGTTGTCAGCCATACCGAACCCGACCACAGCGGCTTGGTCAAAGAAATCTTGCAACTAGCGCCAAACGTTACCGTGGTCGGGGCCAAAGTGGCGATTCAGTTTCTAGAAAACATGGTGCATCAGCCTTTCAAATACCAAATGGTCAAGAATGGCGATCGCATCGACTTAGGCAACGGACACGAGTTAACATTCGTCTCTGCCCCTAATTTACACTGGCCCGATACAATCTTTACCTATGATGCCAAGACACGAATCCTCTTCACCTGCGACGTGTTTGGCATGCACTATTGCGACGACTATACGTTTGACGAGGAGCCAGATCTTATCGAAGAAGACTTTAAATATTACTACGATTGCCTAATGGGTCCCAATGCTCGTTCGGTGCTGTCCGCCTTAAAACGGATAGAAAAACTGGAGCTAGCAACGATCGCCACCGGACACGGACCGCTGCTGCAACATCACATCCCAGACTGGGTAGAGCGCTATCAAGGTTGGAGTCAAGAGCAGGCAAAAACGGATACGCTCGTGGCTCTATTCTATGTCGAAGATTACGGTTTTAGCGATCGCGTCGCGCGAGCAATCGCCCAGGGTATTACCAGGACTGAGGTAGCCGTAGAGCTGGTAGATTTGAATGAAGTAGACCCCCATGAAGTGCGGGAATTAGTCAACCAGGCGAAGGGATTGGTCATCGGCATGCCTCCCCAGTCTTCGAGCGCAGCCCATGCCGCCCTGAGTACGATTTTAGCCGCCGCGCACAGCAAGCAATCTGTCGGACTGTTTGAGTCCGGCGGCGGTGAAGACGAGCCGATTTTTCCCCTGCGCAACAAGTTTCAGGAAATTGGATTAACAGAAGCGTTTCCGCCGATTTTGCTCAAACAAGCGCCCAATCCAATCATCGAGCAAGCTTGCGAAGAAGCTGGAACCCATTTAGGTCAGTCGCTGACAAGAGATCGTACCATCAAGCAAATCAAATCCCTCGATAACCATTTAGAGCGTGCCCTGGGACGAATCAGCAGCGGACTGTACATTATTACCGCTAAAAAAGGCGATCTTTCTAGCGCAATGGTTGCTTCTTGGGTAATGCAAGCCAGTCTCGAACCTTTGGGAGTCGCCATTGCAGTCGCTAAAGACCGCGCCATCGAGTCAATACTACACGCAGGCGATCGCTTCGTTCTCAATGTCCTAGAGGAAGGCAATTACCAAAAACTGATGAGACATTTTCTCAAGCGCTTACCCTCCGGTAGCGATCGCTTTACTGGCATCAAAACCTATCCTGCCAGCAATGGTGCCGCGATTTTGGCAGATGCCCTTGCCTATATGGAATGCGAAGTGAATAGTCGCATGGAGTGCAGCGACCACTGGATTATTTACAGCACCGCGACAACCGGACGAGTGGCGAAACCAGATGCCCTGACTGCCGTCCACCATCGCAAAGTCGGAAATCACTATTAGTCATTGGTCATTAGCCATTTATTGGATTTTCATCATGTACGAAAACCTTAAAAACTCTCCACTGGAACGGTATAGCTGGTTAAGTCTGAGTCGCATCGTCTTTGCCCTCGAACTCGTTCAAGACTTGATTGTCATTTGTCTGTGCATCGGTCTGTTTAGCTTCATGGTGCTGGAGATAAGAGAGATGTTTGTCTCCTTGCTGCCACCATTAGAGTTTCAGGCTGTTACTGCCGATATCTTGTTTTTGTTGATTTTGGTCGAGTTATTCCGATTGCTGATTATTTACCTCAAAGAACGGAGAGTCTCCATCGGCGTTGCTGTAGAAGTCGCTATTGTCTCCGTTCTGCGAGAAATTATCGTGCGAGGCGTACTGGAAACCAATTGGAGCCAGGTTTTAGCGACTTGTGCTTTCTTACTCGTGCTAGGAGTATTGCTGATAGTTAGGGTTTGGCTGCCACCAACATTTGATGGAATCGACCCAGAGCAAGAGATCGCCAAACGCCATAAGAAGCGCATGACGAAGGAAATGGTCGAATCAAACAGACATTACCAAGACTAAGCCGCCCTCAGCTGTCAACCATTAAACCTCCCAATCTAAAATCTTAAATCCAAAATTATCATGATGTCCTCCCAAACGTTATCGACTACAACAACTCGTCCTCGCGACGTTCAAGTCGCCGAAATCGGTAAAGAAACCATCGTTTTGCGATCGCGTACTTGGGATCGCCTCAAGTTTGAAGTAGAATATGCTCGCCAAAGGGGAACGACCGCTAATTCCTATCTGATTCGATCCGATCGAACTGCCTTAATCGATCCGCCAGGAGAATCGTTTACCCAAATTTACTTACAACAATTGCGGCAGCATCTGGATTTAGCCGCTTTGGATTACGTCATCCTCGGTCACGTCAATCCCAACCGCATGGCAACTCTAAAAGTTTTGCTCGATGAAGCGCCCCAGGCGAAGTTGATTTGTTCTCGACCGGGTGCCAACGCGCTCAAAGCTACTTTTCCTGCCTGGGAGTCGAAAATTGAGATCGTTCGTTCGGAAGATAGCCTTGACTTGGGACAAGGACACGAATTACAGTTCGTCACCGTGCCGACTCCCCGTTGGGCAGACGGACTGTGTACCTACGATCCTCAAACTCGCATTTTATATACCGATAAGTTCTTTGGCGTTCACATCTGCGACGATGCTATCTGGGATGAAAACTGGAAGCAGCTAGACGAAGATCGGCTTTACTACTTCGACTGCCTCCATGCAACCCAGGCAAAACAAGTAGAGGCGGCGCTAGACAAATTGACATCTTTCTCGGCGAGGTGCTACGCTCCCAGTCACGGACCACTGGTTCGCTATAGCCTTAGTCGCTTTACCTACGATTACCGCGACTGGTGCCAGCAACAGAAAACTAGAGAATTGCGGGTTGCCTTGCTCTATGCTTCTGCCTATGGCAATACGACTGCCCTAGCTAGCGCGATCGCGCAAGGACTCCTGCAAGGTGGAGTAGCAGTCGAGTCGATTAACTGCGAACTGGCAGATCCTGCCGAGATTACCCGCGCCGTTGAAGCTTGCGATGCTTTTATTATCGGCTCTCCCACCCTAGGCGGTCACGCTCCAGTCCAAATTCAGACGGCGCTGGGGATCGTTCTGGCGGCAGCGGCAAAAACTAAGCTAGCCGGGGTGTTTGGCTCCTATGGCTGGAGTGGAGAAGCGATCGACTTGATTGAGGGCAAGCTGAGGGATGCCAATTATCGCTTTGGCTTTGAAACCATCCGCGTTCGCTTTAGTCCCACGCCGACAATTTTGCAAGAGTGTGAAGATGCGGGAGCTGAATTTGCCCAGAAGTTGAAGAAAACGAAGAAGCTACAGACTCCTCGCCAGGGGCTAAGCGAAGCGCAAGCCGATCGCACCGAACAGGCAGTCGCGCGTATCATCGGGTCTTTGTGCGTCGTTACTACCCGACGCGGCGAAACTCACCACGGATTCCTTACTTCTTGGGTATCTCAAGCCACATTCAATCCGCCGGGTTTGATGCTTGCCGTCGCCGAAGACCAAAATGCCGAATTGATGATTCATCCCGGCGATCGCTTCGTCCTCAACATTCTCAAAGAGGGACGCAACCTCAGACGGCATTTCTCCTATCGCGCTACGCCAGGGGAAAACCCGTTTGCCCAGCTTGACACGCAAACGGCCGAAAATGACTGTCTCATTCTCAACGAAGCACTTGCCTATCTCGAATGCACGGTACAAAATCGGATGCAATGCGGCGATCGCTGGTTGGTCTACGCCACTGTCAGTCGAGGCGACGTAATCGAATCCGACGGCGTTACCGCGATCGCTCACCGCAAGACGGCGAGTTATTAGCAGCGTTCGGTCACTCCCGCGAAAGTCTCTTTTTATACTGGTCGATATTCTTTTGCAGTAAATCGAGGACTTCGGTGGCGATTTCAATAATTTGATTGGCTCCAAAACCCGCTTTGGTGAGTTCTTTATAAAACGATTTGGCTACGATTTTGGCTAATTTTGTGGGATTGGGAGCGATCGCGATCCCACTTTCTGAGGGAATTTCTGCCAATTCTCGAACGACAGCCCTCTCGACGAATCTAGAACGCAAGATTGCTTGCATCTGAGCAATATGAATGGATTTTCCGATAAATAAAGCAAAAAGTTTGAGGGTTTCTAAATCTTGCTCTTTAAAGCTTTTTCCATTTAACGGAATGCTGACATTAATGACGCCAATGGTCTGCTCTCCAAATGGAATGGGGGCAGAAATTAAACTCTTATTCGCTTCATTTAGATAGCGGGCAGCCTCAACAAATTGCGACTGGGTAATATCCTCAATCAATAGCGGTGTGCCCGTAGCAGCGACGTAGCCAGCAATTCCCTCGTTGAGCGACGTTATTTGTTGGTAAGCCGATTGAGGCAGGTTGCCATAGTGAGTAAAAACTCGCAGGTAGTAGCCGTCATTGTCTTGCGTTGGCGACTCGGACAGCAGCATAATCGAGCAGCGTTGTGCGTCGAGCATTTGGGCTGTTAGAGAGGCAACTTCTCGCAAACCCTGCTCTAGATCGGTTTGCTCCTCCAGTAAATTGGAAACGCCGAGTAACTGTAAGATAAAGCTGTTGGAATTGTCCATATCTATCGCGATAGGTAGAAAGTCCGGTAAACTCGGATCGTCTTGGCAAATGGATCGGCTTTGTGAAGAAAAACTTCAGGATTTTGCTACTCTATAGTGTTAGAGATCGAGGATTTTAGGGAACTCTATCATTGTAATCCTTGCTCGCCGTTAATCTAAGATGACTAATCCGCAGGAAGTTCGTCATATCCTGGTTATTGAAGATCAGAAGTCGAGACGCATTATCTCTCTCAAAGACGAAACTTATTCTATCGGTCGCGACCCTAACTGTGCCATTGTTTTATACGATCGCCAAGTCTCTCGCCATCATGCCACGCTCGTTCAAGTAGCCGACCTCGAAGATAGCGATCGCTATTTTTATCGAGTAGTTGACGGCGATTCGCAGGGAAAAAGAAGCACGAATGGAATCAGCGTTAATGGCAAGCGCTGCCTCTCTCACGACTTGAAACACGGGGATTTAGTCTGGTTTGGCAATAAATCAAAAGCGAGCTATCATATTATATCTACCGCTTCAGAACTTTACTTGCTTAAAGCAGGCGAACAAGCTGAAAGACCTAAGCCACCGCTCGCCAATTTTAGCCGAGACACCCAAAGCGATGACATCGATGCAAAAAAGACGATTGCCTTATCCCATCCCTCCGAACTCGCCCATCAAAAAGATTTAGCCAGGTTATCTTCTCTAGCAGAATTTAGCCCCAATCCGATTATTGAAATTGATTTTCAAGGAAAAATTAATTATCTCAATCCGTCCGCTAGCGTCAAGTTTCCCGACCTTCAAGAACGACAACTAGAACATCCCATTCTCAAAGACATTCTCACCCAATCTCAGTGTCGAGAAGGCACTTCCCTAATTCGCGAAGTCCAAGTCGATCGCGAAATTTTTGAACAACACATTCACTATCTAATCGACAATAAAGTTATTAGAAGCTACATTTTTGACGTTACTAAGTATAAAAAACTCGAAGTCGGTTTCAAAAATAGCGAGGAACGATACAAATTCATAGTCCAGCGAGCATCAGAAGGAATTTTCTTAGTAGACGCTCAAACCAAACAAATTATTGAAGCCAATCCGGCTTATTGTAATTTACTCGGATATTCCCCAGAAGAACTGTCCAAACTGACGCTATACGATATCGTTGGCGGCGATCGCGAAACTCTAGAAGGCGAACTTCAGCAAATCGGTTCGGATCGACCCCATTTCGTAGCCGAGTCCGAGCATCGTCGAAAAGACGGTTCCTTCGTTAGCGTCGAAGCCAACATCAGCCGTACCGACAACTACGACAATAAAGAGATTTTCTGCTTCGCCGTGCGGGATATCAGCGAGCGAAAGAAATCGCAAGAAATGCTACGCTATCAAGCCTTTCACGATGCGCTGACCAATCTCCCCAACCGTACTCAGTTTACA
This sequence comes from Hydrococcus rivularis NIES-593, assembly GCF_001904635.1. Lineage (GTDB taxonomy): Bacteria > Cyanobacteriota > Cyanobacteriia > Cyanobacteriales > Microcystaceae > Hydrococcus > Hydrococcus rivularis. The sequence continues at coordinate 17,564 of NZ_MRCB01000018.1, forward strand.
AAACAATTAGCTGCGGCGATCGATAATGCCAAACAACAAGAGCAACTAATGGCAGTCATGTTCCTCGATCTCGACTCGTTTAAGAACGTCAACGATACCCTCGGTCATAGCATCGGCGATCGCCTTCTGCAAAACTTTTCTCAGCGTCTGGGATCGTGCGTGCGAGAGGGCGATATCATCGCCCGCTGGGGCGGAGATGAATTCACCGTGCTCTTGCCGAAAATCAGAAGTGCCGACGATACCGTCAGACTGGCCCAGAGAATTTTTGACGTTCTCAAAAAGCCCTTTGAAATCGATAAGCATCAACTGAATATCAAAACCAGTATCGGGATTGCCGTCTATCCCCAAGACGGGGAGGATGCAGAAACGCTGCTGAAAAATGCCGATGCTGCCCTCTATCGCACCAAAGATCTAGGGCGAAATCACTATCAGTTCTACAATCCCAACATGACCTCCGAAGCTTCCCTGATCGTGAAGCTCGAAACCCTACTGCATCAAGCTCTGGAGCGCAAAGAATTCTATCTGAACTACCAGCCTCAAGTGCAACTGGCGACGGGCGAAGTGACTGGCATGGAGGCACTCTTGCGCTGGCAGCACCCTGAATTGGGCGTTGTCTCTCCCGCTAAATTTATTCCCTTAGCGGAAAAAACCGACCTGATGATCCACATCGGCAAATGGGCGATCGAAACTGCCTGCGAGCAAAATCTGGCTTGGCAGCGGGCGGGCTTGCCTCCCATCCCCATCAGCGTTAACCTTTCCGCCAGGGAATTAAAACAGCCGAATCTTGCTGAAGTCGTTGCCAGAATCGTTGACAAAACCGGACTCGATCCCCAATGGCTGGAGTTGGAGATTACCGAAGTCAGGCTAAGAGAAAATCTAGAAGTCGCGCAAACGACGCTGCGAGATCTGCAAAACCTAGGGGTTCGCATTGCCTTAGACGATTTTGGCACGGGCTTTTCATCCTTGGGCTATCTCAAGCAATTTGCTTTCCGTACCCTTAAGATCGATCGCACCTTCATTCGCGATCTCAGGGGCAATCCCCAGGAACGCGGGATTATCTCGGCAGCGATCGCGCTAGGACGCGGCTTCAATTTGAGAGTGGTTGCCGTAGGAGTAGAAACGCAGCAGCAACTCGATTTGTTGCGCAGTCTTCAGTGCGAACAAGCGCAAGGGTATTGGTTCGGTCGTCCCCTGTCTAAAGACGAAGCAACTCAATTGCTGATCGGGGGCAGTGCATCCAGAGGATAAACCCGTTTAACTTTGTAAGTGATAGATTGAAATCAGTTCAGGGAATTCTATAGACAACCCCTTTCTCTTCCCCTTCATCTGTCGTCGATGGAAAGTCTACAGCCCTTCCGCCATGTTTTAGTCATCGAAGATCAAAAGGCTAGGCGTATCGTTGTTCTGGAGCAATCGACTTATTCGGTCGGTCGGGAGTCAAGCAACGATATTGTCATTTACGATCGCATTGTTTCTCGCCATCATGCCACTTTATTGCGAATCAAAAAATCTCCCCGTCACGATAGCTATTTCTATCGAATTATCGACGGAGATTTAGAAGGAAATAAAAGTACAAATGGCTTAATGATTAATGGAAAACGTTGCGAATCCCATAACCTCAAACATGGCGATGTCATTTTACTCGGCAACAAGGCAAAACTGAGTTACTATATCCTGTCCAATGCTATAGACATTGCTTTGTTCAACCCCATCGAATCTGCCAAGGTAGAGTCGTTGAGCGAGGCAACGATTTCCTGGAGTGACAATTATAAATCGACCGCGATCGAATCCGAAAAGCTCGAACAATTCGATCGCGATGACTTGATGCGATTGGCTTCTTTTCCCGAACTAAGTCCCAATCCCATTATCGAGATCGATTATGAGGGAAATCTCACCTATCTCAACCCAGCTGCCAGCATCAAATTTAGCAACATGCAGCGGGCAAGTCTCGAACATCCGATTTTGATGGGTTTGCTCGCTCAAGCGCCCAATGTTGAGGGGAACTTGCTGTTGCGAGAGGTAAAAGTTGGGGAGGAAGTTTACGAACAATACGTTCACTTCCTTTCGGAAAACAAGCTAATTAGAAGTTATCTGTTCGATGTCACCGAACGAAAACGCGCCCAAGAAAACCTTCAGTATCAAGCTTTTCACGACTCGCTTACCAATCTGCCCAACCGAGCCTTTTTTAACGAACAACTCGCGATCGCTCTTGCCAATGCCAAACGGAATCGCAACCTGATGGCAGTTATGTTTCTCGATCTCGATGGGTTTAAAAATATTAACGATACGCTCGGTCACACAATTGGCGATCGTCTCTTGCAAAGCTTTGCCAAACGCTTGAGTGCCTGTCTGCGGGGAGGAGATACTTTAGCTCGCTGGGGCGGTGACGAGTTTACGATCCTGCTGCCGCAAATTCGTAGCGCCGAGGATACAATCAAACTCGCCCAACGAATTCTCAACGAATTAAAGCTGCCTTTCGAGATCTCCGAAAATCAAATATACATCAAAAGCAGCATCGGAATCGCGCTTTATCCCCAGGACGGTCAAGATGCAGAAACCCTCGTCAAACATGCCGATGCTGCCCTTTATCGTGCTAAAGAACAAGGTCGCGATCGCTATCGATTCTACAGTTCTAGCATGGCTTCCAAAGCCTCTCTGCTGCTGAAACTAGAAGGACTACTGCGCCAAGCACTAAACAAGAACGAGCTGTCTTTGCACTATCAACCCCAGGCAGATGTCAAAACCAATGTGCTGACAGGGATAGAAGCGCTTCTGCGTTGGTCTCATCCCGAATTAGGACAGGTTTCGCCGGTCAAATTAATCCCTCTAGCTGAAGAAACCGACCTCATCGTACCTTTGAGTGAGTGGGTTTTACAGACTGCTTGCAAGCAAAATCGCCTTTGGCAAGAAGCGGGCTTGCAATTGGTGCCTGTAGCCGTGAATTTCTCGCTTCGCCAGTTTCATCAACCCAATTTCGTCAAAATGGTGATGCGAACCCTAGAAGAAACGAGATTGGAGCCTCAGTGGCTGGAGATAGAAATTACAGAAGCTGCGATCGCGCACAATCTCGATTATGCTCTTCAGACGCTTCAATCGTTGCGTCAGATAGGCATTCGCTTCGCTCTAGACGATTTTGGCACCGGGCAGACTTCTCTTAGCTATCTGCAAAAATTTTCTTTTCATACGCTCAAAATCGATCGCTCTCTCATCCAAATCCTAAAGGATAATCCCCACGATAGCGCGATGGTTAGGGCGATCGTTGCTTCGGGACGCAGCTTTAATTTAAGAGTTGTCGCAGAAGGGGTGGAAAATCTCCAACAACTCGAAATCTTACAACGCCTGCAATGCGAAGAAGTTCAAGGGTATTGGTTTAGCCGCCCTTTGAAGCCAGAAGATGCTACTCAATTTTTAGTCCGCAGTCGGGTGGAAGCGTAACCAATTCGGAGTTAGATCGATTACATAAATACGAGAATGAAATAGCCCTAGGTAACGGGTAAGGAGAAAAGGGACATTTTTCTCTTTAACCTTTCCCTGCATTTGGATTAGCATCTTTCTCAGTATTTTTACGCAATCACTTAAGCAACTGAAGTCAGCTTCACGAGAAATTTAAAAATTTGGCATAGTAGTTTAAAGATTTGGTAAAAATTTCAATAAACTCTTACGAATAGCCCCTAAATTTTCTACGATTGAATAAATTAGCATAACAAGATTTTTATTGTTTATCTAATCAGTTAAAATCAGCACTCAGGAGACTGGGATGGTATCGGAACAAGTCCCACAAGTTAGTCATGTATTAATTGTTGAAGATTTACAGGGAAGGCGGAGCATTCCTTTGGAAGAGTCTCACTATTCGATTGGTCGTCATTCCAGCAATTCAATTGTTATCTATTCCAAACAAATTTCCCGTAGGCATGCCACTTTAATCCTCAAAAAACATAGCAATCCCGATAAAAATTCCTTTTTTATTATTGATGGAGACGGAGAAGGTCATCAAAGTCATAATGGCATATTTGTCAATGGGAAAAAAAGTTTATTTCACGAACTCCAAGATGGAGATTTAATTAATTTTGGCGGGGATGTTAATGCTAGCTATCACGTTATTGCATCCGGAATTTCAGCCCCCAACCCCAAAGAGATTGTTACCCTCGATAGCATCGCGACGGGGATGAATGGTCAATTGGCTCAAAGCCGTCACAACCAAGCAACGCTGAGGCTATCGGATACTTTACCAGAAACCTCGGACGGAGAAGACACCATTCTCAAACCCGCGCACCAGGATTGGTTGACAGGGCTATCGGATCGCACCCTATTCAACGAACACCTTTCCATCGCCTTGACGAATGCCAGAGAAAAACAACAGCAACTCGCCGTCATCTATCTCGATTTAGAACACTTTGAAACGATTAATAACAAGTTCGGCTATTCTGTTGGCGATCGCTTACTCAAAGAGTTTTCCAAACGATTGCATGACTGCCTGCGTGCAGGCGATATTGTCGCTCGCTGGGGAGGCGACGAGTTTACGGTTCTTCTGAGGCAGATTAAGACTCCAGACGATCCCGTTAGAGTCAGTCAGAGAATTCTCAATACGCTCAAAGCCCCCTTTACCATCGAAAAACATCAAGTTTATCTCAGATGTCATATCGGGATCGCCATCTATCCTCAAAATGGAGAAGATAGCGCAACCCTGATCGAGACCGCAGAACATAACTTAGACGACAATAAGAAACAGAATAACCATGGTAGGCGATCGCCCAGCGCTCCCCCAATCGATCCCAAACTATTGAGAGTAGAATCGCTGTTGCGCAAAGCGCTTGAAAGAGAGGAATTCTCTCTTTATTACCAGCCCCAAGTCAATATCAACACGGGGGAAATCTATGGCATGGAAGCCCTAATACGATGGCACCATCCCAAGCTGGGAATAATTTATCCCCATCAATTTCTTCCTTGGGCAGAGAAAACGTCTCTCATTGTCTCCATTAACCAGTGGGTACTACAGACAGCCTGCCGTCAAAATCGCGCTTGGCAAGCGGCTGGGTTGCCCCGTCTGCCCATGTCAGTTAACCTGTCTCCCCGACAATTTCAACAGCCCAATTTGACGCAGATAGTAGCTCAGGTGTTGGACAAAGCCAAGTTAGAACCCTATTGGCTGGAGTTGGAAATTACAGAGAGGGCGATCGTGCAAAATGGGAACTTGGCTCGCCAGCTTTTCCATCAATTATCCCAGCTAGGAGTTCCCGTTGCCATCGACGATTTTGGTACGGGGTATTCTGCCATTGGCTATCTGCAAGAATTTCCTTTCAATAAACTCAAAATTGCTCAATCGTGCGTCAACAAACTCAAAGATAACCCGAAGAAGACGGGGATAATTTCTGCCGCGATCGCTTTGGGACGGGCGTTTAACCTAAGAGTAGTAGCAGAAGGCGTAGAAACCCAACAGCAACTGGACTTACTGCGCCGACTTCAATGTCAAGAGATACAGGGGTATCGATTCAGCAAGCCATTGAGCGACACGGAAGCCACTCAGTTTTTGACCCAGCATTGGATCGTTACAAAATAGCGATCGAATGGAAAACCATTTCATAAGAAAGTAAAGAAACAGTAAAATCAAGACACAGAACATACCATTGGGCAAACAGATGAGTTATGCTAATGGTCGAACTGGCGCTTTGGTAGCAGGCAAAAAAGCGTATGAGAAGGCTATTGTTGTTGGTTTTATTTCTCGTCGGGCTATGGGCTGCGCTCTCAAACTTTAAGGGATTAGCCAATAAAGGAGAATATAGCTCGATCGTACTCGACTTTCGAGATAATCTGCCAACGACAGTTATTAGCGAGCAATTACAAGCGATCGCGCAAAAATATAACAAAACTGCCACGCTTAACAGCATTTTTTCTGTCAGCGACAATATCTACACCCTCGAAGGCGACGAGCAATTACTAAAAGCCTTGCGGCATTCTCCCCTGAAAAAATTTGTCGAACATATCGAACCTAACTATATTTATCGAGCCTTTGAAGTTCCCAACGACCCAGACTACGGCAAGCAGTGGAATCTCCGCAGCATTAACATAGAACGGGCGTGGGAAGACACCAAAGGAGCGGGCGTTACCGTTGCTGTCATCGACACGGGAGTCAGCCGCGTTCCCGACTTGCAGCAAACGGAATTCGTCGAAGGCTACGACTTCGTAAATGACAAAGTTAACGCCACAGATGACAATGGTCACGGCACTCACGTAGCAGGAACCATCGCCCAATCCACCAACAACAATTACGGAGTAGCAGGAATTGCCTATAAAGCCAAAATTATGCCCCTTAAGGTTCTATCGGCTGGCGGCAGCGGAACCATCTTAGATATTGCTGAAGCCATTCGCTTTGCAGCAGATAGGGGTGCCGACGTAATTAATATGAGCTTGGGTGGCGGTGGCGAAAGTCTGGTGATGAAAGAAGCTATTGACTATGCCCATCAAAAAGGCGTAGTTATCGTGGCGGCAGCGGGGAACTCCAACCGCAATGCGGCAGAATATCCCGCTCGCTATCCTCATGTTATCGGCGTTGCTGCCACCGATTTAGCTGGAAAAAAAGCCCCTTATTCCAACTATGGAGCAGCGGTAGATATTGCAGCTCCTGGTGGCAGCAATGAGGGTAAAATCCTGCAAGAGACAATCGATCCCAGAACCAACCAACCCGTCTTTATGGGTTTTCAGGGAACGAGTATGGCAGCTCCGCACGTCGCCGGGGTAGCAGCTTTGATTAAAGCTTCTGGCATCTCCAACCCCGATGAAGTCTTAAGCGTCCTCCAAAAGTCGGCTCGAACTGTCTCGGAAGATCCTTTCAATCATTTTGGGGCAGGTCACTTAGATAGTACGGCAGCCGTCAAATTAGCCCTGAAAGGTAAAATAACTTGGAAAGACTTTTTCCGATGGCTGCGCGATAATGGCTATCTCAATCCTCGTTTCTGGATTGATGGCGGGGTGGTGGCGCTGTTGCCTAAAATTCTGATGGTGATAGGGTCTTATCTACTCTATTGGTTTTTGCGCAATTACCTGGGTTGGAGTTGGTCGCTCAATAGCGGACTGATTTTAGGAAGTTCTGGATTGTTCTTTCTCCGAGGCGTGTATATCCTCGATCTCCCTCAATGGCCCTTCCGATTGGCGAGTAGTTCGATTCCAGAATTAGGCAATACGATTGTTGGCTCCCCGATGCTGAATCCCCTCTTTGCCAGCGTCTTGATTCCCTTCCTACTAATCGCTCTGTTGTTGGGACATCCCAAGTGGAAGTGGTTTGCCATCGGAACGACTCTCGGCGTTGCTTCTTGTCTGGCGGTGAGTGCTGTTATGTCTCCGGCTGTTTTATGGTTGGGGACGGGAGCGATCGCCCGCATCTTCCTGATCGTCAATGCCCTACTCTGCTTTGGGTTAGCCTATCTAGCAAGTCAAGGAGAAAAACGACTCGCATGAGTATTACCCTTACAGGTACGATCGCGCGGCAAGACTTTGGTTTCGGAATTTGGGCTATAGTCACCGAAGCTGGCGAAACCTACGAACTCAAAGATCCCCCGCAGGAGTTGTGTCAAGAGCGAGCCAAGGTTAGAGTCGAAGGTCGAGTTCGAGACGACGTAATGACCATGGCGATGATTGGTCCGGTTCTGGAAGTAAGCGCTTTTGAATTTTTGGACTGAGATGCATTTTGGGGCTAATGGCTGTCGCTAGCGGCTAGAACCTTACCTTCGTTTGCAACCAATTAGTAACCAGTCGCGGACAGTTTTTTTTAACCCAACGCAGAGCATAGATTTTCGCGACTGGCTTGAATATGCGTGCTATAGATTTCATCATCCTTCTCTGGCGGGGTCGATTGGGAAACTTTTTGTTGATTAAATTAACCGAACCCACATCGTAGAGACGGTCTATGATAAGTTTGAGGGTTGTCTCCTCTCGTTCTACTAAATGCTCCAGCAACACGAGAACGTCTCGCATGCGCTCTTGTTCCATGCGTTCTTCCTCTGAGAGAATGGGAAGACGTTTGGGAGCGTCTACTGTTTTTTTTCGGGATGTCAGCATCAGTTATTGAGTTTTTCTCGCTTCTTCTAGATTATTCCCTCAAACTTTCCCAAAACGTCGCTCTCTTTGCTGATAAGCCGATAGGGCTTGGTGAAATTGAGCGCGATCGAAGTCGGGCCAAAGGGTTGGTGTCACGTAAATTTCGGCATAAGCCATTTGCCAGAGCAAGAAATTACTGATGCGCATTTCTCCGCTCGTGCGGATAAGTAAGTCTGGAGAGGGAAGACCACAAGTATAGAGATGGCGTTCAACTAAGGCTTCGTCGATTTCTTCAGGCTCGATCGCTCCTTGCCGAACTTTAGCCGCGATCGCCCGACAAGCTTGGACGATTTCCTGCCGTCCGCCATAATTAGTCGCCACCGTAAACTGAATTCCTAAATTATCTTTCGTTTCTTCCATCGATCGCTCGATCTCTGCCTGAAGCGATGGCGGTAGCGATTCTAAATTTCCCACAAAGCGAATGCGCACGTTTTCTTCCATCATCTCCTTGAGTTCTTTGCGCAAAACTCGCTCGAACAGCGTCATAAGAAACTCGACTTCTTCGAGCGGTCGTCCCCAATTTTCCGTTGAAAACGCATAAGCTGTGAGCGCTGGAACGCCCCAATCCCTACAGCAACGCAGCAAATCTTTCAAGGTATCTACCCCTCTTTGATGTCCCATAATTCGGGGAAGTCCTCGCTGCTTTGCCCAGCGACCGTTGCCATCCATAATGACTGCAACGTGCCCAGGCAAACGACTTTTATCGAGATCGGCAGGTAACTCTTGTAACGCGATTGGCTTAGTTGTCATTTCTTCTGTTCTTTTGACTTCGATGACGGAAGATGAAATATACGCTCTAATAATATTCGTCCTTGTAAGCCAATTGTACGGCTTAATACGCCCAAACTAGGCGCAACAACGACTTCTCTCTCTACTGATGGAGAAAACCTCTCCTCTAATAGCTCTTTGAGTTTACTGCTAGTTAAGGGTCGGTTGAGATTGCCCCTCTCTGCTAAAGAAATCGAACCCGTTTCTTCCGATACGACTACACAAATACAATTTTCAACTCGCTCGGTAATTCCCATCGCTGCGCGGTGGCGCGTCCCCAACTGCCGCGAGGCAGTACGTTCCGACAGCGGTAAAATTACGCCAGCCGAAACAATGCGAGAGCCGCGAATAAAAACGGCTCCATCGTGGAGTAGGGTTTTGGGTTGAAAAATGGTTTGCAAAAGTTCTTTAGAAACTTCACCATTGAGACTTACCCCCGGATTCACAAATACTCGCATATCGATAGTTCCTGATGTTTCGAGAACCATTAAAGCTCCGGTTCGATTTTGCGAAAGTTCTTTGACAGCATCGACAATTTCATCGATTACGTTGTTGGGTTTGGGCAGAGAACGCTGGCGCTGAAACAATTGGAGAATCTGTCCTCGTCCTAACAACTCCAAAAATCGACGGAATTCTGACTGGAAGATCACTGCCATGGCGACAGCCGCTCCTAGCACTAGCTTCTCCAGTACAAACTTGAGCAGTTCTAGCTTAAGTCGCTCGCTAAGTACTGCTGCCAACATTAAAATAATGAGTCCTCGCACCATCCATAGGGTTCGCCGCTCTCCAATAATGAGGAGCATTAGATAAGTGAGTATTAGGACTAATCCAATATCGAGACCGTTATGGATTAGCCAAGATACAATCCAGCTTTGACCAGGAGCAGAACCCGACATGGGTAATGATGAATTTTAGAGAATGAATTATGAATTAGTAAAGGTTGGCGAAGTAGGAGGAATGCGATCGATCGCCCAATCCAGGAGATCTTTCCCAACGAGGGGGTCTGAAAGTATGCTTCTAGAAAGCGCACGCCACCCTTTCACCTTAAAAATGCGTGGACGAAGTATCTTCCACTAATCTGGCTGGTAGGCGATCTTGTCGAATGAGATCCTCGTAAGTTTCTCGCTCAAGAATTAGATTGGCTTCTCCTTCATTGACCAAAACGGCTGCCGGACGGGGCAAGCGATTGTAATTGGAAGCCATACTATAGTTATACGCTCCCGTGCCCATTACGACCAGAATATCTCCCGATCGCGTCTTGGGCAATCGAGCATCTTTAATCAGAATATCTCCCGATTCGCAGTGTTTGCCAGCAATAGTCACAGTCTCTTCCAAAGGCGCTGACATCCGATTGGCTACAACAGTTCGATAGAGCGACTGATAGGTAATCGGACGCGGGTTGTCTGACATGCCGCCATCGACGGCTATATAAGTGCGAATTTCAGGAACTTCCTTGCGGCTACCAATGGTATAAGCCGTGACGCAAGCCGAACCAATTAGCGAACGCCCCGGTTCGGCAATTAATTTTGGCAAGGGCAACTGCTGGGCTTTGCAAGCCTTCTCAACTGCTTGAGCGGCAGCTTTAACCCATTCCTCGATACTGGAAGGATCGTCTGCTTCTGTGTAGCAAATTCCCAATCCTCCGCCAATGTTTAATTCTCGGACGGACAAGCCATATTCGCTTGCTTTTTTCGACCACTCTACCAAGACTTCTGCCAAGTCTTGATGGGGTTGGCGCTCAAAAATTTGCGAGCCGATATGAGCGTGTAAGCCGATACAATCGAGCTTCGGTTGCTGGCTCACATAGGTAAAGACGGCTTCTAGTTGGTTGGGATCGAAGCCAAATTTGCTGTCTAGGTGTCCGGTGCGAATATACTCGTGGGTGTGGCACTCGATTCCGGGTGTCAGCCGCAGCATCGCGCGAATCGGTTTTTGGGTATTTGCGCCTAATTTGGCCAGCGTTTCTAATTCCAGCCAATTGTCGATAATAATTGTGCAGTTGGTCGCGATCGCAAACTCTAGTTCGGCAACCGACTTATTATTTCCGTGCAGGTAAATTTTATCTCCCGCACGCTCTTTTATGCCCATCTGTTCGAGTGCCTGTAGGGTTGTATACAGTTCTCCCCCCGAAACCACATCGAATCCTAATCCCTCACTGGCAACGATACTGCAAACAGCCAGACAACTCCAAGCTTTAGATGCATAAATGACTTGAGATTCGCCGCTATAATACTGCTTGAAGGCATCTCGATACTGACGGCAAGCGGTTCTTAGAGTAAATTCATCTAAAACATACAAAGGAGAACCAAATTGCTCTACTAAGGTAACGAGATCGCAGCCGCCGATTTCTAGACAGTCACGACTGTTGACTTTGGCAGTGAGAGGTAGTAATTCTTGATTGGGCGATCTTGACGTTAGCTCTGCCGTTGGTTGTGGCAAGTATCGTTGTCCAGAATTCTGCGTTCCGAGATCCGTTGATATCATAGGATAATCTTGTCAGTCGATTAGTGTTCGATTGCAACTTTTTATCGGCCGGTTAGCGGCGAGCGGCTAAATTCGCGGCCGACAGTCGGGAGACAGAAAGTGCCCCGTTCTTTAGTGTACAATCGAACCTTGCCTCTCTTGGCAAAATCATAGGAATTAAAAAGGATAGAGCACATAAATAATTTCTATTTTTATGCGATCGCCACTTTTAGTAAGAGACAGAAAAACAGCTTAAATAGTTCCATCCCGACCGAACTTTAAGTAAATCAAACTAGCTCTAAAATTTAGAGCAGTCCACCAAGAATTAGCAAAATAGCTTTTTTACTATATCTATCAGTATCAGTATAAATGGCAGTTCCAGCCGAGATTTCATGACTTTCTCTAGCAAAACTAAAGTGTGAATCAAGCCAACTTTCATATTAGAATTATACGTTTTCCCTAGTGAAGACAGTGGTAAAAGATTCGATCGCAAAAATGTGTTCCGCAATCATGATAAATTCTGACCAGATGCTATATATAATTAATAATTATTTTTTCCCTTTAACCTTTCCCCGCTTCGCGAAGACCCTTTTCCCAATCGATAAAAATTTCGTCTTTCATCTAACTCAAAAGTGCAATAAGATGTTTTTAAGTTAGCCATCCTTTCCAAACTAATTCTGCTTTAACCGTATACTTATTCGCTTAAAATATAATTCTTGGGAGAGTCTTGTGAATCGCTCTCACTATTTTTTAAATTTAAAACCTGTCAGTAAAACTCTTCTCGCAATATTTTTTATATTTAATTTGTTTCTCAATTTACTTTTTTAAAAAAACAGTTTTTTTGTATAGAGATATCTTATTAAAGATTTATTTTGGTTATAAAAATATGAATGCTAAAAATAATATTGATTGATATAATTTCGTAATTTAAATCGAAAAATAGTGTAATTTTTTTGATAGTCGTTTTTTTCATAAGAAATGTAATTACTCAAAAGAGCTGTGGCTCAGACTCGTTTACTTCCTCTGAAAACTTTAAAGTACAATTGTACTGAGAACATTGACCGAAAAATGTGTTATCGATGGAACTCAAGCTCAAACCTCCTCAAACCGAACAGCTCACACAGGTACTCGAACTGGATCGACTTTGTTTGGGCGGACTGTGGACGTTAGAAGGATATCAGCGAGAATTAGCCAGTCCTAATAGCAGCCTAATAGCCTTATCAGTCCTAGATCGTGCAAGACAAGAAGATAAGACTCTTTTATCATCCCATCCCTTAGCATCCTTATCTCCTCGTCTCCCTGCCTCTTCATCCTCCCCTTCCTCTGTATCTACAATCGCCTCTGAGGAATCAATAATCGGATTCGGTTGCTTTTGGGCAATTTTAGAAGAAGCTCACATTACCTTGTTGATGATTCATCCAGACTATCAAAGACAAGGACTAGGACAACTACTGCTGTACGCTTTGCTAAAAGACGCATGCAAGCGCAAACTGGAACGCGCTACATTAGAAGTTAGAGTATCCAATCAAGTAGCCATATTTCTTTACAAAAAATTTGGTTTTAAAGTAGCAGGACGACGCAAAAATTACTATCAAAAAACAGGGGAAGATGCTCTAATTCTCTGGCGAGGCAATTTGCATCGACCAGAATTCTCTAAAGAACTAGAAATATGGCACGAACGAGTTGGCGCTCGCCTCGCCCAAAATCACTGGACGCTTAAGGAGGAAACGTAAAGACAACAGAGAAACCAAGAGAAGGAACTAGAAACTAACTGTTCGCGGAGAACGACTTATTAACGAGAGTTCGCCGATAAGTAATAAACCAACAGATTTTTCAAAAGACTTTTGCTAAAATCAGCTTACACGGGCAAGCAGCAGGTGATGGATATAGGTTATGTTTGAACGCTTCACAGAAAAAGCTATAAAGGTGATCATGCTCGCCCAAGAAGAAGCTCGTCGCTTGGGACATAATTTCGTAGGCACGGAGCAAATCCTTCTTGGGTTAATTGGCGAAGGAACTGGCGTCGCCGCCAAAGTTCTAAAATCTATGGGGGTCAATCTCAAAGATGCCCGAATTGAAGTCGAAAAGATCATTGGTCGCGGGTCCGGTTTCGTGGCGGTGGAAATTCCGTTCACCCCAAGAGCCAAGAGAGTTCTCGAACTTTCCCTCGAAGAGGCTCGTCAACTCGGTCACAACTACATCGGCACAGAACACTTACTTCTCGGCTTGATTCGGGAAGGAGAAGGGGTTGCCGCTAGAGTTTTGGAAAATCTAGGAGTTGACCTCGCCAAAGTTCGGACTCAGGTGATTCGGATGCTGGGCGAAACGGCTGAAGTTTCGACGACACCGGGCGCTCAAGGACGCACGAAAACGCCAACCTTGGACGAATTTGGCTCTAACCTCACTCAAATGGCAAGCGAGGGCAAGCTAGATCCCGTTGTAGGACGGCAAAAAGAAATCGAGCGCGTGATCCAGATTTTAGGTCGCCGTACCAAGAACAATCCCGTTCTCATTGGCGAACCGGGGGTAGGAAAGACCGCGATCGCAGAAGGTCTGGCACAGCGCATCGCCAACAAGGACGTTCCGGATATCCTAGAAGACAAGCGAGTCGTCACGCTCGATATTGGCTTGCTGGTCGCCGGAACCAAGTATCGCGGAGAATTTGAAGAGCGCCTCAAGAAAATTATGGACGAAATCCGTCAAGCCGGAAACGTGATTCTGGTAATTGACGAAGTTCATACCCTAATTGGCGCAGGTGCTGCCGAAGGCGCGATCGACGCGGCAAATATCCTCAAACCCGCTCTGGCGAGAGGAGAATTGCAATGCATCGGCGCGACCACCCTCGACGAGTACCGCAAGCACATCGAACGCGATGCAGCGCTAGAGCGACGCTTCCAGCCAGTGATGGTGGGCGAACCTTCCGTAGAAGAGACGATCGAAATCCTCTACGGCTTGAGAGAGCGCTACGAACAACACCACAAGCTGAAGATTTTGGACGAGGCATTAGAGGCAGCAGCCAAGCTTTCGGATCGCTACATCAGCGATCGCTATCTGCCAGATAAAGCGATCGACCTCATCGACGAAGCCGGATCGCGCGTGCGCTTGATCAACTCGCAACTGCCCCCAGCCGCTAAGGAACTCGATAAAGAACTGCGTCAGATCCTCAAGCAAAAAGACGATGCAGTTAGGGCGCAGGACTTCGATCGCGCGGGAGAACTGCGCGATCGCGAAATGGAAATCAAGGCACAAATTCGGGCGATCGCCTCTTCTAAGAAGAACGAAGGCGAAGGAGACGAACCCGTCGTCACCGCAGAAGAAATCGCCAACATCGTCGCCTCTTGGACTGGCGTTCCGGTTAACAAGCTCACAGAAACCGAATCCGAGAAGCTGCTGCACATGGAAGATACCTTGCACCAGCGTCTCATCGGTCAAGAAGATGCCGTCAAAGCCGTGTCTCGCGCCATTCGTCGCGCCAGAGTCGGTCTGAAGAACCCCAACCGACCCATTGCTAGCTTCATCTTCTCCGGTCCTACGGGAGTCGGTAAGACAGAACTGACCAAGGCCTTGGCTGCTTACTTCTTCGGTTCCGAAGAGGCAATGATCCGTCTGGATATGTCGGAGTACATGGAACGCCATACCGTATCCAAGCTGATCGGTTCGCCGCCGGGATATGTCGGGTATAATGAAGGCGGTCAACTTACCGAAGCCGTGCGTCGCCGTCCTTATACTGTCGTTCTCTTCGACGAAATCGAAAAGGCGCATCCCGATGTCTTCAACATGTTGCTGCAAATCCTCGAAGACGGTCGTTTGACCGATGCCAAAGGTCGGACGGTAGACTTCAAAAATACGCTGCTAATCATGACCTCGAACATCGGCTCGAAGGTGATTGAAAAAGGCGGCGATCGCTTGGGATTCGAGTTTGAAGTAGACCAAGCCGAAGCCCAATACAATCGGATTCGCTCCTTAGTTAACGAGGAACTCAAACAGTACTTCCGTCCTGAATTCCTCAACCGGATCGACGAAATCATTGTCTTCCGTCAACTGACCAAGGAAGAGGTCAAGCAAATCGCCGATATCCTCCTCAAGCAGGTCTTTGCACGACTGACGGAACAAAATATCAACCTAGAAGTAACCGAGAAGTTCAAAGAACGTCTGGTCGAAGAAGGTTACAACCCCGCTTATGGGGCAAGACCCTTACGTCGAGCTATTATGCGTCTGTTAGAAGACGTGCTGGCTGAAGAAATCCTTTCCGGTCGCATCCAGGAAGGAGATACAGCTGTCGCCGATATCGACGAGGAAGGCAAAGTGAAGATCGTTCTTGGCGAAAGGCAGCAGCTTTTAGCTCAAGCAACTGATTGAGGTTGCGATCGCGCTTTTAGCTACAAGCCTAACCTTAATAGTTAATTTAAAAACGGTAGGAGTTGAATTTCTCTTACCGTTTTTTAACACGGGTCGCATTTTAAGCTTTTGAGCTAATATTTTTCATTACTTAAACTTAATGGAAAAGAAGGCGTTGTCAAACAAGCCAGTGACTTCTTGACACACTAGCAACAATCTGAATAATATTTAGGAGTCCTAACTATTATCCCAAAGGATTTATAAAAAAAGTAGTTTTCTACCATGCTGATTAAGATTTGGAGCTTCTGCCTGCTCGAAAACAATGAAAATTAATTTTTTATCTGTGTTACGGCAGCACTTGAAAAGTCTGCTATCAAAATTTTCTTCACTCAGTCAGCAACCAAGCCCGATCCCCCACCAAACCTCAACTCCTTCGAACAAAAGGAAAAATAAGTTTTTCAGAGACATTAAGGCATATCGAAGATTAATAGTTCATTCCCGTAAATCTTATCGCCGAGGTTGCGCCTATCAACCTCGGTTTTCCTTTGCTCAGGCTCTCATTTCTTGGCTTGGCAGTCTGGTGGCAATTGAACTGTTGGCTTATCTTTCTCTTTATACCCACTATCCGTTAATTGCTGCACCTTTTGGGGCAACAGCAGTTCTAGTATATGGCATACCTGAAAGTCCTCTAGCTCAACCCCGTAACGTGATTGGCGGGAATTGTCTGGGGGCGTTGGTGAGTATCGTGTTAGTCCAATATTGTGGTTCGGAGCCTTGGGTTATGGGTTTAGCCGTGGCAACCGCTATCAAGCTGATGAAACTAACGAGAACCCTTCACCCACCAGGTGGCGCGGTTGCTTTGGTGGGTGTAATGAGCAATGCATCTTGGAGTTTTTTGTTTACTCCCGTGTTTGTTGGCTCCGTTATTATGGTCTTGTGGACTTTTGTATTCAATAACACAGCACCTGGTAGAAGCTATCCCAGACATTGGTTATGAATAGTTCGTGACTGCCAACCCCTATGAGTACAAATGAATCTAACAACCCTTCTGACTTTTGTCACGACTCTACGGAACAACGGATTCTAGTCGGGCTATCTAAAGTGAGTCTTGCCCTCAAAAGTCAATCTTGGCAAGATGCCGGACGGTATGGACTCTCCCCAACTCAAGTTCAAATTCTCTCGTTGTTACAAACAAAAGGGCATGAAGGAATGGGTTTGTCTGCTGTGGCGGAAGGTTTAGCCGTAACGCCAGCGACTGCCAGTGATGCGGTACGGGTATTAGTAGAAAAAGGCTTAGTGCAAAAAAAACCATCGCCAGAAGATAAACGGGCGATCGCAATTACCCTGACTGCGAAAGGACAACAGCTAGCCATTAAAACCGCTTGCTGGTCTGACTTGTTACTAGATGCTGTGGGAGAACTGTCGGAATTGGAGCAAACAGTTTTCTTGCGGGGACTGATTAAAATGATTCGCAAGCTACAAGAAGCAGGTCAAATTCCCATTTCGAAAATGTGCGTGACTTGCCGTTTTTTCCAGCCCAATCGCTATCCTAATAGCGATCGCCCCCATCATTGTGCATTGGTCGATGCTCCTTTCGGCGATCGCCATTTGCAAATCGACTGCCCCGATCAAATTATGATTAATTCAAGAGATTGACAGCTTTAAACGACTACGCTACCTGTAATTTAAGGAATTTTTACTGAAGAGTCTTATTTGCCCAAAGAATAAACTCTTCTAGAGAAAAAATATTAATATTCTTTTTAATAGTTGGTAATTATCACTTCAGGAATTTTACCTCGCTTATAACCTTTAGAATTAATCGCTCTGGTTGCATAGACAAACTCGATTTTGTAATGGTTGTAGAGATCGAGAATCAGTGGGGCGTTGGAGTTAGAAACCATAAATCGAACGCCCTTAGCATCAAGGCGATCGCACAGATCTCGCAGGCTCGATTGCATCGCTAAATCGAACCCATCCTGACTGTATCCTGTAAAGTTAGACGTAGCGTTTAGCGGGGCATAGGGAGGATCGAAATAGACAAAATCGTCCCTGGTAATTTTTTCTTCAACTTTAAGGAATGAACCAGTGATAATCTGCGCTTTTTGAAGTGCTTGGCTACAAGCTCTTAAATTAGTCTCGTCAACAATCTTGGGATTTTTATACTTCCCCATAGGCGTATTAAATTGACCTTTAGAGTTCACGCGGTATAATCCGTTAAAACAGGTTTTATTT
Organism: Hydrococcus rivularis NIES-593; assembly: GCF_001904635.1. GTDB lineage: Bacteria > Cyanobacteriota > Cyanobacteriia > Cyanobacteriales > Microcystaceae > Hydrococcus > Hydrococcus rivularis. The sequence goes on from NZ_MRCB01000018.1 coordinate 35,456, forward strand.
AAGTAGATCAGTCGGCTTGCTTTTTTTACTGCTGACCAAGACTTATATTCGTCGGTGCGATCGATATTTCTGATTTGGTAATAGTAGTCTTTTTCGTAAATGTGTTGCTTTAGATCGGCAATCAGTTCTTCAACTCGCTCTCTAATGACTCTGTAAGTTAAGGTCAATTCCTCGTTGATATCGATGAGAACGGATTGCTCTGGTAAAAGATGAAAAAATAATGCCCCGCCACCCACAAACGGTTCAAAATATCGAGAGAAATCGCGAGGAATTCTTGCTGTTAGTTCGCTCAGCAGTTGAGTTTTACCACCAACCCATTTAACGAAAGGTTTAGCTTGAATATTTATGTCTATTTCTCTAATCTTCAATTGATGCGATCGAACTCCTCTCTTAGTCTGTCAAGGATTATAGATAATTTTGTCAGCAGACAGAGCGATCGCGTCTCATTCATGGGCTGTCGCATGTTGGGAAAAAGCGGAACTGAGAGAAGCATTGACAGGGTGCGATCGCATTCTCAACGACGAGTTTTCTGACTATCCAGAGAAATCTCTGTACGCGATCGGCATAGTTGACGAGGCGAAAAAGCTTTAATAATCTCAACTCAGGTTAATTATTTGCTTCTTTCTCATTTTTTAAGAAGCTTTGAGTTCCCTGGGGAAGACAATGCCCTTACCAGCCAAACTTGAGAACGCCTGACAATATCCCTGGCTTTCTTTGAGCAAATAATCCAGAAAGGTACGAGCAACGAGCGAAAGTTTTTTCTCCTTGAGGAAGATGACGTGCCATTGGCGATGAATGGGAAAGCCCTCTACGTTAAGAATTGCCAGTTGATTCATGTCAGTGGCACTCAGGCTATGCAGCGATAAAACTGCTAGCCCCAAACCTTCAACAACAGCCTGCTTGATAGCTTCATTACTATTCAGTTCTAGCTTGATCTGTACTGAGACCCCCTGCTGGCGCAATAACTGTTCTACTGACTCGCGAGTTTGAGAACCTCGCTCTCTCACGATCAAGGATTCCTTTTCTAGAGACTCTAGAGGAAGACGACATTGGCGTGTTAGGGGATGGCGTTTGGGCGCAACTAAGACTAACGGATTACAAAGAAATGACTCTGCTTCAATTTTTTCTTGTTCTGGCAAGCGACTGAGGATATAGAGATCGTCAAGGTTTTTATTGAGCCGCTCTAAAACCTCATTATGATTGGTAAACTCAAGAGAAATGCCGATATTGGGGTAGCGTTGGCAGAAGGAATTGAGTAGCTTAGGAATAAAGTACTTCGCAGTGGTTGCCGCAGCTAGGCGCAAGTGACCCTGTTCCATACCTCTAAACTCAGCTAGATTCGCCTCTAACTGCTCCAGTCGCTTAAAGATGATTTGACAGGCATCGAAAACTTCCTGACCTGCTGGTGTCAAATATACCTGCTTTCCTACCTGCTCAAATAGGGGCATTCCGAGCGCAGTGGAAAGATGTTTGATTTGAGAAGATACGGTGGGTTGTGAAAGATATAACTGTTTGGCTGCATGAGTGAAGCTACTGTGCTGCGCTGTTGTCTTAAAAACCTGTAATTGATTGAGCGTAATTGATTTCCAGAGAGGATTGGTTGGAAAACTGTCAGGGAAATTTGGTTTCATGATGCTGTCAGATTGTATCTTAAAAACTTTAACAATATTGATGTTGCTCAATTTAAGTTATATTCTACTTTAACAACATTAATGTTGTTAAAGTCGAGACAAACATCACAATTGCGCCGAGATTTAAGTCAAATCAGACGACATCATGCAAAAAGCTTTCCTCTGACAGCGGTTCGAGTTTCAGATTAGCCGATCGACTCCAAGAGCAGGGATTGAATTTGTTTGGAAGCAAGAATTTTCCCCTGACAGATGATTTGACCGTTAACGATTAAAGCTGGGGTGCATCTAAGTCTTCGTCTATTTATTTCTCCGAGATCGGAATTACAGTTCACCTTAGCGGGAACGCCAAGTTTGGCAACAGCCGTGCAAACGTTATTTTCCAGAAGACGACGACTCTCGGTATTTAAACCAATAATTTCAATGTTAAGCGTATCCATAATTGACTTTTAGCTTTTCAGCCATTTGGGGAATTTCATTCGCGGGGAGAATTGATTTAACTTCTCGATCGAGTTTAAGAAAATAAAGCTCGACGTTAAGTTGTGGGTAGCGTTTTTTAATTGCCGAGTAAGCCCGATTTAAGTAATCTTTGTGAACCTGTTCTTCCCGGTCAGGATTTTTACTTAATTGAGGGTCTATTAGACTGGCATAAGCCCCACAGTCCTGATGGTCGAAAATGATGACCTTTTCAACGTGGTGCAGTCGATAGGACAAATCCAGTTGATCCCAAAAAGCAGCAGCATCCGCTTGATGGGGAAAGCCCGCTAGCGCCAAAGAAGCTCCGGCTAGTGCCGTCCAGTCATACTGTTGGGCAAAAGTTGGCTCTAAAAACTGTTGTAATGCCGTTACAAAGCGGAAATCAATGCAACTAAGCACTAAAGCTTTAGGCTGATGAGCGGCGGCAATAGCAGGCTGAGTAACTGGGAGGAAAGGGAAAGCGATCGCCCCAGCCAGAAGCGATCGCATAAACGTGCGTCTCGCCATTTGATGGGATTGACCGCAGGGACAGGCTTTTAACTTACAAGTGGGAGAGATTTGCTCCATCGCTGTTCGCTCTATCTCTCCAGAAACCCTTTATGAGTCAACGATTTCGTCTCCACAGGCACTTCTTGAAGGTTCAAAGCTGTTTTGGGGAATAGCAATTGGTACAAATCTCCTATCTGGGAAATAAGTTCTTGCCAGAGAGCTGTTAAAGATTTGAGAATGGTTTGGCGTTTCATGGACTTTTTCCTTAATTAAAGTTAATGTGGGTTATGGTTTCACTCCCCTCAATCGAAGGGCTAAGCAGAAAATCTAAGAACCAAGGGACTTTCTTTACCGCTCCATCAAAGCGGATGGCTGGCGGCATTCTTCAAGATTTGGGTTGAGCGAGCAAATAGCGGCATCAGTAGTCTCAAAACAGTTTTCTTGACCGATCTTGTCTAGCAAACCACTGCGTTCTAATCTTTGTTGAACTTGAGGCTGTAAACCACTGAGCAGCAAGCGACATCTTCGACGGGTCAAATCCTGATAGATATCTTCTAGGGCAACTAAACCCGTCGTATCTATATTCGGCACAAACCGCATCCGCAAAATCAGATACTTAACTTGGGGTTCATCCCGCAAAAAGGTAACAAACCGTTCGGCAGCCCCAAAAAATAGCGGTCCATCAACCCGGTAGACGGCAATTTCTTGAGTCAGTTCTAGCGGTACGCCCGGAGGAAAGGCTTCGGTTTCGGGAACTTTGGCTAAGTTGAGGTCGCTCATCCGTTTAATCAATAACGCTCCCGCCGCTATCAATCCTACCTCCACGGCGAGGATCAAGTCGAAGCCAATCGTAACCAGCCAAGTCAGCAGCATGACGGCTAAGTCGGCGTAACTGGCACGCACCAGTAAGCCGATCGCTTCCCACTCGATCATCCGAACGCTAGTCACCATGAGAATCCCCGCTAGTGCCGCCAGAGGAATTTGAGAGGCTAAAGGAGCCAACGCCAGCACGATCGACGCTAAGGCTACTCCATGAATGATTCCAGAGAGGCGGGTTTTGCCTCCAGAGCGCACATTGACCGCCGTGCGAGCGATCGCCCCAGTGGCTGGAATTCCTCCAAAGAAAGGCACCACAATATTCGCCAGTCCTTGACCGATGAGTTCGCGGTTGCTGTCGTGCTTCTCGCTGACCGTCATGCCATCGGCGACAACAGCAGACAGTAAAGATTCGATACTGCCTAGTGCAGCTAAAGCAAGGGCTGGATTAATCAGTTCTCGCAACAGCCCCCAGTCTTGCCAGTGGGGAATGGTTTGCGGCAGGGGCAGCGATTGAGGGATCTCGCCAATCGTAGGAACATTGAGGTGGAATAAAGAAGCCAATCCGGTTGCCAATACCAATCCCACCAGAGAACCGGGAATGGCAGTGGTAATTCTTGCCCAAAATAACTTGGTCGCGATGACCGTAGCGGCTACAACTACGGCTGCCCAATCGATGTTGTCCAGATGGGTGAGAGTTGCCCAGAGTCCGGGCAGAAAATGTTCGCTGCGCGGTAAGTGCAACCCAAAAAAGTTATTGAGTTGACCGCAAAAAATAATGACAGCGATGCCGTTGGTAAAGCCTGCTGTCACGGGGTAGGGAATAAATTTAACCAGTTGACCTAATTTGGCAATTCCCAGGGCGACTTGAATGATTCCAGCCATCACCCCAGCTATCCATACCTTCTCAATGCCGTACTTGGCAACAATCCCTACCAGGATAACTGCCATCGCCCCAGTTGGTCCGGTTATCTGTACGGGAGAGCCGCCAAATACCGCCGCTACAATTCCCGCCACAATTGCCGTATAGAGTCCGGCTTTGGGTTCTACTCCACTTGCTACTGCAAATGCCAGTGCCAGGGGAAGCGCAACCACTGCCGCCGTCAGCCCTCCGGTCAGGTCGCCCCGCCAGTGGGCAAAGAAGCGACTGAACCGCAACCATTGCTCGCCACTGAGAGTAATTGTTACTGTCATCGGGTTCAATGAACCTCCTTGCAATTTAAAACTGATTGGAATTGCCGATCTCCTTCCAGTTGCTCCAAACTGTTACGAATTTCAACCAGGCGGAAGTAACTTGCTTTGAAGGGCATCGGTCAGATTTATAAATCTATGTAATCGTTTATCTTTGTATCTATTAATCTGCAAAGTCTTGCATATAATTTATCACCCGTGTTAAGATATGGCAAGCAGCGATTGATTGAGAGCTTTCATTCAGTTGAGTTGCCGCATTTGCCATGCCCACGAGCATTAGCCATCGACGCTAATGCTCGTACATTCCTGAACTCTCAATAAAATATGCAGACTGAGACTAATCGCATTGAGCGCAATTTGTCCGATGGCACTGAAGCTTCACGTCCCCTCTGGTATCTTGTCCGCCATCTTCCCAATTTTCAGCGCGTCACGATCGCCCGGTTTCTTTCTCGCGCAGCTGCCGAAGCACATTTGCGGTTTCTAGCGCAGAGGTTTCCAGAGGCTTCATACGCCGTCGTGTTCGACCGACCAGTTGTCGATCGATAATTCTTTGGCTCAAAGGGGAAAGAAGAAATGCTAGACATCAAAATTTTTAACGTCGATCGCGGGTTTTGCGCCGCGGTCGATCGCCACGACCATCACGCGATCGTCATTGATTCCGGTTACAATTCTCGCACCGGATTCAGACCCTCACAATACATTTTTCAAAAGCATTTCAGGACTCTAGACTGCCTGATTGTCTCTGCCTATACCGAAGATCATTTGGCAGGCATCCCCGATTTACTCGACCAGTGTTTAAAACACGGCTTGCCCGTCAATTTTTTCGTCTCAAATCCCTCAATTAATCCCGAACACTTTCCTGGATTGAAGAGTGTCAATCGGCAGCTTGGCAATGCACTAACATTTACAACAGCACTGCATCCAGAATGTGAAAAGATCGGTCAAACGATGACCATTGATGAGGTCAGTCTCTCGTTTTTCTGGAACCATAACCGAGATTTTCAAGATCTCCACAACTTGAGCCTGGTTACTTTTCTGTCCTATCGGGATATTAACATTATCTTTCCTAGCGATCTCGAAACAGAGGGCTGGCGTGCCCTTCTCAAATGCAATGACTTTCGCGATCGCCTGCGTCGCGTTAATATTTTTGTAGCATCTAATCACGGACGAGAAGATGGGTATTGCCCGGAAGTTTTTGACTACTGTAGACCAGAGCTAATCATTATCTCGAACGAGTCAGATCGACGCATTTCCCCCTTAATGCTCGATCGATATAATAGCCATGCCAAGGGGACTTCATTCGGAGTCTGCGAGAAAAAACTGCTAACTACCTACGATGATGGAACCATTACTATCTCAAAATATTTGGATAGGCTGCGACAAGTGACAACGCAGTCTCAAGCTTACCGGCACTGAGGTTTTATCAGAACGCTTATTCGGAGTCATTTTTATCTCTAGTCAAGCCAAGGAGAGATATATGAAAAGGATTCTGATTATCGAGAAACATCCCCTCTACCGAGCCGAGATTTGTAGATTGCTTCGGTTTGATAAATATCAAGTTCTTCAAGCCGAGAATGGCATAGAGGGTCTCAACCTCGCACGAGAAAAGCATCCGGATTTAATTCTTTGTGATGTTGAAATCCCTGGATTAGATGGATATAAAGTTCTAGAAAGCTTACGGGCAGACACTACTGCCTCTAAAATTCCTTTTGTTTTTCTAGCAGGCCGCATAGATGTCGACAGCCATTCTCGCGCTATGAAGCTAGGAGCATCTGCCTATCTTAGTAAACTCGTCTCACCGAGCGAATTATTGCGAGTTATTGCTACTAAACTCAAATAACTACTTTTCTGCAACACAGTTTACTAACCTAAAAAAAATTAAGGAAGCGACCCGATTCAAGCTATCGCTTGTGACATCAGAACCTAAAATGTTAAGTTAACATAAAAGTTTTGAAGATACGAAGATATTCAGATGACATTTAAGCCCAGTTACTTTAAAGCCGATCTTTTTAAAGTGTTGTCTAATCCAATCCGGATTCAGATTCTCGATACCTTGCGGCTGGGCGAACAAAGCGTCAATTATATTGCCGATTGGCTCGATGTCGAGCCTTCTTCAGTCTCTCAGCAGCTGGCAGTGCTGCGGAGTCGCAACCTAGTCACAAGCCGCAAGCAAGGTAACTACGTTTTTTATTCGGTGAGAGATCCAGCACTTTTTAAGGTACTCGATGCCGCCTTGGAGGTGTTTAACAACCATCTAGTAGAGATGCGCGATACCTTAGAACAAATGGAATAAGTGAGAACTGTATTTTTAGATACGCTGCGATAGCGATCGCGTCTCATTCATCGGCTGTCGCATGTTGGAAAAAGCGGAACTTTGTGGCAACCCTTGACCTTATACCAAGGTATAAGGTTTACCATGAAGACAACAGAAATAAATATCCAACTTAAGATGCTACACATCAGTGAAGTTGCCCGCCAGTTGGGATTGAATCCCCAAACTATCTACTTCTGGGAGCGGATCGGACTGATCGTGCCGCCGCAGCGCACGGAGTCGGGCTACCGTCTCTTCAGTCAAGAAGATGTCGATCGCCTCGCTTTCATCACTCGCGCTAAGTCCCTGGGCTTAACCCTGGAGGAAATTCGCGAGATTCTGGCACTCAAAAACGGGCGATCGCTGACTTGTCAAGCACTCTACGAGCGACTCCTGAAAAAATTAGAGCAGATCGACCAAAATATTCGCCATTTACAAGCGTTGCGCCAGGAACTTTTACCGCTATTAAATCGCTGTCGCCAAAACCGCGATCGCGCCGAACTCACTCAAGAGTGTGTCGTGCTAGAAGAAGCTGCGGCGGCGAGAAATTACCCTAAGTAGTCATGCTGGGACTAAAAATTGTATCTGAAAAGGTTCCGAAACAATGCTGAAAACCATTGGCTTGAGCAACTCTATTTTTACCCTCTGGGAAAATACATAATAACTCCCACGCCTAACAAAACGATCGCACAGCCGATGACATCAAAGCGATCGGGAGGAATGCGATCGATCTGCCAACCCCACAGGAGGGACAAGAGAATGAAAAATCCGCTATAAGCAGCATAAACTCGCCCAAAGTGGGCGGGTTGTAGAGTGGGGACAATGCCGTAAAGCATCAAAATTACCCAACCCAGAAGCGCAAAATGGAAACTTCTGCCTTCCCGCAGCCACAGCCAAACTAAATAACCGCCTCCGATTTCACACAGTCCCGCTAGGATGAAATAAACCAGCGATCACGCTACATCCATTATCTGTCCTTTGAGGTTACAGACCGTTCATTTTAGCAGCTTTTTCAATTATCAGTTGCATCGCAGGAGATCTAAGACTATGAATACTATTAAAGTTGAAATTTTAGGTACGGGTTGTAAGAAATGCCACCAGCTAGAAGCCAATGCTAAAGAAGCGATCGCGGCGGCTGGTCTGGAAGCGGAAGTACAACACATCACCGACACGATGGAAATTATCAAACGCGGCGTAATGCGGACTCCAGCCCTAGCCATCGAAGGCAAAGTCGTCAGTCAGGGCAAGGTCATCGCGCCGGAAGAAATCCAACCCTTGTTGCCGACTAAGTAACGCGATCGCTGGCACAATTTACTCCGCAAAGCAAGGCTGCCATGTACACACAAGTGAACCAATCTAGCCAAAGTCCCTGCCAAATTGCCCCCCAGCCCCCAAATTTGGGGGAGCAAGAGTCACAAATTGATTCTCAAAGCCCCCAGAATTGGGGGTTTGGGGGCTTCGATTTTAAGCAAATCGATAGACAGATCGACTTGTGTGTACACCGTAACTAAAACAAGGAGGAGCAACGATGCATTTTTGGAAAGAAGAATGGAAACCCCTTGCCCTGATTGTGGCAGTTTTTCTGGTCTGTTTTTACCTGCCCGTAGAAGCGATCGCCAATTCCGAACGGCTGAGAAATGCCTTCTTTGAATCGCTGTATCTGGTGCGCTGGTATGCTCGAGAACACGTTTTGCTGTGTCTGATCCCAGCGTTTTTCATTGCCGGAGCGATCGCGGTTTTCATCTCCCAAGAGTCGGTAATGAAGTACCTGGGAGCCAGGGCAAACAAGGTACTCGCCTATGGCGTAGCCTCGATTTCGGGAACGATTTTAGCGGTCTGTTCCTGTACCGTACTGCCGTTGTTTGCCGGAATTTATCGCATGGGTGCGGGATTGGGACCCGCCACCGCCTTTCTCTATTCTGGTCCGGCGATTAACATCTTGGCAATCATTCTCACGGCGCGGGTATTAGGGCTGAAACTGGGGATCGCCAGAGCAGTCGGGGCAATTCTCTTCAGCATTATCATTGGCTTGGCAATGGCGTTCATTTTCCGCAAGGAAGAACTGGAGAAAATCGAAGCCCAAGCGGGAATGCCAGAACCCGAAGTAGCTCGCCCTCTGTGGCAAAACGTGCTATTCTTTGCCGTCTTGGTGGGCATTTTGGTGTTTGCTAACTGGGCAAAACCTGGCGCACCTGTAGGACTCTGGGCTAGCATCTATGCAGTTAAGTGGTTAATTACAGGGTTATTGGCGATCGCTCTAGCAGCAATCCTCATCTTCTGGTTTCAGTTAAATGCCGGTAAGGTTATCTTAATCGCAGGCGTTACCGCGATTCTTGCCCTGCGCTTTTCCCAGGAGCCACTGATTCCCTTTGCTGCCGGAGTTGTCGGTCTTTCCTGGCTCACCAGCACCAACAAAGACGAAGCCGGGGAATGGTTTTCCTCTTCCTGGGACTTTGCCAAGCAGATTTTGCCCCTTTTACTGATGGGAGTGCTGGTGGCGGGAGCATTGCTCGGTCGTCCCGGTCACGAAGCCTTGATTCCTTCAGAATGGGTAACGCTGGCAGTTGGCGGGAACTCGCTGCTGTCTAACTTCTTCGCTGCTTTCGCGGGAGCCTTCATGTACTTTGCCACCCTCACAGAAGTTCCCATCCTCCAAGGGTTGATTGGCAGTGGCATGGGGCAGGGTCCAGCCCTGGCACTTTTGTTGGCGGGTCCGGCGCTGTCGCTGCCGAATATGCTGGTCATCCGCAGCATCATGGGAACGCAGAAAACCGTCGTCTTTATCTCGTTAGTCGTCGTCATGGCAACGATTACAGGGATGGCTTACGGGGCTATCTGGGGCTAGAAACAGTTAGCTAAAATCTCGTAAAATCTCTTATAATCTCTAACTCTGGAAAACAGATTTGTCAAGATTGAAGCAGCAGCTAACTTGCTAGGCGTATCAGTAGAAACGTTGCGTAAGTGGGCAAAGACAGGTGAGTTACTACCAGATAGGAAAACTAAAGGTGGTACTCGCTTTTATGATGCTGCGAAACTCTTGGCTCTTGGCGATGGAGATTCGCCTACTGTATGTTATGCGAGAGTTAGTAGTTCTGACCAGAGATCTGACCTAGATAGACAGCAAACAATGTTGGAGACATATTGTGCTGCTAAAGGTTGGAAATCAGAAGTTATTACTGAAGAAGGTGACAAACTGTTTGAGGAAACCAAGAAAAATGTTGAGCTTTAAGACTGAATTACAACTAAATAACAAACAACAGTCAAAAATGGCTCAACACGCTGGTTGTGCTAGATTCGCCTTCAACTGGGGACTAGCTGTTACTAAAGAAATTCTCGACCACAATAAAACTAATCCAGACATTCCCAACAGCTATTGACCTTCATAAAAGATTTGTGGCTGAGGTTAAATCAGTTAACCAATGGCTTTATAAGTCATCTAAATGCGCTCCACAGCAAGCTCTACGAGACCTTAGATTAGCTTGGGATAGATGTTTTAAAAAGATAGCTAAACCGCCTAAATTCAAGAAGAAGTATCGCAAAGATGGCTTTTATCTTGAAGGTTCTATCAAGGTTGAGTCTAACCGTATTCGATTACCTGTAATAGGTTGGGTCAAGACTTATGAGACCTTACCAACTGGAATTATTAAGAATGTTAGACTAACTCGTCAAGCTAACCGTTGGTTTGTTGCTTTCAAGCTTGACCATACACCACCAGTACCTATTAAAACAAGTAACGTCATAGGTATTGACTTAGGTGTTAAGTCATTGGCTGTATGCTCCGACGGAACTACTTTTGAAAACCCTAGAGCGTATAGAAGATTAAAGCGGAAGCTAGCTAAGTTACAACGCACCTTTAGTCGTAAGGTTAAAGGCTCTAACAATCGTAAGAAAGCTGGTTTGGCTGTTGCTAAACTTCACTATCGAATTAGTTGCATTCGTAAAGACACCATTCATCAACTCACATCATGGTTAACCAAGAACCACGGAACCATAGTTATTGAGGATTTGAATGTTAGCGGAATGCTTAGAAACCATCGCTTAGCTAATGCAATAGCTGATAGTGGTTTATCTGAATGTCGTCGTCAACTGGAATATAAATCTAAGTTGTATGACACGAAATTAATCATAGCTGATAGATACTATCCTTCTAGTCAGTTGTGTTCTAGATGTGGGCATCGTCAGAAGATGCCTCTCCAAGAACGTATATTCAATTGTCAAAAGTGTGAGATGAGCTTAGACCGCGACTTCAACGCAAGTCTTAACCTAGCATCTCTGGCGGTAAGCTCTACCGTCATCGCTTGTGGAGCAGTACACAAACCTTCAACCCAGGTTGAAGGACTGTTGAGAAACAAGAATGAGACAGATAGTTACAGATTAGTGTGATTATCATAGGTTCTCAAGAGCGGTTGAGAAGTTAAGATGAGACTCAAGGTTATGCTCCCAACGAAAATTCTGGTGGATGAAGAAGTCACCAAAATCATTGCAGAGGCGGAAAACGGTTCCTTTTGCCTGCTACCCCATCACATTGACTGGGTTAGCGCTTTGGTTCCGGGGCTGCTATCCTTTGTTTCTGTTCGGGGACAGGAAAAATTTCTCGCTGTGGACGAAGGCATTCTGGTAAAGTGCGGCACCCAAGTGCTAGTATCAACTCGACAGGCAGTGCTGGGCGACAATCTAGGAACGTTGCGGGACACGGTTGCCAGCCAGTTTCGCGCGATCGACGAGCGAGAAAAGTTAGCTCGTTCGGCTCTGGCAAAACTCGAAGCCAGCGTTATCCGGCACTTTATCGAGCTAGAGGAATGATGGACGATCCTGAAGTTCCCAAAAACCGACACCAACTCCAGAGAGACTTTACCCACAAGGTAGGAGTCAAGGAGAAGCACAAGCTGAGAGCTAGGCGAGAAAAGAGCAAGAGCGTCTGGTTTGGGTTGGGTCTGCTGGGACTGATCGGCTGGTCGGTAGTCGTGCCGACTTTGCTGGGAGTGGCGCTAGGAATTTGGCTCGATAGGCGAATGCCCAGTCGCTTTTCTTGGACGCTGACGCTCATGTTTGCGGGGTTAATTCTGGGCTGTCTGAATGCTTGGCAGTGGGTAACTCGCGAGCAGGCATCGATACAGCGAACTGACGAGGAGGACAGACAAGATAATGAATGAACTTTTTCCCTTAACTTTTGCTCTAGCAGCAGGGAGCGGACTGGGTTTATTTTACTTCGGCGGTTTGTGGCTGACGGTAAAGCAGTTGCCAACGACGCGCCATCCGATCGCTTGGACGCTAGGCAGTCTTTTGGTACGGCTGGGCGTTGTCCTGGTCGGCTTTTATCTGATTATGGGCAGCCATTGGGAACGACTCTTGGCTTGCCTGCTGACTTTCCTGTGGGTGCGAAACTTAATGATACGCCGCTTGCAGGTTAAAGGACGCAAGGTCTCTGTTCTCGGTCGTCCCAGGTAAAACGATGCAGATTACTCCCGATGCGATAATTATCTGGCAATGGGGAGCGGTGAAGTTGAATGCCACGCTGCTATTTACTTGGCTGGTGATGGTTCTGTTGGTATTTGGCTCTTGGCTGATAACGCGCCGACTATCTAATGGCGATCGCCGGAGGCGCACCTGCGGTGAGCGCTTGTCGCGGGGACAAAATCTCCTGGAAGTTTTGGTAGAAGGGATTAGAGAGCAAATTCGTCAAATCGGCTTGTCCGATCCAGATCCTTATTTGCCCTTTCTCGGCACGCTTTTTATTTTCATTGCTGCCTGCAATATTTTGAGTATCGTACCCGGCTATCAACCGCCAACGGGTTCGATTTCTACTACGGCAGCCCTGGCAATCTGCGTCTTCGTTGCCGTTCCTTTTTATGGCATTCGCCGACAGGGGTTGGTCAGATACTTAAAACAGTATTTAGAGCCGAGTCCCTTGATGTTACCCTTTAATATTATTGGAGAGTTGTCGCGCACCCTGGCACTGGCAGTGCGGCTCTTCGGCAACGTGATGAGCGGTTCGACTGTCGCGGCGATCTTGCTATCCCTCACGCCACTATTTTTCCCGATTCTCATGCAGGCATTGGGATTGTTAACCGGAGTGCTGCAAGCTTATATTTTTTCCGTCCTCGCCTGCGTGTACATTGCCGCAGCCAGCCAGGTACAGGATGAAACGGGACGGCGATTGCCCTCCGGGCAGCGCCCTCAAGGGCGATCGCGCCAGCCTTCTCAATAAAAATATATCGCATGGATAATATTAGTCTGATCGGAATGGTATCGATTTTTACAGCCGGATTGACGATGGCGGTCGGTTCGGTGGGACCCGCCCTGGGAGAAGCGAGGGCAGTCGCCCAGGCATTGATTTCTCTGGCGCAGCAGCCCGATGAAGCCAATACTATCACTCGCACCTTGTTTGTCGGCGTAGCCTTTATCGAAACAACTGGGATTTACTGCTTCGTCATCAGCCTGATTTTAATTTTTGCCAATCCCTTCTGGAATTACGTGACGACTAAGGCGGGAGGCTGATCCGTGCAAATCGACTGGTTTACCCTTGTCGCCCAGATCGTCAATTTTCTGATTTTGCTGGCACTGCTCAAGCGCTTTCTCTACGGTCCGATCGTGCGAGCGATGGAGCGACGGGAGCAAAAAATCGCTGGCTACATGCAAGAAGCGCGAGAGAAAGTACGAATTGCCGAACAAGAAAGCGATCGCTATCGCCAACTGCAACAGGCGTTGGTCGAACAGCGAGAAGCCGCGATCGCCCAAATGAAAGCCGAAGTAGAGCAAATGCGAGAGGTTTTGTTACAAAATGTCCGCGACGAAGTAAATGCCATGCAATCTCGCTGGCACGAGGCGATCCAACGCCAGCAAAGTGCTTTTCTGCGAGAGTTGCGCTATCGATCGCTTCAGGAGATTCAGACTGCAATCCGCCAAGCCTTGCGGGACTTAGCCGATGCCGATCTAGAGCAACAGGCGATCGCGGTTTTCCTACGGCGCATCCAGAAACTGACTGGGGAAGAGCGACAGGCGCTTTGTAGCGTTGCTTCTCCCAGAAACCACAATGCCCCGGAGGTAGTGGTAGCAAGTAGTTTTGCGCTCCCGGAAGCCTTGCGACAGGATATTGCCCAGGTATTGCGGGAACAGCTACCTAACGATGTCAGGCTGCGGTTTGAGACGACGGAGGACTTAATCTGCGGCATCGAGCTAAGATCGGCAGGTTGCAAGCTTGCCTGGAGTCTGGAGAATTACTTAGCTAGCTTGGAAAATAACTTGTCTGCTGTTTTTGCCCAAAAGACTGACAAGAAAATTAGGGAAATCATGAAGTAATGCTCGCCATTGACCTACTCTCCTCATCTGTAGCAAGATTAAAGAGAAACGATATAATACCAATTTTTATGTTTTCGCGATCGACATTCTTCACCCCTCTCCCTATTTGGGAGAGGGGTTGGGGGTGAGGGCGATCGACTATCTCTATCATTAATGAATGAAAAATGGGATAAGATGTTTTGCTTCGCTATCGCTACTCTCAACATGACGAAGTGCAAGATATCTCTCTTGTCTGCCTTCTTTATTTTTTTTTAAAACAGCCTCCGATCGTATCAAATCTGGTTGAACGACCACAATAACAAGTCCCGCTCGCGACTCCTGTTGGTCGCACTACGTATTATGACTAATTAAACAGATTTGATATTATTAAGTGGTTACTTGGCTCGATCGCAGCACGGTTAGGTGTAAATCTTTTCGATTTTTAGAATTGAGAAATTTACGCTGCAATTCTTTCCATTCTTGCCATTTATGGTAGCGAATGTCTGCTAGTTTCTCAGTAAGAGTTGGCATTTTAGTAGAATAATCTTTTTCAAATACTTCGGTGATAAACTCTGCTAAAATAAAACTATCTTGCATATCGCCAAGCACAGTTTGTAAATCTTTGATATCTTTGACATAATTTTGATAAGCGTCGCTATAAAACTGGGTAAATAGTTCCATGTTATAGCGCGATCGCTTGGCTTCTTTTCTCAAATCATGAAGCATTGTACCTTGACGATTTAAAATTTCTTCTACTTGTTTCTTGTCCCATTCATCAGGAAATTTAACTTCTCCCTCTTGAAATTTTATCCCTACTAACCAACCTGGATTCAGTAGCAATTTGCTAATTTGAGGCAACAAGAGATCGGGTAAAATGTTATTGATATCAATCTCGGCAATTTCTTGATAGGTAGGATTTTCTAACCAATTTTGAAAAGCTTCTTTGAGGTTAATATAAATTCGATCTTCTAAAATTTCTCTAACTTGTTTGAAAGTAGATTTTCGTTGCTTGGTCAAAACCTCTAAGGCTTTGTCTAGTTGTTTTTTTTCGTTTTGGGGTAAATCCGACTGATACCAATGTTTGAGAATATCTCCTAAAACATCAATGTCTCGCAATTTTCCTAGGATTCGCGCGACTTGACCGACCTTTTTTTCATCTGCATTTTTAGGGAAATTTAAAGCGGGAGAAAATCCAACGATCGCGCTTCTCAAGCGTCGCATTCCTACCCGCATTTGATGTAATTCTTCTGGATCTTTGTCTTTGAGAACTTCATTTTCGTGTTTGAGGATTTTATTAAAGTGTTTAGCGATCGCTAAATATGCCCAGTCGCCAAAAGTTTTTGCTTCGCGATCTAAATATTTTTTCATTATCTAACCATCAATTGAATCGATTTACCGAGCAAAACTATAAATTGTTTGCCGTTCTAATTGAGAACAAAGTTCGGAAGGTTTTTGAGTGAGAGAAAAAGTATGTCGGTCTAACTTGACTTGTAATCCCATCATGGGATCGTCTCCTGAAGAAATTAGAAATTCAAGACGTTTAATGTGCTTCCAGGTGACTAAATCGTCCAAAATATTGTTAATTGCTTGTACGTAGGGATGACGGCTATTTTTGTACCAATTTGGGGCGACGAGATTAGCGCGATCGAAACCTAAGTGAAAAATAAGAGAAGGATTGCCAAACAGCGCGATCGCGACTGGTCTGACTTCTTCTTGTAGCACCAACTGCGCCGATTGGCTTAAATAGCGCAATTTTTCTAGCCTTTCATACCGTTGTGCGATCGATCGCACTTCCGGTTCCCACTCGATCGCTACTGTAATTAGATAAGTTTGCAATAGCAAATGACCTAACTTTTGGGCTTTGGTAGCTAAATAACCAGAATTATAATCATTTGCCTCAATTAGTAGGGGCACTCGTTCTACCACTTCCAACCCATACCCCTTTAACCCGGCAATTTTTCGAGGATTATTGGTGATCAGGCGAATTTTTTTCACGCCCAGATCGTTGAGCATTTGCGCCCCCATACCATAATCGCGCAAATCTGCCGGAAAGCCGAGGCGTTCGTTAGCCTCCACCGTATCTAAACCCAAATCTTGCAGGGAATACGCCTTCAGCTTATTAATCAAACCAATGCCGCGTCCTTCCTGCCGCAGATAAACGACTACGCCCAAACCAGCATTCTCGATCATTTTTAGGGCGGCGTGTAATTGCATGCGACAGTCGCAGCGCAGCGATCCCAAAGCATCGCCCGTCAAACATTCCGAGTGCATCCGCACCATTACCGGATGGTCTTGAAATTGAGACGGATCGCCTTTGACGATCGCAACGTGTTCCGTCCCATCTAGGGTATTGCGATAGGCATAAAGCACGAAAGTGCCGAACTGAGTGGGAAATTGACACACCGCTTCTCGATAGACAAAGCGATCGTATTTGAGACGATAGCTAATTAAATCGGCAATGCTAATCAGCTTTAGATCGTGCTTCTTGGCATACTCGAATAGCTGGGGCAATCGCGCCATCGAACCGTCGGAGTTTTGGATTTCGCAGATGACTCCTGCCGGGTACAGCCCCGCCAGTCTTGCCAAATCCACTGCTGCTTCGGTATGTCCTGCCCGTTTCAGGACGCCCCCTTCCTTAGCACGGATGGGAAAGATATGACCGGGACGAGTCAGATCTTCTGGGCGCGTTGCCGGATTGATAGCTACTTGAATGGTGCGGGCGCGGTCTTCTGCCGAAATTCCCGTAGATACACCCAAATGAGGGGCAGCGTCGATACTGACGGTAAAGGCGGTTTGATTGCTATCGGTATTTTTGGTAACCATCAGGGGTAAGTCTAGTTGGTCTAGACGTTCTCCCGTCATCGCCAGACAGATCAGTCCCCGCGCTTCCACTGCCATAAAATTGATCGTCTGCGGCGTGGCGAACTGGGCAGCACAGATGAGATCGCCTTCGTTCTCTCGGTTTTCGTCGTCAACAACGACAACCATACGCCCCGCTTTGATGTCTGCGATCGCTGCGTCGATGGGGTCGAATTCAATTGGGACGTTTTGAAGCGCTTCCACTATTAGTCAATTGTCAGTTATCAGTTATCAGTTTTAGAAAGCAGGAGAGTTAACAATGGGCCTGCTATACCAAAAACTGAGGGTTGTTCGAGATTTCTACCTCTGATTGTAGCTCTAGGAGGCGTATCAATTAGTAGAGAGTCGCAAACATTGAGATGAAAAAAGCGCAGTGACAAACGTCACAGGGAGTTAGTGTCGCTTCTCGTTGGCAAATCGCTTTTGAGGCAAGAAACTGGTCGAATACCCCAAATTTACCAAGCGTTCTTATACCATTTTGGATGAAAGGATTGGGAAACCCTTTCTACGATTGAATTGTGTAAATTCATCTGTCGCCTTCTTATTTCAAATTGGTATTACTTGCGCCAAGATCGCTAAACTTTATTAAAAAATTTCGATTTTAAGTTTTGATTTGATACTAAAATGCAGCCAACGCTAAACTATATGGGCGGTGACTAGGAAGTCGGAACTATGAGGGATTCAGACAAAATAGCAGTAGGAATTATCGGGGCTTCTGGATACGGTGGCGTGCAACTGGTGCGGCTGTTGCTAGATCATCCCAAGGTAGAAATTGTCTATCTTGGGGGCGATAGCAGTGCTGGGAAGCCGTATTCCGAACTTTATCCCCATCTCGGTCACTGCTTCAATTTAACCATCGAGCCGATCGATTTGGATAAGGTTACTTCTCGCTGCCAGGTTGTCTTTCTTGGTTTACCTAATGGTCTTGCTTGCGAGATAGCGCCTACGCTGATCGAAAAAGGCTGTAAAGTCTTGGATTTATCGGCTGACTACCGTTTTAGCAATTTGGAAACCTATAGCGCTTGGTACAAAAAAGAACGCAGCGATCGCGCTACGGCAGCTATGGCAGTTTATGGCTTACCAGAATTATATCGAGACGAAATTCGACAAGCGCAATTGATTGGCTGTCCCGGTTGTTATCCCACTGCCAGTCTTCTAGCATTAGCTCCTTTGCTCAAACAGGGGCTAATCGTCCCAGAAACGGCAATTATCGACGCTAAATCGGGCACTTCTGGCGGCGGTCGTCAGGCAAAAACGAATTTATTGCTAGCAGAAGCCGATAATTCTCTGGGGGCTTATGGTGTGACCAAGCACCGCCATACCCCAGAAATCGAGCAAATTTGCAGCGAGTTAGCCGGACACGAGATCAGAGTCCAGTTTACTCCCCATCTAATTCCGATGGTGCGGGGCATTCTGTCAACCGTCTATGCGACGATGCGAGATCCGGGATTGGTTCGAGAAGATCTGATTACGATCTATACTGCCTTATACCGCTCGTCTCCCTTTATCAAAGTATTGCCCACTGGGGTATATCCTCAAACTAAGTGGGCTTGCGGGACAAATCTCTGTTACATCGGCATTGAAGTCGATCCCCGCACCGATCGCGTCATTGTTTTGTCTGCTATTGACAATTTAATTAAGGGTCAGTCGGGACAAGCGATACAATGCTTGAACTTAATGATGGGGTGGCAGGAAACTCTGGGCTTGCCTCAGCTCAGTTTTTATCCCTAATGCAAGCGAAAAAAACGTTGAGCGAAACAATTGCTAATGGCTTCAATTGAACTTTAACTGGTTCACTTTTCATGACAAACCCAAAAACTCGTTACTTTTGGGATTAAGATAGAAGCAAAGTTAATTAACACAAAAACGATTGGGTTAAAGGTCGGTTAAATTCCTATGAATTTAGCGAGAATCTGGACGATTGCCAATAATGGATTTAGAGAGACAATTCGCGATCGCATATTCTATTTTGTGGGATTTTTTGCTCTGCTGCTCGCGATCGCCCTCCGTTTGTTGCCAGAAATTTCTGTCGGCACCCACGAAAAAATTTTCCTAGATTTGGGACTCGGTGCTATGGCACTTTTGGGTGCTATTGTCGCTATCTTCGTTGGTACGGGACTAATCAACAAAGAAATTGAAAAGCGTACCGTCCTAGTGTTGATTCCAAAACCTCTTAGTCGAGCAGAATTAATTCTTGGCAAACACCTGGGACTATCTGCTGTATTGACTGTCATGTTAGCCATCATGACAGTTATTTATTTAGCGCTTTTGAGCCTATCGAAAATTTCCTATGCTTTAAACACGATTCTGGTATCTCAACTGTTTTTATTAGTTGAATTAGCGTTACTGATTGCCGTTGCCATACTTTTTGGCACTTTTACCAGTTCGATTTTGGCAACGCTTTTTAGCTTCGGCATCTATTTAATGGGACATATTAGCAGTAATTTACTCAAACTCGGTGCCTTGAGTAAAAATGCCACAGTAGAATCGATTACTAAAGCGATTTACTTAATTTTGCCAGATCTTGAGCGATTAAACCTCAAAAATCAAGCTGTATATGGCTTGTTGCCCAGTTCTGAAGAACTGGTTAGTAACGCCGCATACGGAATTTTGTATGCAGCACTCCTTTTATCAATTGCAATCTTGATATTTTCCAGACGAGAATTTTAAAGTAAGACTCTCTTGCTTAAGGCTCCAGAATACTCTAAATTACATAGCGGAAGAATAAGAACTTGTGAAAATGAAATTCCCGATCGCGCTTCCAAAAACTTCATCAAAACTTTATCTTTGACTTAGAAAAGACTAAAATGCAAGCGGCTCCAATTGAGAAAAAATCTAAAAGTTACTCGCCAGATGAAGCAACACAAGACCCCCAAGGTTTAGACGAACCCCTTCAAAGTCTAGTCAATTTATTAAATGAAACCTTTGAGGTTAGTTACTGTTTGATGTTGTGTTTTGATGGCGAGAAAAATAGTAAACTTTGCTACCGCTCGCAAACAACATTCGTATCGGACAACTTGCTCGATCTCTCCTATAGGATTGTAGACGATTATCAACCGATACTTCTCCAAGGCAGACCGATCGTTTTTTACGATCGCGATTGCCTGTTTCCTTTATTCGTGCAACATCCCGTTAAAACGGAGCGAATTCGTTCGCTTTTACTCGTTCCCATCATCTATCAGTATTCCTATTTAGGAGAAATTTTTCTCTATTCGTGCGATCGCGATCGTCAATGGAGCGAACATCAATTAGAGTTAGTACGCCTTCTAGTCGAGCAATGCGCGATCGAAATCGTTCAATCCCAATTAAAGCGGCAAATCCAACAGCAGAAATCACGACAAAAATTACTTTGGCAAATCGAGCGAAAACTAAACTCTAATCTCGCTCCAGAAATCGCCATAGCAGAAACGCTTGCCCTAGTCGGTGAAAACTTTCAGGTCGATCGCGTCGTTCTTTTCCGACTAGATGAAAAGACCAGTCAAATTGAAAAAGAATGGTGCAGTAGCGATAAAATTCCTCTTCTATCAACTTTAAACATATCTCTGTGGGAAGAATTGAGAATACTGACTTTTAAAAAACGAGGCAAAGTCAGCCAATTTGATTGCAAGTTAAACGAACTAATAGTTTCTTTCGCCAACGTTCCTATTTTTATTAAAGAACAACTTTTTGGATGTTTAGCCTTACAACAATCGATTTCTAGAAAAACTTTTACGCTTGAAGAAATTAATATTCTGAAATCTATTGCCGAACAAATTGCGATCGCTCTCTATATCGCTCAAACTCAAAAAAACCTGAAAAAACTAGAAGAACGCGCTAAAAACCTAGAATTAGAAAAGCAACAATCTGAAGCTGCCAATCAAGCAAAAAGTGAATTTCTCTCTCATATCAATCACGAGCTACGCACGCCTTTAACAGGAATTTTAGGCTTTGCTCGCATGTTAAAAGATGAAATTTATGGGTCTCTCAATCCAAAACAGCAGCAATACGTAAGTGCTATTGCCTCTTCTGGGGAACACTTATTGTCTTTAGTCAATGATTTCTTAGATATTGCAAAAATTGAAGCCAATCGCGAAGAACTTTTTCTAGAAACATTACCAGTTGAGGACTTGTGTATCGCTTCCCTCTCTATGGTAGAATCGCGAGCAAGAGAACAAGGGTTAGACTTGCGACTAGAAATCTGCCCCGGCGTCGATTTTTGCCATGCCGATCGCCGTCGCATCAAGCAGATTTTAGTCAACCTACTTTCTAATGCCATCAAGTTCACTGAAGTCGGTTCGGTTACGCTCAAAGTTCAGCGCCAAGAAAATAGGCTGGAGTTTTGCGTAATCGACACTGGTATTGGGATCGAACCAGCCGATCGAGAAAAGCTATTTCAACCGTTTCAACAAATTAACAATCCTTTGAGTCGCAAGCATAAAGGCACTGGTTTAGGATTAACCCTTTCCCGCAAGCTGGCGCAACTCCATAACGGCGATATTACCCTAGTTTCAGAAGAAGGTAAAGGAAGCTGCTTTACCTTGCATTTGCCGATTTAAGTGTCGGTTAGTAATTAGTAATTAGTTATTAGCCATTGGTTTCGACGAAAGAGATAAGATCGATTTATAAATACCAACTAACTGCCGGCCAATCTAAAATGCTCGAACAAAAGTTAGCACGACTCAAAGCCATTTTTGCTGAAATGGATCGGGCTTTAATCGCATATTCTGGGGGCATCGATAGCAGCTTGGTTGCTAAAGTTGCCTACGATGTCTTGGGCGATCGCGCTTTAGCCATAACCGCAGTTTCTCCCTCCCTGCTGCCAGAAGAACTAGATGACGCGCAAATTCAGGCAGATGAAATTGGCATTCGCCACGAGTTGGTAGAAACCCACGAAATAGAAAATCCCAACTACACTGCCAACCCCGTCAACCGTTGCTACTTTTGTAAAAGCGAACTCCACGACACCCTAAAACCGCTTGCCCTAGAGCGAGGCTATCCCTACGTCGTCGATGGAGTCAATGCAGACGACCTCAAAGACTATCGACCGGGAATCCAGGCAGCAAAAGAAAGAGGTGCGCGATCGCCCCTAGCAGAAGCAGGGATCGCTAAAGCAGAAGTTCGTCAACTGTCTAAACAATTGGGATTGTCTTGGTGGGACAAACCCGCCCAACCCTGTCTTAGTTCGCGTTTCCCCTATGGCGAAGAAATCACCATTGCCAAACTGCAACGAGTCGGTCGAGCAGAAGTTTATTTGCGCAAGTTAGGCTGGAAGAATCTGCGCGTTCGTTCCGAAGGCGATACCGCCCGAATAGAATTACTGCCAGAGCAAATTAAAGAGTTTGTTTTCACTACCGACTTACCTCAACTGGTATCGACTTTTCAAAGCTATGGATTTGTCTACGTTACCCTAGACTTGGAAGGTTATCGCAGTGGCAAGCTCAATCAAGTTCTTAATCCCTCCGTTCTTCAGTCGGCTACCCATCAGGTCGTTAGTGGTTAGTAGAAAGTAGAAATACTATCCACTAACAATGAATGACTAATAACGAATTTTAAATAATATGATAATCGACCTTAGAAGCGACACGATTACCAAACCCACCCCCGCCATGCGCGAAGCAATGGCGAAGGCAGAAGTTGGGGATGATGTCTTTGGCGACGATCCAACAGTTAATGCCCTAGAAGCCTACGTCGCCGAACTCTTGGGCAAAGAAGAAGCGGTTTATATGCCCTCTGGCACCATGACCAATCAAGTCGCCTTGCGAGTTCATACCGAACCGGGCGATGAGGTTATTCTGGAGTCTGAAGCCCATATTTACTACTATGAAGGTGGTGCGCCAGCCGCATTGTCGGGGGTAATGTGTCGGTTAATTAAGGGCAATGAAGGGATCTTTTCGGCAACTGATGTAGAAAGGGTGTTGCGTCCCGACAACTATCACTTTCCCAAGACCAAGTTGGTGTGTCTGGAAAATACGCACAATCGCGGCGGAGGGCGGATTTTTCCCTTATCCGAGATTGAAGCGATCGCTCGCATTTGTCAAGAGCGCAATCTCAAGCTGCACCTCGACGGAGCGCGCTTGTGGAATGCCTGCGCGGCAACAAGTATCTCAGAAGCCGATTATGCCAAGCCATTCGATACCGTCAGCATCTGTTTCTCAAAAGGATTGGGAGCGCCCGTAGGTTCGGCATTGGTAGGTTCTCAAGAGTTAATGAAACGAGCGCGGCGGTTTTGCAAGATGTTTGGCGGCGGGATGCGGCAGGCAGGGATTATTGCGGCGGGGGCATTGTACGCGCTAAAACACCATCGAGAACGATTGCTAGAAGACCACCTTAACGCCAAGATTTTGGCAAAGGGATTGCAACAAATCGATGGAATTGCGATCGATCCCGAAGACGTGCAAACCAATATTGTTATTTTTCAAACTAAAGCGATTCCAGCACAAACCTTAGCCCAGAAGCTTCAAGAGAAGGGAGTCGCACTTTTGGCCATTGGTTCGCACTCGCTGCGAGCCGTTACGAACTTGATGGTGACTCAGGAGCAAATTCAAGCCGTTCCCGAATTGGTTGAAGCAGCCATGCGATCCTAATTAATAATTAGTATCATCAAAATTGCGCGATCGCCTCGGCACCTGCGACAATTTCCAGGATCTCTTGAGTAATTGCCGTCTGACGCTCGTGCTGAAATTGAGCGTTCAATCGTGCCAGTCGCTCTTCGATGTTTTGCTCGGCTACCTGCATCGAGGCAAGACGGCTAGCATTCTCACTCTTGAGAGACTCGGCGAAGGCGCGATACAAGCAGACAAAGAAATATTGGCGGATTAGCGCAGCCAATAACTGAGTCCAGTCCATCGTAAAGGTAGGTAGGGTACGGGAGTGCCATCGCTCCTGCTGCAAATGCTCCAACCAGGCGCGATCGAGGGGGAATAAATGATGGAGGTGAGGTTCGCAAGCGGTGTTAGAGCGAGGCTGGTTGTAGAGGAGGACAATAGGACCGATTTGCTCTTGGGAGCGCCAGGCTTCGAGGTATAGTAACAGTTCTTGAACCATTGGGGTAATGCCTGCCAGAGAACTGGGCATGGGAAAACTAGCAGCGATCGCCACTCCCCGCGCTTCTAGAGGCGCAACGATCCGAGTACCGACGACTATGACAGTTCGCTCCGCTGGCTGGGGAGCGAGATGGTTGAGGCAATCGACGCTGTAGCGGGCAATTTGTTCGTTGAACTGACCGCACATTCCCCGATCCGAACCAAAGACGATCGCGCCCAATCGCTGGTGCTTTTCGGCTGCCGCCCAGTCAATCCCTTTGAAGCCAGCATTTTCCGCCCGGGCGCGTTCTTTCAGTACCACTTGCAGTCCCAAATCGATGGTACGGGAGTATTCGGCTAAAGATTCTACCGCTCGCTCGTACTGGCGAATGCTGGCAGCCGCCAGGACTTTCATCGTCTTAACCACGGATTGAAGTTCTCGGGCGATCGCGATCTGGCGCTGGAACGACTCAAGGGCGGTCATAAGTACCTGTGCAAAATTAATTTAACCTTGCGAAGGCAGGCATGCATGCAAGAAGCAAGAGGCAAAAAAGGTAAATAATTTTACCTACCTACATCGCAGTATCATTCTACACACTCAAACCAGTATAGTTGCGAATCGCTTGCTTGACGATGCGGACGAGGCGATCGCGCTCCTTTTCCGTTAGCGTTTCTCCCGACTCGATGCGATCGCACAGGGCTGGCAACTCCTTCCTTACGGTCGTACAGACGGCTTTTTCCGCCGTCCTAATTCGTTCGATTGGTAGTTCGTCAAATGTCCCTGCCGTCACCGCCAGCAAAACGGCAATCTGATCGGCTACTGGCATTGGTTCGTATTGATTCTGTTTGAGGATTTCCCGCACGCGGCGACCTCTTTCGAGGGTTTGGCGAGTCGCTTCATCCAAGCGAGTGCCAAAGCGGGAGAAGATTTCCAACTCTTCAAACTGGGAATAGGAGAGGCGCAAATCCCCAGCAACAGCTCGATAGGCGCTTAACTGGGTTTTTCCTCCGACCCGCGATACTGATTTGCCGACATCGACGGCAGGTAATATGCCTTTTTGAAATAAAGTGGGGGAGAGATAAATCTGTCCGTCGGTAATCGAAATAAGATTGGTGGGAATGTAAGCCGCAATATTCTGTGCTTCGGTTTCGACGATGGGCAGGGCGGTTAAAGAACCCCCGCCCCGTTCGGCATTTAAGTGGGTAGCCCGTTCCAACAAGCGGGAATGGATGTAGAAGATATCGCCGGGAAAGGCTTCGCGACCGGGAGGACGGCGCAACAGGAGCGACAGTTCTCGGTAGGCGCGGGCGTGGGCAGTTAAATCGTCGTAGACAATTAAAACATCTCGTCCCTGCTCCAGGAAATATTCTGCCATAGCGGTGGCGGCGTAGGGAGCAACGAATTGGAGTCCTGGCGGTTCTTCTCCGGCGGCAACCACCACCAGGCAATAATCCATCGCCCCGTGCCTTTGCAGGTCGGCGATTAGTTTGGCGACGGCGGAACTGCGCTGTCCGATGGCACAGTAGATGCAGATAACCTCTCGACCTTTTTGGTTGAGGATGGTGTCGAGGGCGATCGCGGTTTTTCCTGTCTGGCGATCGCCTAAAATTAGTTCCCGCTGTCCCCGACCAATGGGAATCAAGGCATCTATGACTTTCAGCCCCGTTTGCAAGGGGACGGTGACGGGAGCGCGATCGCGAATGGCAGGGGCTTCCCGTTCTGCCGGATAGCGTTGCGCCACTCGCACGGTTCCCCGTCCGTCTAGGGGGCGACCCATCGGGTCGATTACCCGCCCCAGCAGCGTCTCGCCTACGGGTACGTCCAGCACCCGTCCGGTACGGCGCACCTCGCATCCGGCTTTCAAGCGATCGCTTTTGTCGAGCAAAATAATGCCCACCTCATCGGGATCGAGGTTGAAGACCATGCCTAGCCCATCGCCACCGAATAGCACGACTTCTTCCGACTGCACCCCGGGCAAACCGGATACGCGGGCAATGCCGTGACCGACCGAGCGAACAATGCCGATTTCCTGGGATTTTAGTTCCATTCTCAGATCTGCCAGGACGCGATCGAAGGTGCTAAAAGTATCATCTAGGAGTAATTGCAGTATGTTGTCATCCGGATTCATTGTGCCTGCTCTCTCGCGTAGAAAGTGAATAATGGTTACTCATTTCTAAAAAAGAACGCTACAGATACTCAATGAAAAAGCTTGATACACGGAGCTGCTGATTAATTGCGAACTGATAATTGCGAACCGACGCGGACTCCCACGAAGTGGAGGAGCATCGGCGAATTGGTATAAGTATGACAGCGATTGCCAAAATTCGGGTTTCGGTAAAAGTACGGATGGATATAAATCGTTTCTACGGAAAAAATTCCGCGAAAATACGCAAATAATTCGGAATTTGAACGGGGAAGTCTAACTGATAGAAACCTTTAATTCTGTTAGTTAGAAAACCTCTCTAAAATGGTAGCTTCAATCACCCCAGGTTCCATCGTTTCCTGTCGCCAACGCCAATGGGTCGTCCTGCCATCGACGAGTTCGGAAATCATCCGTTTACGCCCTCTCAGTGGAAATGAAGAGCAGATTTGTGGAATCTTCACTCCCTTAGAAGGAAGCGTCGAACCCGCTCATTTCCCACCTCCTGTTGCCGAAGCGATCTCCGACCATACTGCCGCTCATCTGCTAATAGAAGCCGCGCGGTTGAGTTTGCGGAGTGGGGCGGGGCCTTTTCGCTGTCTGGGGCGTTTGTCGGTTCGTCCTCGTCCCTATCAACTCGTGCCGCTGTTAATGGCACTGCGGTTAGAAACAGTACGATTGCTGGTTGCCGATGATGTGGGAATTGGCAAGACAATTGAAGCTGGATTGATTGCCCGCGAGTTGTTAGACCGAGGCGAAGTCAAGCGACTGGCAGTTTTATGTCCTCCGCAACTGTGCGACCAGTGGCAGCGAGAACTCAAGCAGAAGTTTAACATCGATGCGGTCGTCATTCGCTCTGGCACGATCGCTAAACTGGAACGGGGCTTGCCATCGGTCAATAGCCATATCTTCAGCTATTATCCTCACCTCATCGTCAGTCTCGACTATGCTAAATCAGATCGCCGCCGCGCTAGTTTTCTGACACACTGCCCCGACTTGGTAATTGTCGATGAGGTGCATACAGCGAGTTCGACGGGAGATCGCGCCACCCAACAGCAGCGCTATCAGTTAGTTAAAGAAATTGCCCAAAAAGGCGATCGCCATTTGGTGTTACTCACTGCTACGCCCCATAGCGGCATCGAGGCTTCTTTCACGTCTATTTTAGGGTTGCTCAAACCCGAATTTGAAGAGTTGGATTTGAATGCTTTAACGGAACCTCAACGTATCGAATTGGCGCGTCACTTCGTTCAACGTCGTCGGGCTGATGTCAAAAATTGGTTGGGCAACGATACGCCTTTTCCGCAACGAGAATCATTGGAATCCCCTTACCAACTCTCTGCTGAGTATCGCGCCTTGTTCGAGCAGGTGTATGACTTGGCACGAGGATTAGTCAACACAGCCGATGCCAGTCTCAGCTATGCCCAACGTCGAGGACGCTACTGGTCGGCACTGGCAATTATTCGGTGCGTGATGTCATCTCCCGCCGCCGCGATCGCAACTTTATCTCGTCTGAGTGGCAAAGGTGCAGGTGCAGATTCTTTAGCTGAGGAGTTGGACGAGGAATTAGCAGCGACTTACGTTTACGATCCTACCGAGCAAGAAACGGCGATCGATGTGTCTCCCACTGTCGTTGTCGAACGAGGACAATACAGTTATGGAGAATCCCAAAAACGGAAGTTAAGAGAATTTGTCAAAGCTGCCGAGCAACTAAAAGGAAGTAAAGATGCTAAATTACAACAGCTTATTGCTCTGGTTAAAGACTTACTCAAAGAAGGGTTAAACCCGATTGTTTGGTGTCGCTACATTGCCACTGCTAACTACGTCGCCCAATCGCTTAGAGATGAACTAGAGAAGAAGAAAGGCAGCAACGTCTGAGTCATTGCCATTACTGGAGAACTTTCGGAAGACGAACGAGAAATCCGCTTGGATGAATTAAAAGCCTCTCCCCAACGGGTAATGGTAGCGACGGATTGCTTGAGCGAAGGGGTGAACCTACAAGAGCATTTTACCGCAGCCATTCACTACGATCTGCCTTGGAATCCAAATCGTCTAGAACAACGAGAGGGACGGATCGATCGCTACGGACAACCCTCGCCCACTGTCAAGTGTATCTTGCTCTACGGACAAGATAACCCCGTCGATGGGGCAGTGTTGGAAGTCTTGATCCGCAAAGCCGTCACCATTCACCGCACGTTAGGAATTACCGTTCCCGTGCCGATGGATAGCGCCACCGTACAGGAAGCCGTCTTCAAGTCTTTATTTGAGAAAGTCCCCGCTACTCGTCAGCTAAGTCTGTTCGATTTGCTGCAAGATACTCAATCCCCCGTCGCTACTGTACATCAAAACTGGGACAGGGCAGTGGAGCGAGAGAAGCAAAACCGCACTCGCTTTGCCCAGCGATCGATTAAACCCGAAGAAGTCGAACGGGAATTACTCGAATCCAACCGAATTTTAGGCAGCGAAGCAGATGTCGAGCAATTTGTCAAGCAAGCTTGCGATCGCTTGAATGCTTCCCTAGTCAAACAGAAAAACGGCTGGTATTTGCCTAATATTCCTCATTGCTTAATTCCCGTATTGGGCGACAAACCGCGTCTCATTACTTTTTCCCATCCCGCACCAGAAGGAGTTGAGCATGTAGGACGCAACCATCCGCTAGTAGAAGGATTGGCGCGGTATTTACTCGAAGACGCTTTAGAAAACCGACAATCTCCGACGGCGGCGCGATGCGGGGTGACGGTCACCGATGCAGTGACCGTACCAACCTCAATTCTCTTGCTGCGCCTGCGGTACTTATTAGAAAGCAACAAGCATTCGACCTTACTGGCAGAGGAATGTTTGGTTGTAGGATTTACGGGTTCGCCTTCTCAACCTCAATGGTTATCTGACGAGGAGACTTTGGCACTCCTGCAACGAGTAGAACCTGGAGGCGATTTGCCCTTGCAGCGCAAGCGAACGGCGATCGAACGGATTTTGTCAAATCTACCCGTTTTGGAATCTCATTTAGAACAAATTGCCCAAACGCGATCGCAATCTCTCTTACAATCCCATCGACGAGTAAGAGCAATTACCAATTCGCAATTCGCAATTAACAATTCGCAATTACGGGTTCAACCTCAATTGCCAATGGATGTTTTGGGTGTTTATCTTTTTCAACCTTTATGAAATCTCAATTGTGAGACAGCCAGAGAATAAATTCTCTGTCTCATGGCTTAAGTCCGTTTAAACGGACTTCTATTTAGGTTCCAAGATATTCGGATTAATTACTTAAATTGCAGATCGTTATGCTTTATATCGAAGGAAATTTAATTGCTGCCGATTTGACTGAGGATTTGTCTTCTGGTGATTTTAAAGGACAATCCCCAACAGACTTTGGTTTAAAGAAAACCGATAAGTTAGAAGACGAGATCGCCCGTGCCTGGGGCGATGCCAAAGCATATTGGGCAGCTTTTAAGAGACGATTATCGCGACTCGAAGACGGCGATGCGGCTACTAGCCTGACAAGGGAATATTGGGCAGTGCCTTTGTTGGAACTGTTGGGCTACCATCCGGTTTACCAGGCAAAAGCTGAGATAGTAGACGGGCAAACTTACGCCATATCCTATCGTGCCTGTAGTAAATCCAACAATTGCGAATTGCCCGCTGCCAATTGCGAATCGTTTCCGCCAGTCCATATTATCGGTTCTCGGTTGAAGTTAGAAGAACGTCCTCCATCGGGCAATCCGCGACTATCCGCACACGCGCTGATGCAGGAATATCTCAACCGCACCGAACACCTCTGGGGCATTGTGACTAATGGTTTGCGCTGGCGGTTGCTGCGAGATTCTTCCCTGATGACGCGCTTGACTTATATAGAGTTCGATCTGGAACAGATTCTTGAAGGAGAAAATTTTGCTGAATTTTGCTTATTCTACCGCCTATTCCACCGTTCTCGCCTGCCAGAAGGAGTAGATGATGCCGACAAGTGCTTATTGGAATTCTATCATCAAGAAGCCATTCAGCACGGGGGACGGGTACGCGATCGCCTGCGCGATGGAGTCGAGAAAGCCTTAATTTTGTTGGGAACGGGATTTCTCCAGCATCCAAGCAATCAATCATTACGAGAGCAATTCGCAATTGAAGAAGGGAAACAATTAACGGCGGCGGATTTTTATCGTCAGTTACTTCTGCTCATCTATCGCCTCTTATTCCTGATGGTGGCAGAGTCGCGTCAGATTTTATTAATCGGAGATGACGAAGAGAAGGCGCGGATTTACACCGAATATTACAGCATCGAACGACTGAGAAATTTAGCCGAACGCCCCAGCTATCGACGAGAGGGATTTCAGGATATCTGGCAGGGGTTGCGGGTGACTTTTAGCTTGTTTGACGAGAATTGGCGCGGGGAATTGTTGGGGCTATCTCCGTTAAATGGAGATTTATTCGGTTCTAAAGTACTGCAAACGTTAGATGGTTATGCAATCGATAACTACGATCTGCTGCGTGCCATTCGGGAACTATCTTTATACGAACAAAAGGGACAGTTACGCCGCGTCAATTACGGTGCGTTGGATGTAGAAGAGTTGGGCAGCGTTTATGAGAGTCTGCTAGAATTCCATCCTCAAATCGTGCGGCACGAGGGGATTTATGAATTTAAGTTAGTTGCAGGAAGCGATCGCAAGACGACGGGTTCTTATTATACACCGCCAGAGTTGGTCGCGCAGTTGATTAAATCGGCGTTAGAACCCGTCATTGAGGAGAAGCTGAAGAGTGTTCGGAATGCCCTCACCCCTAACCCCTCTCCCACAGGGAGAGGGGAACTGACTGGAAGAGAGGAACTAACCGGAAGAGGGGAACTGACTACTGGAAGAGAGGAATTAGAGGATGAGCAAGTTAAGTGGGAAGTTTCTCAATCCTTGCAGAAAAAGATGCAGGAAATTGCCCAGCAGTTTCGCAAGAAACCGACTAAAAGCGAAGCAATCTTGTGGGAAGCTTTGCGGAACAGAAAGTTAGATAACCGAAAGTTTCGACGGCAGCATCCTATTGGTACTTTTATTGTTGACTTTTTCTGCCATGCAGAACGCTTAATCGTCGAAGTTGATGGAGGAGTACACGAGTCGCAAAAAGAGTTAGATCGTCAGCGTCAAGAACTTCTTGAATCTTTAGACTTACGTTTTGTAAGAGTCAGCAGCGAACAAGTAGAAACCGATCTCGCGACTGTACTATCTACCATCCGCAATACCTTTTCACACCCCTCGCCCTCTGGGAGAGGGGAAGGGGGTGAGGGCGCAATCAGACAAGCACAAGAAGCCGCCCTCTTATCCCTCAAAATCTGCGATCCCGCTTGCGGTTCGGGACATTTCCTTTTAGCCGCAGCAAGACGCATTGGCAAGGAATTAGCCCGCATTCGGACTGGAGAGGCGCAACCTGCCCCAGAACCTCTACGTCAGGCGATTCGAGATGTCATTCAACACTGCATCTATGGAGTCGATTTTAATCCCTTGGCGGTGGATCTGTGCAAGGTGGCGTTGTGGATTGAGGGATTCTGTAAGGGATTGCCCCTGAGTTTCCTCGACCACCGAATCAAATGCGGTAACTCCCTCGTTGGCGTGTTGGATATTTCCTGTCTCGATGAAGGAATACCAGATACGGCATTTAACCCAGTGACGGGAGATGAAAAAGCTTTGGCATCGCAGATCAAGAAGCGCAATAAGAAAGAGAGGGAAAATCTCAACCAATTATCGCTGTTTGAAAATGTAGATCGCACTAACTATGCACAGCAGTGGCAAGAGTTAGAAAACTTGGAAGAAACGACACCCATAGAAGTGAAACGCAAAGAGGCGAAATACAGAGAGAATCGGCAAAATACGAAATGGTGGCGCGATTATTCGGCTTGTAATTTGTGGACGGCTGCATTTTTTATGCCGTTAACCGAACAGAAATTACAGTTGTTACCGACAACGGAAGCATTGAATCAACTTTTACGAGGTAGTTCGTCAACA
This sequence comes from Hydrococcus rivularis NIES-593, assembly GCF_001904635.1. GTDB lineage: Bacteria > Cyanobacteriota > Cyanobacteriia > Cyanobacteriales > Microcystaceae > Hydrococcus > Hydrococcus rivularis. The sequence continues at coordinate 67,625 of NZ_MRCB01000018.1, forward strand.
CAAAAAATTGTCGATGCGGCGAATAAGTTAGCGGAAGAAAAGCGCTTTTTCCATTGGTGTTTGGAGTTTCCCGAAGTGTTTTGCCCTCACCCCGTCCTATCGGACACCCCTCTCCCCGTGGGAGAGGGGAAAGGGGAGAGGGGTTTTGACTGTGTTTTAGGTAATCCGCCTTGGGAGAGGATTAAGTTACAGGAAAAAGAGTTTTTTGCCTCCAGAGATGCTGAAATAGCTAATGCAGCCAATAAAGCAGCAAGAGAGAAATTAATTAAACAGTTATCGCACAAGAATCCTGAGTTATTACAAGCATTTGAAGAAACAAAACACGATGCTGATGCACAGAGTAAGTTTATTCGCGAGTCGGCGAGATTTCCTTTAACTGCGGTGGGAGATATTAATACTTATGCAGTGTTTGCGGAGACGACGAGAAAGATTATTTCATCTCATGGAAGAGTAGGAATTATTGTACCTACAGGGATTGCGACAGATGATACTTGCAAGAAATTTTTTGGCGATCTCACTCAAAAGCAAAACTTGGCTAGTTTATATGATTTTGAGAATCGAGAAGCAATATTTGCTGCTGTAGCTCGTAGCTATAAATTCTCTTTACTGGCAATGAGTAATAAACCCATTCAACAAGCTAACTTTTCTTTCTTTCTCACGCAACCCAAACAAATCGATAATGCAGCGCGAGTTGTCCAATTAGCGCCTCAAGACATAGCTTTAATGAATCCCAATACCTTAACTTGTCCCGTTTTTCGCACTCGTGCAGATGCAGAATTAACCAAGAAAATCTATCAGCGCGTACCTGTTTTAGAAAACGAGAAAACAGGTAAGAATCCTTGGGGTATTTCATTTATGCGGATGTTTGATATGGCAAATGATAGTGGGTTGTTTGTTTCCTCACCCCCTTCCCCTCTCCCAATGGGAGAGGGGTGTCCGACAGGACGGGGTGAGGGTCTAGTTCCCTTGTATGAGGCGAAGCTATTTCATCAGTTTGACCATCGTTGGGCAACTTATACAAATAACGGCGATACTCGCGATGTGATGGATGAAGAGAAAAACGATCCAAATTATCAAGTTCAACCTCGTTATTGGGTGAGTCGTACTGAAGTAGAAAATAAGTTAGCTGGCAAGTGGAATAAAAAGTGGTTGCTTGGATGGAGAGATATTTGTCGCTCAACTAATGTACGTACAGCTATTTTTAGTTTATTGCCTAGAGTGGCTGTTGGAAATAAAGCACCAATATTTTTCATAGATAAAAAGTATTATTCTCTTACATCATGCTTACTTGCTAATCTTAATAATTTAATTTTTGACTTTGTAGCAAGACAAAAAATTGGTGGAACTAACATGAGTTGTTTCATCGTCAAACAACTCCCCGTCATTCCCCCAGAAGCCTACACAAAAGAAGACATTGAATATATCAGCAGTCGAGTCCTCGAACTGGTTTACACTTCATGGGATATGCAACCATTCGCCTTAGATATGGGATACGAGGGAGAACCTTTTAAATGGGACGAAAACCGCCGCGCTATTCTCCGCGCCGAACTCGATGCAAAATACGCTAAACTTTACGGACTCACTCGCGATGAGTTGCGATATATTCTCGATCCTGCGGATGTTTATGGCGAAGATTTCAAGAGCGAAACTTTTCGGGTTTTGAAGAATAATGAGATGAAGAAATATGGGGAATATCGGACGCAAAGATTAGTCTTGGCGGCATGGGATATGATGGGAAAGTAAATATCGAAGTTACTATATAGCAATCCCATTTGATTGGCGAGTTGCCCTCACCCCAACCCTCTCCCACAGGAGAGGGAGTTAAGAGAGAGGGGAGGCAGAAATATTACAACTGATTTAGGATTGCTGTATATAAAGTAGCGATCGCTTTAACCGATAAGCCTTCAGAAAAAGTGCCGAGTGAGAAGATTAATCACATAAACCTGGTTGACTGACCAATCTTTGTCCCCTCATCCCTAAATCCCTTCTCCCACAAGGGGCGAAGGGACTTCAGACAAAAGTCTTAAGTTGAGAGCCACTCTCCCGCTCTGGGAGAGGGGTTGGGGTGAGGGCGATTTGAGTTTTGTCACTCAACCAGGGGAATGATGTTACAGTATGTTTTATTTCTTCTCAAAATGTCGCTAACTTAAGCGCAGAAGAATTTGCGATCGCATCCACCAACTCAGAATTTGCAGCAACGGGATTGAAAACCGATTCTAAAGTCAGAGTATCGAGATTTAATAATATTTCAAAACGGGATAAAAACTTATCTGCCTAGACTAATTTTCAGGTAAAAACAATCATTTAAATGACTTATTTCAATAGTATTAGCAATTATCAAAATCACAAAATTTAACGATTGCGATTATTAAGTTCATTCTGATAACGAGCTAAAAGTGAATTAAAAAGACTAGACGAAGCTCGAAAATTAGTTTGTTTGAGACGTTCAAGAGACTCTGCCAGATCTATTAAATCTCTGATAGCAGCTTGATAAAAAACACCAAGTAAACCAATTACCTTTAAGCCTCTATCGATGGCTATTCTTCGGGCTTCTTGCTCGTCCAAAATAATCAAATTAGCTTTTAATCTCTCTGCCAAGAAAATAGCATTGCGTTCGCCGAGATCCAAGGTCAAAAGCGAATCATCTTCGACTAGATCTACTGCTTGAATTATTAGCCAAGGGGGAGGATTTGCTATCCATTCTTGCAATATAAGTGGTGAACCTGATGCAGCAAGTTCCGAGCAAACTGCTTGAGGAATAATTACTTGACCGTACAATTGAGGTAGCACATTGATGGCATCAATTAGCACTAGGTAACAAATAGGGGATGTGTTAGAAACAACAATCAATTGGACGTTAACTCGTTAATAACTTGAATATCTTGTTCTAAATCGGTTTCATCATAGTGTAAATTGGCTCCTCTTTCCTTGAGAAATTGCTCAACTTCATAAAAAGAAGATAAATTTAGCATTTGTCTTACCTGTCCCCGCGTCATCACCCCTCGACGATAACCTTCGACAGCTAATGCCTCTAGCGTTCGTTGCGATAAATTCCCCCACTTCAGTTCGAGAAGATCGGCTAATTCTTCTGGAATGTCAATTGTGATTTGCATCGTTTATCAGTTCCGTTCTACTTTCTGCTATCTATTTTAGAATCGCGATCGCTCTCATTGAGTCGTATGAAAACGAATTTAAATATGAGGCAGCGCTTGAAATCGCTGACTTTTCGTTAGAATATCAAAATCAGTCAACTATTTGACCAAACAATTGTCATTCGCAATTCGCTCGTTCTCCTCGCTGCGCTACGTGCGGGCGAGTTGGCAATTAAAATTCGCGAACATCTAATTAGATAATTGTTAATTAATGGGTTTCAAGTCCCCACTGATTGTGTAATTGCGAATTGCGAACTGGTAATTGCGAATTGGTTTGACTCACTCGACTTGCTAATCGAGGGTAGAAAAAAATATGACAGCAATAACTTTATATTTTCCACCTACAGCTCGACTTAGCGACGAACAATTTGGATCCCACTAACAAAATGGAATAACCTAACTCCACAAGAGCAGGAAAAATTTTTGCCCTTCTGTCCCGATTTTGTTATTCAATTGCGTTCTCCCAACGATGCCCTAAAAACGCTACAGGAAAAGATGGTTGAATATATCGATAACGGCACTCGTTTGGGATGGTTGATTAATCCGCAAGACAGACAAGTAGAAATCTACCGTGCCGGACAAGATAAAGAGATTTTAGACAATCCCGCTACCCTATCGAGGGAAAATGTCCTGCCCGGTTTTGTCCTAAATTTGCAAGCCATCTGGTAGTTTTTCAAATCTCTTGGGAACACTAAAACTACATTAGCGTTTGAGTTTTCCCTATCATGACCAGAACAATCTTTAATTCGCCACTCCTACTCCCTTCGCTCCGTACAGGACGGTTGTGAATTGCGAATTGTGAATTGCGAATTGTGAATTGCGAATTGCAAATTGGAGCGAAGCGACATGACAGTCTGGGCTGTATCGGTTACTGATACCTTTCTCAACGAACTACTCAACCTGCCCCACGCCATTAGCAAAAAAGTGGCAGGAAAAATCAAAATTCTCGAAAAAGACCCAATTTCTGCCCAAGGGGACGCGAAAAAACTTAAAGGATACAAACAAAACGTCTATCGCGTTCGTTTGGGTGACTATCGGCTTTTTTACAGCTTTGGAGATGGTTGGATTAAGCTGTTAAGCATTCGCAAGCGGGACGATCGCACCTATGAAACTGAAGTTCCCGCCTTCGATCTTCCCATTGTCTCTCCTCGTGCGATCGAAAACTGGGAAGATTCTACTGCTTCCAACTCTATCCCAACTAGCTCGCCAATCGCCAGTCGTCCTCTTCCCTTTATTTTGACCCAAGAGCAACTTCAACAATGGCAAATACCCCAACAGCATTGGGACGATTTATGCCAAGTCAAAACTGAAGACGATTTAATTGCTTTAGCCATTCCCGACAAAATTCTCAGTCGCATCCTCGACAATCTCTTTCCCCGCCCTATTGAAGAGATTGAAAATCAACCCGAATATCTCCTGGCACAACCCGAAGACCTCGATCGCTTTTTCAATGGCGATATCAGCGCTTTTCTGCTCAAACTCGACCCCGAACAGGAGAAATTGCTCTCTTTTGGTAGTAAAGGTTCTACTCTCGTCAAAGGCGGTCCCGGCACGGGAAAATCTACCCTCGCCCTCTATCGAGTGAAAACCTTATTGGAATGGGGAGTAAAACCCATTCTCTTTACCACCTACACCAAAGCCCTGGTGACCTATTCCCAACAACTTCTCGAACAACTGTTGGGAAACTCTCCCGAAGCAATGGGCGTAACAGTAACGACGGTTGATTCGCTCGTTTATAAAAACTATGGAAAGACGGGTTTTGCCAGCGAAGAGCAATGTTTGGATTGTTTGGCGATCGCGCTCAAAACCGCAGAACTTCCCGCTAGAAACGTTTTCGATCGGCAAGTTCGCCGCCAAAGTTTAGAAAAATTAGGACTTACTTATCTCCTGCAAGAAATTTTAGAAATTATCGAATCGAGAGGGCTTAACAGTTTAGAAGATTATCAAAATACCTCTCGCAACGGACGGGGCATTCCACTCAAAGCCAACCTCCGCGAAGCCATTTGGGCAGTCTATCAAACCTGGACTGATTTGATGGAAAAAAACGGCACGCTGACTTGGGAACAACTGCGTCGAAAAGCTTTGGCGGTCGTCTCCCGTTCCGATTTTACACCGCCTTACCAAGCCGTCATTGTCGATGAGGCGCAAGATCTCTCTCCCGTTGCCTTGCGATTTCTTTTATCTCTAATCCCCTCGGTTGATAGCGTATATTTGACGGCTGACGCTTCTCAATCCCTTTATCAAAAAGGGTTTAGCTGGAAGCAAATCCACGCCGACTTGAAAGTTGCCGGACGCACTCTCTTACTCAAACGCAACTATCGCAACACCCAACAGATTAGCGCTGCCTGCGCTCAAATCCTAGCAGGTACGGAAGCGGGAGATGAAGACTGCATTCGTCAATATCCCTCGCCCCACCACGGCGATTTGCCTTTAGTGTGGCAAGGAGAGGACGAACGAGAAGAAATCTTGAGAATTCGCGACTTTTTTATTACCTGCGCCAAAAAATATCGCTTGCCCCTACACGGTAGCGCGATTCTATGTCCCAGTATTCAAGGGGCAAAACAATATGCCCAAAGACTAGACCAGCTAGGACTCAAAGCCAAGTTTGTCGGCAGCAAGGAAATCGACCTGAGAGCGCCTTATATTAAGACAATGACGCTACATTCGGCGAAAGGGTTGGAATTTCCTTTTGTCGTCGTCGGACTATCGGAAAGTACATTTCCACAAATAGAAGAAAATCTGCCGCCCCAAGAAATCGCGATCGCGCTCAATGCCCAGCGCCGTCTCTTCTACGTCGGTTGTTCTCGCGCCATGCGCGCTTTGATGGTTTCTGGGACGAAAACGAGTTGTCAGTTTTTAGAACATCTCGACGAAAATTATTGGCAATTGGCTCGAACAAAGGGAGATAGGAAGTAAATGACAGTTTTTAGGTTGCAAGATTTACTCGAACAAGACGAAAAAGCGATCGCGGCGACTAGCACTCTCATGGGAATGGGAATAGCTAAACTCGACTGTCAAGGAGTGGAATCTCTCAGTAACGGACAGCTTGAGGCTTTATTTTCTGCCATTCCCCAAGATTGGGATTTTGACAAGTTCGGAGACATTATCGACCCCGATACCGTCAGCGAGTCCCTTGCCCAACAACTGGTCGATTGGATCGATCGCCGTTTGGGAAGAGAAAAACACCAAGCAAGCATTCACCCTCAAGAGAAAAAAGCCGAAGCCAAAAGCGATACGCTAGATATATTCAACCTCCGAGACGAAGTAATTAGCGACTACCGCCGCTACCTCGAAAGTTTTCTCAAAATTCGCGATCGCCAAGTCAGAGAGTTTGTCACTAGCGAACTCGACCAAGGACAACTGTGGAAAGATCCCCTCATCCAAATCAATCCCGCCTACAAACGCAGTGCCGATATCGATACTCTCGTTTCTGAAGGCATCCTGCATCCCGATTGCCGCTCTTATTTCCCCAATTTTAATTTCTATCATCACCAAGAAAGTGCCTTTCGCTGCGCCCGACAGAATCAACCTTATGTACTAACCACAGGAACGGGTTCGGGCAAAAGCTTGAGTTACGTCGTTCCCATCATTGACGATTTGCTGCGAAACCCAAACCTCAAAGACGTGAGGGCAATCTTGGTTTACCCCATGAACGCCCTCATTAATTCCCAAGAAGAGGAATTCAAGAAATTTCTCAGCCGAGTTCCTAACTGCCACATTCGAGTCGAAAAATACACCGGACAGGAATCTCTCCAACGAAAAACCGAAATTCAAAACAATCCGCCTCACATTCTGCTGACTAACTACGTGATGCTGGAATTGATGCTTACCCGCGTCCACGAAGATAAGTTAGTTGCATCGCCCAATCTAAAATTCCTCGTCCTCGACGAACTTCATACCTATCGAGGTCGTCAAGGGGCTGATGTCGCGATCGTCATTCGCAAACTGCGCCAGCGAAGACAATTGGCAATTCATTCGTCCTCGTCGCGCAGCGACCTGCGGGCGAGTTCGCAATTCGCAGTTAACATGAATAATTGCGAATTGTTATGCATCGGTACGTCTGCTACCATGTCAACCAAAGGCGATCGCACCAGTCGCCGTCAAACCGTTGCTAACGTCGCCAGTAAATTATTTGGCACTGAAGTCAAAGCAGAAAATGTTATTGACGAGACATTAGAAAAAGCGATCGCGCGTCCCTATCCCGATCCTACCGAACTGCGCTCTTGTCTTGAAGCCGGATTGCCACCCGTTAAAGAACAGACCTTAGAAGCGTTCCAACGGCATCCCCTGAGTGCTTGGATCGAGATGAATTTTGGACTAGCCCAAGAAGGGGATCGTTTAGTCCGCCGAACGCCAATTTCCTTAAATGAAGGGGCGCGACAACTGTCCCAACTCACTCAAATTCCCATCGAAACCTGTGTCGATACTCTCAAAAAAATGTTGATCTGGGGCAGCAAAACCAAAGGACTGCCCTTTAGACTGCATCAGTTCATTTCCCAAGGCGGGAGCGTCTACGCCACCCTAGAAGACAAAGACAAGCGATTTCTCACTTTAGAGGGACAATATAAAACCACAGGCGATCGCCTCCTTTATCCCCTTGCCTTCTGTCGCGAATGCGGTCAAGATTATTATGTCGTTCGCTACGATTCCCAAAACAATCAAGTCACCCCATTGCTGCCGACTGCCCTCGATAGCGATGTCGATGTGGAAGACATTGAGGAGGGATACCTAACGCTAGACGAACCGGACTTGTGGGACGAGCGCGACACAGACCGCCTACCGGATAACTGGTTCAGGGAAACCGTTCGTTCTGGACGAGTTGCCAAACGAGAATACGCCTCATTTATTCCTAGAAAACTCCACATTTATCCCAATGGAGTAGTTGCCACCTCCTTAATCGATCGCAATGCTACTCAGTGTTGGTTCATTCCAAAACCCTTTTTGACTTGTCTCAACTGCGGCATTGTCTACGATAAGAAAACTAGAGAATATCGCAAACTCTCTCGCCTCAGCAGCGAAGGACGCAGTACTGCTACGACACTATTGTCCCTGTCTGCCGTTAACCACCTCAAATCCTGCTCTGCCGTCGATGCAAAGGCTGCTAAGATTCTCAGCTTTACCGACAACCGTCAAGATGCTTCCCTACAAGCAGGACACTTCAACGATTTTGTCCAAACCAGTTTTTTGAGGGCTTCCCTTAATGCGGCATTACAAGCATCTCGACAACTCACCCACAAAGAATTAGTCGCTGCCGTCGTCAGACAAATGGGACTATCCCAAGAAGCATATGCCCAACAGCCAGCGGATTTTGGCTATGGCAAGAAGCGCAATGAAGAAGCCTTCGAGCATTTAATCGAATACCGCCTCTATGAAGACTTGCGGCGCGGTTGGCGCATCGTCCAACCCAATTTAGAACAATGCGGGTTACTCGCGATCGCCTATGAAGGATTGGAAAACATCTGTCGAGATATTACTCCGTGGCAGAAACACCCCAATTCAATTTTGCTTCGAGCCACTCCCGAAGAAAGATTTAAAGTCGCCAAAATCCTCTTAGACCAACTGCGAAAAGAATTGGCACTCGATGCCGAACTCCTGCAACCGGAAAAGATAAAAGAATTAAAACGAGAAGTTATTCAAGCACTCAGAGATCCCTGGAAATTCGACGCGAACGAATTACTGCACCAGGCAAAATGGGCTACTTTAAGCAGTAGTAGCGATCGCGATAAAGGAACCATCAAACTCACCCTTCAAAGCAAAATCGGACGTTTTTTGCGAAGCGATCGCGCGTGGTCTTGGCTGACCGAACCCCTCGGCGAACCCGAATACGATCGCTTAATTCAATCTCTCGTCCGAGTGCTAACCGACTGCGGCTATCTCAAACAAAATGGAATGCAGGTTCAGTTGCGAATCGATTCGATGGTTTGGAAAGCTCAAAAAGTCGATAAAATTCCCACCGACCCCTTAACGACTAAGCGCCTTTCTGGCAGTGAAGAAGCTTATCAAGAGGCGAACCAATTCTTCCAAACTGTTTACGATCGCAATGCCCGAGCGATCGAGACAATGGAAGGGCGAGAACACACCGGACAAGTCAACAATCAAAATCGCCAAGAGCGAGAAAACGAGTTTAGAGAGGGACGGCTAGCCGCTTTATTCTGCTCCCCTACGATGGAATTGGGAATTGATATTTCCGATCTGTGCGCGGTGCATCTGCGAAACGTTCCGCCTTCTCCTGCCAATTATGCCCAACGTAGCGGTCGGGCGGGACGAGGCGGTCAACCAGCATTGGTGATTACCTATGCTTCGGCAGGTAGCGGACACGACCAATATTTTTACAAGCGTCCCGAACAAATGGTAGCCGGAGTAGTCGTTCCGCCAAAACTGGAACTGGCGAACCCAGATTTAATTAAATCTCAAATTTACTCGTTATGGTTGTCCCATACTGGTGCCGATTTAGGGGAATCGATGAACCAAATTTTGGATTTGGATAAAGAAGGATATCCCCTGAAGGACGATCTCAGAGCGACTCTAACTCGAAGTCCCCAAATTCTAGAAAACTGTCTTCGCGATGCCCAAACCATCTTAAGCGATCCTTTCTGTCTTGAAGACCTCAAACGGACTGCTTGGTATAGCGAAGACTGGCTAAAATCCGTGCTAAAAAACGCGGTAAATGCTTTCGATCGAGCTTGCGATCGCTGGCGCAGGCTTTATAGCGATGCAACTCGTCAACTCGAACAAGCCAGAGACGCGATCGACCGTGCTGCCAGGGGGGCTGCTACGATGGAAGAACGAGAGAAAGCAAAAACTTTACAACGAGAAGCTCAACGGCAAATCGATCTTTTAGTCGGTCACAACGATCGCAACCGCAGCACGAGCGAGTTTGAGTTTTATCCCTACCGTTATTTTGCTTCTGAAGGTTTCCTTCCCGGCTTTAACTTCCCTCGCCTGCCGGTGAGAACGTATATTCCGGCAGGCGAGGGAGGCGAATTTCTCTCCCGTCCTCGCATTGTTGCCATTCGAGAATTTGCTCCCGCCAATATCGTTTACTATGAAGGAAATAAGTTTCAGATTGCTAAAACTCGCGTTTCGGTTAAAGGCATTGATTACCAGCGAGTGAGTCTTTGCCATAACTGCGGTTACTTCCACGACGGAGAGCGATCGCACCGAGACACCTGTGAAAATTGTGGTAAAAAGATAACCGCAGCTCCCAATGGCAATCCGGCTATTCTAACTCGTCTTTTGGAAATGGAAACGGCGATCGCCCGCAGGCGCGAGAGAATTACTTGCGACGAAGAAGAACGGCTTAAATATGGCTATCGCGTTACTACCCATTTCCGCTACGACGAACGGAAACAGGAAGAGGCTACCGTTACCGCAGCTTCGGGAATGCCCCTTCTACGCCTCAGTTATGGGGAAACGGCTAAGATCTGGCGAATCAACCAAGGATGGCGACATTCCAAAGAACGGGGATTTAAACTCGATACCGCAACTGGAATCTGGGGAGACAACCAAAATTCTCAAACACCAGAACACCTGCACACTGACGTTCATTTGATGGTATCCGATACCTGCAATATCTTAGTCGTTGAAGTTGAAGCACTTAACTTGCCGGAGACTAACGTAGAGGATTTTCTGGCGACATTCCAGTTCGCTCTAGAAAGAGCCATCCAAGCTGTTTACAAGCTCGAAACTAACGAGTTAGCCTCAGAACGTTTGGGTGAAGGCAAATATCTCTTATTCTGGGAAGCTGCTGAAGGTGGAGCTGGGGTTCTTGCTCAGATTTTAACTGACCCTCAAGCGTTTCAAAAATTAGCTCGAGAGGCATTAGAGATCTGCCATTTCGAGCAGCCGAAAGATAGTTGCATTCAAGCTTGCTATGAATGCTTGCTATCTTACCAAAATCAATCCGACCATCCCCGTCTCAACCGCTCTTTGATTAGTAAGTTCCTCGAACAGTTGCGTACAAGTACTCTGCATCGAGAGTCTGAAGAGCATTACCAGCGATTGCTACAACAAACCGATCCCAATTCTGAGTTTGAACGAGTTGTCTTGGAGGAGATCTACAAGCGAGGAATTAAGTTACCAGACTCTGCCCAAGAATTGCTCCCCCAAGCCAATTGCAAGCCCGATTTTCTCTATAAAACTGCTAAAATCGCCCTTTTCTGCGATGGGTCGGTTCACGATAGTAGCGAACGACGAGAGCGCGATCGCACCGAGAGAGAAAATTTAGCTTGGAATTTTGGCTATGAAGTGATTTCTCTGCGCTATGACGAGGATTGGCATTCTAAATTGGAACAGCTAAAAACCTGGCTTGATTAATTTTGATAGCGATCGCTAATTAGTAAAAATAAAAGTGACTTGTATCATATCATTTTTCATTCATTAATGACACAGATAGTCGATCGCTCTCACCCCCAACCCCTCTCCCAAATAGGGAGAGGAGAGAAAAATGTCGATCGCGAAAACCTGAAAATTGGTATTACGCCCAGAGCGGCTGACTAATTACGAACTGATAATTGCGAACCGACGCGGACTCCCACGAAGTGGAGAAGCATCGGCGAATTGGTATAATTAAATTTCTCGGAGCTATTGCACCATTTCAACGGTTTCGACAATGGATTTTTTCCTGGCTATTCCAGCGATATGAGGGCTGACTATAGGAATAGAAAGATTAAAATCCTGATAGTCAACCCTCTCGAAACCAGCCTTCTCCAAGGCTAGCCAAGTTTCGCGGTTGGGGTGACAATTGTCGAATATTGACTTCCAGACAGGCTCGATTCCATCTTGAATCCTTCGCGTCCAAGTGCCGCACTCAGCCGCAACGTGTTCGATAAATAGAAAGCGACCGCCCGGTTTGAGTACCCGCCCAATTTCTTGTAAAGTAGTCGCGAGATCGGTGACGGAGCAGAGGACATGAGTACTGACAACAGTATCGATGCTATTATCCTCCATATCTAGCTGTTCGGCACAACCCAAGCGCAATTCAATCTTCTTCAAACCAAGGCGTTCGGCTTCTTGTTTGAGATACTGATGCATGAAGGGATTCGGCTCAATCCCTATCCAGTGGATATCGCTCGGATAATAGGAAAGATTAGCTCCGGCTCCTGGTCCGATTTCGAGAACTCGTCCTTGCAAATCGCCAAAGAGCGACTGCTTGAGTTGTGCCATGTTTGCATAGTCGGCGCAATGAGTCAGTTGAATGTTACTGTCGTCTGCGGCGTTTGCTTTTGCCATTCCCCAGGCAAACAGGCGCTTTAACCAGTTTGGGGTGGTTTGTCTGTACGATGTCATAAAAAAACTATCCGTTTTTACTTGACTTGTTTAACTCCTACGGTTAAGTAACGCGATCGCCAGTCACTATTTGGCTATTCGACAGCTAATACCATTTTTCATTCATTAATGACAGAGATGGTCGATCGCCCTCACCCCCAACCCCTCTCCCAAATAGGGAGAGGGGAGAAGAATGTCAATCGCGAAAACCTGAAAATTGGTATAAATTCTTAGATGGGTGAAATTACTTGCCCGTGCGAGTCTCTAGCCCCAATCGCTGCCATTCCATCATGCCGCCAGTAATATTAAACACTTGGCTAAAACCTGCTTTGACTAGAGCGTTAGCTGCAATGGGACTGCGGTGAGAGGTTAAACAGATGACGGCAACCGCTCGCTCTTTGGATAAATCTCGAAACCACTGGGGCAGCAGCCAACGGCGAAACAGAGGCATCGTTCCCAAGAGGATGCGCGGTAAGCTGAGATTGAGAGCAGTGGGGGCATGACCGGCGGCATATTCCCATCGGCTACGGACATCGATGAGCAGAGGCGGGTTAGTTAGTTTAGTAAATTCCTTCGGGGATAGGTGAATAATGCGCGATCGCGCAGAAGCTGAAGTAGATGTCATAAAAACCTCTTGGAAATAGATTGCTTAGATTGAAATTAACTAGAACCCGACCCTATTTTCCCTACTAAACCCACCAGGGTTTTTGTCCCGTGCGGGGGTCAATTTCTGTCCAGGGAGAAATCCGAATGAAATCTGTTTCCACAGCAACGCGCACGAGTTTAAGGGGAAGCGGTGCGGGACCGCGTACTACTCTCCCTTCAGGGTCATAGCGAGAACCGTGACAGGGACATTGAAATTGATTTTCGTTAGGATTCCAAGGAAAGGTACAGCCCAAGTGGGTACAGTTATCGACAATGCCCCAAGGATGCAGCGTCCCGTCTTCTCTAACAGTGAGATAAGTGGGTTCCCCAGCTAATCCCGCAACTAAGGCGCGAGTTCCAGGGGGTTCGGCTAAAATCTGGCTGGCAGGAATCAGATTCCCGTTAATATCTTTTGCCAGTATCGAACCATCTTCGCTCTCTTGTGCTGGCGGGACGAAGAATTTAGCGGCAGGATAGAGAGCCGCAGTTGCTGTGGCGGCGACGGCAGCTCCTGTGAGAAAGTTGAGTAACTGCCGTCTGGACATTGAAGGGCTTTCGAGTGGGACACTTTCTGCCATTGCTCATCTCCTAATGCTGACTTAGTTTTGTTGGGGTTGCTGGCTTTTGGTATTAATGCCTAGTAAGCTATAGAGCGGACAAGTTCCAATTAAGGCTGTTAGGGCAGGAATAATCGAGATTATGGCTAATCCAATTCCCAATGCCGAACCTCCATAAACCCCCAAGCCGAGGTAGAGTAATGTACCTGCTAAACCAAAGCGGATGAAGCGATCGATCGTCCCAACATTATTAAACATGGCGTTCCTCCTTGAGTAGATCGAACTTCTTTACTCTTCTTTATTTATAGCATAACTAAATAGTAATTTAGTTATTTAAAAGAGAAGCTCGCTATAAGGATCTAGGACTCGCCATAGGACTCCCCGGCAATCTTGCCGCGGAATACAACGTAGTTGTAGATGTTGTAGAATAACAAAATAGGAATCAAAAAGCCAACGAAGGTGAGCATAAAAACAAGCGAACTAGGAGATGCTGCTGCTTGGTAAATCGTGACGCTAGGAGGAATGATATTGGGGAAGATGACAAACCCCAAACCGATGAAGGAAAGGGCGAAGATTACAAAAGTCCAAATCAGAGGCATATTTTCTTCGCGTCGTTTGAGACTTCGTAATAACAAGGCGATCGCGCAGATTCCCAAGATAGGAATGGCTGCGAAGATATAGACCAGTGGGGCGCTAAAGAGTTGCGATCGCGCTTGTTCGGAAAAGATCGGCGTAGTGACGGTGATAAAAATCGCCCCAGCTAATGTTGTCCAAGTCGCAAGGGTTGCCGTTTTGTAGTGAGTATTTTGCAACTCCCCGGTGGTCTTGAGAATTAAATAGGTGGAGCCAATCAACACGTATCCTTGAATTAAAGTAAGGGCGACTAGAATCGATCGCCAGGTTAACCAATCCCAAATCCCCCCAGCAAAGTGTCCGTCGGCATCTACCTTAATGCCTTCAAAAACGCTTCCCAGCGCAAATCCCTGCCCTAAGGCTGCCAAAAAGCTGCCCGCGCCGAAAGCGGCATTCCAGAGCCACTTGCGATCGGCATTTTCCCGAAACTCAAAAGAAACTGCCCGTAGAATCAAGCCGACCACCATGATAATCACAGGCAAGTACAGTGCATTGAGAATTGTGGCATAGGCTAAGGGAAACGCGCCAAAAAGCGATCCTCCCATCAGCACTAACCAGGTTTCGTTAGCATCCCAGACATTGCCAAGACTGGTCATCAAAATACTGCGGCGTTCTTCACTCGAAGCGGTTAGAGAGAGAATGCCAACGCCTAAATCAAAGCCGTCGAGTAAAACGTAGAGAAAAAGAAACAGTCCCAGAATAAAAAACCAGACTTGGGGGAGGAACTGTTGTAACGGTTGTAAGGGTTCCATTGCTACCTCCTATACTTGAGTTTCCTGCTGGGCTTCTGCCGGACGGCGATCGCGTTCGTGTTGCGCGGGTTGCAGACTGAGAATGGGCTGACTAATCGCTTGCGGAGCCGGCAATTCTAGGTTAGGACCTCTGCGAATGATGCGACTGCCAAAGTAAAGGGCGGCAATCAAAAAGACGGTATAGATACTACTCAAGCCTAGCAAAGAGAATAAGACTTCCCCGGCAGGGAGATGGGAAGCAGAATCGACGGTACGCAACTCCCCATAAACAATCCAAGGTTGTCGTCCCACGCAGCGAACGATCCAGCCCGTTTCTACGGCAATGTAGCCTAGGGGCGCGGCAAAAATCCAGGCACGCATTAACCATTTTTGCTCGGTAATGGCGATCGCTGACAACTTACCCCGCAGCCATTGCACGACACTCATCAGCACCAATCCAGCTAAGAATAAGCCAATGCCGACCATAATGCGGAAGGAGTAGTAAATTAAACCCACCAGGTGAGGGCGATTAGCGGGTTCCCACTCTTTTAAGCCTTTGACTGGCTCATCTAGGGTAGGTTTTAGTTCCAGTAAGTAGCTCAATGCACCGGGAATTTTGATTTCCCAAAGATTTTGTTCGTTTTTCTCGCTCGGAAGCGCTACCAAACTCCAATCCGCCGCTTGTCCAGCCGGAATAGTTTCCCACTGAGCTTCCATTGCTGCTAACTTAGCGGGCTGATAGTGATAGACTTGTTCGGCACTCAGGTGTCCCACAAAAATTTGCAAGGGAGCAACCGCGATCGCTAGGGCTAGTACGACTTTCAGGGAGCGAGAAAAGAACTCGGCGTGGCGCTGGTTGAGCACGTACCAAGCACTGATTCCCCCGATGACGAACAGCGAAGTTTCCAGGGTGGCAAAGAACATATGGAGAAAGCTATTGACCATAAAGGGATTGGCGATCGCTTGAAAGTAATCTTGAACCACAAACTTGCCATTGACAAACTCTCCCCCCGCAGGCGTTTGCAGCCAGGAATTCGCCGATAAAATCCAAAACGTCGAAAGGTTTGCCCCAAATGCCACCAATATGGTAGATAGCCAATGAATCAGGGGCGGGACTCGCTCCCATCCAAAGAGCATGATGCCGAGAAAACTGGCTTCTAGCATGAATGCCATTGTTGCTTCAAAGCCTAGCACTGTCCCGAAAAAATCTCCCACCGATTCAGAAAACGGCGCCCAGTTCAAGCCAAACTGAAACGCCATGGGTAAACCCGACGCAACGCCAATGCCAAAGTTTAAAACATATAACTTCGACCAGAAGCGAGCATGGTGGTAATAATCGAGGTTTTTAGTTTTCAGCCATAATCCTTCGATGATGACCAGATAAATCCCCATTCCCGTGGTTAAAACGGGCCAGAGCATATGAAAAATAGCAGTGAGCGCGAATTGCAGGCGCGACAGAGCTACAGTATCTGAAAACAGATCGAACATATTAATTTTCCAAAATTAATTTGAACTGATGTTGCTGGTTCTATACTGTTTTTAACAGTTCGCCCTTCAATTGAGCTAGCGACTCGCTGTCAAATTGACTTGATTTAAAGGTTCTCTTTGGGATCGCATTCCCGCTCAATTGCCCTGGAAAACTTATGCCAAGCCATATGGCTGGAGGGATCTGGGCTATTCTTGGCAGAAGTCGGATCGACCTCGCCGAACGACATCCTCTTGATTTATAAACGCGATCGCCCTTTATGAAAACCTTTCCCACGCCAGAAGCTTTACGACGCTTTCCCTTTGGGTTAGCTGATGTAGCGGTAATCTTCGGGACTTTAGTTCTACTAGCCGTCGTTTCTCGGATTGGTGCCGGAGCGTTAGTTAGTTTCGAGCCACCTGATGTGGTGCCCAGTATTGACCTCGATATACGCAATTTACCCTATTATGCGGGGCGTTCTACCCTGCGTATGTTTATTGCCCTATTCTTCTCTTTTATTTTTACTTTAGTCTATGGATATATCGCCGCCCATAGTCGTCGAGCGGAACGAGTTTTAATCCCTTTATTAGATATTTTGCAATCAGTTCCCGTATTAGGTTTTTTATCGATTACGGTGACGGGTTTTATTGCTTTATTTAAAGGCAGTTTATTGGGGTTAGAAGCTGCTTCTATTTTCGCGATTTTCACATCCCAAGTCTGGAATATGACCTTTTCTTTCTATCAGTCGTTGCGCACTATCCCTCGCGAACTCGATGAAGCAGTCACTTTGTATCATCTGTCTGGTTGGGAAAGATTTGTCAAGCTAGAAGTCCCATCTGCCACGATCGGGTTAGTGTGGAATGCCATGATGAGTTTTGGCGGCGGTTGGTTTTTTGTAGCTGCTAGTGAAGCAATTAGCGTTCTCAACCAAAGCTATACTTTACCCGGTTTAGGGTCTTATGTCGCAGAAGCGATCGCACGGGAAAATCTCTCAGCCTTGGGTTGGGCATTGTTAACCATCGCTATTATTATCATTTTGGTAGATCAATTGTTCTGGCGACCGATTATCGCTTGGTCGGACAAATTTCGACTAGAACAAAGTCAGGCAGCCGAATCGCCCGAATCTTGGGTTTTAGATTTACTGCGAACAGCACGGATACCTCGGTTAGTAGGTAAAGCTTTGACTCCCTTGACTGATACGATTAACCGTGTTTTAGCTAGTTTGACTCCGCAACGCTGTGCAATCGTCGTCGATCCTATGATGCACAATCAGAGCGATCGCATTTATAACTTTATCTTACTGCTGATTGTCGGCGGATTAATTGCTGCGGGACTCCACTTCATTTTAACTACCGTCGGATTAGGAGAAGTTTTTACAGCCTTTGAACTAGGCTTGTTAACCCTCGGACGAGTTACAATTCTTCTCATCGTTGCTACCCTTATTTGGACACCCATTGGCGTAGCCATTGGTTTTAACCCTAAATTAGCCAGATTATTGCAACCAGTCGTTCAATTCCTCGCCTCTTTCCCCGCCAACTTTATTTTTCCCTTTGCTACTCTCTTATTTATCAAGTTCAACATCGATATTAATTGGGGCAGTATTTTACTAATGTCGTTGGGGGCGCAATGGTACATTTTATTTAATTCTATTGCAGGCGCACAAAGTATCCCCACCGATTTACGAGAGATGGCAGACGATGTGGGCTTAAAAGGTTGGAAAAAATGGCAAAAATTAATTATTCCTGGCATTCTTTCGGCTTGGGTGACAGGGGGAATTACTGCTAGTGGGGGAGCATGGAACGCTAGCATTGTCTCAGAAATTGTCTCTTGGGGTTCAACAACCCTGGCTGCTAATGGCTTAGGAACTTACATTGCCAAAGCCACTGAAGTGGGAGATTGGGCAAGAATTACCCTCGGCGTTGGCATGATGAGTTTGTATGTCGTCGGACTCAATCGCATCTTTTGGCGACGATTATATGAATTAGCAGAAACCAAATATCATGTTTAAATTTTGTGAGGCACTGAAACTATGACCTCAAAAAAATCAGCTCTCCGATTCCTGATTCTCCTAGGCTTAGTAAGCCTCTGTGCCGATGCAACTTATGAAGGTGCTAGGAGTATTACGGGAGCTTATCTGAGGGTGTTAGGGGCTAGTGGTGCGATTGTGGGACTGGTAGCTGGTTTAGGGGAACTAATTGGCTACGGTTTACGTTTGCTAACAGGCTATTTGAGCGATCGCACTCGTCAATATTGGAGTCTTACTACTCTGGGCTATGTAATTAATACTGCCGTTGTTCCTTCGATGGCACTGGCTGGACGTTGGGAAGTATTAGCGGGATTAATGATTGCCGAACGAACTGGAAAAGCGATTCGCACCCCTCCTAGAGATGTATTACTTTCCCACGCAGCGATGCGGATAGGTAAAGGCTTTGGTTTTGGCTTACACGAAGCCATGGATCAAATCGGTGCGGTTCTCGGTCCTTTGATGGTGACAGTAGTTATCGCTGGACAAGAAGCTTATCCAAGGGGATTTGCGGTGCTGATGGTTCCAGCAATCCTAGGACTGATGGTACTATCGCTCGGTCAACGGATTTATCCCAATCCCAGAGACTTTGAACTAAAAACCCAAGATTTATCGGCACAAGGGTTGCCCCGTCGTTTCTGGATTTATTTAGGGGCAGTTGCGTTGATTGCTGCTGGCTTTGCCGATTTTCCCCTAATTGCCTTTCATCTCCAACAATCTGGCTTGGATCGGTCTATCCCAATTCCCTTACTTTATGCTTTAGCAATGGGAGTTGATGCGATCGCGGCACTGCTGTTTGGTTATTGGTTCGATCGCTTTGGTATTAAAACCTTAATGACGGCAGTGCTTTTTTCTCTCTTGTTTGCCCCTTTTGTTTTTTTAGGCGGTTCTACTAGACTTGCCGTCTGCGGTATGGTGTTATGGGGGATAGGTATGGGAGCGCAAGAGTCGATCTTAAAAGCAGTAGTTGCCGGAACAATCCCGCCAGAACGCCGAGGCTCCGCCTACGGCATTTTTAACACGGGATATAGATTATCATGGTTTTTTGGTAGTGCGGTGATGGGAATGTTGTATGATTTATCTCTATTTGCACTGGTAATCTTTTCGATGCTCGTGCAGTTTTTATCTGTAATTGTGCTGTTTTTATTAACTAGGATAAGAGGATAAGGATAGATAAACAAGCAAACTACTATCAATTTACTACCATCAATTTATAGCAGTTTTCAGTTAGATGAGAGACGGGCACGGGCATTGGTCGATGGGGGAAAGGGGGAGCCACGCGCACGCGGGAGGAGCATCGAGGGGAAGGGAGAAAAAATACTGTATTCTATTCACTTGCCAATTGCTGTAAAGGAGAAACAAGGAAACTAGAATCCAAAAAAAAGTAATTGCCCCAACAAAAAGATAATTCGACCTTTTTCGGGATAATAGCGTTTTTTATCCTATCTAAAAGCAACTGTTAATCTATTTCACTGATTTCTATTAATCATTAAAACTCCATACTTAGAATTCTTATGGTAATCAATCAAAATGAGTCTTATCCCCTAATCGCTGTCGAACAAGTTAACAAAAGCTTTCCTCTACCCGATGGCAAAGGAGAATTTACGGTTCTTGAAAGCATTAATTTTACGGTTCAAAGGGGTGAAGTCGTAGCTTTATTAGGGCGCAGTGGTAGTGGCAAAAGTACCCTTTTACGCATTATGGCAGGTTTAATTCCTCCCAGTAGCGGACAGATTATTAGCAATGGTAAGCGGTTGCGGGGAGCGAATCAGGATGTAGCAATGGTCTTTCAAAGCTTTGCCCTATTGCCTTGGTTGACGGTGCAAGAAAATGTCGAATTAGGTCTAGAAGCACGGGGTATCAGCCGAGCCGAAAGACAACAAAGGGCACTAAAAGCAATCGACCTCGTGGGGTTAGACGGCTTTGAAAGCGCCTATCCCAAGGAAATTTCCGGTGGGATGAAGCAGAGGGTAGGTTTTGCTAGAGCATTTGTACTGCAACCAAAAGTCCTATTTATGGATGAACCCTTCAGTGCGCTGGATGTGTTAACTGCCGAAAACCTGCGGGGGGAAATTGATGACCTTTGGAATGAAGGGAAATTTCCGTCTGAAAGTATCGTGATTGTTACTCATAACATCGAAGAAGCAGTATTTTTAGCAGATAGAGTGGTCATTTTGGGTTCAAAACCAGGACGGATTCGCGGAGAGGTAAAAATTGAGTTGCCTCGTCCTCATCCTACCAACAGCGATCGCTTTAAACAACTGGTGGACTATATCTATACGATTATGACCAATCCCGAAAAGGAAGTGACGGGGGTTGCTGCTGCACCTCCCAAAGTTGCTCGTTCTCCCTTTGCTCAAGCACTGCCTCACGCTAGGGCTGGAGGAATTAGCGGTCTGTTAGAGTTATTGGTAGAAAAACCTGATGCCAAAGAGGATTTGCCCAAGTTAGCGGAACGGTTACAGTTAGAAGTTGATGATTTACTGCCCATCGTCGATGCAGCCGTATTGCTCGGTTTTGCTAAGGTGGCGCAGGGGGATATTACTCTGACAGAAATAGGAAAAGATTTTGCGACTACTACCATTCTCCGCAGTAAAGACTTATTTAGGCAGCAAGTTTTAGCTAATGTACCGATAATTGTGAGTATGGTGCAATCTTTGCGAGAAAAACAAAATGGATCGATGCGTGCGGATTTTTTCTTAGATTTACTGGACGAACATTTTCCCCATCAAGAGGCAGAAAGACAGTTTTCTACGGCTGTTGATTGGGGACGCTACGCAGAGTTATTCGAGTATGATGCTACCGAAGAGCGATTGTACTTGCCAGAAGCGTCTGTGAGTCTAGAAGAGGCAACTTTATCCTAATTCATTCTCTCCACAAATTTAGCGGCTCGCCATTAATTTTAAGTAGGTTTTATTAGCAGGAGCAGAACCAATAGTTAAACAATTAAAGCAAGTGGCAGACGAGTTAAAGTGATTAATTGGAAGACCGAACTAGACTTCAATAATAAGCAGAAGACATTAACCAAGAAACACGCTGGAGTTCGTCGCCATGCTTTTAATTGGGGACTAAGTGTAATTAAAGAAGAGATTGAGAATAAGTCTAAGATAGAAGCCGAGAAATTACCTATTTCTAACAAACCGCAGCAAGTAGTAGGTGTAGACCCTTGGTATTAAAGCACTAGCGACTTTATCTACAGGTTTCCAGGCAGATAAGAAACTTAAACGCTTACAGAGAAAGCTTTCAAGACAAGTCAAAGGAAGTTTGGCTTTCCGATTGGGGTAGCAGCCGTTGGCTTTATTTGGGATGGTCGAGTCGATCGCCTAGAAGGAGCAATTTTACTGACATTCTATCTCCTTTATATCGGCATTATCTGGATGGTGGAACGCAAACCCCCAGCAATGGGAGAAACAGGGGTTTTAGAAAAAGCAGCCGAAGAACTTTCCGATCGCATGGCAGTTGGTTCGGTTATGTTGGTGGAAGCCGTGCGCCAGATTAGCAATGTTGAAGAAACACAAACGGCTCTATCCCTGACTCTCGTTGGGTTTGCCAGTGCCTTTGAACTCGTAATTTTATGCTGGTCTGCTGCTAGGAAGGGCGTTACAGAGGTAGTAGTTGCTGGAGTTGTAGATTCTTTTGCCTATAACGTTACCATGACCCTCGGTGCTGTGATTCGCCCCCTCTCCATTGTTGATGCCACACTTTTACAAAAGCCCTCGATCGCAATGCTACTTGCATTAGTATTGGTCATTTTGCTAGCAATCCCGAAACAGCGAATCAGTAGAAAAGCAGGTTGGTTGCTAGTTGTTGCTTATCCAGTATTTCTATTGGGTTCAAGATGAATGAGTTAATCGCTTCCAGGCTGAATCGATCGCTTGTTTCATCCGTTTTCCAGTGCGACTGAGGCTATGCTGGAAGTCCTCCCATTTGTCTTGCAAAAATTCGCTGGCTTCCTCTAAGGCATTTTTGTCATGTTGTCCTGACTGAGCTAGTTCATCCCTTACTTCTTTGATTTTGACGCGGACAACTTCCGGTTTATCTTGAGGAGAAAGGAGCTTTGACAAGCGATCGCCCATGCGTTTGACCAAATTCTTCACCTGTTGGGATTTTTCGCTCAAAAAGCCTTTTAATCCTTCCGATTCGCTTTTCAGGCGATTTTTGGCTTCTTCTTTAATGACGATCGCTTCTGCGTCAATGACTTCCACATCATCGGGAAATAAAACCGCCCGACCGCCAAAGGGTGCTGCAATCTCACCACCTATGATATAAGCAGCAATATCGCCCGTTTCCCAATCAAAGAGAAAATCTTCTACCCAACCCAGGGGAGTACTCAAAGAGGGCGTGCGAATAGCCATCCGGTAGAGGCGGCGCAGGGATGGCGGTGGCGTAAGCGCTAATTCTGAGTAGGTGAGTAAGGCATCAGGCCCGATGGTAGCAATTTGCTCAAACGGAGTAAAACCTGCATCGCTAGCAAAGTAGACGACTCGACCGCGATCGTCAACCCAAACTTCTTCCACAGTGCCATAACGGGTTGCAGTGCTACTATCCATTGCCATTAAACCAATGATTTGGCTGCGGCGAATGACGTTAAACATATTTAATTCCTCCTCAAATCAACGATTAAGTTAACAACAGGGCAAATAATCCGCACAGGGCAATGCCATCAAACACTCCAGCCCCGCCAATACTCAGCACGCCAGGAGTCATGCGTTCGATCTCTCGCAGATGGAGGAGATCGGCTCCAATTAAAGTGCCTAAGACACCTCCAGAAAAAGCAATCGGTGCTGCGCCATTTCCATTGGTCAATAAGAGAGACATCATGGCGGCGGTGAGGGGAGCAGCGAGGGCATTCATTTGGATCCCAATCCCAGGAACGATCTGGGCTGAATAGTAGCTCACTATGGTGACGACCGCGCTTACTGCCAGAATCAACCAGGGATTGGAACGGGTAAATTCGTAGAGTGCTAGCAAAGTAGGAATCAACCCTCCGCCGACGTTTAAGGCAACGATAGTTTTTTGCTCTATTTTTCGTAGGGGAATGCCCCAAAATCGGGCAATCCAGAGTTCTGCCAAGTCTGGCATGATGGAGACGCGAGAGACGCGCTCATAGAGGGGAATATTGATGGTACTGCCCAAAATAACAGCAGCAAATAAAAGCAGGGCAAAACCAGGAGAAAAGCCCAGTTTGGCAACAGCCACTTCAACGACATCTATAGCGATCGCTAGCCAGATAAAAGGAAAGATGAGCAGGAAGAGTAAAAAGAGTAACAGGGTAACGGGAAGATAAATCATCTTGGTCGGGTTAATTAAAAAGGATATTGCTCGATAGATGGCGAACGACGACGCAATTGAGAGTGCCGATCGTCCGATCGGTCTTGAGCTTTTGGTTGCGCGAGAGGTTCGCTCCTTACAGTCGCGATTGCTTCAAATCGCTGAAACATCCAGACTCGCAAATATAATAATCCACCCAAGACTACTAAAAAAGCACAGACTCCCAATAAGCGATCGATGGGAATGTCCACTACTCCTTGCAAAATCACTTCCCGCAATGCGGAAACCAAAGAAACTTCAACTGCTGCACCAATGGAAATTCGCTGTTCTTGGAGGTAAATAATTAACAGGCGAAAGATTTCTACCAGAATGAGAACAAACAAGATATCGGAAGTGATGGCTTGAAAATTAATCGGCTGCAACAGGGAAAGAAACATTTCACCCAACCGAATCAGCATGACGCAAAACAAGCCAATACATAGAGATACCACGATAAAATTCTGGAAAAACTCCAGATTATTTACAATGACATCTCTTTCAAACCAAGATTTCCAGCCTCGGTCTGGTGAAAATGGATATTTCATAGCCATGGGAGGATTCAGGACATTAACGACTGGTAATGAATCTTCCTAACCAGAGTAAAGCACTTAAGCCAAGGCTCAAGAGAATGCCAGTGGTCAAGGGAAAGTAGAAGGTAAAATGCTCGTTTTGCACCAAAATATCTCCTGGTAAACGACCAAGGGGAAAGTGTTTGAGCGTTCCGCCACTGAGCCAGAGCAAGCCTCCTAGCAAAAGGATACCAGCACCAAGGACGATTAATGTTTTCCCAATTTCCGCAATCATAGCTGTGTCTAGGAATCAGAAGATTTGGGTTGGGTGAGAGCATTCCAAGCTGCTTTGGCAGCTTCCGAGAGGCGATCGCCGAGATTGTGAATTTCATCCATAACCGACTGCCAATTTTTTTGAGCTTCTTGTTGAATTAGTTGCACCGACTGTTCGATGCGGTCGGGATCGATCAGTTGAGTTTGTTCGATCGCTTCTCTGGCTTGACGAACTGCGTTTAAATAGCCTTCGCGAGTCAGATCTTGAGCCGTCTGAATTTCAGACTGAGCGCGTTTTTTAATCGCTTCAATCAGGGCTTTAGTTTCTTGTTTTAAGTCGGCAGTTTGGTCTGCCATTTCTTGTTCGACGAGGGCATCAGTTTCGGGACTGATGATGATTTCAGAAGAAGAATTTTGATTGGCTTCGTTCATGATTTAATTCTCCTTAAATTAAATTTAGGAAGTTTAGTTGTACGGGCTAGAATCAATCGTTAACGATCTATTTTGGATGCCATCCGATAGATACGTAATTGGGCTTTGAGTTGGGCGATTTCCTCCGCCATATCTAACACCATTGCTGCGCCCACTAAATTTAAACCTAAATCGCGACGCAATCGTTGCAACTTTACCACTCGAATTAAATCCTGGCGATGCAGCATGGAGCCAACGGGTTCGATCAATCCTAGACTAGCAAATCTTTCCAGTAAGGAAACGGAAGTTTGAGTAAGATAAGCAGCTTGCTCAAAACTGTAAAGGCGATCGCCTTCTTTTGACCAGACAATCCGAGACAGACTAAAATTGGCACTCATAGGCGCACCTCCGCTAAGGTTCGACGGGGATTGAAACTACTGGTTTCCCGCAATTTTTCATAGCATTCTTTTTCCCTGGGGGTTAAATCTTTCGGGGTGACAATTTTAATCCGCACGATTAGATCGGTGCGATCGCCTTTGAGATTGCGCCAGCCTTTGCCGCGTAACCGTAGTGCCTGTCCGGAGTCTATCCCAGGAGGGATAGTCAGCTTCACCTTGCCATCGGGAGTCGGCACATCGATCTGCGCTCCCAGTACTGCCTCTTCTGGACTAATGGGAATCTCACAAGTAATATTATCCCCTTCAAATCTATAGAAATGATGGGGTAATAGTTCGATGGTTAAATAGAGATCGCCCCGTTGCTGACTAAAAGGACTGATTTGTCCCTTGCCCTTGAGGCGAAGGCGACTGCCAGGTTTTGCTCCTGGGGGAATGCGAACCGTAACTGTTTCATCCCCAATTTGCAAGCGTTTTTGAGTGCCATGAAAAGCTTCGGCAAAGGTGAGCGCGATCGCAGCTTCGGTATCTTGGGTAGGAATATCGGTAAACCGACTGAAGGGATCTTCCCCGCCAAACTCAACGTATTCCCGAAAACCTTGGGGTCCTGTAGTCGTGCGGTAAGTATAAACCCTGCGTCCGGTGCCACCTCGACCAAACCGCCCTAGCAGTTCGTTAATAAAGTCATCAAAGCTACCATACTGACCGAAATCCATGCCTTCAAAGCCAACACCACCCGTTGGCGGGGCACCGACAGCCGTTTGCTGCCAATACTGACCAAATTGGTCGTATTTTTGGCGTTTTTCCGGATCCGAGAGGATTTCGTGGGCTTCGTTAATTTCCTTAAAGCGTGCCTCTGCTTCCTTGTCACCCGGATTGAGATCGGGGTGATATTTTCGCGCCAACTTGCGGTAGGCTTTTTTAATTTCCTCCGTTGTGGCGGTTTTGCTCACTCCCAAAATTTGGTAATAGTCTTTAAATTCACTGACCGCCATCGGCACCTCCTATCGCAAAAGAATTCAGGGTCAGTATGAGTCTGAGGAGGTTTCCCGTCTTAGTTGCCTTTACGGTTGGAATAGGTGCCCGTCTCATCGCGATCGAACAGATGTCTAATCCGTTCCCAAGCTTTGATGAGGGCATTGGTTTTATCCTTTGACTTGCCCAAAGTTTGGTTATAGGTTTCCACAAAGGTCGATTGCGCTTCATCGGAGAGATCTGCTCTCATTTCTGGCGAGATTTGCTCCTTACTGGTCAACTCCCCTTCGGGCTGACGAGGAATTTGCATATCGGTAATGGCCACTTCTTCTCCTCCCGCCGCTTGCAACATCAAAAAGATTTCGCCCGATTTATCTGCTGGGACTTCCACCACCAGCAAAAACTCGCCCGCTTGCAGGCGCGTTTGATAGATCGCTGCTTTATCTTGGGGCATTCCCAAGGACATCAGCACGGAACCTAATCCCGCTCCCAAAGCCCCATACAGCGCACCGCTGGTTGCTCCCAATAAAGCTGCTCCCAAGGGTCCCGCTGCTACGACAGCGCCCAGAAAGGGAACGAATAAAACGCCGACCCCTGTAACTAAGCTGAGTAAAGAACCAAACAGCGAACCGTAGATCGCGCCAGTTGTCATGCCATCTAAAATGACATCTTTTTTGGTTAAGAAACCCGTTATCCGAGCTTCCGATTGAAAGTTGCGACCGACAATAGAAATATTGTCTTTAGGAACGCCGCGATCGAGCAAGCGTTTAATAGCATCCTCTAGCTTTTTCTCTTCTTTGAAAGCAGCAGAAACACATTTTTCTGGGGTTTTTTCAAAGGCTGAACTCATGAGCATTACTCCCAATTAGTCGGGTAATTTTCTACTGGCTGTTTAAAAAGGGCAATTGGCAACACTATTGCAGGAAATAAGCTGAATTCTGCCAAAATTGCCCTTTCCAATCCAATGGCTATCGAAACCTCCTTTTCTGAGTCAAGGCGATTTCCTTGGTTAGAGAAGCATTAGCCCAAATTAACTTTCACAACTTTGCTTTTTTCTTCTTCTGCCTTGGGCAAGGTTAGTTTGAGAATACCGTCTTTGTATTCAGCCTGTACCTTGTCGTTTTGGATGCGAGTCGAGAGAGGAATGACCCGTTGGAACTTACCATAGCGGAATTCGGTGCGGGTTACTCCTTTTTCTTCAGTTTTGGTTTCTGACTTGCGTTCCCCGCTAATACTAACTGCTTCTGCTGAGACTTCGACATTCAAGTCTTTGGGATCTATACCAGGAATTTCCAGTCTCAGATGAATCGCATCGGCTGTTTCTTCCATTTCTGCTGGAGGAACAAAGGCGATACCATCTGGCGCTTCTCTGGTGATAGGCAGCAGTTCGTCGAACAGGCGATTCATTTGCCGTTGTAGAGTGTCAATTTCTCGGAATGGTTCCCAACGAACAAGTGCCATCGTTTTAACCTCCTAAATTTGACTATTTTTTGACTGTTTAAATCGCATTAGGTCGTAATTGACCGAATAAACTGGCTGAGGCATCATCAGAATCAACTTCGCCTTCAGCTTATTTTTCCTGACACCATGATTGTATAATTTGGTACCGATTAGTCGAGATCGGTTTTTCTGGTACGCTAAGTTCCTATTTCCGTACTTTAGATAAAGGCGCAAAAACTTTGGGAAAAGTACAGGCACTTGTATAGACTTCGCGATCGTTCATCATGCCTCTAAAATTAGTGAGTGGTTTGAATAGTTATCGAGGATGGGAATTTTGCCTTGGCTCTGTTTGTAATCAACTGCGCAGCGAAAGGTAAATTCTAACCAGTTATCAGTTGCTATCAGAGCGATTGTTAGCTCTATTCTCGCATCTTTAATCAAATACGAACCATTACATACAAAAAGGAAAGATTACGAGAAGTTATATCATTTTTCATTCATTAATGACAGAGATGGTCGATCGCCCTCACCCCAACCCCTCTCCCTATTTGAGAGAGGGGAGAAGAATGTCGATCGCGAAAACATAAAAATTGGTATTACCTCAAATAAGTTAAGCGGCTATTTACACTGTGATGACGTGAATTATGTTGAGTCATCTAACCTCTTAAGTTTTACTTTATAAATAAGCTCTAACAAAATCATTCGAGCAAAAGCTTTGCCAAATTATAAATCTTGACTATTTCTTTTGTTTTGGCTTGTTTTAAACTTGTTAGACCACAAAATATATAGAATTCCTAGATCTAAAACGAGGTGTACTGCTGTAACAGTCCATAAGTAAGTCCTATTTGATAAAAAACGCTCAAAAGATTTAATAAATACTTCGATCCCCTCTGTTTGAAATGGGTCTTTGCCAATTTTCGATAGCGATTGAACTTGAGATTGTACTTCGGCGACGATCGCGCTAAGGAGATCGTAACTACGAATAAGACTACATGTGTTGATAATTACGAAAATAAAAAATCCAACAGAAATTAGCAGTTTAACTTCTCGGCTAAACTTTTTTTCTCCAGAGACTAGCCAACCTAAAAGCCCGGTAATTCCGACGATGTACAAATTCCAATAGAAATTTACTCTCCCCTGTATCTCAAGAGCAAAAGATATTAAATTGTTGAGTTCCATAACTATTCCTCATTAAATCTCAGATCTTGCACCTTTGGTATCAATGCCTAGAACTTTAGTTCTAGGCTCAAAGCTTAACTCGATTAAAATCAAGCTGAAATTCTTATCGGGTCTTCGTTAGAAATTACAAGAACAGTTGTTGAGAATGATGCAAGATCTCAGTTAAATCGAACTTGACTTTCTGTTTGACTGAGATGAGAAGTATCTCCGTTCAATTCTATCTTCCATTCATCGTGACAGCGTACTATTTTCACCAAACAGCAAAGAGAGGCGTTAACGATTGGATTTCCGCTTACCAATCCCCTTGTCGTTCCTAATACTGACGCTCCATGAGCGACTAATAAAATATCTTCAGAAAATTCTGCTACCAGTTTTCTGGCTGTTTCTGCCGCGCGCTTTAAAACAGTTTCTTCGCTTTCTGGATATTGAGGAACTACTCTCGAAGTATAACTCCAGTCGATTCGGTGGTAGCGTTCGGCTAAAAATTCTTGTGGATGAATTTCTGGCGATTCTGTCATCCAATAGGGATTTAGCCACTCACTCAATCCGGCTTCTATTTTAATCGGTAAATTTAGAATTTCTGCGACTTGATTAGCTGTTTGTATCGTTCTTAAAAAAGGCGAGGCAAAAATATGAGCAATATTCTCGCGTTTCAGTCGCCATCCGAGTTCTCTGGCTTGGACTACTCCATCTTCAGAAAGAGGTGGATCATAAGGGCGTTTGGCTGTTTTAAACCATTCAGGAGTGACAAAATCTAGGCGATTTCCGTGCCTTGCGATCCAGACTGTTTGCGACATGTTACTGTTTTGAATTGATGGTTAGAGAATTTTGCGAGGAGCGACGCCAGGCGCGCATATTTTAACGCAAGTTTGATGATAGTGTTTTAAAGCGATTGAAGCAAGGGGGAACGCTTCGCGTCAGGGAAAAGGGGAAAAATATATAAAAGTTTCCCCTTTCCTGAGCAGTGACTACCACGACCATTAACAAGCCCAAAGTATCAACCCAAATATGCCGTTTACGTCCTTTAACTTGTTTACCTGCATCATAGCCAACTTCAAGATGAATCATGGTTGCTGTTTCTACCGATTGGTTATCTAAAACCGCAGCCGATGAGCTTGGATGACGGTCTTCTATGGCTTGTACCCATTGTCGCAACTGTTCATGAATTCGCTCCCAAGCACCATTTATACGCCATTGCCGGAAATAA
Organism: Hydrococcus rivularis NIES-593; assembly: GCF_001904635.1. Lineage (GTDB taxonomy): Bacteria > Cyanobacteriota > Cyanobacteriia > Cyanobacteriales > Microcystaceae > Hydrococcus > Hydrococcus rivularis. Next base: position 97,797 of record NZ_MRCB01000018.1, read on the forward strand.
TGGTAGACTGTTTTCCATTTTGGGAAATCATGAGGTAACAATGACCAGGCACATCCAGCTACCAGAACATAGAAGATAGCATTAATTACAGCACGCATATCCACGGTTCTGGGACGACCTCCAGGCTTAGCTGTGGGAATAAGTTGTCGAAGTAATTCCCATTGCTCATCGGTTAAATCTGTACGATATGATTGATTGATGACTCTCGGAACCTGTCGTTTTTTTCTATTGACAGATTAATGTTACGAGAGCTTTTTCTTTCTGTTTGCGATCGCGAGCTTAATCATTCCTAACTTTTCAGACATCCTCTTAATGATAGGAAACCAATTGATATCGAGTAAATCTATGCAGTTTTCTAAACGGATTAGCGAACAGATAACAGCCGGATTGTTGGGATGTTGCTCGGTTGCCCATTGCATGGCTCGGAGGGGTGCGTCTTGGAAAAAGTATACTCCCGTCCCCAACCAGTCATAATCGTTATCGCTATGACGAAATCCGTCACTGAGAATGGTTAAAGCCGCAGCCCTACTCATCCCATGATCCCCATACACTCGTATTGGCTCGGTCATTCAAATAGCGAAATTATAGTCAAGTTATCCCTTCTCCACCTAGCTCTGAGGGGGATACTCCCCCTCAAACTCCCCTGTGTGCTGGTTTTTCGCATCGGCGCGATCAAAACTTATCCCCTCTAACCCAGCTTATCAGTCCGCAGCCGATGCGCTTGCTGCGCCACCGTTCTCCCTGAACTACTTCAGGGAGCGTGCGGCGGCTTCGCTAAAACCAGCTTGAAAAATTTTCTCTCCCGCGTCAGTTTGCGTTTTAGTTCGCGCTACAAAAATAGTTTTAATTGTCGCGAACTATAAAAACAAGCGGCTCGACTCAGAATGTCGCTCGACCCCTACAAAAAATCAAGCCGTAGCAGCTTCCCAACCGAGCTAGAAACTTGCTCGGTTTAATGTGTTAAAGAATCAAGTTTATCGAGTAGTCTTAAGCCTTCATTTGGATCTCCCTTACCCGCCATAACTTTAAATCTTGTATAAGCATCAAATTCTGCTAGAGCGATGGTAGAAAGTTCTTCAATCAGTTTATTAACCGATATCCCTCGGCTTTGTGCTAGTTCTTTTAATCGAGTATGTTTGTCGTCTGGTAAGCGAATTGTTAAAGTAGCCACTCTAGTCTAACTCCTTAGAATTTCTTCAGGTTTCAAAATTGACAAATTAGGAAACAGCAACTGGGCATTTTGAAAATCTCTGAGATTATTAGTAGCAATGAATTTAGCATTTCCAGCTACGGCTAATTCGATTAAGTGGTTGTCAGCTTCATCAGTTAAATTAGGTCGCCATAAGTAGTAAATAAAAACCCATTGACTGACGCTCATAAATGAGGCGAGTAAAGTAGAAATTTCTTCTCTGGTTAAAGGGCATTTGGCGAGAATTTCTTCTCGTTCAATAATGGATTCATACTCGGAAAATAAAGCATTTTCCATCAAAGGTTGATATTCGCCCCTCAAACAGCGTCGAATCAGTTCTCTACTCGGTCCGGTTGAGCCAATCAGAGCGCTAATGAAAACGCTGGTATCAATGACAATTTTCATCCCCATGCCAAGATGATAGCATAGATGATAGCATATGTACTATCATCTTGGCAGACTTTTACAAGGGGCAGCAACTTGACTAAACCATGAGAAAATCGACACAAAAAAACCTTTTAGGCGGATGAGAACCGAAAAATCGGCATTTTAACGAGAAAATTCAAACCAGCCCCAAAAGTTAAGATTGGTTTGGCAACGGGATGTTCTAACAAGCCAATCGCTCCATTTGTCGCTCGCGTTTTGGCACTGATAACCCGAACTGGAGGGCGATCGCGGGGGGAAACCTCAGCTTCTTTTTCCGGTTGCTCCTTCGAGCGTCGCTCGCTCTGCGACTGCATCCATGCGAGGTGGCAGTCGCGAGCGCAACACTGTCTAAATCTTTGGCTTTTGAAATTATCAATTGTTGCAACAATTCTATTGATGTAAACAAATTTTCTTAGCAAGCTCCAGAGCCAAAAATGTCTTCCATCGGATATTTCTAAATTAAAAATCTCTGGTATCGATGTTGGTTGCATTGATGTAGCCACAGTTTTTGATGGGGAATCAACGACTAAAGTTGCTAATCCCTGTCATTTCAACCGAATTAAACGCAATCTTCGTAGAAAGCAGCAACAGTTAGCTAAGAAAGAAAAAGGCTCGAATAAAAGAGCAAAAGCTAAAAGAAAAGTAGCTTCGGTCTACGAGTATCTGGTAAGCAACACCATGGTATTCAAGTATGTCCTTGTCGAAGCTGGAACGACCGTCACAGCCCTCGGAGACTCGGTAAGACGTGCGACCCGTTCTA
>NZ_MRCB01000019.1 GCF_001904635.1 Hydrococcus rivularis NIES-593
GGTTTAAACCTTATCAAGCTTGAGTAGATATTTGTCTACAAAATTAGTAACTATTCTGAGATGAGGAAAAAAGTTAAAGAACGCAACAGCGTTTGGTTCTACTCGCTAACTGTCCGAGCAGAGCTTGATAGACTAGAGGTGAGAGTAATCTACAAGTTCTCAATCGCGAGTACTATGACCAGGTTAGCTTGAAATTTGAGAGATAGCAGCGATCGCTCTCTACCATTTGATGTTGCTATTCGCCGCCAATCTTTACTCACCAGCCGCGATCGCTTATTACAGGAGCGCTAACTAATCTTTTCTGCTCTCGTGCGATCGCTAGCAACATCGTTATTGAAACAATGCGAATTACAGACAACCTTCAGAAATTACTCGATATTTTTCCCCCACAGATTCGACAGGTCTTAAAACAACACCCACAGCGAGACAACTTAATTGAAGTCGTTCTGGATCTGGGTCGTCGCCCAGAAGCCCGTTTCCTAGACGAACGCGCGGAGCATCTGTCTGACACTCTCGTCACCCGCGAACAGATCGATTATTGCATCGATCGCGTGGGTCGCTTTGGGACGGATAACCGGGCAGGTATCGAGCAAACCCTGCATCGCATTAGTGCCATTAGAAACCGGAATGGAGACATTATTGGTTTAACCTGTCGCGTCGGTCGGGCAGTCTATGGGACGATCGACATGATTCGCGACTTGGTAGAAACGGGGAAGTCGATTCTGATGCTAGGTCGTCCAGGCGTGGGAAAAACGACTGCATTGCGGGAAATTGCGCGGGTGTTGGCGGATGACCTAAATAAGCGCGTTATCATCGTTGACACGTCTAACGAAATTGCCGGGGATGGCGATATCCCCCATCCAGCGATCGGTCGGGCGCGGCGGATGCAAGTGGCAAGTCCCGAACTCCAGTACAAAGTGATGATTGAGGCAGTGGAAAACCATATGCCCCAAGCGATCGTCATCGATGAGATCGGTACTGAGCTAGAAGCCTATGCAGCGCGAAGCATTGCCGAGCGGGGCGTACAGTTGGTGGGCACCGCTCACGGCAACTCGATTGAAAACCTGATTAAAAACCCGATCCTGTGCGATCTGGTGGGTGGGATTCAGTCGGTCACCCTCGGCGATGAAGAAGCTAGACGACGGGGTAGCCAGAAGACCGTGCGAGAACGCAAAGCGCCTCCCACTTTTGATATTGCCGTAGAAATGCTGGAACGGCAGCGCTGGGTAGTTCATGAAAGCGTCGCCGATACAGTAGATAGCCTCCTGCGGGGGCATCAGCCACATCTGCAAATGAGAACGATGAATGGAAACGGTCGGGTCGCGATTACTCGCACGGTTCCCCCCGTGCCAGTACACGAACAACCCCTTTCCTACGAACCTTTAGACGTTTCCGAGTCAAACGGTTGGCGAAAGACAGGACAAATCATCCCTTTCCCAAACGTGCAATCCTTGGACTCTGTTCGTTATAAGCTGGCTCTTATGGGCAAAACTTCGCCGTTGCGTCTTTACGCCTACGGCATTGGTCTTCACCAATTGATGTCTGCGATCGAGACGCTGAATTTACCTATCGTCCTGACCCGGAAAATCGAGAAGGCTGATGCCATCTTGGCATTGCGATCGCACTTGAGAAAAAACGCCGACCTACGGCGCATGGCTAAAAACGATCGAGTGCCAATCCATACCATTAAAGCCAACACAATTTCTCAGATTGCTCGAGCCTTACAACAGTTGTCGGACATGAATGAAATAAGGATCGCACTCGATAAGCAAGATCGACTCGGACAAGTCAAGGAAGCGATCGCTGCCAGCCCGATTTAGACAGAGGTGACTAACTCAGCCGTATCGGTCTTTTTTTGGAAACTGCCGATGAATTCATCAATCGGAATGGCTGCCATAGTCAGAACTCTTACGCTGCCACGGGAACTTAACTCAGCAGCTATCCGCGCCATTTGCACGTTGTCCGGTCCCTCAACGATATTAACGAAATCATAAGGTCCAAGCACGGCATACTGCGAGAGAACTTTTACGCCCAGGGCTTCAAATTCCTTATTAACTTCTTTGATTCGCTCTGGGTTGTGTTTGAGGGTTTTGGCTCCTTCATCAGTTAGATTGCTCAAAATAATGTAGGTGGACATACCAAACCTCCTAAAGCATTTTATCAAAAAGCTTTTCCTGAAGATAAAGAACTTTTCTAACTTCCCTCCACTTCTAGTGTAACGATCGGCTAATTGACCTAACCTCAATAAATGTTAAGCAGCCAGCGTGCCCAGCCATTTACCCAACTTCCCCTAAACTTCAATCAGATCGGTATGTCCAAATCCCAATGCATAGTTAAGGACCGAAATGACCTTGGGCGTAATCTTAAGAAGTGCCACTGTTTCAGCCGTGGGATGCCAAGACATACTCGCGATCTGTGGAAATTTGCGTTCGAGAATGGCGATCGCGCGATCGAACTCATCGGGATCGGTGACAATTTCAGCAATCGCTCCCATTGAGAGTCCTTTAATCTGATTCCAGTCTTCGTAGTCGCGATCGATAGTCAGCGATACCTTATTGCACTTTCTGATATTGTGTACTTTCTGGCTGTCTGGGGATACAACAGCGTAGATCGTCAAGCCATCATTGGCATAAGCAACTGTAGTCGCTTGGGGATATCCATCTTCGCGGATAGTCGCTAAGGTCATTATGTTGTGTTCCCCCATCAGTTCGAGGATGAAGTTTTTGACTTTCTCCTCCATGACTCACTCCTCTTTTCTAGCAACTTTCCCCCTCAAATATGGTTAACCGTTTTGGGTTACAGTATTTGATGCTTGCTTGAATTTCTTTGGCCCCCTCTGCTTGTAAGTCTTCGATATAACCCGGACCCATAGTTTGGGCTTCTTGAGAACTCTGAAAGGGTCCGAAGTAGTAGATGCACTGAGGGTTCACTGTGACGATCTCTACCCACCAATATTTACCATCAATTGATGAATCACTATTTATCGGATCTGCGATCGCGCTGAGTGGATTCAGAGATAAATTGTCACCATGCATAACACTTGCACTTATTCAAAAAGAGTGTTATTTATTTAACTCTACCGATTGAAAGTGAGGAAATTGTGAGGGTTGAGTGGAAATTTGGCTCGTAATGAGGCACGAGGCTTAGTTCTTTCTGGTACAGTTGTTCCGTTCCCACCCGTTTTGCTTGCATTTGCCTGGACTCAATTGAAAGACGTACCCGTGATTCAAAGTAAATACTCTCTTAGGTAAGTTGTTGGCGAATTGGTAAATCGCGATCGCGCCTGAAAGCTGAAAATGTTACATCGGTTTGTCAATAAGTTCTGATATAAAACCAAAGAACGAGGCTAAATAAATAAGCTTTTTAGCGATCGCAATCAAAACTGGGAAACCTAGCCTTAGTCCCTCATCAGCAATTATGCAAATTAAGTTTTGAGGTGTTATCGATGGCTCTAACCTGGATGAAAAATCTTGCTCTCGCCTAGAAAAGGTCGCTGAGAGAACCGTCGATGCTAAGCCGTCGAATGGCTGTGGCAAGTAGGGGTGCGATTGAGACGACGTGCAATTGTGGCCAGTCCAGATCGCTTGGCGATACAGAGTCGGAGACAAAGATTGCCCTGATGCTCCCATGAGCAAGCTTGGCACGCGCATTCTTGACAAACAGTCCATGAGTGGCAGCAACGGTCATCTCAGCGCGGGCACCCGCGTTGAGGAGTGCCTCAATCCCTCTAGCAATCGTGCCGCCCGTTGAAATCATGTCGTCGATAATCAGGCAGGGGCGATCGCGCACGTCACCGATAACTCGCGTCACCTCAGTTTCTGTGCCACTCTTGCGCTGCTTATGCAGCACGATCGCGGAAGTATTGAGCTGTTGGGCATAATGAGTTGCCATCTCAAGCCGTCCGATATCTGGCGACACCACAACGAGATCGGGAGGTAGCCGATCGCGTAACGCTTCACAGAACGTCGGTACTGCCGTAAGGCTGTCTACAGGAATGCGGAAAAACCCTTCAATTTGCGGGGCGTGCAGATCGAGCGTGATAACCTGATTGATGCCAACAACCTGTATCAGTTCGGCCACCATACTGGCGCTAATTGGTTCCCGCCGTCCATGTCGCTTATCCGAACGAGCATAGCCAAAATAGGGCACAATGGCGACAATCTGGCTAGCTGCCGCGCGACGGCACGCATCTGCAAACGCGAGAAGTTCAACTAGGTGGTCGTTGACTGGGGGCGAGGTTGACTGCACGATGAAGACCGTCTTGTGGCGGACTGATTCGAGCAACTGCACCGCAACTTCGCCATCTGGGAAACGTTCGGTTACGCAAGCCCCTAACTGGACTCCCAATTCTTGGGCGATCGCATTTGCCAATCCTGGATTAGCGGTGCCAGCCAAAAGAATGAAGTTAGCCATTCTTAGTACCTCTTGTTGCTAGAGAGAGGCTCATTCCCCACTACCAGACCACCTTATCGATCTCAATCCTGGTTAAATTTTTCGGTTTCACACTGCGGCGGTCATCTTAGCTCGCTTGTTGTAAAAATCGACGAGCTTATCTAATTTCATTCTAAAAAAATCACTGAGATTATACTTAAAAATTAATCCGGCAGCATTTCAGATTTTCCCATTAGCTTCTTAACTTTAGTTTACAAACAGCTTCTAACCTAATCAGGAACCAGGAAAAGCCGTCCTAGAAGGACGGGGTTTTAGACCCATCTTTCTGATAACCGTCTCTATCGAGCGAGACAGTAAACAGATATCGGGGCAGAAGGTGAAGATGTCAATTTTTCTAAACGCTTCTATCTACGAAAACCCGATCGCGTTAGAAAGATATTGAAGCTGTGTTCCGCGCGATCGAGTAGTCATGGCAATAAAAGAAGCAATGCTTTATGAAAAGCTAGCAGACAATCGAGTTCGCTGCCATCTGTGCGCCCATCGTTGCCTCATCGCCGATGGCAAAATGGGGATTTGTCAAGTTCGCGAAAATGAAGGCGGAAAACTTTATACGCTGGTTTACGGGCGCACGATTAGCCAAAATGTAGACCCAGTGGAGAAAAAGCCGCTGTTTCATTTTTATCCGGGTTCGACTGCTTATTCGATCGCCACCCCAGGCTGTAACTTTCGCTGTGCCTGGTGCCAAAATTGGGAGATTTCCCAAATGCCGCGTCTTGAGCATATCATTGCTGGCTATGAGGCGACCCCCGAACAAATCGTGGCTGACGCACAGCGCTTTGGCTGCCGCAGTGTTGCTTACACCTACACGGAGCCGACCATCTTTTTTGAGTATACCTATGATACGGCACGACTCGCTCGTGCGGCTGGTTTGGCCAACATCTACGTGACTAACGGCTACATGACCGCTGAAATGTTGGAGACCATCCAACCTTATCTGGATGCTGCCAATATTGACCTGAAAGCGTTCCGCGATCGAACCTATCGGCACTATATCGGGGCGCGGCTACAGCCAGTGCTAGACAGTCTCAAGGCAATGAAACAGCTGGGGATCTGGCTTGAAGTAACGACCTTGGCGATCCCCGGCATCAATGACGATCCGGCAGAGTTGAGGGATGCCGCGCAATTCATCGCTCAAGAGCTTGGTGTGGATACCCCCTGGCATCTCAGCCGCTTCTTCCCAGATTACAAGCTGACAGACGTGCCACCGACGGCGCTAGATAAGCTGCGTCAGGCACGGGAAATCGGACTGGCAGCCGGGCTAAGATACGTCTATATTGGCAATGTCCCCGATGCGGAGAGCCAGAACACTTACTGTCCCGGATGCGGTAACGTAGCGATCGAGCGCAGTGGTTTGGGAGTGTTAGACAACCGAATTCAAAATGGATGCTGTCCGGATTGTGGATTCGCGATCGCGGGGGTTGGGATGTAAGGTGGATCGTTTACCTCAGGAGTCGTCGTTTAGGATGCCATCGCGATCGTCTCACAAGAGTCTCATCTCAAGTGTTTATTAGACCCCTGTAAAAATATTAAGAAGTCTATTAGGCAAGAAAACTAATAGATTGCCATAATAATAGTGGTCAAAGAAGAGCCAATCGCGATGAATGGGTCAAGTTCATAGCAACATGAACTATTTAACCTGGTTAAGTAAGGGAGCTTCCCTCTATTTTTCCCAACTAGATCGTTCTCGCCGATGGCTCGCACGCCAACTCGCTGAGTTCGGGTTAGGAGCGGTAGAAACTCCGTTTGAGATTATTTTTTCCGAACCTGGGATCGGGCTTCGCTCCTATAGGTCCGACTGGGAAAGCGGACCGGTAATGCTAATCGTTCCCGCCCCGATTAAAAGCGCATCGATTTGGGATTTGAGTCCCTCTGTCAGCGTTGTGCGTCATTGCCTTCGGGCAGGATTGCGAGTATACCTTATCGAGTGGGAGCCGCCAGGAGAAGCTCAACAAGATTCCGGTTTGTCGGAATATGCTGACCGCCTTATTCTAGACTGTTTGGAACAGATCTCGTTGGAGACCGGACAATCACAGATTTTCCTAGCCGGGCATTCCTTGGGAGGAACTCTCGCTGCCATCTTTTGCGCCCTCCACCCCGAACGAGTCAAAGGACTGATTCTCCTGGGATCTCCTCTTGGTTTTGGTTCGTCGTCGGGAATTCTGGCTTCTTTCGTAGCAGCTTCTCCCAAAACTTCTTTTTTAACGGCAGCTCTGGGAAATGTTCCCGGCTCATTTCTCTCTATCGTCTCCGGAACTATCGCTCCAGTCCCCCTCGGATTTGACCGATGGCTGGATTGGATTTTAAGCCTTCGGGATCGCCACGCCCGATTGACCCACCTGCGGGTCGTCCACTGGACGCTCGAAGAGATGCCCATGGCACAGCATCTTTTTGAAGAAGTTGTTGAGAAATTGTATCGCGAGGATCGCTTTCTGAGCGGAACCTTAAGAGTTGGGGGAAAGCTGGCTCTGCCAGAGCAGGTGACAGCTTCGGTGCTGAGCGTGGTAGATGCGCGATGCCGACTCGTTCCGCCTCAGTCCGTCGTGCCATTCCATCAAGCCATTCGCCATCCCGATTCCCAACTGCTGTGGTATGAAGGAGACACGGGAGTCGCTCTGCAACACGTCGGGATGCTCGTCGGACGGCAGGCTCATCTGCATATTTGGCCGCAAGCGATTCGCTGGATTCAAACTCATTCGTGAACTGCTGCAAGTCCTTCTCTGTCATAATAGTAAATTCATAAATCAATCTCTGCTTTCACTAACTCACGAGTGCGACGGAGGTGGAAACCGACTTTTTCACACACTCGCTGCATGGCATGATTTTCAGGCAAAATTTCAGCCGAGATCCGCTCTAATTGCTCGTCGCGACCAACTTGTACCAGTCGTTTCAGCAACTCAGTTCCTAAGCCAAGACGCTGGTATGGATCGCTGACCAGCATAGCGAATTCGCCCTCGTTTACCCCTGGCAATTTACTTAAGCGACCTACTGCTAGGATTTCGGGGGTTCCAGTTGCCGGATTTCGGTACTCCGCCACCAGTGCCATCTCGCGATCGTAGTCAATGAAGCAGAGGCGGGTTAACCACTCGTGGGTGGTAAGCCGACTCAGTGCCATCAGATGGAAATAACGCCAATAGATGCTTTGCTCGGAGAGGGTTTGGTAAAATTGAACCATTTGCGGCTCATCTTCCGGTCGAATAGGGCGAATCGTAACGGGGGTGCCATCTTCCATTTTCCATGGTGCGACGTATTGGAGTGGATAGGGACGAATTGCTAGTTTGGGAAGTTGGCCTTCTGCGATCTCTTCTGGGTGAAGCACGATCCGGGCATCTAGCACTATCATCTGTTCTGAAGAGACGAATAGAGGATTGATGTCAATTTCTCTAATCCAAGGCTGCTCGACCACAAGCTGGCTGAATCGCACTATCAGATGCTCTAAAGCGCGAAGATCCACAGATTTGCGTCCTCGGACTCCTTTGAGGGCTTTATAAATTTTGGTTTGTTCCATCATCCGCCGCGCCAGGGTTGTATTGAGAGGAGGTAGCGCTAGCGCTCGGTCTCTAAACACCTCTACCAGTTGTCCCCCGGAGCCAAACAGCAGCACCGATCCAAATTGGGGATCGATGCTACTACCGACGATTAGTTCATAACCGCCATTGAGGTTGAGCATTGGCTGTACGGTCACTCCCAAAAAATGCTCCTTCCCGGCTTTTTCTCTCACCGATGTTTCAATGGCACGATAAGCCCATTTGACATCTTCTGCGCTGAGGAGATTCAACTGCACCCCACCCACATCGGTTTTATGGGTAATGGTTTCCGACAGGAGTTTCAGCACTACGGGATAGCCAATAGCGTTAGCTAATTCTACTGCTTCGGTTTCATTCTCGGCTATCGCCGTCTGGATAACAGGAAGACCGTAGGCGGACAGAATGCGTTTAGATTCCAGTTCGGTGAGAATAGTTCTACCTTTGTGGCGCACCGATTTGACAATCGCTTCTGCCAGAACGCGATTGGGTATTCCTTTCTCATCGGGGGGTATGGTCGGAGTTTCGTAGATGCCGCTCAAGTTGTAGCTGTATCGCCACATGAAATTAAAGAGCCGCGCTGCTGAATCGGGATAGCGATAGGTGGAAATGCCAGCGCGATTGAGAATGGACTCGCCCGCCGCTATCTCATCTCCCCCCATCCAACTAGCCAAGACGGGTTTGTCAGCGTTTTTGGCGAGATGTTTCAACTGTTCGGCTGTCTGGGTGGGATCGGTCATGGCTTGGGGAGTTAGAATCACCAGTAAACCGTCACTGCCCGGATCTTTGAGGGCAATCTCTACAGCTTTGGCATAGCGTTCTGGGTTCGCGTCACCTAGAATGTCAATCGGGTTGCCATGACTCCAGTGAGGGGGCAGACATTCGTTGAGTTGGGCAATTGTTGTTTCAGAAAGTTCTGCCAGTTCGCCTCCCGTGGCAATTAAGGTATCAGTCGCCAGTACCCCCGGTCCTCCAGCATTGGTGATAATGGTCAGTCGAGGCCCTTTGGGCAAGCGGGGATGTTTGGCTAGTACCTCTGCCAGAGCGAACAGTTCTGAAATGCGATTGACTCGCAGCACCCCGCAGCGGCGAAAGGCGGCATCGATAACCTCATCACTACCTGCCATGGCTCCGGTATGGGAGGCGGATGCCTTAGCTGCTGCTTGCGTCTGACCCGCTTTGATGATGATGATTGGCTTAGTTAATGCCACCTCCCTTGCCGCAGAGAGGAATGAGCGAGCATCGCCTATCGACTCCATGTAAATAATAATGCTCTGGGTGTAGGGATCGCTACCGAGATAGTCAATCAGATCGCCCCAACCCACATCTAGCATCGTGCCAGTGGAAATAAAGGCACTAAAACCGACATTCTCAGAAAAGCTCCAATCGAGGACAGCAGTACACAGGGCACCGCTCTGACTGATAAAGCCAACATTGCCAGGACGAGCTATTGCGCTGGCAAAAGTGGCATTGAGACCCGTATGCGGATTCATTACTCCAAGGCAATTGGGACCGATAATGCGCATCTTGCCCCGCGCTTTCTCGATGATTTGCCGCTCTAAATCGAGTCCCGCCGAGCCGATTTCTTTAAAGCCCGCAGAAATGATAATCGCACCTTTGACACCAGCTTCAACGCACTCTCCAATGATGCCGGGCACTGTCGGTGCGGGAGTAGCGATGACCGCTAGCTCCACTGGTTCTGGGACCGCCTTGATGTTGGGGTAGGCTTTAATGCCCAGGACGCTACGTCGGGCAGGATTGATGGGAAAAACTGTGCCGCCAAAGGGGTTGCTGATTAGATTCCACAGTAAAGTTCGCCCCACACTTCCTTCTTTTTCGGTAGCACCGAACACGGCTATCGTCTCCGGTGCCAAGATGGAGTTGAGGGGCTGGCGCTCGGAGCGGAAAATATCGTAAGCCGGATCGGTAGTTGGTTTGAAGGGCTGTATCATTTTTATATTCCTCGTAAGTAATTACTTACATAGCTAGTTGCTTTAAATGGGGATGATTTTGTTTCTCCAATTCCTATTTTATAGAAAATTTTTGTTATTTTTGCTTGGTTTTAACCAACAGCAAAATTGTTTTCATGGCTAAATTAATTAGAAAAAAATAACTCTAATATTTGGAATTTTTAGTAAAATTTATCAAAATTTTGAACCAAGCATCTAAACATTATTCTCACTTTTTATCTGGTTGCTTTTCGTTTTATTTTGAGTTTCTACTGGGTTGAAAGATAGCGATCGCTTGCGGGAAAATCCTACCCAGAACTAATCGAGCAGGTCATGCTCAAAATTAGGAGATGATGAATTCATCAATTAATTAACGGCAAGTTTGCTTTTACTTGAGTTGATAACTCTCCCTTGCGAAACCCATTAGAATTCGCACAATAGATTTTATTGCTACATAACAGCGTGCCAACACACTTTGTCTTCAAATAAGTTATTATATTATATGTATATTGGTCATGAACTCAGTAGCATTCTTAGACTCGAATGTTACTGGTTCTGAGCGTTATGATACTTGGCTTTATCCCTTCACTTGCCAAGGTAAAAGCACGTTGTTAGGAACCTAGCAACAGTGAGACTATTCCCGCAGCAGAAATACTAGGCGAGACGCTAACGTATCGAATGTTAACGCTTCACCAATACTCGCGATCGCATTTACACATCTACACTACGTAATCGCGATCGCGCGCGCAAACTAATGTCCAATCAATAACGGGAAGAGGAAATAACTATGTCTACTTATAAACACAGCTATTGGCACTATGAGGACGATACTGCCTACTATGTCAGCGTGTATGCTGACAGCACCCATGAATGGAAAACTATTTACCGTCAGCTTGATGACGGGTTTGAATACGTGGAGACAAGAGAATGTTAGCCCTTTGGTACGTTAATTATCTTCATTGGAGACGCTGGATGCCTTTGATGGCTTTTATTATCTAGCAACTACTGCATTGTAGTAGCAGCCAGAAAGGCGTTGACGAAAAGCGAATGCCAAAAAGTTTCCCCAAGCGAGCGTTGTATAGACGTAGATGTTTGGGGAAGCGATGGGCGCGTAAATTTTACCCTACATAAATGGAAAAAGGTGATGCAATGTGACTGGGTACGAGCGCTTACACAAGTATTTGTACCAACAGTCATTATCTTGGGACGGCGAAAGATTGAACGTCTATGAAAATAGAACCGAAGGACAAGATAATGACCGGAGGACATATTATTTGGGAAGAGGCACTGTATTCCCCTACTTAGCGAGAATACTCAGAAGTTCTGTGACAAAATTTTTTTGAAAAGTTATACCAATTCGCCGATGCTCCTCCACTTCGTGGGAGTCCGCGTGGTTCGTCAGCGATCGGTTCGCAATTAGTCAGCAGTTCTGTGTGTAAGGAGATAGGTTTTTAAAACCTTGATGAGATGAGTCTTTCTCAATCGAAAATTCAAAATGGTATTAATCGCGTTTAGTCCAAAAAGTTCGTTCTCCACTGAGCAAAGCAATCCCTAGCGTGACGATGCCAATTCCGAAAATCTGAATTCCATCAAGAGTTTCACGAATTGTTGCCCATGCAAGTAGTGCCGTCAATGCCGGACTACTAGAACCAATTATAGAAGCGGCAGTTGCACCAATTATACGAATGCCGATATTGTTGAGGGTATGTCCGATAAAGCTGACCAAACCTGAAAAAATACTGCAAATCCACAGGGGAGTCCATGCAAGTCGAGCATCGGGAAGCTGCCAAAACAATAAGCTAATGCCAGAAAGCAGCAGTGTAGAAGCAAAACTAATCCAAGTAAAGGGGATCGGGTGCAGTTTTTCAAAACATTTTTGGGCAACCACATTGTAAAAAGCATAAACGATCCCAGAACCGATACTGGCGAGAATGCCGCTCGCGATCGCATAATGATTATTAGTGGCAGAAGACTGGGGAATGGTAAGGGCACTGCCTACCAAAATCGTGCCCATGATTATCCAGCGAAAAAACGTAGGGCGATCGCCAAAAAACTTCCAGGATAGTAATGCCGTAAAAACTGGATAGGTGAAGAAGAGTGTCATGGCAATTCCTGTCGGAATCAAACCAATGGCAATATAGAGCGAGGCAATGTAGACAAACATCAACACGCCACAGCCAAATGCTTGCATCAGAACATCCCTGCGATCGCGGGCGAATAAGCCTCGGAATTCTTTGAAAGCCGATGGATACAGCCGGATAGCGAGAACTACCATCAGTGGAACCACTAACAGCATCCGCATAAACATCAGCAAAAATGAATTAGGCAAATTGGGTTTAACATATCCGCCGAGTAAGAATAAACCAACAAAGAGATGCTCTGAAAACAGAACTCGAACAGTAATGTTGTGGAAAGTTAAGAAAAAGGCGGATAGAAGAACTGTTAGAATTCCCTTCACAATTAAAACGCTTTTTAAAACAAATCCAATCTAGCTATTTTACTTGGATCGGATCTTGAGCGATCGCCTGATGGGAGCGCGAACCATTCAAACTTCCTAACTTCCAAGAGCAGCTACAGCAACCGATTGTTGGTTATCGAGTTTCGTTTGCATCAACTGCGTTCCGGGAGAAAGTTTGCCAGTTTGTAACCATTGAGTCACCTCCGTACAAGATTGTGCCCGGCTAAGCCACTCTTTAAGGTTTTCTCCCTCTAAGGTTTCGCTATCGAGGAGCGCAGTCGCCATCTCTTCGAGCAGATTCCGATTCTTAGTTAAGATCGTCAGCGCGATGTGATGTGCGCTATCGACAATCTCCTTTACTTCGCGATCGATCTCTTCAGCGACTTTAGGGCTGACCGAACGCCGAGGATTAATAGTTCCTTCCAAAAATTGTTGTTGGGTTCTCTCGAAAGCAATAGGTCCGAGTTCATCGCTCATCCCGTAGAGAGTGACAAATCGCTCAGCCAGATCGGTGGCTTTTTGAATATCATCGCTCGCTCCCGTGGAAACCTGACCGAAGATCAATTCTTCTGCCGAGCGTCCGCCTAAAAGAGTCACAATCCGACCCCGAAGCTCATTTTCGATCATCAAAAAGCGATCTTCCTCCGGTAATTGTAACGTATAGCCCAAAGCTCCAACTCCACGGGGAACAACCGAGATTTTCTCAACCGTGCCTGCACCCGGCATCAGCGCTCCAATAATCGCATGACCGACTTCGTGATATGCTACCGTCTTTTTCTCAAGATCGTTCAAGACGCGAGATTTTTTCTCCAGCCCGGTCACAATTCGCTCGATCGCTTCGTTAAAGTCAGTCATAGTGACTGTATCGCGGTTTCTCCGGGCTGCTAACAGCGCGGCTTCATTGACGAGATTCGCCAGATCTGCCCCCGCAAACCCTGGCGTTCGGGCTGCCAGTTTCGCCAAGTCAACATCTTCAGCCAGTTTTACGGTTTTGGAATGGACTCTTAAAATTGCCTCCCGACCGCTTTTATCCGGGCGATCGACGACAACCTGACGGTCAAACCGACCAGGGCGCAAGAGCGCCGGATCGAGAATCTCAGGGCGGTTTGTAGCAGCCAGGAGAATAACGCCCGTATTGGGATCGAAGCCATCCATTTCGGAGAGGAGTTGGTTGAGGGTTTGTTCTCGCTCCTCGGTGCCGCCTAAAGGAAACCCAGCACCTGCCCGCGATCTGCCAAGAGCGTCCAATTCGTCAATGAAAACGATGCAGGGGGCTTGTTGCTTTGCCTGCTCAAATAGGTCGCGTACTCGTGCTGCCCCAAGACCGACGAATAATTCAATAAACTCGGAACCTGAAATGCTGAAAAAGGGAACGCCAGCCTCTCCAGCGATTGCTCTTGCTAGTAGGGTTTTCCCCGTTCCTGGGGGACCTACTAGCAACACGCCTTTGGGGATTTTAGCCCCCAAACGAGTATATTTACCGGCATTTTTGAGAAAATCGACAATCTCTTGCAGTTCTGCTTTCGCTTCATCCACCCCGGCCACATCATCAAATGTCACGCCCGTGCTACCTTCAGAGTAGATACGAGCCTTGCTCTTCCCAAGGGTTAAAGCAGCAGGGCCAGCCCCTTGACTGCGGCTGAGCAGCCAAGCCCAAATGCCAACAAAAATAAGAGGTGGGACAACCCAACCCAATACCGTTCGGAGCCAGCCCATGCCACTTGGAGGTCGAACAAAGTATTTGACGTTATGCTCCCTCAGCAGCTTGGGCAATTCAAAATCCGTAGGCACGGGAATGGTGTCAAAAACTTGACCGGGTTGAATCCCAGTTCGCTCGGCACCGCGATCGGTTTTCAAAATGTATCGGATTCGTTCGGGACCGATTTCCGCCCGCTCGACTTGACCCGCTTCTACCTGAGCAATAAAATCGCTATAGGCTGTTGTAGGATACCGAGGTCCCTGCAATAAAAACAAATTGAAAAGAATAAGGATCGCGAATAGGAGAATCAAGCTGCCGCCAAACTGCTTTGGCTCAGGCATTTTCAGACGACGATTGTTATTGGTATCGATAGGCATTGCTAGTAGCTCCTTGTCAAATCAATTGAGTAATGTGTCCTACTTGTACGGCGCGATCGCTAATGCCGATCAATTTTTAACCTTTGTGAATTACTTGTTTTCCACAAAGTCAGCATCAATAACATCATTGCCGCCAGCCGTTCCGCCCGTCGCGCTTCCAGCTTGAGCGTAAATGTTACTGCCTACTTGCATGAGCAGCTGCTGCAACTCGTTAGTGAGAGACTTCATGCGATCGTAGTTTTCTTGGTTAATCGCTTCGCGCAAATCCTTCACCAATCCCTCTACTCGGCTCTTATCGGCAGTACTGACGCGATCGCCCAAATCTCGGAGTTGTTTCTCGGCTTGATAGGCGGCAGAGTCTGCCAGATTCTTCGTATCGATTTGTTCGCGGCGCTTTCTGTCTTCGGCTGCATGGGACTCGGCATCTCGCACCATGCGTTCCACTTCATTTTTCGGTAGTGTAGAAGCACCTGTAATCGAAATCGACTGCTGTTTGCCCGTACCCCGATCTCTGGCAGTAACCGAGAGGATGCCGTTAGCATCGATATCGAAGGTAACTTCAATCTGCGGTACGCCTCTAGGAGCCGGAGGAATTCCCATCAAGTGGAATGTACCCAGACTCTTATTGTCTTTGGCTAATTCTCGTTCGCCTTGGAGGACGTGAACTTCTACACTCGTCTGCCCGTCTGCCGCCGTGGAGAAGATCTCCGATTTCTTGGTAGGAATCGTGGTATTGCGAGGAATAATCTTGGTCATCACGCCGCCCAGGGTTTCTACACCCAAGGATAGGGGCGTAACATCGAGCAGCAAGATATCGGACACTTCACCCGCTAGAACGCCTGCTTGAATTGCCGCACCGACGGCGACGACTTCATCGGGGTTAACACCTTGGCAGGGTTCCTTACCCGTCATTTGCCGCACGAGAGCTTGAACGGCTGGCATGCGCGTCGCACCGCCGACCAGAACTACCTCGTCGATGTCGGCAGTCGTGAGTTTAGCATCTTGAAGCGCCTGTTGCACTGGCTTGCGGCAGCGATCGATGAGGTCGGAACACATCTGCTCGAATTGTGCCCGCGTCAGGGTCATTTCTAGGTGTTTTGGTCCTTCGTGGGTAGCAGTGATAAAAGGCAGGTTAATATTAGTTTGAGTGGCACTCGAAAGCTCGATCTTAGCTTTCTCTGCTGCTTCCGTCAGCCGCTGCAACGCTTGCCTGTCTTTGCGCAGGTCGATGCCTTCGTTGCGCTTAAACTCATCAGCCAGCCAATCGACAATTTTTTTATCGAAGTCATCGCCGCCGAGGTGCGTGTCGCCGCTAGTAGATTTCACTTCAAAGACTCCATCGCCCACTTCGAGGATGGATACATCGAAAGTGCCACCGCCGAGGTCAAAGACGAGAATCGTTTCATTCGTCTTTTTATCTAAACCGTAGGCGAGGGCAGCTGCCGTAGGTTCGTTGATGATGCGCAGAACTTCGAGACCGGCGATTTTTCCCGCGTCTTTAGTGGCTTGCCGTTGGGAGTCATTGAAGTAAGCAGGAACAGTAATTACTGCTTGAGTGACTTTTTCTCCCAAATATTTGCTTGCATCCTCAGCCAGCTTGCGCAGCACTTGAGCGGAAATCTCTTCGGGGGCAAATTGTTTGCCGGCGACGGGGCAATTGAGTTTAACGTTGCCGTTGCTGTCGCGCAGGACTTTGTAAGAGACTTCGGTTGCTTCGTGGGTAACTTCATCATATTTGCGACCGACGAAGCGTTTGATCGAATAAAATGTATTTTCTGGGTTCATTACCGCTTGGCGTTTGGCAATTTGACCGACCAAGCGATCGCCCGTTTTGGTATATGCGACGACGGAGGGAGTAGTACGCTGTCCTTCGGCATTAGCAATGACCGTTGGCTGTCCTCCCTCCATAACAGCAATGCAAGAGTTTGTCGTTCCTAAATCGATTCCAACTACTTTTGGCATATACGTTCTCTCCCCAGCCAATCGTTGCATTTAGAAAAGAATGGGGTTGACAGGACTGGTAGTGAAAATCGAGTTACCAATCCTGTTCGCTTCGCAAGTGAATCTCTAACCTAACCGAGTGCAAGATAGTCCGCCGTTGCACGGCGGAGCCTGAAAAGCACTTCGTCAATTAAGCAACGCTAACCTTGACGACTTTGTGTTTTTCTGTCTCGGTTTTCGGCATAGTGAGACTCAAGACCCCGTTTTTGTATTCGGCTTGAACTTTGTCGGTTTGAATGTGGGCAGGTAATGGAATCGTTCGCTCGAACTTGCCATAGTAGAATTCAGAGCGAGTGACTCCTATTCCTTCAGTCTTAGTGGCCGACTTGCGCTCGCCGCTAATCGAAACCGAGTCAGCGGTCACTTCAATGTTGAGATCTTTGGCTTCCAAACCTGGGACTTCGAGTTTGAGGCGAATCTCGCTGTCGGTTTCTTCCATTTCAGCGACAGGAACGCCAAAAGAAAGCGCTCTTCCGCCATCGGGCATCAATCTTTCAAACAAGCGATTCATGCGCTGTTGTATGCGTTCCATTTCCCGCCAGGGTTCCCAACGTTCGAATTCCCAGAAAGGTTCCCAGCGTTCGATTTCTCGGAAAGGTTCCCAACGAATAAGTGACATAACTACACCTCCAATCTTGGAGTTTTTTCATAGGAGGCTTAAGCTCAAGCTTCCCGATTCGTCGGAAATTGGTAAGGTTTTTCAATTCCAGGTTTCGATTTCGGGAAGCTCGATCTCAGGCTCCCCAGTTACAAGCTAACAAGAAAATCTCGGTGCACTAGGTTCGGTTCTCTGGCAAAAGCGATCGCAATTTCCGTACCCCGACCATACTGATATATCGTATCGTTTGGGTTATTGCCCTCTCCAACTGTAGGGGTAGTCTTTATCCTCCAAGGCAGCTGCATATTGTGTGAGCTTTAGCGGACGAAAGGTATCGATCATCACGGCGAGTTCGTCAGTCCGTTCCTTGCCGATAGAACCCTCGTAAGTTCCTGGGTGAGGACCGTGGGGAATGCCGCCGGGATGAATGGTAATTGATGCCCGATCGATTCCTTTGCGCGACATGAAGTTCCCCTCAACGTAGTAAAGAACTTCATCCGAATCGACGTTGGAATGGTTGTATGGAGCCGGAATCGCCAGAGGGTGATAGTCGAACAGCCGAGGGACGAAAGAACACACAACAAAGCCAGGACCTTCAAAGGTTTGATGCACGGTCGGCGGTTGGTGAACCCGACCTGTAATTGGCTCAAAATCCTCGATATTGAAGGCATAGGGCCAAAGATGACCATCCCAACCGACCACATCGAGGGGATGATAGCGATAAAAGTAGCGGGTAATGCGATCGCGCGCTTTGACCCGAATCTCGAACTCGCCTTCTTCGTCGTGGGCAATCAGCTCCTCTGGCGGGCGAATGTCGCGCTCGCAATAGGGGGAGTGTTCTAGAAATTGACCGTAACGATTGAGATAGCGGGCGGGCGGTTCGACGTGCCCATTGGCTTCGATAACCAGCATTCGCTGTTGGCTGCCTTCGTCGGGAAGGATACGCCAAAGCACTCCAGCAGGAATCACTAAATAATCGCCCGGTCGATAGCGGAGAATTCCGAATTGGCTCTCTAGTATGCCACTGCCTTCGTGGATGAAAATGACCTCATCGCCGTGGGCAAAGCGATACCAGTAGGACATTGATTCTGTCGGTCGTGCCACTGAGATACAGACGTTGTCATTAGCTGCGAGCGGAACTCTTGCCGCGATCGCATCGCCCCCAGTAGCTACAGTTGCCGCACGCAGATGGCGGGGATGCAGTGCCCCTGGTTCTTCATAGGGAATTTCTAGTATTCTATCGAGTAACAGTTTATCGAGCTGGGTAGGCGGGTGCAGGTGGTAGAGCAGAGATTGCACGCCCGAAAAGCCGCGAGTGCTAATCAACTCTTCGCGATACAAAGATCCGTCGGCTTGACGAAATTGCGTATGCCGCTTATGGGGAATGCGTCCTAACTTGTAGTAGTAAGTCATGGTTTCATCCCTGTGCTTTGTCTGTTTCCTATCCATCTAAGGCAAAAAAGGAAAAGTGAGAAGTCAGTATTTTTGCCTTTTTCCTTTTAACTTTTTCCTTCTATAGATTGCCCCGCATCGCCTGTTCGCGCTCGATCGCCTCGAACAAAGCTTTAAAATTCCCCTCACCAAAGCCCTGCGCTCCGTGCCGTTCGATTATCTCGAAGAATAGCGTCGGTCGATCTTGCACGGGTTGGGTGAAAATCTGGAGTAAATACCCTTCTTCATCCCGATCTACCAGAATTCCCAATTCTGCTAGCTTATCGACCGGCTCGTCGATCTTGCCGACTCGTTTCTCCAAGTTCTCGTAATAGGTTTTCGGGGTGTCGAGAAACTCAACTCCTGCCGCCTTGAGATGGGCGACTGTCGCGATAATATCGTCAGTAGCGAGAGCGACGTGTTGAATTCCCGGACCGCAATGGTATTCCAAATACTCTTGGATCTGCGATTTCCGCTTGCCCCCGGCAGGCTCGTTGATCGGCAATTTAATTTTGCCCGTACCGTCCTGCATTACTTTAGACATTAATGCCGAGTACTCTGTCGAGATCGTTTTCTCGTCAAAATGCACCAATAGGCTAAAGCCCATCGTGTCGGCGAAAAACTTCGCCCATCGCTCCATGCCGCCGACTTCAACGTTTCCGACTACGTGGTCGATCGCTTTTAGTTTCGTCTCATAAGAGAGAGGGCGATCGCTGTAGCGAGGTTCGAAACCCGGTGCAAACGCGCCAGAATAATCGCTGCGATCGATGAATTTGATTAATACATCTCCGTAGCCGTGGATAGCGGCGTAGCGGAATATCCCGCGCCCGTCTTCTTCTTCAGTCGGCGCGATCGCGGCTTCGGCTCCTCGCTCGACTGTCGCTTTGTAGGCATCGACAGCATCCGGAACTTCTATGGCAATGACGGCTACGCCATCTCCATGTTTGAGAACGCTTTTTGAGATCGGGTGGTCTGGATTGATCCCCGTACTCAAAACAAAGCGGATATCTCCTTGCTCCATTACATAAGAAGCGGTTTCGCGGCTGCCAGTTTCCAGACCCCGGTATGCCGTATTGGTGAATCCGAAACATTTTGAGTAATAGAAAGCTGCCTGCTTGGCGTTGCCGACATAGAACTCAAGATGGTCGAATCCCTTAATCGGAAAAAAGTCGCTCATTTGAATTTCTCCTTTAAAGCAGCCTTTAGGACTGCCTTTCTCGATGTTGTTGGGAGAGCAATTGGGGATGGGAATATCTAGACGCAGACAGTTCAGATGCTTGCTAGAAATCGAAAGCTGGTTTTTAATGGCTTGACCTTTAGTTGCGTTAATTAACTAAAAGCCTTTAATAAGATTATAAATTTTATTTTTAAAGTTATAAAAGTATCGATCGTTATTTTATATACTTTGATTTGATTCGATCTTCTACCAACGTATCCGTCGAACATCCTCGAACGAGTCTAACTGGAGAGATAAATTGCTAAAGAACAACACTAAGGTAAAGCCAGCGCCAAAAAACGCCGAACAACTTCAACAGTTGGATGAGATAGACCGACAGATCTTGCACCTGTTGCAAAACAACAGCCGGATTCCTAGCGCTGAATTGGCTCGTCGGGTCAATCTCTCAGCGCCGGGATTGCAAAAAAGACTGAAGAAGCTTGAAGAAAGCGGCATCATTGAAGGTTACGTTACGTTGGTCAATCGCGAGGCGATAGGTTTAGACTTGTTATGTTTTGCACAGATAACGCTTGCCCACCATAGACCTGAATATGTCGGGCAATTTTGCGATCGCGTCAAGGAATTACCAGAAGTCTTAGAATGTCACCACCTCACTGGCGAATTTGATTATCTGCTGAAAGTAGTTGTCTCCAATCGCCAGCATCTAGAAAGGTTTTTGTTCGACAAAATTACTCGCATTCCAGGTGTGGATAAGATTCGTACTAGCATCGTTCTCAACGAAATCAAAGCATCTACTTCATTGCCATTGCCTGAAGCTGCAATTGACAGCGTGAGTTTAAGCGAGAATGAATAATATAGACTCAGACCTCTTGTTAACGGTGCCGGAGTTGCTTCCTGGCTGGGAACTAGCAGTTGCTGGCATTTGGGCACCGGAATTTGAATAGAGAACGAGGCTTTATGCTTGCATCGATAAAAATACTTCTCTCATCGATTGTGGACTATGCCGGACTTTTCCCGCCAGCCAAGCTTGACATGCGGGAGGCGATGGCAAATTACGATCGCGATCGAATGAGTTCCTATAATTGGATGCTGGGTCGTTTTGTCCTACCAGCGTCCCGACTCAACGAGTTTGAAGAACTCCTACCAGCATTTTCCTCACAGCAATGGTCGATCGCAATTATTCTTTCGGGAAATCTGGAGTCGGAGATGGAAAGGGTACAATCTATCTCTGACGGAGGCAAAATAAAGCTCGCTGCCCTAGAATTTCCCCCACTGCCCCCCGACGAGATCGAAAGCGTATTTCCCAATCTCTCGGCTGGCGTTGACGTATTCTTTGAAATTCCCCTGGATGGAAACTTAGAAGCCTATCTAGCTGCCCTGCAATACGCCGATGCACTGGCTAAAATCCGAACCGGAAGCACGATCGCCGAGGCTTTTCCAACCGCATTCCAACTAAGTCATTATATTATCTCGTTTGCCGAAGCTCAAATTCCCTTTAAGGCAACCGCAGGACTACATCATCCCTTACCAGGCAACTATCCTTTAAACTACGAGTCACAGAGCAATACCACAGCAATGCATGGTTTTCTCAATGTTGCGATCGCGGCAGCACTCGCCTATTGGCAAAAAATCACGCGAGAAGAAGCGCTAGCAATTCTTCAGGAATCTTCCATCGAAGGTTTCCGATTCGCAGAAGACGGAATTAGCTGGGCATCCCATCACCTAAACCTTTCAGAAATAGAGGGAGCCAGACAACGTTTCTTTCGATCCTTTGGTTCCTGCTCCTTTAAAGAGCCAATAGACGACCTCAAGACACTAAAACTGTTAAGCTAATTGGTTGTTAGGAGTCAGTGATTTGATTTTGGATTGGGGAGTAGTTAGTAGTAGGGGCGGTTTTTTTGCAGTAAGTGTTGGTAAATCTCTAGGATTTTTAGATAAACCCGCCTGTACAGTGGATAGTAGTTAATTGTCTCTCCAGTCTCCCCTGTCTCCTTGTCCCCCAGTCTTTGAGTCCCCCTCTCCCCGTCTCAGAAGTCTCCCCCTGCTCCCAATTACGAATTACGAATGACATATGATCCGTCCCATCGATGCCACACACGATCCGAATTTGCGCAGTTGGGTAGAATCGGCGAATCAAAAAGACACCGATTTTCCTATCCAGAACCTTCCTTTAGGAGTATTTCGCAGGCGGGATAGCATTGACTCCTCGCGCATTGGCGTTGCGATCGGCGATCGCATTCTCGATTTGTCTTTATGTGTCGAAGCCGGACTCCTAGAAGAACTTCCCGGGAAACTGCAAGAAGCTTGTGCGGCAACCAACCTCAATCCACTGATGGCGATGGGGAGCGAAGCTTCCTTGGCGCTGCGCCGTTGCTTGAGCGCACTGTTGCGATACGACACGCAAAAATCCCTTCCAGAACGAGAAATTCTCGTATCGATGTCCGATGTCGAACTTTTACTACCCGCCGAGATTGGCGATTATACGGACTTTTACGCCTCAATTTTTCATGCCACCAACGTTGGCAAGCTATTCCGCCCCGACAATCCCCTACTTCCTAACTACAAGTATGTCCCCATCGCCTACCACGGACGCGCTTCCTCTATCGTACCCAGCGGCACATTTATCAATCGTCCCAAAGGTCAGCGAAAGCGTCCCGATGAGACAGCCCCCAGTTTCGGTTCTTCTCGACTTCTCGACTACGAAATGGAAGTCGGATTCTTTGTAGGGACTGGAAATAAACTCGGTCAGCCCATCCCAATAGACAATGCTGAGGAACACATCTTTGGACTTTGCTTGGTTAACGACTGGTCGGCACGAGATATCCAAGCCTGGGAATACCAACCCCTCGGTCCTTTTCTTGCCAAGAATTTTGCTACCACCATCTCGCCTTGGGTAGTGACTCTAGAAGCGCTTGTCCCTTTTCGCTGTTCGGCGTTTTCTCGTCCCCAAGGAGATCCCCCGCCGTTGCCCTATCTTTTTTCGCGGCAGGATGCTAGCCTGGGCGGGATCGACCTCACGGTAGAAGTATGGCTGCTTTCGGCTCAGATGCGCGAGGCGGGGATGGAGTCATTTTGTTTGAGTCGCGCTTCTTTTGCACAGATGTATTGGACATTAGCTCAGATGCTTGCCCATCACTCAAGTAATGGTTGCAATCTCCGCACGGGAGATTTACTGGCTAGCGGCACAGTCTCAGGTGCCGAAGAAGGTTCGCAAGGATCTCTGCTCGAACTTACCCAGCGCGGCTCACAACCCATTCAACTGCCAACAGGTGAAAAGCGAGGTTTCTTATCTGATGGAGACGAAGTGATTTTGCGAGGATACTGCGAAAAAGAAGGCTACGCCAGAGTAGGATTCGGGGAATGCCGAGGCACAGTTCTATCTGTAGAGTAGACTTCTCGCTTTAACCCTCTTGTGTCACTTTAGCAGATTGCGATCTCCTAGACTCCGATCTGATAAATAATAGCTAGAAGCTAGCACTACACCGCCATCAACTCATAGGGCTGCACCGTTATTTGACCAAAAGTTTTTATCGATCGCCTACCCCATAACTATCCAATCGATTATTGTTAATGACTTCTATGATTCAAAACCAAATAGTCGTGTTACAGAAATATATATATTTATTTGAGCTTGCTAATGGCTGCTTGAATCCGCTCTAGTGCTTCTTGGATATTCTCTAGAGAATTGGCATAAGAAAGCCTCAAGTATCCATCGCCAAATTTTCCAAAAGCCGTACCGGACAATACCGCTACTCCCGCTTCTTCGAGTAGATAGTCGGCAAGTTCCCCACAGGAAAGGGGCAACTGCTTCACATTGGGGAAGACATAAAAAGCGCCTGCGGGTTTAAGGCAACTAATTCCCTCAATGGTATTTAAACCTTCTACAATTACATCCCGCCGCTGTTTAAATTGGGCAACCATTTGGGTAACAAAATCTTGCGATCCTTTGAGCGCTTCGATTCCTGCCATTTGAGTAAACGAACACGTACAGGAATTAGAATTAATCGTTAATCGCACAATCTCCTCAACAAGTCGCTTGGGAGCGATAGCGTAGCCCAATCGCCATCCCGTCATCGCATAGGTTTTTGAATGACCGTCGAGCAAAATTGTTCGCTCTTTCATGTCAGGAAAACCAATAATACTTTCGTGTTGTCCTTCATAGAGAATGCGGGAATAGATTTCGTCGGAGAGGACGTAAAAATCGTATTTGTTTGCCAGATTGGCAATTGCCTCTAAATCCTCTTTTTTGAGAAAACCGCCCGTAGGATTTTGGGGAGAATTAAGAATTAATAGGCGAGTGCGATCGGAAATTGCGGCAATTAAATCTTCAACGCGAAAGCGAAAATCAACTTCCTCTCGCAAGGGCAGCGGAACGGCTTTTGCGCCCACAAAGTTAATAACCGATTCATAAATAGGAAAACCCGGATTGGGATAAATTACCTCATCTCCTTTCTCAATCAGCGCTAGGATAGTAAAAAAAACAATCGGTTTGGCGCCGGGAGTCACGACAACTTCATCGGGATAAATCTCAATGCCTCTCGTTTGCGAAATGTGCTCGGCTATGACTTCGCGAAATTCCCATAGTCCGGCAGCAGGGCTGTATCCGGTGTATCCATCTTTCATCGCCTGGAAAGCAGCTGCACAAATATTCATGGGAGTTTTAAAATCGGGCTGACCGATTTCGAGGTGAATAATCTTTCTGCCTTGCGCCTCTAAATTTTTTGCTCTGGCAAAGACCTCGAAGGCTGATTCAGTTCCTAAACGACTCATTCGCTTGGCAAATTTCATAGGAATTCCTTTTTCTAGGGCAGCAAAGTTAACTGGAAAAGTTAATCTTCAAGAGAAGCCAAGAGCGCTTCTCTGAGATGGGTGCAAACATAATTGTTCAACTCGATTGAGTTTCTACTGGCGCAACTGGGAATTATGTATCCCACCATCGTGAAGAGAAACTATACTGCTAATAACCCATCATATCTTTCTAGTTAATAGCTCGCGCTATGTTGGTCAATCTCTATCTTTCTTAAGCTAAGCTGCTGATGGATCTGCGTTATACCAATTTGAAAAATCTTGGCTACGGATGGATTTTTAAAACCTTTATGGGATAAAACCAATTTTCATGTTTTCGCGATCGACATTCTTCACCCCTCTCCCAAATAGAGAGAGGGGATGGGGGTGAGGGCGATCGACTATTTCTGTCATTAATGAATGAAAAATGATATGAGTCTTTCTCAATCCAAAATCTAAAATAGTATTACATTACGATGCTTTCTATCTCGACGCACTTTTCTCATAGTAGATGGAAGCCATCGTTGTCGTATCTGCCGAACAGCCCGACCATTCTACATTTGTTAGAAATAGAATAATGTAATTACCACCTCACACTCACAAGTAGCAGAGCCGTAAAACAGTCAAACAAGAAGATGCCGAGCAAGAAAGTTTATGTCAAAGAATACACGGTCAGAGCGCATACTAGAACGATTCACACTAGGATATACAAATTTATTTGTCACTTTTGTCATGAAGATGTCGAACGAGAAACCTATGCAACAACTTGTCCCAAATATGGCAACAAATGCAACGGAGTAGCGAGTAAATGCCTGCGCTGTATTAAAAACTAAGGGAAATTAAAGATGACGAAATTGCCGCTACCAGAACCGCCACAGAATAGCGAACAGTTCTTGCACGAGTTAGCGAATTATTATCGTGCCTTGCTCGATTATCACCAACGCTCTGCTACTTTAGCTGCTTCTCGTTTAGCTCACGTGGAAACCCTGCTCAATCTAGGTCAGCCTACTCTAGAGCAGCAAGCAACTTTGGAGCTAGGGTTAGACAATGTCATTAAGACAACGGTCAAGCGGCAAGAATCGCCAATATCGGTTCAACTGCCCAGCTTAGAACAACCAGGAGCGATCTCTATCGGGTCATTTCTTCCCAATCTAGAAGATTTAGAAGAACTTTTGAAAACTAATCGAGGAAAAATGTTGCACCTGGATTATATCGTCAGAATACTTTGCGGGCGGTTAGCAGACAAAGAACTTCACTCAGTCAAGCAGGTAGTAAAGCAACTTCTCGAACGAGGAGCGAGTCAAGGAAGATGGATGGCAGTGCCCGATTCTCCCGACTGTTGGACGATTGACTTGAGTGAATTTCCCGAACTTGCCTCTCTCCCAACTAAAAGAAGATCGAGAAAAAGAGGGGTATCTCGCCTACCCGGTAACGAGAAATTGGATCGGTATAAAAACCTGACCGAAGCGATAAAAACTTGCTTGGAAGAAAATATGCCCAAGGCAATGAGCATTAATGATATTTTGGATTGGTTCTATCCTCAAGGTCTGCCCCAAGAAAACAAAAAGCGAGCGCGTCAAGCTATTAGGGATGTTGTCATTAAAAAGTGCGGCCAGGTTGGTTGTTGGAAGCGTTTTGCAGTCGGTCTTTATATGCCCTATCCTGCCGAGCCTAAATAAAGTAAATCACTTCATTTAAGAAATTGAGTAAAAGATGAAGGATTGATAATAAATTTTAAATATTTTTTTGAATTTTTAGATTTAGTTGCCGATTCTTTTAGCATAGAAGCAAATTAGCTCATCAAAAATACTTTTTAAAAAGAGTGGAGGTTCCTATGGTTAGCTACGTAGGAATGCAAATGCCTCTGACTGCCAATCCAGGGGATAGAATTGCTGAAGAATCTCAAACGATTGAGGAAAAAGCCAAACAAATAGCGGTAGATAAGTACGATATTACAGGTGCCCACATTAAAGTTCCCACCTATTTCATTGTCACCTATCCTAATGGGGAAACTAAGGCACTCCATCATGTTAGGGATGCTCAGGAAATTTCTGATGTCATCCGACAAATGCATTTAGAAGAAGAGCCAACGCCAAGAAACACAAGCGAGCACAAGTCGAACCTCAATGGTTTAATTGCCGTCATAGGCGTGTCTATGTTGGCTTTGTTTTTGATGACAGCCGCTATTGCTATCGGCGTGTTTTAAGTTTAGGACAAAAAATCTTTAGTGGTATTTTGGCGATCGCGTATCCTTGTCGGCGCGATCGCTTTTTGTTACATTGAGAGCCTTGGGACAAAGTTGCGTTCGGGCATGGTCTTGCCATATTTATAGAGATTTTGTGGATTTCAGGAAGTTTCGCACTTGGCATTGAAATCTCTTCGCTTCCTAAAATCTGAATAATCTAAATTTCACATTAAAAATTTAATAAAAGAAAAATTTCTTAACCTAAAGATTAACTTGTCCTGTTTCACTTTTCACTGTATGAGATCGTTTGAACTAATACAAATAGTACAAAGGACAAATGACTAATGACCTGATGATTAATGCGGAGACCTAAGTAATGTCGTGGACAGATTTTGTTGTACGCTTACTGGTTGCCTTTATCCTTGGTGCTGCGATCGGAGTCGAGAGGCAGTGGCTCAAAACAAGAGCAGTACTCAAAACCAATGTTTTAGTATCTCTCGGTGCAGCCATGTTTGTCATGATGTCGGCTATGACTCCGGGCGATGCGAGTCCGACGCGGGTGGCTGCTCAAGTCGTTTCTGGAATAGGCTTTCTCGGAGGAGGCGTGATTTTGCGCGAGGGTGCTAGCGTGCGCGGCATTAATACAGCAGCGACTTTGTGGTGTGCAGCCGCGATCGGTACGCTGGCAGGTTCGGGTTTTTTCTTGCAAGCTTATATCGGAGCAATAGTTGTTGTGGGAGCCAACTTTCTTCTGCGACCGCTCATTCCTATCTTTCAACAAGTTGATGGGAATGGCAATCTAGCGGCACAAACGCAACCAAGCATCAACTATCGCTGTTGGTTGATCTGTCAAGCAGAAGATGAAATGAACGTTCGCACTTTGTTATTTCAGTCACTTAGAGAGAGAGAGCTGACGCTGACTGCAATTCACAGCAAAATGATAAGAAGTGGGGATCCAACTCAATCGTCAGTAGTAGAGATTCAAGCCGATTTCTTCTGCGGAGAGAATGCTGATGAATTAGAACTGATAGAGCAAGTATTAAATACGCTCAAGCAACAGACAAAAATCGATCGCGTTAGTTGGGAGTTAGTGCCGAGCGATCGCGAATAAAACTTAAATATCGAAAAAAAAGATAGCAAAAAGCGTTGCTTGACTTAGTTTATGACGATTATATCGGAAATAACGTAAAATTTAATGTAAAATAATGTAAAGTATAATGTAAAATTTAAGTGAAATTACCGATGGACAACAAGCCGTTATTTATGGATAATTAAATTTTCGGTAATGGTAAGGTTAAGATAAGCAGAGAACAAAACTCTCTTGTGCTGGTGAGAGATTCGCAAAATGTATCGTGCTTGAGCCAAACCTGCGGGAAGCCAATCAAGCGTTAGTGCGAGTTACCAACTAGAAGAGCTAGAGTTTTTGCTGAAAAATTTACGTATTCTTGCCGACTCAACGATATCGATCGCATGTGATTTCGATCCGACTGTAGCAATTGTTATATAGGAGCGCGGGGAAGCCATGGTAGGCAACAAAATCCAAATCGACAAAAAAAAATTAGTTCTTCTCGCCTACGTTGCTATGCTCAGTTCGATCGGTTTCGCGATCTTAGTGTTTGGTAGCCAAGGTACATCCGACCCTTCTAAAACATTATCAGGTTTGTCAAAATCGCTCACCAGCCAAGACATTCAAAGACGCATGAGCATGGGCGAGCGAATTTTGGTGACGGCGGATAACAGTCCCGACAAACAAGCGGCAACTAAGGCATTCGCCAGTCGCGACTATACCAAAGCCGTCGAACTACTTAATTCGTCGCTGCAACTCAATCGCAACGATCCGGAAGCCTGGATCTATATGAACAATGCACAAGCAGCCGAACGAGGAGATTCGATTGCTATCAGCGCAGTTGTGCCTATCGGTGGAAATTTAAATATTGCCAAAGAAATCCTGCGAGGCGTGGCTCAGGCTCAGCACCAAATCAATCAAAAAGGCGGGATTGGGGGAAGACTCATTCAAGTTCAAATTGCCAACGATGAAAACGATCCAGAAGTTGCCAAAAAAATAGCCGAACAATTAGTTAAAAAACGCCAGATCCTAGCAGTCATCGGACATAATGCTAGCGATGCTTCGATCGCGGCGGCTCCCATCTATCAAGCGGGAGGCTTAGTTGCGATTTCTCCCACTAGCAGCGCTAATGAGCTTTCAGGAATCGGAAGTTATCTATTTCGCACGACTCCCAGCGTTAGAGTCACTGCCGAGACATTGGCACAATACACCGTCAAAACCGCACGCAAATCGAAAATCGCCATATGTGCCGATTCCACAGATAAAGCCAGTGCGTCTTTTAAAGAGGAATTTATATGGGCTGCCGTAGCGGCTGGGGGTCAAGTAACCGATACAAGCTGCGATTTTGCCAACGCCGATTTCAACGCGACAGAAATTCCCTCAAAAGCCATTAGCGATGGAGCCGATGCTTTGGTGTTAGCTCCTTCGATTAAGAAAATCAATCAAGCGATCGATGTAGCGCAAGCGAATCAAAATCGACTCGCAATGTTTGGCAATCAAACTATGTATGCATTTGAAACCCTAAAACAGGGACAAACGAATGTTAATGGGATGGTATTAGCAGTGGCTTGGCATCCAGCAGCTAATGGCGACCAGACTTATTTGAAAAATGCCAGAAATCTTTGGGGCGGCATGGGAAACTGGCGCATGGCAACTGCTTATGATGCAACTGAGGTGGCGATCGCGGGTTTGAAGTCCGAGCCGAAGCGCGATGCTTTGCAAAAAGCTTTGTCCAATTCTGGCTTTTCCTTCAAGGGAGCTACGGGAGAAATTCGTTTTCTCCCCTCTGGCGATCGCTATGGAACAGCAGTACTGGTTAAGATTCAGCCCGGAAAAACCTCTGACACGGGTTACGATTTTGCTATTCTCAAGCCAGCCGTCAGCGGTCAGTTACCAGTTAATCGATAAAGAGCAATAGACTATTAGCGCCAATAGACAAGCGCTATTCCTCCTGTCAGTAGCTGGACGAGCACGATAAGCCCTACGCAAGCCGACCAACCGCCTAGCGACCAGACAAAACCAGGAAGTATTGCACCAAGACTGCCGCCTATATAAAAGCAACACACGTAGAGTCCGGTGGCTGAAGATCGTCCCTCTTGGGCGACTGCGCCAACGTAGCTTTTGGCGGCTGACTGACAGACAAAAATTCCTGACGAGCCGAGCGCGAGTCCGATAATTACCAGCCACAATTTTGGCACTAGCGTAATCATTACGCCTACGCCAGCCGCCGCGATCGCGATCGTCAACACAAGGCGATAGCCAATCAAGTCAAGCCATTTTCCTACTATGGGCGTTACCACAGCACCAAGCAAGTAGACGAAAAAAATTGCCCCTAGAGCTGTGGTTCCCAAATAAAATGGCGGTGCCGCCAAGTAAAAACTAACGTAGGTAAACGTACTAACGTTGGCAAAAAGCACGTTAAATCCCACCGCATAGGCTGCTAAGAGGCGGGGATTGCGCAGATGCATGCCAAAAGCACGCACCGAGGCGATTAGATTTTTCTGACGGACAAAATTTCGCGATCGCGGTAGCCAAGCCAAAACCACAAAAACACAAACTAAGTTCAAGCACCCAAGAATAACGAAAGCCAAACGCCAACTAAAACGGTCGGCAACCACCCCACAGAGAAATCTTCCCAAAACTCCGCCAACGATATTACCAGTAATATAAGCAGATATTGCCGAGCCGACTCCAACATCTGCCCACTCCTCACTAATATAAGCAATTGTCACCGAGAAGATTACTGCGATAAAAAGACCTTGTACAAAACGCCACCCAATTAACGCATCCAGATCGGGGGCGGTTGCCGTCAAGAAAGTTGGTATAGAAAGCCCAAAGATCGCCGCACCGATAACATCCTTGCGACCTAAAACGTCAGCAAGAATACCAACCAACGGGGCAGCCAGACCAACTGCAATCGTCGTTGCGCTAACTGTCAGACTTACCTCCACTTTAGAAGCATGAAAGACTTGCGAGAAAAGAGGAAGAAGCGACTGCGTAGCATACAGATTGAGAAAAGCGCTAAAGCCTGCTAGGGCTATGGCTAAAACTCGTGTATTGACTTTTTTAAAGAAATGGCTCAGCAAAATAAAAATCGTAGATCGAAGCTATTAAGCAGTAGCTAAGAGCGTTGGCTTAGAAACTACAGGTTGACTGCTCATACGAACTCGGATGAGATGGCGATCTCGATCCTGAAAACTGGTACGACCATGAAGTGCTACATGATTGTTGCAGATTGCTAAAGCATCGTCGCTCATGTAATATTCCACCACGTTCGCCTTGTTTTCTAAAACATCAAGAAGAACTTTTAAGGCATTGCGAGCTTCTGGGACATCGAGATCCCGACGAGATTGAAATCCCTTCTCAAGAGTATCGTAGCGAAATCGAATAAACGGTTCGTTACTGAAGATAGGGGCTAAAGTAGTTTTGACCGATCCAATGGTTCCTGCCTCTGTAAAGGTTGTGGGAATCCGAAATGGAAACTTGAAGGTTGATAAGGTCTCATAGGCTTTGCGTCCTTGCTCTGTTTCGAGCAAACGATTCTTGACCTCGCGACTATCGCAGATGAGAGATTTTCCGCCACCACATCTGGCTGCTCGGACAACATACAGTAGAAAATACTTTTCTGGTCGTAAATAGTATTGCGTATCTGTATGGAGATCGGCACGATCGCTGTGTTCGGAGTAGGTGGCAAAATATCCGGCTGGAAGATACCGAGGCTTTACATCCCAAAGCAGTTTACCGATACGAGGGTCGGTTGGCGTAGGGTAACCTAGAGCTAAACTCAGTGCATAGAGTAACTTGTTGCGATCGATTTCAGAAAACGAACATAGATGGGTTCGATCCAAAAAAATAGCACAGTATCGGTCGCTCAGAAGCTGTTTGAGGTTTTCTTGCAAAGCCTTAAGCTCAGCACTAACAGACAAAACCGCTTGGCGAAAAGTTATCTCGTTAAAGTGAGGATAAAATCCTTTGGCAACCGGCTTGTCGTAAAACTCGTCAATTGTCTCTGTGATTTTTAGACCAATTTTGTTCCAGATATCCGAAAATGCAAATCTACCTATTCCTGGAGCTAAATCTTCTTTGTGGAAAAGCATCACACTTACTAAGTTAGGTTGATAATCTACGATTCAACTGAGATCTTGTACCATTCTCAACAACTGCTGCTGTCATTAATTTCTTGTTCGACCGAAAAAGAATTTCAGTCTATTTTAATCGAGTTGAGTTTTGAGCCTAGAACTTTAGTTCTAGACATTAATACCAAAGATACAAGATCTGAGATTCAAGGCAGTTAGGAACAAACCAACGGAAATCGTAGCCCCAACGTTAAAAATTATAATTTTTGGGCACCTTGTTGATTAAACAACTAATAAGTGAAGGATGAGTTAATAAAAAATTAAATTTAGATTAAAAACTACAAAAGTCCAAGATTTTTTTATAAACTAAACCTTATTTAATTATTAACAAATCAATGAATTAAAAAATGATTGAAACCAAATTTTAATGCTTAGAAAACTAGCCAGAAAAATTGCCTAGTACAGGTCAATTGCTTGACAGGCGATCGAGCCTTTAGTCTCTGCTGGCGATCGCAAACTGGCAGAATCTTTACTGAATTAGTTAAAGATTTCGTTAAAATTTACTGTCATCGGAGTTGGAGAAGAGTAAAGCCATGAGCCAAACCCAAAAAAATCGTCGCGTTAAGTCTCCCCTTGCATTGACCCTTGCGATCGCTACTTTGACAACTAGCTTTCTAACTACTGCTTGCGACACAAGCATGCTTACTGAAGGTGGCGGGGCACCCCCAGCTTCCCCAGGAGCCTCTCCCGATGCCGCGACTGGCAGTGGCGAGGGATTAAAGTTGGGGGCACTACTGCCAATCACGGGCGACCTAGCATCGATCGGACAAAATATGCCCGATGCTGCCAAGTTAGCAGTAGACACGATAAATGCCTGCGGAGGAGTCAACGGAAAACCCGTTACACTAATCGCCGAAGACGATCAAACCGATCCGGCTGCTGGTGCGGCAGCCATGACAAAACTGGCAGAATCGGATCGAGTTGCTGGCGTTATCGGTTCGTTTGCCAGCAGCGTGTCTGGTGCGGCAGTCGATATCGCCATCCAAAACAAGATTATGTTAGTTTCTCCGGGCAGCACCAGCCCCGTCTTTACCGAACGCGCCCAAAAAGGAGAGCTGCAAGGCTATTGGGCGAGAACGGCTCCTCCCGATACCTATCAGGCACAAGCTCTAGCAGCGCTGGCAAATAAAAAAGGTTTCAAGAATGTCGGGACTGTCGTCATCAACAATGACTATGGCGTTGGTTTCGAGCAGTCATTTATAAAGTCTTTTGAAAAACAAGGCGGCAAGATTACCGATAAAAGTAACCCCGTTCGCTACGATCCCAAGGCAGCGACCCTCGATAGCGAAGCGGCTGCTGCTTTTGCAGGCAAACCCGATGCCGTCGCCGCCGTCCTCTATGCCGAGACGGGCAGTTTGCTACTAGAAGCTGCCTACAAGCAAGGATTGACCGAAGGCGTAACCCTGCTTCTAACTGATGGGGTTTATTCGGAAGATTTTGTTAAGTCGGTGGGCAAAACCAGCGACGGCAAATCGATTATTAGCGGTGCTTTAGGAACGGTTCCGGGAGCTGACGGGAAAGCATTAGCCAACTTTACCCAGCTGTGGAAAGAGAAGACGGGCAAAGAGGTAACGGCTTACGTGCCCCATACCTGGGATGCAGCGGTTCTCTTGATGCTAGCTGCACAAGCAGCTAAAACGAATACGGGAGAGGGGATTAAGAGTAAAATCCGCGAAGTCGCCGGACCTCCGGGTACTGCCGTAACCGATGCTTGCCAAGCCATAGAGTTAGTCAAAAAAGGTGAAGATATCGACTATCAAGGTGCTAGCGGTAACGTCGATATCGATGAATATGGAGATGTTGTAGGAAATTACGATGTCTGGACGGTAAAAGATGACGGAACGCTGGAAATCATCGATAAAGTGTCTCCTGCTCAATAAGTTACAAGTGCGATCGCGCCGATTATCTAACCTTCTGTTTCAAAATCGCGTCGAGCATCGCGAGTAATTTTCTCTCGTCAAAAGGCTTGCTGAGATAGCCAGCAGCCCCCAATTCCCTTGCCAGGCGACGGTGGCGATCGCTACTGTACGTACTGATCAAGATGACGGGTATTTTAGCTAGCTGCGGGTTTTGACGGCAAGATTTGAGAACGCCAAAGCCATTGAGATTAGGCATTTCAATGTCGCTGACAATCAAATCGACGGCTGGATTTTGGAGCAATTGCCGCATGCCTTCTTCTCCATCTTGCGCTTGTATGACTCGATACCCTGCTTTTTGCAGAGTCAAAACAAGCACCCGCCGCGAGGTGCGCGAATCGTCGATCGCCAAAATCGTAGCAGGAGCAGGTTTGGAACCTGCCCCTACGGCTATCGGCATTCGGTCGAGCTTTTGAGCGAGTAAAGCCTCAATATTGATGACCGCGACCAAATTTTCGTCCTCCAGAATCGCGCAGCCAGCGCAGTAACTTGGAGGTGCGATCGCGCTGCCAAAAGGCTTGACGACCATTTCCGGCACCGCCATCAGGCGATCGACGGCTAACTCGACGGCGATTGTCTGCCGACCGAGATCGAGGACGACGACCATAAGATCGCTAGGATCGGTTGTACCTCCAATCCCAACTGGCAGGGGGCTATTGTATTCGAGCAGTTCGGATAGGCGGTAAAGAGGAAGATCGCTATCTTGCCAGTGTAACCACTGCCGTCCGCTCGCATCGATGGAGCATTTGCCTTGAGCTAGCAAAATTTCTCGGACTTGTTGGCAAGAGACGACAAAGGCAGCAGAACCCGCCAACCAAACGAGCGAATTAGCCGTCTTCAGCGTTCGTTCCTCGTTTAAGGTTTCCTGTGGGCCAGCGATTGGGAAAACCATCCGCTCTCGTTCCAGTTCCAAAAACTGTTCTGCGATAGGGATTTCTGCGTCCCATAAATCCTCGTGTTTGACTTTTGTCGTCAAACTGCTTTTGGCGGTTGCCTTCCAAATGCCTCTAAAACCTGCTAAAGCCAGCTGTCCGATAGTAGGAGCCGTTTGAGGACTCACTTGCAGGGTTGCCAGCGTAATTTGGGCAACGGCAACAAACTCGGAGATCTCTAACAGTTCGCCCAAGCTTAAAAACTCTTCGATTTGAGCCATGAGTGCTGTTGCCAGGTTAGAGGCTTTGGGACGAGACAAGATCGCCTCCAGATTTGCCAGCGCTTGAGGAACTTCCTGGTTCAACAGCGATTCTGTCTCTTCCTCCTCTCGCTCCAGGTCATCATCGAGCGCCAGTAGTTCTTCTAGCTCGTCTGGCACAGGAGTCAGGTAGGCTTCGAGTCGGGTAAAAATGGGTTCCGCTTTGGCGATCGCGTTTGCCCCCTCCTCGCGATCGGCTTGAATTTGGGTCAGCAGAGATTGGCGCAGACATTCATAAGCCTGCCAGAGCAGATCTGCGAGTTCGGAATCGACGATCGGCTTTTCTTGCCACACTCGACGAAAAAAATTCTCGAACCGATCGGCTAGAGTATAGATGTCGGTTAATTTAACTTGGGCTGCACCACTCTTGATAGTACTCGCCGCCCGCACCAATCCATAAACATTGGTAAGGCTGAGGTCATCAGGGAGTTTTAGCAACGTTTCTTGGAGCTGCTGTAGGAGTTCTAGCGCTTCCTCGACGAAGAGATGATAGGCTTGGTCGTGGAAATCGGGATCGAGGGTCATCGTTAGTTTCCTGTCATCGTCTATTGTTTAGAATTCAACGCATAGAATTCAAAATCCGGATGACTATGGCTTTTCGCTCTGAAGTTGGTGGGCAACTGCTGCTA
Organism: Hydrococcus rivularis NIES-593; assembly: GCF_001904635.1. Taxonomy (GTDB): domain Bacteria; phylum Cyanobacteriota; class Cyanobacteriia; order Cyanobacteriales; family Microcystaceae; genus Hydrococcus; species Hydrococcus rivularis. The sequence continues at coordinate 35,573 of NZ_MRCB01000019.1, forward strand.
GCTTGTTGAAGGACTCGACTACTGCCATTGATTGCTCCGAGGTTCGGCTGGCAAGATTGGCAACATTGAGAACCGATTGGCTTGCCGAGGCGGAGGTTTGTGCTTGGCGATCGGCAGCTTGGACGATCTCCGCTACTAGCGCGTTCATTCGTTCGCTGACGGTGGCAATTTGCTGAAGCGCTTTTTGAGTTTCGCTAACTACCTGACTTTCTGCGATCGCCCTGTCATGTCCGGTTCCGATCGCGGCAGCCACTTGTCGGGTTTGTGCTTGGATCTCCTCGACCAAAGGAGCGATCGCGGCAATATCGGCGTCCAACTGCCGCGCCAAAGCCAGCACTTTTTCGCCGATTGTCGCGAATTCTTTGCCTGCCTCTCCGGTTCTCGCCGCTTCCAGGGCTGCATTCATTGCCTGAAGCTTCATCTGCGATGCTACCTGAGAGAGCATATCGACGATCTCGGCAAGCTTGCGAGAGGGTCGATCGAGACGCTTGACTTGCTCGGTTGCTGCCAATGCCGTTTCTTGAATGGCAGCCATCCCTTTAACGATACGACCCATCGCCCGTTGGGAAAACTGGACGATTTGAGCGACCTGCTGCTTGTGCATGTCTACTTGTTGGGCGCTGGCGCTCGTGGTTTGGGCTAAATTGTTGACTTCTTTAATCTGATTGTAGGCAGCCGTCACCGATTCCATCTGACTCATCGCTTCGGTCGAGAGGGTTTCGACGGCAGTCTGGCTATTTCTGAGCAGTTCGGCAACTTGAGCCAGAAGCACTTCTTTTTGTTGGCGCTGTTGGTAAGCCAATCCTTCGGCTTGGTGGTAAGCTTGCTCTACCTGAGAAAGCAGCCGTGCGTGGTCGAGGGCCAATCCGACCTGTAGGGCTAGCTGGGCAACGAGATCGATCTCGGCTTGCTGCCAGGTGCGGTAGCTAGAGCACTGATGGGCGATTAGCAACCCGAATAACTGATTGTCTCTAATAATCGGAGCTACTAAATTCGCCTTGATTTCTAACCGTTCCATTAACTGCAAGTGTTCGGGATGAAACCCCGCCTCGAAGACGTTGCTAGTGGGAACGACGCGACCCCTTAGATAAGCTTGACGCAACTGTTCGGGAATGCAAGGGTCTTCAATTCGATGTTCTAGGGCATGTATCCAGCCGGATAGCACGGATTCGGCGGCAATATAGCCGCTCCAGTCGGAGTTGAAGCGATAAACGACCGCGCGATCGGCTCTAATGGCTTTACGGATTTCTTCTACCGTAGTGTTGAGAATGCTTTCTTCGTTGAGCGATTCCCGAATGCGGCGGGAAAGGTAGGCTAATAACTCGGTTCGTACCGCTTCGGCATCCATGCGCTGGAGGAGTCTGGCTTGGTCGAGGGCAAAACCGACTTGCATCGCTATCTGGGTAAAGAAATCGATTTCTGACTGCTGCCAGTTGCGCGGGGCAGAGCATTGATGGGCGATGAGCAACCCGAATAATCGCCCGTCTTTGAGAATAGGGGCAACTAAATTGGCTTTGACCGCAAACGGTTCGAGTTGTTTGAGGTGACATTCGGTCAGGCCAGCCTGGTAAATATCCGGCGTTGCCTGTACCCGACCCGCTTGATATTGCTCGACATAGCCTTGGGCAAAGCAGGGGTCTTTGATGCGGGCGTGAATTGCCTTGGGCAATCCCGGTACTACCGATTCGGCGACTACGGTTCCGTACCATTCGTCGTCGAAACTGTAAACGACGACGCGATCGCTTCTGATTGCCTTACGCACTTCGTCAACCGTCGTTTTGAGAATGTCTTCCTCGACTAAAGACTCGCGAATGCGGCGCGTGATTTCGATAAATAGCTGTGCGCGATCGAATTTCGTATCTAACTGTTCTAGCGTTTGCGTGTAGTCGAGGGCAAAACCGATTTGAGTTGCGATTTGAGCCAACAAATCGATTTCGGCGGACTGCCAATAGCGAGGCGCAGAGCATTGATTGGCAATCAGTAAGGCAAACAGCCGATTCTTTTTAAGAATGGGAGCAATCAGATTTGCCTTGACCGCAAATCGCTCCAGCAGCCCGATATGACAATCGTTAAGACCTGCGTTATGAATATCGTCGATCGCCTTGACGCGACCGTTGCGATAGAGTTCGACATATTCCTCTAAACAGGCATCTGAGAGCGTCGCCCACAACATTTTCGGCCAGCCCGCCGCCACCGATTCTTCGACGATTACCCCCTCGACGTTAGAGTTAGCGTCGAAGCGAAAGATGGCTACGCGGTCGGTTCTGAGGGATTGACGCACTTCTTCGACGGCAAATCTGAGGACTTCTTCTTGAGAGCGCGCTTCCCGCAGGCGACGAGTAATTTTCATCAAAATTTGAAAGCGTTCGGCTTCGGCTTCTTGTTTCCAAAGTAGGTCTGGCAGTTGTTCGTCGAGCAAGCTGAGGTTTGTTTTCAAAGCCACTAATTCATCTTTGCCCGCTACGCGATCGCGAATTCTCGTGTCTTCTCGCCGCAGTCGATTGACCAATTGATTTGAGGTTTCGGCGGCATTGAGAACTGGTCGCAAGGTTCGATTGGCGGCAATTGCTGCGATCGCGCCAGCAATCGCGGCGGTGGCTGCCGTTCCCAATCCCAGGAGGGACAGTTGGTTCTGGAGTGCGAGTTTTTCTGCGAGCAATCCGGCTTGCTCTAGCTCCTTCTGGAACGATTGATTGCCGATATAAGTAGCCGTCCCCACGATGAGCGGAGGGATCGTGCCGATGGCGATCGCGATCGCTAATACTTTCGATTTCAGACTCTGCTCGCGTTGCCCGCTCTGCTGCCGCCTCGGTTCTGCTTGCCGCTGAGGCGCTCCTAATTCGGGACGAGGAGGAAGATTGTCGATTCTCTGGGCAGAATCGGGAGGATTGTCTGGATTTTTACTAGACTTTGGGGACGGAGACTGGGACATAAATCGAACCTCGCTTGGAGCAGTTGACTAAAATTTCTTTTTTTGCCCGCACTTCTAGGATAAAATCCTATCTACTAACCGATGAAGATTTTTGCCTATTTCTTTTTGGCGATCGTCGGAAGATGGCTCGCTCTGGCAATTACATTCATCCATTCTCCCCACCAAAGACACAAACCCCAGTCGCCACCAACCGCAAACCCCTCGCGCTACCCCCGCCCGATTGAAAACGTCAACGAAACAAGCTGGCAGATGTCCTGGGACTGCCGATCGTTCGAAGGTTAACTCATGATAATTCAACCATTTTCCTTTTGCGTACCAGCCGACGCGATCGCCAAAAGCTCTCCAAATCTCGTAATCGAACTCACTGGTTCCCCCCAATTGCTGATAAATTTGCTTCTGGGAGCTAAAACCAAAGCGTCCGTTGCTATAATCCTGCCAGATGCGATCGATCGTATATAAATCCGTGCAGGGAAATTGTTCGATCGCGTTGAGATTCAAACATCCCTCCTGTTCGCGACGGGCGACTCGCAGCATCAAATTCCAGGTTTCGCGATCTGCCTCTCCATAGTTCCCTGTCGCTAGTAGCGATCGCAGTTGGCTGTAATCAACCGTCATGGGTACAGCGCGTCGGGGGTCTCTTAGTTGGGGGAATTGCTGGCGTGGGTTTTCCGACCCATCATCACTAGCGTTGGATTGTTCTTCTTTGAAGCAAGTGGTATTTGGAAGGACGGAAACGGTAGGAGTCAGATTTTTTTTGTCTGTTAGCGTTATCGTTGGCGTTAAAGTCAAGGCTTGCAGGACTTCTGCGGCAGACTGAAAGCGATCGCTCGCTTCCCACTGCAACATTTTGTTTAGGATAGCTTCTAACTGGGCACTCACCGAAATGCCCCGCTCTTGCCAGTTAAACTGCTGGCGCTCGACATCAAAAAGCGGGTCGCCCTCCTCATCGGTTGGGAAGCATCCGGTTAGCAATCGAATGCAAGTCATAGCTAAACTATAGAGGTCGCTGGCAGGAGAAACGCTTCCTCGCATTTGTTCGGGGGCGGCATATCCTGGCGTTCCAGTAATCGGACTTTTCCCAATAGGGAAGTCAGCACTTAGCTGTTGAGAACCGCCAAAATCGATTAATACCAGAGACCTCTGCGATCGCCGGATAATATTACTCGGTTTGATATCTCGGTGAATGATCTGTCGTTCGTGAATATATTGAAGAACTGGTAGCAACTCGACGAGAACTTGCCGCACTTTTTGTTCGCTAAAAGCTCCGCTTTCTTTAGCTTCTCTATACAAATCAAGCCCTTCGATAAATTCCTGGACGATATACAATCGTCCCTCCTGCTCTGTAAAAGCCAGTAGTTCTGGAATCTGAGCGTGTTGACCCAATTTTTTGAGGATTTCTGCCTCTTGCCGAAACAAAGTTAAAGATTTCTGGTAAGCTTTGCTGCTTTGGGGAAGCGGATAAAACTGCTTGATAACGCAGGGATTGTCCAACAAATGTTCGTCCACTGCTGCAAACGTTCGAGCAAATCCCCCAGATCCAATTTGGCGAACGGCTCGATATCGAGCCGCCAATAGCAAGTTTGCACCGCATCGCTGACAGTTCGTACTGTTGTATGGATGATGATAGAGGCAATTAGGATTCATGCACTGGCTGGTTTTCAAGGCAGTCATCCTCTTGCTTTTTTAATAAATGATGGAAGTTTGACACAATTAGAGATGTCGATAGCCAGTTATTTATTTACAATTGAAATCTGTTTGACGAGATAAAGTTAAAGACTTAACCGATACACAACGAGTAACAAGCTTGCGAAAAGCTTATCCTTAGAAGGCATTTTACAGCAAACAAAAGCTAACGTTGAAAAACTCTAAAATCAATTCCCCCTTTCTCTCAAAGTAGCGGTTTAATAGAATTTAAGTCATGTTATCTTTATACAGCTATATTTTGTTTGGGAAAGTAACAATTAGTTTTACAAAATTCATTACTTCTGTGTGAAAAACAATGCCCCAACCCAGCAACCCTTTTCAATTTTCTCAACCCGAACCCGTTCCGGCTCAGACGGATTGGTCAGTCAGCAATTTCGAGCAAGCCTTTCGGCTGATCGACTCGCTCATTCCTAAAGCAGCTTGCCTTTACCATCAGTTTTTACCGCTATCGCTAGTCGAGAAGCATCTGACTCTGGGGATGGTAAACTTGAAAGATGCGGCAGCGCTCGATTACGTCCGGTCCCTTTTATCTTCCGGCGACTATTGTCTAAAAATTCAGCCCATAGATTCTAAAACGCTGCAACTCATTCTTTCTGCTCATTCAAACTCTCTGCAAGCAGCTCCTTCAGACCTCCAAGACGCGAAGTTGACGCAACAACAGATTCCCCAACTTCCAACTAATTTCAATGCCCAGCCAACGCTAATTCATGACGCGATCGCGTTGGAACGACCAAATGCCGACTCCGCAACTCATTTCAACAATCACTCGGCACTAATTAACGAGCGAGCGACGCTAATCGTTGATAACCCAGAAGACCTATCGCCCAGCTTGGCAGACAGTGCTTCCGATGCTTTCCCTCCCCCTCCATCTGCTACTAACTTTAACGAACAACCGACTCTAATTGTCGATGGTCTAGATGAGCTACCCCCAGAGCTAGCAGAGAGGATGTTCGGTTCGGCTTCGCCCCAAAACGCTAATTCGCCAGCGGAAAAGCTATCCGATGTCGCTTCCCAACCGCTATTGGAAGTACAAACCTACTCGACGTCGCAATCTCTTGACTTTCTGGCGAAATTGTCGCCCCAAAAGCTATGGCAAGAATTATTGACTCGAGTGCTCAGCGAAGGGATCGGGCGACTCTATTTTGAACGACATCCCCATCACGGACGCATTTTTTGGAGTAAAAATGGCGTTTTGCAGTTGTCTTTGGAAAAAGTAACGCCATCGGTTTTCCAGGGCACGATCGACGAGTTTAAGCGATTGCTCAAGCTACCCGCTACGCCGCTTCAACAAGCGAGAAAAGGAGAACTAGAACGATACTATCGGCAAGAACGTTTGTTACTGCGCTGGCAGGTCATACCGGGTAAATACGGGGAGGAAGGAACGCTGCAAGTGTTGCGAGGCAAAGCATCGGAGTTGTATCAACAGCGGCAAATGGATGAATTAGGACAGCAAGCCTTGCGATTGGCTGAAAGCTTGGAGAGAAAATTAAGACAAATTCAAGCGATGTCTAAAATTAATCCTACTCGACTAGAGATGCTTCCTTCTCTGCGCCAGATCCACGAAAAAATCCATCGATCTTTAAAAGATTTAGAGAAATATTAGTTTTTCATGAGTGACAATTTATCTGTCGCGATCGCAATCTGTAGTTAGTTTTAAGAGAAAGTATCTACTCTCCCTTTCCATCAATCTTTTAAATGTTAACCCATTCAAACTCTCAAGTTTTGCTCGATCTTCTCCTCGATCGCCTCTCTACCTCCAGCCAGCAACGCCTAACTTTTGCTGACTATATGGACTTAGTTTTATACCATCCCCAGTATGGCTATTACTCCTCCGGGACAGTCGAGATTGGCGCTAGCGGAGATTTTTTTACTTCCTCTTCTTTAGGAGGAGATTTTGGTGAGTTGCTCGCCAAGCAATTGGCTGAAATGTGGGAAATTTTAGGATGTCCCAACCCTTTTTTATTAGTAGAATTGGGTGCGGGATCGGGATTATTAGCTTCAGATATTTTGTCCGAGCTACAACAAAATTATTTAGACTGCTTCAAGGTCATCGAATATATTATTATCGAACAGGCAAAAGGATTAATCGCTCGGCAACAAAATTTATTAAAGCCATGGCGCGATCGCGGTCTAAAACTCTTCTGGAAATCGTGGCAGGAGATTCCAGAAGATTCAATTGTTGGCTGTATTTTTAGTAACGAATTAGTCGATGCGCTGCCCTTCCATCAAATCGCGATCGCGCAAGGTCATTTAAAAGAAGTCTACGTCACTCATTCCCAAGGCAGATTGATAGAAACGATCGACGAAATTTCAACGCCCAAGCTGAGGGAATATTTTAACCTAGTCGGCGTTGACTTGCCCTCTGATTCATATCCAGAGGGCTATAGAACAGAAGTCAATCTAGCGGCTCTAGACTGGTTGAAAACAGTGTCTGACAAGTTAAAGCGCGGCTATCTTTTGACCATCGATTATGGCTATAGCGCTCGACGTTACTATAATCCCCAACGGTATCGAGGCACTTTGCAATGTTACTACCAGCATCGCCGTCACGACGATCCCTACATAAATATCGGCTATCAGGATATTACCGCCCATGTAGACTTTAGCGCTCTAGAACGTCAGGGACAATTGTGCGGGTTGTCCAAGATCGGATTCACGCAACAGGGAATGTTTTTAATGGCATTGGGATTGGGCGATCGCCTACGGGAGCTGTCTAGCGGAAAATACAATGTCGAGCAAATTATCAAGCGTCGCGACGCACTGCATCAGTTAATCGATCCGGCTGGGTTGGGAGGATTTGGCGTGTTGATTCAAGAGAAAGGCTTGACAGAACAAGAAAGAGCGCGACCTCTCAAGGGGCTGATGCAACCCGAATAGTTTTAAATTAATGGCTACTTGACGACTTTAAATTAACAGAAATTAGGCGCAAAAGCAAGCAGCTAAGGCTAGAATAAACCAAAATTGCTACTAAAGTAGCAAAGTAGTCGCCGTTAAGTCGAACTCCAATGATACAATCTTTAAGGCTTCTATAACTTCGATCGATGGCATCAACTCGCGCAAGAATTGCAGTAGACGCTATGGGAGGGGATTACGCTCCTCAGGAAATCGTCGCTGGAGCAATTAGAGCCGCCGCAGAATTAGATGTAGAAATTCTGCTGGTAGGCGAACCAGAGCGGCTCGAATCCTCCCTCAAGCAACATACCACCACTAGCAATATCAATATCGAAATCGTTCCTGCTAAAGGTGTAGTCGGCATGCACGAAGAACCGGTAGTGGGAATTCGACGCAAACCCAATGCGTCGATTAACGTGGCGATGAATTTGGTTAAAGAAAAACGAGCCGATGCAGTCGTGTCGGCAGGGCATTCCGGTGCGGCTATGGCAGCGGCATCGCTGCGCTTGGGTCGTCTCAAAGGCATCGACCGTCCGGCGATCGGGGCAGTCTTTCCGACGATGCTGGCAGGAAAATCGGTCATCATCCTCGATGTTGGGGCTAACGTAGACAGCCGTCCCAAGTACTTAGAACAATTCGCCTTGATGGGGACGATTTATAGTAAGTACGTACTGGGTGTCGAAGAACCAAAAGTAGGCTTGCTCAATATTGGGGAAGAACCCTCAAAAGGCAACGATCTAGCTTTGCGAACTTATCAACTGCTAGAAACCAACGGACAAATCCCCTTTATCGGCAATGCTGAGGGGAGAGACGTCCTGTCGGGCCGCTTCGATGTAATCGTCTGCGACGGTTTTGTGGGCAATATTTTGCTCAAATTTGCCGAAGCCGTCGGGGAAATTATGCTGCAAATCGTGCGAGAAGAGTTACCCCAAGGATTGCGGGGTCAGATCGGAACGGCAATTTTGAAGCCAAATTTACGGCGAATCAAGCAGCGCATCGACCATGCCGAACACGGCGGCGCATTGTTGTTTGGGGTGGCTGGCGTTTGTATTATTAGCCACGGCAGTTCTCAAGCTCCCTCAATCTTTAATGCCATTCGCCTCGCTAAAGAAGCGAACGACCATCAAGTGCTCGATCGCATTCAGGGATATAAAGAAAGATCCACAAAAGACGGCGATCGAGTCTCAGAAACCTCACTCGGCGGGAACAGCGAGCAGTAAAGATTGTCATTCGTCGTTGGTCGATGGGAAGACAACCAAGGACAAATGGCAAACATCGCTGATAACTGAAAAAAAGGGAGAAAGGCATTGAAAGCACAAGGGGCAGGCATCGCAATTGCCGGAAGCGGTTCGGCAACACCAGCACAGATTCTCGATAACCACGACCTCAGTCAAATGGTCGAAACGTCTGATGAATGGATTAGAAGCCGAACGGGAATAGGAAGGCGACACCTAGCTGCCGCTTCTAGCTCCCTGAGCGAACTTGCCGCTAAAGCGAGTCAAGGCGCGATCGCGATGGCAGGTCTTAGTGCCTGCGATCTCGATTTGATCGTCTTGGCGACTTCTACTCCCGACGATTTGTATGGAAGCGCTTGTCAAGTACAAAGCTTGCTAGGAGCTACCAAAGCTGTTGCCTTCGATCTCACGGCTGCTTGTTCGGGTTTTGTCTTCGGTCTAATTACTGCCTCTCAATTCATTCGCACGGGAGTTTATCACAACGTTCTCGTCATTGGGGCAGATGTCAATTCTCGCTGGCTCGATTGGTCGGATAGAAGCACCTGCGTTCTCTTTGGCGACGGCGCAGGAGCAGTGGTATGTCAAGCGATCGAAAATGGCGATCGCCTTTTGGGATTTGAAATGCATAGCGATGGCACTCAAAATGGCTCTCTCAATCTAGCTTATCGAGGAGAGCCAAAAATTCTCAAAGAAGATATCGCGATCGCTTCCGGAACTTATCAACCAATTTCAATGAACGGTCGAGAAGTTTACCGCTTCGCCGTCGAAAAAGTCCCGGAAGTCATTGAAAAAGCGCTCTATCGCGCTAACCTCGCAGTTGAGGAGATAGATTGGCTCATTCTGCATCAAGCCAATCAACGAATCATGGATGCCGTTGCTAGCCGTCTTAAAATTCCTAGCGAGAAAGTCATTAGCAATCTTGCCGAATATGGCAATACTTCTGCTGCTTCCATTCCCATCGCCCTCGACGAAGCAGTACGACAAGGAAAAATTCAACCGGGCGATACCATTGTCACTTCTGGTTTTGGCGCGGGACTGACCTGGGGAGCAGCGATTTTTCAATGGGGAAAATAAGAGATGGGGAACCCGGAGAGTGGGGGACATACTTCCGAGTTCCGAGTTCCGAATTCCGACTTCTGCTACTAATCCCCTATCCAAAATCCAAAATTCAATAACAAATAACAGATGAAAACAGCGTGGGTATTTCCAGGACAAGGTTCGCAAGCAGTAGGAATGGGAGTCGATCTCGAAGATCTCCCAGCGGCTAAAGCCCAATTCGATCGCGCCGAACAAATATTGGGCTGGTCTGTTTTAGAAATGTGCCAAGGCGAGGAAGAGCAATTATCTCGCACCCTCTACACCCAACCTTGCCTGTATGTTATCGAAAGCATTCTAGCCGATCTATTGATGGAGAGAGGACAGTTTCCCGATTTCGTTGCGGGTCACAGTTTAGGAGAATACATTGCCCTGTATGCAGCGCGAGTCTTTGATTTTGAAACTGGGTTGCGACTGGTCAAGCATCGCTCCGAACTCATGGATGCTGCGGCTGGCGGTAAAATGGTAGCGATGATGAAATTTGACCGAGAAACGCTAGAAAAGGTCGTTGAAGCCACCCCAGATGTCGTCATCGCTAACGATAACAGTCCCGAACAAGTTGTCATTTCTGGAACGCCAGAAGCTGTCGATTCGGTTCTCTCTCAAGTTTCAGCCAAACGTGCCGTTGGTCTGAAAGTCTCCGGTGCGTTTCACTCGCCGATGATGGCACCAGCCGCCCAACAGTTCCAAGAAATCTTAGAGTCAGTTACCTTTAGTGATGCCAAAGTTCCTGTCCTATCAAACGTCGATCCTGTGCCTGCCACTAAAGGAACTGAGATAAAAATGCGCCTGATAAAGCAGATGACTGGAACGGTTCGCTGGCGAGAAATTATGCTGCAATTGCCAAAAGAAGGAGTTTCTCAAGCTGTAGAGGTGGGACCCGGCAAAGTATTGACTGGCTTGATTAAGAGAATTTGTCCCGATCTAAAACTAAAAAATGTCGGCAGCTTAGCAGACATAAGTTGAAGTCTCAAGATTGGGGATGGGGAGGTCACAATTTAGCCGTTGGCTATCTAGCGATCGCTAAGGCTAAACTATTTTCAAGGTGCCCTATAGACAGACAAGATGACAGATCGACCCGATTCCAGTCAAACTCCCAATCCCTCTAAAACGCTTCAGGATCGAAATGGCAATCCAAATTCTGCCTCTCAAGCTTCATCGGGCGATTCCTTTTCAACTTCAACAGAGCAAGCAAATATCGTTATCCCTCCCCCTCAAATCCCTTCCCAACGCAAACCACTCTACTTGCAAGAGGTAGACTCATCTAATCCCTGGCTGCTACTAGCAACCGTGGCAGTCATGGGCATAGGCTTATGGTCTAATGTAGCTTGGATAGGGTTTTCTGGCGCATTAGTTGCCCTGTTTCTCTCACTACGAGTGATTTTGCCATCCCTACAAGGCTGGATTAGCCGATATCTAACGCCTAACGAGCGAAGGACGGTGTTTGGATTTATCGTTTTTCTGCTGGCAGTGGCTAGTTTAATCAAGTATTTTGGGTTCTATAGAATTATAAGCAATTGGCTCAATAATTTTAAGTACGATGAATTTGGCTCTTGGGCAGAATGGGTGGGAGCGTTGGGTCAGATTATGATTGCGATTTTGGCGGTCTATGTAGCTTGGGAACAGTATGTTATTTCCAAAGATTTAACGATTCAACAAAACCGAATTACGCAACAGCAGACGATTGATGCTTATTTTCAAGGAATTTCTGACCTAGCTCTCGATGAAGAAGGTTTGCTAGAAGATTGGCCCCAAGAACGAGCGATCGCAGAAGGACGTACCGCCGCTCTTATGAGTAGCGTAGACGCGACAGGAAAAGCCAAAATTTTACGTTTCTTATCTCAATCTAAATTATTAACGCCGATTGCGCGCGATCGCTACTTGGGCAGACCGATTCTCGACGGTTCCGGCGGCTATGCAGAGGATCGCTCCCAGGGAATACGGGTCATTAATTTAGGTGTCATGTTAGCACTAGCCGATCTTGCCGGACAGGATTTGCGCTGGACGGATTTAAGCGAAGCCAATATGGTTCGCGCTAATTTGAGCTACTGCGATCTCGTCAAAGCTAATCTCTCCCGCACAATTTTATATGAAGCCAATCTCCGGGGAGCCGATCTCAAGGGAGCGCGATTATTCTACGGTTCCGTTGAAACCGCCAGTCCTCGGAGTCGTAATGCTCCTGCCAACTACCAAACGGGTGCTCATACGGGAACAGTTATCGAAAATGCCGATCTCACGGGCGTTCAAAATCTCAGCGAGGAACAGCGCTATTATTGCTGCGCTTGGGGAGGAGAAAAAACTCGCTCGACAATCCCCGGCGGTTGCGAAGGAATTCCCAATCAGTTAGGTCGTTAAAGATACAATTTTTAATTACTATCTAAGGGAGAGATTAGGCGATAACCTAGCAGTAAGTTTTTGACCCACCAAAATCGATCGCGCTAGCCGTTTGGCTGCATTAATTACCAGTTCGGATGCGTTAGCGATCGCGTCGCCAAGGGTACAAGGTGCATCCAGAATACTTTCAAATGAGTCGATGCCATGCTCGAAATTTATTGCTACATCCTTGCCGATAGTTCCCGCTAATGCGATCGTGGGTAGTTGATATTGCTTAGCTCGTCGCGCCACTTCTACAGGAATTTTGCCGCGCGGCGTTTGAAAGTAAATACTTCCTTCGGCAGTAATCACCAGATCGGACTGACTCAGCAGTTCGTCTAATTCTAGAGATGTTGGTGAATGCGGCTAAACATCTTACCAACTTTTTAGTCAAAAATCATAGATCTCGAAGGTTTTTGTGTGGCACTTTTGTTGCAGCTTTACAACTTTTCACTCGACGGGCGTTCGATCTTGCCCTCGCTGTAACCTAGTTGGTACAGAGTAGCTGCCCGCGAATCATCCTCTGGCGGAGACATAGGTTTTCCAGCCCAGGCATCAGCTTTCCCCAGGTTAAACCAGTCTTCATCAGTCAGGAAGACATTCGATGCATTCGTCGTTGTCTTATTCATATTTACCTCCTAAAGCTTGCTGTTGCTGGATTAGGAATTAATCGCTTCTGCTAGATCCTAACTAGCAATTTAGTTACCTGCTAAGTAGTTCCAATAAGGAATTGGCTAGGAAACCCCGCGCAGTTTGCGGGTATTTTCGACTAAGCTTTGCGCGAATTGGTCGAATCGCTGGGAGAGTTTTTCATCCAACAGTTTTCCTTCACCATTGAAGGCTTTCCAAGCTTGTCCGATCGCGATTTGTTCGGGTATTACCCAAGCATGTACCCATCTCATAATCGTGCGCATATCGTTGAGGGCGTTACTGTTGGATTGTCCTCCCAAAACGCTAATCAATCCCGTCACTTTGTCGGATAGCTCCTCAAATCCCATTAAATCGAGTGCATTCTTGAGAACGCCGCTGACGCTGCCGTGATACTCTGGCGTGACTAAAATCAGTCCGTCTGCTTCCCGAACTGCCTTTTGCAGTTTCTCTACATCTGGATGGCCTGGATACTCGTCCCCGCCGTTGCAAAAGGGAAGAGACATCTCTCTAAGGTCGAGTATTTCTACTTCTGCACCCAAAGCACGCACTCGCGTTGCTGCTAGATCGAGTGCTTGAGCGCTATAGGATTCAGGGCGCAAACTACCGCTGATACCGACAATTTTGACCATGAGTTCGATCGCTCCATCTGGTACGAGAGTTTGGCTATTAAAATGAAGTCGTTATGACTACATAGAGACTAACGAATTCGATCGCGTTCTGTCAAGCTAAATAAAGTAGTGAAAGGTTCGGGAATCCGTCCCTGATAGATTGTGGAAATAAATTAATTGATGAATTTATCAACGAATTTTGACTGTTGTTGGTCATATCGATCGATAGGAGTCAAAACAGAAAATTCTATGCCTTGTTACAGAAAATGTAACGTTTTAGCTGTATAGGTTTTAAAACAGGCATACTAGAGCAGAAGTTGAGCGATCGCAAAATAATGCTGTTTAAAGATGCACGCGACTATCAAATTCTTTTTCTTTCAGGCTTCCTATTTTTGGGGATTCTTACGAGGGACTGGACGCTGCGGTTGGATCTTATCGGCATGCTTTTGTTGAGTTGCTTACTGACTCAGGCGTTTTTGTCTTTACTGGTTAACGCGACCCAAGAAAAAAATGGTCAGTATACGCGACAGTATCATTACGATAATCAATTTTATCATTTAAAAAATTTCCTGTCTATTTTTTCATTGCGGAGTGCAACAATTACTGCTTTGGGATTATGTTTGTTGCTGCGAGGAAATCACTGGACGACGATAGCGATCGCGGGATGTTTGGCTATTGCCAGTAAGTTTATTTTTCGCTTTCGAGAAAAGCATTTTTTCAACCCCGCCAATTTTGGCATTATTGCCACTTTGATTCTGACCGATGATGCCTGGGTTTCTCCCGGACAATGGGGAACGGATTGGTGGTATTTGCTATTGTTTGCTGGAACGGGAGGAATCATTTTAAAACGAGTAGGGCGGTGGGATACTTCGGCAGCATTTTTATTGACTTATATTGGTTTGGAAGCGATCCGAAATTTTTGGCTGGGATGGAGTTTAGATGTTCTGCAACATCAATTAACGAGCGGAAGTTTATTGCTGTTTGCTTTCTTTATGATTACCGATCCTCGTTCCATTCCTAACGCTACTATTAGCCGCATTATTTGGGCTGTTAGTATTGCTATTTTAACCTTTATTCTTCAACATGCTTTCTATCTATCTACTGCTGTCTTTTGGGCTTTATTTAGCCTCTCACCTTTGACAATAATTTTAGATTCAATTTGGTCTGCATCTAGATTTTCTTGGCAGTCAACCTCGGTCGGTCGTCTAAATCTCGATCGAGTTTTTTAACAAGTAAAACTAGCAATAAAAATAATCCTAATGAAAATTAAGCGACTATTTATTACATTGATTCTACTCGCGATCGCGGTAATTTTTTTTCCCGAACCTGCCTGGGCTTTTTGTGGATTTTACGTTGCTAAAGCGGATGCTAAATTATACAACAAATCCTCTCAAGTAATTATTGCTCGAAATGGCGATCGCACGGTTTTAACGATGGCGAATGACTATCAAGGCGAGATCGAAGATTTTGCTTTAGTCGTTCCCGTTCCCGTTGTTTTAACTCAAGAACAAGTGCAAGTTGGCGACCCCAAAATTATCGAACGATTAGATGCATTTAGCGCACCGCGATTAGTAGAATATTTCGATTCCGATCCTTGTGGAATTAACGTTCGACCAGAAGATATGCTATATCGAACGCGAGGAGGTGCAGTAGCGGTTCCTCAAAGCAGAGAAAAAACCGATAATGCTTTAGGCGTAACGGTAGAACAACAATTTACTGTTGGCGAATACGACATTGTCATTCTTAGCGCTAAAGAATCAAATGGGCTAGAAACTTGGTTAAAGCAAAATGGCTATAAAATTCCTAGCGCTGCGAGTCAATTATTACGTCCTTACATCCGAGGGGGACTGAAATTTTTTGTCGCTAAAGTCAACCTACAAGAATATGCCAATACGGGATTTAAATCGCTACGTCCCCTAATGATGGCTTATGAATCTCCCAAATTTATGTTGCCGATTCGTCTGGGGATGGTAAATGCCAAAGACGAACAAGATTTAATTGTTTACTTACTTTCCCCCAAAGGGCAAATTGAATTAACTAATTATCGAACTATCAAAATTCCGTCAGATGTAGAAGTTCCTGAATTTATCGCACAAGAATTTAAGAATTTCTATCAGGCGATGTTTAAAAAATCTCACGAACGGGCAGGAAAAAAAGTAGCTTTTCTCGAATATACTTGGGACATGAACAATTGCGATCCCTGTTCGGCTCAACCTCTAAATTCAGAAGAATTAAAACAAGCAGGCGTTTTTTGGTTGAATTCCGATCGCTTATCTAATGTATTTATTACTCGACTGCGCGTCCGCTATGCTCGCGATAAATTTCCAGAAGATTTACAGTTTCAAGAAACAGCCAACCATCAATTATTCCAAGGACGTTATATTATTCATCACCCCTATCGAGAAGAAGCTAACTGCGATGCAGCAAAAGACTACTATCAGTCAGTAAAAAAACGACAGGAAAAAGAAGCGCAAACATTAGTTCAATTGACGGGATGGAATATTAACGAAATTCGTAAAAAGATAAATTTTGTAGAGTCCAAACAAAATGCTTGGTGGAACAGTATCTGGCGTTAAATCAGCGATCGCGAATAGTTGCTAACTAATTTGATGTTTGGAATTGGCGTTATCGACGTCATCTTCATCCTCAAGAGAAGCAAATTTCTCTTCTAGGCTATCTGTCACTGAAGCGCTCGTTAATTGCGATCGCGCTTCGAGTTCGAGAATTTTAGTCTCTATCTGCTCGAGAACGCTCACAGAACTTGCACTATTAAGATTACTTGTTATTTCGTGAATTTTTTGAGTTGCCATAGCCGAGCGCAAGCGAGCAATATAAAGATTTTTCTTAGCTTTGGCTTCGGTGTATTTATGCTCTAGAGTTCGCAAATCTTTTTTAAGCTTGCCGACTACTTCGTTTTGTCCCTCTAGCTGAGCTTGTAAAGATTGGGCTTGCTTTTGATAGGATTGGCGCTGAAGCAGCGCTTCTTTTGCCAAGGCTTCGTTTCCTTTTTCCAAAGCGATTTGAGCGCGTTCGTACCATTTCTGGCTCGCCTGTTGATAATTAGCGATATATCGTTCTGTGCTTTTTTGCGTCGCGATCGCTTCTGCTAACGCCCTTCGCATTTCAATCAACTCTTGTTCCATATTCATAACAGCCTTCTCCAGAATTTTTTCTGGATCTTCAGCTTCACTTACCAGGCTGTTCATCTGTGCGCGAAGCACTCGTCCCATACGCTCCAGCCAGCCCATAACTCTACTCCGCTAACAGGATTAGTTTAAAGCAATCGCTAAGCTTATCCTATCGCAAACTGTTACTTCTTATCTCCACCGAACCATCATTATTCATCTCTACTAAAGGTCTACCTTTATTTGACGGAGATGCATCGATCGTGGATGGTTGTGGATTGTTAGTAGTTAGTGGTTGGTTGCTAATAGCTGGTTGCTGGCTGCTGGCTGCTGACTCGCCATTTGTCGAATTGAGAATTTGCTCTTTTTGTTGTTGCTGAAAATACCGTATTAACCCGTCAGGATTAAGTTGATTTTGTTTGGCGATCCCTTCGAGACGCGTTTTTTGATAAAGACTGGGAGTCGGTAAATTTTCCGCCTCTAACCGTCTTTGCTCTGCGGCATGACGTTGAGAAAATTCTGCCATGGGATCGGCGTTTTGAGGAAGAGTGGGTACTGTTTGAGCTTGTTGGACTGACTGAGTTGAGGAAATAACTGGAGGTGGAGGAGTTTGAAGCTGTTGAACGTGAGAGGACGGCTGAGGTGGCTGGCTTGGTACTTGCAGGGAAGCCACTGGCAGAGAAGGCGGTAGGGTATAAGTTTGAATGATCTGCTGTGGTTGCACGGAAGGAGGCAGGAGGGCTTGTGTTAGCCTTGGAGTGGGCTTAGCCGCGATCGCTTTTGCTTGAGCGGGAGGAATTTGAGAAGAGGCAGTCGGCGTGCTTGACTTGCCAGCAGAATCGGGTTTGACTTGACTCAAAACCTCTACATCTAAGCGATCGGGTTTTTCGGTCGCTAGGTCAAGGTTTTTAGGGGTGGATAATGTCTGTAGCTGTTGTGTGGATGGAGTCGCGGTTTTTGAAATATCCTGCTCTGCCGTCATCTGGTTTGGACGGCTCAACTGAGAGAAACCGAGAAGAATATTAGCACCCAGCACCAATAGCATAGAAGCAATTGTCCAGGGAGTCATTACATCATCGAGCCAATTGCGATCGCGATCGGGACGTGTCGTTCTTTCTGCTTCTGGAATAGCTTCATAGGATGCGGGAAGGAGTTTGACGACGCGATAAACTTTAACCGATCTTCTCTGAATTGGGTTTCTTTTGACGTTGACGATACTATTGGATGAGGAACGATCGTTTTCTACAATTTCTGCATCTATCGACTGTACCGAGTCTTCAGATGCAGGTGTAGTAGACGAAGTAATTGATGATTTTTCAGGAGAGTTATTTGAATCTGAGCAGTTCATGGATTTCTTCCATTTTTTTAGCAAATCTATTTTGCATTCTATCGGGGGTTGAATTTCTTTGGTTCAGTTTATTACAGCTTTAGTATCTAAAAACAGCCGCAATAATAATTCCGTGAGATTACGCATATTTGTCGAACGCAACTGCTAGAGATCGGTGGAATTACTGAGATGGGCTGAACTTTACCAATTTGTTTTCGGGACTTTTGCACTAGGTATTAACTATGTCTTTCGACTCTCTCGATCGCATTCTTGAAGCGCTTGAAAAACAAGCGGGTTGGGAAATTCAGCAACAGTATCGCCACTTGCTGCAATGCTGGGAAACTGTAGTCGATCCTAAAGTTGTCCGACAAACGCGACCTTTGTATATTGCTCGCAATGTCTTATGGGTAGCGACTTCTAGTTCTGTCTGGGCGCAAAATTTATCTTTTCAGAGGTATTCATTGCTAAAAAAACTAAATGCGCTGTTATCGGAGCCTTTAACCGATATTCGCTTTTCTACGGCTCAATGGCATAATTCTAAGCGTCTTACTGATTCTGCGCCCAAATCGATTAGTCAGGAAAAACATCCTAGCGCGATCGAGATGACCTCTCAACCACCTTTAACAGAGTTCTCCAAAGGGAAAAAAACACCTGAAGCAGCCTTTCAAAGTTGGGCGGCAGTTATTGGAGCGCGATCGCAAAACCTTCCCCTTTGTCCTCGCTGTCAGAGTCCTACTCCGCCTGGAGAACTGGAACGATGGAGTGTCTGTGCCCACTGCATAGCCAAGCAATGGTCTTCCGAAAGCCCGACTACTTTCCAAGAAAATCTATCTTAAATAAGTCTAAAAAAAAATTGAGAAGTCACACTTTTAAGGTATTTTTTAAATCAATCTAAGTAATTTCTATTAAAAATAGTTTAAGTGTTTGTTCTTATTTTAGTCGATCCCCATCATTTTATCCTGAAAAATACTGAATTCGTGTAAACCCATTGGAGTAATAAATTGCTTAGGTTTTTGATTAATTGTATAGTTGTATTAACTAATAATTAAAAAAAACTAAAGATTAAGAATATGTCGGGGATCGCAGAAATCTATACGAGATCGGAGCTTTAACCATGACAACCCTAGTTTCATCAAGAAGGAAAATAGAATCAAGGGCGGAGATAAAGCTCTATCAAAGGCTATCGTTTGACAGAAACTTATGAAAACAGCCAATTTCTTAACTTCTTCGTGTCGTTACTGCCGTTACTATCATCCAGAAGGGCGTAGAGGGGGCATGTGCCAGCAATTGGGAGTTCCCGTACAGTCTGGTTGGAAGGCTTGCGCTTTAGCAGCCCGACCGTTTAGTGATCCCTGGGAAAGTCTCGAAGAAGTCGTTCATTTAGAAAATTCTTTGACGTTGAAACATCCGGCTGAATGCACTTCGGTTATTACTTCAAGTACAACACCCGATCTCGAATCAAAACAACCTGCAACAGTTTAAGCAACTATTTTCCCTAACTTGGCAAGATATATATTGAGTTTTCAAATCTTCTTTAAAAATTTAGCACTTACGATCGCACCTTATTTTTAACCAAGGTGCGATTTTAGTTTTTGTTATTGATCCTTTGTCATTGGTCATTTGTCATTTGTTAGTGGTTAGTGGTTATACCAATTTTCAGGTTTTCGCGATCGACATTCTTCTCCCCTCTCCCAAATAGGGAGAGGGGTTGGGGGTGAGGGCGATCGACCATCTCTGTCATTAATGAATGAAAAATGATATTAGTCGTTAATTGTTTCCCCATCTCAGAAGTCCTCTTATCCCTCAAGGTAGCCAAGGGTATTTGCGAAAATCGGGCGAGCGTTTTTCGAGAAAAGCTTGTTTTCCCTCTGCGCCTTCTTCGGTCATGTAATAGAGTAGCGTTGCATTGCCAGCCAATTCTTGCAACCCAACTTGACCGTCGCAATCGGCATTAAAGGCAGCTTTGAGACAACGAATCGCAATGGGACTTTTCTCTAAAATCTCATTTGCCCATTGAATACCTTCTGCCTCCAATTGCTCGACTGGGACGACACAATTCACCAAACCCATATCTAAAGCTTGAGCTGCCGTATACTGACGACAGAGAAACCAAATTTCTCTAGCTTTTTTTTGTCCGACGATGCGAGCGAGATAGCTAGCACCAAATCCACCGTCAAAACTGCCAACTTTAGGACCAGTTTGTCCAAAAATGGCATTATCAGCAGCTATGGTTAAGTCACAAACCAAATGTAAAACGTGACCGCCACCAATTGCATATCCAGCAACCAGGGCGATTACAACTTTGGGAATAGAACGAATCAGGCGTTGCAAATCGAGGACGTTTAAGCGAGGCACGCCATCGTCATCAATATAGCCTGCCTCTCCCCTGACGCTTTGATCTCCGCCAGAACAAAAGGCATATTTGCCGTCGGTGTGGGGTCCTGCCCCTGTCAGTAAAATAACGCCAATGTGACGATCTTCGCGGGCATCGCAAAAGGCATCATAGAGTTCAAAAACGGTTTTAGGGCGAAAAGCATTGCGTTTGTGAGGGCGATTAATAGTAATTTTCGCAATGCCTTCAAACTTGTGATACAGAATATCTTCGTAGGTTTTAGCAGTTTGCCATTCAACTTGCATAAGAGGCGGTCATTTCTATCGCTTTGGCAATCTTACCGCAAAGCGCGATCCGCTTAATATTTGCCTCAATTGATAAGAAAAAAATTCTGCACTCGATCGCAAGTTTTGAGAGAACATCTGAAAAGTCCATATTCTCTACTTTTGGGACAACCTATGAGGAGTCACATTACAGAAATCTTTATATTTCGTTAGACTTGACTGAATTACACTTTTTTGCTGTCTTTTAAATCTAAAAAATTAGACTTTGGCTATCGCTGCTATTTTATACTTTATATTTTATGTTAAAATCGAGCTTTTTATGCCGTATTTTACAGCTCCCATTGATTTAATTTTTAGTTTATATATTATAGATTTTATTTCTTTAATCATCGGCATAAATAAAGTCAAATACCTAGTCTAGTCTTTTTAGCCTGTTATTTGATTTTTTTTTTACATAACATCTATAAATCTCAAGAATTTATTGTTTATCAAAAGAATTTTATTCATGGTAGAGCGCAGATCGCTCATTTTTTGAAGAACTATGCCCAACAAGACGTTCCCGATCGCGTTACTTTATTTTTTCCTTATGTTAAAGGAGAGCCTACTCTTTACTTTCTCTCTAGTTTTTTGGAATATAAAAAACTTCGACTCGCTAAGCCTCAATTCGCTGAATCTAAAGATGAAACTATTTTTATTCTCAAGAGTCCTCTAAAATTCCCTAAGAATAATCTATGCGTTGCTTGGGAGCGCGACCATTATTGTTATCACGCAAAAGTGCCTCAAACAGGTGACTTAATTGTAATTCTGCCAGAGAACAAGATTTCACCAGAAGCTCTCAAAGAGTTGCAGCAGCATGAAACTCTCTTGTTTCACTATCAATCTCTTCCTTTTAGCCCTCAGATGGATACCTACATTTTCAGAAAAAAATAAAATATTAATTTTTTCTTAAGAAATCAGCAATTTTATCCAAGCGATCCTTACATAAACCGAACAACTCCTGTCAATTGCTCATTTGAGATAAATACTAGATTAAAAAATATAAATTCAATGGGGATCGACATTGACAAGAGAGATATGGCTCGTTAACATATGAAACGTACTTATGAAATTTATCAAAAAAAACTAATTAGTCGCTAAAAAATAACTAACCAACTTCTTTTCAAAATTAGTTGTCACGGAATTAAAAGGTTTTAAGATGACTAAAATTCAACAAGTTCGCTGCCCAAATTGCGGCAGTCCTGCAAAACGATTTTATTTTTTAAACAACCAAATTACAGAAACTTCCTGTCCGGTTTGCGATTACTTAATGGTGAACTGCTCCGTTACGGGTAAAGTGTTAGAGTCCTACGCACCCGGCATTGCAATGATGGACGCATCGCGATGCACCCCTATACCCACCCCTCTATCTCCGTTATCCGTAGCCACTTTTAACTGAAATCGAATTAAACTTTCGATGCTCGCAACTGTCCGCAAGCTGCATCAGTTTCCAACCCGCGAGAGTAGCGAACGCTAACGGCAATACGTTTTTGTCCTAAGATATCCGCAAAGGCTTCGATGCGTTGGCGATCGGGACGCTGATAATCTGCTTCTTGAATTGGATTATAGGGAATCAGATTGACGTGGGTTTGGAATCCCCGCAGCAGTTTAGCCAACTCTAGCGCGTGTTCCGGTAAGTCGTTTGTGCCTGCTAGAAGAATATATTCAAACGTGACTCGCCGTCCCGTTATGCGAACGTATTCCCGACAGTCGTCAATGAGATTATCTAGAGTATAGTGCTTGGCACTGGGAATGAGTCGTTCGCGCAACCGTTGGTTAGAAGCGTGAAGGCTAACCGCCAAGGTCACTTGCAGGTGATGTTGGGCAAGCTGGCGAATTTTGTTGGGGATGCCTACTGTAGAGATAGTCAGCGATCGCTGTCCGATTCCCACATCTCGATTCAAGCAGTGAACCGCAGCGACGACTTCATCGAGATTCAGAAGCGGTTCTCCCATCCCCATAAAAACCACGTTAGTAACCCGTTGCCTAAAGTCTTCTTGTACGGTCAAAACCTGATCGACAATTTCATGCGACTTTAGATTGCGGATGAATCCGCCTTTCCCCGTCGCACAAAAATCGCACGCCATCGGGCAACCGACTTGAGAAGACACGCAAACGGTAAGGCGTTCTAGGGATTTTGGATTAATTGTCTTCCAGTCTCCTCTCCCAGTCTCCTTGTCTTCCCCTCTTTTGAAGGTGGGAATGCCCACGGTTTCAATAATCAATCCATCGGCGAGACGCAGGAGGTACTTGCGGGTTTTATCTGGGGCAATGCTGCGATAATGGATGGTAGAACGACCAATCGGATAATCTGCAAGCGTTTCACGCCAATGTTTCGGAAAAACGGAGATTTCCCCCAGCGATCGCGCGCCCTTTTCGTACAACCACTGATGGAGTTGCTTGCCGCGATAAGCAGGCTGTCCTTGTTGTTGTACCCATGCGGTTAATTGCTCTAGAGATTTCCCTAACAAAACCTCGTTCTTGTCAGTTGCGATCGATTGCTTCTCAAGCTGGATAGCCATAGTTGCCGATAATGCCGAGCAAATACTAATATGCCCTTCATCTATTGTGACTTATCCGCGCGATTGTCGTTTTTCAACTTCTACGTCCAACTAATTGGCAAACTGGAAGATAAGTGTAGATTAGAAGTATCGGACATCAGTTTTGTTTCTGCATCTAATACCTGCTCTACCTGTTGATAAAGCGCTTCTGCTTGTGCCCAAGAATTGCCGATGCATGTTAATCCTAGCTTACCAAACTCAGATAAAGCTCCCATTAAATGAAACACCGTACCCGTTTTGGTGCTGCTGTCAAAATGCAGGCGATATTTGGCAATGATGTCCATCAAGTCGTGGGGAAGCAATCCTTGATAGTGAGGCTTTTGTAAATTGTCGGAAGCAATATAATATTTTTCCCGGCGATGTTGGCTGTAGAAGAGACCCGTTGTATACTCGTAGTTGCCGTTAGTCAGTAACTTCAACGTCATAAACGGATGGGTCGTTCCCCCCTTGCGCAGGTTAATTTCAATTGCCTGAAGATCCCATTCCGGAGAGTTTCCTGGCTGGCGAACCGCAATAAAATCGACCCCGTACCGTTCCATGGCTCCTCTTCTGGCAAGGGCTTGTCCGACTTTCATTCCCAATTCTTGCAAGCGTAACCGATAGGCATCGTTCGCTGGAAAGCGACAGCCGAGGTAAACTTGACCGTCGGGGCCGCCGAGAATTTGGTCGTGGGTGGAGAGGATTTCTACTTTTCCCGTTGGGTCGATATAGCCTTGGACGCTGGGCGATCGCTTTTCTTCCCCTTCGATAAACGCCTCCACGATCGCTCCCAATTCGGGAAGACGGCTGGAAAAGGTAGCCCAGGTTTCATCTTTGGCTTGAAAACTCAAATTTTCCAGATGCTCGCGCAATACGGCTATTCTCTCGGCTTGGGTTGCCCGTCCCGGCGCGACATGTTGAATCGGTTGTAAATCGAGTACTGCGTTTCCTTCCCCAGAGAAGCCTTCATTGAGTTTAACAACCATTCGTTTTAATTGCGGCTGGCGTTCCCAGAGTCGCACGGCTTCGATTACAAGGTCATCAACCGCCATCACGCACGGACTGCCGTCGGGATGGGGAATCTCGCATTCGGCAAAGATTTCTCGACTGCCGCTTTTTGAACCCCAGTGGAGTAACTCTGGACTAGAAGCCAGTAGAGGAATTCCCAACTGTAGAGACAGTTCGTATTCCAGCCAAGTTGAGTTGAAGCAAACCATGTAGGATTTTCCGGGACGCAGGGCGCGGCGAATGCGTTCGACGAGACGAGGGCGTTCTAAAATTTTTTGAGTCAGGGGTTTGAAAGAACCATCGTAGGTAGTCAGGAGCAGCAGGCGATCGCGAGCGTGAGAAAACGGAATTCCCGGCAGTAGTTGTAGATAATAATCGATAATCATCGGCGATAAGGGTTGCGCCGTGATGTAAACTAATCGAGTATGGGGATTGCGCAGGCGAATCAGAGAAAATAACAGTCGTTCTTCGTAATGAAGAAATCCTGGAATCTTCTGTCCGACTCGTTGGTCGATGCTGAAAGAGGGAATGACTAAAATATCGCAATCGTCTTGTTCAAAAGTATCCACGCTTTGCCAAAGATCGCGCAACTGATTTTGCAATTGCCGAAACCGATCTGTCTGTCTGGAGACAGCACAATTGTCTATTTGCATCTTCCCAAATCAAATGCTCTGCTACCCTGCTATCAGCAATCTTAGCCGCAATCTCATCCTATCGACTAACAAGCGTGACTTTTTCTTAACAATAAATCAAGATGGATTTTCGAGTGAGTAGAATACAGGATTTTTTTCCTCTTCCCCCATCGACAAATTTTGTCTCTCATCTAATATCAAATCCGGTTGAACGACCACAATACCAAGTAGTGCGTCCGCCCTTTTGGGCACTGCGCTTGTCGCAAACGTCCCGCTTGCGACCAAGATGGTCGCACTATATGTTATGAGTAATTAAACGGATTTGAGATAACTGAAAACTACTATAAGTGCTATAGGATGTTTCGCTTCGCGATCGCTACGCTCAACATGACTTTTCATACTTTTGGGACAACCTGTTAGAAATTCCCCTCATTTAGCGGATCGACTTGTAAACCCGTTCTTCCTGATGGTTCAAAGTGAATTTCACATTGGTTGGGATTGGTATTGAAATTACAAGAATAGATCGCTAGACATTTTTGTTGGCGATCGAAGACTCTGAGATTGTATTGATAGTCTCTAGCCACTGTCCCGAATTTGTTAACAAAGCGATAGCGATCCATATAATTTAATAACGACCAAAGTTGTCGATTAACGACTAGATCGATGCGACGTTCCTTGGGGTAGGCTATCCAATTGGTAATTAACCTACCGCCAAAGGGATCGAACTGTTCCTTTGCCCACCAGAGACTGGGAACCGTTAGTGCTTCCTGGGAGATCGTGCGATCGGTAACGACGTTTTTTGTAGTGAGTGGGCTATTTGCCTCTAACAATTCCAAATCCATAGGAACCTCACAGGAAATAGGAGGAGAATTTTGTGCCCAAACGGTTTGGCAGAGAAGGCTTGTTAGAATTGTTAGGATGATGAAACGCGATCGCATGTAAGACAAAATTGCCAGATCTAGATAGATCGTTACATTTTTTTCGCTAGAATTATATTTCCTTCAAGCTTGGCTTCATATGCCGTCAAAGGTTCCTCGGCGGGACCTTGGACTACTTTCCCGTCAGGCGCAAACTGAGAACCGTGGCAAGGGCAGGCAAATAGTTTTTGGTCGGAGTCCCAGCTAACCGTACAGCCAGCATGGGTGCAAGTAGGATTGACGGCATTAACGTTTTTGGGATCGGACGGATTGCGGATGACTAATATCGATCCTCGATCGAATTCTTTATTGAGGATTTGACCTTGTCGATCTAAGTCTGTTATTGTACCGACAGGCGCAAACCCGTCGGCACGGGCAGAATCACTAGAAGAATCTGTCTTGGCGTTTTGACGAGAACAAGCCGCGATCGCAACCGGCAGAGAACTCGCGATCGCACCAACACCAACCCAACCTAAAAATTCACGACGATCCATATCAATTCCGTTTAATCAATGATAAATTGTAGTGCGGGCATCCTGCCCGCGAGCGAGACGTTTGCGCGGAGCGCAGCGCCCAAAAGGGCGGATCGCACTACTTGAATTATGGTTGTTTGAGCAGATTTGAGATCGCTAAGAATTTCCTTGCGCTCATCTTACTTCTTCTACTGGCTTTTTAACGCCATCAACGGTGCAATTGGTCTCGTTTGCATTCATTGCCGTCTGCCCAGACACCGAACAGACATAGAATTGTTTCGGTGCTTTCCAGGCATCAAGATTATTTAATGCTTCAGTGTAGAGTTTAGCGTGTCCGGCTTCTGCATTTCCGGCATAGGTAAAAGTCTGGACAGCGTTTTTCTCTCCCTTGGCTTTTGCCTCTTTAATGAAATCGGGGTACATCGTATCGCGCTCGTAAGATTCCCCTTTAATTGCATGTTGTAAGTTTTCTTGAGTGGATTTAACCTCCGGCGTGGCAATTGTATTTTGAGGAGTCCCTCCCATTTCTTTAATTACCTTGGCATGATTTTCCTTATGAATTTCTTCAGCCCGCGCTGCCGCCCGGAAGAGACTAGCGACTCCTTTATAGCCTTCCTCATCTGCCTTTTTCGCATAATCTAGATACATTACATGGGCATTGGACTCGCCATTGTAAGCCATCTCTAGGTTCTTAAGCGTTGGCGATTGGGCTTTGGTAGCAGGTTGTTCCTCTGGCTGGGTTGGCTCGACTTTAGCCGATGGCGTAGTTGGCGCGCAGCCAACGAGTGCCAACATGCCTAGCGCAGCAGCAGACGTAAAGATAGCAGTTTTCTTAGCTATGTAGCGGATTTTTAGCGTAGGATTCATTGTTAAATGCTCCTTAAAAAGCTAATGGTAAAAAAGTCATTAAAAAATCGGATTTTTGATTAGCGATCGCCCGTACTTTTGGGTTGAGAGCGTTTCTTAAATAATCCCGTCATACTCAAACCCGTGACGATTAAACCCGCTAATCCCAAGCCATTTAGAATTGGGTAGATCGATTCCAGTCCTAGAATGTCAAGAGTATGAAGTCTCAGAAGAAACCCGCCGATCTCCTCTTGTCCCAACCACTCATCGAAAATGATGTAGCCCATTCCCGTAATGACGGTCAGAATTAAAGGCGCAAAAACCGCGATCGCTATAAAGCGATGATATTTACGAAAGGAACGGATCATAAGATTACCTCTACAGAAAAAAGTTATGATTTCTTGCCTAATTTGACTTCATACCTTGACATCTCTTAGTTAATAAGTTAGCCAGCAAAGGTAAAGAAGTCGGGTCGATTCAAAAGATTCCCAAAAATTGCTTAAACTACTGGCAGGCGCACTTTGAAGCAACTGCCAAGCCCCAATTGGCTGCTGACAGTAATATCTCCCCCGTGACGAACGGCAATGGCTTGGGCAATGGCTAATCCCAATCCCGAACCTTCGCTGCGGTAGGATCGCGCTTTATCTGCACGCCAAAAGCGATCGAAAATAAAAGGAAGATCTTCTGGAGCGATACCAATTCCCGTATCTTCGACGCTGACAATGGCAAACTTATCGATCTGCCGTAGCGCAAGCGTGACAGTTCCTCCCGATGGCGTGTATTGCAGCGCATTTTCTAGCAGATTAGAAAACAATCGAATTAACTGAGTAGCATCTCCCATAACCGAGACGCTAGTTTTCCAATTGAATTTGAGGGAGATTTCCTTAGCTTCGGCTTTTGGTTCGAGGAATTCGATCGCATCTTCTAAAAGTTCTTCGAGGGGAATTGCCTTCCAATCCTGAGTTGGCGTTTTCGTTGTCCCTTCAGTACGCGCCAGCAAAAGCAAGTCTTCTACTAAACGAGTCATTTGGTTAGTTGCACTCGCGATCGCGCTAAACTTTTCGGCATCTTGGGGATGAATTCGCTCTGGATGCGTCTGCAACACTTCCACCGAAGTCTTAATCGCTGTCAGAGGACTGCGCAACTCGTGGGAGGCATCCGCCGTAAACTGTTTCAAGCGCTGGAAACTTTGCTCGATTGGCTTAAGTGACTGCTTAGTCAGCCACATGCCGCCAACGCCAATCAATCCCAAGGCGATAATTCCTCCCACAGCAGATCCCCAACGCAATTGAATCAGAATGGCTTCTACCGCTTCGGTAGACTCGCTAACACGCACATAACCCTCCAATTTTTTTTGTCCGCGACTGTAACTATAGGCTGGAATGGTTAGGGTACGAATCTGCCCTTGGCGAACGGTTTGAAAGCCTGCTTGCGGCGGTGAAGTCAGAGAAAGCGTTCCAGAACTTACCAGCCGTTGCCTGTTAGCGCCAAACCATTCTACGCTTTGATCGGGTTTGCGGAGATTCTGCCAGGGAATGTCGAGATCTCTGTCTTCATCGGGCTGGTAGTAGTCCGTGCGATTGACCGCCGTCTTATCTTGCTTAATCGCCATTAAACTATGAGCGGCAGCTTGAGCTAGATTAATCAGACGGTTATCTACTTGCTGGTAAAGATTGCGGGCAACAAATTGATACATCACTGTATTAGAAATCGCCCGAATTGCCAGCATGACGACCAAAAATGACCCTAACAAACGCCAGCGCAGAGTCTTGAACTGAGGGCTGGTAGAGTTTTGAGTTTTGAGTTTTTTCTTCATACGGCGATCGCTAGTTTTGTTTGAGGCGATAACCCAAGCCATAAACGGTTTGGATGAAATCAGGCGGTGCCCCTACCGATCTCAGTTTCTTGCGCAAATCTTTGATGTGAACTTTAACAGCTTCTTCTGTGGGAGGATCTTCAAACGACCAAAGGCGATCCAAAATCGTACTGCGGCTGAGGACGCGAGGGCTATTTCGTAGCAATAATTCTAGTAAACCGTACTCTTTGGGAGTCAAATGTAGTAGTTGTCCTGCATAGGTGACTTCGCAAGTCCCCGGATCGAGGCGCAGGCGTTCCCATTCCAGCACGGGCGGCAGGGTAGAATTGCCTCGGCGTAGTAATGCCCGAATGCGAGCGGCTAATTCTGGTAAATCAAAGGGTTTAACGACATAATCATCCGCACCCGCATCTAACCCTTTCACCTTATCGTCGCTGGTATCTCTGGCTGTCAACATCAGCACGGGGTTCATATAGCCTTCTCGACGCATTTGCTGGCAAAAGCTAATGCCATCAAGTTTGGGCAGCATGATATCCAGTATCACCAGATCGTAATCAAAGGCTTGTAGATAATCCCAGCCTATCTCGCCATTGGTGGCAAGATCGACGAGATATTGTCGGTCTTTGAGAGTCTCTGCAAGCGCTTTGGCGATGCGATCGTCATCCTCGACTAGCAGAATCCTCATAAGCAAGCTGGTGGGAGCTACTTATAAGCAATTCTATCGAAATTTACAGTAAAGGATTTGTAGAAATCTTTCAAGTTAAACGATCGACTCCGAACTCACATTAAGGAAGTTGACTATGTTTTCTTTGAAACAGTAAGATTGTTAATGTTTATGTAACAAGAACCTGGAGTTTTAGAGCGATCGCGACTTACTAAATCAAGACGTAAATAAGCTGCATTTTTACCGGGTAGCGATAGAGAAAAGTTAGCTGGAGCTTTTGAAACCTGTAAGTTTTCTGTAGTATTAATTAGTTCTCCTTGTTGATTTAAGGTTAATAAACGAATCGAAAATTCACTCAAGTTTGAACACTTCAAATCTGAAACATTACCAGTTACTTTAACTTCTTCTGGAATTGAGACAAAGTATAAAAAATCTGTTGGCATCGCTTTTGTAAAATCAGCCTTTATGTTGACAGTACCATTTAGGTTATTTCCAATCTCGCTCAATTGTTTTTTACGATTTCTACTAAAAACTATCCAATCAGACTGATTACTAGGTTTAGGTTGAATTCGTTCCTGCATTAGGTGAAGTGTTTGTAAAATTGTTTCCGCAGAAGTTAGACGAGTTCGTTCATAAATACTCACTTTTACTCCTTTATCTAAAACAAATTGCTTGGGCAAGCGCTGGAAATCTCGAATCAATTCCCAGTTTTCAGTAAAGGCATCTACCACAACTTTCACGACATCTTGTTCTTCAGGCGGTAAGTGATGCTGAAATGGAGTAGCGACAATGACATACTGAGCTTCTAACAAAGAACTCAATGGATAATAATCACGGGAATCAACATCTGGCGTATCGATAACCCGGAACAATTTTCTTCCGTATATTTGCTCTTGAGCAACTTGCAATAAGCTATCATTTAATATTCCTGAAGAAGCAGCTACAAAGATGGGTTTTCTTTCAGGACTAAGTTGTCTCAGATAATCAATTAAACGGTGAATTTCATCATAATCTTGTCGTACTATTGGTGGCTGACTAGCAGAGAAAAAAGGACGAATTGAATTATCAAATATTCCTAGTGACGTTAATCCCATAACAGCATTGCTAGTTAGCAAGATTATTACAGCAACTAGCATTAGGATACGTGCCTTTTTTTTGAGGATAAGCCCAGTTGTCCAAAGCAATGCAGTGAGACCGAGAGCAACAAACCAAGTAAAATGTGTCGTGTAATGAATTCCTAGTTGTCTTGAGAAAAGTCCCCACTGAATCAGTGAAATGCTACCGAATATAAGAATAAAAGAGGTCTTTAGAGGCAGCAGTACGCGAGTTAGAGTTCCGGTAGAAAATCCCAGTACAGTTAGAGACCCAAAAAGCCAACCATATGTTTCTCCGTAATATTGAAAGTTTTCAGCCAACGATTTTTCATATGAAGCATAAAGAAAGCGATAATTAGTGGTTAGAATATTCACTAAAAATTTTGGAGCTAATAGTGTTAGAGTTGCTAAGCTGCTCAAACCTATTAAACTTATCAAAAAAGTGTAGCGAGTTAAATTTTTTAATGCTCTTCTCGGCTCATTTCTGACTTCGTTCGAGAAGATGATAAAGCCTTGGAGAAACATGGCTACCAAAAAAGCTCTTGCACTGTAGGCAAAATGGCGACGGAATAAGATAGCTAAGGCAAGTAAAAATCCAAGAAGTGGTACCTGCCACAAAGAATTCATTCCCTTATCGGGTAAAGCGTAGGTGCAAAATCTGAGCTTAACGAAAAATTGGGATTCTTCGCTCCATTTCATATTAAATCCGGTTAAACAACCGCAATACCTAGTAGTGCGTTCGCGTAGTGGGTGCGGAGCACCTTACATCCTGCTCGCGAGCGGGGACGTATGCGCTTACGCGCACGCTACGATGAGCGCACTATATATTATGGCTAATTAAACAGATTTGATATCATTGCGCGACTAATGACGAATTCTACTTATCTTGCACTTTCCAGGCATTCTCTAAGAGCATAAGTCCTGATTTCAAATTAAATAGGCGATAGTTACTCCCGAACCGCCTTCATTTTGAGGGGCAAGTTCAAAGCGTTCGACTTGGGGATGATGTTGCAAGAATTCATGAATTCCTTCGCGCAAGCGTCCCGTCCCTTTGCCATGAATAATCCATAGAACTCCCGATTCGGTGGCTTTAGAAATTGCTCTTTCCAATTCAGATTCTGCCTCTGCTACCCGACTTCCTCGCAGATCGACGGTATTTTGAGAGGTTCTTACAGTAACAGGCGGTTTCGGCGTAGCAGGTTGGGGAGATGGCGTGAAAACAGCCTTTGGTTTGGCAGGAATTTCTACTTTTTTCCCGTCTAAAGACTCGATTTCTGTTAAAGGCACGGTCATTTTCATCAGCCCAAAACGAACTGTTACTTCTTCATCTGCAAGATGCAGCACTTCTGCCGTTTGACCTAAATTAGGCAGTCTTATTCTTTCGCCGACTTTGGGCACATAGCTAGAGGAGCGCTTTTCTAGCTTGGGAAGGCGATTTTCGGCAATTTGACCGATCGCTTCCGTGGCTTTTTGGGCATTTTGGGCGGTTGGAGATCCCTGTTGCAGTTGACGAATGACTTTGGCGATCTCTGCTTTAGCTTGGGCGATCGCTTTTTGGACTTCCCTTTCCTGATACTGTTTCAACTCGCGCTCTTTTTCTTGCAAAGAAGCAGCTTTTTCGGAAATTTCGGTGTAAAATCGCTCGGTTTGTTGCAGCAGTTGACTGGCTTCTTTGGCTTTGAGTTCTTGCTCCCGGCGCTGCGCCTCCAATCCGGCAATCGTTTGGTTAATCTCTTCGGAATAGCCGCCGACGCGTTTTCTCGCTTCCTCGACGATCTCTTGTCCGAGTCCTAATCGTTGCGCGATCGCAAGGGCGTTAGATCGTCCGGGAATTCCCCACAGCAAGCGATAGGTAGGCGAGAGGGTGCGATCGTCGAATTCAACCGAGGCATTTTCAAAGCGAGAGTCTTGATATTTTAGCGCTTTTAGTTCGCCGTAGTGAGTCGTCGCAATGGTTAATAAAGCGTTATCGGCAAGATATTTGAGCAGCGCGATCGCTAAAGCACTTCCCTCCGCCGGATCGGTTCCCGCACCCACTTCGTCGAGTAGGATTAGGGATTGGTTATTTGTCCTTTGTATCTTCCCTACCGCTTCACTATCCCACTCTTGTGCTTGTCTGTTATCGTCTGGGTCTTTTTGAACGCTTGAACTACTGAACTCTGCTTTTAATGTATCAAGAATCCGAATGATGCGGCGAATGTGTCCGGAAAAGGTAGATAAATTCTGCTCTATTGATTGTTCGTCGCCAATATCGGCTAATACCTGTTCAAACCACGGTAATTCGACGGGTTCTCTAGCAGGAATGAATAAACCGACTTTTGCCATCAAGGCCGATAACCCAATGGTTTTGAGGGTGACGGTTTTTCCTCCCGTGTTGGGACCAGTAATAGCCACGACGCGAATTTTGGGGTCGATTTGTACGTTGATGGGAACAACGTCTGTGCCTTGTTCGTGCTGGTGCTGCCAAACTAAGAGAGGATGGCGTAGCTGCCGCAGGGTAATCGGTTCGCCTCCTGCAAAATCGATAAATCTAGGCGCATTTCCTTCTAGCCATAGGCTATAACGCGCTCTCGCAGTGGCTAAATCGAGGATAGTAGCGACGGCTAATAAATACTCTAAATCAGATTCAACGGCTGCAACTCGTTCGGTTAACGATCGCAGGATCGCTTCTTCTTCTGCTTGTTCTTGACGGCGATATTGCCTGAGTTGGTTTCCTAAGTTAACGATCGCATTGGGTTCGATATAAAGGGTTGCGCCAGTACTAGATGTATCCTGGATAATGCCAGGAATTTGGTCTTTTTGAGGGGCTTTAACGGGGATAACGAAGCGATCGCCCCTTTGAGTAATGACGGGTTCTTGAACGGCTCCTCCCTGTCTTTGTAGGATACTCTGAAGCTTTTGATAGATGCTGTCTCGGACTTCTTTGAGGCGGACGCGAATGCTTGCTAATTTAGGAGAAGCGCGATCGGCGACTTTTCCCGCATCATCGATGCAGCGATGGATTTCTTGCTCTATTTCGGGATAGGTGCGAATTTCGGCAACTAATTCGGTTAAAACGGGGATATCTTCTCGATTGTCGATAACTCGTCGCAAGCGTCTAACCCCTGCGAGAGTGGTTGCAATGTCGAGCAATTCTTGTCCCGACAGCATACCGCCGAGTTTGGCTCTCTCCAAGGATTCTCCAATATCGGCAATCCCGTCAAACGACCACCCAGTTTCTAAATCTTGTTCGAGTTGATAAACTTCTTTGGTTTGTGCCAAAAGCTGCAAGCTTTCGGCTTTTGTTGTTGGAATTTCCAAATTTCGAGCAGCGACAGCACCTAGCTTAGTCGCGGCAAAGGTAGCTAGGTGCTGACAGAGACGATTCCATTCGAGTAATTCTAAAGTTTCTTGTTGTATCAAGGGTCGTATATTAAAACTGGCTTTGTCTTATCTTTGTCTTATTTTATAGTTTATCTAGTTTCGATCCCCACCTGGCAAGCAATCTGCAAAGGAAATCGCGGTCGCTCCTATTTATCCTTACTGTAATCGATCTGTCTCCGTTCTGAGCATGTTACTTTAGTCAGATTTTTGGGAGTTTTTTCATTGAGCATCTGTAGCGTTCTTTTTTAGAAATGGTAGAAGTTGTCATTAGATGACAGGATAGTTTCATCGCCCTATAAATTGTTGTTCCCAAGCGAGGCTGCAACTAACTCTCTTACACTGGCAGCCGAGTCTAATTTCAAAGCCGCTTGCGCGATCGCCTGCGCTTCGGTTATAGTTATCTGCGCGATCGCACCCTTAACCTCTCCAATCTTTTGAGGATTGAGACTGAGTTCGTCTATCCCCAATCCCAATAAGATAGGCACTGCCAGGGGATCGGCTGCCAGTTCGCCACATAGTCCCACCCAAATTCCAGCTTCGCGGGCAGCTTGTACGGTTTGCTGAATCGTTCGCAACACGGCTGGATGCAAGGCATCGGCTAAGGCAGCCACCTTGGCGTTGGTGCGATCGCAAGCCATAACGTATTGACTGAGATCGTTAGTGCCAAGGCTGAAAAAATTCACCTCAGATGCCAAGCGATCCGCGATCGCAGCAGCCGAGGGAACTTCTACCATAATGCCGACTTCCATTGCTTCATCGAAGGGAATATTAGCTTGGCGAAGTTCGGATTGGACTTCAGCCAGAATTGCTTTAGCTTGCCGGACTTCGGCTACAGTAGAAATCATCGGGAACATTATCTTAATCTTATGTCCGGGACTGGCTCGCAAAATTGCCCGCAACTGAGTTTTGAAGATATCGGTGCGATCGAGACAGAAACGAATCCCGCGCCAGCCTAAGAATGGGTTGGTTTCCGGTGACAAACCGAGGTAGGGAACTGGTTTATCGCCGCCAACATCGAGGGTGCGAATGATGAAGGGACGAGTATCCATCAATTGCGCGATCGCCTGATAGACGGCTAATTGTTCTTCTTCAGAAGGCGCGATCGTTCGATCGAGATAAAGAAATTCAGTACGCATCACCCCAACGCCTTCTGCACCCAGATTCAGGGCGACTTTAGCATCGGCTATCCCGCTGATATTTGCGAGTATGGGAATTGGTTTTCCGTCGCGAGTAATAGCGGGTTGTTGCGCTGTTGCTAGGGCTTTCTGTTTGGCGGCTTGGACGCGATCGCGCTTTGATTGAAGCGTAGCTATAGTATCTTCATCTGGATCTATCCATACCTTGCCACTTTCGCCATCAAGTGCCAAGCAAGTTTCATCGCGCAATTTCAATACCTCTGGCGTTAAGCCAACTACTACCGGAATGCCTAATGTTTTTGCCACAATAGCGCTATGAGAAGTGGCGCTGCCATGAGTCATGCAAATGCCCAGCACTCGTTCGGGATCTAACTTAGTTACATCAGAAGGCGTTAAATCCGGAGCAACCAGAATGACTGGATGGGTTAGTTCTAATGCCGTCAGATTGCTACCTGTTAGCCGTCTGAGCACTCGCTGTCCCACATCTGTTACGTCAGCAACACGCGATCGCAGGTAAGGATCTTCAAGCTGGCGGTAAGTTGTTGTCAACTTCTCGACTGCTTCATGCCAAGCTACTTCGGCATTCAGATGTCTTTCAAAAATGTTTTGGCGCACTGTATCTAGCAGTGCCGGATCTTCTAGAAATAATACATGAGCATCGAAAATAGCCGCTTCTGAGTCGCCAATTTGACTGGCAGTTTGCTGCCTCAGCGATCGTATTTCCTGCTTGGCAATTTGAAGCGCTACCTGCAATTGCTGCCATTCAGTCTGAGGATCTGCGCTAAGACGTTCGGCTAGTTGGACTGGTGTGGGGCAATAGAGAAAAGCCGGCGCGATCGCGATGCCGGGAGAGGCGGGAATTCCTTGTAGATCTGGGGAGAGAGAGGGTGAAGAGGTGAGGGGGAAAGATTCTAAAACGCGATCGCTTTCTCCAAAGTTGTCTTCTACCAAGGCTTGTAATGCCTCTAGCGCCTCATCTGCATCGGTGCCGCGTGCCGCGATCGCAATTTCGTGTCCTTGCCTTACCCCTAATGTAGCGACTTGGTTAATACTATCGGCACGGACATATTCAGTCCCTTTGGTAATATTTCGCACCTCGATTTGCGACTGAAAATGAGCTGCCGTGGCAACGAATTTAGCGGCTGGACGGGCGTGTAATCCTAATTGATTGCGAATAATCAGGTGAATTTCTTTAGTTTGTCCTCGGTCATTTGTCTTTTGTCCTTTGTCTTCAACCAATGATAACTGACTTCCCAATTGAGCGGCTTTGGCTGCTAATGCTTCTCGTGCTTCGGCGATGACTCTTTCGATGTTACTGCCCGTTGTTGCTGCCACTGCTGCCGCGATCGCGCCTTCTACCAAGGGGGCTTCGCACAGATACACTTTATCTCGTCGTTCATCTGGGAGAAATTCTAGCGCCATTTCTGCACTCATCAGGGCGCTGCCAAGATCCATTAAAACGAGAACGCCATCGTCGCTATAAACGGACTCAATGGCTTCTCGAACCTGCATTGCATCGGTGCCTAGCGGGTTTTGGGGATCGTCAATTCCTGCGGCAATCGCTAATTTTACCTTGCCTCGAACCATCTGCGTTGCCAGTTCGCGCACGCCTTCGGCAAGTTGCCGACTGTGAGAGACGATAACAATTGCGATCGCTGCCATTGAGAATAAAAATATGCTTTATAGTTCAATGATAATTTGTTGAATTCTGGTCGATCGGTTCTAGAAAGTTGCCGTTAAAATTATCCTAAAGTTCTTTTAGGGCGATCGGTTGTGAAATTTGGTCAATGGCTCGGCTTTCTCAGCTTACTTGTTTCTTTATACATTCTCTGGAAAATTCAACAATTGCTGTTGCTAGCGTTTACAGCAGTCATTCTTACAATTGCTCTCAACCGAATTGTTCGTTATTGGCAACGGTTTGGGATTAAACGACCCCTCGCGATCGCTATTACTGTAATTTCCAGCCTCATCGTTACCATTCTAATTTTCGTCCTCATCTTACCGCCTTTCTTCGAACAATTTCAAAACCTAATCGCTTTGCTCCCCAGCGCCTGGGAACGAATTCGCTCTCAAATTGACATTTTTAAACAGCAACAATTGCAATTTGAATGGCTGCCCCCACTCCCCACTCAAGCCGTTCTAATCGAACGGTTACATCCTTTAGGAACAGCCTTATTTAACAATTTCTTTGCAGTTTTTTCCAATTCTTTAGCTGTTGTTTTACAACTCCTCTTGATCTTCATTTTAACTTTAATGATGTTGGTCAGTCCACAAGGATACCGAAAAGCATTTTTAATATTATTTCCCTCTTTTTATCGTCAGCGTGCCGATGAAATTCTCTCGGCATCTGAAGAAGCATTAGGAAATTGGTTAATAGGTATTGTCATTACTTCTACCTTTATTGGAACTTTGAGCGGACTGAGCCTATTAGTATTACAAATTAATTTAGTTCTAGTTCATGCCTTAATAGCTGGTTTACTGAATTTCATTCCTAATATTGGTCCCATGCTCAGCATGATTTTTCCGATTACCATTGCCCTCCTCGATTCTCCTTGGAAAATTGGAGCGATTGTCGTTGCATATATTATTATTCAGCAGCTTGAAAGTTATTGGCTTACTCCTACTATTATGGCAAAACAGGTATCTGTATTACCTGCGGTAACCTTGCTCGCTCAAATCTTTTTTGCTCAAGCTTTTGGTTTCTTCGGATTATTGCTTGCCCTACCTCTAACTGTCGTTGCTTCAATTTTAATTGAAGAAATATTATTTAAAGATATTTTAGATAAATGGGAAATTTCTCCAAGTTCTGATTTAATTTTTGCTCGATCTTTTCCTAGTCATGAACCAGAAAATACTTCTATGGATCGTTAGCCTACTCTTTTTTGTTGGTTTGCCGCTGGATATTAAGGCTCAAGAAGAAACTATTCTACAGGAAATCGAACGAACGGGATTAGTCAAACTCGGAATTCGAGCGGGAGCTTTTCCCTTCGGCTATAAAGATGCGGATAATAATTTTGCAGGGATTTGCGTCGATTTATTTAAGACAGTTGTAGATGAAATTAAAAAAGAATTAAAACGAGATATTTTGGCAATTAAACTTTATGAATCCAATCTAATTAATCGTTTTAATTTGGTTGAAAATAGAATTGTTCATCTCGAATGCGGACCTAATACAATCGATCCTCAATTACCCAGAAACGTGCAATTTTCCAATTCTTTTTTTGTGACGGGCACGCAATTGTTAATTAGGATAGATAATGCTAATAAAATCAAGGCTAACAGGGATTTTTCTAATTTGACCATCGGCGTTCTTCGCGGCACGATTACCCAACAACTGCTTGCCCAAAAATATCCATTAGCAAATCTGCAACAATTTCAAGGAATTACTGGACGGCGGCGAGGCATACAAGCAGTCCAACAGTTGAAAATTGATGCTTTTGCCAGCGATGGTATTCTTTTAATCGGCGAAGCAACTAGAGAAGGTTTATTTTTAGGGCAAGATTATCTATTAGTGCCTCAAAAACCACTAGATTGCGTCTATTATGGTTTTATTCTTCCTAAAAACGATCCTCAATGGCGCGATTTAGTCAACTCTGCAATTCAAGCAGCGTCATTGCCCCAAATTTTTAGCAAATGGTTTGGCGAAATTTCTCCTGAAATAAGGGAGATGGCAGAGTTTTGTAGAAGCGAGGGGTCTTAAGTATCCTCATGCGCCTATGAATTTAGCTAATTAAACATAAAAGGAGATTATATTTTTGAGTATTGATATTTGCTAAAGTTATAGATAGAGTAGTATCAGCAACCTAAAACTACATCTCAGATACTTAATATCTATGTCAACTCTAGTCCAGAAAGATATTTATCAGTCTTCGCATCTACTAAGATTTCTTCAACAATGGATTGACGATTTGGAGATTCGTGAAGAACAAATAGCCCGTCAAATCGTTAGGCTAATTCCCGCCCAGTGCCCGTTTGCCCGTGAAGTACGGCTGTTTGGCCGGGTCATTCTTCGCATCCCTGCCCTCTGTAAACTCAATCCTCTCTACGAGCAACTGATGGGTCTGCGGTTTCGTGCCCTTTGCTTTCTTGCCGACCAGTGTGGAGAAGACATCGCCAGTCATTGTACCTAATTAGCTAGTACGTGTCTAACTGTTTTGCGAAATTAGCAATTGGTTAATTTAAATTTTTAATTAATCTCATTTGTCATTGCCATGCCAGACTCAATCATGTATCGAGAGGATGCTTATGTTGTCCTCGAATCCGACCGACCCGAACAATTGATGACTCCCGAAGGGTTATTAGAAAAATTGACAGAAATCGTGCGATCGCGTCAAGATAATTTGCCCAGAGAACTGCAAAAATTTACCGATGTTGAAGAACAAGCACGATACTTAATGGAAAATTACTGCGAATTAGATATGGAAGCCGGAAAATATTTGCAATGGTACGTTGTCCGCTTGGAAAAATAATATAAAAACTACTCGGTCAGTCCCCTTTGCTGTTTGCGAATCATTGGTCATTGGTTATGACCAATCAGCCTAGTTGACTGGCAAAACTCAAATCGCCCTCACCCCAACCCCTCTCCCGTTCTGGGAGAGGGGCTTTTAACTTAAGATTTTGGACTGAAGTCCCTTCGCCCCTTGTGGGAGATGAGGGGACAAGGATTGGTCAGTCAACCAGGAAGTAATGATTATTAGCGATCGCGAATTTAAAACAGATTGTTTAAAACAGAAGGTTTATTGGAAGAAGCAAACGAGCGAGCTAAATTAGCGATCGCGCAGTTACTAACAATGGCAGGGTATGAGAAAGTAGAAGTAAACGCGACTACCCCCTCGCCCGAAACCTGTAGTGTCACTCAATAAGTCAAAATAATGACTAATGACACATCCGAAAGAAATCTACGATCTGCTCTTGGATTATTTGGGGACAACACTGCCTAGAATTACGGGTTTCCTCACTGCGATCGCCCCGGCTCGAACGATACAGTGAAAAAAGATGAAGAAACATTACAAACCCGGAGTGCTCAGATCGTGTTTGAATACTTCAACGAAAAAGCCATCAAAGCCATTATCTTAGCTCAAGAAGAGGCTCGTCGTGCCGGGCACAACTTAGTAGGCAGCGAGCATCTTCTGTTAGGATTAATTGGCGAAGGAACCGCGATCGCTGCAACAGTCCTGCAAGATCTGGGTATTAACCTTCTAGACACGCGACGGATCGTCGAAGAATTAACGGGCAAAGGTCCCGGATACAGCCCTACAAATATTCCCTTTACCCCAACAGTCAAACACATTTTCGAGCAGTCGCTCCAGGAAGCTCGTAACTTAGGCGATAAATCGATCGCGCCAGAGCATATTCTACTGGCGATCGCAGCCGCTCCAGATACGGTAGCCGCAAAAGTTCTCGTTCGGCAAGGCATCGATCTCGCCAAACTGAGGACGGAACTGATTAAAAAAGCCGGAGAAAAGGTCGCCGCTGCCGTGGGAGCACCAGAAAACCTCTCGCTCTTTGGTCGCCAATCGCAGCCACGTGCTGCCTTGGAAGAGTTCGGAACCGATCTCACCAAACTCGCTGCCGAAGGCATGCTCGATCCGGTTGTCGGACGGACTAAAGAAGTCGAGCGTACCATTCAAGTCTTAGGTCGCCGTACCAAGAATAATCCCGTTTTGGTGGGCGAACCGGGAGTGGGAAAAACCGCGATCGCGGAGGGACTCGCTCAACGCATCGTCAACGGAGACGTTCCCGAAATCCTCAAAGACAAGCATGTCATTAGCCTCGATATGGGGTTAATGCTTGCCGGAACCCGCTTCCGAGGCGAGTTTGAAGAGCGCGTCAAAGCCGTTGTCGAGGAAGTTCGTAAAGCCGGAAATATTATCCTCGTCATCGATGAAATTCATAACCTAGTCGGTGCTGGCGCAATGGGTGGGGCAATGGATGCAGCTAACATGCTCAAACCCGCTCTTGCCAGAGGCGAATTGCAATGCTTGGGAACGACGACTCTCGATGAATATCGCCAGCATATCGAGCGCGATCCTGCCCTAGAGCGTCGTTTTCAACCGATTATGGTCGGCGAACCTTCCGTCGAAGAGACGATTGAAATTCTGCGCGGATTGCGGAAAAACTACGAAGAACACCACAAAGTTAAATTCAGCGATCGCGCGATCGAAGCCGCCGCTAAACTGGCAGATCGCTATATCTCGGATCGTTTCCTTCCCGATAAAGCGATCGACTTGATCGACGAAGCGGGTTCTCGCGCCCATCTAAGGCATTTTTCTAAGAACCGAGGACGGACAACGGAGGACGAAGGAGAATTCGATGCTCCCGTTATTAACCCTCAATCGCTCGTTCCCGTGGTAGACGAAGAGGAAATCGCTCAAATTGTCGCTTCTTGGACGGGAATTCCCGTTACCAAGATCGCAGAATCGGAGTCGCATTCGTTATTGCATTTAGAGGCAAGACTGCACGAACGCATCATCGGACAAGAGCAAGCGATCGAAGCCGTTTCTCGCGCCATTCGTCGCGCCAGAGTAGGCTTGAAAGATCCCAACCGACCGATCGCGAGTTTCATCTTTGCCGGACCAACTGGAGTTGGCAAAACCGAACTGGCAAAAGCACTGGCGACCTATCTTTTCGGTTCCCCAGATTCTATGATTCGACTCGACATGTCGGAATTTATGGAATCCCATACCGTTTCCAAGCTGATTGGTTCGCCGCCGGGATACGTCGGTTACGAGGAAGGAGGACAACTCACTGAAGCAGTCCGCCGTCAACCTTACACGGTCATCCTCTTCGATGAAATCGAAAAGGCCCATCCCGATGTCTTTAACATGCTCTTGCAGCTTTTGGATGACGGTCGCCTGACCGATGCCAAAGGACGCACGGTAGACTTCAAAAATACCCTCGTCATCATGACCTCGAATATCGGCTCTAAGGTCATTGAAAAGGGAGGAGGCGGATTTGGTTTTGAGATGGCTGAAGACCGCGCTGAAGCGTCTTACGATCGCATTCGCGGCTTAGTCAACGACGAACTCAAGCAATATTTTCGTCCTGAGTTTCTCAACCGTCTCGACGATATCATCGTCTTCCGTCAACTGACGAAATCAGAAGTGCAACAAATTGCCGATATCTTGCTTAAGGAAGTAGCGGCTCAGTTGAAGGAACAGCGAGATATTGCCTTGGAAGTGACCGAGGCGTTTAAAGCGCTCGTCGTTCAAGAAGGATACAATCCCAGCTATGGCGCTCGACCTCTGCGCCGTGCCATCATGAGACTGCTCGAAGATAGTTTAGCCGAAGCTATCCTCTCCGGTCGGATTAAAGATGGAGACACTGCGATCGTTGATGCAAGCGATCGAGGCGAAGTAAAGGTTTTCGCTTCTCAGCCGCTCGACGTTGTGGTTGCTAGCCGTTAGTGCCAATTAAACTATCATTTTCTAGATTTAGCCTATCCGCCTCTAGTCTTCTAGAAGGCGGATATTTTTTTCCAAAGCATTTAAGCGCGATCGCTTTAATGTTTTCAAGCTAATGGATTTTATTCTTTATGAATTATGATTTTTTGGCGATCAAAAATAAACAATAATAGTCGTTGCTTTTTCTAGCAATTTCTCAATTAAAGAGATCTCGCCACTAATCAAATTTAAGGTTTGATTTAAGCTTTAACTTTTTCTTTCAAGAACTTTAATTTTATACAATAAACAGTAGTTATTTTATTTGATAGCTGGCTAACTTCATTACGACAGGTTTGATAATCAATTAAACTTTGCTTCAACTTTTATTAAAGAATTCTTAACAATTATATGATAAGAAAACCAGCAATTCGTATTAGAGAAAAAATATTTATCAACAAAAATTTTTGAATAAAATAAAGAAAAAATCAGCTAATATCTATTTGACAAAATAAATTTTGTTACCGAAACAAAACATGAAGACAAAAGCAATAAATTTTAAATTAAAGCGTT
Source organism: Hydrococcus rivularis NIES-593 (assembly GCF_001904635.1). Classification (GTDB taxonomy): domain Bacteria; phylum Cyanobacteriota; class Cyanobacteriia; order Cyanobacteriales; family Microcystaceae; genus Hydrococcus; species Hydrococcus rivularis. The sequence goes on from NZ_MRCB01000019.1 coordinate 78,608, forward strand.
GGATGATGGCGATCGCCTTAGCAGTCATCACTGCTGCTCTAGTAGTGACAGTGCCTGCGGTTCAATCCCAAAATCAGCCAACAATCAAAATTGATGGTTCCAGCACGGTCTATCCCATCACCGAGGCAGTTGCCGAAGATTTCCAAAAAGCTGGACAGGGAGCTGTCCGCGTAACTGTGGGGCTTTCTGGAACGGGTGGCGGATTTAAAAAGTTCTGTTCCGGGCAGACAGATATCTCTAACGCCTCCCGCCCGATTAAGGATGAAGAGATACAAGCATGTAAAGCGGCCGGTATTAACTATATCGAACTACCAGTTGCCTACGACGCTCTAACCGTCGTTGTTAACAAACAAAATAACTGGGTAACCAGTATGAGCGTAGCCGAACTCAAGAAAATTTGGGAGCCAAGCGCTCAAGGAAAAATCAAAACTTGGAATCAAGTGCGATCGAATTGGCCCAATGCCCCTATAAAATTATTTGGACCGGGCGCAGACTCCGGCACGTTTGACTACTTCACAGACGCTATTGTTGGCGAAGAGGGAGCCAGTCGAACTGACTATACCCCAAGCGAAGATGATAACGTCCTCGTCCAAGGAGTTGCCCGCGATAAAAACGCTCTGGGCTACTTTGGCATGGCATACTATGAAAGTAACAAAGACAAGTTGAAGGCGGTTGCGATCGATAATGGCAAGGGAGCTGTAAGTCCTTCTAGTTCAACCGTGCAAAACGGAACCTACCAACCCTTGTCTCGACCCCTATTTATTTATGTCAGTTCAAAAGCGGTTCAACGACCTGAAGTGAAGCAGTTCGTCGAGTATTATCTCACCAACGTTGGCAAGTTGGCTCAAGAAGTCGGCTATGTTCCTCTGCCAGCACAAGCCTATCAATTAGCCATGAACAACTTCAAAAACAACAAAATGGGTAGCGTCTTTGCTGGACGAGAAACAGTAGGAGTCAGAATTGAAGACCTTCTTCGACTAGAAGCCAGATAATAATCAATATTATTTGAAGATTAATAAAAAGGACGGAGAAATCGATTATTTTTCCGTCCTCATTACTCTGATACCCCCTGGTTTTTATTGGCGAATAATTTTATGACTGAAAAACAGCTATACCTAGATAAGGCACAGAGAAGCTATCGCAAACTAGTAAGGAATGTGCGAGAGGGGGCAATTGAATCGATCTTGTTTTTGGCAGCCTTTTCCTCAATTGCTACGACCTTTGGAATTCTCGACATTCTCATTAGTGAATCCGTCAACTTCTTTAAGAAAATTCCCATAACGGAATTCCTCACAGATACTCAATGGAGTCCGCTATTTGCGGATCCCCATTACGGAATTCTGCCATTGCTGTCAGGAACGTTAGTAACATCAGCGGTTGCGATGATAGTCGCCATTCCGTTAGGGACAATTGCGGCGATTTACTTAAGCGAATTTGCTCCTTCTCGATTGCGCGAAACCATCAAACCTGCCTTAGAGTTATTAGCTGCTATTCCCACCGTCGTTTATGGTTATTTTGCTCTTCTGTTTGTTACGCCGCTATTGCAGAAGATTTTCCCAGACCTACCTGGGTTTAATATGTTAAGCGCTGGGCTAGTGATGGGGTTAATGATTATTCCCTCGATTAGTTCTATTAGCGAAGATGCAATGCGAGCTGTTCCTTTAAAATTGCGGGAAGGCTCGTATGCAATGGGAGCAACTCGCCTGCAAACCGCCTTGCGAATCATTTTTCCGGCAGCGATTTCTGGGATTAGTGCTGCTTACATCTTGGGAATTTCCCGCGCTGTCGGCGAAACTATGATCGTTGCTATTGCTGCCGGACTTCAGCCCAATCTCACCTGGAACCCTTTCGATCAAGCTGCCACCATCACAGCTTATATAGTACAGGTAAGTCTTGGAGATTTGCCTCACGGTAGCCTAGAGTATCAAACCATTTTTGCCGCTGGGCTGACTTTGGTGTTGATGACTTTGGTCTTAAATATCATCGGACATTTTCTCGCCAAGCGCTATCGAGAAATTTATTAAAATTCCGAGTTCTGAAAACAGTGACTATGTCAACAGAAAATTTAGAGCAAATTCGAGCAGATATTAATCGTCGCCAGTTAGTTAATACTATTTTTGCCATCATCGGTTTGACGACAATTTTGGTGTCAATTTTAATCCTACTAGGACTGACGATCCAAATGGCTATTGATGGTGCGTCGCGCCTGACGCCACAATTTTTTATTTCCTTTCCCAGTCGCCGTCCAGAAGAATCGGGTATTCTCTCGGCTTGGGTAGGAACGAGTCTAGTGATGCTGGTCACTGCCATAGCAGCAATTCCTTTAGGCATTGCTTCGGGGATTTATTTAGAAGAATACGCTCGCAAAAACTGGATTACCGACATTATTGAAATTAACGTTACCAATCTCGCTGGCGTTCCCTCGATTGTCTACGGGTTGTTAGCCCTTGGCGTGTTTGTCTATCAATTTAATTTGGGGGAGAGCGTTCTGGCGGCAGGATTAACGCTAGCCTTGTTAATTCTACCCGTTGTGATTGTCACAACCCGCGAGGCAATTCGCGCTATTCCCAATAGTCTGCGAGAAGCTGCCTATGCAGTGGGAGCCAGTAAATGGCAAATGGTCTGGGATCACACTCTTCCTTACTCGTTTGGGAGTATTCTTACAGGCGTAATCATAGGTTTATCGCGGGCAATTGGAGAAACTGCTCCCGTGATAACTATTGGTGCGCTGACCTTCATTGCTTTTTTGCCAGATCCTCCTTTTAAAAGCGAATTCCCCTATCTTTCTTTTGCCTGGCTGCAAGCACCTTTTACCGTCATGCCTATTCAGATGTTTAACTGGGTATCTCGTCCCGAACCCGCCTTTCAGTTAAACGCGGCAGCCGCAGGTACCGTGCTGACCGTAATGACGCTTGGCATGAACGGTCTGGCTATTTATCTTCGCTATCGTTTTCGTCAAGGTATCAAATGGTAGAAAAAAACAGCGAGCAACAATCCAATTTAATTGCGATCGAACCCAAAGCTGAGGTGATTAACCTCAATTTTTACTATGGTTCATTTCATGCCTTAAAAAACATCAATTTAGCCATACCAGAAAAACAAGTAACGGCTTTGATCGGTCCGTCTGGGTGCGGTAAAACCACTTTGCTGCGATGTTTCAATCGCATGCACGACCTTTACCCCGGCAATCGCTATGAAGGAGAAATCCTCATGGACTCTATTAATATCCTGGGTCGTCAGGTCGATCCAATAGAAGTCCGCATGCGAGTCAGTATGGTATTTCAAAAACCCAATCCTTTTCCTAAATCTATCTATGAAAATGTTGCCTATGGTTTGCGAGTACGAGGCGAAAAGAAGCGCAGTCTGATTGATGAAAAAGTTGAAGATTCTCTCAAAGAAGCTGCTTTATGGGATGAGGTGAAAGATCGCTTGCACGAATCGGCTTATAACTTATCTGGGGGTCAGCAACAGCGTTTGTGCATTGCTCGCGCTTTAGTGACCGATCCCGAAATGATTCTTTTCGACGAACCGACCTCTGCTCTGGATCCGATCGCGACTTCTAGTATTGAAGAACTGGTAAGCGAACTAAAAAAACGAGTGACTATTTTGATCGTTACTCATAGCATGCAGCAGGCAGCCAGATTATCTGACTTCACGGCATTTATGTATCTAGGCGAAATGCTGGAGTTTAACAAGACCTCGATAATGTTTTCCGAGCCTTCCCACAAGCAAACCAGAGAATATGTTAGTGGAAGGATTGGATAATCCTAATGAAATTAAGGGATCGGGATCTAATTGCCCAATCCCGTATAAGTTTATGCGATCGTTACTTCTGGCGAGAGATAGACATCTTGAATCGCATGGAATAACTTAACTCCTTCCTCAAAAGGACGCTGGAAGGTTTTGCGACCGGATATCAATCCGCAACCACCCGCCCGTTTGTTAATTACTGCGGTGCGAACGGCTTCGGCAAAATCATTTTTCCCAGATGCGCCGCCGGAGTTGATCAAACCGCTGCGACCGCAATAGCAGTTGAGAACTTGATAGCGAGTCAGATCGATGGGATGGTCGCTAGTGAGTTCGCTATAGACTCGCTCGTCGGTTCTGCCGTATTTTTTGCCGGTTGCTTTGGCAACGGCTTCGTAACCCCGATTATTTTCTGGCAGTTTTTGCTTGATGAGATCTGCTTCAATGGTGACTCCCATGTGATTGGCTTGACCCGTTAAGTCGGCAGCGACATGGTAATCTTTATCTTGTTTAAAAACATCGTTACGCAAGTAGCACCAAAGAATCGTTACCATGCCCAGTTCGTGGGCGCGGGCAAAAGCTTTGCTGACTTCCTGAATTTGACGGCTCGATTCTGGCGAACCAAAATAAATTGTCGCCCCAACCGCTACAGCCCCCAGATTCCAAGCTTGTTCGACGCTGGCGAACATAATCTGATCGGAGGGGTTGGGATAGGTTAATAGTTCGTTGTGATTGAGTTTGACGATGAAGGGGATGCGGTGGGCGTATTTGCGCGACATCATCCCTAAAACTCCCAAAGTTGTCGCTACCGCGTTGCAACCACCCTCGATCGCGAGTTTGATAATATTTTCTGGATCGAAGTAGATCGGATTGGGGGCAAAAGAAGCAGCGGCGGAATGTTCGATGCCCTGATCGACGGGCAGAATAGAAATATAGCCCGTGTTGGCAAGCCGTCCTGTCGAGTAGATTTGCTGAAGGCTGCGGAGAACTTGGGGGTTGCGATCGCTACTAGCCAATATTCTGTCGATAAAATCAGGTCCAGGCAGGTGCAACAGCGATTGAGGAATCTTTGCTTTGTAGGTCAGTAAACTTTCTGCTTCGTTCCCCAACCAAGATTCGATAGAGCCGGGAGCAGATAGAGTAGTAGTCATAGTCCCTTCTTCCTAAAATTCAAAGTGCGGACTTTATTTCTATTGTGACTCTCTCTTTCGATCCTGAGATCTTTTTCAAGATAGACCTGCATGGGCGGCGATCGCAGTTTGGGCTTATCGTGCGCTTTAACCCCCAGCTAAAGCCAAGCTTTGCCTGAAGGCAAATTTATCGCCTACAATGAAAGATTGGTTGGTCAAAATCGAATTTTCTGGTCTAGAAATAAGCTTGAAAGTCACTAGAGCAGACCTAGCTATTGAAAGTTTTTAAGAGGTTTATCAATTATTGATTATGGCAGAAACAATTCGCTTCCTGATGTGTGCCCCCGACCACTACGACGTAGATTACGTCATCAATCCGTGGATGGAGGGCAACATTCACAAATCCTCGCGCGATCGCGCCGTCGAGCAGTGGCAGAAACTCTATCGCGTTATCAAAGATCGAGCGATCGTCGAGCTGGTGCCTCCTCAACCGGGTTGGCCCGACATGGTATTTACCGCCAATGCTGGACTGGTGTTAGGCAATAACGTCGTCCTCAGCCGCTTTTTGCACAAAGAACGCCAAGGGGAAGAACCCTACTTCAAACAGTGGTTTGAGGAAAATGACTTTACGGTTTACGAACTTCCCAAAGACCTACCCTTTGAAGGAGCCGGAGATGCCCTACTCGATCGCGAAGGACGTTGGTTATGGGCGGGATACGGCTTTCGTACCGAACTCGATTCCCATCCCTACATCGCCAAATGGCTAGATATCGAGGTATTGTCTCTGCATTTGGTAGACGAGCGCTTCTATCACTTGGATACTTGCTTCTGTCCCCTCACAGGTGGCTATTTGCTCTACTATCCTCCTGCTTTTGATTCCTACTCCAATCGCCTAATCGAACTGCGCGTCCCAGCAGAGAAGCGAATCGCGATCGACGAACCCGATGCGGTCAATTTCGCCTGCAATGCGGTCAATATTAACTCAACCATCGTCCTGAACAAGGCAAGCGACAGTCTCAAACAAAAGCTTACCGAGATTGGGTTTGAAGTAATAGAAACTCCCCTGACAGAATTTCTCAAAGCAGGCGGTGCGGCAAAGTGCTTAACCTTGCGCGTCACCGAACCCGTTCTCGATTACGTCCATGCCAACGAACCCGTCGAGAGCCGCATTATTAGGCTCGAAGGACATCTTCTCGATGCGGGGATCATGAACCAAGCCCTCGATCTTATCGTCGAAAATGGCGGCAGTTTCAAGGTTCTCAATTTCAATCTCGGCATAGAACGACAGAGTCCCTCTTCGGCAGAAGTCAGAGTCTCGGCGCCTTCCCATGAGATCATGGAAGACATCATGACCCAGTTGATCGAAATCGGTGCCGTCCCTCCACCCCAAGAAGTTTGCGATGTCAATACCGAAGTCGTCACCCAAGATGGAGTCGCCCCCGATGACTTCTACGTCACGACTATCTATCCTACCGAAGTGCGCGTCAATTGCGAGTGGGTGAAGGTACAAAATCAGCGCATGGATGCCGCAATCGTTGTAGAGTCAACCTCTGATGATGGACCGACCGCTCGTTGTAAGCTCCTGCGGGATCTTAAAGTCGGCGATCGCGTTATCGTCGGAGTAGAAGGGATTCGCAATCCTCGCAAACCCGAATCGCGCGAACAACGCAATAGCCAGCAGGAATTTGCCTTTATGTCGGGAGGAGTTTCCAGCGAACGCCGCGTCGAATTGGTCGTCGAACAAATTGCCTGGGAACTGCGCAAAATTCGCGATCGCGGCGGTAAAGTAGTGGTTACGGCAGGTCCGGTGGTCATTCATACCGGAGGCGATCAGCATCTCTCTCGCCTAATCCGGGAAGGATACGTCCACGTTCTCTTGGGAGGAAACGCGATCGCGGTTCACGATATCGAACAAGCGATGATGGGCACTTCTCTCGGCGTAGACATGCAGCGGGGCGTGCCAGTGCGCGGCGGACATCGCCATCACCTCAAAGTGATTAACACCATTCGTCGTTGCGGCAGCATCGCCAAAGCAGTCGAGCAGGGCGTTTTAACTAAAGGGGTCATGTACGAATGCATCAAGAATAACGTTCCTTTCTGTTTGGCAGGATCGATTCGCGACGACGGCCCCCTGCCGGATACGGAAATGGATTTAATTAAAGCGCAAGCAGAATACGCGCGACTGCTGCAAGGGGCGGAAATGATTCTCATGCTCTCAAGCATGTTGCATTCGATTGGAGTTGGCAATATGACCCCCGCTGGCGTGAAGATGGTCTGCGTAGACATTAACCCAGCCGTGGTGACAAAACTGAGCGATCGCGGTTCGGTCGAGTCTATCGGCATCGTGACTGACGTGGGATTATTCCTGAGTTTGTTGGTGCAGCAGTTAGATAAATTAACGAGTCCCTATCATCTCGTTCAAACAGTATAATTAAGACTTTCCGGGCAGATAGAATACGAAGGCAGAAAAAAATAATTTAATCCTTCTACCTTCTGCCTTCCGACTTCTGACTTCAATTCGAGCAACTTTCTTGATACAATATTAACTAAAGCATTTTTAGGAAGTCTTAATATGGAAAGCGTTGCTTACATCTTAGTCGTCGCTATGGCACTCGCAGTGATCTTTTTTGCGATCGCGTTTCGGGAACCCCCTCGCATCCAAAAATAGTCCCAGATTACTAACCTGCATAACATTTAAATATTACATAAAGTTCTTGAGCCGCTACTATCTATTTCTCACTTTTGAGAAAAAAATAGGCAACGGCTCAGCTTTTTGTTTTCTTGCTTGAAAAATATATAGCAAGCGATTTCCTAAGTCATCGCTTTGCGGATGGCAACCCACTCCAAACAAACTCATGTTATGTCCTTATTGCCAGCACACCGATAGCCGAGTTTTAGAATCGCGTTCCACAGAAGAGGGACAAAGTATTCGGCGACGTAGAGAATGTTTGCGATGTAAAGGTCGATTCACCACTTACGAACGAGTCGAATCCATTCCCATCAAAGTGATCAAACAAGACGGTCATCGAGAATATTTCGAGCGTGCCAAGCTTTTGCGAGGGATAATCCGCGCTTGTGAAAAAACAGGCATTCCTCTCGAACGACTCGAAGCGATCGTCAATGAAATCGAAGCCCGACTTCAGCAGCGTTCCGAGCGAGAAGTAACCAGTCAAGAAATCGGACAGTTAGTTCTTCAATACCTGCGTCACGAAAACGAGGTCGCTTATGTTCGCTTTGCCTCTGTATATGGCAAGTTTAAGGGGATTAAGGATTTCGTAAAGACCTTAGAGCGACTCCAAAGTCCGGCAGAGGTGACGCAAGATGCCCAAGACTCCCACGAGCCTGTCCTAGAAGAGTCAGACTTAAAAGATTCTTCATCGATAATGACTTCTTCTTAGAATAAGAATATAATATAAAATTCCTCGCTCTGATATGCACCCAATTAATGCAGCCGAAAACCGCTAAAATAAATAAATGAATCTTTTTAAGAGGGATGGCTCCCTGAATTATTAAAAAAAGGTTACTGTGCGAACTATCTGAACCTGTCAAACCAACGGGTAAAAGGTACAACATAATACTAGGTGTAGGCTGCACGCAATTAAAGTGAGTGTACATCAACAGGAGGCATAGCAACACAAGGAGATAGCTAAAAAACGTACATGGTCAGTCAGAAAAAAACAGCTACTAAAGAGATCGGTTTTACCCACGAAGATTTTGCCGCCCTTCTCGACAAATATGACTATCACTTCAGTCCTGGGGATATCGTACCGGGCACGGTGTTTAGTATGGAACCTAAAGGGGCGCTGATTGATATCGGGGCAAAAACAGCGGCCTTCATTCCCATTCAGGAAATGTCAATCAATCGAGTTGACGACCCTGTAGAGGTTTTGCAACCAAATGAGACGCGGGAATTCTTTATCTTGACCGACGAAAATGAAGACGGACAGTTAACCCTTTCTATTCGTCGCATTGAATATATGCGGGCTTGGGAAAGGGTGCGTCAACTGCAAGCAGAAGACGCTACAGTACGCGCCAACGTCTTTGCCACCAATCGTGGCGGTGCTTTAGTCAGAATTGAAGGATTGCGAGGATTCATTCCCGGTTCTCATATCAGCGCCCGCGAAGCCAAAGAAGATTTGGTCGGTCAAGAACTGCCTTTGAAATTTCTTGAAGTTGATGAAGAACGCAATCGACTGGTATTGAGCCATCGACGCGCCCTAGTAGAACGCAAGATGCACGGTTTAGAAGTCGGTCAAGTCGTCACGGGAACGGTGAGAGGAATCAAGCCCTACGGTGCCTTTATCGACATTGGCGGAGTCAGTGGGTTACTGCATATCTCAGAAATTTCTCACGACCACATCGATACGCCTCACAGCGTCTTTAACGTCAACGATGAATTAAAAGTGATGATCATCGACCTAGATGCGAACAGAGGGCGAATTTCGCTATCGACCAAGCAGCTAGAACCAGAACCTGGCGATATGCTCAAAAATCGCCAACTAGTCTTCGAGAAAGCCGAAGAAATGGCTGAGAAGTACCGTCAGAAGTTGTTGGCTGAAGCGCAAGAAAAAGTTGTTGACGAGGCAGACATTCCTCCCGCTCTAGACGAAGAAATGGCGATTGCAGCGACAGAAGATTAAACCAAACTGTTTCTGAATCTAGTAGGCAAAAGAATATACATAAAACAGGAGGGAACCCCCCTCCTTTTTTGTAACGAGATTATTGTACAGAACTTGAGAGCGAAGGCTTTCTATGCGCATATTGCACTTTAAGAATGCAGCTTATTCATGAAATAAACTTTTTCGTTACAAGCATTACAAAATTTACCCGGATAAAATTAATTAAATGTTTACATGAATTAATAGTAAACCTATCCTATCTTAGATGTTTTCCAATATTTAAAGCTATACAGCTACCGAGTCAAACATCTTAACAAAATATTGGTAAAGCCCTCATAGGCATCGATCGCAAAAACTTCAGTCAATTCAATAATCTAGCAATCCAGACCGGATTTAAGGAGGAACGATCCCGTGGTACAAGCACCCCGACGAGACGAAGCAGCAACCCAGAACAAATTTGAAAAATTTAAAGCAGAAAAAGACGGACTAGCAATAAAAGACGAACTGGAACATTTTGCTCAAATTGGCTGGGAAGCCATGGACAAAACCGACTTAGAACATCGGCTCAAATGGATGGGGATTTTTTACCGTCCCGTCACCCCAGGTAAATTCATGATGCGGATGCGGACTCCCAATGGCATTCTCACCAGCCAGCAGATGCGAGTTCTAGCCGAAATCGTTCAGCGTTACGGCGATGATGGCAACGCTGACATCACCACCAGACAAAATTTCCAGTTGCGAGGTATTCGCATCGAAGACGTACCCGATATCGTTCGCCGTCTCAAAGCCGTGGGAATGACTTCCGTGCAGTCTGGAATGGATAACGTTCGCAACATCACAGGGTCTCCGGTGGCGGGACTGGATGCCGATGAGTTAATCGATACTCGCGAGTTAGTCCAAAAAGTCCAAGATGCTATTACCAATAGCGGCGAGGGTAATTATGAGTTTACCAATCTGCCTCGAAAATTCAATATCGCGATCGAAGGCGGACGAGATAACTCAGTCCACGCCGAAATTAACGATATTGCCTTCGTTCCCGCTTATAAAGACGGGCAGTTAGGCTTTAACGTGCTCGTCGGCGGCTTTTTCTCGGCTAAACGTTGCGAAGCGGCAATTCCTCTCAATGCTTGGGTACCGCCCAATGACGATGTAGTCGATTTGTGCAGGGCTATTTTGATCGTTTTTCGAGACCATGGCTTGCGTGCCAATCGCCAGAAAGCACGACTGATGTGGCTAATTGACGAAGTGGGTATAGAAACATTTCGTTCGATGGTGGAGAAGCAATTCGGTCGTCCTCTGGCTACAGAAGCGCAAAAAGACGAGATAGACTGGGAAAAACGCGATTTTATCGGCATTTTCCCGCAAAAACAACCCGGTCTTAACTTTGTTGGCTTGCACGTTCCCGTGGGACGACTGTATGCTCGGGATATGTTGGACTTGGCACGAATGGCAGAAGTTTATGGCAGTGGAGAAATTCGCCTCACTGTCGAACAAAACGTGATTATTCCCAACATTCCCAATGAGAATTTGGATGCTTTTTTAGCCGAACCGCTACTCCAGAAATTTACAATTAGTCCCAAGCCTCTAGAACGTGCCTTGGTTTCTTGCACGGGCGCTCAATTTTGCAATTTTGCCCTAGTGGAAACGAAAAATCGTGCCCTCGCTTTAGCAAAGGCGTTAGACGAAGAATTAGAATTATCTCGTTCGGTGCGAATTCATTGGACGGGGTGTCCTAACTCTTGCGGGCAGCCTCAAGTCGCCGATATCGGACTGATGGGCACGAAAGTACGCAAAGACGGCAAAACTGTAGAAGGCGTAGATTTGTATATGGGCGGCAAAGTCGGCAAGGATGCTCGGCTTGGGACTTGCGTGCAGAAAGGTATTGCCTGCGAGGATTTATTGCCAGTCTTGAAAAATATCCTGATTGAGAATTTTGGCGCTAAGCCCAAGCAGAAGTAGCTGTCCCTCCTCTTCTAAAGAGGATTTAATACCATTTTACCCATTTTACAGAGATAGTCGATCGCCCTCACCCCCAACCCCTCTCCCTATTTGGGAGAGGGGAGAAGAATGNTCGATCGCGAAAACCTGAAAATTGGTATAAGCTATTAGCTTGGGATTTAAATCCCAAATCGAATCCGTTTGTATCGGAATTATACGTAGTGCGAGCCGGAATGAAAAGCGCTTTTCGGGACTATATGCGAGCGGGACGCTCGCACTACTAATTAGCCATAATAGGTAAGTTATTACTACCAAACCGCCAACTACGATCGCCCCAACTCCTGCGAACGCCGAGTTGCTGCCTGGACTGCTTCGATCAAAGCCGAACGAAAACCAGCCCTCTCCAACTGCGCTACCCCAGCAATGGTCGTTCCACCAGGACTGGTTACTCTATCTTTTAATTCGGCTGGATGTAATTGCGATTCCTGGATGAGTGTTGCCGTCCCCAGTACGGTTTGTAGCGCCAATTGAAAGGCAACGGCACGGGGCAATCCAGCAGCAACTCCCCCATCGGCTAAGGCTTCGATCGCGATCGCGACATAAGCGGGTCCCGATCCCGATAAACCCGTTACCGCGTCCATGAGCGATTCCGAAACTTCTACGACTTGCCCCACGGCTTCAAAAATAGATCTCGCCAGGGATAGATGATGGTTTTCTACTTTTTTACCAGGCGCGATCGCAGTTATTCCCGCACCTACCGTCGCAGGGGTATTGGGCATCGCACGAATGACGGGCTTGTCCGGAAAAGCTGACTCTAGACGACTTAAGGGAACGCCAGCCAGAATCGAGATAACTAGCAATGGTTTTTCTTGTAGCGCCCCGTTGCCTAACTCAGACACGACTGCCTCTAACGCTTGCGGTTTAATCGCCAGCAACAAAACTTCCGATGCAGCCGCCGCTTTGTTATCAAAAGCGACTCGAATACGATACTTCTGTTGCAAAAAATCTCTTCGCTGCGACAAAGGTTCGCTAACCGATATCTCATCGGTCGAGTAAACTTTCGCAGCAATCAAGCGGGATAAAATTGCTTCTGCCATTACCCCGCCGCCGATAATACCTAATTTAACAGACACCCGATTTTGATAATCTAAAAAAGATAGAGGACTGAGGATAAAGGATAGCAAATCAAAAATCGAATTAATCTTTTTGTTTGGTTTTATCCTTTTTCCTTTATCCTTACTGAGCGATCCGATTGACTTCTGCTCCCCAAGCCGGAGTAGGTGAGGCTGGACGAGGCGAAGCTTTTGGCATTTCCGCTACATCGTGGACAGTTCCCGAAAGGGTGCTGACTTTAACGCAGTTAGGCGTGAATAGAAAAATGCTTTCTCCAATGCGTTCTTGATGTCCGTCGATCGCATAGGTACCGCCAGCCACGAAGTCTACTGCCCGTTGCGCTTCTGCCGGATTCATGGCATTGAGATTTAAAACAACTGATTTGCGCTCCCGTAGCGTTTGAATCACTTGGGGCATTTCTTCAAAGGAGTGCGGTTCGATTACGACGACTTCTGCAATCCCGTTGGTAATTCCTGGCATACCAATCACATTACTTCTCGTACTAGATCCCATTACCGTTTCTGTAGTTAAATTTATAGGTTCTCGATTTCGTCTGCGAGATTGAGGCTCTTGTTCGGCTATCCCGTCGGGTTCTTCCGGTTCATTATGGGGATACTGCTCCCATTCCTCGTAGTCATCGTATTCGTCAGGCTCCGTGATGCCTACAAAGTCTTTTAGCTTTGTCAGAATCGTATTCACAGTATATATTCCTCTACGACTTGAGATTTTGATGTAATCAAGCCTTACGGCAGTCTAGTCAGGAGATTTTTGAGAGAAAGATCGGGAAACAGAAAAAAATCGACAGTTTATTAAGTTGCTATCGCTTTCTTTTACTGTTATCCTGAAAAAACTTAGTTAGTACAGATGAACGCCTAAACAATCTCTCAAGCTGAATCAATGTGAGTTTTCAGAGGTTAGATTTGGTTAATTTCCCTAATCTAGTCGTATTGACTCTATAATTGGTTCCCTTGAACGATTGATTCTAGATCTCTCTAGGAATAGGCAAAACCACCTTGCGGATTGCACGACAATCCATGCAGATTTTAGGCGCTCGCCTAATGTTTTATAAAGAAACAGTAAAGTCTTAGTTTGGGTTTGTCAAACGCTCTTAATTAAATCTTTATGTTCTTTCTCCAAAAATAATTCTTCCCAAACGAATCATAGTTGCACCTGCTTGAACGGCAAGCAAATAGTCGTCCGACATTCCCATCGATAACTGCTCCATCCGTAGGTGCGATCGCTGCTCGATTGTCCGAGCAAGTTCGCGGGTTTGTTGAAAGGCTGCCAAAATTTGTTCTTGGGATAATCCTAGTGGCAAAATTGTCATCAAACCTTGAATTTTGAGATGATGACATTGCTCTAAATCGGGTAACGCTGTCAGTAATTCGGGAATCTGCCAACCATATTTATTGGGATCGGGCAAGACTTTTACTTGAAGGCAGACTTGAGGGGGATAGGGTAACTCAGCGGCTAGACGATTAAGACGCTGAGCAATTTTAAGATCGTCAACGGAATGAATCCATTGAAAATGTTCTAGGACTTTTTTAGCTTTATTTGCCTGTATATGCCCGATAAAATGCCAACAAATGTCAGATAAATCCTGCAGTCGCTCCTGTTTCAGTAACGCTTCTTGCAGGCGATTCTCTCCAAAATCTCGTATGCCTGCTGCATAAGCTTCTCGTATCGCCTCTACCGATACTTGTTTGGTGACAGCGATTAAACGCACCTGAGGCGGTATCTGTTGGCGAATCTGGTTAATGCGTTGGGCAATCGTCATAGAAAAATCGGAAGTCGAAAGTCGGAATTAGAGAAAATTACTACTGTAAGTAAGTCGGCGGGGAAATTTATCAGTATGTAACAAAAGCTTAACCAGAGT
>NZ_MRCB01000002.1 GCF_001904635.1 Hydrococcus rivularis NIES-593
TTAACTCCGTTCAAAACCAGGCTTAGAGCGTGTTGCCAATTTTCGGACGAGTCTATTGTCTCCAGTTAAAAGAACCAATGAAACAGGATTGACTTGTTGGTAGCAGTTCATCGCATTAGCTACTGCATATTGTTCTTTTTCTCCCGTTCCTGTATCGCCTAACGCCAGAAAATTTAATAAAGACTGTTGCGATCGCCCTTGGTGCTTACCTTTGGGCAATCGCGTAGCAGTGAGGCAAATTGCTAAAAAGATGGTCTTTAGCAATTCCCATCGAGTTTAGAAAGCGTTACCTTCCAGGATCGTCATTAGTTTTGCGATCGGTATCGGGAACCTGAATGCTACTGCGGGGACGATTGGTTTCATCTTCCTCGTTTTCTTGATTTGCTTGCTCGGTATAAAGGACTTTGCCATTGCCTGCATCGACCATAACTTCTGTTTGATCGATGACTACCTGATAAACTAGATTGCCATCTTCATCTTCTAGTTCGACTTTACTAGCCGTACCGCCTTGAGCAGTTTCTGCCGCCTGTTTAGCTTGCTGGGCAGTAATTTTAGCTAAAGATTGGAGTCGAGCAGCTTCCTGCTTTTCTTCTGCATCGTCTTCTTGGGATTCTTCCTGTTCGTTCTGCTCACCTTCCTCTCTAGCTTGTGAAGTTTGAACGTTATTAGTATCTTGAGATTCTGAGGCGATCGCCAGTCCACTCAATCCTAAAGTACCTAAAGTACTTACTAAAGTCGCCGTCAAAGCTATTTTTACTAGAGTTTTCATCACTATTAAGATCTTCTATCTGGGTTTGCGTTTCCAATTTAGAAAGCAAAGGTCAAGAACTTTACAAGATTTTGAAAAAAACATTCAAATTAGCCCAGCCATAATATTGATACTCAGTGCGAGAATAATTGTATTGAAAAAAAGGTTAACACTTCATGTCTTCCTTGTTTATTTGCGATCGCTGCGGAATCTCCTATTTGTTTTTCTCTTTTTAACCATAAATCCCAAGGATTGCGTAACCATAATGCGTAGTGCTATAGACGACTAATCGAGCCAACTTAGCTTGACAGAGGCAAGATCTGAGTTAGACGAATCGCGATCGCTAAAATTTTTACTGTTAATTCAAAAGTTGCTGTAAATTAGTAATCCGAGGCACTCCTATGAGGACTTGGCATAGTGACCCTAAAAGAATTTGCTCTATTACTGGTTTCTATTCTGACTAGCGTCGCCGGACAATTTTTCTTAAAAGCAGGAGCGTTAAAGTTAGGAAAAGTGAATGCTGGCAATGCCGTTAGTCATATTCTCAGCATTGTATTTACGCCAGAGTTAATCGTTGGTTTATTCTGCTACGGATTGGGCGCGATCGCATATATTCTCTTGCTAACTCGCGTTAATCTCAGCGTTGCCGGCCCCTCGGTCGCCCTAATTTACGTTTTCTCAGTCGTACTCGGCTACTTTATTTACAAAGAAGCCATTCCGATTAGTCGGATCGTCGGGTTGGGATTTATTACCTGCGGCGTTATTCTGGTCGTTTGGCAACGCTAGGCGATTTCCCTACCCCGTTTGTCGTTTGTTTAAATTCAATACCTTAAAGGCTTGATTTTCAAACGCAGTGGGGAATTGAGAAGCTTTTTCATTGGAGATGACCCAATAATCTAGCTTATAGCGAGATTTGAGTTTTGCGACATCTTCATCGCGGAGGTTTTTGTATAAGTCATCGAGCTTTTTCATCGACTTGTTTAAATTTAGCCCCTTTTCGGTAATATCAAAACCCACTGCTTTAAGGCGTTCTACCCAAGGCGTAACAAAGGTTCTATCCCAAAGTATTGCCGAACCGTCTTTCCAATTCATATAAACGGGACGTTTTGACTGCCCTCGGAATTGCTGCCAACCCAATCCAAACTCCACTAGGAATACAGAATCAGTAGAGGTATTCTTTTGCGCCCAATTAGCAATTTCCTCAATAGTTGCGGAAGGGCGGTAGATAATTGCTGATGCTAAACTTTGACCCTTGCCCCATCTCTCC
This sequence comes from Hydrococcus rivularis NIES-593, assembly GCF_001904635.1. GTDB lineage: Bacteria > Cyanobacteriota > Cyanobacteriia > Cyanobacteriales > Microcystaceae > Hydrococcus > Hydrococcus rivularis. The sequence continues at coordinate 2,016 of NZ_MRCB01000002.1, forward strand.
TGTAAGCTCGTTATGCCGACAAAGACAACCCAAAGGGATAGCAGTAGGGCGATGCGGCTAGAACTTCCTCGACCGAGAATATAGTACCAAACGGGATGAATTGCGATCGCGATTAGTGCTACAGCTAAGATAAACGGTCCGACAATTGGATACCAAATGAGAAAGCTTGCGCTCAGCATAATTATCCAAAAGGCTCGTCGCGTCGTTCCTTTTGTGGTTTCCAGTTTGACGGCAAAAGCGCTAACCAAGGCAATGGCAGCGATTCCGTACCACAACGTTATCGCCCTCCCAGGATGCATGACGAGCATCGAAGGCGATTTAGTGACGTAGGCAGCGATAAAAGCATAAATCAGCCACAAAAAGCTAACGCCTGCCCAAATATTACAGAGTTTCGATAATTGTCTCAAGCGATCGCGTTTTTGATAAAGGAAGGCAAGTACTAAAGCTGCGATCGCGCCATACTTCCCAAATTCAATCTTATTCCAGGTCAATGGAAAAAGATGGTGGGGAAAACGAACCTTACTAACTAAATACCACAAATCTTTATCTGCCGCTTCTCGACCGAAGGCAGAGAGGGTAAGAAGAATTCCCGGAGATGCTAATAAAAGAAAGAGCAAAAAGCCCAATAGCCATTTTTTCCAGTTCCGCAGATAATTAAAATCCAATAAAAAGGCAGCTCCTAGATAAGATAGGGCATAGGCTCCATACATACTATTGCAATTAAAGCCAAGTGCCGTCCATAAAGCGACCAGCCAGGGATTTTGTTGATAAAAAGCGGCAAAAGCTAATAAGAAAAAAGGAATCGACAAACCCGTTTGCTCGAAGTAATTAATGACTAGCGCATTGCCACCTAAAGTCGGTCCTTCTAACCCTAACGCCATCAATGCCATCGCCCCAACAACTGCTATTTTGGACTGAGGAGCAAAGGTTTTAGCTGCGTAGCCTGCTGCAAAGATTACCAGCAATCTCTCTAAGACAAAAAGACTCAAAAGTAAGGGTTCTAGAGGAAAAATTCGATTGCCTAACGCGACGAGATACCAAACCGCCGAAGCGTAATAAGGTAAAGTTTGTCCAAAAGGATCGTTTGGATAGAGAGAGGGATCGTTAATATAATGAACTAGCGGAATTTGAAGGGCTTGGTTTTCGGTATAAACGCTGTAACCCGTAACTAGAATCGAGACGAGCGAGAAGATTAATCCATAAATAGATACATCGAAAGCGAATGGAAATTCATATTTAAATTTCAAGAAGCGATCGCTTTTTGCCCAATTCTGTAGATTACTCATCTTTAAACATTTAAAGATTTTCTAGCTTTATTTTGGTTGATTTAAGTCGCGATCGCTACTCTACATCTGGGAAATAATATCTACTAAAGCGGATTTTAGGGTTGGATATCGGTACTGAAAACCAATTGCCTCAGTTGCTTTGGGCAAAACTTGTTGACCTTCTAAAACGACTTTTGACCCTTCTCCGAGTAAAAGTTCTAGGGCAAAATCGGGCACGGGCAACCAAGAAGGACGATGAATCACTTCTCCTAAAGTCTGACTCAACTGACTCATGCGAACGGGATTGGGGGCGGTTGCATTAAATGTCCCTTCTATTTCCGGGCGTTTGAGAGCTTCTGAAATTAAATTAACCAGATCGTCTCGATGAATCCAAGAAAACCACTGACGACCGCTTCCTATTGGACCTCCCGCAAACAGTTTAAAGGGAGGAATCATTCTGGCTAAAGCTCCCCCATTGCCCAATACGATCCCAAACCGCAAAATAACCAAGCGAACACCTGCTTCTTTAACCTTGCTAGCTTCTGCCTCCCACGCTTGACAGACTTGAGCAAGAAAATCATTTCCCGGCGGGCTATGTTCATCAAAGGTTGCGGTTTCGCTCGTGCCATAATAGCCAATGGCGGAAGCATTTACCAGTACCTTTGGTTTTGGCTCGGCTTGAGCGATTGCCTCGACAATTTTTCGAGTTCCCAGTTGACGGCTTTCGAGAATTGCTTTTTTGTGTTCTGGAGACCAACGTTCTGAAATCGGTTCTCCTGCTAGATTGACGACGGCATCGCAGCCAGCTACTTTTTGTTGCCAATCTCCCGATTGTATGGGAGTATAAGCGGCAATTTCTAGATTAGGGAAAGCTGACGCGGGAAAAACTCGTCGAGCACGTTCTGGATTGCGAGTAAAGACTAGGATTTGATGACCTTCTGCGTTCAGTTTTTCAACTAAGCGAGTGCCGACAAATCCGGTTGCTCCTGTAATTACTATTTTCATAGTTATTAGTCATTGGATGAAAGGATTTTCGATTTTGGCGAAGCCGCCGCACGCTCCCGGAAACGCTTCAAAGAGAACGGCGGATTTTGGATTGATGACAGTTAATTGATGACAGTTAGTAGTTAGTGGTTAGTAGTGATTGGTTTCTAATTCCGAGTTCTGAGTTCCGACTTTTCCCTGTCTTCCTGTCTCCTTGTCACCTAATCCTCTGTCCCCTGTCCTGTGCCTTTCTCTTGATATCCCATTCCGTTGGCTTCGGCATAGCGGTGTAGGAAGCGCATAAGTCTTTCCCAATGATCTTCTCGATAAATTTCCAGCTTGCATTCTACTCGGATCAAATCGTCACCATCATCGCCGCCATAGATAATTTTCAGCGAAGCAGGCTCGATACTGATTTCTCCTTCCGAGTCAATTAACCGTAAATCTCCATAGGTTTTTTGGGTAAAACTTTGGAATTTCTCTAGTGCTTTTAGTGTCTTAAAAGTCATCAAAACGCTTCGCACGCCCGTATCTTTGTTTTGACGCAAACTAACGTTTTCTAACTCTTCAGAAAGACCGACGAAAAATTCTATAGACGGATTAGAAGAAGACATTGATATTTATAAAGGAATTTTCTCAAAAAAATTGCTATTAAAAATTTTGCGCTTGAAGCTTGCGAACGAATGTTCTTCAAGCTTCATCTTGGCTAGGGTTATTCTGGCTCGCCGCCTTGGATTTTCAGGAGAAGAAAGCCCCAGGCTACCCCGACTAGCGTTAGAACAATTAATAGTATTGCTCCGTTAAAAAGCATACTTTCAGCACTCATGTTTATCTCTCCTTTTTATTTAGCTAAAGTTGCTTCTAAGAAGATAGTTATCTTGAAGCTAAACGGACTTTAAGCCGACTTTAAGTCATTATAGGTATTGTAAGGCATCGCTCTTCTTCCGACTAACTAGAAATTAACCGATTCTTAAAAGATGTCCGCCAAAGCGAATAGAAATATACACCTACTTCCCCATTTAGCCATTACGATAGGCGATCCAGCAGGGATTGGACCAGAAGTTGTCTTGAAAGCCTTAGCCGATTCATCAATTCGGGAAACTTGCCGGATTACCGTCGTTGGCAGCCGATCGCTCCTGCAACAAACTTATCAGAAATTGCAACAAATCTTTACATCAAAAGAAAAAACTTTAGCCAATCCTGACGAATTCCCCATTCTAGATATACCGATCGATCGCGCGATCGCAACGCAAATTACTGTGGGAACAGGTAATGCAGCTAGCGGAGCAATGAGTTTCGCCTACCTCGAAGAAGCGATCGCCCGTACTAGAAAAGGAGAATTTCAAGGGATCGTCACTGCCCCGATTGCCAAATCTTGCTGGAAAGCGGCAGGACATCATTACCCCGGACAGACGGAAGTTTTAGCGCAAAAAGCCGGGGTGGAGAAATTTGGGATGTTATTCGTCGCGCGATCGCCTCATACAAGTTGGATATTGCGAACCCTGCTCGCAACCACCCACATTCCCTTAAATCAAGTTTCAACTGCCCTAACTCCCGAACTAATGTCTTTAAAACTCGATTTATTAATCGATTCTCTCAAAAAAGATTTTGGCATCGATGCGCCCCAAATTGTTATTGCCGGGTTAAATCCTCATAGCGGCGAACAAGGACAACTGGGAACCGAAGAACGAGACTGGTTAATTCCTTGGCTGGAAAAAGAACGAGAAAATCGCCCTCAAGTCGAGTTAATTGGACCTATTCCTCCCGATACGATGTGGGTTAAACCCGGTCAAGCTTGGTACGGCAACGATCCTAATGTAGATGCCGCCGATGCCTATCTTGCTCTGTATCACGATCAAGGTTTGATTCCAGTCAAATTAATGGCATTCGACAGGGCGATTAATACCACGATTGGATTGCCTTTCATTCGCACTTCTCCCGACCACGGCACGGCGTTTGATATTGCCGGAAAGGGAATCGCTAACGCAAGTAGCATGAAAGAGGCGATTAAGTTGGCGGCGCAGTTGACAAAAATTAAATTTTCTCGAAACGCGATCGCGTAATTTTTCTAAGGAGAGATAATGGTTGACTAAATAATTAATTTGCTTTTGGATTAAAAAATCATTAACCAGAAAAGAGATCATCAATTTTTGTTCCAGCTCGATAAGATTGCTAAGTTGACCGTACCGGGCATTTCAGCAATAACCCATTAAATTTATTCCAGAAAAAAATTGTGATAGAATATGATTATTGATTGAGAATTAGCATTCGGTAGAAGAGTTTGTTGTTTGTGTTAACAGGGTTTTCCGGTTTAGTCTCGGCAGGATTCTCTCCGAAATCTCAATACTTACACGCTATTTAAGTCTAGGAGACAATCCATGTCGATTTATGTAGGTAACTTGTCCTATGAAGTTACAGAAGCCGAACTGAATTCTGTATTTGCAGAATACGGTTCTGTCAAACGAGTTCATCTCCCCACCGATCGCGAAACGGGTCGGATGCGCGGCTTTGCTTTCGTAGAAATGGAAACCACAGCCCAAGAAGCAGCAGCTATTGAAGCTCTCGACGGAGCTGAGTGGTACGGTCGCGAACTCAAAGTCAATCAAGCCAAACCTCGCGAAAACCGCGATACCAGAGGCTCATTTGGCGGTGGCGGTCGGAGAAATAGTAATTACTCAAAGCGATTTTAAGCTGAAAAGCTGAACCTTCTGTAGACATCGCTGACTGTTTAATAAACATAGGGGTGGAGATATTTGTTATCTTCACCCTTTTAACGTTGAGACAATTTACAGCAATTTTCAAGTGGTATCAAACCCGCGTTCGAGCAGGAATGAAAAGCAAGCAAAGCGATCGACCCTAACTTTTCTTGCCCCTTTTCTGGGCAAACCAAGATTGCAGCTGCTCTCGACAAGCTGATTCCATGATTCCCGCCAGGACGGGCAATCGATGATTGGAGGCAGGGCTATCGGGAAGATTGGCAACGGTACGAATGCAACCCGTTTTTGGATCGTCTGCTCCATAAACTAGCAAACCAATCCGCGCTTGAATAATCGCCCCCGCACACATGGGACAGGGTTCTAGGGTGACGTAGAGAGTACAATCATTGAGATGCCAGGTTTGTAAGGCTTGACTAGCAGAGCGAAGGACGAGAATTTCTGCATGGGCGGTGGGATCTTTGTCTCTTTCTTTGCGATTGGAGGCTTCGGCAACGAGATTGCCAGCGCGATCGACAATGACGGCGCCGACGGGAACATCTCCCGCCTTTCCCGCTTCCTGGGCTAATTCTATGGCACGACTCATCCAATGCCTATGAGTTAGATAAGCAATTGGATCGATTTGCGTTAGAAATGGCTCAATTGTCAAGGATTTAACTGACAGGTTGGGCTAAGAGAGAATCTAATTGACCTTGCCCATCGAGACTATAGAGATCGTCGCACCCACCAATATGGCGATCGTTGATAAAAATCTGGGGAACGGTTCGCCTTCCGTTAGCGCGTTGCGCCATCGCGTTTCTGGCTGCTTCGTCGCCGTCGATTTTATATTCAATGAAATTAACGCCTTTCCACCACAGGAGTAACTTGGCACGAATGCAGTAAGGACAGGTTTGCCAGGTGTAAATCTCGACGTTAGCTTTAACCCGTTCTGGATGGCGACCTAAAAGGGAATTGAGAAGATCGAGCATTTTTCTCGCTGTATGATTTTAGTTTCATGATTAGAGAAACTACTCTCATTTTAAATATTGTCGGCGCAGCCCGTCCCCCTACTCACGAATAACCGATTCCGTTGCCAGCCAAGCCCTTAATACTTCTGCAACCGACCACGCTTGAGCTATACAACCTTTAGGCGCAAAGGGTGCATTGCCGTCAAAAATTTCGCTAATACTGCCTACGCCTGCCTCTAGAATATGATTTGCCATCGGTTCTAAAATTCTACGTGCTGCTAGGGGATCGTTAAAAACGCGCAGATGAGCCATAACATAAGCACCCAACAACCATCCCCAAACCGTTCCCTGATGGTAAGCACCGTCTCGTTGTATGCGATCGCCCTTATAGTAACCTTGATACTGAGGGTTGTCAGGTGTAAGGCTGCGCAAGCCGTAGGGCGTTAGCAAAAGGCGATCGCAGATTTCGACTATTTTTCGCTGTTGAATGGGGGTTAACGGACTTTCTGGCAGCGATACGGCGAAAATTTGATTGGGACGCAGGGAGGCATCGTTGCCTTCTGGCGTATCGAGAACGTCGAAACAATAGCCTAAATCCTCATTCCAAAACCGTTGGAAGCCAATCAGCGTTGCCTGCGCCATGTTGTCGTATTCCTGGTAAGGCTGTCCTAGTTGCTGGGCAAATTTAGACAGGGTTCTCAAGGCATTGTACCAAAGCGCGTTAATTTCTACGGGTTTGCCAATGCGAGGGGTAACTACCCAATCTTCCACTTTCGCATCCATCCAAGTCAGTTGTACTCCCGGCGTGCCTGCATAGAGAAGTCCGTCATGAGCATCTAAGTGAATGTTGTATCGCGTTCCTCGACGATGCCAATCGATAATTTCTGCTAATTTGGGAAAGATTTCTTGTAGTAATCCTTCATCTCCCTTCGCTTCATAGTAGCTGCGAATAGCTTCAAAATACCAAAGAGTAGCATCAACCGTATTGTAATCCCCATCGCTCAGGGGTTTGTTATCGTCTGGAAAGTGATTGGGTAGCATTCCCTGACTGATATATTGGGCGAAGGTGCGAATTATGGAACGGGCAATTTCCGATCGCCCTGTGGAGAGGGTAAGTCCTGGTAAGCTAATCATGGTATCCCTTCCCCAGTCGGTAAACCAATGATAACCTGCAATAATCGTCTTCCCATCGGGATTATCGGGTAAGGGGCGATTGACGATAAATCGATCTGCATCCAGTACCAGTTGCTTCACCCACTCAGGTGCATGTTTAGCTGCCGTCGGGTGACTCACTTGCCAAGTTTCTAACAATCTTTGCTCGTAGGCGCGACGAACTTCTAATTGAGCGATTCCATCCAAATCTGGGTTACTTTCTGTAGTGGCGACAACGGTTAAAGATTGGCCCGGTTCGAGGGCAGTGTCATAGGTGGCTATTTTAACTGCATAGAGGTTATCGTCGAAGTGGTCTAATCCGCGATCGCGTTCTCTCTCTAATTCAAATCCGTAGTACCATTCATTGACTGGGGAAACAGTAACGCGATCGGCAAGTATATAGTAAGGAACGGCATTGGGAAATGCATTTACTCGTACCCCCCGCGCGATCGATTCCAAGTGCATGCGCCAGTTTCCCGCCCTAGTTCTGCTGTGATAGTCGCGATAATTCACCAAGACTTTGAGCGAAAGGCTGAGGGGTTGCGCGGCTTCATACACCCTATAGTAAATATAAGTTGTATTCGAGCCGGGTTGCATCCAAATTCGTTTTTCTAATAACACATCTTCTATCCGATAGCGCCATAGCGGAATAGTTCCTTCTAAAGAGAAGCTGTCAAGATAGCGATACCCCTGCGGATCGACTGTTTCGTTAATCCAATTATTCGTAAACAGGGGATAAATCAAGCCATTATAGTAAGCCGTGTCGTCAATTTTCGACACTAATAAAGTGCGTTCCAAGGGAGGTTTTAAGGCAGCGACGAGTATGCCATGATAGCCTCTGGTAAGCCAATTGGCGAGAGTTCCCGACGCATAACCGCCAATTCCATTGGTCACTAACCATTCTCGCGTCTGTAGGGCGTTTAGATCGCTACAGATTTCTCGTCCAAAATCAATCCTCATAGCTTTTTTTGAATGCTTCTTTGAGCGTTCGATCCGACTGGCAAGCGCTTACCTATGCGATTGTTCTGGAGTATTAGGAACAGTAGCGATCGCAGTCGGAATATTCGCTATTTGTCGCGATCGCACTGCCAGGATTTGTTGTTCGATGGCAGACTAATCGCGATCGCTTTGAGCGTTTAAATCAATTCCACGTAATTATAGAACAAGGCAGACTTTCACCAGAAGCCCTTAATAACAAAGGTTATATCAATTCTGTCAATAATCAATTGCAGTTTTTGCTAAACAGTAATACAGTAATTAGGTTAGAAAACCAATAACTATTTAAGGTTTTTGTGAATCTGGATTGGCGGTTATAGAATTTATAGCCGTCATTTTTCTATGATAAATAGCTGTAGTAGCGCGTCTACTTTAAAATAGTGCCAATATGAAGAGTGTCTCGCGTGCCAACCAGATGCTCGCGCTAACGCACAAATTTAATATTGACAATGCTTACGGGAGTCAATTCGGCAGATAACACCAACATTAAGCAAGCGATCGCTTGACAAAATCATGAGTTTAGATGTCATTGTTATCGGGAGTGGAATTGGCGGATTAACAGCTGGCGCATTGTTAGCAAGATATGGCAAAAAAGTATTAATTTGTGAAAGTCATACCATTGCTGGCGGTGCCGCGCATAGTTTTTCTCGTCGTGGTTTTCATTTCGATTCAGGACCTTCTTTTTATTGTGGTTTGGGCAATAAATTTCCGAGTCTCAATCCTCTCAAACAAGTCTTAGACGTATTAGGAGAATCTTTAGAAGTCATTCCCTACGATCCCCTCGGACATTATCATTTTCCTGAAGGAACTTTTCCAGTTTATAGCAATCTGCAAAAATATCGCCAAGAGGTCGCTCAAGTTACCCCTCAAGGCGCACAAGAATTAGAAAGATTTGAGCAACGTCTATTATCTCTTTACGATTGTCTAAAAGATATTCCCACGATTGCTTTGCGAGCCGATTGGCAATTAATTCCTATTTTAATCTCGCGTTGTTTTCCTGCTTTATTAAAGTTATTACCTCAAATAAATATCATTAATTCTTCTGTGGGAGACGTTATGGATCGAGAAGTTAGCGATCCTTGGGTACGCAGATTAATTGACTTGGAATGTTTTCTGCTATCGGGATTAAAAGCGCATGGTACGATCGCGCCCGAAGTGGCTTTTATGTTAGGCGAAAGGACTCGCGTTGGCGTTGAATATCCGGTTGGCGGCAGCGGAGCAATTGTTGATGCCCTAATCAGAGGTTTTCAGCGGTGGGGAGGAGAGTTATGGGTAGGAACTCATGTCGAACAAATTTTAGTAAAATCTGGCAAAGTTATTGGAGTTAAATTACGTAAAGGAGAAATTATTAAAGCGCCAATCGTGATTTCTAATGCGACGATTTGGGATACTTATGGAAAACTATTAAAGCCAGAAGATTTACCCAGAACGTATCGAGAAGAAGCTCTAAAAACTCCAGCGATCGAGAGTTTTATGCACCTTCATTTAGGAATTAAAGCTGATGGTTTGGAAGAATTGACGGGACATCATGTCGTCGTTCATGACAGCAAACAAGATATTGCAAAACCAGGAAATACTTGTATGATTTCCATTCCTTCAGTATGGGATTGCAATCTTGCTCCAGAGGGATATCATGTCGTTCATGCTTATACCTTAGAAGCTTATGAAGGGTGGCAAAAAGATGAAAAATATGAAGATAAAAAACGAGAAAAAGCACAATTTTTATATTGTGCTTTAGAAAAAGTAATTCCAGATATTCGTCAACGAATTACTTTAGAATTGATTGGAACTCCCTTAACGCATTCTCATTTTCTTCGTCGTTTTCAAGGAACTTATGGTGCTGCGATCGCAGCAGGAAAAGGCATGTTTCCTGGCTGCCATACGCCGATTTCTGGTTTATATCGCGTCGGGGACAGCACTATGCCAGGAATTGGCGTTCCTGCCGTCGCTGCATCGGGGATTTTATGTGCAAATACCTTAAAATAAGTTCGTTTACCAAAGGTTTTTTTTGGACGATGATGGCGATCGCGATGAAGACGATGGCGATCGCTTCGGACTTCCTCCCCATAAAGATCTTCTTGAGGATGCACGGCGCACAGACGATTGCACCCGTCGCGAAGAAGGTCGGTTAGATTTCAAGGTTCTGGATGGTTTGGCCCTGCCGTAGGAGGAAACCTGTCGATTGAGGCTATTCTGTGTTGTTTTTCGAGGTAAGGTTGACGAGCGAGACGAATTTTTCCTGGCTTTAGGCTGTGCTTGTTGTTGTGCTTCCCGAACTTGTTGCTCGATTTTGGTTTGAATTTCTGCTATCTTGACATTAGCATGGGATAATTGCGTCTTTACCTTGCCAGCAACGACAGGATCGAAAGGAATAGCCTTTAGATGCTCTCGTACTCTATCCCATTGAGCTTTTGCTTGTCGGTACTGGGCAAGCGTTTTAGCAGCTTCTGTAGTTTTTGTAGCTTCAGTTATGAGCGTTTCTGCTTGCTGAAGTTTTTGTTGGGCTTTCCGTCCCCTTACGACTCTGACATTGATTTGCTCGAAGCGAGTTTGATAGTCTTTTAAAGTCTGTCGAGCTTGTAAAGAGACTTCGGCATCGTTGGGAATAGTTTTTAATTGGGTCAGGGTTTGCTTGAAGCGATCGCGTGCATTTTGCAATTCTTCCACGCTTTGCGCTCGACTGGCTTGAGAAATTGCCTCTTGTCCTCGTTCGACTTGTTCTTGATAAACCGTCTGATATCGTGCATCTGCCGAACAATTATCTAACTTCTTACATAAACCTGGGATGAAAGGAGAGCCAAAACCGATCGCTATGCTGCCCAGAAGCATACTAGCAGCCACTACTCCACCTGCTTTGATGAGTTTGCCACTTTTACTGGGGGTCTTATCTTCGCGAAAGATTTTATCTTGAGGCGGCGGACTGAGGTCTTGTTTTGGTGCTGCTCCAGAAACGAAAAGCGCACTCGGTCGAACAAACGACGACATAATAATGGGCGTGGATTTGCTCTCAGGTGCGGAGGCGGACAAAGCGGCGAGAACTTCTTTTGCTGATTGATAGCGCTCTTTAGGCTTTTCTGCCAGCATACGGCTGAAAATTTGCCTTAAACCGTCGCTAATTTCTACATAATTCTGCCACTGCCATTCCATTGTATGACTGTCAAATAGCTCGGTTGGCGCTCTTCCGGTCAATAAAACTAGAGCCGTGACAGCTAGCGAATAAAGATCGCTACTGGGATAGCACTGCCCCATCCGAATCTGTTCTGGAGGCGAGTAACCCCGTTTTCCTACTAAAGAAACTGCGCCTAACGGGGCATTGTGGCTAATCTGGCTGTAGTACCCATGAGTGACCGCTTCTTTGACAATGCCGAGATCGATGAGGATTGGCTTGCCACGCTGTCTGGAAAACATGATATTATCCGGTGCAACATCCCGATGAATGACATGGCAGCCATGAAGATAATCCAGCACCGGCAGCAGATCTTTGAGTAATCGAAGGACTTCAGCTTCACCAAAAACTTGACCTCGCTCTAAGCGTTGGTTGAGAAGTTCCCAGTAGGTTTTTCCATCAATATATTCCTGAATGATGCAGAATCGTTCTCGATCTTCAAACCAGTTGAGAAATTGAGGAATCTGGGGATGATCCAGTTTTTGTAAGACTCTTGCTTCTCTTTTAAAGAGTTCGAGAGCTTTTCGGAACGTCTTTTCTTGCTGTGTAATTGGAAAAAATTCTTTTAGGACGCACAAAGCGCCCAAACACCGTCGGTCGGAGACGAGATAAGTTCGACCGAATCCACCTCGTCCCAGGAGGGTTTCTATGCGGTAGCGATCGCCTATAAAAGTACCAGGAGATATCTCTAATAAGGCTGTCATATTCAATCGATCGATGATGGCTACAGATGGATTGGTGAATGGGAGACGGGAAACTAGGAGACTTCTGAGACAAGGAAAAGATTTACTTCCGAGTTCCGACTTCTAATAACTGATTTATAGCGTTCGTGCTATTGAAATGCAAGCCATGAGATCGGCATTGGTTTTAATCGCTTGGGCGTTAATATGAGTTATAGTTGCGCGATACCCTCTCTCTTGCAGTGCTTGAATCAGATGCGATCGCTTGGGAAGATCTAATTTTCCCCTTCGTCCGATCTCTGTGAGGGTATAAAAATAAGGAGGAAAATCTGTTTCTGCTTCCATCGTTGCCAGCAATTCTAAGCGTTTCGACCATTCTAACCGTTGGGCAAGAGATTGCATTCGCCTCAACTGTTCTCGGTGATGGAGTTGTCCTAACCACATGGGACCGCTGAGGATTAAAAGGGAGCCATCTCTTTGACAACAGGTTTTCCCTAACTTTCGCCAAGAAACCACTTGATAATCGCCGCATTGGTGGCAGTAGCCAAGAAAGCCATAGTTTTCAGGAGTTAAACAAGGTTTAGCGAGCAAACGCAGCATAACTCGATAGGTTTGACCCGTAAAAAGCGAAAAAATCGGCTCAATTCCCAGTTTTATACTGGCTGCTGCCTGTTGTGCGCTGCCGATGAGTAGCCTGAGGACTTGTTCTTGAGAGGCAGGATGACAGCGAGTGTATGCACCATAGATGCTGAGGCTATTTTCTGGCTGGTGTCCCGTCGCCGTGCGTCCGTCGGTACTGGTGAGATAAAGCAGTCCGCCGATTTTGGTTGCCCATAAAGCGGTATGAAGATAGGGAGCAGCCGAACCAAAACAGTCTACATCGACCAAATCGTAATAATCTCGTCGATTGTAGCAATCGAAAAAGATGCGATTGGCATCGGTGTGGGTTATTTGACATTGACCCGACGCGATCGCATCTTTTAAATTATTCTCTAATACCGGTCTTATTTCTGGATTGCTGTCATTTGCCCAAATCCAATCCGCACCGCTTTCTAACCAGTAGCGCAAAGTCCGCACCCCGCATCCGGTCATTGCATCTATCACTCGCAGGATTCCCCGATCGGATTTATAGATTGCCGCCGCTAAAACGCCTAAATCCCGCACGACTTGACTAGCAGAACGATAAAATGCATTGCCAACTTGAAATTTAGCTTTACCTTCGGTATAGAAAGTGGCACTGACAGAATCAGGAGTCGAATCTGACATTGAAGGTATTGGTTATTAGTTAGCGGTTAGTCGTTAGTCTTTAGGAAAAAATTGCTACTAGCTAGTAGATAGAAAATAAGTTCTCCGTCTAAGATGCTAAAATCCGTTTTAAACGGCAAGATAAGCATTAAATCGATTTAGAAATTAGCGCGATCGCGAATGGCTGCCATTAACTTGTCAATAACGGTCGCGACTGCTAGTTCCCCTAATTCTCCAGAGGCGCGAGTGCGAATATTCAAGGTATTGGATTCTACCTCTTTTGCCCCTACCACTGCCATAACAGGAATTTTTTGCTTCTCGGCATTGCGAATCATTTTTGCCAAGCGTTCGCCGCTGGTATCGGCTTCGGCGCGAATGCCTTGCGATCGCATTTGTGCTGCCACTTGTTTGGCATAATCCAATTGCAGGTCGCTGACGGGTAAAATTCGCACTTGTTCGGGAGCAAGCCACAAAGGAAAATCTCCCGCATATTGTTCGATCAAAATACCGATCAAACGCTCTAGCGAACCAAAGGGAGCGCGGTGAATCATCACAGGACGCTTGCGAGTTCCATCTTCAGCCACGTACTCTAACTCGAATCGTTCTGGCAGGTTGTAATCCACCTGTACCGTTCCCAGTTGCCACTCGCGCTCTAGGGCATCGCGAACGATAAAATCGAGTTTGGGACCATAAAAAGCCGCTTCCCCGATGCCTTCAAAGTGCTCCATCCCCAGAGTTTCGACGGCGTGACGGATCGCCTTTTCTGCTTTATTCCAAGCTTCGTCGGAACCGATATACTTATCGCTATCAGGATCGCGAAAACTCAGTCGCGCTTTAAAGTTCTTGTCGAGTTTGAGCGTTTTAATAACTGACAAGATCAAATCCACTACGTTGAGGAATTCACTCTCTAGTTGCTCTGGAGTGACAAATAGGTGGGCATCATCTTGAGTAAAGCCGCGTACCCGCGTCAGTCCTCCCAATTCTCCCGATTGCTCGTAGCGATAAACAGTACCGAATTCTGCCAAGCGCATCGGCAATTCTCGATAGGAACGCAACTCGCTCTTGTAAATCTGGATATGGAAAGGACAGTTCATCGCTTTGAGTACAAAACCTTGTTCGTGCGCCGCGGCTTCCTCGTTCTCTGCCATCATGGGAAACAGGTCTTCTTTGTATTTCTGCCAGTGTCCGGAGGTTTTGAATAATTCCACTCTGCCAATATGGGGGGTGACTACAGGCAAATAACCGCGTTTAATCTGTTCTTGCTTGAGGAAATCTTCCAGAAGGCTCCTCAATACGGTGCCTTTGGGAGTCCACAAGGGCAACCCCGGTCCTACGAGGTCGGAAAAGACAAATAAGCCTAATTCTTTACCCAGTTTGCGGTGATCGCGCTTAAGGGCTTCTTCTTTGCGTCGTTTGTATTCTTCGAGTTGTTCTGGGGTTTCCCATGCCGTTCCATAGATGCGCTGCAATTGCGCTTTGGTAGCATCTCCGCGCCAATAAGCCCCAGCGACATGTTCGAGTTCGATCGCTTTGGGGTTAATTTGTCCCGTACTTTCGAGATGGGGCCCCGCACAAAGATCCCACCATTGGTCGCCGAGATGGTAAATAGTAATCGGTTCTTGAATGCTTTCGAGAATTTCTAACTTGTAAGGTTCGTTAATTTCTTTGATGCGGCGTTCCGCTTCCTCGCGAGTCACTTCTTCTCGAATGACTGGTAGGTTACGATTGACGATTTTAATCATTTCCTTCTCGATCGCTTTGAGATCCTTTTCAGAAAAAGGTTCTGCGAGATCGAAGTCGTAATAAAATCCTGTTTCCGTCCAAGGTCCGATAGTCACCTGTGCTTTGGGAAATAGCTTCTGCACCGCCATTGCCATGATGTGAGAAGTGGTGTGCCGAATTTTTTTGAGATGTTCCGATTCGCTGGTGCGAGGAAGCCGAATGGGTTTTTGCTGTTCCTCTGAAGCAGCCGATTCGGCGATAGGCTTCGGACCGTTAACCATACCAGTAACTCTTTTTATCCTTTACATTTATTGACTTGCACGTACTATTACCATGATACTTGCAAAGACAAAGTGATTCTATCTCGAACAAGGTCAATTTACGCTTGGGGTAGATAAATCCAAACTCAATTGAATACATTGACGCGATCGCAATTCTTCACAACGATGATTATGGTAGGCTGCCACCAAGTTATTATCTAACCAAAATTCAGAACTCCCAGGATATTTTTGGTCTTTCAATAACCATTGTCTAAACACTTCTTCGCGACCGTCTTTAGACGCAACTATTTGATAGACTCTCACTCGTTTTTGACGATTTCCCTCACAACAGATATTAGTCAATCCATAGCCAATTTCTTCGAGAAATCGCCTAATTATGACTATTGGGCTAGCATTTTTAGCAATTCCCATGCCCATTACTGTTTTAATTTCTGTGCGGTTATTCTTAGCAATTTGAGCAATCTTTTGCAGATCGTCATCTGTATTGCGCAATTCTCTAGATGGATTGGCTAATAATCCTGGGATACCTAAGACTTCCATTGTGCCAATAATAGCTCCTAATTGGGAGCCATTAAAATCAGGGGAAAATAAACTTCCCTGACCTTTTTCGATTAGTTTTCTAGCAACTATTGCATCTCTATCTGCTAGATAAAAACGCCCGATAGTTAAAAAATAATGGAGGCGAATTTTTCGATACCAATTATCATCATCCAGAGCAACGATTTGAGGAGTAATAGGTATGCAATAGCGTTTTTTCAGAGTATATTTTCTTAAAGATCTCCGTTCTGTAATCGTTTTAACCAATCGTTTTTTTAGCTCATGATATTGTTCTTCAGTTAGGTCGTCAGCTAGCGCGATCGCTTCGCATTCTGCTTGATAGTTTTGCTCTCTAACTGCATTAATAGCTTCAGTTAATTGATTTTGACTTTTGACTCTTTCCCAAGCTTCAGCCAGTGAATATCGATCGGGAAAATGGGAAGAAGAAATTTTTCCTCCGTCCTTTATTTGATGTCCTTCTTCCCCTAGCAAGGCAAGCACGGAATCTCGATAATTAATCATTAAAGCATTGACGCGAACTGCCATTTTTGCCCAACAAAATAGCGATTCTGCTTGAAATCCCGTATCGATATCGTCGAGTGCCTCGAAATCGGATTGTTGTAGCAAGCGAATATTCAGTTCGGTTAAACGATGACCGGACGTGAGTAATGCAGGAATAGACGTAGAACCATTTCCGATTTGATTGAACCCATAGGAGGCAACCCAAATATAGCGGGGAATATTCTCTCGAATTCTTGCCAATGCTTGACAGATAGATGTTGCCGGTTGCACGCCTTGAGCAATACTCCAAACGGAAGTAAAGTGTCCTTTCAAATCGATACTGACACCGGTTTCAATGGACGGACTTGCTAGGACGATATCGTACTCAGATAAGACGCGATCGAGATTAGTAATACAGTTATAAGCAGGATGACTCGGTTCTGCTAGAGATTCAGAATCGATGCGAAGAATTTTGGTTCCTGGAAATTGTTTTTTAAAATAGGATTCAAGGGTACGAGTCCCCCATTGACTGGTTAATTTCTGTGCCGAGAGACAAACAAAAGGTTTGCCACCTTCTTTGATATGTTTGACTAAATCTCTTACCAGTCTTTTTGGGTCGCTTTCTGAATAGTTATAGACTTTCCAAGCTTCTTTTTCGGTAGGTTTCCAGTCATTTTGAATGATAAAAGGTTCTAGGGAAATTCCAGCCAGAGAAATTAAATAATCTAGGGAAATATCGCTTAAATCTGCATCGGCAACAAATACTTGTCCGCCACCGCCTAAAACATTTTGCATCAAAGTTTTGAGTGACTTGAGTATGGCAACGCGATTGCTTCTACAAGTATCAGAATTTAAGCCGTGCCAAAGTACTTGTTCGACTTCATCGATAATTACGATTCCATCCGACCAATGAGTAGCATTAAATTGTGCCTGGGAATTGGGGTGCAAAGAGTCGATACATAACCCATATCCCAATACTTGCTCTTGCGGACGATCTCGCACTTCAGTAATGTATTTCAGTCCAAAGCGCTGACAAAGTTCTTCAACCAGTCGAATTCGATGTCCGATAACTAACACCCATTGTTGGCGCTCCCTAGCTCGTGCGACGATCTTTTCTAGAAACTGAGTCTTTCCCGTGCCTTTGGGGGATTTAATGCCGACTAGCTTAGCCGTTGCGGGAATCTCTAAATCGGGAAGATAGCGATCGTTGACCTGAAGGTTGGGAGTATAAGTCAGACGCGCCCATCCCTGTGCTTTCCAGGTATCTAGGGGAATTGCTCTTTGATAAGCTTCATCAAGGGCAGGTTGACCCGCTTTAGCAATGAAGTCGTCAATGCCTTTTCCGAGTTCGGGTTTCCAGGTAATAATTTTGACACAACAGCCTATTTTAGTCAGCAGATACCCCATTTTTCCGATCGCTGCGTTGACCGCTTTGATGGTGTTGGGTTTCCTATCTTGGTCGAAAGCAATGTAAATTTCTCGTCCCGACGCGACTAATTTTTCTAATTGAGGAGTGAGATGGGATTTGCCGATGCGATTTCCTCGTTCGTCTCTGGGAGTGCGATAGCCGTTGTTAATTCCTGGAAGTCCAATCGCTGCATAACCTGCCGTGAGTAACGCGCCAGCTTTTTTCGCGCCTTCGGTAATGCACAATGGGATTGAAGGATGGTTCGCCAGCCATTGCCAAAAACCGAGATCGGGTTGCTTTTTGTCGATCTCTTGTGGTAGGATTTCCATCCCGCAGCGAGCGGCGATGCGCTGCCATACATGCAAAGGAACTCGTAAAGCGAAGATACCAGTGGGCGCGTAGGGCGGATGCTCGTATTTAATGGGTTTGTTGCGATCGCTACTCAGACGAGGGCGTTGTGGTTTAAAACATCCCCAGAGATCGTCGTCTCCGGTTAGTAGATCGATCCCAGAACACCACCATCCTCCTTCTTCCGTGTGTTCGTAGCGTTTGAGAACGCGATCGCTAACTCGCCCATCGTTGCGTCTGGGGATCTCGTCAGAGTAAAGTAGATACTCTGAGGGTGCAGAACCGTCTAATGCAGTTACGTTGAGGCGAATTAGCTGTTCGTCAACACAGCTTTTTTGCCACTCAAGTAGATGGTTCATCCCTTTTCCTCCTAAAACACCCAAGGCAAAACACTACCTATAGCGCTTTGTTTCATAATTTTAGAGCAAAAACACTATATGTGGAAAAAAAATCTCAAGTGCGAGGAGGAATATTATCTACAGTTAGTAGTGATGAATTGCGACTTTTACCTTCTGACTTTTTGTCAAGACTTGATTTCCTTAAACCGTTCTTTAGCTGCCCCAAACGCCTCTTGCATTGCAGATTGAATTTTCTTCGGATCGGGTTTCTTCCCGCCCATAAGATCGCCGAAATACACGCAAGCGCCTTCTCCTAGCGCCCAGGTGTAGGCAGCAGCCCAGGAAGCCGCGATCGCGCTGCCCAACCCTGGGATAAATTTAATCAACTCCCGTCCAATCGCTTTTGCTAGCAATCCCCCTGCGATCGTGCTAACTATGCCTCCTGCCTGGGATGGGGTCAGCGTCTGCCCGTACAATTTCCCCAACAGACCTACCATTGAGACTTGTAGGGCAGTTAATACTGGCATGGTAGCGAATGGTAGGGGTACGGCCGCTACCGTTGCTGCGATAACGGCAAATGCCAAAATATAACGCCGTCCCACATCTCGATAGAGATTGCCAATTTGCTCGCCAACATCTCCATCTAATAGCTGATGAATCGCACGGGCTTCCGCCTCTGGAAGTAAGTCTGACAGCGCATCTCTAAACGCTTCTAAGCCATAAAACACTGGATTGTAGCCATCTTCTTCTAAGGTAAAGTCGATGAGAACGGCGCGATCGCACAGTCCGGCAAAAGCTTGCTGCAATGCGGCAAACGCTCGGTTGACCTCCTCAAAGTCGGGGGGATAAGGAGGATGATCGGCAGTACTGGAAGGATAAACCTCATGCAAGCAAGTTACCGCCAGCAAACAGGGAATATCTGGATATTTCTGACGCAACTGCCGAGCAATTTGTCGCAGCGCCTCTGTTGCGAAATCATTGATTTTTACAGTTAAAATTAGGACTCTCGCCCCGCGACTTTCTTGGTTTAAATCGCCAATCAGTTCTCGAACAATTGTCTGAGTGTCCTGGTTCACGTCTCCCAATCCTACCGTATCGGTAAAAATGAGCAACGGCAGGTCACTCGATGGATAAATATAACGCTCGGTGTGTTGCGTGTGAGGACGAAATCCTTGACCGACAATCTCGGCGCAAACACCTGTCAGTCCCCGCACGATCGAACTTTTTCCAGCTTGAGGCTTACCGATTAGAAGGGCTTCCGTGGTCGGCAGTTGCGATCGAACCGTCTCCAAAATCTCAGCAACCCGATCTTCGCTAACGCTAAACCACTTCACGACTGTTTGTGCGACTTGCTCTAGGGGGAGGAATTGCATCAATTGCGTTGTTGCCTGGTTCCAGACTTCAGTCGCGTGGTTTGTCCAGGAATCTTTTCCCGACCCGGACATTTCATCGTTAGTCGGCACTTCGTTAGGTTGCTCAGAGCTTGCCGATCGCGAGTCAGCATCGCGTTGCTCAATCATTCGTTCCAAACGGCAAATAGGGTCAGACCAACTCTAGTCTAGCATTCAGAATTTTTCGCGGAGCTGGTCAAGCGGCTTTGCGGCAATTCGTAATTAGGGAGGACTCTGCGCGTCCAAACCGGATAACTATTGAAATCTTACTGCAACCAATTATTTAGTCATACCACTACTCAATTTTTCGTAGGCAGCCAGAATAATTTGCTCTGTCTCTTCCCAACCGATACATTTATCCGTCACAGAAACACCATATTTTAGATGCTCTAGTTGGTTGGGAATCGATTGGTTGCCTTCATAGAGGTTGGATTCCAACATCATGCCAACGATTGACGTATTCCCCGACGCTATTTGTCGAACGACATTTTCAAAAACAGAAGCTTGTAATCTGTGATCTTTATTAGAATTTCCATGGCTGCAATCGATAACGATTCGCGGGGGCAAATTTGCCTCTTTTAATTTTTCTTCTACCAGTTTTACGTTGGCTGGGTCGTAGTTGGGCTTGCCGTTACCGCCCCTTAAAATTACGTGACCGTAAGCATTTCCTTTCGTTTTAAAAACGCTTACCTGCCCTTTTTGATTGATTCCCAGAAAATGATGGGGGCTTCTGGCAGACTGTATAGCATTTAAAGCCACTTCAATATTGCCATCGGTGCCGTTTTTAAACCCTACAGGCATCGAAAGTCCGCTTGCCATTTCGCGATGAGTTTGCGATTCGGTCGTGCGCGCTCCGATGGCAGACCAGGAAATCAGTTCGCTCATGTACTGAGGGACGATGGGATCGAGGGCTTCTGTGGCGGCGGGCAATCCCAATTCAGCAATTTTTAAAAGCAGGCTGCGTGCCATTAATAAACCTTTTTCGATATGAAAAGAATCGTCCATATCGGGATCGTTAATTAATCCTTTCCACCCTACTGTCGTCCTCGGTTTTTCAAAGTAAACTCTCATAACGAGCAGCAGCTTATCTTTGACGCGATCGCTCAGAATTTTCAGTCTTTGTGAATATTCAATCGCTGCTTTTGGATCGTGGATGGAACACGGTCCGACTACGATAAATTTTCTACTATCTTTAAAATCTAAGATATTTTTTATTTCTTTTCTATATTTTAGAATAGTTTTTTCTGTCGAAGGCGTTAACGGCAATTTTGATTTTACTTCATGGGGAGTTAATAGTACATGAGAGTTTTGAATATGAGTGTTAAATAATTGATTTTTCATTAATTCTGCCGAATTTTTTTATACTAGCTTAATATGATATTGCAGTCCTAATTAAATTGCGAATGCGAGCATCCTGCTCGCGTGTAAGCCTGACTTGCGAACGGGATGTACCCGCTACGCAAAGGCAATACCTAAACGTACTCATAACTTATTTTTTAGATCGAGGCTACAAATTTCTCCTACTCCTCCCACATTCCGACAGCAACTGGGGCTAATTATCTAGCCAGTAAAGCTCGCCAGAAAAACTCAGGCAAAGCTAGCATGCGCTTCCAACGCCAGGGTTCTTGATAGAGTCGATAGAGCCACTCTAAATTATTTTCCCGCAACAAAACGGGCGCTCTTTCTTTGGTTCCAGACCAGATATCAAAACTCCCGCCTACGCCAATCCAAATGGCTTCGGGACAAAGAGAGCGGTTTTGGCGAATCCAAAATTCCTGACGCGGAACCCCCAATCCGACCAAAATGAGTTTTGGTTGGGTTACCTTGAGCGTTTCTTTCCAATTGTCTTCTTCTGCTGGCGAGAGATAGCCGTGATTGCTAATAATTGAGATTCCGGGCACTTTCTGCCGCCAAGTTTGGGCTGCTTTCTGCACAATTTCGGGTTTACCGCCATAGAAGGCAATGGGATAGGATTTGCCCAATCGTCCGACTTGTCGGAGTAACGACTCTGCTAGTTCGATTCCCGGACAGCGTTGCTGCCGCTGCCCTCGCAGGCGCAGATAGAGAACGATTCCAGCCCCATCGGGAATGACGAGATCGGCTTCTCGAATGATGCTGGCTACGTCGGGATTTTTTTCTGCAAGAATCGCCATTTCTGCGTTTAGCGTTACTACGTGAGTTCCTACTTTCTGGTGTAAGCGTTGTAGGAGCCAACTCGTATAGTCATTGAAGAGATGGACGGGCAACTTTAAGACAGAAAAGGTTTTAGGAGTCTTTAACATATCCAGATTTTTACGCGCTCTAAAATCTCCTCACATTAATTTACTGTACTTTACAAAGCGAGAACTAGAAAACCCACATTTTGCAGTACCCTCTTGGAATGAGAAGACAAAATTAGTTTTATTGATATAAAGACGAATTTTGCGATCGCAAAGTGGCAATCTCTACTGGATCGCCCTTTTGTGTAAAGTTTTGTAAATTCTTGAATAAATTCTCCTCTCAAACTCTAACAAACTGACAAAACAACACAAAATCTAAGCTTGAGAGGGGCGATGAGAAAAATAACGCTTAAAAAGTTTCTGTACTGGTTCATCGGCGAAAGGACTCGACGAAGCTTATACCATTTTTCATTCATTAATGACACAGATGGTCGATCGCCCTCACCCCAACTCCTCTCCCAAATTGGGAGAAGGGAGAAGGATGTCGATCGCGAAAACCTGAAAATTAGTATTAGTAGGAATTTGGAAATGGTTATGGGATTTACCTGGCGAACCTGGCGCAAAAGTTGCCCAAGAGGTAGCGAAAGAATCGCTTAAGTCAATTTCTTTTATGGGTGCAAACGGAGAAATGAAGTTTTTACCGACAGGCGATCGCGTGGGTAAAGCCATTTTAATTCAGGTACGACCTAGCGCGTCGGGATACGATTTTATACCAATTCAATAGAAAATTGTACCCGAATAACTAAGGCAAAAGCTATTCGAGATTACTTAAACTCGAACTAGATTATTATTATGGCGAATCCTTGGAACAATAACTTAGATGATTTCGATTGTCAAATCGGCAAACTTATTCAAGAAGCCCGTAGCTATCCAAGAGGCAGTTTAGAACGAAATAAAAGACTGAATCAAATCGTTAGCCTGATGCAAAAATCGGGAAAAATTATGAAAAGTTATGGAAATATTAATTTTCATGACTATCAAGAAGCACTTCAGAAAAGCTGGAAGTATTTCTGTGGCAACTTATGCGAAGCCACTACAGCAAAAGAAGCTTATAATCCAGATAAAGGAAGTGTATTTACCTGGTTTAATAGTTATCTCAAATTTGCCATCATAGAGATTCTGAAAAAAAATCAGCAAGAATACGACAATCGAATTTCCCCAGTCATTTCTCCAGAAACAGGAGAAATCATATATCCTTGGGAAAATTTAGCAGCCCCTTCAGAAAACTCTCATTCTTTGCTAAAAGAAATTAAAGAATGGCTAGAAGAAAATAGAGAGCGATTAAGCCAAATTCATGTAGACAAGCACCCCGACATTAATTGTTATGTTTTAATCCTCCGTCGCTTGCCTCCAGAAACAGCTTGGAAAATTCTTGCCAATGAATTTGGAGTTTCTATTCCTACCTTAAGTAGCTTTTATCAGCGCAAATGTTTGCCCAAACTCCAAGACTTTGGCAAAAGTCATTTTGCTGAAATTTTTTGAATCGATCGCACTTTAACTCCAGGCAAAAAATGATTGAATCAATCCTCTCTCAACCCCTGACAATTCCTCTGACTCAAGGCGATAGTAAGCTCGCCATTAAATTTGCTCAACAGCAACCGACAAAAGAAAAACAAAAGCAAGTTTATTTCAATACCTTAGCCGTACTGGCAGTCAATCGCTACTTAGAAATGCTAGGGATTTCAACCGATCTCCAATCCAGCTACAGTTGGAATCCAATTACTCGCCTGTGTGCTGATGTAGCCGACTTAAAAGTAACAGATTTAAAACTCAAAAAATTAGGACATTTAGAATGTCGCCCCGTTCGAGCAGGTCAAGAATTTGCTTGGATTCCACCGGATGTCTGGGACGAACGAATCGGCTATATTTTTGTTCGATTAGATATAGAATGCTATCAAGGAACTCTATTAGGATTTCTCCCCACAGTCTCGAAAGAAAAAATTCCAATTTCTTGTCTGCAATCTCTTGACGACTTCCTTGAATTTTTGTATAAACCTACCCTTAATTTTGTCTGTTTAAGTGACTGGTTTGATAATATATTTGCAACTGGTTGGGAGGCAATTGAAGAAGTTATCGTCAACAATCAACAAGCCAATCCTGCCCTAGCCTTTCGCCTTGGCAGAGTTCGTTTTGACAAAATGGAATGGTTGCGACAACAAATTAAACAGTTGTTTCCAACAGGAAAGCCATCCTCACCAATCCTTCCCCCTCCCGATCGAGATCCGATTCCTGCTCTAGTTCAAATCCTACAAGCAACTCAGGATGAGGAAACGCGCTGGAAAGCAGCCGAAATGCTGTGGGAGATCGAGCCAACCCATCCAGCAGCAGGAGTAAGACGAATTATCGATCTGGGAATGCAATTAGGAGGTCATCGAGTTGCCTTGATGGTAGCTCTTTTAGAAAAGCCCGACCAAAAAGTAGCCGTCCTCCTGCGAGTTTACCCAATGGGAAATCGGGATACTTTACCTCCTCTTTTGCAACTGAGTGTCTATGAATCGGACAATCCTGTTGCTCAAGTACAAGCCAGATCTCAGCCTTTAGATAACTATATTCAGCTAAAGTTAATTGCAGAAAATGGAGAAAAATTTAGTGTCAAGGTAGCGTTAGAGGAGACGAGTTTTATAGAATATTTTATCATTTAAAAAATAAGGACGATCGCTATGGGTAAGCTAGTTGTCCTCCAAATTGGCGATGGCAATTTGGAGCAGGGATTTCCTGTCATTGTGCAAATTGGCGAAGAGGGAAAACAGAGCGATCGCAACTTTCATGGAAAACTCCCGCGTCATCCCGAACTTCTCCAGTGCTATCGGGACTGGCAAGATGCCTATTACAACACTCCCACAATTCGCAATGCAGGGATTCGTCATCCTCGCCTTGAGATCCCCCCACAGATAACTAACCATAGCGAGCAAGATTTTAAAAAAGCGGCGCAAATCATTGAAAACGAGATGAAAGCGTGGCTAGATACCCCAGAAATTCGGGAATTGCGAGATTGCGTGCTAGATGCAATTAGACCAGAAGAGACGGCACGGATTATTATAGCAACCCAAAATCGGGATCTCTGGAAGCTACCTTGGCACTTGTGGGATTTATTTAAGCGTCGTCCCAACAGCGAACCTACCTTCAGTACGGCTAGTTATGCGAACCCCAACCTTTCCTGACCGAGCAATTTTAGATTTTAAATTAAAGAAGAAAGCTAAAATCTAAAATCGAGTAACTTCAGGCTCTTGTTAATCCAAAATCGTAAATCCAAAATCTAAAATCGAGTGACGATCGTCTCCTTAGCCTTCAAAAAGCCAGTCAAAATAGCCTTGAGAAACCCAGTCAAAATCTTAGTGATTTTTGGCAACAGTGAAAATATCGATTTAAAACCAGATGAGGAGTTACTTGCTAAGTTAGAAAAACGAGGAGCAAGAATTACTCCCCTCACTCAACCCACCCGTAGAGAACTTAGGTATAGATTATCGGAGCAACGGTGGGATCTGCTCTTTTTTGCGGGGCATAGTTATTCGGAGAAAGAGGGAGAGAGTGGATTTATTCAGCTAAAAGAAGACGATAGTATCTCCCTAAAAGAGTTAGAGAGCGACTTGAGCCAAGCCGTTAGAAATGGCTTAAAACTGGCGATTTTTAACTCCTGTGACGGTTTAGAAATAGCCCGGAATCTAGCAAATTTTCGGATTCCTTATGTCATTTTTATGCGAGAACCCGTCCCCGATCGCGTAGCACAGCGATTTTTAGAATATTTTCTCTTTCGCTTTTCTAGTGGGGAATCTCTCGATCTATCCGTGCGCTATGCCAGACAACGCTTGCAAGATGAAGAAAGGGAACACCAATTACCTTGTGCGAGTTGGCTGCCTGCCATCTATCAAAATCCAACCGCACCTACTTTAAAGTGGCTTCCCCCCACTCCTAGAATCGCAGTAGGAGTAGCGATCGCATTTCTTGTCAGCATAATTCCTCTAAGTCTAATAATCTACAAAAGAATCCATCCTTCTATCCCCCATCGCATCAGTATGGGAGAGGAAATTTTAGTCAAGGAGAATGTCACATCCGAGAAGAAAAAAGGCGTAAAAGCTTTTGAGGAAAAAGATTTTGCCCGTGCTGCCTCCGAGTTTCAAGCATCCCTTCAAAAACAGCGCAACGATCCAGAAACGCTGATTTACCTCAACAATGCTCGAAATGGCGACAAAAGCAGCTACAAAATTATTGTCAGCGTTCCCATCGGTAGCAACCTCGACGTAGCGCAAGAGATTTTGCGAGGCGTGGCGCAAGCGCAAAACGAGATCGATCGCAAGGGAGGGATTAACGGGAAACCTTTACAAGTAGCGATCGCCAATGATGAAAATAACCCCGACCTTGCTATACAACTTGCTAACACCTTTATAGAAGACCCTCAAACCTTAGCCGTTGTCGGACATAATTCCAGCGATGCCTCAGTTGCTGCCGCTCCGGTTTATAATCGGGGCGGTCTAGTCATGATTACCCCTACTAGCTTTTCTGACAAGTTATCCTCTAGCGGAGATTATATCTTCCGCATGGTTCCTACCATCCGCTTTTTAACCGATACCTTGTCCGATTACATTGTCCACACCGCCCACAAAACTAAAATTGCCGTTTGTTCGTCTAGAGCTGCGGTTGATAATGAATCGTTTCGCAATCAATTTATTAACAGCTTCCAAGCAGAAGGCAAACAGTATATTAATGTTAAATGCGATTTTGACGATCCCCAATACAATCCTGAAGAAAAAATCTTAGAAATCGTCAGTAGTGGTGCCGATAGCCTCCTGTTAGCCCCTCACGTCGATAGAATCGGCAAAGCAGTAGAGATGGCACAAGCCAATCAAGGACGCTTAACCCTTTTTGGCAGTCCCACTCTCTATACCTACAAAACTTTAAAAGAAGGTCAGCAAGCCGTCAACGGCATAGCTTTAGTTGCTCCTTGGCATCCCGATACACTGCCTTATAACGCTCCTTTCCGCAAGCAAGCGCGACAATTGTGGGGCGGAGAGGTGAATTGGCGCAGTGCGCAAGCTTACGACGCGACAATGGCAATTACTGCCGCCTTGCAACAAAGTCAAACCCGTGAAGGACTGAAAAACACTCTCACAGACAGAACTTTTTCGGTTGAGGGAGTCACGGGAACAATTAAGTTTTTGCCATCGGGCGATCGCCAATTTATCCCAGGAAGTGGTTTAATTGCAAAGGTTAAACCAAATCCTAAAACTTCAGGCTACAAATTTGTTCTTCTACCTCGTTGATAGGCTTCATGTTGGACAAGAACTAGCCAATTTCAGAGCAGCCAACTGAGCTTGTGCCTTGTTGAGCGATTCGTACCATTCCCTTTCTGGATCGCTGTCAGCCACGATACCCGCCCCAACTTGCCCCCAAACGGTTGCAGGAAGAGAAGGAGAGGATGAGCTATATAAAAGCGTGCGAATGAGGATATTTAAATCAAGATTGCCTCGTCGATCTAGATAGCCGCAAGATCCATAAAATAAATTGCGGCGGACGGGTTCGAGTTCTTCAATAATTTCCATACAGCGAACCTTCGGACATCCAGTAATCGTACCGCCAGGAAATAAGGCACCAATGAGATCGACGGTATCGCGATCGCGCTCTAAAATACCGCTCACATTACTAACGAGATGCATGACGTGGCTATAGCGTTCGACACTCAACAGTTCGTCAACGCGAACGGAACCCCATTGGCAAACTCGTCCGAGATCGTTACGCTCTAGATCGACGAGCATTACGTGTTCGGCTCTTTCTTTAACATTAGTCATTAATTCCCTAACTAACTGGCGATCGCGTTCGTCGTCAGTACCGCGAGGACGGGTTCCCGCGATCGGTCGCGTTTGCGCTTTGCGTCCTTGCAATTGAATCAATCGTTCGGGAGAGCAGCTAATAACTGCCCCCCAAGAAGTTTGCCAATAACTGGCAAAGGGAGATGGATTAATCGTTTGCAAGGTTCGATAAATCGTCCAACTATCAGCATTGGTAGACGTTTGAAACCGCAGAGAAAGATTCGCCTGAAAAATATCTCCTACTTGGATGTATTGCTTGGCTTTTCTAACGGCTTGCTCGTAATCTGTTTGGTCGGATAGGAATGAGAGAGGATAGGAAGACGAGGTGAGGAGGGGAGGGGGCAAGGGGGAGGGATTTGAGTCTAATTGATTTTGTAGGCGATCGAGGTCATCTAGATTGGTACTGGCTAGCCATAAGGTTTGTTCCCAATGGTCGAGAATGGCAAAGGAATCGGGTTCGTACCAATAGGCAACGGGAAAAGGCAGGGAATCGTCTTTGAGGTAGGGGAGTTTTTCGATTTCCCAGGCTAGATCGTATCCCAGCCAGCCCAACCAACCTCCTGTAAAAGGCAAATGTTCCGGTATTTCCCTTTCTCTTGTCTCTTTTTGCAGAAGACGGCGAAGAAAAGGCAGGATTTCACCAATGGGCGGCGTCCACAATTGTAGTTTACCCTCGACGAGACGGGGAGATCCCGCACAAATAGAATAGCGAGATAAAGGAGAGCGATCGCTAGAGGGTGTAGCTGGACTTTCTAAAAGCGTCGCAACTGCGCCCGGACGATAAAACAACCGCTCAAAAACCTCCGAACCCGTTCGCTTCCCTAATGGTAGCCTTCTCCAATACCAAGGTAATAACTGCTTCATCTGTCATTGGTCATTAGTCATTAGTCCTTTGTTTTAGGATTCAGGAGTTGGAAGATAACTGGTCACTGGAACTGTTACATTCCTCCCCACATCAATCGCGCCCACCAAAAGGGAATTAAAGCAAACAAAACAAACCAGTCAATTCGCCCCAAACGGAGTTGATGCCACTGAACGCGATGTTGGTTCGGACTGGTAAAACCTCGCACTTCCATTGCCACTGAAATT
This sequence comes from Hydrococcus rivularis NIES-593, assembly GCF_001904635.1. Taxonomy (GTDB): domain Bacteria; phylum Cyanobacteriota; class Cyanobacteriia; order Cyanobacteriales; family Microcystaceae; genus Hydrococcus; species Hydrococcus rivularis. Next base: position 30,803 of record NZ_MRCB01000002.1, read on the forward strand.
TGTTCGGCACGCAAGAGAAGATTTTCTAGCAGCCGTTCGACTACCACTAACCATACCTTTAAACTGCGCTTAACTCCCAGTTTTTTCCAATTAATTGCCCTAGTCCGAATCGATCGCGCCAAATTTTGCACTTCTTCCAATACCAGGGGAATAAATCGCAACGATAGCGTCAAGGTTAGCATTATCTCTGTTATGGGTAATTTGGTGCGGCGGGCGGGTTCTAGCAACTCTTCTAGTCCGGCTGTAATTTCTTCTGGTGCAGTAGTGAGTAGATAGAGATTGGTACTATATATCAGCGTAAAGATCAAGGTACTCGTCCGCACTGCTAATTCCAAAGAACGACGGGTAATAACAAACCGCCCTCTCTCAAACAAGACGTAGTGATAATCGGTAGGCTGAGGCAACTGGAGATTGCCATCGGGAAGTCGCGGCTGAGAGGTTACTCCCAATCCATCGGGCACAAAACAGGTAATGATAAATACCAAAATACATAGCGTCAGCAACCAGCCCATTTGCTGTCGCCAAACTCGCCGAGGAATCGCCGCTAAAAACGTTAATAACATCAGTAACCCTACGATTCCCAATCGCCACCAGGGATTGGCTAATAAAGGCGCAGCTAGAAACGTCATCAACCAGCCAAGTTTTACCCTTGGATCGAGTCGATGCATCCAGGTTAGGGGGGTTTCTAAATAAAGTCCTATGGGAAGCGAACGGAGTAAGTCCATTGGTTAAGTCGATCCGTTATTGTCGATCGCTCACTATTATCAAGTATCGAGAATCGCGATCGCACTGTGCGAATATCTTTCTAGTTTGGGTGAATTCGATTAGAAATTTAGACTAATTGCCAACTATAGTGACTACAAAACCTTGCATCTATAAATTTTTGTTAATTTTTATCTATTTATCGGTGAGTCTTATGTAAGTTTAACGCTACCTAGACTCAATTCGCAAACCTCAACCGTCTGTTTATCTATTTACTATTATTTTTCAAAAGCGATCGAAAACTAAACTTTTTCCCAAACAATGAGTAAAGTTAATATTCTCAATATTTTTCTTGACAATATCTCAATGACCGAACTTCTTAAAAAACTTAGTCTAGAAGGAGGTATAGTCTTTACTCCCAATGTAGACCACCTGATGAAACTACAAATCGACCGAGAATTTTATGAGGCTTATAATCAAGCTGATTATCGAGTATGTGACGGTCAAATTTTGAAGTGGTCTTTAGATTTTTTAGGAACCCCTATCCAAGAAAAAATTTCTGGTTCCGATCTTTTGCCTGCTTTTTATTTTTACAATAAACAAAATCAAAATATCAAAATTTTTTTACTGGGCGGAGCTGAAGGAGTGGCTCAAAAAGCCCAAGAAAAAATCAATCAAAAAGTTGGCAGAGAAATTGTAGTTGCCGCTCATTCTCCGTCTTTTTGCTTTGGAAAAAATGAAGAAGAATGTCTTGAGATAGTCAATGCGATCGCTCGCTCTGAAGCAACAGTTTTGGTTGTAGGAGTCGGGGCACCAAAGCAAGAAAAATGGATTATTAAATATAAAAATCAGCTCGACAAAATTAAAATATTTTTAGCAGTTGGTGCGGCAATTGATTTTGAAGCAGGTTACAAAAAAAGAGCGCCAAAGTGGATGAGTGAGGTAGGACTAGAAACTCCTTATAGATTATTCAGCGAACCTAAGAGACTTTGGAAAAGATATTTAGTAGAAGATCCTCCCTTTTTAGGTTTAGTTCTCAGACAAAAATTAAACCTTTATAAAAATCCTTTTACTTAGAGAAATTTTCAGATAGGATTTAAAAAAAACAAATCATTTGAATTCTAAAAAATATGAAAACCCAAGATATAAAAATCAAGTATCAGATAAAAAATAACATCGATAATATCCTGACAATAGATGTTGAAGACTGGTTTCATATTTTAGATATTCCTTCACTTCCTCCACTTAAAACCTGGGTAAAACTCGAAAGTCGAGTTGTATCTAATACAATTTTTATTTTAGATTTACTAGATAAATACAAAACCAAAGGAACATTTTTTGTTTTAGGATGGGTTGCCGAGCATTTTCCAGATTTAGTTCGGGAAATTGAAAAACGAGGTCATGAAATTGGCAGCCATGGTTATAGTCATGAACTGATTTATAATTTAACGCCCGATCGCTTTCGTCGCGATGTTAGCTTATCTTTAGAGCATCTTTCTCGAATTACTTCTCGACCAATTCTTGGCTATCGCGCTCCCGGTTTTTCTATCGTGCCTGAAACTCTATATGCTCTAGATATTTTAGTAGAATTGGGGTTTTATTACGATGCTTCAATTTTTCCAATGAAGAGAAATCATGGTGGTTTTCCAGGCTTTTCAGAAGCAGAAAATTGGATGACCACCCCTAGAGGAAATCGAATCCTAGAAATTCCAGTCACTCCTATCAATTGGTTAGGTAAAAAAATTTATCTTTTTGGGGGCGGATACTTTCGTCTAGCCCCCTATCTGCTGATCGAGCAAGCAATTACTTATCTCAACGCGCGAGGAAAACCCGCATTAGTCTATCTCCATCCGCGAGAATTTGATGTCAATCATCCTCGATTAACAATGAGTTTAGCTCGTTCTTTCACAACTTATGTCAATCTCAAACAAACTCGCTCGAAATTTGAGCATGCGATCGCGCAATTCCGATTCAGTAGTATTGAAACAATCTGGAATTTATTTTCCAGCGATTCCTATTTAATAGCCAGTTAATTGAAAAGAATTTTATTGAAACTAAAAAAATGCAATTAAAACATTTAATCAAGCTAGCAACACGCCATATCACTCACACAATTCCCGAAACGCTATATCTAAAAACAGGTTACGATCTGACTAAACCCTTAGCAATTCAAGGTATAGTTAACGAGCGATGTAACTATAAATGTCGCTACTGTAAATTCTGGCGTTTAGAGAATTACAAAGATGAAATGACCATCCCGGAATGGCAAACAGCGCTGTTGAGTCTAAAAAAATTTATTGGCTCTTATGTCATTCAATTTGGTGGCGGCGAACCGTTTATTAAAAAAGGATTTGTAGACTTATTAGAATTTTGCTACTCCCATAAAATCGACTGGGGAGTTATTACCAACGGCTCGACTTTCGATCGCCAGACGGCTACAAGAGTAGTAGCAGCGCGTCCGGTAAATTTAGATATCTCGGTTGATAGCGCAGACTCAGAAATTCACGATTTTGTGCGAGGAGTGCCAGGTTCTCTCGGTAAAATCGAGCAAGGAATCGTTTTTTTGCGACAAGAACGAGATAGACTGGGATTGAAGTTTCCCATCCGCATCAAACCCACAGTCCATCGCTACAACTTTCGCTACCTGCCGGAACTGGTAGAGTGGGCGCAGCGCATAGGGGCAACGACAATTGACTTTGCTCCCGTCCGTCCAGCTTTCGGTCTTGCCGAAATAGAAACGGAACTGTGGATACGGGAAGAGAGCGATCGCGAAGTCTTAAAACAAGTCATCGAGACTCTAATTGCCATGAAACAGCAAGGAGCCTTCATAGAAACCAACGATGCCAAACTTCGCTCCTTTATCGACCACTTTCAGGGCAACAAAGTCTATCATGGTGCTTCTCCTTGCCGCGTTAGCCTGCGAGACTATCACATCCGCACCAACGGCGACGTTATCTCGTGTTGGTTTTACCCACCGCTTGGCAACGTCAAAACCCATAGCGCCCGCGAGATTTGGTATGGCGAACAAGCTCAACGCTTGCGCGCTCAGATGGTTGCCTGTACCAAATTTGGCGAGGTGGATTGTGCTAACTCGTGTCTTTCTCACAGAACTCTCGCTCAGAAACTCGAACTAGGCATGCTATTTCTTCGTCGGGCAACGACAGCCCTTAAAGGGTCATGATAAAAGCGATAAAACCTCGAATGCAACGCCACTGGCGCAAACGTCGCATGGAGGCATTCATCGAGTTAATGTGCCTTAAACCAGGAAGCAGGATCGTCGATCTCGGCGGATTGCCGGAATTTTGGGAGACAATCGCGATCGATCTCGACATTACTGTGTTAAATTTACCGGGAGCATTTACAGGAAAGCGAGGATCGTTTACACGCCAATACCGATTCGTTGAAGCCGATGCCTGTGAGCTTTTAGACTTGGCAGACAACAGTTTTGACATCGCATTCAGTAATGGAGTCATCGAACACGTCGGTTCCCTAGCGCGACAAGAAGCCTTCGCCAAGACAGTGCGCCGATTGGCTCCTAGTTATTGGATTCAAACCCCTTCGATGTGGTTCCCGATTGAGGCGCATTGTAACCTTCCTTTTTGGTGGTTTTATCCACCAAGTCTCAAAAATGCATGGATTCGTCACTGGCAAAGGCAGGGACGGGAATTCAAGTGGAAGCAGATGAGTGAAACGCGGGTGTTAAGCCTGGGGAGACTAAAGACTTTATTTCCCGAAGCAAAAGTTTATACTGAATGCGTGGCAGGATTTCCTAAGTCCTATTCAATGTATGTTCCAATGTATGTTCCGATGCAAAAAGAGCAATCGCGCCAGTAGTGCGATCGTCTCCCTCGCTTTGGGTTATACCCGTGCGCGGGCAGAATGCCCGCACTACGGCTTTAACTTCCAAACACGCTACTAATCGCCCGTCCTATATTTTCTGGTTTCAGTGCATCCATGGCGGCGGTGGGTTCGTAACCGCAATGTACCATACAATCCGCACATTTAGGATTGCCGCTAGCGCGACCGTAATTTTCCCAGTTAGTTTCTTCTAAGAGTTCCTTAAACGTCTTATAGTGACCTTCATTAAGGAGATAGCAGGGTTTTTGCCACCCCAAAACGCTATAGCTAGGACTTCCCCAGGGGGTACACTCATAATCCTTCTCGCCCATAAGAAAATCCAAAAATAGGGGATTGTGATTGAAGTTCCACTGCTTTTTGCCTGTCTTCCAAGGGGAAAGAATTTCTCGAAAGAGTGCCTTCGTCCGTTCCCGCACCAGAAAATGCCCTTGGTCGGGGGCCCATTCATAACTGTAGCCTGGAGATATCATCATTCCATCAGTCCCCAGCGTTTCGAGAAAATCAAAAAATTCTTGCATTTTTTGGGGATCGGCACCTTCAAACACTGTCGTGTTAGTCGTGACGCGAAATCCTTTTGCTTTAGCTGCACGAATGGCACGAATAGCGGTATCGAAAACCCCCTTGCGATCGACGCATTTATCATGCTGTTCTTGCAAACCGTCTAAGTGAACGCTAAACGTGAGATAGGGAGAAGGCTGGAATTTATCGAGGCTTTTTTCTAGCAATAGGGCATTGGTACAGAGATAGACAAACTTTTTGCGATCGCACAACCCCTTGACAATTTCGTCAATCTGTGAGTGCAGTAGCGGTTCTCCTCCAGGAATGGAAACCACAGGTGCACCGCATTCTTCCGCCGCCGCAAAACATTCTTCGGGGGTTAGATTTCGTTTGAGAATTTCTGGTGGATGCTGAATTTTCCCGCAACCCGAACAAGCTAGATTGCATCGGAATAGAGGTTCCAACATTAAAACCAACGGAAAGCGCTTACGCCCTTTCAAACGCTGGGTAACGATATATTGCCCCACTGCTAAAGCTTGTTGCCATTGAACGGCCATAAGTCTCCTCTCACCTCTATATGCCGAGTCATTATATACGGTGGAACGAGAAAGAGGAGAAGAACTTATATAGGTTTTACTGTTGCTTATTTATTGCTAAAAGCGATCGATCTTTCGTCCTTCTCTGCGCTTGTGCAAGATACTTAGATGGTATTTTGAAGTTGCGATCGCCGTTGATGGATTAGAAGGTTTCAACAAACTGCGAGCGGACAATTTCGATGCCGTGGTTTCCGATGTTGAAATGCCCAATCTGAGCGGGTTGCAACTGACGGCGAAGATTCGCCAGGATCGAGAATATAGCGAACTGCCGATTATTCTCGTGACTACTCTGGCATCGGCTGAAGATAAGCGTCGCGGTGCAGAGGCAGGTGCTAATCCTTATCTGACGAAGGGAGATTTCGATCGAAAAATCTTGATTGAAACGCTCAAGCGATTGATTTAACTGTCTAATTAATCAAAGCGATCGCGGTTTTGAGTGTTTTTTCAGCCAAATCCCCAGATCGTCTTGAGTGAGAATGCTACTGGCAAGTTGTTCCATCGTCAAAACGACCTCTGTTTCTTGAGCATCAATAAAATAGCCATTTAAGCCCAAAAATACGTACATAACCATAAATGCTGTTCTTTTGTTGCCATCGATAAAAGGATGATTTTTGGTTAATCCGTATCCGTAAGCAGCAGCTAATTCAAACAAATCGGGATGAGCGTATGTCCATAAATGACGAGGTCTGGCTAAAGAGGCATCTAGAAGGTTGGCATCCCTTAATCCGTCTAATCCTCCATGAGTAACTATCTGATCCCAATGAATAGCCACGACTAATTTTTCTGAGAGCCAGATAGGTTCGTTCATTGAATTATTTGGCTAATTCTCTGAGTGCATTCTTGTATTTAATACTTCCTTCTCGATAAATTTCCATTGCTTTTTCAAATTCAGGATCGTAGGGAGTAAGCTGGATGCCTTCTCTAGTTTCAAATAAAGATAAACTGTCTCCTTCACCTAACTTGAATTTCTCTAAAACCTCTTTTGGTATCGTTATTCCTAGCGAATTGCCGATTTTACGAAGTTTTAATTTCATTGTTTTTCTCAAAAAGTTATTACTACTGTAATAACTCTATTTTACTTCAGATAGCTTTGCGATCGCTGAGGAATTTTGTCATAGTCTAATATTTTAAGCAACGACATGGGATTTGAGATAGTCAGACGCGATCGCACTCCTCTCAATACGACAGCCCCAAAACTTGCTGCCAGCGAGCCTATTCGTTAGGTTGATAGTAAGCTCATAGCTACTACAAGTAGACAATAGTAATTGCAGTAGAGCGCAGGGATATCAAATGTTGACTAGCGTTGAAGGAATTTATCGCCACGGTCGAATAGAGCTAACGGAATTGCCAAATAACATTCCAGATGAAACACGGGTTATTGTTACCTTCCTGCAACCCGGTGAGATCGATCTGAAGTCTCACGATATCGACCAAGCGCAAGCTGAGGTACTGCGTGCAAATTTAGCCACCTTTGCAGACGACTGGAACAGTCCAGAGATGAGTATTTACGACAACTATGACGCAGCCAAAACTGACCGTTAAGCGGGGTAATGTCGTTATGGGATTAAGATAGTAAGACGCGATCGCACTCCCCTTAATACGACAATCCCAGAACTTCTCCAGTTCCCTCAACAACCTCGCCTATGCGATAAGCAGCAATATCTTTTGACTCAAACCAGTTTAAAGTATCTTCAGCGCGATCGCGCGGCACGATAACGACAAAACCAATGCCCATATTAAACGTATCAAACATCGACCGAGCATTGACTTCCCCCACTTGCGCCAACCACCGAAAGATGGGCAAAATTTCCCAACTGTTGGAATACACCTGCACCGATTGACCTCCCTTCAAGCAACGGGGTAAGTTTTCCGGCAATCCTCCCCCCGTAATATGTGCCATCCCGTGAATCTCGATTCCGGTACGAATGGCTTCCAAAACCGGTTTTACGTATATTCGTGTAGGAGTTAACAAAACCTCTCCTAAACTTTGCCCTCCTAGCAAATCTGGACGGAAATCCCAATCCAATCCTTGAGTCTCAATAATTTTTCTCACTAAACTAAAACCATTGCTGTGAACCCCTTGACTTGCCAACGCGATCGCAACATCCCCGATGTTAACCTGAGAACCATCTAAAATCTGGCTTTTCTCTACAATTCCCACACAAAATCCGGCAAGATCGTATTCTCCTAGTTGATAAAAACCAGGCATTTCAGCCGTTTCTCCCCCCAAAAGGGCGCATCCACTCAAACGACATCCTTCTACGATCCCAGCGACGACTTCAGCAAGTTGTTGGGGATTGAGCTTGCCCGTTGCCAAATAGTCAAGAAAAAATAGAGGTTCTGCGCCAGAGGTAAGAACGTCATTGACGCACATGGCGACTAAATCGATGCCAATGGTGTCGTGACGGTTCATCGCTTGAGCGATTTTTAGTTTAGTTCCAACGCCATCGGTTCCCGAAACCAAGACGGGTTCTTTGTACCCAGAGGGCAATTGAAAAAATCCCCCAAATCCCCCCAATCCCCCTAATACTTCAGGACGATAAGTACTTTCAACGCCTTGACGAATTTTTTCGACGAAAGAGCGTCCTGCTTCTATATCTACGCCAGCTTCTCGATAATCCATAGAAACAGAAATCCTTAATGATAGATGATTCTCCATCATTTATGCTAAGGAGATTAGGTGCATAGCACAAGTGCTACCGATTGATAGAGCTAAAATATAAAATTTTTATAAAAAATTAAGAGCAAGCGAAATAAAAATCTTTCGAACCTACTCTTTTTTGTCAAAAAAGTCAATCACCTATTTTGATTTTTTATCTTAAAAATCACTAATGATTAGAATTTTTGTTCTTTTTGACAAGATTTTTACCTCTTAACTCCATTTTACCCCCGTAATTACACGGGCGATCTAAAACTTTTTGCAGCGAAGGCTAAAACCGCGATCGTCTTATCCGGCAATAGTTTTAGTAATTTTTTTGGGCTGCTTATTCTTACTAATGTCAAGGTCTGTTAACGATTTAAGTAATACGAAATCGACAAAACCCTAAAACATACCGCTTCCAATTTTAGTTTGTCAAGCTTTATTTAAAGTTTCAATTTAAAACATAATAAATGATTTAAATGATGGCGATCCCTGCCGAGAAATTCATGGTAATCTATATCAGCTTTAGATAATGCAAAGCAAATTTTGTGAGGAGCGATCGTTGGCAAATGAATAAATGTTCCCATGAATTTAATTTATTTAATTCGCCAACTTACTGAACAAATGGAGCTTATGAATCAGAAATTCTTGGGTAAGATTACCACGACGGCATTCGCAACAATCTTAGGAACAACTACGTTCCTAGGCAATTCGCAAATTGCGGCAGTAGCTTCAAATATAGATTCAACTGAGCGCGATCGAATTTCGGAAACAACTGAAAAGGCGGGCGCATCAAATGAGATAGCCAAACCCTTGTCGCAAGCTGTCACCCTTGGCGATCGCGCCACCGCAGTAATAACCTTTCTCGATTTTCCCGTGAAAGAGAAAGACAGCACTCAAGTCAAATCCAAGTCGAGTAAGACCGCATCCGTGCAAGCGGGAGTCAAGCAGATGCGAGGCATGGCATCTTGGTACGGGCCAGGCTTTCACGGACGGCAAACAGCCAATGGCGAACGCTTCAATCAAAATGATTTAACCGCAGCTCACCGCAGCCTGCCATTTGGGACGAAAGTTAGAGTAACCAACATGAACAATGGTCGCTCCGTTATCGTTCGCATTAACGATCGCGGTCCTTTTGTGGGCGGACGGGCAATCGACTTATCTGCTGCTGCCGCCAGGGCAATCGGACTCCACCGTAGCGGCGTAGGCCCAGTCAACCTCGAAATTCTCGGACAGTAATTGGGCGAGATCCAAATGAGTAGGGACTGGTAAGCTAAAAACTGGGGGTTCGTATCCCCAAGTTTGACCCCTACTCGCATGAGGAGAAAAGGCGGTGCATCTATATAAAACGGTGGCTGGATTGCGCTCTGCCCTGGCAAGTCGGCGAGACCGTCGCGCGATTGGCTTAGTTCCAACAATGGGGGCGCTGCACCTCGGTCATGCAAGTTTGATCCAGCGCGCAGTTGCCGAAAACGATATCGTCGTCGTCAGTATCTTTGTCAATCCGCTGCAATTTGGACCTAGCGAAGATTTACAAGAATATCCCCGTCAGCTAGAAAAAGATTGTCGGGTTTGCGAACAGTATGGAGTAGATATTGTTTTTGCTCCAACTGTTGAGGAGATGGGAACTCCGCCATCTCAAGAATCGCCTTCGTCAACCGTGACGGCAGTAGTGCCACCACCAGAGATGACATCGGTGCTGTGCGGACAGTTTAGACCGGGGCATTTTCAGGGAGTGGCAACGATAGTGACCAAGTTGTTCAACATTATCGCGCCCAACAATGCCTATTTTGGGGAAAAAGACGCGCAACAGCTAGCGATTCTGCGGCGGGTGGTTAAGGATTTAAATATCCCTGTCGAAGTCAAAGCTTGTCCGACAGTTAGAGAAGCGTCGGGACTAGCGCTCAGTTCTCGCAATCAGTATTTGAGCGAAACCGAACGAGAACAAGCCAAAGCTATTTATCGCAGCCTGCAAGCAGCCCGCAAAGCTTTCTGCACCGGAGAGCGGGAGGCATTTAAGCTAATCAATATCGTCAAGCAAGAATTGGCGCTGACTCCAGAAGTCAAGGTTCAGTATGTCGAGTTGGTGCATCCGCAAACCCTAACTCGTTTGGAGAAAATAGAGGAAGCCGGATTACTTGCGATCGCGGCATATGTTGGTTCGACGCGCTTAATCGATAATGTCATTTTGCGACACCGCCGACCAATTATCGCTATCGACGGTCCCGCTGGGGCTGGAAAATCTACCGTCACTCGTCGCGTTGCCCAGTCCTTGAATTTGCTGCATCTGGATACGGGAGCCATGTATCGGGCAGTTGCTTGGTTGGTCATGCGATCGGGAATTTCTCTGGACGATGAAGGCGCGATCGCAGAATTAGTGACTCAAGCGAACCTAGAACTAATTCCTGCCGAGCCGCCCAATCCAACCCGCGTCAAAATTAATGGAGAAGACGTAACCGAAACCATTCGGACTCCAGAAGTCACGGCGATCGTATCCCAAATTGCTGCCAAAGCTTCAGTTCGCCAGGCATTAGTCCAACAGCAGCAACGCTATGGCAAAACAGGGGGAATCGTTGCTGAGGGAAGAGACATTGGGACTGCCGTTTTTCCAGATGCCGAATTGAAAATTTTTCTCACGGCTTCGGTGGAGGAGAGAGCCAAGCGGCGCTGGCAAGATTTTAAGGAACAAGGACGAGAAGAAATCAGTCTGGAGCAATTAGAGCAAGATATCCAGGCGCGAGATTACTTCGACAGCCATCGGGAAATTGCTCCCCTGCAACAGGCGATCGATGCCATTAAGATCGACACGGATAAGTTGAGCATTGAAGAAGTGACCGAGCAAATTATTAATCTGTACGAGCAACTCGATTCTAAGGCTTGATAAATGTCTTCTCTTTGTTTGTTCCTCTTTTCGATAAGATGGATCGGGTAAGAACGAGTGAAAAATTCTTCGAGACAATATTGTGCCTAAGCTGAATTGGTTAATTTCTGTTCTCGCTTGTGCGGGCGTGTGGAGCGCTACCTTGCCCGCGATGGGACAAGCCTTGGTGCCCTATACGCCAGAACTCAACGCCGAACAATTAGAACAGCAAGGATTGGCGCTGGCGGAAGAGGCTATACAATTAGTACGCTTTCAACAGTACGAGCTGGCTTTACCCAGAGCCAAACTAGCGACTCAACTAGCGTCAGAACGCTATGAAACCTGGTTTATTTTGGGAAGCTTATACGTTCAACAGCAAGAGTTAGACGAAGGGATTAAAGTTCTCCAAAAAGCTCTTTCCCTCGCCCCAGAAGAAGCAGGAATTAAGTTTACGCTGGGCAATGCCTATTTCCAAAAAGGCGATTATGCGGCAGCCGCGACCGAGATCGAGCAAGGCTTAAAGATGAAGCCGGACGTTCCCGCCGCCTTATTCGATCTGGGCAATGCTTATCTGAAATTAGGAAAGTCATCCGAGGCGATTGAGTCCTATGAAAAAGCGATCGCGCAAGAAAAAACGTTTTGGCCCGCCCTCAATAATATCGGACTGATCGAATACGAACAGGGCAATGTAGATGGGGCGATTCAAAGATGGCAAGCCGCGATCGCAATTGACGATAAACAAGCCGAACCCAAGTTGGCAGTTGCCGTTGCTCTCTACGCTCAAGGCAAACAAGAGGAAGGCTTAAAGCTAGCAGAAGAAGCGCTCTCACTCGACGGTCGCTATGCCGATTTGGAGTTTCTCAAAGAAAATCTTTGGGGCGAGCGTCTAATTGCCGATACTAAAACCTTTTTAGCCACCCCCAAAATGCAAGCCGTCCTTGCCAACATCCAAACTCAACCCGCACAAACCGAAGGACAACAAGCACCAGCACCGTGATAAAAGATCGGGGTTAGTAGTTAGTAGTTAGTAGGATTATATCCACCAACAACTAACCACTATTCATTAACCACTAACCCAACTCCTAATTTTGATTTTTATTTGCCACTTCTAGAATCTGAGCGATAAACTGTTGATGATCCACAACGGGCTTGGAGATGTATCCATCAGCACCACTTTGTTTGAGAAAATTCTCTCGATCCCCTTCCATGGCGTGAGCCGTTACCAGAATGACGGGCAAAGAAGCAGTTTGAGGATTGGATTTCAACATCTGGGTAATTGCGATCCCATCTACCGCTTTACCTTGATAAACGCTATGAGCTAGAGAAACATCCATCAAAATCACGTCTGCTTCTCTGGAGCGAGCGATTCTCATCACTTCTTCTACATCTTCGGTTCCTTTTACCTCTAAGCCGCCGCGCTTTGTAAGAATTTTGGCAAAAACGCGGAAATTTATGGGATCGTCTTCTACAATCAAAACGGTTGTCATAGCGCTTACTTAAGGAAGTTATGGTAGGAGAAGGAAGCTATTAACCCCTTCGGTTGGCGTTTGTTGAACTCAGGAAAGAAAAACTCATGGCAAAACAGCTAAATCTATTAGCGACTGGTCAAATTATACCCACGGCTCTTCATGTGGAAATGGAACGGTCATATCTCGAATATGCCATGAGCGTGATTGTGGGGCGAGCGTTACCAGACGCGCGCGATGGGTTAAAACCCGTGCATCGGCGGATTCTATACGCCATGTACGAACTCGGACTAACCCCAGATCGACCTTACCGGAAATGTGCCCGCGTGGTTGGGGACGTGCTAGGAAAATATCACCCTCACGGAGATCAAGCGGTGTACGATGCTCTCGTGCGAATGGTGCAGGACTTTTCCAGTCGCTATCCCCTACTGGCAGGTCACGGGAACTTTGGCTCGGTGGACGACGATCCGCCAGCAGCCATGCGCTATACCGAAACCCGATTGGCTTCTATCGCTCACCAGGCAATGTTGAGCGAGATTAGCGAGGCGATCGTTGACTTTACGAGCAACTTTGATAACTCTCAACAAGAACCAGTCGTTTTACCCGCCCAACTCCCTCTATTATTACTCAACGGTTGTGCTGGGATCGCAGTCGGGATGGCAACGAATATTCCTCCCCACAATCTAGGGGAAATTGTCGATGGGTTAATTGCGCTGATTGACAATCCTCAGCTGAGCGATGAGAAACTTTGGCAAATGATTCCCGGTCCCGACTTTCCGACTGGGGGAGAAATTGTAGACAGGGCAGGAATTATTGAAGCGTATCGCACCGGACGAGGAATTATCCCAATTCGAGGCGTAGCCAAGGTAGAAACCGTCTACATCGGCAAACGGAGATACAGGGAAGGAAAAGCGATCGTCGTGACCGAATTGCCCTATCAGGTCAATAAGTCGGCTTGGATCGAAAAAGTCGCCGAATTGGTCAATCAGGGACGTTTAGAAGGCATTTCCGACCTGCGAGACGAAAGCGATCGCTCTGGCATGCGCGTTGTCATCGAACTGAAACGGGAAACCAACCCCAATACCGTTCTCGCAGAACTTTACCAGCACACCGCCCTCCAAACTAACTTTGGGGCGATTATGCTTGCCTTGGTGAATAACCAACCCCGTCAGCTATCTTTGCGCGAGCTATTAGAGGAGTTTTTGAAGTTCCGCGAGCAAACCCTGACGCGGCAATACTCCCACGAGTTGGAACAATCTCAAAAACGCCTGCACCTGCTGGCAGGTCTGTTGGTAGCCCTCAATAACCTGGATGCAGTTGTTGAAATTCTCAGAAATGCGCCCGATGGAACAACGGCTAAATTAAGCTTGCACGAACAACTCGACATTAGTGACGCTCAAGCGGATTCTATTTTAGCGATGCCCATGCGCCGCCTGACGGGATTGGAGCGACAAAAATTGCAAACGGAATATGACGAATTGCAGGCGCAGATCGAGCGATTACAAATCCTTCTGGGCGATCGCAACGAACTGATGAAAGCATTAAAAAAAGAATTGCGATCGCTCAAACGTCAATTCGGCGACGAACGCCGCACTCGTATCTTAGCTCATCCGTCAGTCCTTAATCCTCAACCTACCCCAAGTAACGATCCCCGGAGACTAGAAGAGAAGAACACTCCGTCATCCCCTCTCCCACTCTTCTCCCAAACGCCCACAGAAGATGCGGTTCTAGAAATTACCCAGCAAGGATATATCTATTGGCATCCTCAATCTTTAATCCAAAAAGGCAACGATTTGGTCATCTCGACTCAGACAATCGGGAAACAAGAACAATTACTGGTCATTACCGATAGCGGCAAAGCTTATCCGGTGGAGATAAAAGACATTCCTCCCGCACTAGGGCGAGAAAAAACTTTAATCAGTCTCTTGCCTAAAAGCGCTCAGAGGAATGCAGAAAAAACTGTCGCTCACTTTTTTCTTCCCCAACAGAAGAATATCGACTTAATTCTTCTCACCCAGAAAGGAAAGATTAAGCGATTGCCCGTTTCAGAATTAGATAACCTGGGCAATCGAGGACTGTCGCCGATTAAATTAAAAGAAGACGATCGCCTCAGATGCGTTTGTTTTGCTCGAGAAGGACAAGATTTAGCGATCGCGACGACAGGCGGGCGATTATTGCGCTTTGCGATCGATGACGAGCAAATTCCCGTTCTGGGACGTAGCGCTCAAGGAAACCAAATTCTTCGACTTCGTTTTGGAGAGAATATAGCAGGTTGCGTCGCGCTCAATGCAGACGAAAATTTATTATTGGTTTCCCAGCTAGGCTATGGCAAGCGCCTACCCATCAGTCTCTTGCGACTGGCTAAACTTGGCGATATCGGCACTCAGGCAATGCAGTTTACCAGCAAAACGGATAATTTAGCGGGAATAGTATTGGCTAAAGAGAAGACAAAGGTAGTTTTGGTAACCAGTAAAGATCGCGGCATTTCTTTGTCGGTAGATTCTGTTGCTGTATGGGGCAAAGATGGCATTGGCGATCGCGTTGCTAAACTTAAAGCGGATGAGGCGATCGTCTCGGTTATTGGTTGTTGAAACGCGATCGCCAATGGCGCGATCTTCTGGCTAAATTTTAAGGATGGACGACTTCGGGTTCTACTACCCGCATTGGCTCTTTTTTGCTAAAAATCAAGGCATTATTGACGCAGTCAATAACAATCGTGTCCCCTTCGCCAAAAGTCGTTTCTAGAATTTTAGTAGCGATTGGATTTTCGATTTCTCGTTGAATGGCTCGTTTGAGAGGACGCGCTCCATAAACCGGATCGTAACCGGTATTGACGATATAATCTAGCGCCCTTTCCGTCAGTTCCAAGCTAATTTTTTGTTCTGCCAATAACCGCTCGATTCGCTTAATTTGAATGACGACAATTTGACGCAATTCCTCGCGTTTGAGGGTGTGGAAAATAATCAAATCGTCAACGCGGTTGAGAAATTCGGGGCGAAAATGTTTTCTGAGGGCATCCGTCACCCGCTTGTGCATTTTATCGTAGTTGGCATCGTCTCCCGCAACATTGAGAATATGCTCGCTGCCGACGTTACTGGTCATGACGATAATGGCGTTGCGGAAGTCGACAACTCTTCCTTGAGAGTCAGTAATGCGTCCGTCGTCAAGTACTTGCAACAAAATGTTAAAAACGTCGGGGTGAGCTTTTTCGACCTCATCTAGCAAGACGACGGAATAGGGACGGCGGCGAACCGCTTCCGATAGCTGCCCTCCCTCCTCGTAACCGATATATCCTGGAGGTGCGCCAACCAAGCGCGAGACGGCATGTTTTTCCATATATTCGGACATATCGATCCGTACCATGGCATCTTCGCTATCGAAGAGGAATGCTGCTAGCGCCCTTGCCAGTTCGGTTTTTCCAACCCCCGTCGGTCCCATAAACAGGAACGAACCAATCGGTCGTCCGGGGTCTTTCATGCCTGCCCTAGCGCGACGAATGGCAGCGGCGACGGCAGCTACCGCTTCCTGTTGTCCGATGACTCTTTGATGCAAATGCCCTTCGAGTTGGAGCAATTTTTGGCGTTCTGACTCTAGCAAACGATTGATCGGTATCCCCGTCCAACGGGCGACAATTTCTGCAATATCGCCTTCGGTAACTTGTTCGCGCAGTAGGGCAGTGCCTTCGGATTGAATTTCTATGAGTTTGGTTTCTTTGGCTTCCAGTTCGCGCTGCAAGACTTCTAACTTACCATACTTCAGTTGAGCAGCTTTGTTGAGATCGTAAGCCCGTTCTGCTTGTTCGACTTGCAGGCGCAATTGTTCTTCCTCTTCCTTGAGGGCATTAATTTCTTCAAGCATTTGCTTTTCAGATTGCCACTGGGAAGAGAGTTCCTTTTGCTTGACTTCTAATTCTTCAATTTCCTGTTGGATGCGTTCTAGACGGTCTTTGGAAGCGCGATCGACTAATAACATACCCGGACGCTTTTCCTCGCCTTCTAGGGATAATTTTTCCATTTGCAGTTGCATCAAGCGGCGATCGATCGCTTCTAGTTCTACAGGTTTAGACGTAATCTCCATTTTTAGCGTAGCGGCAGCTTCGTCTACGAGGTCGATCGCTTTATCGGGCAAAAACCTGTCGCTGATGTAACGATGGGACAGCGTAGCCGCAGCGACTAAGGCAGAATCGGTAATTTTTACGCCGTGATGAACTTCATAGCGTTCTTTGAGTCCTCGCAGAATGGAGATTGTATCTTCAACGCTGGGTTGCTTGACATAAACCTGTTGAAAGCGACGTTCTAGGGCAGGATCTTTCTCGATATGCTTGCGATATTCATCTAGCGTCGTCGCGCCGATACAGCGCAATTCTCCCCGCGCTAGCATGGGTTTGAGCAAGTTGCCCGCATCCATCGAACCTTCCCGCGAACCCGCGCCGACGACAGTATGAACTTCGTCGATAAATAAAATAATGCGTCCGTCAGAGTTAGTGACTTCTCTCAATACCGTTCGCAAGCGTTCTTCAAATTCTCCTCGATATTTCGCCCCCGCAATCAAACTCCCCATATCGAGGGAAATTAGTTGACGGTTTTTGAGAGATTCGGGAACGTCGCCATTGACGATGCGCTGTGCCAATCCTTCCGCGATCGCGGTTTTTCCAACGCCTGGTTCTCCAATTAGGACGGGATTATTCTTCGATCGCCGGGATAAAACTTGAATAACGCGGCGAATCTCTTCATCTCTTCCTATTACTGGGTCTAACTTACCTGCTCTTGCTTGTTCGGTGAGATCGCGCCCGTACTTAACTAGCGCTTCGTATTTATCTTCTTGATTGGGTTCGGTGACTTTTTGCGTTCCGCGAACCGCTTTGATGTTGGCTTCTAGGTCTTGCGGATCTAGATTAAAAATACGCAAGCATCGCCGTCCGATTCGTTCGTCCTCCGCAAAACCCATCAACACGTGTTCGACAGAAATATATTTATCCTGCCAACTTTCTCTAGAAGCCTCGGCGCGATCTAACATGACATCAAGTCCTCGACCGAGGTAGAGTTGATCGACAACGCTAACTTTTGCCTGTCGGTTGGCAAAAGCTTCTAGCTGTTGCTGCAAGCGGGGGATATCGATGTTAGCACGCCCAAAAATGCGCGTAGCTAGCCCTTCTTTTTCTAAAAGCGCTAAAACAACATGTTCTACTTCTAGGGTCTGATTTCTAAAACGGCGAGCAATATCTTGAGATTTAACGATCGCGTCCCAGGCTTGTTCGGTAAATTTATTGGGGTCGGTTGGCTGCATTATTGGCTAAAAACGAATCCCTCTGAGATCGGTGGTTTCAGTGCTTAGTATAGCAAGGAGAGCGGGAACAATGACCTTTATGGCATACGGAAGGCAAGCGATCGTCCCGTCAACTCCAATAAATCTTGCTTCTATTTTATTTTCCAAAAATAATTATTGCTAATTTAAATGCAACCCGATAGATGAAAAACCTATGGCGATCGAAATCTCTAGCTTCTGGGTTCCTTGGGCGCTACTGGGATTGATTATCCTAGCAGCGATTTTCTTTAGTCGCATCAAATAAATAATCTCTTTCAAAGAAAGTCAGATTTTTTTGAGATGCTTGTACAGTAGATAAAGCAATCTCTGGCGAACCCATAGTCGATACAACTATTTGGATGAACTTACTACCTTCAACCTTGTCTTTTTCTTCTGTGCGGACTCATCTGCCCATCCTAGCAGCAGCGACAGATGCAGGAACAGCAGATGATGCCCTAGTTCTCGCTGGCGTGTTACTCAGTTTAGCGGTCATCTACTTTACAAGCAAACTGGGGGGCGAAATTTGCTTGCGCCTAAACTTACCCCCCGTTTTAGGAGAATTGATAGGCGGCGTAGCGATTGGAGTTTCTGCCTTGAAGTTACTGGTGTTTCCCGAAGGCAGTGCCGATGCTGGCGACTCGCTATTGATGCAGTTTTTGCAAGCGACCTCTGCTCTAACTCCCGAAGGATCCCAGTCCGTTTTTGCCGTGCAAAGCGAGGTAATTTCTCTGTTATCGGAACTTGGGGTAGTCATCCTCTTATTTGAGATTGGTTTGGAATCCGACCTCAAAGAGTTAATTCGCGTTGGTCCCCAAGCTGCATTGGTAGCAGTCGTTGGCGTCGTGACTCCCTTTGCCTTGGGAACAGCAGGATTAGTTTATCTATTCCACGTTCCCGTTATTCCCTCTGTCTTTGCTGGGGCAGCCCTCACGGCAACGAGTATCGGCATTACCGCTAAAGTCCTCTCGGAAATCGATCGCCTCAATTCAACCGAAGGTCAAATTATTATCGGTGCGGCGGTTCTCGACGACGTTTTAGGCATTATCGTACTTGCCGTGGTTGCCAGTTTGGTAAAAACGGGTGAAATCGAAATCAGCAACGTCATTTACTTGATTATCAGTGCCGGAGTTTTTCTCATCGGTGCTATTTTGCTGGGGCGTTTTTTGATTCCCTTTTTTATCCGACTGGTCGATACCATGAAAACTCGCGGTCAGTTGTTGCTGGCTTCGCTTGTCTTTGCCTATATTCTGTCTTACACCGCTCAAGTCATTCAACTAGAAGCGATTTTAGGAGCTTTTGCAGCTGGTTTGGTTCTTGCCGAAACAGAAAAGCGAGAAGAACTCGCCGAACAAATTATTCCAGTGGCAGACATTCTCGTCCCCATTTTCTTCGTTTGCGTGGGGGCAAAAACCGACCTCAGCGTTCTCAATCCGACCGTTCCCAGCAATCGCGAGGGCTTAATCCTTGCTGTATTTTTGATGGTTGTGGCGATTATCGGCAAAGTGGTGACTGGCTGGTCGGTATTCGGTCAACCCGGAATAAATCGCTTGGCGATTGGCATCGGCATGATTCCCAGAGGCGAAGTTGGCTTGGTGTTCCTCGGTGTCGGTTCGGCTAGCGGCGCTCTCTCCAAACCGACAGAAGCAGCCATTATTATGATGGTCATCTTGACGACTTTTCTCGCGCCGCCTTTGTTACGGATAGTATTTGGCACCGCAGAAACAGTCCCAACCGTTGAGGAAGCAGCGACAGAAGCTGTAGAAGCAACTCGAAAACAATAACCAAAAGAGATGAGAATTGGCGATTGGGAAAATTTTTCCCGGTCGCCAGTTCCCTTAAATTTGAAACCTAAGCATTTCTGGATACGTCCCTTCTTGTTAATGCGTTTGGGAGTTAGGACAAAGATTCAATCTAGATAGAGTCGCAGCCGTTTCAGGAGGAGTAACAATCGTGAAAGTTTACTGGCTACTGCCGAGTTTTATAAGCCTTTTTCTATTTGCCTCTCCAGCAGAAGCAGGCAGACTCTTATCTTGGCGATTTGAGACGAATCAAAGCCGATTAATTTTTACCACAGATAGCGGAGTCCAACCCAAAGCGCAACTGATCTCCGATCCCACTCGCGTACTTATCGACTTGCCAGGAATTATTTTAGGTCGTCCTAGCGTCAGACAAGCCTATGGCGGAACTGTCAGCAGCGTGCGAGTCGGTCAGTTTGACGAGCAAACGACTCGCTTAGTTATTGAATTGGCACCAGGATACACGCTCGACCCTCAACAAGTCAGAATTCGAGGTTTATCCCCAACTCAGTGGACGTTAGACTTACCGACGCCTTCAAATTCCCCAGATACGATCCCTTCTCGGTCTATTAGTACTCCAGTTTTGGTAGCTTCTCGAAAACCAACTGATACTACAGATTTTCAAGTGACGCGCAACGGCTTCTTTATTCGTCTCGATCGCGACGGCGACAACAGCAAGATTAGAATTAAACGCAGCCGCGATCGCTCCTCGATTGAAATCAGTCTAGATGGCGCTACTCTACCTGCTACTTTGGCATCGCGAACCCTACCCGTTAACAGCTACGGGGTAAAAGACATTCAGTTTTCCCAGACCTCTACCGCTCCTCCTTCCGCTAAAATTACCCTGAACGTAGACAAAGAGAGCCAGGATTGGCAAGCTATCTACAGCCGATTTGGGGGATTGGTTCTGATGCCGAGAGGCGGAGTGAGTGCTTGGGAGCGCGACCGAGTTTCTCAAATCCAGATGGAGGAAGCAAACGATGATTCTGACTCCGATATCGCCATCATCAAGTCACTGGAACTAGATAGCGATATGAATCGTTTACTCATTCGCTCTGATGGACAAATTAACGGAACGGCTAACTGGAATCGTCTAGAGGATCGCTATGAAATCCACATTCCCAATGCTCGACTCTCCGACTCCTTTCCGGAACTTGTGCTGGATAGAAATAGTCCGATCTACGAGGTAACGCTTCGGCAAGAAGATGACCGAACGGTAGTCATTTTCATTAAGCCAGCGATCGGCGTTCGAGTCGGACAACTTCAACCCCTCGAAGATGAACTGCTGGGGTTAGAATTGCGATCGCTTAAAGCTTCTAACCCTCCGCCGACAACGACTAACTCTGACTCCGAACCTATCCCCATCCCAGTTCCCCCACCAGCAGAAACCTCTCCCTCAACTTCCCTACCCAACACGCCTCAAACGGATATTTTAGTTTTCATCGATCCGGGACATGGAGGGCAAGATCCGGGCGCGATCGGTCTTGGCGGCTTGCGCGAGAAAGATGTTATTCTTTCTATTTCTCAAGAAGTCGCTCGCTTGTTAGAGCAGCAAGGGGTACGCGTGATGATGGCTCGAAACAGCGACTATTTCGTTAGTCTTCAAGGACGAACGGATATGGCAAATCGCGCTGGGGCTGACTTATTTGTTAGCATTCACGCCAATTCAATGGGCGAAGGTCGTCCCGATGTAAGCGGGTTAGAGGTCTATTACTTCGGCAATCGCACGCTAGCTGACACGATTCACAGAAGCATTCTCAGGACTGTCAACGTAAGCGATCGCGGTGTGAGGAAAGCCAGATTTTATGTGCTGAGAAAATCTAGCATGCCAGCGACGTTGGTCGAAGTTGGTTTCGTTACCGGATATCGGGATGCCGCTAATTTGAAAAACCCAACTTATCGCCGTCAAATGGCTCTTGCGATCGCTCGCGGTGTTATCGAGTATATTCAGCAAAATAAACAATAATTACTTTTTGATTGAAACCTGTCTGTCTATACTTGTTTTAACTTCCCAATGTCGCTCAAGTGCGCTGGCAATTTGTTTTTCCTGCTAATAATCGTTCCAAAGACCTACGTTCGGGTATAGTTCGTCGATATCATATCTACCCAGATTCGCTACAGAGGGTAGTAAAGACAGCTATTCGCCAAGCAGGAATTACCAAACACGCCAGTTGTCATACCTTTGGCCACAGCTTTGCTACACATTTACTTGAGGATGGATATGATATCCGCACGGTACAGGAATTATTAGGACATAAAGATGTTCGCACGACGCGGTTCTAGAGCTAATATTTATCGAGTTCGAGCTGTTGGGTCGATCCCGATTGCATTCTCTAAATCGGCTCCTTGTAAGTTGGCTTCATTAACGTCTCAGTTCTGTAGATGCCTCTGGTGCCGTCGATTGAGCGATCGCCTTGGGTATCGCGATCGCCATACTTTCCCGGTGAGATAGGATTTTTAAAAAATTCGGTCTATTCATGATTTTTTCTGCTTATTTAGGGAATCAAGCCGACCAAGCTTCTCGAAAATCCGCATATAGCGTCAATCCGCCATCGATAAACAAGGTTTGTCCGGTGATATATGTCGCTTCGGAAGAAGCCAAAAAAGCAACGGCGGTAGCCATTTCTTCAGGAGTCCCCGCACGACCCATTGGGATGTGACTTTCTACAACCGCTTTCTTTTCGGGGTCTTTTGTCCAGTCTTCGTTAATCGGTGTGATAGTCGCACCTGGCGCGATCGCATTAACCCGAATTCCTCGATTAGCATACTCTAGTGCTAGAGTTTTGGTCATGTTTTCCATGCCGCCTTTGCTGATGGAGTAGCTGACATACATCGGCCTGGGAATAATTTCGTGAACGCTAGAAATGTTGATAATTGTCCCAGGATGGTTTCGTGTCAGGAAATGTTTAATCGCTTCGCGAGCGCATAGATAAGCACCCCGAAGATTTACACCAAGAACGCGATCGAACGCTTCTGTTTTGACTTCGTGAGAGGGACATTCGATTTGAATTCCGGCATTGTTGACGAGGATATCGAGACTGCCAAATTTCTCTACCACAGTAGAGACTATCTCCACAATGTCTTGCTCGGAAGAGAGATCGCCTTGCACTAGCAGGGATTGAACGCCGCAGTTTTCAATATTGCCGCAGGCTTTCTGCAATGCCATTTCTTCGGTATCTTCTGCCGCTTCTGGACTTTTACGGTAGTTAATGGCGATATTGCAACCCTCTTGAGCGAGACGAATCGCGATCGCTTGCCCTATCCCCGAAGTTGCCCCTGTAATTAGAGCATTTTTGTCTTTTAATCCTTTCATCGTCTTTTCCCTTTCTCAACAAATACCAGAGCGATCGCGTCCCTTATCTATAGGTTTCACAATAAAAATGACCAGAAAATGACAATAGCGATCGCTTCTCTTCATCTGTAGCTAGAAAAAGTTTATCTAAACTGCGATCGCAGATCGCACCCCCATTAACTCCAATCTTGTTGCTCTTCGCTTTGGCGACGCTGATAAATTCGCTCCGTCAGATGAAGTTGGCGCGTTTTCTCAAAAAGTTGTTCTTCGGTTATTTGCCACCGTCTCAGGATTACATCCAAGTCTCGTTGAATATCCCTCGCCCCCGGAAAATTTCGGTAACGAATCCGCAGTCGGGCAAGTTCTGCCAAGTTTAAGGGATCGGGATTTCCTTGCAAAAGACGATTGACAATTTCCCGATCCTGCTTTTCTAGAGGATGTTGTTGATCTCGAGAATTTCCTGCCGAAGCCATTTCAATTTTGGATTTTAGATTTTGGATTTTGGCGAAGCCGCCGCACGCTCCCGGAAGCGGTTCCGGGAGAACGGCGGATTTTGGATTATTGAGGACTTATGATTATTTTTAGATTTTGGTCATCTTAAGTTAACCAATATAAGATTGCAATCGTTGGTAGCGGCTTAGAGCAATCAGTGGAAAATATTGCTGATAAAGATGATATTTGAGATAGAAATGACCGGGAAAACCCGTTCCCGTAAACTCAGATTCGTCCCAAGTGCCGTCGGAACGTTGAGTGGCTAAGAGATAGTTAACGCCGCTTTCGATCGCCTTTTGCTCAAATTTACCCGTTGCTTGACCTGCTGCTAGCAAACCTATCAACGCCCAAGCCGTTTGCGAGGCAGTACTGACCCCTTTTCCTTTTAGGGTGGGATCGTCGTAGCTGCGGCAGGTTTCCCCCCAGCCGCCATCGGGATTTTGACAGCCGACTAGCCAAGCGGCACCGCCTTGGATCTGGCGTTGGTGAGTCCGAGGTGCAATAACGGCTAGGGCAGAGATCGCCCCACTCGTTCCGTATATATAATTCACGCCCCAACGACCAAACCAACTGCCATCTGCTTCTTGTTGCTTTTCTAGAAACGCGATCGCCCATTCTATGCGATCGCCATCCATCCTTAAATTCCCAGAACCGAGCATCTCTAGTACTCTAGCCGTCACATCTGCCGTATTGGGGTCTATCATGGCTTTGAGATCGGCGTAGGGCAAATAATTGAGCCAGTTTTGGTCGTTATCGACATCGAAAGCCGCCCACCCCCCCGATCGACACTGCATCGTTGCCATCCAAACAACACATCGCTTGATGGCAGCTTGTTTGAGTGATTCGTTGGGCAGTTTTAGCCCGTTTAATGCCATAACGACGACGGCAGAATCGTCTAAATCGGGATAGAAGCGGTTTTCAAACTCAAATGCCCACCCTCCAGGCTTGCCTTGTTTATTTTTGACTGTCCAGTCTCCATAACTCAAAATTTGCTTGCCTAGCAGCCATTCTCCACCGCGAACGAGAGCGGGATTATCGGGCGCGATCCCCGATTCTACCAAAGCGCGTAGCGTCCAAGCCGTATCCCAAACCGGAGAAACGCACGGCTGTACTCGATAAGTTTCTTCTGTTGCGATCGCAAAGTTATCGATCGCTTTCAGCCCCCGTTCTACAACGGGATCGGCTGCGTCGTAGCCCAGAACTCGCAATGCTAGCAGGGAATTCAGCATTGCCGGGATAATTCCGCCCCAATCTCCGGTGACTTCTTGTCTTTCCAATATCCATTTTTCAGCCGCATTGAGACTTGCTTGTCGCAAGGGAACTAAATGCAAATCTTCTGCTAATTTAAAGGCTTTATCCAGCCAGACAAAGGCATCCGTCCAGTCGCCCCGAAGGGGTAATTCATATCGCACATTCTCAATGCCTTCGGCATACAATTCGTCTAGGGTAATGGCGGGTTCGGTTACAAAAACGGGTTTCCTGTCGAAAACAATCAGGAGGGGAACGGTGCTACTCCTTGCCCAACTCGACATTTCGTAAATCGTGAAGGGGAAGTTTTCGGGAAATAGCATAATCCAGGGCGGAATCGAAGGAACGCCCCGCCAGTCATAACAACCAATCAAAGCCAGATGAATCTTAGTGAAAATGCGGGTTTTACCGATCCCGCCTCGCTTAAGGATAAAATCTTTAGCGCGAAGCAATGCAGGATCGCTTTGGGGAACTCCCAACAACCTCAGTGCCATATAAGCTTCTACCGAGGTACTGAGATCGCCGTCATCGCCGTAAAAGAGTTCCCAACCGCCATGTTCTCGTTGCTCGGCGCGTAGATAAGCTTCTACTTTGTATAAG
This sequence comes from Hydrococcus rivularis NIES-593, assembly GCF_001904635.1. Taxonomy (GTDB): domain Bacteria; phylum Cyanobacteriota; class Cyanobacteriia; order Cyanobacteriales; family Microcystaceae; genus Hydrococcus; species Hydrococcus rivularis. Next base: position 56,156 of record NZ_MRCB01000002.1, read on the forward strand.
GGTCGATCGCGATCGGTTCCCCAAATTTTATGCAGTAGGATGACTTCTGAGGTTATCGTTACGTTAGATTCTAGTTCCGCCCACCAGTACCCTTGTGGATCTTGAATTGAAAGTAGATAATTTTGGCTGGCTGCAATGGCTTCGCTGACCTTAGAAAAGGCTTTTGAATCCCCGTCGCGAGTCACTCTGTCTTGCGTCTGCATATATTCCCAATCGACATGACTTACTTGCTATAAGGTAGCAGGTTGTCTGGTTTTGTTCCTGCCTTCTAGGAAAGCTTTACTAAATCTTCACCGAGTCTGCTTATAGAATTTAGTAAGTCGCGAGCGAGTAAATTATGCAGACAACGAGCGTCAAGCGATCGCGCTTAGAAAAACCGGGGCGAATTGGGGTCTCTAATTGGCGTTGGCTATACGCGCTTTTGGCTATCGTGCTAGCGATCGGGATTTTTTTTCGCTTTGCTAACTTAGACAGAAAAGTTTACTGGAATGACGAAGCTATAACCTCTCTAAGAATAAGCGGCTATACCGAAGCCGAGATAATCCAGCAGGTCTATGATGGCAGAACGATCGATGTCTCTGAAATAATGAAGTATCAACGCCCCAATCCCGAAAAAGGATTAGATGGCGTTATTAACTCTCTGGCAACCGAAGACGCTCATCTTTCGCTTCTCTATCACGTCCTGGCTAGAGTTTGGGTAGATTGGTTTGGCAGTTCGATCGCTGCTATTAGAAGTTTATCTGCTCTCTTGAGTTTGCTAGCTTTACCTTGTCTCTATTGGCTGTGCCGAGAATTGTTTAATTTGCCTCTAACTGGCTGGATTGCTATGGTTTTGATAGCTGTTTCGCCATTTCACATCCTCTACGCGCAAGAGGCAAGACAGTATAGCCTGTGGACGGTTACCATATTACTGTCGAGCGCCGCACTGCTGAGGGCATTGCGAGTCCAGACCAAGATAAGTTGGGTCGTATATGCGGCAACAGTAGCCTTGGCACTTTATTCTCATACCCTATCTATCCTGGTTGTCGCCGGACATGGTATTTATGTTTTGTTCGTCGAACGCTTTCGACTGAGTAAACGTTTTTTGGTCTATCTTTTGTCGATCATAGGAGGATTTCTTGCTTTTGTTCCCTGGTTAATCGTTGCGATCGCTCAATCATCTAAAATTAGTAGCAATGTCTCTAGAACTAATATCAACATAGGTTTGCCAGCTTTAATCAAAAGCTGGTGTCAAAGTCTTTACCGAATTTTTGTAGATATTCCTAATCTCGGCGATTATTTTTTTCCGATTATTTTCTTGCTAACAATCTATGCTCTTTATCACCTTGTTCGTAAGCGTTCAAAAGAGACTTATTTATTTATTATAATTTTAATCGGAACAGCCCTAGCCTTAGCGATCCCCGATATTCTTTTAGGAGGAAAACGGTCTAGTGACAGTCGTTATTTAATTCCTAGCTATATTGGTATTGAGCTAGCTATAGCCTATCTATTTTCGACTCAACTCGTCGCCTTAAAATCCAGGTGGAAGTCATTCTGGAGCTTTTTTCTCGTCGCACTTATGTCAGTGGGAATTATTTCTTGTGCGATTAGTTCTCAAGCACAAGCGTGGTGGAATAAATCCAGCGGTTATTATAATCCTCAAATCGCCGAAATTATCAATCAAACCAACAATTCTCTTGTCATTAGCGATAATACGCCGGGAAGAATTTTATCTCTCAGTCATTTACTCAATAGGAGGGTTAAACTCTTGTTAATATCTCAGCCCTATTCTCTAAAAATTCCTGGGAATTTTGACAATATTTTTGTCTATCAACCTTCTTCTAAATTAGAAAAGCAGCTCGAACGAGAAAAAAAATATCATCCAAAAGATATGTTAAAAAGTTGGCTGTTGAAGTTGGAGAAGATTGGAGAGCAATGATTGAAATATCTAATAACATAGCTCAAAAAAAGAAATGAGCGATTGCATTTTTTTATCATTAATAATTATCTCCGCAATTATCTGGATATATTTATTGGGATTTCGCGGGCAATTTTGGCGATCGAATCAACGCTTTAAATCACAGACAGTCGAACTAGAATCTTATCCTTCAGTCACGGCAATAATTCCTGCTCGTAACGAAGCTGACTTACTGCCAATTACATTGCAATCGGTTTTGAATCAAGACTACCCTGGCTCTTTTTCTGTCATTTTAGTAGACGATCGCAGTACGGATGGAACGGCAAACCTAGCTAAAGAAGTCGCCGAAAAATTAAACAAAACTCAGCAATTAAAACTCATTGAGTCCCAACCTTTACCGCCGGGTTGGACGGGGAAACTTTGGGCAATAGAACAAGGAATTAGTCAGGCTCAAAAAATAACGCTATTGCCCGATTATTTTTGGCTTACGGATGCCGATATCGAGCATGACCTTACCAATCTTCGTCAGCTAGTTATTAAGGCTCAAAGAGACAATCTAAACTTAGTTTCTTTAATGGTGTTGTTAAAATGTCAGACTTTTTGGGAAAAACTTCTGATTCCGGCATTGGTTTTTTTCTTTCAAAAACTTTATCCCTTTGCTTGGGTAAATGACCCTAAGAATCCTACTGCTGCCGCTGCTGGAGGATGCATTTTAATCCAGCGTCAGGCGTTAGAGTGTATTGGTGGCATTCTAGCAGTCCGACAAGCTTTGATCGATGATTGTACTCTAGCCCAAGCAGTAAAATTTAGCAGTCAATCAGATCGAACAAAATCAATCTGGTTAGGATTGACAACCACTACTCATAGCTTGCGAACCTATCCTTCCTTGTCTAGTATCTGGGATACGATCGCACGGACAGCTTTTACACAGCTTAACTATTCGGCTTGGTTGTTACTCGCTACATTGCTCGGTATGGTTTTAACCTATTTAGCTTCTCCGATAGGATTGGTAATAAGCATATTGACGAGAGATTGGATAGCCGCTATAACTAGCTTATTTACTTGGTCGCTTATGACTGTTGCATATTTGCCAACTATTAAACTGTACAAAATCTCCCCCTTATGGGCATTTTATTTGCCGGCGATCGCTTTTCTTTATATACTGATGACAATTGATTCTGCCGTTCGTTATTGGCGAGGACAAGGCGGAGCCTGGAAAGGTCGAGTTTATCCTCAAATGTAGTCGAGCCAGTGTATGTTAAACTTTGACTTTTTTCCAACTTTTTCCGCCACAATTTTCTTCGATTGTGCAAATTTGATTGATAATTAAAAAAAATTAAGACAGTCTCATTATCAGATTATCAGATTAATCGTGTTTTTCAGCATTGTTATCCCCACCTATAACCGGAAGCTTATTTTAGAAAAATGCTTAGCAGCTTTAGAAAATCAGCAATTGACCGATACTAAAGTTAGCAGCTATGAAGTTGTACTGGTCGATGACGGTTCTACCGATGGAACATTAGAATGGTTAGCAACTCGTGCAGATAAATTTCCTCACGTTCGTTGTTTCTCTCAAGTTCGTCAAGGAGCTGCGGCAGCTCGAAATTTAGGCGTAGAAAAAGCCAAAGGAGATATAATTATCTTTATTGATAGCGACTTAATTGTCACCGAGCAATTTCTTCAGGCACACGCTGATGCCTTGGTGAAAGGAGAAAAACAACTAGGCAGCGATCGCCTTTTTACCTACGGCTGGGTCATCAATACCTGTAATTTCGACAATCCTACTGCCGAACCCTATAAACTAACTGACTTTTCAACCGCCTATTTTGCTACTGGCAATGTTGCGATCGCCCGGAAATGGCTCGAACAAGCCGGACTTTTCGACACCCGCTTTCAACTTTACGGTTGGGAAGATTTAGAATTAGGCATTCGTCTCAAAAAACTAGGACTCAAATTGATCAAATGTCCGGCTGCTGTAGGCTATCATTGGCATCCTCCCTTTAGCCTAGACCAAATTCCCAAACTGATCGAAAAAGAAATTCATCGCGGACGCATGGGAGTTCTTTTTTACCAAAAGCATCCTACTTGGGAAGTACGAATGATGATCCAGATGACTTGGCTTCATCGCCTTCTGTGGGGGATTCTCTCCCTCGGAGGTAGATTTAACGAGCATAGCATGGCTCCATTATTGCAATGGTTAATCGATCGCGGTAAATCTCAACTTGCTCTAGAAATTGCGCGAATTTTTTTAAATTGGCACAATGTTAGGGGCGTTTATGCCGCTTACGAAGAAATACAGCAGAGTTCTTAAGTTATAAAATTTTGACGGTCAAATCTAAAGATTTTCTTTATATTTGTAAGCCTTATATCGACAATTGCATAGATATAGAAGTGACTTGTGACGTATTCAAATATCTTAGATAAGAAAACCGTCAATAGATAAAGTTCTGTAATTCGATCGAGAATATTGGGCATATTACCTAATAAAGAATAACTTACTCATTTTGGAGGCACTTATGGAATTGGTATTTGTTGGTATTATTGGTTTTCTGTTAGGAGCAGGCTTATTATATTGGTTACAAAAGCGCCAGTTAGAAAATACGCAACATAGATTAGAGCAAGCCCGTGCAGCCCTAGAGCAAACTGAAGCTCAACTTCGGGAACTTCAGCAATCTCAAGGCAAACCGTCAGAAGAAATCGAAAAATCTTATCAAAATCGAATTCAAGCATTAGAGCAAGCCCATCAGTCTAAACTTGAGGAAATCGAAGCAGCTTATCAAGCTCGAATTGAAGAATTACGAGCTAATTATGAAACGCAAATTCAAGAACTGCAACAAGCTCGTCAGGCTGTTGTGCCAGAGAATTCTAATCTGGCAGTAGCCCAGGAAGAACATCCTCCTTCACCAACAGAATCGATAGCAGGAATGGCTGCCATTGCTGGAGCCGCCGCAGTAGCCGGAGCCGCTGCTGCTGCTTTTGGGTCATCAGCGTCCGAAGAGACAGAAGAACCTGTAGCAGAATCAGTTGCTGAAGTTGTACCGGAGTCCGAGCAAAGTGTTGCAGCCTTCGACAGCTTTGTCTCAGAACCCCAAGCACAAGAAGCCGAAACAGCTAGCTTCGAGAGCTTGGAACCCGAATCCCTAGACCCGTTTGCCCAATCAACAAGCGAAGTTCCTCAAGACACCTTCTCAGCCGAAGCCGCACCACAAACAGCGAGCTTCGAGAATTTGGAACCCGAATCCCTAAATCCCTTTGCTACCGAATCAGCAGCCGAAACAGCTAACTTGGAGAGCTTTACTCCAGAAGCCCCACAACCAACCGATGAAGCCACCTCAGCAGACGACTCGGATTGGGGAGATTTATTTTCCGACTCGACTGCTGAAGCCGCACCAGAAATGGCTAACTTCGAGAATTTTGAATCTGAATCCCTAGACTCCTTTACCGAACCAGTAGCTGAAGCCCCCCAAGACACCTTCTCAGCCGAAGCTGTCCCACAAACAGCTAGCTTCGAGAATTTGGAACCCGAATCCCCAGACCCCTTTGCTACCGAATCAGCAGGCGAAGCCGTCTCAGCAGACGACTCGGATTGGGGAGATTTATTCTCTGAGGCAAGCGTCGAAGCGCCGCAAGAAATAGCTAGCTTGGAGAACTTTACCCCAGAAGCCCCACAACCAACCGATGAAGCCACCTCAGCAGACGACTCGGATTGGGGAGATTTATTTTCCGACTCGACTGCTGAAGCCGCACCAGAAATGGCTAACTTCGAGAATTTTGAATCTGAATCCCTAGACTCCTTTACCGAACCAGTAGCTGAAGCCCCCCAAGACACCTTCTCAGCCGAAGCTGTCCCACAAACAGCTAGCTTCGAGAATTTGGAACCCGAATCCCTAGACCCCTTTGCTACCGAATCAGCAGGCGAAGCCGTCTCAGCAGACGACTCGGATTGGGGAGATTTATTCTCTGAGGCAAGCGTCGAAGCGCCGCAAGAAATAGCTAGCTTGGAGAACTTTACCCCAGAAGCCCCACAACCAACCGATGAAGCCACCTCAGCAGACGACTCGGATTGGGGAGATTTATTCTCTGACGCAAGCGCCGAAGTTCTGCAAGAAACAGCTAACTTCGAGAATTTTGAATCCGAATCTCTAGACCCTTTTACTGCCGAATCAGCAGCCGAAACAGCTAGCTTCGAGAACTTTACCCCAGAAGCCCCACAACCAACCGATGAAGCCACCTCAGCAGACGACTCGGATTGGGGAGATTTATTCTCTGACTCGACCGCTGAAGCCGCACCAGAAATGGCTAGCTTTGAGAGCTTGGAAGCCGAATCCCTAGATCCCTTTGCTACCGAATCAGCAGGCGAAGCCGCCTCAGCAGACGACTCGGATTGGGGCGACTTATTCTCTGACTCGCAAGTTGATTCGGGTCAGAATGAACAATTAGACCAATTGGATAACTTCTTCCAGGAAAATGCTGGTGGCTCCGAAAAGGAATTATTAGATATGTTCCAAACTGAAGAAACAGAGGCTCACTCTTCAGAGACTTCTTCAAATGGACATCTCGATCTCGATGGATTTGACGAACTGTTTGGCGAAGAAATCTCGAATAAAAGTCACAAAGAAGAAAAAATATGATGAAGTCTTGTTAAGAAACCAACTTGTAAAACACCTTTTTAGGCGATCGCATTTGCGAACGAGCGATCGCCCGTTCGTTTGCCTAGATTCATTCCGATTGAGTCTGAGAAAATAGTTGAGAAATAATTTGGGCTAGCTCGAAGTCTTTTTGGGTTAGTCCGCCTGCATCGTGGGTAGTCAGACTGACAGTAACTCGATTGTAAGAAATCGATAAGTCTGGATGGTGTCCTGCTGTCTCGGCAGGTGCTACCAAGCGATTGACAAAAGCGATCGCCTCGACAAAATTGCTGAAAGAATAGGTACGACGAAGCTGCCCATCTTCAATCGTCCAGCCAGGTAAGTTTTTTATCCGTTGGGATATCTCTGCTTGGGTCAGTCTAGTTGAATTGTTAGGCGGTTCGTTGGCTAGAGTATAGCTAGCATGAACTAGGAGAAGACAGGCGATCGCTATACCTAATGTCAGATTTTTTTTCAGATTAGAAAGCATGGCGAATAGAACAAACAACTAAGTCAAACATAAATTTATCCCGATCGAGATAAATTTTCAGATTTTTGTCTAGGGGCATTGGCAGGAGTACCAATGAGCGCTATTATGTATCAACTCTAGTTTGGTTAGATTTAGTGTCGTATCTACTATAGTGGTAGTCTGAACTGGGCAAGCATGACTTATACGCCTAGTTTGCCTGACTGATAAATTTTTACTGTAAGCCTAATTAATGCTTTCTAAGTGCAATGACTGCTGTGCCTATTCCCCGCCAGCCCTCTTCAACCGATAAGAATGCAAACCCTAGTGGTGTCAGAACTGAAACTACGCCGGTATTGGCACTGAAGGAACTGGTAGCTAGTTTGTACCGAGAACAAAACAAAATTCAAAATTTGTTGAGTTCTCTAGGCTTTGCTTTGCGTAGCTTTAATAACCTCAATCAATTTTTGGAGTTAACGCCATTAATGGCGGCACGAGTCACCGATGCTGATGGCAGCGCTCTGATTTTGTTGAAATCCAACGGGCAGGTATCCCTAGAACAGTTACATTGTCAGGAACATCAGGCGACTCAAGAACTTCGTCGTCTGCTCGATGGCGTGATTCGTCAGGCCAATACTTCAGAAAACCAAAGAAACAAAAATTCAAACAATTCGCCTGTCTTGCTATTACCATCGTTGCTTGACGAGCAAATCAGGCAGGCTTTGGGTTCCCAAGTACGACTCTACAGCACGCCAGTTTTGGTCAAAAATGTCGAGAGAGGGCGTTTTTATATCTTTAGTAACGATCCAGACTACGTTTGGACTCAAACTCGGCGAAAGTTGCTTCAGCTAGTTGCCGATCAAACAGCCGTAGCGATCGCCAATAACGAATTGACCGTCGAATTGCGCTCTAAAGAACGTCAGGATCGAGAACTAGAAATTGCCTCAGAAATTCAGCTACGCCTGCTACCCAGGAAATGCCCAAAAATACAAGGGGTCGAACTGGCTGCTAGGTGCAGAAATGCCGATCGCGTCGGCGGAGACTACTACGACTTCATTCCCACTAACTACGACCAACTGAGGCAAACCCAAGAAGGCAAGATTGACAAGCAAACTGCCTGCTGCGTTCCCTGGAGTATCGTCATCGGCGACGTGATGGGCAAAGGAGTTCCGGCAGGTCTAATCATGACCATGACCAGAGGAATGCTGAGGGCAGAAGTTCTCAACCGTCATTCTCCCGCTCAAATTTTGCAACACTTAAATCGGGTCATGTATGCCGATTTAGACAAGTCTCATCGCTTTGTCACCCTATTTTATTCAGAATACGACCCTCAAAGTCAGATTCTCTCTTACAGTAATGCTGCTCACAATCCCCCGCTCATGTGGCGAGCTTCTAGCCAAGAAATCGAACGCTTGGATACTAATGGAATGTTGATTGGCGTGGATGCCGATTCTCAATACGAAGATGCCAAGGTTCAGCTAAAGCCAGGAGATACCATTATTTACTATACAGATGGGTTTACCGATGCGGTAAATCCCAACGGCGATCGCTTTGAAGAAAAAGGCTTGATAGAAGCTTTTCGGCGAGCCTGCCAGCAATGTCACAGCCCTCAAGAAATTCTCGACTATCTATTCGAGCAAGTCGATCGCTTCGTTGGCGGAGAAAATAGTAATGGGGATGATATGACCTTAGTGGTGATGCGGGTACAATCTTCGGAGTAAGCTATATTTAGAGGAACAAATCTCCATGGAGAATTTGAAAGGACAGAGCCTGAGAAGCCAATTTATCACTTTTCTCCCGGCAAAAGAAACATCAACCGCATCGAGCGTTCAATACGCAGTGACGGTAATCGCCAAAATCGATAAAGATGTCGATGTTTTGGCTCAGATGCAAGATGCTTTCAATAACTTTATTGAATCGGGTCAAGTCTGGGCATTGCTGATCGGGTTCGTCCTGGGCTATATTTTTCGGAGTTTTACCGCATATTAATTTCCCATTGGGAGCGATATAGTAGTTTGCCGTGACAGAAAAAAAGACTTGGAGCGATCGCTTTGAAGGGACGCTGCATCCCGCGATCGCCCGTTTCAATGCCAGCATCGGTTTCGATCTCGAACTGATCGAATACGACATAACGGGTTCGATTGCCCATGCGAAAATGCTTGCCCATACGGGAATTATCGAGCAATCGGAAGCTGGACAGTTAGTCGCCGGATTGGAACAGATTTGCCAAGAATATCGAGAAGGCAAATTTAATCCCGGCATCGAACAAGAAGACGTTCACTTTGCCGTCGAACGACGATTGATAGAAATCGTCGGCGATGTAGGCAAAAAATTACACACGGCGCGATCGCGCAACGACCAAGTAGGCACCGACATCCGCCTCTATCTGCGCGATCGCATCGACGAGATCCGGCATCGATTGCGGCAGTTTCAACGGGTTCTCCTGCGCCATGCCGAAGCTCGCGTAGAAACCCTCATCCCCGGCTATACTCACCTACAACGAGCGCAACCGATAAGTTTAGCCCATCACTTGCTAGCGTATTTTCAAATGGCGCAGCGAGACTGGGAACGCCTGGGAGAGATTCGCTCTAGAACGAATATTTCGCCCTTGGGATGCGGTGCCCTAGCTGGAACGACTTTTCCCATCGATCGCCAATACAGCGCCAATCTATTAGGCTTTGAGGGCGTTTATAGCAATAGTTTGGATGGCGTGAGCGATCGCGATTTTGCGATCGAATTTTTGGGTGCTGCTAGCTTGATTATGGTTCACCTGAGTCGCCTAAGCGAAGAAATTATCCTCTGGGCATCTCAGGAATTCAATTTCGTTACCCTCAAAGATAGCTGTGCCACGGGGTCGAGTATTATGCCGCAAAAGAAAAACCCCGACGTACCCGAACTGGTACGCGGGAAAAGCGGGCGCGTCTTTGGACACTTGCAAGGAATGCTAGTTTTGATGAAAGGTTTGCCATTGGCGTATAACAAAGACTTGCAAGAAGATAAAGAAGCCCTTTTTGATGCCGTTAAAACCGTGCAAGCTTGCCTGGAGGCAATGACGATTTTATTGGATGAGGGATTGGAATTCCGAGACGAACGACTGGCGGAGGCAGTCTCTGAGGATTTCTCCAACGCGACGGATGTTGCTGATTATTTAGCAGCGCGAGGAGTTCCTTTCCGGGAAGCTTATAATTTAGTAGGGAAAGTCGTCAAGACCAGTCTCGTTGCGGGTAAATTGCTCAAAGACTTAACTTTAGAGGAATGGAAGCAATTGCATCCAGCCTTTGAAGCAGATATTTACGAAGCGATCGCTCCCAAACAAGTGGTTGCAGCTCGCAACAGTTATGGCGGGACGGGTTTCGAGCAAGTTCGTCAAGCTCTGGCTAAAGCTAAGTCTTTAGTTGAAAACTAGCTTCTGGAAACCTATTCGGCGTATCAAAATGCGGATTTGCCACCTAGGGGCAAATCATTCGAGCGTTCGTCGCGATAAGAATACATCCCTACCGATCGCAATACCGATAACTCATATATGCTTCGTGCTTGGCGATTTATTTCAACCGTAATCGGCATCATCTTCCGCCATCCAGTCACGGGAACGACAATTATCCCGATCCTGCCAGATGGGCGAATTATCTTAATTCGTCGGCGCGATACGGGTCAATGGTCTTTGCCAGGAGGAATCGTGGATTGGGGAGAAGATATTGCAACGACTGCACGTCGAGAGTTGGCAGAGGAAACCGGATTAGAACTGGTCAAGATTCGGCGATTAGTTGGCGTATACTCTTCACCAGACCGCGATCCCAGAATTCATTCGATTACAGTTTCTATCGAAGCAGAAGTTCGGGGGGCTTTAGCTATTGGAGATACTTTGGAAGTCTCGGATGCTAAAGCATTTTTGCCAGAGGATTTGCCTCTGGGCAACCTCTCCCACGATCACGATCGACAGTTGCAAGACTATTTTAAAGGCTCAACTATCCTTGCGTAAGTTTCCAGTAACCTTTTTACTGCAAGGGCTTGCTATTGCCAAGCCTTTACAAGAATATTCTCTTTCTACTTAAGACTTTTTTGCCTGAAGTCCCTTCGCCCTTTGTGGGAGAAGGGATTTAGGGGTGAGGGGACAAAGATTTGTCAGTCAACCAGCAATTTGCTCTAGTATGGGTAACTTTTTTCAATTTTGCTCGTCTAATTAGCGGTTATATTGCTTGATTTTTTTGCTGTATCTAATTTTCGCATTTCTTTCCCTGTTGAAGAAAGCTGCGATCGCGATCGCATGAGAAATTGGATTTATATAAGCTTAAAACGGATAGATGATACAGTAATTTGTCAAATCTCTCTAAATTTTTCCTCGACGAACTCAAATGTCCTCGATTACTTCTCTAAAACAACTATGGGTGCCGATCAAGTCTTCAAAATTATTCAGCCATCCCAATACTTTGTTTTGGTTTAGTTTAAGTCTTAGCGTTAACCTATATTTCGGACTCGTATCCATAGGTCATGGATTCAGTCAAGATTACATCATTCAGGATGATGTTCGACAACATGTCGTCTGGTTGCAAAGATTTGTCGATCCTCAACTGTTTCCTAACGATCTCATTGCTGACTACTTTCAGACTCTTGCTCCAGTTGGCTATAAATTTTTCTATTGGAGCATGGCAAAGCTTGGGATCGAGTCAATCTTACTCGCTAAAATCTTACCGCTAGTTTTAGGATCGATCGCAACTGTCTATCTTTTCTTTTTCTCTCTTAAAATCTTTCCCATTCCTAGCGGTGCTTTTCTAATTAGCCTACTTTTTAATCAAGTCATCTGGAATAATGACGATCTAATTTCAGCTACGCCTAGAGCGTTTGTCTATCCATTTTTTGCAGCTTTCTTATACTACTTAGTTCAGCGATCGCTAATTCCAGTTTTAATTTCTATTGCTCTACAAGGTTTATTTTATCCACAATTATTATTAGTAGAAGTTACCATTCTCACAGTACGATTATTTCGCTGGCAAAGAGGATTGCCTCAGCTTTCTCAAGATCGAAAGGATTATTTTTTTTTGCTCTCTGGATTAGGAGTTGCTTTTGTCGTTTTGCTCCCTTTTATTCTAGATCGCTCGGAATTTTCAACGGTTGTCACTTTGGCGCAAATGAAAGCCATGCCTGAATTTGGATTTAGGGGAAGAAATCAATATTTTGGAGTCAATCCAATTTGGTTTATTTTTATGGGTTCTAGCGGCATAAAAATCCCCTTATTTCCCTCGATTGTCTGGTTTGCTTTTGCCTTGCCATTTTGGCATAAGTCACAACTCTCGCTAGCCAAGTTTGTCACAGAAGATGCGAAGATTCTCTGGCAAATTGTTATTGCTTCTTTGGGAATGTTTTTTCTAGCTCATTTGTTGCTGCCACAACTCCATCTCCCTAGTCGCTATACCCATCACAGCATTCGATTTGTGATGCCAATAGCAGCAGGGATTGTCTTACTCGTTCTTTTAGAATCTGGATGGCGTTGGCTATCTAAGAAAAAGTTAACCCAAGCAAAATTTACCAGCAAAGAATCATTTTTATTAGGACTGATTGCCTTGTTTGCCGCAATAGTAATAATCGTTCCGGCAATTCCTTCTGGAGTTCTATTTTTATTTCAAACCTGGGTGGTTGGAGATGCACCAGCAGTCTATGAATTTTTATCCAAGCAGCCTAAAGATACCTTAGTTGCTTCGATAGCACAAGAGTCCGATAATATCCCTGCTTTTTCCCAGCGATCGATCTTGGCGAGTAGAGAATTTGCTCTCGCCTATCATCCAGCTTATTACAATCGAATCGAGCAAAGAACGATTGATACGATTCGTGCCCAATATAGCTCTGATTTATCGGTGACTAAAAGCATTATTAAAAAATATGGTATTGACTTTTTGCTGATAGAACGCAATTCTTTTGAGCCAGATTATCTTTTCAAACAAGAATGGCTGATCCGGAGTTCCTTTAGAGATAGTGTATTTGCAACAATTAATCGACTAGAGAAAGGAGAAAAGCCAGCCTTGGAAAAATTGAGCGATCACTGTTCTGTTGTCTCAACAGAAAAATTCATTTTATTAGAGGCAGCTTGTATTACAAAAGTAGAAGAAAATTAGTTGAACTAATTAGATTAAATAACCATGAAATTGATAGTAGGATCGGATTTAGTTAGCACCTTGCGGCTAGGATAATAACTTAATTAATTGCAAAACTTGTCCCCTGGAAATATTGTGGTAGTGCGAGCATCTTGCTCGCGCACGAGCGAGACGTGAGGTGCTACGCATCCGCTGAGAGCCTCCGGCTCCGCTACGCGAATGCGAACACATTAGGCTATATGAAATAGAGTTGTTGCGAAATAGCTTTTTCTGAAAATTCGAGCCTTATCTGATAAGATAAGGGTTTCAGCAACGCACCTATTTAATTCGCAACAAGTCTAATAATTATGTTTACCTACTTATCTTATAAAAAGTATGAAGTAACGCAATTAAGAAAGACACTCCTAGTTTGACAACCGTGAGTAAAATTACTGATTTAGCTTTGGTCAAAGGAATTTTAGTTATAGGAGGAATCTTAGTAACTGTCTACATCGGAGTCTGCTTGTTTTTAAAATTCTGGCAGACACGAATGATTTTTTTTCCGCCTGCCGCGATCGCAACAACGCCAGCAGACGTCAATCTCAACTATGAGGAAGTTTGGTTGCCCGTCTCAACAGGGAAAATACATGGTTGGTGGATACGATCCCCAAAAGCCGAAGCTCCCGTCTTGCTCTATTTTCATGGTAACGGAAGCAACATCGGCGATAACGTCCATCGCGCTTCTCGCTTTCACCAGTTAGGACTGTCCGTATTGCTTATTGACTATCGCGGTTATGGCAAAAGTTCGGGACCATTTCCCAATGAGTCCCTTGTTTACGAAGATGCAGAAGCAGCCTGGACTTATTTAACTCAACAACGAAGGATTGCGCCCAAAAATATTTTTCTTTACGGTCATTCATTAGGTGGCGCGATCGCCATTGAAATGGCGGTACGACATCCCGACATCGCGGGCATCATCGTAGAAGGGGCTTTCACATCCGTAAGAGCAATGGTAGACGAGGTTAGCTTATATCGGCTTTTCCCCGTAGATTTGATTCTGACTCAGCGATTCGATTCTCTTGCCAAAGTGCGATCGCTGCAAATGCCAATCCTCTTCATTCACGGGACTGCTGACGAGATAATCCCTGTCAAAATGAGCCAGGAACTCTACCAGGCTGCACCGGAACCCAAACAACTGCTGTTAGTGCCTCATGCAGGACACAACGATACGGCTGAACTAGGAGGGATGCAGTATCTTCAAACAATTCGGGAATTTATCGAGCAAACGCGCAAGAGAAACCCATCCCTAAGATAGGATGCAAGGTTTTCCGGGGAGAGGAGACGATGAAGTCCTGGATTCATAGTGAAAACCAATCACTGACACTCGCACTCTCCCTATTGATAGCGATATAGTTAGTAACATCGGTGTAGCTGGACAAAAAATAAATTGATGAATCAGCCGAGTTTAGAACAAATCGCCGTCCAACTCGAAAGTCCCAATTCTCGCGATCGCCTGTTGGCACTCGCCTCGTTGCGACAATTCCCAGCCGCAGATGCAGTCCCTTTGATCAAAAAAGTTCTCTACGACGAAATCTTGCCAGTGCGTTCCATGGCAGTCTTTGCCTTGGGAGTCAAGCAGACGGAAGAATGCTATGAGATTTTGGTGAAGCTTCTAGAGACCGATCCCGACTACGGCATTCGAGCCGATGCGGCAGGCGCTTTGGGCTATTTAGAAGACGGACGCGCCTTTGAACCGCTAGTGCGTGCCTTTTACGAAGATACGGAATGGTTAGTGCGTTTTAGTGCGGCGGTTTCCTTGGGAAATCTCAAAGATATTCGCGCTAAGGAAGTTTTACTAAAAGCGCTAGAAAGTGAGGAAGCCGTCTTACAACAGGCCGCGATCGCGGCTTTGGGAGAAATTGAAGCAGTAGATACCGTCGATCGCCTTCTTCAGTTTGCTCCTTCAGAGGATTGGCTGATTCGCCAGCGTCTGGCGGAAGCTTTGGGCAACCTCAAAACGGAAAAAAGCATTTCTGCGCTCAAATTTTTAGCCAAAGATCCCCATCCTCAAGTCAGTCAAGCGGCGACCCTATCCCTAGAGCGACTCGAAGAAGGGTCAACGGAATAATAAAGGATAACAACAGCGGTAGAATTGATAAAGTCAATTCTGACGATTCATTGAGTCAACTGATAAGAACAGCGTTTGCGAATCATTCATGGAAATTGAGGAATTTCTCGAACTGTGTGCGGGTAAATGGTTTTCTCAGCGCACGAGTTATCATTTAAATGAAACAAAAGTTGAAAATCACAAAGCAGACCTGACTGTAGAAAGACTATCCCAAGATCGACCGGAAATAATAACTCTTTGTCAGCAACATAAAATTGACCCCAGCCATACCTTGGGAGGAACGAAAACGTTGTGGGATAACTCGGTAGATTGGGGAAAACCCAAGCAAAGCGGTTCTTCAGTCACGATCCTAGTTCCCGATCGCGATAATTCTCAAACTGGCAAACTTTTGTTTGCGACAGGAATGCCTCTGACAACGATAAGCTTGGGTAGCTTTGTCTTGGGCAATGACCAAGCTTTGACTTTAATGATTGAAAAAGACAAAACGTATTTAGAAGAACGCCTCTGGTTTGCCAGTCCCAATTTACGGTTGAGAACTAGCTTGGTGAAAAATGCTCATGGCTTCAGTCGAACCGCTTTTTATTCAGAAATTCGCAAAATTCCCCCTAAATCGACATAATTATATCGATCGCCGAGAAGTTTACCAAAATCCTTTTCTTCCCGTTGGCATAATAGTCGAGCGATTCGTTTTTGCATAAACGAGTTGCTCCTCGGTTACTTTGGCATTAGTAAGATTTGCCCCGCATAAGTTTGCCCCTTTCAAATTGGCATAAGTCAGATGGGCAAAACTCAGATCGGCTCCTCGCAAATCGGCACCTTCGAGATCGGCATAACTTAAATAAGCCCGACTCAAATTCGCATTTCGCAAATCGGCGTGAGTTAAATTGGCATGACCAAAATCCGCGTTCGCCAAATTTGCCCTTTGAAAATTGGCTTGGTTCAACTGGGATTGATGAAAAATCGCACCGGGCAAGCTAGCTCTGCTTAAATTCAAGTTATTCAGCTCTTGCTGAGCAAAATCTCGCCTGCCATTTTTATAACCCTCTACAATGCTGTTAGCATCTAATTTAGGTACGGGTTTCTTAGGGGCTGGTGATTTTGATGGACTAGTCAATCGATTTTTGTCGATGGCATAATTGCTAGACATTTGATAGTTGAGAGCGGCAGAGAAATTCGAGCCAGCCGTAGCTTTATTAGGGACATTAGGGGCAGGTGGATTGGCACTCGTCCGAGTAGCGCGATCGATGCGAGTGCGATTGCCCGTTCCTATTTTTGAGATGGGTGTAGTGGACAGAATAGCAGAATTGCCCGTTCCTTTCTCTAAATTGGGTGCATTAATCATGCTCTGCGCCAAACTTTCGCTATAGGGAACCAGTTCGAGCGCTTGTAGCACTTCGTTAGCAGTTTTATAGCGGTGACGAACAGACACCTCCAGCATTGTTTTCAATACCTTAGCAAACGACTCGCTTACCGTTACCCATCTTTCCCAGGTAATTTCTCCGGTAGTCGGATCGGTGCCTAAATCTTTAGGAGATTTGCCAATGAGTAAATAAAGACAAGTCACGCCAACCGCATAAATGTCGCTGGCAAAAACGGGACGCATTGCCATCTGTTCTGGCGGGGCAAAACCTGCCGTTCCTACTGCAAATGCCGTGAAAGCCGTCTGAGTAGACGCACTGTTAGCCACTGAATTGACTTGATTAGTCACTGCCCCAAAATCGATCAAGACGAGTTGGCGATCTTCTTCGCGGCGAATGATGTTAGCGGGTTTAATATCCCGATGAATCACTCGTTGGGTATGGATATATTGTAGGATGGGTAGGACTTCGCTCAAAAACTGTCTAACTCCTACCTCGCTGAAGGGACCGTTCTTTTTGACTTCTTGATGAAGGTTGTGTCCCTTAACGTATTCTTGGACTAAATAAAACTGCTGCCTGTCTTCAAAATAGTCTAGCAATCTGGGAACCTGCGGGTGATTGCCAATTCTGCCCAAGGTTTCCGCTTCTCGCTCGAAAAGCTCCTTTGCCATTTTGAATAAGGCGGGGTCGTCAGTCGAGGGGCGCAGTTGTTTGACGACGCACCAGGGTTTGCCGGGAAGCGAGAGATCGACTGCGACAAAGGTTGCTCCAAATCCCCCTTTGCCTAAGATCCCTAAAACTCGGTAACGTCCGCGTAAGATCAGACTAGAGCCACAAGCTTGACAAACTTCAGCATTTTTGGGGTTTTTCGGTTGAGAACAAGAGGGATTTACACAGTAGCTCATTCTGGATCGCCGTTATCGCATCGAGTGCCGAATTTCAGTCGTTGCTTGCAACTGACAAGGTTAAGATACTCTCTCTTTATCAAGAGTTCCCCGAAATTTACTTAAACTAACAATTCAAACGTCAAAATTATCATTTGACGCATTTGGCGAACTCAGTCAAGTCACTGCCAATGACTTGCTAAGGGTTGTCGAGTTTTTGCAATAAATAATCTTATTTTATTACATCGAGTGTTTTTTCTCGATGCTTTTGCCCAATTCATGAAAATCTAAATCGATCGTTCACCAGTTTTTAGCCACAGATAGCCATTTTTGTCAATGCTAAACCTTGCGATCGCTAATCCCCAAAACCGGAAGCGCCAATCCCTGTTAATATTAGTTAAAATTGAAAAAAGTATAGCCATAACTATTGCTCGATAGGTCAGTCCATGACTTCAGGAATCGCTGTAGAGAAAAAAAAGTTAGAAAAACCCCCTTTAAAAATTCATTATTTGGGCGATCGCGTCCTGCGCCAGCCCGCCAAGCGCATTGCTAAGGTAGACGACAGCGTGCGGCAACTCGCCAAAGAAATGCTGCAAACCATGTATAGCTCTAACGGGGTCGGTTTGGCAGCTCCTCAAGTCGGCATCCACAAACAATTAATCGTCATCGACTGCGAACCAGATAATCCCGCCAATCCCCCTCTAGTTTTAATTAACCCGCAAATCACTAGCTATGGAAGCGAATTGTGCGACTTTGAAGAAGGGTGTTTGAGCATTCCCGGCGTGTATATGGATGTCACTCGTCCAGAAACGGTTGAAGTCTCGTTTAAGGACGAACAGGGACGACCTCGCAAGCTTAAAGCATCGGGATTCCTCGCTCGCGTCATCCAACACGAAATGGATCACCTCGAAGGGGTTCTGTTTGTCGATCGCGTTGAAAATAGTTTAGCACTGACAGAAGAATTGAAGAAGAAAGGCTTTTCGCTTGGGGCGGTTAAGTCTATTTCGCACTAGGAGTAATAACAGTGACACCGAAAAGCGGCGTATTTTTATTGGGTTCTTGTATTGCAGCGATCGCTGGAGTGGGTTCGGTCTTTGAACTGTCCTCAGGAACGCCAGAACTAGGAAATGTCGCGACTGGAATTATTCTAGCGGCGAGCATTCCTTTAACCGGATTGTTCTTTTGGGTGGCTGTTCGAGACACGAGAGCTAATCTGAAATAAAAGTTACCGAAAAGCGTTGTTGAATGCCCCTATCTTTTCAGCCGGGGAGAGGGCGCTTAAAGTGCCGGATTTACCTCGGCACCTAGTCCCTCAGAAAAACGAGCAAGCGTTCAGTTCGTTACCCACTTATTATTCGGTTCAACTTATTCCGCTCCCTCAATTGGCGCAAATCCCTGACGTTGGATATTCTCGGTGATATGGCGAGGTTCGAGGAATTGCAGTAAGTAATCGGGTCCTCCGGCTTTAGAACCGACTCCAGAGAGTTTAAACCCGCCAAAGGGCTGTCTGGCAACGATCGCGCCCGTAATCGTTCGGTTGATATATAAGTTGCCGACTTCAAATTCCTCGCCAGCCCGTTTAATATGGTCGGGAGTGCGAGAATATAGACCACCTGTGAGGGCGTAATCGGTTCCGTTAGCAACCTTTAATGCCTCATTGAAATCTTTTACCCGTATTAGTGCGACTACGGGCCCAAAAATCTCTTCTTGGGCAATAATTGCCGTGGGAGAAACATGGGTAAAGATCGTGGGACCGACGAAATAGCCGTTTTCGGGGGAATCCATTTCTAGGACAACTTCGGCTTCCTGTTTGCCTTTGGCAATGTAGTCCCGAATGCGATCGCGTGCAGTTGCGTCGATAACCGGACCGACTTGCGTACTGGGTAAATCTGCCGCACCGATATTGAGCGATCGCGTGGCTTCAACAAACCGTTCCACAAAGGCATCGTATACGGAATCGAGAACGATAACCCGCGAACAAGCCGAACATTTTTGCCCGCTATAGCCAAACGCCGATTGCACCACGCCAGCTACTGCTTGGTCGAGATCGGCACTTTCATCGACGATAATGGCGTTTTTTCCGCCCATCTCGGCTATGACTCGTTTGAGATGTTTTTGTCCGGGTTGCAGTATAGATGCGTCGGCATAGATACGACAGCCTACCTCCCGCGATCCTGTAAAGGCGATTAAATGAATGTCGGGATGCTTCACCATGTAAGCGCCTACTTGAGAACCTTTGCCAGGGACAAATTGAAACACTCCTTTAGGAATTCCTGCTTCTACGAGGATTTCGGCTATTTTGGCAGCAATGACGGAGGAAGTTTCGGCGGGTTTGAGTAAGGTACAATTGCCAGCGACTAATGCAGCTACCGTCATTCCCGTAGCAATGGCGATGGGGAAATTCCAAGGAGAAATGACCACGGCAACGCCTCGCGGTTGATAGCGGTAGCGATTGGTTTCTCCGGCAACGTCAAAATTATGCCCGCCATCCAACCGTTCCATTTCTTTGGCATAGTAGCGGCAGAAATCGATCGCTTCCGAGACTTCCGCATCGGCTTGTTGCAAGACTTTTCCCACTTCTAGGCAGATCCAAGCGCTCAATTCGTGGCGGCGTTGTTCCATTATTTGAGCAGCTTTGCGCAAAATTCCTGCCCGCACTTTAACAGGAGTCTTTTTCCAGGCGGGGAAAGCAGCTTTTGCCGCCTCTATCGCTCTTTCGGCTTGTTCGACAGAAATTAAGCCAATTTTGCCGACAATCTCGCTAGGATTCGACGGATTGACCGAATCGATCGCTGTCTCAGTTTGGACATATTCCCCATTAATCAAAGGTAAATAGGTTTTCCCCAAGGAATTGCGAACTTTAACTAAAGCTTGTTTGGCTGCCTCGCGCAATTCGGCGTTAGCATAATCCGTATCGGGCGCACCAGGGAAAGTCTCTCTGTCTCCTCGTCTCCTTGTCTCCCCGTCTCTAACGACGGGTGGGGCGATCAACTCCTCGACGGGGCGTTCTTCCAGACTTTGTTTGAGGAAAGAACTGTTTGCCGTATTCTCCAGCAGGCGGCGAATTAAGTATGCCATGCCAGGAAGAAGTTTTCCGTAGGGTGCATAGACTCGTACTCGATGACCGCGTTTGATTAAAGCTTGTGCCAAGCGATCGCCCATTCCATAGAGGACTTGCATCTCGAAGCGGCGGCGAGGAATGTTGAGAGTTTCGGCAATGGCACAGGCTAATGCCTGCGATCGCACGTTATGGCTGCCGATCGCCGCATACAAATATTCGTGATTTTCCAGCAATAACTGGGTTAAACGCTCAAAATTTGCATCAGTAGCCGCTTTCTCGTTATATACTGGCTGCTGCCAATGACGCTGGAGGGATTTAATCGTTTCTTGATCCCAGTATGCCCCTTTGACCAAGCGAACCGTTACCGGATTGCCCCGTTTTTTTGCCCATTCGATGACATCTTTTAAATCTCGTTCCGAGTCGCGTAAATAGGCTTGGATGGTAATTCCGATATCGGTACGGGTGCGAAACTCCTCTTCGAGTAACAATTCTTTGAGGATAGCGAAGGTCAAATCTTTGTAGACATATTGTTCCATGTCGAAGTGAACCGCTACTCCTAATTCCTTAGCGCGACGGAGAAGGATGCGAATGCGATCGCAGACTTTTTCCTGACTTCCCTGTGGATCGATCGGATCGAATTGGGAGTAAAAAGCTGTTAATTTCACCGAAACTTGAACTTTTGGGAGCGGTTCTCCATCTGCTTCGTCAATTTCTGGCACTTTCGACCATCTTTGCGCTTCCTGGGCTAGCTGTTCCATCAAATCCAGATAGCCTTGCAGATAGGCTTTCGCTTCTGCCTCTGTAATGACGGCTTCTCCGAGTAAGTCGATGGTAAATGCCATCTTTTCTCTACGCAGGCGATCGATAGTCTTAATAACCTGTGGAACAGTCTCCCCAGCAATATACTTAAAGGCTAGTGCTTCTACTGCTTTGCTAATCGTTGCAGCTGCTAATTGAGCCGGAGCAGAATTGGGATCGGTAAAATTGAGTATGCTTTTCAGTGCCGACGGAAGTTCTACCGATTCTTCTCCTAAGTACTGTTGCATGTGGCGGGCGATTTCGGCATTGCTGCGCAAAGCCGGCAAACAGTCGATGAAGCGAAATAATTGAACCCGCAAGCCAGGATTGCTCATTGCCCAGTCGAGAAGTTTATCGTCCCAGCGCATTTGGTCGCGTACCTGTGCCCAGAGAGAACGCCTCTCCCGCGTCGATGCTAAAAGCTGTCTGGCGATCTCTTGAGTTTTCGCTTCATAAGCTTGATTAGAATTTACTTGGATAACCACAGTTAATTAACTCCAATTCGAGCGAGGCTTTTTAGTAAGACTGACTAGGTTATTAGAATGCTCGATCTTTGATGTTTTAATCTAATAAGCTCAAATATATTAATTCTAGCATTTGGAGCTATCGAAAAATTGACAATTTTAAATGGACAATTCCTAAGAAATTATATTTATTTACGGGATTGACTTTATTATTAGTGCCGTTCGTTAATTAAAGTAAATTTTTTTCATAAGAAATTTTATTGTCAATAACAATTTATTCTATTTTGATTAAAGTTATATCATTTTTCATTCATTAATGACAGAGATAGTCGATCGCCCTCACCCCAAAACCCTCTCGCTATTTGGGAGAGGGGTGAAGAATGTCGATCGCGAAACTATGAAAATTGGTATTAGAAATAGAACCAGAATAAGCGTTCTAATCGAGTAGTGAGTGCAAAAGAGCTGTTACTCTTTTGGGCGCTTCGCGTCTTGAAAAGCAATAGTTGTGAGCTTCGTATTGCTATAGAAGAACAATTAAAATTAAAGCGATCGCGTTTCTCGTCCTAAATCTAAAAAAATCTGCCTGAAGTCTCTTCGCCCCCTGTGGGAGAAGGGATTTCAGGGGTGCATCGCGATTCGTCCTTGCCAATAATTCCAAATAGTATTATTCAATTCCCAACAAACTAACTAACAAAGCTTTTTGGACGTGCATGCGGTTTTCTGCCTCATCCCATACTCGCGATTGCTTGCCTTCAATGACAGCTTCAGTAATTTCCTCTCCTCGATGAGCAGGCAAACAGTGCAGTACGATCGCATCCGAATCCGCATGAGCGAGAATTTCTTCGTTGACTTGGTAAGGTTGAAACATGGGAATTCTCGACTCAGCTGAAGCTTCTTGTCCCATACTTGCCCAAACGTCAGTATAGACCACTTGCGATCCTTTTACTGCCTCAACAGGGTCTTCAGTAATGATAATTTCCGCCCCGTCTACTGCCAATTGCCTTGCCTTTTCTACAATAGCGGGTTCTGGTTGATGTGCCTCTGGGGTAGCTACGCGAATTTTCATGCCCATTAAGGCACCGCCGAGAATGAAGGAATGAGCGACATTATTGCCATCGCCGAGAAAAGTGGCGGTAACGCCCGAAACCTTACCAAAACACTCTTGAATCGTCAATAAATCCGCCAAAATTTGACAGGGATGCTCTAGATCGCTCAAGGCGTTGATAATAGGAATCTGGGCATAGCGAGCAAACTCTTCCAAATCGGTTTGCTTGAAGGTTCGCACTGCCAAAATATCGATATAGCGATCTAAAACCCTTGCCGTGTCTGAGATGGGTTCGCCCCTGCCGACTTGAGTGACGTTGGGATTGAGATCGATGACTTGACCACCAAGTTGGTGCATGGCAACGGTAAAAGACACGCGAGTGCGAGTAGAAGCTTTGTAAAATAATAATCCTAAGATTTTGTTACAAACAGGCGATCGCTTTCCACTTTTCAAATCGGCGGCGAGTTGCAACAAATCTTTAATTTCTGCCGCGCTCAAGTCTGCTATACCTAAAATATCTCTGCTTTTTAAGTCTTTAATCCCCATCTCTTTTCTCTCAACCCTTTTTCTTGGCAATAGAGTAGTAGAAACTCTTAATTATACAAGCATTAAATCTCGATTCGAGAGAACTGCTCGAAATAATTAAGCTTGGATTTACAATCTTGCCTTTTAATCTTTTTAAATTAAATCAATAACTTTCTTCTCCTACCTAACCGAACTTTTTTGGACGGTTTTTACTAAAATAGCTAAGATTAATTGCTTTTAACACTTCGTTACAATTGAAACAGAAGCTAATAACTAATTCAGCCGTCTTCGGAATTCATCCTGCGGGCGGGTTTAAAATTCAAAAGTTTCAGAGGTTATCTCATGAATGGCAACATTCGCGTCGGCAATTTATTTGGGATTCCTTTTTATGTGAATCCTTCCTGGTTTTTTGTCCTAGGCTTAGTAACTTTGAGTTACGGGGGACAACTAACATCATTTCCTCAACTCACAGGAATAACGCCCTGGATTCTGGGATTTGTTGCCGCACTGTTATTATTTGCTTCTGTGGTATTCCACGAACTAGGACATAGTTTCGTTGCGATCGCTCAAGGAATTAAAGTTAGATCGATTACTTTATTTCTCTTTGGCGGATTGGCAACCTTAGAGAAGGAATCGAATAGTCCCCTGCAAGCATTCTTAGTCGCGATCGCGGGACCAGTTGTTAGTTTACTGCTGTTCGGTCTATTTACAGTTATTGGCAATAACTTATCTTTGCCATCTCCTGTAGAAGCGATCGTTTACTTACTCGCTTCAATTAATTTAATCTTGGGATTATTTAACCTAATTCCTGGCTTACCCCTAGATGGAGGCAACGTTCTTAAAGCGATCGTTTGGCAGATTACAGGAAACCCTAATCAAGGTATTATCTTTGCCAGTAGAGTCGGTCAATTCTTTGGTTGGCTAGCTGTAATTTTAGGCGGACTATCTATCTTAGGACTGAGCCAATTTGGTAGTTTTTGGACGCTATTAATTGGTTTATTTCTATTACAAAATGCTGGTTTCTCCGCTCAATCGGCTAGAATTCAAGAAACTTTAAGTCAATACACGGCTCAAGATGCTGTCATTCCTAATAGTCCAACTGTTCCTGCTATCTTAACACTGCGGGACTTTGCCAATGATTATGTCATTGGACAGAACCAGTGGAAAAAGTTTTTAGTGACTAACGAAGCCGGACAATTATTAGGAGAAATTGCCGTCGATGACCTGAAAAAAGTTCCAACTTCTAAATGGACAGAAGTTCGAGTTAGCAAACTCATTCAACCATCACAAGCCATGGAAATGATTAGCGCCGATCGCTCTCTATTAGAAGTCGTTAAACTACTAGAACAAAAAAATCTACAACAGCTAACGGTTGTCGGTGAAAATGGCGTTGTTGTTGGACTTTTGGAGAAAACATCAATTGTTAATTTCCTGCAACAACAAGCCCAAGCTAAAGCAGCTTGACGAACTGGGTGGTAGTGGGTTGCGTTTCGCAAACCCCAACCCACCCAACGATCAGAGGCTAACAGCTCTTTTTTCTAACTCTACTTCAAATGCTTCGCCCGGTTTTGGTTCGATCGCCCGCGTCGAGAGGTGATTTTTGGCAAGCAAAGCACGAAATGTTTCGACGCTTCCTTCAGCACGAAGCACGGACATCAGCAATCCTTCAAAGGTTATGTCACCTCCTGCTGCTGTTGGCACGATGACTTGAGGTTGCAACCATTTACATACTTCCAAGGCACTCTGTTGTCCCTTAATGACCGAACCTAGAAGCGGGATTTTTAGATCGATAATCGGGGTAATAACGACATCGACAGGTGCATTCGCTTTAAGAGCAGGAGAATGATAGCCGTGAGGTTCGTAATAGATTGTTTGACCGTTTTCTAGATCTTTTAGCAAATAGCCATTTTCAACTAACTGCGGTCCGATAGGAGAACCGGGAACGGCTTTGATTTCTATTTGGTGAGCCAAGGTAAAAGTTTCTCCGTGGGCTAAAGCCGTTACCTGTAGGTATCCTAGCTCTCGAACTACCCTAGCTGCATTGGGAGAAGCAACGACGGGAATATTGCGATCGAGTTGTTTGAGTGTCGGAGGGTGAGCGTGGTCTTCTAATCCTTGGGACAGTAGAATCAAATCGATCTTTTCGGGAATGGGACGAGAAGCGTTTTTTTCCCCTTTGAACAGCCACGAGAGATTGCCAAAGACTAGAGAACCAACTAACCAGGGGTCGAGGAGGATGCGTTTTCCTGCCAGTTCGATCAGCCAAGAATTACTGTCAAGCCAAGTTAACTTCATAATCTTCGCCTGTAAATGTCTACATTTATTCTAAAGATTGAGCGGAAATCTTTTTCTCTAAGCAATCGAGAAAAAATAAGTATAAATGCTTACAGAAGCTAGCTAGCTATTTGTCAAAATGTAAAAAACTCTTAAGACATGGTTGTAAGATTGAATATAAGGAGATTTTTATGGGCGATCGCACTCCAGGTCAAATGACTTGGAAACCTGACGGCGCAACCGATGCGGGAATGCTACATCTACGGCACGATCCCTCAGAAAAATGGCGTCCCTATACGGAGTTTCCCGAATATCTCGTTCCCGATCCGCCCAAATTCGAGTTTTCGGCAGGCTACGCCACTTTTTTAGCGCTGCTCAAGAAACAATGGCAACTTGTATAGAAAAGCCCCCAGGAAAACTTGAGGGAGCGATCGCAACAGGTGAAAGTATGAAAGCAATCATCATTAATCGGTACGGTTCTGCTAATGTCCTACAATACGCAGATGTCGAAAAGCCTTCTCTAAAAAGCGATCGACTGCTAATCAAAATTTATGCCAGCAGCGTCAATCCCATCGATTGGAAAATCAGACAGGGTATGCTTCAATTCCTGACAGGCTATAAATTTCCATTAATTTTAGGGTTTGACGTTTCGGGAGAAGTGGTAGAAGTTGGCGATCGAGTGACTAAATTCAAGCCCGGAGATGCAGTCTATGCCTATCTCAGTTCTATTCCTGGCGGGGCTTATGCTGAATATGTAGCCGTCGCAGAACAGTTTGTTTGCCTCAAACCAAATAACATGACTCACGAACAAGCGGCTGCCGTTCCCCTTGCTGCTACAACTGCCCTACAAGCCCTGCGAGATGCAGGAGAGATAAAAAGAGGTCAAAAAGTTCTCATTAACGGTGCATCGGGCGGTGTAGGGACATTTGCGGTGCAAATTGCTAAAGCATGGGAAACAGAAGTCACGGCAGTTTGCAGCACAAAAAACGTGGAATTGGTAAAAAGCTTAGGCGCAGATCGAGTCATTGATTACACGCAACAAGACTTTACGAAAGAAACTGAAAAATACGACATTATTTTTGATGTTGTGAGCAAACGCTCTTTTTCTGAATGTAAAAATAATTTACTTTCTCAAGGGATTTATATCGCTCTTTTGCCAAGCCCTGACGTTCTTGTGAATAGTTTTTTGACTTCTTTAATTCCAGGAAAAAAAGCAAAATTATTTTTTGCCAAAGCAAGTGGCAAGGACTTGGCTGAATTAAAAAAATTAATTGAAGCCGATAAAATTCGCTCTGTTATCGATCGCACTTATCCCTTATCAGAAATAGCTGAGGCTCATCGCTATAGTGAAAGCGGTCGCGCAGTTGGCAAGATTGTCATTACTTTAGAAAGCAATCACTAATAGCCGAACTATGGCGTTGGAGGATTACCAGGAGGAGACGGCTGAGAATTCGGAGTCGTTTGTGTCGGACTTGCTTGGGGTTTGGGTTCGGGTTTGCGAACTTCGGGAATGGGGAGCAAGAAAGCGATAAACCCAGTCAACGCTAAACCCACGACTCCCAATGTGGCAGGAATGGCTCTTTGTGCGATAGGTTCGTCGGGTTTGCGGTAGCGACGAGATACGGGTTTTAACTCGATCGAGATATCGGGTAAGGTACGAGTGTCGGCAACAAATTGATCGACGGCTTCTACGAGATCGAATAACTGCACTGTCGTTAATTCAATTTCGACGGGTTGTTCGTTGGCATCTTCTGCAGGTTGCCAGGTGAGGCGATGCAGATTGGTTCCTTCAATTTTCTCTAAATGAATGCGATCGCCATTTTCCTGAGAGTCCTGGGGGTGGCGAACTCCGCTGAGACACTCCTGGGCATAGGCACTGACCGCTTTGACTAAATTTTCCAAAAACGTCCGTCCGCCGTGCAGCTTTTTGTTAATGCCAACAAACTGACATTCTGCATTGACCAAAATGGATAGCATTGGTCGTGCATCTGTTGCGTCGGCAGGTGCTGCCTCGTTGCTCAATCCTTCTAAAATTAATGTACAGTTAGGCAAACTATACTGTCGTCGAATGGTCATGCTACCTCTCCGTCAAACAAACTAATCCAAAATCGCTGCATGCCCATCGTACCCGTAAAAAATATTAGCTGATGAAGTAGGGATAGGGCGAGTTCGTTCAATTCGTCTTCCCAACCAAGATAAACGGCTACCTTCGCGCGACGGGGATTCATGCGACTGCGAAAGTGCGAACGAAACTGTTCTAGATACTCCGATAAGAGAAAATGGTTATCTAGGGGCAATCCTTTATCTCGCATTTGTTGTTCGGCAAGCAGTAGGTTGCGGATGGGAACGATGAGTTGTTTGGCTCGATAGCTAGCGATAATGACAAGTGCTTTTGCTTGCTCCAAGGTAAGGCTATTGCGCAGGTAAGAACGCCGCCAAGGATTCGTGCAACGCAAGCGCCACAGGACGATCCGATTTTTAATAATCCCCTGAAGATCTAACTGTTTAGCCGTTGCTAAAAACTGCTCTGACGCTCCTAATTCCAAAGCTTCGATCGCCAAGAGGAGCAGGTCAATTTTTTGCTGAATGCGAATAGCAGATTGCTGCCCTATGATAGGAAAGTCGGGCAGAATATTTAAAATGTGCGGTTTGGCATCAACAGGAGAATTAGAATCGGACATTATAGTTGTAGAAGGACTCATCCTAGAATAGCTTATTGGGAAAATTGTATTTTAGTCATTAGCGATTAATTCGTGAATTAGTGAAATTATGGATCTCAAATCTCTCATTCGAGATATTCCTGACTTTCCGAAGCCGGGAATTACTTTTCGCGATATTACGACCCTGCTTAGCAATCCGGAGGGGTTGCGCTACGCGATCGATACATTAACTCAGAAGTGCAAAGACGCTGGTTTGGTTCCCGATTACATCGTCGGCATGGAATCTCGCGGTTTTATCTTTGGAACGCCGCTAGCCTATACCCTCAATGCTGGATTCGTTCCAGTCCGCAAACCGGGAAAGCTTCCAGCAGCGGTTCATGCCGTTGAATACGAGCTAGAGTATGGAACCGATCGCTTGGAAATCCATCAAGATGCTATAGACGGTCGAAGTCGAGTGCTGATCGTTGACGATCTCATTGCCACTGGCGGAACGGCTAAAGCAACAGCCGATTTACTAGAACAAATTGGCTGTCAAGTCTTGGGATTTAGTTTTATCATCGAGTTAACCGAATTAGAAGGGCGCAAAAAATTGCCAGATGTTCCTATTATTACGTTAGTTCAATATTAGTAATTAGTAGTTAGTGGTTAGCGGTTAGTATGGTAGCGCCAAATAAGCAACAAACTAACCAATAACCAATACCAGAATAATTTTTATGGCTTCTACTAAAGTTTCTTCATTCAAAAATGGATTTAATCATGGATTGTTGAGATTGCGATCGCAATTAACTAGCGAAACCTCGTGCTATGTTTTCAAAAGATTATTGCAGGGACTTTTGACCTTATTTTTAGCTTCTGTTCTCAGTTTTGCGATTATGCAACTCGCCCCTGGCAATTTTCTTGAAACCTTGCAGCTCAATCCGAAAATTTCCCAAGAAACTATTGAGGAATACAAAAGACAGTTTGGTTTAGATAAGCCAGCGATCGTTCAATATTGGCTATGGCTGTTTCGGGTTTTTACGGGCAACTTTGGCACGAGCTTTGTCTATCTTCGCCCCGTATCTTCTCTTCTTCTAGAACGCATTCCAGCTACTTTGTTGCTCGCAATAGCATCGATTATCGTGACTTGGATGGTTGCTATTCCCCTAGGAATTATTGGTGCTGTCAAACAAAACAGTTGGGTAGATAAAATTTTACGAGTAATTAGCTATTTAGGTCAGGGCTTTCCCAGCTTTATCACAGCTTTGTTATTTTTAATTTTGGCACAAAATCTTTCTCCTTTGTTGCCCGTTGGGGATATGACCAGCCTTTACCACGCCGAGCTAACCCCTTTTGGCAAAGTCGTCGATATCGCTTGGCACATGCTTCTGCCAACGCTTGCCCTCAGCATCACTAGCTTTGCAGGATTACAGCGTCTGATGCGAGGACAGTTGCTCGATGTCTTGCGACAGGATTATATTCAAACAGCACGCGCTAAAGGATTGCCAGAAAATCGAGTCATCTACGTTCATGCCTTACGTAATGCGATCAATCCCCTGATCACTTTACTCGGATTTGAATTTGCTAGTTTGCTAAGCGGCGCATTTATTGCAGAATTTTTCTTTAATTGGCCCGGTTTAGGACGTTTAATATTACAAGCCGTAACGGCAAGAGATCCCTATTTAGTTATGGGCAGTTTGATGATGGGCGCAGCCATGCTAATCATTGGCAATTTGTTAGCTGACTTATTACTAAAAGCAGTCGATCCTCGAATTAAATTAGAAGACCTGAAATAAGCTCTAATGACCAATCCAAAATCCCAATATGTTATCTCAAACTCACTACCTGATTCGCTCTAGAATTGACGGTCAATATCTTGTAGCTCGTTTGAGAGCAGGCGAGAGTCCTACTGAGGCTAACTATTTATTATTGTTTAAAGAACATTACGACGCGCTCAGTTATCTTAACACTCACGCTGCGGGCGTTAGCGATCGCTTTTCAGTAGAATCAATCCCGGCTACCCAGTTAAAAAGCATCATGCAGCGTTGGGGTTTTAAAGGACTCGGACTCGTTCAAGATCCCCTCGAACCCCAGATTCAGTTTTTAGTTTACGAGTAATCGATAGAATTCTTACATCGTTCGCTTTCTAACGTACACTCCAACAAAAGTTGCATCGTCGCCAATTTGTCGATCGTGATTTTTTCTCCTCTTTATTGTTAGTTAGTAGTTTTTTCTACTAACTACTAACTCTTAATCTCGATAAACTTCTTTTAATACCCTTCCATCAGATCCAATCAATTGAATCTGTAACGGCATTTGACCTACTGCGTGGGTAGAACAACTCAAACAAGGATCGAAGGCACGAATTCCCGCTTCGACTCGATTGAGCATCCCTTCAGGAATTTCTGTGCCATGGATGTAATGCTTAGCAATTTGAGTTACGGTTTTGTTCATTGCCAGGTTGTTTTGTCCGGTGGCAATAATCAGGTTGACTTTTTTAATCAAACCGTTCTCGTCGATTTGATAATGGTGGAACAGCGTTCCTCTGGGCGCTTCGCTAACACCAATACCTTCGAGTTGGTTAATTCCAGCTGTAGCACGGGTGCGATTGGAAGTAATATCGGGATCGTCGATGAGTTGAGAAATTCGTTCCAAACAGCCCAAGATTTCAACTAGGCGGGCATAGTGATATAAGAATGAGGAAGTGGCAACGCCGCCAGCGCGATCGCGATACTCTATCAATTCCTTATCCGCTTCTGGCGTACCGAAATGGGAGCAAACGTTGAGTCGTGCCAAAGGACCAACTCGATAGATGCCGTCGGGATAACCTAATGGCTTGTAGTAGGGGAATTTCAGATACGACCAGTTTTCCACGGCTTCCCCTAAAAAGTCTTTATAGTCATCTTCGCTAAGACCATCGGCGACGATATTCCCTTCGCTGTCGGTAAAGCGCAGATGACCGCCATAGTGATCCCATTCGCCGTTTTTGCCGACCAATCCCATATACAGGGAAGGGAATTTGCCAAATGCTTCGACTTCGGTCACAAAGCGATCGAGTAGGTTTTTAAACAAATCGAGTGCCATCCTGATGGTAGTAAAGGACTCCGGCAAGCGATCGCGTATCCATTCCCGTCCTTCTTGTGAAAGGGGAGTACGCACCCCGCCAGGAACCGCCCAAGCGGCATGAATTTTCCTCGCCCCCAACAACTCGATTACCGTCTGTCCGAACTGGCGCAAGCGAATCCCTGCCCTTGCCAACTCCGGATCGGAGCCAATTAAACCAAATATATTACGTTTTGCCGGATCGCTATCCCATCCCAGCAGAAAATCGGGACTGCTGAGATGGAAAAAAGAAAGGGCATGAGATTGGGTAATTTGTCCCAAATTCATCAATCGCCGCAGCTTTTCTCCAGCAGGGGGAACTTTAACCGCCAGCAGTTTATCGCCTGTTTTTGCCGAAGCGAGTAAGTGACTCACCGGACAGATGCCGCAAATGCGGGCAGTAATGCCAGCCATTTCGGGGAAAGGTCTTCCCTCGCAGAATTTCTCAAATCCCCGATATTCAACGACATGAAAGCGGGCATCGTCTACTTCGCCTGCATCGTTTAAGTAGATAGAAATCTTCGCGTGACCTTCTATGCGCGTGACTGGATCGATGACTACTGTTTTAGACATGATTTCCTCCAGAGTTAGTTGTTAGTTGTTATTAGTTATTGGGAAATGTCCTACCAACTACTAACCATTAACCAAACTTAATCATTTCTCGTCCCTCCATTTTGGGTTTTTCTCCTCGCAATAAGGGTTCGATGGTTGCTTTGATGCGAGGGGCATCGGGCGGACATCCCGGCATAAAAATATCTACGGGGACGACTTCGTGAACGGGTAAAACTTTATCTAACAATTCGGGAACGATTCCCGGTTCGTGGGGGAGTTGGGGCTTGAGGTCGGCTAGTTCTATGTAGCCTCTTTGAAGTACGGGATCGGCTCCCTTCAAGATATTGCGCATTGCTGGAACGTTAGCAGTAACGGCGCAATCGCCAAAGGAAACGAGGGTTTTTGTCCGCGCCCTAACTTTGCGAATCAGTTCCAAATTGTCTTCGTTTGCCACGCCTCCCTCAACTAAGCAAATATCCACGCCTTCGGGATATTCTTTGAGGTCGCAACCGACGGGACTGTAGACAACATCGACGTAGTTAGCGAGTTCGAGCAACCATTCATCCAAGTCGAGAAACGACATATGACAGCCCGAACACCCCGCTAGCCAAACTGTAGCAAATTTAATTTTAGTCATTGGTCATTTGTCCTTTGTTCTTGGTTGCTAGTTACTGATAAGTTAAGTATCATCGCGTCCATTCGTGTTTTTCTCTGGCATTGACCAGAAATTCGAGTTTGGCGCGATCGCGTTCTTTTTCTGCCGTGGTGGTTCCTTTGCGGAAGATTGCCCCCGTCGGACAAGCATCGACGCACTTGCCGCAAGAGGTACAAGCGCTTACCTCGCCCCAGGGCTGATTTAGCCCGGAAATAATGTAAGCAGCTGCACCGCGTTGTCCTACATCCCAAACGTGTGCCCCTTCGATTTCGTCGCAGACGCGAACGCAGCGGGTGCAGAGGATGCAACGGTTGTGGTCGATGCCAAACTGCGGGTGAGAGATGTCAACGCCGCGATTGGGAAAGCGATAGGGAAAGCGCGTATGATCCATTCCCACTTGAATAGCAACGTCCTGAAGTTCGCAATTGCCATTAGCGATACAAATAGAGCAAACGTGATTGCCTTCGGCAAAGAGCAATTCCACTGCCATGCGCCGATATTCTTGCAGTTTGGGGGTATTGGTACGCACTACCATCTCTTCTGCTACTTTCGTAACGCAAGATGGCAAGAGTTTATTGGTGCCTTCTATTTCTACCAGACACAACCGACAAGCCCCCACATCGGAAACCCCGTCTAAATGGCAAAGGGTAGGAATGGGAATGCCCGCCTCTTTTGCTGCTTCTAAAATGGTAGCTCCATCTTCTATAGCGACGGGTCGATCGTCGATGGTTAAGGTTCTGACCGCCATAAATGTTCTCCTTTTTTATTTGTCATTGTCGAGTCGCGCAACCCGCCCGGAAATTAATTTCCGGGCTAATAACCCAAGTCAGTTTAAACGGACTGAAAACTTCTGATTATCAGACAAGGAATTTATTCCTTGGCGGACTAATGACTTACTAATACTTTTCCGTTCGGACTTTCTTGACTCAGCAACGCTAAATACTCTTCCTTGAAATAGCGCAGCGTACTCAAGACTGGATTGGGGGCACTGATCCCCAAACCGCACAGACTGGTATCCCTGACCATGTAACAGAGGTCTTCTAGTTTTTCCAAATCGGCCATGGTTGCCTGTCCCTTGAGAATTTTGTCGAGGAGTTCGTATAGTTGTACCGTACCCGCCCGACAGGGAATGCACTTGCCACAGGATTCTTCTCGACAGAATTCCATATAAAATTGGGCGACTTCTACCATGCTGGTGCTTTTATCCATGACCACCATGCCGCCCGAACCCATCATCGAACCGACTTTGGTTAGGGAGTCGTAGTCTACAGGCGTATCGAGTAAGGAGGCGGGAATACAGCCGCCAGAAGGACCGCCCGTTTGCACGGCTTTGACTTCGCCATCGGGAACGCCGCCGCCCATGTCTTCGACGATTTCCCGCAGGGTAATCCCCATGGGGACTTCGATCAGACCGTTGTTGCGAATTTTCCCGGTGAGGGCAAAGATTTTGGTGCCTTTGCTTTTTTCGGTACCGATACTGGCATACCAGTCTGCCCCTTCTCGGATGATGGCGCTAATGTTAGCGAAGGTTTCGACGTTATTAATGAGAGTAGGACAGCCCCACAAACCGGATTCAGCGGGATAGGGCGGACGGGGAATTGGGTTGCCTCGCTTACCTTCTACAGATTGGATCAGGGCAGTTTCTTCGCCGCAGACAAACGCGCCCGCCCCGATGCGAATGTCGATCTTGAAATCAAAGGGAGAATCGAAGACTTGACTGCCGAGAATTCCGTATTTTCTGGCTTGCTGGATGGCTTTTTGCAGTCTTTGGATGGCGAGGGGATATTCGGCGCGAACGTAGA
The DNA here is from genome assembly GCF_001904635.1 of Hydrococcus rivularis NIES-593. Lineage (GTDB taxonomy): Bacteria > Cyanobacteriota > Cyanobacteriia > Cyanobacteriales > Microcystaceae > Hydrococcus > Hydrococcus rivularis. The sequence goes on from NZ_MRCB01000002.1 coordinate 90,496, forward strand.
TAAAGCCATGGTTGGCACCGACGGCATATCCTGCGATCGCCATTCCCTCTAATACCAAGTGGGGATCGCTTTCCAAGACGCTGCGATCCATAAAAGCACCAGGATCGCCTTCGTCTCCGTTGCAGATGACGTATTTTTGCTCCCCAGGCATTTTTGCTACGGTTGCCCACTTCAAGCCCGTAGGATAGCCGCCGCCGCCGCGCCCGCGCAGCCCGCTTTTACTAATTTCTTCTACCACTTGAGGGGGGGACATTTCGTAGAGCGCTTTGTAGAGAGATTGATAGCCTCCAACCGCTATATATTCTTCGATGCGTTCGGGATCGATCTTGCCGCTATGTTTCCTGACGATCCGCATTTGGCGGGCAAAAAAGGGATGTTGGAAGTCGCCTTTAACTGCTTTTCCCTCTCCCTCGTTGAGAGCGGCAACGATGCTAGAGGCATCTTCTGGGGTGACTTCTTCGTAGAGGGTGTCTTCTGGATCGATTTGCACCAAAGGTCCGCGGCCGCAAAATCCCATACAGCCTACACCGATGACTTCAACGCGATCGCTCAACCCCGTTTCTTCTACCGCATTTTCAAGATTCCGCTTCACTGTCAGGGAATTAGCGGCTTGACAACCCGTCGAAGTACAGCAATGTACTCGAATGCTTTTTTGTCTTTCCCGTTCTGCTTTGGCTACTTCTAATAGTTCGCTCAAATCCATAATTAATGTTCTCCTCTGATAGCGTCAGACAGTCGCGATCGCAAGAATTTAAGAAGCTTTAGACCGCCAAGCTTTGATTTTGTCGAGTACCATTTCTGGCTCTTGTTTCCCGGCAACAGCGCCATCAAACACGACTGCCGGAGCGATGCCGCATGCCCCAATACAGCGCGCTGCCATCAGAGAGACTTCTCCGTCTGGCGTGGTCTCGCCAATGCTAATGCCGAGTTCTTTCTCCAGTGCTGCCACGATCTTGCCGCTCCCTTTGACGTAGCAAGCCGTTCCCAGGCAGACGACGCAGCTATGAGCGCCGCTGGGTTTGAGCGAGAAGAGATGGTAAAAGGTTGCCACGCCATAAACGCGACTCAACGGCAATTTCAACTGTCGCGCCACGTACTCCAGCACCTCTGGTTCTAGGTAGCCAAAGGATTCCTGCGCCTTATGCAACACTTCAATTAAGGAATCCTGGCGATAATGGTGGCGCTTCATGGTGATGTCTAGCGCTTTTAAGCGTTTGTCTGCCTGTTTATCGCTCTTAGGATTGGCTTTTTTTTCACTTGACAATTCTTTAACTTTTTGTTCGGTCGTAACGGTTTGCATCGTTGTTAATCCCTTTTGCCTTTTTTATGGGTGCCAAGCTTTGCTCTCCCAGGAAGGACGGTTCGCGAACCGCCTCACTGCATTTATTGAACCTTCGGATTTGCTTGGACAATTTCTGGACTGGCGGTAGTAAACTTTTGGAAATTCTCGACAAACCTTTTAGCTAATTCTCGCGCTTGTTGCTCGTAAGCTTCTGGATCGTTCCAAGTATTTTAAGTATTTTTAGGATTGAGAATTTTACTGGGTACTTCCGGTACGGTTTCTGGGAGAGAAAAAACACTGACCAAAACATGCGGAGAAAGTCACTTGAGGTGTGGTAATTCCTCGCTCTGTTCCCGCTAGCTTGCTCGTGTAACCAGAGATGACAAACCCTTCGCTGCGGATGCCATCTTCTTCTGGGTCGCCTTGGAATCCCGGTACGGCAATAACGGTAAAATCTGCTTGATGCTCTGCTAGCTCGTCTGTCGTCGGTCGCAAGAACAGTTGATGAACAAAGAGGTTTTGGAAGGCAAATTCGTTGACGACGCGAACGCCAAACCGATACCTGGGATCGGCACCGACAAAATCATCAAAAATATAGAGATCGCGCCCCTGAACGTAGGCGAGAACTCGCCGATACAAGCGATCGAAAGTCTCTTCGTACAGGGGAACATTGAGGTTATTCCAGTGAATCTCGTCGCGAGTGCTGGGTTCGTCAACGATATATCTGTCCTGTGGCGATCGCCCGGTATATTTTCCCGTCTCGACAACGAAAGCGCCATTGCTGGCTAGCCGTCCTTCGCCACGCGCGAGGGCGTGTTGAATCAACTGCGCAACGGGGATATTGCGATAGACCCAACCCGGATTTTTGATACCCAGCGTCTCCAATCCGTAAGTTTCAGGATGATACAACTTATCAAAAGAAAAGAGTTCTTTGCTCGAAACATTGCTTCTATTCCGTTCTAGAAGATATTGAGTTAACCCTGAGTTGAGCAAACTCCGGTAATCGTTACTCTCTAAACTTTTAAGCTCGATCGTGACTTAACCTTGCCTAATGCAGCCTTAATTAAATTATTAAAAAAGCGTGACTTTTAGGTCTTCTTAAAAATTGGCAAGGTTCGGTTACAGTCTTGAAATACTTTGTTGTTTTTTCTATCAATTCAAGTCTAGATCGAATCTTTTATTCAAGTAAAAATTTTAAGAAAAAGGAAATAATCTGGAAAACAATTAGACGCGATCGTTAAAAGCTCGCGATATCTTTGACTTGTATTTGAGTACATTCTTCCCGAACCCGATTCAGCAATAAATCAGGTTTTTAGTACTGCGATCGCATCAATAACCATCAAGATCGATCGCATAATTTACAATTATAGCTGGGTTAGTATTAAATAAATCAGAAGGTATTGGTTTGATAGAAAGTAATATGTTGAGCCTGATTAAGATTGTTAATTTTATCTGCTAGCCTATAGCATATAACTTGCTTTTTTTTAGTATAACGTGCCGATTTTGTACTCAAACAAATGAATTCTGTAAATAAAATTGTCCTGGAATTTTCGGTGCAACTACACGCAAAATTATCCGAATAGTTACGACCGCAGCGATTGAGCGCCAAGAATTCACTCAATTCCTCTTGTATCAAGCAATGCTGGCAACAATGAAAAAACACCCCAATCCCAGAGACTGGGCGGGGTTAACTTTACATTAGCAAATCCGATTAATTTCTAGTGAGCCACTTTTGACCGTTAAGACGCTGCAAAGTATACATGATCAGTAAATCCAAGCTCGCTTTGCGCTCGTCTATCATAAACGACTCGATAATGCTGGGGCGAGCGCCATTGGTGCTGCAAGAAAAGGCTTTTTTGCCGTTGATATTTTCGTCTAAAAAGTAAAGATTAAACTGACGCTTTCCGTTTTGCCATTTGCCGATGACTTGCCAGCACTGCTCGTTTGCTCCCGCTATAGGCAGCGGTTCCTTAGCAAACTTTAACTCCGCATCCTCAAGTCCTAGCTTAGCCAAGGTTTCTTTGAGAGCAGGAACGAAGTGCTGCTCCATAAATTCGGTAAAGGGTTTATCCTCAATGGCGGGTTCTTTCGGCTTTTTCGCTGCTGCTGGTTTTGTTGCGGCAGCAGGCTTTTTGGTTTCTGGAGTGGGTGTGGTTTCTTCTGCCATAATCTTTAAGATGCGATCGCTATTTAATTCCCTCTAGAATATATCCTACAAGCTGAAGCTTTGCGCTGTTGGAGATATTGGCTTTTCTCATAACTAATACAACCTCGTTACATTCCTTTAAACTCCTTAGCTTTGTGTCTCGATTCTGCTTTAATCTGAAAAATTGTTACATAAAATTCGTTAACAAACGCTATATAGATGACCTCGGTTGCACCTCACAAAAAAGCCAAAGCGCTCAAACCCAACAGTCGCCGCCCCGCTAAGGAACTCTGTAGCGAATGCGGACTGTGCGATACCTACTACATTCATTACGTTAAAGAAGCCTGCGCCTTTCTCAACCAACAAATCGCCGAACTCGAAGCAGAAGCCCACGGACGCAGCCGTAATTTAGATAGCCAAGACGACTGGTACTTCGGCGTGCATCAAGACATGATGGCAGCCAGGAAAAAGCAACCCATCGAAGGGGCGCAATGGACGGGGATTGTCAGTACCATCGCCTGCGAAATGCTAAATCGCGGCATCGTAGAAGGGGTAGTCTGCATTCAAAATACCAAAGAAGACCGATTTCAACCCAAGCCAGTCCTCGCCAAAACTCCAGAAGAAGTTCTTGCTGCCAAAGTTAATAAACCAACCCTTTCCCCCAATCTTTCCGTCCTCGAAGAAATAGAAAAATCGGGCATGAAGCGGTTGCTAGTCATCGGAGTCGGTTGCCAAATTCAAGCATTGCGGACGGTTGAAAAAGAATTGGGACTAGAAAAACTCTTCGTTTTGGGAACGCCCTGCGTCGATAACGTAACCCGTGCTGGCTTGCAAAAATTTCTCGATACGACGAGTAAATCTCCCAATACCGTCGTGCATTACGAATTTATGCAAGACTTTAAAGTGCATTTTAAACACGAAGATGGCTCGATCGAAAAAGTTCCTTTTTTTGGACTCAAAACCAATCAATTGAAAGACGTTTTTGCCCCTTCTTGCATGAGTTGCTTTGATTATGTCAACTCGTTAGCCGACTTAGTTGTAGGCTATATGGGCGCACCTTTTGGCTGGCAATGGATTGTCGTGCGCAACGAAAAAGGACAAGAAATGTTGGAGTTAGTGCGAGAGCAACTCGATACCCAACCCGTCATGTCAAAAGGAGATAGAAAACAGGCAGTACAACAGAGCATTCCCGCTTATGATAAAGGAGTAACGCTGCCGATGTGGGCGGCAAAATTAATGGGAGTTGTTATCGAAAAAATTGGTCCCAAAGGATTAGAATATGCCCGCTTTTCCATCGATTCCCATTTCACTCGCAATTATCTGTATGTAAAGCGGAACTATCGAGAAAAATTGGAGTCTCACGTACCAGAATTTGCCAAGCGCATTGTCGGACAGTATAAGTTACCTGAGTAAATTTTAGAGCATTACTAATTTCGACTTCTATCTTCTAAATTCTTACTTTCTTGCCATGATTATCGCAATTACTGCCCTTAAAGGTGGGGTAGGCAAAACAACAACTGCTATACATTTAGCTGCCTACTTTCAGCAAAAAGCCCCGACTTTATTAATCGATGCCGATCGCAACCGTTCGGCGTTAGTTTGGTCAAAAGAAGATAAATTGCCATTCTACGTCGCTTCTCAAGCAGGTTCTACCAGCTTAGTCAAAAAATATACTCACATCGTCATCGATACGCAAGCCAGACCGGAAATTGAAGATCTAAAAGACTTAGCATCGGCAAGCGATTTGCTAATTATTCCCACGACTCCCAATCATTTAGATTTAGATACCACGGTCAAAACCGTCGAGGTCCTAGAATCTCTACAGGCTAATTTTAAGGTGCTTCTAACCCAGGTAGACTCTCGCACCAAAAGCGGACGCGAAGCTAGAGAATTTATTAAAGAACATCACCTGCCCGCATTTAAGACTGATATTCCTCATCTGGTTGCCTTTGAAAGAGCGCCTGAGAGGGGGGTTATTATTAAAGACTATCCCGATCCGCGATCGCAAGTGGGTTGGTCTAGCTATGTCGCTGTCGCACGGGAAATCCTATCATAAATTGTCTATAAAAATGGCAAAAGAAAAAATTCTTTGTCTAGGAAGACCTTGCATCATTCTCAACAACTACTGTTGTCATTAATTTCCTGTCCGAGCGAAACAGAAAGTAGCGAGGTCAATATGTCAATGTAGTAAATCGATCGCGACCAGAAAAAACAGCGCGATCGCTAACCAAATGAGAAAGCAATAGCGAGTTAATCGCAAGGCTTGGTAAATTTTTTCAGAAGTAATAGGATAGGTGGGGTCGCCCAATAACGGTTTATATTTAACGACCCCGCCGTAGACATTATTCCCCCCTAATTGCACTCCCAAAATCGCCGCATAAGCGCATTCACTCCAACCAGAATTAGGACTGGGATCTTTAACTGCATCGCGACGACACATTCGCAAAACCGGGCCGGGTTTGCCCGAAAGCAGTGCCAGCGTCAACACGGTTAAGCGGCAGGGAAGCCATGTCAGCCGATCCTCTAATTGGGCGCTAAACCAGCCGATATCTATATAGGGTTCTTGGCGATAGCCCAGCATCGAATCGAGAGTACTAACGGCTTTATAGGCTAAGGCGAGGGGAACGCTACCCAAACTGGGGACAAACGCACCGATAATGGCATAAAATAGCGGAGCTGTCACGCCATCTGGGGTATTTTCTGCGACGGTTTCTAATATCGCCCGTAAAATTTCTGATTGACAAAGATGTGCCGTATCTCGACCGACATATCGACCCAATTTAGAACGAGCTAGTTTAATATCGCCAGAACTTAATGGTTGCAAAACATCGATCGCTGCTTTTCTCAAACTACGACCGGCAAAACAACTTGCTAATAAGATTATTTCGATTACAATTCCTAAGGCGGGATGAATCCAAGTTGCTCCCCAGACAATTAACCATCCCACCAGTCCGCTGCCAATAATTAATCCTGTGCTTAAGATAATTCCAGCTACGCGACGCTGCCATCGGTCTTGGAAATAGTTAATCGCTAACTGGGTGAAATGAGAAATAATCCATCCCATGACTTGTACGGGATGAAGCCATCTCCAAGGATCTGCGACTAAAAAATCTAAAATGGCAGCCAACAGTAAGACAACGACAGCGATATTGACCCTCACAATCTTCTAGCTAAATTCAGACCTCAGAATTCTGAATTTTATCAATATTTTCTTCCCAATTAGCCCCGTCAAAAAGCTGGAGTTTAAATTTCGCTAGGACATCTTCATCGAGACAGCGAACGTTGACATCAATCCAGTTAGGATGGGAGCGGGGGCGATAGAAAGGATGAATGCCACAAATCCGGCAAAAAGTATGTTTAGCTGTATGAGTACCAAAGGTGTAAGTCTCTAAAACTTCAGACCCTTTGAGTAAGGTAAATTTTTCCGGCGGCACGATTAGATGAAGAAAGCCTTTTTTGCGGCAGATCGAGCAATTACACTCGATAGCTTCCCAACGATCGACAATCACTTGAAAGCGAACTGCACCGCAGTGACAACCCCCTTCAAAAGTGACGGATTCGTTAACTATTGTCATGAGAATTAAATAATCTAAACAACAAAGCTAGTTTCCTCTCCAACAGCGGCTTGCCAGCTACGAGCATCGTAATAGAGATCCGCAAGAGTGATACTATAAAGTGCCTCTTTCAATTTCTGATGGAGTCGCTTCCACAAACTAAATGTTACCCAATCTTCAGCTTGTTCTGCGTCTGGACGATAGCGAGGTAAAGGCTCAATTGTTTCTCCTACAGCTTCTAAAATTTGACCGAGAGAAATTTGACTTGGTTGACGAGCTAATTGATACCCACCTTGGGAACCTCTTACTGATATAACTAAGCCAGCACGACGCATTTCGATCAACAATTTTTCCAAATAAGGAGCGGGTAAATCTTGTCTGTGTGCGATCGCTTTTACCGAGGTCGGACCGTAACCGGGCTGTAAACTTAGATCTAGTAAGGCTTTAACGCTATAATGACCGCGAGTTGTGAGCTTCATTAATAAATTTTTTTGTTGAGCTTTTGTCAAAATGTAACCTGCCTTTTATACAGAGGCAGCAGCTCGCCTCTCTACTTTCTAACATTTACTTAACCTCCAGAACCAGGCAAAGTCAAACATTTGTAAATTCCGAGCAGATTTTTGTCTAAAGATTGAGTGCGATCGATTAATATTAACTCAATGAAACTTGAATTAATTTTACTTTTTGCGTGTAATATAGTCTTATAGAGAGATAACAATCAAATCTATTTATTGCCTTTGCTAAAATTACAGTAGGCAGTAAACCTGTAAACCTATAAGTAAATAGTTGGCTTAGAAGTTGATGGCTAAAACTACACAACCAGAACCTTTAACTGGCGAAGACTTACTCCAGAAAGTTAAATCCTTAGGCAACCTCTCTAAAGAGGAAAAAGCGAAACAGTGTGGCTATTATACCGTTACTAAAAACGGTATAGTACGAGTTAATATGATGAAGTTCCTTAATGCTCTAATTGATGCAGAAGGGATCGAGTTAGACAGTACTTCCAACGGTCAAGGACGTGGCGGTCGGACGGCAAGCCATCGCATTAGAGTACAGTCTAATGGCAACCTCCTCATTGGCTCGGCTTATACGAAGAAGATGGGATTGCGAGAGGGAGATGAGTTTGAAATTACCCTGGGGCGAAAGCACATTCATCTCAAACAGATCGAGCCATCTGAGTAATAAGCTGGCGACCAAAAAGAAGGCTAGAGACTTGCTAGCCAAAAAGTCTAATAAACTTCAAAAATAAGAGCAGAGTATATTCCTTATTGAGGAAAACTCAACTTGGGAAAAATTCTGCTCTTGAAGAGGCTTAATTATTTGATTTATGGGTTGCTTCCTAGTTAAGGAACACCATCCAATGAGAAGAGCAGACAAGAAGCAGCCAAGAGATATACATTCCCCAAAACAAGACTAAAATAAACTGCTCGGATCGTTGAGCCATTAGTGCTGCACTTACTGCCCAAGTCAATGAAAGGGAACCCATAAATAAGAACGCTAAGTAATCGATCGCGGCAAACGATCCAAAGTCAACGTCAAAATAAAAACCAATACAAACAACAATCGGAACCAGGGCTAACAAACTCAGAACTATCGTCCAAAGGCGAGGGTAAACGCGATCGACAGGCCGTCCGCTCGCCTCAGCTAACGCTGCACCCCCGGCTAGTGCCAACGCTGGATAAATCGGAACGATCGCGCCAACGTATCGCGTGGAAAACAACGAAACGATTGCTAACAAAACACCGCTCCAAACTAAGAGCAGCTTAGCCCATCCCCAGTTTCGTTCTTGCCAAGCCAATCTCAGTCCGTAAAGCGCAAAAATTAGCCAAGGCCAAGAAGATTTTAAAATCTCCAGCAAGGGGTACCAAGACAGCCCGATTGCATATCCGTCGCTCGCCTGAAAATCTTGACCGAACATCGCCGCGACAAACGGTTTGCCGTGAAGTAAAAATTGAGATGCATGCCAAGTAAGAGCTGGCGCGCCTCCCAGCAGAGCGCCAATGACAAAAAAGCCGGAACTCAGAAGTCTTGGCGTATCCCAAGCCAGAAACCAAAGAGCGATTGCCGCGACAATAACCCCCATTATTCCTTGCGATAAACCCAGCAAGCTTAAACCGACTCCAACCCCCAACGCCCAGCGCAAATCGCGCCGCGATCGCACGATACAGACCATTGTCAAAATTTCAAAACAAAGCACGGCTCCATCGAGCATGGCTAACCGCCCATAACGCACCACTGGCAATAGCGTCAAGTAGATTGCTGCCGAAAAAAGAGATGGCATACGAGCGACAAAAATCTCTCGACCTAAACTGTAGAGCAGCGGAACCGAACAAGCTGCTAAAAATGCTCCTGGCAGGCGAGTCGTCCATTCATTGCTTCCGGCAAGCGAATAAGCTAGAGCAATCAGTCCGTGAACTAAGGGGGGTCGTTCCAGATAGGGTTGTTCTTGGAGGGTTGGAAACAGCCAACGCAAGGAATCGAATGAAGCAGAGGCAATTTCTTTCGCTACCTGCGAGACGATTTGTTCGTCTGCCTGTAGCGGCAAATTTCCCAAATTAATGCTAAACAGCCCTAAAGCCGCAAAAAATAACCCTGCTTTCGACAGGAACTCAATCCAACGAATTTCTTGGCGAAGTTTATTTCTCGAACGGTTCCAAGCAAAGGTTTGACGATTCATAGAGTAGCCAATCTTTCCAGATTACTTACGTTTTGCCCTAACTCGCGCAAATGGCGGCGGTGACAGTTACGATTTGGAAAGTCACCTAGAGCGATCGCGCTCAGACTTTAGGAAAATCAGAGCGACTCCCCTCATTGGACTTTTCTTTCTTCTAGCGTGTCCTAAATTCATTGTTACAGCAACCTGCTCTAGGGCATTCGGTAAAATGGGAAAAAATATATTTTTAGGCGCGACAGTTTGAGACAATCGACTACGAAACTCTCTAAATCGATTGTTGCAACAGAAAGCCCGACTATCCTCAACTCTTTTGAGGATATAAGAACATCAATGTTAAAATACCCAAAATGAATAAAAAATTTCCATTTCAAACAGTCGATCTTTTTTTAAATTCAAACCAATAACCGAGTTAATTGCAGACATATTATTGCTTGAGAACTAAATCTATATCCTAAATTCAGCTAAAGGCGATCTTTGATGGTTCGGAAGATCTGCTTCGGGCAATCTTACTAGAGCTTGATGTTATGAAAATCATTTTTGGGAATATTGAAACTAAGCCTCTTGCTAACGCCCAGAATCTAAACTGTCACAGATGCGCCTGCGATCGATACGCCTATGGAAGGATCGTTTGAATTAACCCTGCAAATCGCGATCGCGGTTCTTGCAGGCATCAGCGCTCAAGTCGTTGCCGAATATCTGAAAGTTCCTAGCATTATTTTCTTGCTCTTATTTGGCATCTTGCTTGGACCAGACGGATTGAGCCTGCTGCATCCCCACCATTTAGGGATGGGCTTAGAAGTTATCGTTGCTCTCTCAGTTGCCATTATTTTGTTTGAGGGAGGATTAAATCTCTCCTGGCGCGATTTGGGGCGCGTCTCCGGCAGTCTGCGCAATCTCGTCACTATCGGCACGCTCATCACCCTAATTGGCGGCGGAATGGCAGCTCATTGGCTGGCAGAATTTCCTTGGTCGATCGCGTTTCTCTATGCCTCGCTCGTCGTCGTAACGGGTCCGACAGTCATTAGTCCCCTGCTCAAACACGTGGAAGTAGATCGGCGAGTTGCCACCTTACTCGAAGGAGAAGGAGTACTCATCGATCCGGTGGGAGCCATTTTAGCCGTCGTCGTCCTCAACACGATCCTCAACAGCAACGCTACTCCGGTAGAAATCTTCAGCGGTCTGCTGATGCGCTTGGGCATCGGAGCGGCAATTGGAGCCGCTAGCGGGTGGCTGCTCGGTCTATGCCTCAAGCGAGCCAGCTTTCTCTCGGAAGACCTGAAAAACTTGGTCGTGCTGGCAGGGGTTTGGAGTCTATTTTGTCTGGCGCAAATGAGTCGCAGCGAATCGGGACTGATGGCAACGGTAATCGCGGGCATGGTTGTAAGAGCATCTTCCCTTCCCGAAGAGCGATTGCTCAGACGGTTTAAAGGACAGCTAACCGTCCTGTGCGTTTCCGTCTTATTTATTCTCCTAGCAGCCGACCTGTCGATCGCGAGTATCTTTGCCTTGGGATGGGGCAGCGTTCTGACCGTCCTTGCTCTGATGTTCGTCGTTCGACCGATCGCGATCGCTGTTTGTACCATCAACAGCGGTCTGAACTGGCGACATAAGCTATTTTTGGCATGGGTGGCTCCTAGAGGCATCGTCGCTGCCTCAGTCGCATCCCTGTTTGCCATTCTCTTGACCCAGCAAGGAATTAATGGTGGCGATGCCATCAAAGCCTTAGTTTTTCTCACCATCGTGATAACCGTTTTCGTAGGCGGATTGACGGCTCGTTGGGTTGCCAGTTGGTTAAAAATTACCTCCTCCGAAGCAACGGGAGCGGTCATCGTTGGCTGTAACCCCCTAAGCCGCCTGATTGCACGCCTGTTTCAGGAATCGGGCGAATCCGTCGTGCTCATCGACACCGATCCCGAAGCTTGTCAAAAAGCCGCAGCAGAAAACTTACCCGTTTTTCAGAGTAGCGCTCTCGACCCCGAAGTATTAGAAGAAGCCGGGGTTCACTCGATGGGAACCTTTATGGCGCTCACCAGCAATGGGGAAGTCAACTTAGTCCTAGCGCAGCGAGCCGTCGAAGAATTTCAGCCGCCTCGCGTCTTGGCAGTCTTTCCCAGCAATAGCCAGAGCGGCGCGACTAATAAAGCAAAAGTGAATCAAGCTTTCATCGAGCAACTGTCAATCAAAACCTGGAATCAGTATCTTAACGACGGTCAAGTGAAGCTAGGCACGACGATTCTCAAAGAGCCGGGATTGGAGCTACAACAAGCTCACTTACAAACCCTAATTCGTGCTGGAGAACTGCTGCCGCTACTCGTTAAAAGGGACAGAAGCCTCCAAGTGGTCAAAGCGACCGAAGAATGGCTCTGTGGCGATGAAATTATTTATCTGCTCTACGATCCCAGACCTCAATTGTTAAAACGCCTTTCTGGAGAAACGCCATCTTCCCGCTTGGCGCTAGAAAAGCTGCCGAAAGTGGAGGAAGTACCAGTCGTCGTTACTGTCTCCGAAACGGCTCTAGAAAACATTGCCGAACCCGTCAAGTCTTAAATTTTTCTGTCAATTGGGACTCAAGAGCGATAACCTAAGAAAAAATACCGAAAGCTATCATAGATAGTGGGAGTTTCGCAACAGGAAGAAAGTAATTATGGAAGTAAAAATGGTCATGGCGATTCTGACAGGGCTTTTTATTGTTAGTTCTCTGTTTTTCGGCACTAAGAATGGGTTTTACGATTCCGATAATTATGACGGTAATGGCTCGGCTCACTAGCGAGTGACTGGCGAATTGAACGCTTGCTCCAGTTCCCTTCCGTCAACGACAACATGAGTAAACGTCGCTCAGATCCCGCCGATCTCCAAGATGGTTTGTCCTGCTTTCCCTATGGAGTAGGGCACGGTAATGAGGGAGTGTGTTTGTTAGTGACGATGGGGGCGCATCGCATCCTCCTCGACTGCGGTTTAGCCGATATCCAACCGCTTCAAACCGCAGCCAAATCACCCGCTGACCTTGTTTTGTGCAGTCACGCCCACGCCGACCATGCGCGGGGATTGCTAGCGCTTCACGAGGCTTTCCCCGAACTGCCCATCTACGCTAGCGAAGTCACCGTTAGGCTTTTGCCGCTCAACTGGCAAGATCGTCCTCCTCAAGAAATTCGTCAATTTTGTCAAGCTCTTAAATGGCGATCGCCAGTTGAATTATTCGACGACTTGACGGTGGAGTTGTTTCCGGCGGGACATTTACCGGGTGCTGCTGCTATTTTCCTGACTTATAAAACTCCCAAGCGCGCCTACAAGCTTTTCTACACGGGAGATTTTTCGCTCTCGAACTTTCAACTGGTTGAGGGCTTATCTATCGAAGCGTTGCGAGGATTAGCGCCAGACGTGCTAATTATCGAAGGCAGTTACGGAACAACCCGACACCCCCATCGCCGCCAGCAGGAAAAGCACCTAATGGAGCGCATTTATCAAGCTCTCGTCAGCGGACAGAACGTTCTCTTGCCAGTGCCAACTCTGGGGTTAGGGCAGGAAATCCTTAAACTGTTGCGCTCCCATCACCAGTTTACGGGTCGCGATCTCGACATTTGGGTCGATGGCAGCGTCGCGCAAGCGTGCGATATCTATCTGGAACTACTGCCTCAGTTTCCCATCGCCGTCCAAAATTTTGCCAAACACCAACCTTTGTTTTGGGACGACAGAATTTGTCCCCGAATGCGCCGATTTCCCAGCCAAAAACCTCCGATTTTCGGTCAAGCTCCCTGTATCGTGTTAACGGATGACGCAGCTAATTTAGAAGACTATTGTTATTCTGGCTCCGGTTCTTGGTTAATTTTGGTACCCGAACGTCCTGGCAGTCCCTCGGCAACTGATGCCCCACAGATTGCGGCTCTCAAAAAGTCCCGCCAGATCGCTGTTGAAAGTTATTTTTTAGCCGAACACAGCGATGGTCGCAACACCACGCAACTCGTTCACAATCTGCGACCCCAGCACGTTATTTTTATTCACGGTTCCCCTCTTTATCTGGCTGACTTGACTTCTCTAGAAGAGCTACAAAATCGCTATCAACTCCATTCTCCAGCTGCTGGAACTTTCGTCGAACTTCCTATCGGCGATAAGTTTATGCAGCCTGCTGCTCCCTCGCCAACTGTTTATGAAGGCGAGCTAAACGAAACGGGAACTAGCGTTACGATTACCCTCCCCGACGCAATTACTGAAGATCCGCGCTGGAGTAATTTTTCCGATACGGGGTTGGTAGAAGCTCGCTGGCAGGGCGAAGAGTTAGTGTTGAGAGGGTTATCCCAGCGCGAGCTTTTGAGTCAAAGTAGCGAAGTCAGACGACTAGAAGATGTCGATTGCTGCGGCGCGTGCCGCTATTGGAGAAGCCAGCGCTGTTGGAATCAAGCCTCTCCCCTATATGGATTTAAGGTCACGCCAGAGGGCTATTGTCCGGTTTTTGAACCACTTTAGCGATCGAATCGATAGTTGGTAGGGGCGATTCGAGAATTACCCCTACACTCACCGTTCACTGTTCTGAGTCGGGATAGCGAGGATAAATTTGCTCGGCTTCAGGGCATTCGTCTGAAACTGCGATTTCAGAACTCACTCGCGAGACAGAAGCTAGCTTTTGACTGATAGCACCAATACTTTCTAGACGAATCATTTCTTCCCACGAACAAATTTCATCGTCTTCTTCTGTTTCATAGCGAATCGTTACCAAATCGCCTTCTAAACCGACAATGCGAGCGCTTTCAATCCAGCGTTGTTGATCCCGCAAGAAAATACAAACTTCGCGTCCTTCGGTACAGAGTTGATAAATCTTGCGGTGTAGCATAGGCTTCTCCTTAGCAGGTAACTCGTCACTAAAATTAATAAATTAGTCTAGGTTGTTCCAACTTAACATCTGGAACGGCGATCGGATCGCTTCTGGTTATGAGAATTTTTGGCTTTATCTTGACATGAGATGCGATCGCGCCAATCATACGAGCTAAATCACTTTGATGCAAGTGTATCGCGCGCTAGCCATACTTGAGTCAGTAATTTTGCAGAACTTATAAGCATCTAACCGCTTGCTGCCTCAGTGTTAATATCAACCCTCTCCTAGCTGGCTTTGGATTGCCATCACCCAAACCCCCTACTTTGAACTATGTTCTATTAGGATCTTAACAATTTTTGCCCCGACAATTTCAGGTTGCTCTATCATAGACAAATGTCCGCAATTTGGAATCTCAATCACATTGCCCTCATTAGCGGTAAAGAGTTGGTGAAAGCTGGCTAAATGCCGAACGTATTTTGGTTCCATCACATTATCTTTGTTCCCAGCCAAAAAATAGACGGGCTGTTGAAGACGAGAAACCAATTGGGGAAGTAAGTGTACTTCGGCTTCTGTTGTCGTATCTAGTAACGAGCCGATCGCCGCTTCTCCATCTGCCCGGACGAAATCGATAACTCGCTGTCTCCCCCAATGGCGAGCAAGCGGACGCGCTACCATCATGCGAGCAAATAAAAGGTCAATCAAAGGCAGAGAAGATAACCAACGCGGTCTCAGTTGAATCAATTGTTGTCCAGCCGTGCGAAATCGTTCAAATTCTTCTTTAATATAAATCCCTCCGCCGGAATTGAGGCAGATCGCGCCTTTGACGATTTCCGGACACAGGTCTGCCGCCCACAGCGCAATGCTACCCCCAAGAGAATGCCCTATCAGCCAAGCTTTCTTTATCGCTAATTTTTCTAACAAAATGCTCAAATCTTGAGCATAAGCGGCTAATGAATAACAGGAATAGCCTTTGCTGTCTCCCTCCTCCAACTTACTCCACTGAGGATTCGAGCAACTTTTTTGATGAGCTTCAACTGCTGCAGGCTGAGAATCTCCAAATCCTCTAAGATCGTAAGTCAAACATTGATAGTCCGGCGATAGCCGCTCGACGAGCGGTTTCCAATAGTTGCGACTTAATAACCAGCCATGAATGAAGACTAGGACAGGATTATCTGAACTAGAAGTGGGAGGCGTTAGCTCGTATGCGTGCGGTACTCCCCATATGTCTATAATTGGCATATTTTCATCCTATCCCAACAGAGAGCCATTTGCTCGGTAGAGGTAGAATAGACTAAGCTAGAAAATTTTATTCTCCTTACGAGTCTCAGAAAAATTTTTCCGGCTAAATTCAGTATAAATTAAAGAAAATTCTCAAGCAAAAGCAACAGCCGCATTGGCATGGTTTTTTGGAAACGATTGTTTAGCAATTCTGAAACGGTTACGACTTCTGGAACAACTCAGTTTGATGGAGAATTGTTGGAGTTGACGGATGATTCTCTCACTCAGTCTCGTATTGTATTTAGCACCGAACGAGATCTCGATCTTTACGAACTCGAAGAACTTTGCGATGCCGTCGGTTGGGCTAGACGACCTCTACGAAAAGTCAAAAAAGCCCTTGAATGCAGTTATCTAGTCGTCTCTATGTGGGAAGTTAGGAACAATAGGCGGCGTTTGATTGGTTTTGCTCGCGCTACGTCAGACCACGCTTTTAATGCCACGATTTGGGATGTCGTCGTCCATCCGACCGTTCAAAAACAGGGATTGGGCAAAGCTTTGATGAAATATACCATCAAAAAGCTCAGAAGTGATGATATCAGCAATATCACTTTGTTTGCCGATCCCCACGTGGTTGACTTTTATCGCCGACTAGGATTTGTTCTCGATCCGGAAGGGATTAAAGGAATGTTTTGGTATCCTAACTAATTTCTGATTTTTAAATCCTTTTGAATTTGGGGCGATTTAGTCTATACTGGATAAAGTGACCGGGATGTAGCGCAGCTTGGTAGCGCGCCTGCTTTGGGAGCAGGATGTCGCAGGTTCAAATCCTGTCATCCCGATTACGGCTCGGAAAAATTGGTAAAAGAAACTTTCCGAGCTAGCGTCGATCGAACATCTGTAAAACATGGAAATCTAAACTTCCAGCTGTTTACTATTTTTTTACAATTTTGTCATAGGATCCCCTAAGATCGGAGGGGAACTTTAGCTAGTCCCTCAAAGTCAAAAAAGGGAAAGAAAAGTTGGTATTAAAAAATGCCTGAATGAATTCGCGATAATAATTTATGACGATGAAATTCTAAAAGAGTTAATAGGCTAGAGAGAACTTAGGGCTAAGTTAGTCAAAATTTTTCCGATAAATCATCTATATTTAAGCAAAAAATTTGAGGTAAAACCCATGAAATCATTAATCCGTTGGAGTGCTACCCTGGGATTGGTCGGAAGTGCTATTTTAGGGGTTGGCTTTGGTCAAGCCGCCAAGGTATTGGCTCTTCCCCAAGACCAAATTGTCAAAACTCTACAGCCAGTTCCAGTATTTACAATTGTGGACGCGCAAGGCGCTCCTATAGTGAGACAGCATGAAAATAAACAGGTAACGGGAGTATTTATCAGCCAACAAGATGCCCAGAAATTTTTTCAACAACTGCAACAGCAAAATCCAGAACTGGCGAAGAAAGTTAAGGTTCAACCCGTATCTCTGGGAGAAGTTTATAAGTTCTCTCAGTCGATGGAAGGCAAACCCGACGGATTAAATATTGACTATGTGCCAATGAATGATGAAGTCGAGTTGGCAAAGCAAGTCATGAATCAAAACGGACAACAGTATCCAGAAGGGGTAGTGCCGTTATTTGTCGCTAGAGTTGGCAAAGAACAGGGGTATCTAATGATCGAACGAAATAACGAGTCAAGAATTCCCTTCTTTTTTGAGAAAGCACAACTGCAACAGTTGTTAGAGCGCTTCAAAAAGGAAAAACCCGATCTGGCTTCAACTGTGAAGATTGAAGTTATTCCTCTGGAGATTATGATTGCGACGATGAAGGAAAAGAATGACGAAATGCTAACTAAAATCGAGTTAGTTCCTTCTCAAGAGTCGCTACAATTTATTCAATCTACTATCCAAAACCGAGGTCAAAGTAATCCTCAAGGTCAATCAGCCCCTCAAAATCAACCCGCTCAATCCAATCCTCAAAATCAACAAAAGAAATAAATTGGAATTGCCAACGGTATCGGGCCAAGAACTCGCTCTCTGGCGCGACCGAGCCAAGCAAGATGCGATCGCTGCTGGGGTTTCTCCCGATGAAGTCGATTGGTTGCTAGAGGAAGTAGCAGATCTAGACAAACTATCACTTCGTTTGGAGTCTTTTAAGGAGCGATCGCAAATTCCGCTGAAGCAACCTTTATCAGTCTTAACCGAACTATGGCAGCAGCGCCTGCAAGATCGCATGCCCGTCCAGTATTTAGCAGGTGTTGCTCCTTGGCGACATTTCTCTCTAAAAGTAGCGACCGGAGTACTGATTCCTCGTCCGGAGACGGAATTGCTCGTCGATCTTGCCGTTCGTGCCATCCAAGCTAGTCCAACGCCAGATTTGGCTTCGGGATATTGGGTCGATTTGGGTACGGGCAGCGGGGCAATTGCCCTCGGACTTGTCGAAGCTTTGCCCAATGCCACGATTTATGCTACAGATACGAGTGCAGAGGCTTTAGCAATTGCCAGACAAAACGCGATCGCGCTGGGCTTCGGCGAGCGAATTAAATTCTGCCAGGGGTCTTGGTGGTCGCCACTAGAAGCGCTTAAAGGTCGAGTTAGCGGCATGGTATCCAATCCGCCCTACATTCCGACTTCTGAGATAGCTCGTCTGCAACCGGAAGTCGCTCGACACGAACCTCTCCTAGCGCTCGATGGAGGTAGTGACGGTCTCGATTGCATTCGTCACTTAGTCGAAACAGCTCCCGATTATTTGTGCCCTGGCGGCATCTGGTTAATCGAAATGATGGCAGGTCAAGCCAAGCAAGTCGTGCAACTTCTCCAAAAGCGTGGCTGCTACGACAAAATTCAGATTTTCTGTGACTTAGCAAATATAGAACGTTTTGCTTTAGCGTATCGTTGTTAGTAGTTATTAGTTCAACAACTAACAACCAATGCCTAAAGTTTCTCAAGTCGAACTGGTTCGAGGGGCGCTTGCGGGTCGAGTTGTCAGTTTTCCCACAGATACCGTACCCGCTCTTGCTGCGCTGCCAGAAAATGCGGCGCTGATTTTTGTTGCAAAAAAGCGCTCTCAAGATAAGCCGTTGATCCTGATGGGGGCTTCTGAGGAGGATTTATGGCCTTACGTAATGGGGACGCCTGAAGAATTTGTCATTTGGCAACAAGTCGTCGATCGCTGCTGGCCGGGAGCATTAACATTAGTCTTGCCTGCTTCCGAGCGCGTCCCCACGGCAATGAATCCCACCGATCCAACAACGATTGGCATCCGCGTTCCCGATAGCAGTATCGCTCGCGCCATTCTAGCCCAAACCGGACCGCTAGCAACGACCAGCGCTAATTTTTCAGGGGAGCCGCCTTTAGAAACGATGAGTGCCATAGAAAATGCTTTTCCTGACGTTTTAACCCTCGATTGTGCCGAGTTAAACGACAAAAAACAGGGAAGCGGTCTTCCGTCTACAGTGGCAAAATGGACAAGAAAGGAGTGGCAAATTTTACGTCAGGGAAGCGTACAAATTCTAGATCTAGAAGAATTGTGAATAGCAGCAATTTATGAATGAGATAGAGGCACTCAAAGAAGAATTAAAGCAAACTAAGTTAGCTTACCTCATGGCAACCCAGCTCGGTCAATTTAAAAGTGGTTTTTTGGCGCGAACGGCGCACGAGTTGCGATCGCCTCTAAGCAGTTTGATTGGTTTGCATCAGATAATTTTGTCTAATTTGTGCGATAATCCTCAAGAAGAGAGAGATTTTCTCGCGCAGTCTTATCAATCTGCCCAACAATTTCTCAAACTTCTCGACGAACTGATCGAAGTTTCTAAGATAGACTGTGGCGCGATCGAGCTAGAAATTCAACCCGTTTACTTAACTCAAGTCTTTTCAGAGTTACATCAGTTCACCTACCTACAAGCTAAGAATCGCAGACTCGATCTAGAAATTGTCTCGCCGTCGCCAAATCTTCGCGTAATGGCAGACTACCAGCGCCTTGTACAAATACTTGTTAATCTCGTAGATACCAGCATTAGCTACCTCAAAGAAGGTAGGATTCGAGTTGTAGCGATTGCCGAGCGCGCGTCCACAGAAAAACTTGCAGGTTGTGTCGATCTCGATTGTCCCGTCAATATTTGGTGCGAACCAATCGATTTATTCCAATCTACACCAGAAACCCCATCGATGCCAAAACCTACTTTGGAAGAAACTAGCTTCTTGGCTCAAAATCTTCAAATGTCCTCAGGCATGAAATTGTGGGTTGCTCAAACCTTATTAGAGGCAATGGGAGGAAAGTTAGAGGTTTTAGAGATATCTTCTTCACAAGCAACTGCTCAAAAGATTACACGGTTACGGTGTCGGCTTCCCCTAGTTCTGGAATGGGTAGAGGACTAGCGCTTGGAAAGTTGTGTAACACCATAGTGGTTGTTCTATTTTCCTGAAAGCCTATCCGTTCGTAGAAGCTTTGTTGATGAGTGGTCATCAAATAAACTTTCTCGACGCGATTAAGCAAAGGATGACTTAATACGGTTTCTACCAGCTTGCGTCCCAATCCTAATCCCCGATAATCTGGGTGAATGACGACATCCCAAACCGTAGCGCGATAGATGCCATCGGATGTAGCTCTGGCAAAACCAATGATGCGATTTGCGTCCCAAACGGTGACAACTGGATTGCTATTGTTAATTGCGATTTCTAGATCTTCTATTTTTCGTTCGCGCGCCCAAAATGCGGCTAGGTTAAATAATTCTTGTAACTGATAAAGATCGATCGCCGATCTTTGAGCGCAAAATCGAATGTAGCGGCAATCCATTGTTGATAATCCCTACGATCTGTGTCCGATTAATGATTCTGTTGGAATCTAATTAAGCTAACCTATTCAGAAATTATTGGTAGATAATTGTGGTTGTATTTTCCTTAACTATTGTTTTAGTTTAGCTAGTTTTAGGATGGCTATTTAACCATCTTATCCTACTAATATTCTAGGTAAATTGTAGCGATTTTGACAGACAAATCAAGCGAATCTAATTTGAACTATCTAGATTTCTTGACTTTTAATACCAATTTTCAGGTTTTCGCGATCGACATCTTTTTCCCCTCTCCCAAACTGGGAGAGGGGTTGGGGGGGGTGAGGGCAATCGACCATCTCTGTCATTAATGAATGAAAAATGGTAAAACTTATCGTACTGACAAATAATACCAACTAGATCCGCAGCTCTAGCAACCGGACACCATTCGCGTATTAAAACAGGGTCTGATGTAATCATGCCGAGCTAGCAAACAGTTAGTAGCTATTAGTTATGGTTGGTAAGAACTAACTAACATCTACTAACTACTTGCTACTAACTTAACTTCTTACAATTTCACTTCAATATCAACTCCCGCAGGCAAATCCAGCTTCATCAAAGCATCGATCGTTTTTGAAGAAGGCTGATAAATATCGATGATTCGGCGATGAGTACGAGTTTCAAAATGTTCGCGCGAGTCTTTATCGACGTGAGGCGATCGCAGGACGCAATAGATTCTGCGCTTGGTTGGCAAAGGAATTGGACCGATTGCCGTGGCGTTAGTTCTATTTGCCGTGTCTACTATTTTTTCGCAGGAAGTATCGAGCAGACGACGGTCAAAAGCTTTCAAACGAATGCGAATTTTTTGTTGTTGAAGGGTTGCCATTTTCTTTCTTTAAATTGTCAAGGTTCTGTTAATGATGTGTCATTTGTCATTTGTTTATTTGCGACAAATAACCGTTTCAAGATAGTAAAGGAGCAGACAAAGCATTTGACTTTTCGACACTTATCTGCTCCGACTGCTTTATGTAAGTTGTTCTACTTAAGGATTTTCGATACGACTCCAGCACCGATGGTGCGTCCGCCTTCGCGAATAGCAAAACGCATTCCTTGTTCGATCGCGATCGGGTTGATCAGTTCGACTGTCATTTTGATGCGATCGCCAGGCATGACCATTTCTACTGCGCTGCCATCATCTGCGGTGTAGTCTTTAATCGTTCCGGTTACGTCGGTCGTGCGCACGTAGAACTGAGGGCGATAGTTCTTGAAGAATGGGGTGTGACGACCGCCTTCTTCCTTAGTCAGAACGTAAACTTCTCCCTCAAATTGCGTGTGAGGGGTAATCGAACCTGGTTTGGCGAGTACCATTCCCCGTTCGACTTCTTCTTTCTTAAGACCGCGAAGTAGCAGACCAACGTTGTCTCCAGCTATACCTTCATCGAGAGTTTTCTGGAACATTTCTACCCCAGTCACCGTAGTGCTGCGAGTATCCTTAATCCCCACTAATTCGACGGTTTCACCGACCTTAATCCTGCCGCGCTCGATTCTTCCGGTTGCTACGGTACCGCGACCAGAGATTGAGAACACGTCTTCTACTGCCATCAAGAAGGGTTTATCGACTTCGCGTTCTGGCGTGGGAATATAATTGTCTACTGCTTCCATGAGTTTATAGATTTGGTCAACCCACTCATTTTCCCCCTTCTGAATTTTGGGATTAGCAACCATGGCTTCGAGTGCCTGGAGGGCAGAACCAGCTACGATTGGAATTTCATCCCCATTAAAACCATATTGGCTCAGAAGCTCTCTTACCTCAAGCTCGACGAGTTCCAACAGTTCCTCGTCATCGACCATATCTTTCTTGTTTAGGAAAACAACGAGGTTAGGTACGCCTACCTGTCTTGCCAGGAGGATATGCTCGCGAGTTTGGGGCATAGGACCATCAGCCGCAGACACGACTAGAATAGCACCATCCATCTGAGCGGCCCCTGTGATCATGTTCTTCACATAGTCAGCGTGTCCGGGGCAATCTACGTGAGCGTAGTGACGATTTTCGGTTTCGTACTCTACGTGAGCGGTATTGATCGTGATGCCCCGTGCTTTTTCTTCGGGAGCCGCATCAATTTCGTCGTATTTTCTGGCTTTTGCCTTACCCTGTGCAGCTAAAGTCATTGTAATCGCTGCCGTTAGGGTCGTCTTACCGTGGTCTACGTGACCGATAGTACCAATGTTTACGTGGGGTTTAGTTCGTTCAAATTTTGCGCGTGCCATGAATTATCGTTCCTTTTTTTGATTCCGCTTCACATTATCAGTTATCAGTTTTACCAGTGACCCGCAAAAAAGCAACTGGTCACTGGTTACTGGTCACTGTTAGGCGTTCCCTTTGTTTTTCGCAATAATCGTCTCAGCGACGTTGCGAGGTACTTCTTCGTAATGACTGAACTCCATTGAGAAGATACCTCGACCTTGAGTTTTTGACCGGATATCGGTCGCGTAGCCAAACATTTCTGCCAGAGGAACTTTAGCAGTAACCTTGGCTAAGCCAGCTTCGGAGTTCATACCTTCGATGTTGCCGCGACGAGAGTTGAGATCGCCCATAACATCTCCTAAAAAGTCTTCTGGTACTTCTACCTCGACCTTCATCATCGGCTCTAAAATTACTGGAGATGATTTCATGACTGCATCTCGAATTGCCATCGAACCGGCAATCTTAAATGCCATTTCATTGGAGTCAACTTCGTGATAGGAGCCATCTACTAAAGTAACTTTAATGTCAATTAGAGGATAGCCAGCAACAATTCCCGATTCACAAGCTTCTCTGACTCCGTTCTCAACAGCTGGTATGTATTCTTTGGGGATTGCCCCCCCAACGATCTTGGAGACAAACTCGAATCCGCTCGCCGGTTCGCCTGGTTCGACTTCGATTACAGCGTGACCGTATTGACCTTTACCGCCGCTCTGCTTGATGTATTTACCTTCGGCTTTGGCAGGCTTGCGGATAGTCTCGCGGTAAGCTACTTGCGGTTGACCCACATTCGCTTCTACTTTGTACTCCCGCAGCATTCTGTCAACAAGAATCTCTAAGTGCAACTCGCCCATTCCAGCAATAATGGTTTGGTTCGTCTCTCGATCGACGCTGACGCGGAAAGTCGGATCTTCGTCAGCTAGTGCCTGAAGAGCCTTAGAGAGCTTATCCATGTCTTGCTTGGTTTTTGGCTCTACTGCTACCGAGATAACAGGTTCGGGAATGAAGAGCGATTCTAAAATGATGGGATTTGCCTCGTCGCAGAGGGTATCTCCCGTGGTCGTGTTCTTCAAACCAATAGCCGCACCGAGATCGCCTGCTCGTAGCTCTTCAACTTCAATCCGCTCGTTGGATTTGAGGACGACTAGACGAGAAATTCGCTCTTTTTGTTGCTTGGT
The DNA here is from genome assembly GCF_001904635.1 of Hydrococcus rivularis NIES-593. GTDB lineage: Bacteria > Cyanobacteriota > Cyanobacteriia > Cyanobacteriales > Microcystaceae > Hydrococcus > Hydrococcus rivularis. Next base: position 114,352 of record NZ_MRCB01000002.1, read on the forward strand.
GGAGTTGTAGACGTAACTGCCTTTTTGCAAGACTCCAGAATATACTCGCAAAAAGGTTAAACGTCCGAAGGGGTCGGCAGCGATCTTGAAAGCCAGTGCTGAGAAAGGTTCGTTATCGTCAGCCTTTCTGACTGCTTCGGTTCCGTCTGGCACAACGCCCTTAATAGCAGCAACTTCTGTAGGAGATGGCAGATAATCGACTACTGCGTCAAGTAGCAACTGAACGCCTTTGTTTTTAAAGGCAGAACCGCATAACATCGGGACGATCGATCCGGCAATCGTACCTTGGCGCAACCCTCTCTTGATTTCTTCGACGGTTAGTTCTTCGCCTTCTAAATACTTTTCAATCAACGCTTCGTCGGTTTCAGCTACCGCTTCGATCAGCTTAGTGCGATATTCTTCTGCCAGCTCTTTCATATTTTCAGGAATCTCGGTATCTTCATAGTTCTTACCGAGGTCGTCTTTGTAGATTCTGGCATTCATCTGCACGAGATCGACAATTCCCTGGAAATCGCTTTCTGCGCCGATGGGAATTTGAATGGGTACGGCGTTTGCCCTCAGGCGATCGCGCATCTGCTCGTATACTTTAAAGAAGTTCGCTCCGGTGCGATCCATTTTGTTGACGAATGCAATCCGAGGCACTTGATAGCGGTCTGCTTGCCGCCATACAGTTTCAGATTGGGGCTGGACACCTCCCACCGAACAGAATACGGCAATTACACCGTCTAACACTCGCATAGAGCGTTCGACTTCGATAGTAAAGTCCACGTGACCGGGCGTATCGATAATATTAACCCGGTGGTCTTTCCAGCTCGTACTGATGGCGGCAGCCGTGATGGTGATACCGCGCTCCCGTTCCTGCTCCATCCAGTCAGTAATAGCGGTCCCTTCGTGGACTTCGCCCAATTTATGAGCGACTCCCGTATAAAAGAGAATTCGTTCAGTTGTCGTTGTCTTGCCCGCATCTATATGCGCTGCGATACCTATATTGCGCACTCTCTCCAGCGGGATGCTACGTGCCACAGCTACCTCCTTTGTCTTGCCCAGCAAATATTAATCGTATCGTTAGGATTTGTTTACACCCTTTACAATTCTATACTTTTCTTTGTTGAAATTATTCAACGTCGTAGAGGAGGTGACCGTACCTCCTATTTTTAGAACTAGATTAGGCAGATTGCAGATTTTAGTATCTGTAATGAGCAAATGCTTTATTTGCCTCAGCCATCCGATGAGTTTCTTCTCGTTTTTTAATAGCTCCCCCGGTTTCGTTGGCGGCATCCATAATTTCATTGGCAAGTTTGCTTGCCATCGTCTTACCGCCTCTGTTGCGAGAATAATTAATCAGCCAGCGCAAGGCTAGGGTCGTTCCCCGTTCTGGACGCACTTCCATCGGGACTTGATAAGTTGCACCTCCAACGCGACGCGCCTTGACTTCCACTAGCGGAGTTAGATTTTTAATCGCTTTCTCAAATAATTCTATGGGATCGCTACCCGTTCGTTCTCCTATTGTTTTAAGGGCATCGTATACGATGCTAGAAGCCAGCGATTTTTTACCGCTTTTCATGACGCGCCGAATTGTCATATTAACAAGACGGCTATTGTATACGGGATCGGGGGCGATAGTGCGTCTTTTGTGACTAGATCGACGAGACATTGCTATTCTTTATCCTCGTATTGTTTAGAAATATTAGGAAGCTAGTTTTTGAGGTAAACAAACTAATTTTGCCTCCAAGCATTAATCTTGTCTTAAAACAAGATTGCTTAAGGCTGAGCTAATTATATTGTCTAATTTTTAATTAGACGACTCGACTAGGATTAGAGGAAATCAACTAGGCAGATTTTGGACGCTTAGTTCCGTATTTTGAACGACCTTGCTTGCGATCTTTGACCCCAGTCGCATCTAAAGTTCCGCGAATGATATGATATCTGACACCGGGCAAGTCTTTAACGCGACCGCCACGAATGAGAACTACGGAATGTTCTTGTAAATTATGACCGATGCCGGGAATATATGCTGTTACTTCAAACCCTGAAGTCAAGCGAACCCTTGCTACTTTTCTCAAAGCGGAGTTGGGTTTTTTCGGCGTGGTCGTGAATACTCTGGTACAAACGCCTCGACGCTGCGGGCATTGCTTGAGCGCCGGAGATTTGGTTTTTTTGTTAAATTTAGCTCGTTCGCTGCGAATAAGCTGCTGAATAGTGGGCATGAGTTACTCAATAAAAGTTAGAACAAACTCCTAGTCAAAATGAAAATGGTTGACAAATTTCCATCCTACCGACATTAGAGCAGTCGTGTCAACCATTTTTATTAAAATATGCATTGCGCCGCTTCCTAGACAGCGCAGGAGAAAGATAAGGCACAACCACAAGTCGAAGCTGCATTGGGATTTTGAAAGCGAAAACTACCTCCCATCAGATCTTCAGCGAAGTCTAGCTTGAGACCTTTGAGGTAGGAATCGCTTTTCTCATCGACTAGGATAGAGATGCTTTGACTTTCGTAGGTGCGATCGCCGCTATGGGGCGTGTCGCAGAAGTCTAGTGTATAGTATAAGCCGGAACATCCGCCCGTTTGCACGCCTAGACGAAAGTAGCTGCCAATTTTTTGACGACTGGCTTGTAAGCGCCTGATTTCATTGGCAGCAGCTTGAGTGAGATGGATCATTTATCGGTGATTAGTTATCAGTTACCAGTTACCAGTTATTCTATTTAATTTTGGATAACTATCGCGATACCCAACATGACAAAGTCGAATCCGACTCCGCTGCTCAATTAGTGGAGTATCTTCGACGTTCTATACTTTTTAGACAAGTTAGTAGGGGCGGGTTTATTGAAAAACGCTAGAAACTTACCTGCAGTTACTGTCAAAAACCCGCCCGTACAGCGGTTAGTTTCCTCCTATTTCCCCTTGCTTCTCTTCTATCTCTTTACTTGCGAGCGTAGTCATCTTGGAAGCGAATGATGTCGTCTTCTCCTAAGTATTCTCCGTTTTGAACTTCGATGAGAATTAGCTTAATTACGCCTGGATTCTCCAGACGGTGTGGAGTACATTGAGGGACGTAGGTAGATTGATTGGCGCCTAAAATTTCTTCTTTATCTCCACAAATTACTCTAGCCGTACCGGAGACAACGATCCAGTGTTCGCTACGGTGATGGTGCATCTGTAAGCTTAAGCGATGTCCCGGATTGACTTCAATACGCTTAATCTTATAGCCAATTCCTTCTTCGAGGGTCGTAAAAGAACCCCAGGGACGGATTTCGGTCGCTGCTACTCCCGTTTGCGTTACGGAAGTGAGCAGAGAAACTTCTTTGGACTGAACCATAGTTTGCTCCATAAACAACGTCGATCGCGAGACAATCAGAACTAACAGAGTGATAAATCACCTTAGCATAAGATAACAATAGACACAGGAAAGTTGTCATCCGGGCAACAAACAATTCGCGCGATCTTTATCAATTCTTCACATTAAAGACGCGGTCTAGTAGCCTATTAATTCCGTTTGCCTACACCGTTTTCATTCAGTTGGTCGGTTGCTGGGGATTTGAATTGACACAGTTAAGCATTCGCAAAGTAGCTGCTGCTGCGTAGTTACGAAAGGCGGGAGCGTTGGGAGCAAAGGCAGTGCCCTTTTCGTTAACTGGAGAAGCAACTTGGCAATAAGCTGACATTTGGCTGACTAAGGTTTCAGCCCAGTGTCCGGCTGTATCGGAGAAAGTTTTTGGCGTCTCCTTAGCTGGCAATTGTGCCGACGAACCGCGCTGAGTTTGGGCATATTTTGCTGCCTTCTGCAACACGGCTACTAACTCGGCTCTAGTTACTTCTTTAGTCGGTTTAAACGTCCCGTCGGGATAGCCGCTAACGATCTGATTTTTCTTTGCCCATTGAATCTTGGCAGCACTCCAGCGCGAACCATCTACATCAGTATAAGGGTTCTCAGAGATCCGGTCGGCAACGCTCACCTTGGTTTCGGGTACGGTTTTGAGAGCATCGACAATCATCGAAACCAATTGCTCTCTGGTAAGGGCAACTTCGGGACGGAAGGTACTATCTTCTTTAAAACCCGCGATAAATCCTTTGGCTACTGCTTGTTCGATCTCGGCTTTGTAGATGTCGTTGCCGATGTCTGTGAAAGCGATCGCTGGGGCGGGAGTATGATTGGGAGGTAAAGAACCGCCAGCCGCTACGATTGCTTCTCCATTGCCGCTGAAATAGAAGTGACCGAGTTCTTTGCCATCAAAGGCTCTTTTTGAAAATTGCCAGCCCGGTTCGAGAACAAATTTAAGAAATCCCTGACTCAGACCCCTTGTTCTAGCGACGACAATTTCTGGTCCGCCCGTTCTAGGCGTTCCGACTAAGAAAAGTTCGCCGTTGCGAGGAACGACGCTCAGGAGATAATTCAAGCCGTAGTCTCGACCGTCGATGCGAATGGAGTAGCCGTTACTATCGGTAGCGCGCCGACAATGCCCGGTAAAATCAAATTTTAGCAATAGGGGTTCTACCACGACTGGATTGGCACCGCTTTCGCTCCAGCACTGTTTTTTGCCTGGAATTTGCTCGATCACGAGCAAGTCATATTTATTACTGCCATAGGGTCTAGCAACGGCAATCACTTGACTTTGGTCGATAACTCGTTCGTCGAAGGAGACTGCCGATTTGGCGGAATCCAAAGGAAAGATACTTGTTAGCGTAAGGGTAGCTAAAGTTGCTAAACGAATTGGAAGCGTCAATTTCATTGTTTCTCCTGGATCGATTTATTGAAAGTTTTTGAATAACAAAGCAAGCCATCTGCGATCGCCGTAAATGAATGACAAGCTTACTCGATGTCGAGTTCCAAAATCACTTGGAAAACTATCGAGCAATGTTTACTCGCTCCTTATAGAAATCGCAATCTGGGTTCGGTTACCATAAAAGATCGACTAAAAATAAGAATAACTATTAACTAACATAGGCTGGCGTTTGTATCATTGGCTTCTAGCGAAAGACAGAACTTTTTGACAACCGCGAAACCCTGATAGGTAATAATAGCCGACGAATTGACGTAAGATTTGAAAAACTAAAAACAAAACCCGTCCGGCGATACTAATGCTGAAAGTTGCTCTGCTGCATTTTTGTTTTGAGGATTACACGGTTGAATTAGCCAATGGGTTGTGCCAGTATGTCGAGCTAACCCTAATTCACCCGGAGAAAATCTCAGCAAGCTGTAAAAACGTTCTCGACTCGAGAATCGCCGTTCGTAGCTTTAAAAAACCTCGGATCCGCGATCCGCGTAATGTTTTGGCAATGAGGGAGATGATGCGGATCGTTCGCCAAGTACAGCCCGATGTTTTGCATCTACAGGAAACGAACGATCCCTGGTTCGATCTAACGCTTTTGTACCATCGAGTGCCGCCATTAGTGACGACTATTCATGATGTCGTGCGGCATCCTGGCGATCGCGATCGCGTACCGGGTTCGGATTATACTCGCCAAATCGTCATCAATCGCTCCCAACAGTTTATCGTTCATGCCGATTCTCTTAAAAAAGCCTTAAGCGAACGATTTCCCAAGTCCAAGCGGCGAGTTAACGTGTTGCCCCATGGAGAACTAGGTAGCCTCTATCAGCGACGTGTCGGTAAGATGCACTTCCCCCGCGAGCCATATAAGCTACTGTTTTTCGGAAGGATTTGGCCTTACAAAGGTTTATCTTATCTACTCAAGGCAATGCCTCTAATCGTCGATAAAATTCCCGAAGTTAAGTTGATTATTGCGGGACGGGGCGAAAATCTCAGACAATATTTTCCCAACGGCTGGGACGAGCGACACTATCAAATTATCAATGATTTCATTCCCATTGAAGAGGTCATAGCTTTGTTCCAAAGCAGCACCGTTGTGGTTTTACCCTACGTTGAAGCCTCTCAAAGCGGGGTTGCTGCTCTAGCTTACGGTATGGGAACGCCAATTATTGCCTCTGATGTGGGAGGAATCGGCGAGGTCGTTCGACACGAACGAGACGGACTGCTCGTACCGCCTCGCGACGTTCCCGCTCTAGCCGACGCGATCGTTCGCCTGTTGAGCGATCGCCAATTGCAAGCGCGAATGCAAGCAGCAGCCTTAGCTCGCTGTCAGGAAGATTTAAATTGGTCAACTATCGCCGCTCAAACGGTTGAGATTTATCGCCAAGCGCTAGCGTCAAACCGTTGAGAGATTTCTTGGCTCGCAGCCAGGAGATCTTTACGCTTATCGCTTCAATAGCTCCGTGTTTTTCCTAGCAGTCTTAATTTACTTTGCAACTCGCGCGCTTTAAAACTCCTTATAAAACATGAGCTGTGGTAAGTGTTTTTATAAATTTTATATTTTTGATTTTTGCATAAAAATTTAACAATCAAAGGAATATTGTTGATTTTCAATTTTATAAAAACATTGATTAATTTACGACTATTTTTAGTTTACATTTTAAATACTGTAAATCCAGGAAATCTGATTTTAGAGTTAGATTTATCAAGCGATGATATTCTTAAAATTTACATTTTGTCTAACATAGCTAAAACAAAACTATCGGAATACGACAACATTTTTCGAGGATTGGAATCGCAACAAATTTATTGCCACTCGAAGGTTCTGATATATTATTTGCAAAACATGAAAACTGCCGTTTGACGAGATGGACTCATTAAAATATCGAGTAGTAATGATGGGGTCTAACCTCAACCAAAAAGGTGGCATTGCTTCTGTAGAAAAATTAATCTTAAACTATAGTCTTCCCGAATTTGAGATTCGGCATATTACAACTCATGATGAAGGGTCAACCTTTTATCGCGTTCGAGTCTTTATCAAAGCTTTGACTGCCCTAATATTGCTCCTATCAAAAAAAGACGTAGATTTACTGCACGTCCATTTTTCAGAACGCGGTAGCGTCCTCCGAAAAACGATCGTTATTTTTGTTGCCTCGTGGTTTAAGAACCCGATCTTAATGCATGCCCACGGAGCTGAATTCCATTCATTTTTCTCGGCTCTTCCTAAATGGATTCAGCAATTAATCAGATCGGCATTTCGTCGATGTAAAGGATTAATTGCTTTATCTAAAACCGATCGCGAGCTATATATTCGCACTCTTGAGTTACCGCGCGATCGCGTTTTTGTCCTTCCCAATCCTGTCGAGTTACCCTCTCAAGTTCCAGAACGAGTCAATCGCTCATCCGTCAATCTTGTCTTTTTAGGACGAGTGGGTCAGCGCAAAGGAGCATTCGATTTAATCGAAGCCTTTGCTAATTTGCCAGATCTCCAGCAGCAAAAAGCTAAATTGATTTTGGCAGGCGACGGAGACTTAGAGAGAGGATATAGGTTAGTCGAGAAGTTCAATCTTGCCGAGAAAGTTGTTCTGCTGGGCTGGATTTCTTCAGAGCAACGCAAGGCGCTTATGAGCGAAGCGGACATTTTTATTTTACCTTCATATCACGAAGCCTTACCGATGGCAATCCTAGAAGCGATGGCTTGGGGTTTACCGATTATAGCTACGCCTGTAGGAGGAATTGCCGAGCTAGTTGTCTGTGGCGAAAATGGTTTGTTAGTAAGGCCGGGAAATATCGAGCAGCTTTCTAATGCCATGAAATTGGCGATCGAAGACGAATCGCTGCGACTGGCTTTAGGAAAAACTGCCAGAACCATGGCGGCTAGGTTTGATATCAAAAATTACTGGCACAGTTTGGCGCAGTTTTATTGTCTAGTCGCGACATCTCGCTTGCAACAAGCTTATGTCAGTAAATAAATATGCCACTGCGAGAAAATAAATATATCAGATCGATAAAATACTACACGAGAGTTTATGGAAGATAGAGAATTGTTGGATTTAGACTTTGGTAAGTACCTAATCGCCCTGAAACGACGATGGGTGTCAATGGTCGGCGTTTTTTTGGCAACCGTTGGTCTATCTGCCCTTTCGATAACTCTGCTCAAACCCTCTTATCAAGCTGAAGGAAAGCTGTTATTCAAAGAAGATCGCACTACGATGCTAATGGGATTGGGGAACGAGATCGGACAACTCAAACCGCTCGTTTCCACCCAAAATCCTTTAAATACCCAAATAGAGATCCTAACTTCCACGCCGCTTCTGCAAAAGACAATCGATGCTCTCAATCTCAAAGATAAAGAAGGTAAGCCTCTCAAACCAAAAGACTTCAAGAAGAGGTTAGAGGTTAAAATCATCGGTGGAACGGATGTCTTGAAGGTTGTTTATACGAGCTCCGATCCCAAGCTAGCTGCTGCCGTAGTCAACCAACTGATCCAGTTTTATAGAGAAATCGATATTCTCAACAAACGGGATGAAGCCCAAGCAGCGCGCAAATCTATTGCCAACCAGTTGCCCAAAGCAGAAGCCGCGCTGAGCCAAGCCGAAATTGCGCTGCGTCAATTTAAACTGCAAAACAAAATCGTAGATTTAGCGGAAGAATCTAAGTCAGCCGTCGAAAAAATAAAAATTTTAGACAACGACATTGCTACTACTAAGGCGCGATTTGAGGGAGTTGAAGCACAAGTCAAGGCATGGCGCAAGCAACTGGGGCTAAGCTTCGAGCAAGCCATTGCCGCGCAAATTCTCAGCAAGTCTCCTGCCATACAAGCCATCTTCAAAGACCTCGAACAGGTAGAACAAGACCTAGCCAATGAAAGAAGTCGTTACCAAGAGTCCCATCCTATAGTCGCGACCTTGAAGGAAAAGCAAACAGAAATCAGAGACAACTTGCAACGACAAATTCGAAAAACACTAGGCTCTGAGGCGCGTATTCCCGACGGACTGCTCGAAAATAACCGCGATCGCCAAACTCAAAACTTGATGGAAGATTACATCCAAATCGAGAAGAAACGCCTCGACCTAGCACAACAATTGCTGTCTCAATACAATTCTAAGGCGGCGTACCAACGAAGAGCGGATTTACTCCCGAAATTGGAACAAAAGCAGCGAGTCCTAGAGAGACAACTAGAAACTGCCCGAACGACTTATATAAGCTTATTTCAAAAAATTCAAGAAGCTCAGCTAGCCGCTCAGAAAGATTCGACTAACGTCTCAATTGTTGAAGAGGCAATCGTTCCTGAAAAGCCGCAATTGAGCCAGCCGCTTAAGGTTTTGGCTTTAGGAACGATCTTAGGTGCTTTCTTATCTACCACTGCCGTCTTAGTGCTAGAAAGAAAAGACCGAACCCTCAAGACAGTCAAAGAAATCAAGCAATTGTTTGGCTATCCGCTGCTAGGGATCGTTCCATCGCTCGATCGCCCAAAGAAATCCGCTCGTTTGGATGAAAACTCAGAACTGCCCATTCCGACGCTCGTGGTTCAAAATACTCCCGATTCGCCGATTAGCGAATCCTATCGAATGCTTCAGTCCAATCTCAAGTTTCTCAGTTCCGATCGCCAACAAAAAATTATTGTCGTAACCAGTTCGGTTTCTAAAGAGGGAAAATCCACTGTAGCTGCTAATTTAGCGGCTGCTATGGCGCAGGTGGGGCACAAAGTCTTGTTGGTAGATGCAAACTTGCACCATCCAATTCAACATCGGATCTGGGAACTTTATCCCAATGTGGGGTTGAGCAATCTTTTAGTCGAGCAAATCGCTCTTAGTAAGGCGCTCAAACAAGCAGTCATTCCCAATCTAGATATTCTCAGTTCTGGCGTAATTCCTCCCAGTCCGGCAACAATTTTAGATTCTCAACGGATGACTTTATTACTGCGAGAATTTACTAGAAAATACGATTTCGTTATCATTGACACTCCTTCTCTAAACCTGGCTGCCGACGCTCCGATTCTGAGCCGCATGGCTGATGGAATGTTATTAGTCGTTAAGCCTGGTGTCGTCGAGCGAGACAGTGCCATTTTTGCCAAAGAAATTTTGGAACAATCGGGTCAGAACGTTCTAGGAATCGTCGTCAATGGCGTTATTCCCGATCGCGAACCCTATAGCTACTACTATTTTGCTCCAGAGAGCAAGCAGGAGTCAGCCTCAAATAATAAGTATTCAGAAGTTCGGGAGAATAGGCTGCCCCCCTCTTGGTCGATGGCGTCGAACGAGTTTTCGCTCGACGATGACTCTACCTCCTCTATAGGGTTAGGAAATACATCCATTCATGAGTTGGAGCAAATTGCGCTCGATTTTCAATACAACTGGGAACAGTTACAGTCTTTGGTTAACGACCAAGAAGAAGAATTGGTCATGCAGGAGCAGACGATTAAGGAATTACAAGAGAGACTTAATAGAGCTAGTCAGCGCGAGCGGCTGACGCTAGAACAAGAACTTGCCTACGAACTCGAAAAACAAAAAATGTTAAGGGCAACCCTAGTCGGTCAGCGGGACAATCTTCAGAAAAGACATGAGCTTTTGCGCCAATATCAGGTTTTGCAACGCGAGCAAGTCTATCGTTCGCAAGATACCTAGTATTGATAGCGTTTGGAGAGCGGTACGGATGAGCGCGACTTGGTTGGCAGGAGAAAATCCCGGCAAAAGTTATCAATTCTCAGCAAAAATCCCACGAATTGAGGCGTGGGATCCAGTCGATCGCTAACTCGCATGCAAGACGATCGCTCACTTTTTGGTTTCTTCGATTACCCTATCGATGAGACCGTATTCTTTGGCTTCTTCAGCAGACATGAAGTAATCGCGATCGGTATCTTTCTCAATTCTTTCGATTGGTTGACCCGTTCTTTGCGCCAGGATTTCATTTAACTGACGACGAATTCGGATAATTTCTTTGGCCTCGATCTCGATATCTGTTGCTTGTCTGCGTCCGGTTCCTCCTAGGGGTTGGTGAATCATGATCCGGGAGTGAGGAAGGGCTAGACGTTTTCCGGGCGTGCCTGCTGCTAGCAAGAAAGCTCCCATCGAAGCAGCTAAACCAACGCAGATAGTAATAACATCTGCTTTAATGTATTGCATGGTATCATAAATCGCCATGCCAGCCGTGACGGAACCGCCTGGAGAGTTAATGTACATGTAGATCGGCTTGCTCGAATCATCGGAGTCCAAATATAACAGAAAAGCCACGATGCGATTAGCGAGTCCGTCTGTCACCTCTTGACCGAGGAAAATAATGCGTTCCTGACTCAGGCGAGTGTAAATATCGATCCAACGCTCGAACTGGCTGCCAGGAAGGCGATAAGGCACACTAGGAACACCAATGGGCATAGCAATTTACTCGTATTTGTATTTAAAGGTTAACAACAATTAACTGACACTCGTTAAAGGTTTGGGCAGTTCTTTGCGACTCTCTAGGACGCGATCGATCAGTCCATATTCTTTGGCTTGTTGAGGGGTCATGTAGAAGGTACGATCCATATCCTTGGCGATTTTCTCGATTGGTTGACCCGTATTCTTGGAGAGAATCTCCAGCATGGTTCTCTTATTGGAGATTACCTCTTTGGCTCGGATTTGAATGTCTGTCGCTTGACCTTGCGCTCCTGTTCGGCTTTGGTTGAGAACGATGGTAGCGTGGGGAAGGCTAGCGCGACAACCTTTGGTTCCTGCCGAGAGGATCATGGCTGCCGTTCCCATTGCCTGACCGATACAAATAGTATGAACGGGAGGTTTGATGTAAGCGATCGTGTCGCAGATTGCAAAAGCTTCCGTTTCATAGCCGATCGCGTCTCCGGTGTACCACGAGGTTCCGGTAGAGTTGATGTAGAAGTAGATCGGCTTTTCTGCATCGTCGAATTGCAGGAAAAGCAGTTGAGCAATAATTAACTGAGTGACATCAATGCCAACTTGCTGTTTAACGTCGTCTGAAGAAAACAGCGGCATTCCCAAATAGACGATGCGCTCTTTAAGCAACAGAGATTCTAAATCTGGCGGGGGAGTTCGATAGGATACATCGCTATAGTATGCAGTTTGAACTGCTTTAATCTGTGAAGTCATCTCGTTAGGCGTTTGTGGTTAGTTAGTACGCGTCAATGGGAAAAAATACAATTTAATGACGTGCGGGATTAATAGTCTTCTAATTTTGATTCTAACGTACTTGGAATTTAAGGCAGAAGAAGATTTGCTCGCTTGGGTGCCGTTGCGAATTGCACTGAGCTAACAAAAAAGCCCCAGTCGCTCTAACTAGGACTTAATTGAAACGAACCAAAAGTTCGATGCGATGCTTAGAGGCTAGTCAACCAACCAATTAATCCCTGTCCCGTAAAGGCTTCGAGAGCCAACAGGGAGACGAACCCAATCATTGCCAAGCGACCGTTGAGTTGCTCTGCATGCTGAGTAAAGCCAGTTTTGGGGGTTTCATCTACATACATTGTAGGTTCGATGGCAAAGTTATTTAATCGATTTCCTTCTTCTGTGGTATATCCGCGAGATGTCATGTTTTTGTTATTCCTTTGTTTTTCTCTATGTAAAGAATTATAGCTTTATATAAATAATTATTTCAATAACTTGACAAAATTATTTTGTGTGACAGGAGCCTATGCATCAGGATTCGCTCCATCTATCGAAGTACCATATCCAGCCAACATTAAAATCTCGCCAAGAAATCAATTTCTTGGCTAAGACCATAAGTCCATTAAAGTGGACTGAAAACCTTATCTAGTAATCATTTATAATCATTTATCCTATAGGCGAGAACTTTCGCGATCGAGCTTGGGAATTCATTCCTTTGTCGGGTTAAGCGCGAATCTGGTACCTTAACACTATTAGCCCAGAAGTCCATTTCTGGGCTAATAGTGTTAGCTTAAATCTGTTTAAGACAAAGACCGATAGTTATTAGCTTAAGCGATCGAATTGCGACGAGGATTAAACTTTTCCACCTGCCTCAATTGTTTGTATAGTTCCAACTCTTGCTCGCTTGGTTCGGGAGGAATAACGATCTGAATTTCTACTAACTGATCGCCCCTGCTGCCTTGACCGTTAGGATAGCCTTTATTGGCAAGGCGCAGGCGCTGACCCGCTCTAACTCCCTTGGGAACGATCATTTTGACGAGACCGTCGATAGTTGGAACTTCTACAGCCCCTCCGACAATTGCTTCGCTAGGTGTAACCGGGATCTGACAATAAATATCCGACCCTTGTATCTCAAAGAAAGGATGGCGAGCGACCGTAATTTTAAGATAGAGATCGCCGCCGTTAATTCCCTGACCCTTGAGTCGAATTTTTTGCCCATTCATCATGCCGGGCGGCATATCGACTTCTAGCGATCGCCCGTCTTCAAGTCGAATGCGCTCTCTGCCGCCGCGATAAGCTTTTTCGAGGGGCAGAGTCAATCTTGCCTCAACATCCCGACGAAGCGGGGGACTGACCACTTTAGCCGTTTTAGTCGTTCCTGGGCTGAAATCTCTGATTTTCCAGGTCTCGAATGCCTGACGAGAATTGCTGCTGCTTCCGTTGCTATTACGATTGAACCCTACTCTAGGTCGCTCAAACCTGCGCTTCGGTTTTCCAAAAAGAAGTTTATCGTAATCTGCCCGTTTATTTTCATCGGAGAGGATGTCATATGCCTCATTAATATCCTTAAATTTTTCCTCTGCGATTTTATCTCCCGGATTAACGTCGGGATGATACTGTCGAGCCAATCTGCGAAATGTTTTTTTAATTTCCTCTCCGGAAGCATCTCTAGAAAGTCCTAAAATTTCATAATAATTACGCAATTGTTGTTGCATATGACAGTTATCACTAATTCAGTTATCAGTTATCAGTTATCAGTTATTGGGAGAGACGCGACGTATCGCATCTATTGATTAATTATCAGTTACCAGTTATTAATTTCAATTATTAATTATTAGTTATTTGGTTACCCACTGTTGGTTTATCTGTTACTGTTTCCTGGTAACTGGTCACTGGTAACTGGCTCTCGCCGCTTCGATCTCAGCCGTCTCACAGTTCTATGACGGCGGTTGCCGACTTAAAACCAATCGTCATCATCTTCATCCCAATCATTTTCGTAAGGAAGATTGCGAGAACGACTCCGATTGTAAGAGCGACCAGACTCGGAAGAAGAGTTGCGAGAGCGAGAGGAGCTTCCTCGATCGTAGTACTTGTTGTCATAATCATCGTAATTGGGATTGGGAGAGCGATAGTTATCTCGGTAGTCATCTTGGTAGTCATCTCGATAATTATTTTTTCGATAACTACCTTGGTAAGAATCGCGGTAATCGTCGTGATAGCTAGAAGAACGTCTCGTTGGATAGGGAAGGTCTTCTTCTTTGTCGCCAGTAAAGATATTGCGAATGGAACCGAAGAAACCTTCATCTTCTTCGCTTTCGTATTGCAGTCGCACTTCTCGTTGTAGTTCGTAGAGAACGTCTTGAAGGTCTGATTGCGCTCTATCGAGCCTGCGATCGTCGTCTTTTTCTAAGCTATCGAGAATTTCCGTACTCAGAGCTTCGATTTGACGGCGATAGGAACTGGTGAATTGAGTGCCGAAATCTAAGGTAGCCTCTTTGAGGCGGCGTTGAGCGCGATCGACTAAAGATTTAGCGCTATTGCGCTTGTCTACCCGTTCTTTTTTCTCTCTGTCCTGCTGGGCAAACTGAGCAGCCTCTCGAATCATGCGATTGACTTCTGCTTCGGTTAGCGTAGAAGCGCCTTGGATGGTAACGCTTTGTTCGCGTCCGGTGGTTTTATCGCGGGCAGTAACTTGCAGAATACCGTTGGCATCGATATCAAAGGAGACTTGGATTTGGGGAACTCCTCTGGGGGCAGGTGGAATTCCAGTTAGCTTGAATCGTCCTAGCGACTTATTTCCTGTCGCCATTTCGCGTTCTCCTTGAAGGATGTGGATTTCTACCTGGGTTTGGTTGTTTTCAGAGGTCGAGAAAATGTCGGAACGACGAACGGGAATGGTAGTATTGCGCGGAATTAGTTTTTTCATTACGCCGCCGATGGTTTCCAATCCCAAAGAGAGGGGAGTTACGTCTAACAACAGAATATCTTTGACTTCCCCTTGTAGAATTCCTGCTTGAATCGCCGCACCGACGGCAACAACTTCGTCGGGATTGACGTTTTGATTGGGTTCTTTGTCAATGAAGCTGCGTACTAACGCTTGTACCATGGGCATGCGGCTTGCTCCGCCCACTAAGACAACTTCGTCGATCTGAACTGGGCTTAAACCCGCGTCAGCAATAGCGCGTTTGAGGGGACGGCGCAAGCGACTTACTAAATCTCCGCAGAGTTCTTCAAATTTGGCGCGAGTCAATCGAGTTTCGATGTGTTGAGGTCCGTCTTCAGTAACGGTAATAAAGGGTAAATTAATGTCGGTGACGCTAACGCCAGAGAGTTCGATTTTTGCCTTTTCTGCTGCTTCTATCAGGCGTTGTAGGGCTTGGCGGTCGCTGCGGCGCAGATCCACTCCATGTTGTTCGAGAAATTGTTCTGCCAGCCAGTCTACAATTCGTTTATCAAAATCATTGCCGCCTAGCTGAGTATCGCCGCTGGTCGCTCTCACCTCGATCACGCCATCTCCAACCTCTAAAATCGAGACATCAAATGTTCCGCCGCCGAGGTCAAAAACTAGGATTTTCTTGTTTTGCTGCTGGTCTAATCCATACGCCAACGAGGCTGCAGTTGGTTCGTTGATAATGCGTAAGACTTCTAATCCCGCGATGCGTCCCGCGTCTCTGGTGGCTTGTCGTTGAGAGTCGTTAAAATAGGCGGGAACGGTAATTACTGCCCCTGTCACTTCTTCGCCCAAGTAGCGACTGGCTTCTTCAGCCAGTTTGCGCAGAATCATCGCTGAGATTTCTTCAGGAGCAAATTCTTTTTTCAAGCGCGGACAGCGAATTTTAATATTTCCAATTTCATCCCGACGGATGGTATAGGGAACTTGCTTGGATTCGGGTTGTAATTCCGCGTATTGACGACCCATGAAGCGCTTGATCGCGAAAAAGGTATTTTGGGGATTTAAGACGGCTTGCCGTCGCGCCATTTGTCCCACAACTAATTCGCCATCTTTTGTGAAGCCAACTACAGAAGGGGTCGTTCGCATTCCTTCCGAATTTGGTATTACGAGAGGCTTTCCACCCTCCATGACGGCTACCACGGAGTTAGTTGTCCCCAGGTCAATGCCGACTACTCTTCCCATGCCTATTTTTCTCTCCTGTCTTTTTGATTCGCTCTTGGGTCGTTTTCGTTCGAGCGTTTAACTCGATTACTCCTTGTAGACTATATTCTATCGAATCGTGCCAGTCTTATTGGGTCGGGAATCCCGTTCTTCTTTGTCCTTTGTTACTTGTCCTTTATCAAAAGTTCTTTTCCCTTTCCCCTTTCCCTTCAATAACCAATGACCAATGACTAATAAGAAATTGCGATCGCGAAACAAAAATGCCTAAGAAAATTTTAGCGAAAACTATTATGACTTGCGAGATTCCTCTCCGATCCGATTTTAGATTGAGAAAGATCGAACCCATAAGGTTTGAAAAATCTATTTGTAGCTAAGATTTTTCCAATTGGTATGAGTAGTTTCTGAGCTTTTTGATAAGAAAGTTAAACTAATTTTGCAATCAATGTAACCCAACTCTCATAAATTTTTGCTGCTTTGCTACGATTGGAGTAGAAAAAACCAACCTAGAGAAGTTTAAGGTTGGTGGAGGAAAAAAGATATGACAGTAGAACTTTTTCAAACTTTATGGATTATAGCTATCGTCGCGATCGCTAGCGCCATTTTAATTCCCGTCTTGATGTGGATTTTACCAGACAGAACCAAATCTGCCTAATCATAGTGGTTGACGGATAGTAGTTAGTTGTTAGCCGATAGTATAACTATTAACTACTAACTTACGGAATCGCGCGAGTTTTAAACTGTAATTCTCCAGCTTTTATTAAGAGTTCTCCCTGCTTCCAGCCGAGGGAAATTGGTGATTGGTTTCCCGTTTGACTGTTATAAAGGGCAAAATTCTCTGACCAATTGCGTTCTTTACCATTGAAAATTAGCAAAGGAAGTAGAAATAACTGATTATAGAATAGTTGTAAATGATTACCTTTGACATCTTGTAATTTAACTCGTCCTTGGTTTAACTGACTGAGATCGAGTTGACTTTTTTGTTTGACGGCTTGTTTAAATTCTTCATAACTACCATGGGATTCTGGCTCGCCAACTTCGAGCGCAAAACCTGCATAAGTGCTTTCCTTAGTTGTTGCCTTGAAGGTTTGTTCTCGGACATAAATTGAACCATACTTGCGATCGCCAATGGGAATGGGAAAATAAGTATTTAGATTAATAGGATAAATAGCTAACCAAGTTTTTTCTAATTGAAAAAACCAAATTCCGCCTTCAATTTCCGCTTTAGCCGTTTTCGGTAATTGAAAGAAAAAAGGCATTTGGGTAGCAGGACGCAACCAAATCAAAAGATTGCGAGATTGTCCGATTTGATCTCCGGGATTTTTTCCCGGATGTACCCAATTACCACCTGTATTTGCCACAAAATAATCGACTCCGCGTCTACTGTTATATGCCATCAATTTAAATGGCGAGACATCCTTGTCCGCAAAAGTTCCCGCTACACTTCCCATTTGATAAGTATTGCCAAAAAATTGAGTTTCCCAATAGGCAGGATACTCGTCATTTCCGAATTTCCAATTCTCATAAAGGGGTTTGGTGGCTAAAATTTCTAAGGGTTTATCGAATTGCTTGCGTGCCAAAGCAACGACGGCTTGCGGCGGTCGATAGGTGCTAGTGATGAGATGCAACATATCCAACTCTGGCTGGGAATTGGGAAGCGGCGTATCGCCAAAGTATAACCAGAACGTCTTCGCCGCTGAAGACATCAAAGCGCCATTGCCACCGCCGTAATCCCGTTTGGACGGACCTCCCCATCCGCCTCGATAGTACTTCACGGCAGCCGCAGCCGACATCCAATCTAATGCAGCTTTCGCTAATCGTTTGACTTGTGGATCTTTGGCAAAGTCATAGAGATTGAGATAGGGGACAAAAGTATGACTCATATAAGCCTCTGAATCCCATTCCCCCATACCAATGTGATAAAGTGCCCCGACGTAGCCTTGAATTTTTTGCTTGTAGAGTTGTCGGGTTTTCTCATTTCCGGTTTTTTCTGCCATTAGATAGACTGCAACTTCTCTCATAGCTCTGAGATTATCTGTATTGCGACTATCCACCCAACCGCCACGCTTGCTCATATCCCATTCTTTGCCTCGACTATCTCCAAAACCGTAGATGGGATGCATGCGGTTGAGGGGATCTTCTTGAGTCCATTTTTTGGCTCCCAAATACATGCGTTGCTTGTAAGCTGGATCGAGAAATCGTCCGAACAGGAAATACTTGCGAATTTGTCCTTTAAGGGTAAAGCTATAATAATAGTCGATTCCTTCTGTATGCGCGTGTTTGTCGGCTTGCGGATCTTCTTGTTGCAAAAAAGCTAGTGCGGTTTTCCGATTGCCTGCTAAAAAGTCAAACATGGCTCTAGGATAAGCGCTCTTTTCATTTTCTCCATAGCCGTTACCGTAGCCGTTTGGGTTGGCAAAATGACGAATAACGGTAGCAGCGCGTTGTTGAAATTCGGCTTCTAGTTCTTGCGTCCAAGAGTTTTGAAACTCTGGTTCGACTTCTGAGAGTTGGAGTCCGCTAATGGTTTTAGTAGCGGCGGATGGGGAAGCTTCCTTCGCAGTAGTAAGCGCACAGCCAAAGAGCGCAAACGGCAGGAGCGAAGTTGCTACCGCATGACGGGCAACATCGGAAAATTTCATCGCAAAAATTTGCTTAAGTTGGCACGAATCTTGTCGCAATCGCTGATTAAGCTCAGATTTGCGATGGAGATGGAGTGTTAAAGATTTTGATAACTAATTTCTCACGATCGCTTTAGTAATCGAGTAGTGGTTCTGTTCCTATATAGCCTTTTAAGCTGTCAGTGTCAACCCAGTTCACAATTGATTGTCATTGCAAATTGTCAATTGTTAATTATTTGGGTTAAGTTTGTGCTGCCTATAAACACTTAATTTATTGTTTTACTTGAGTGCCGTGACTGCGGGGATCGTCCTGACTGGAATTGGCAGCATTAACTGGGGCGTTAAAGGTAGAGGTTTGACCCGTAGAATAGGCATATGGTAACTCTGAATTGGCGACCAGAGCGTCCAGATTAGCTTCCATGACCGAAAGCGGTTGTTCGCCAATCGTTTGGGCAACTGCTTCTCCCTGTCGATTTAAAAAGACAAAATGGGGAATGCCGTCCACGCGATAACGCAAGATTTCGGGCAGCCATTTGCTATTATCGACGTTGAGCATAACAAAATTTATCGAGTCAGCATAATTTTGTTTGAGTTGGGCTAAATCTTTTGCCATTGCCTGACAAGTCGTACACCAGTTGGCATAGAATTCTGTTAGGGTAGGTTTGCCGTTTGTCAGGGCAACTTCGAGGGGAGTGGATTGTTCGGCTTGCGCTTCGAGAGAAACCGAGCTAGCTTGAGTATGAAAGCCAAAAGAGATGGCAACGCCCAGAGCGATCGCAGCTATGGCAATTAATAAGTTTCTAATTCGAGCGGCATTTGTTCCTTGAGACCCCGATAAATTCTCAGCCATACCTAATTGATTTTGGACTCATTTCATACGATTTCATTGTAACTATTTACAATCGAATGACAACCGAACGATGAAAAAACGGGTCACGCTGACTTTTCCCCAAAGAACGGTGCATATGCCAGTGACTTATCGACTGGCAAAGGATTTTAACGTTGCTGCTAATATTATCCGCGCCCAAGTCGCGCCCAACCAGGTAGGCAAACTGGTACTGGAATTATCGGGGGATATCGACGAGTTAGAAGCGGCGATAGAATGGTTGCGATCGCAGGGAATTGGCGTTTCTCTGGCGAGTCGCGAAATCGTCATCGATGAAAACAGTTGCGTTGACTGCGGGTTGTGTACGGGCGTTTGTCCCACAGAAGCATTAACCCTAGAACCGGAAACGTTTAAATTAAAATTCCTGCGATCGCGCTGTGTCGTCTGCGAGCAATGCATTCCCACCTGTCCGGTACAGGCAATTTCTACCAATCTTTGATAACTTGTTTAACCTAACTGCAATTGAAATAGCCTAAAAAAGTAGAGGTACAATCGCGTTGCACCTCTAGGAAAACTCTTTATCGTGCTAAGGTTTTAGGTACGGACGGAGTTATTGACGTTTTGCCCGCTCAAGCTGTTCTGAAACCGAAAGATCCGCGACTGTTTTGTGAGTATTTTTGACATTCGGGAGCGAACGATTAACTTGAGGACTGATAATAGCTGCTTTCAGAATTGGCGTGGTAGTGACAGAATTAGTGGCAAGAGTAAATAGAGGATTTGACAAAATTCCCGCTAGAGAAGTTGCTACGAGTGACAGTACCAATCCCACTTGCAAGGGACGCATTCCTGGTAGATTCCAACGAATTTCGGGATAATTCTTAACCGCATCCGACATCTCTTGCGGTTCTTTGACCACCATCATCTTGACGACGCGGATATAGTAGTAAATCGAGGCAACGCTGGTAATTAACCCCAACAAGACCAATCCGTAAAGTCCAGCTTGCCAACCCGCCCAGAATAGATAGATTTTACCGAAGAACCCAGCTAGGGGAGGAATGCCACCCAAGGAGAGCAAACAAACGCTCAGACCAAGGGTTAACAGCGGATCTTTTTGATACAATCCCGCATATTCGGCGATCCGATCGGTTCCCGTGCGCAGAGAGAAAAGAATCACGCAGGTAAATGCGCCCAGGTTCATAAACAAGTAAACCAATAGATAAAACACGACGCTAGAGTATCCGGCATCGGTTCCGGCAATCAAACCAATCGTCACAAAACCTGCTTGCCCGATAGACGAGTAAGCTAGCATTCGTTTCATGCTGGTTTGTGCCAAGGCAACGACGTTTCCCAAAACCATGCTGAGAATTGCCAGGGCAGTAAAGATAAAATGCCACTGTTCGCTTACCAAGGCGAAAGCCGTCACTAACATGCGAATGGCAAGGGCAAACCCAGCCGCTTTAGAACCGACAGAGAGAAAAGCAACGACAGGAGTAGGAGATCCTTCGTAAACGTCTGGAGTCCACTGGTGGAAAGGAACGGCAGAAATTTTGAAAGCGACACCAGCGATAACGAAAACCAGTGCGATCGCCAGTGCCAACGATTGACCGCCGCTAGCATCGGCAAGCTTAGCCGCGATCGCGTCCAAGGCAGTTTCTCCCCCCGACAACCCGTACAACAGGGAAACCCCATAGAGAAAGATTGCCGAACTCGAAGCACCGATCAACAGGTATTTTAATGCCGCCTCGTTAGAACGGGGATCGCGCTTCATGTAGCCCGTCATCAGATAGGAAGCAATACTCAACGTCTCCAGGGAGATATAAATCATCACCAGTTCGTTCCCCCCCGACAGGAACATCCCGCCCAGAGTAGCCGTAAGCATGATAGCGATGAACTCCGCCAAAGACGTACCCGATTGTTCTACATAGCGCACCGACATTAAGATAGTAACTGCTGTAGATAAGGCGACGATGGCACGGAAAACGATGCTTAGGTTATCTGCCTCAAAAGCCCCCAGAAAGGACATAGGCGTGGGATTGTTCCAACCGAGATAGAGTGCCGCGATCGAAATCAGCAATCCCGCGATCGCGGCATAGGGAAGCCAACGCGCGGAACTGCGCCCCATAATTAGATCCCCGATGACGACGACCATCAGGGTGATAATCACGATGCCTTCTGGCAAAATGGTTCCAGCATTGAGCTGACTAGCGACAAGAGTGGAAAAATCCATAGGGTTTATAAGTTGAACTAATCTATAGTAAGAAAGGGCAGCACCCGAATCAACTGCTCTTGTATCATTAAAAAACCTTTAAAGAAATTGTAACCTGCAAGTTACTCCAATCTCTCGGTTGCAATCGACGCGAGAAGTTTTGTTAGATTGATAAGCTAGGATTGAGCTATGTTAAAACTATGCGATAAGTTTAACCGGATTCCCATGCCCAAAGGTCAATTATCGAGCAGATGCTGGGCGATCGACGTTAAGGTAGGGAATCCCGCGTTAAAAGAGCGCAAAAATTTAAATTACCAGAAGCCTGCTTCAGTTTCCGTCCAAAACTCTCCCCTTCAATTGATTTTTGCTTGACCTAGTTGTACTCAAACAGCACTAATTGCTATAACAGCGCAACTACCTGTAACCTCTTATGTCAACTCTCGTCATCGTCGAATCCCCCACTAAAGCCCGCACGATCGGGAACTATTTGCCCAAAGATTACCTCGTAGAAGCATCAATGGGACACGTGCGCGATTTGCCGGCATCCGCTGAGGAAATTCCGCCGGAATATAAAGACAAAAAGTGGGCAACGTTAGGAGTTAACGTCGAAAATAATTTCGAGCCGCTCTATGTCGTTCCTCAAACCAAGAAAAAAGTCGTTAGAGAACTGCAAGCGGCACTAAAAAAGGCGGACAAACTCATCCTCGCAACGGACGAAGATCGCGAAGGGGAAAGTATTAGCTGGCATCTCACCCAGATCCTAAAGCCAAAAGTTCCGGTCGAGCGGATGGTTTTCCACGAGATCACCCGCGAGGCGATTCAAGAAGCCCTCAAAAATTGTCGCCAGATTGACGAGAATTTGGTTCGCGCTCAGGAAACGCGACGAATTTTAGACCGTCTAGTTGGCTATACCCTTTCTCCCTTGCTGTGGAAGAAAATCGCTTGGGGATTGTCTGCCGGACGAGTTCAATCTGTTGCCGTGCGCTTGTTAGTGCAACGAGAGCGAGAACGCCTTGCCTTTAAATCGGGAAGTTATTGGGATCTCAAAGCTATCTTAGAACAAGAGAAAACTCCCTTTGAAGCAAGATTAATTGCTTTAGGCGGTAAAAAGCTGGCTACGGGGAGCGATTTCGACCCCACAACGGGGAAAATTGCGCGAGGGCGCGATGTAGTGCTTTTGAACGAAGAAGAAGCAACTGCCCTCAAAGAGCGCCTCGAAGATAAAGTCTGGAAAGTTACCAACACCGAAGAAAAACCTACCACTCGCAAACCCGCTCCTCCTTTTACAACTTCTACCCTACAACAGGAAGCCAACCGAAAACTGGGCATTTCGGCGCGAGATACGATGCGGATCGCCCAAAATCTCTACGAGCAGGGCTATATCACCTACATGCGAACGGATTCGGTGCATTTGTCCGCACAGGCGATCGCAGCAGCAAGAGCCTGCGTTGAGGAAATGTACGGCAAGGAATACCTCAGCTCTAAACCGCGAAATTATACCACAAAAAGTAAAGGAGCGCAAGAAGCACACGAAGCTATCCGTCCGGCAGGCAGTAGCTTTCGCATCCCCAGCAAAACAGGGCTATCGGGACTGGACTTCTCCCTCTACGATTTAATCTGGAAGCGAACGGTTGCCTGTCAGATGGCAGATGCGCGCTTGACTCTAACGACCGTCAATATTAAAGTCGAAGATGCCGATTTTAGAGCTTCTGGGAAACGCATTGATTTTGCAGGCTTTTTTCGCGCCTATGTCGAAGGTTCCGATGACCCAGAAGCTGCCCTCGATAGCCAAGATGTGATTCTGCCTCCCCTGAAAGTTGGAGATACGCCGGAGTGCAAGCAATTAGATGTTTTGGGACACGAAACCCAACCGCCCGCTCGCTATAGCGAAGCCTCTTTAGTCAAAACCTTAGAAAGCGAAGGCGTGGGTCGTCCCAGTACCTATGCCACCATTATCGGGACAATTATCGATCGCGGCTATGCCAAGATGGAGAATAAAGCCTTAGTCCCGACTTTTCCAGCTTTTGCCGTCACTAGCCTGCTAGAACAACATTTTTCCGACTTAGTAGATGTCAGCTTTACCGCCAAGATGGAACAAACCTTAGATGAAATTGCTAGCGGCAAAGCTGAATGGCTTCCCTACCTTCAGAAGTTTTATCTGGGGAACGAAGGACTGGAGAATCAAGTTAAGGTTAGAGAAAGCGACATCGACCCCAGCAAGGCGAAAACAATTTGTCTAGAAAATCTGAATGCAGTCGTCAAAATCGGAAAATTTGGACCTTATCTAGAAGTTCCCAACAACGAAGAAGTCGTGACAGTTTCTCTGCCGCCAGACGTGACTCCTGCCGACCTCAATCCCGAACAGGTACAGGTGCTGCTGCGCCAAAAAACTGAAGGGCCCGATAAATTAGGATTGCATCCAGAAACTGGAGAACCAATTTATCTAAAAATCGGCACTTATGGTCCTTACGTTCAGTTGGGAGAAGAGTCGGAAAACAATAAAAAACCCAAACGTGCCTCTCTTCCTAGAGGCGTTAAACCAG
Organism: Hydrococcus rivularis NIES-593; assembly: GCF_001904635.1. Lineage (GTDB taxonomy): Bacteria > Cyanobacteriota > Cyanobacteriia > Cyanobacteriales > Microcystaceae > Hydrococcus > Hydrococcus rivularis. Next base: position 138,544 of record NZ_MRCB01000002.1, read on the forward strand.
AAGAGGTGACGCTGGAGATGGCAGTCGGTTTATTATCTCTGCCTCGGACGCTAGGAACCCATCCAGTTACAGGAGCAAAAATTAAAGCAGGGTTAGGAAAATTTGGACCATATATCGTTCACGACCAAGGCAAGGAAGGACTAGATTACCGCTCCCTCAAAGCAGGAGACGATGTTTTGACCGTGACTCTAGAACGGGCGCTAGAATTATTATCCGAACCGAAGCGAGGACGAGGAGGCAGTCGCGGCACTAAAAAGGAACCATTGCGCGAACTGGGGGTTCATCCCGACGATAACGAACCCATCAATATCTACGACGGTCCCTATGGCGCTTACGTCAAGCACGGCAAGACCAATGCTGGCATTCCTGAAGGAGAAACCGTAGAAAGTTTGACCCTCGAAAAAGCTTTAGAACTGATCGCTGCCAAAGCAGGGACAAAAAAATCGACTCGCAAGTCTACTGCAACTGCCTCGAAAACGAAGAAAACAACCACCAAGAAAACGACAACCAAGAAAACATAGAGCGATCGCAGTTATAGTGAATTGAGATAGGAAAACTAGGAGGTATATCAGAAGTGGACGCAATGGAGTTTTTCCAGCGCAGTGCCGGAAAATGGCGTTCTCAGCGCACGACGCATCATCTCCCGTTTAGACGAGCAGAGACGGGCGATTCGGATATTTATGTAGAAGCGCTAGCAGCCGACCATCCCAAAATCGTCGAAATTTGCGAAATGCACGAGGTAGATCCGTCTTTGGCTGTCGGCGGAGCCTTTGTTAGTTGGGACGGCTCGATGGCGTGGGACAAAGCCGACGAAAATCACCAAGGAACGACGGTGTTTGCCCTAATTCCCGATGTCGATAATTCTAGACAAGGCATGCTCCTGCGGGAGAGGGGTTATGCCGAAATCATCCCCATTGCGGGACGATACTACATGGATGACGAAAATGGATTGGTTCTTATCACTGAGTACGAAACGATGAGTACCATCGAACGTTTCTGGTTCGTCAGTCCCGATATGCGCCTGCGTACTAGCACCGTGCAGCGTTATGGCGGATTTAATACGGCTACTTTCTGCGCTGAAATTCGCACCGAGTCACAAGCCAAGGAATTTAGCGGATCTCAAGCACCTCCTTCCGAAGGAATGCAGTTTTATTCCATCAGCGGCTGGTAATGACAGTGACCAGTGATTCGATGAAAGGATTTTGGATTTTGGTCGCCGTTGTGCTGGAAGTGCAAGGTACTCCGCCAAGTGAGCGGCGGAGCCTGAAAAGCACTTCGTCAATTCCAGCGGCGTGCGGCGACTGCGTTCCGCAGATTTTGGCGAAGCCGCCGCACGCTCCCGGAACCGCTTCCGGGAGAACGGCGGATTTTGGATTAATTGTCTGGGAGTCCCCCAGTCTCCGAGTCTCTCCATCTCCTCCGACTTCCGACTTCCGAATTCCGAATTCCCCCCGTCCCCCAATCTCTCTATGACCTTTTTTCGACAAGACGAACAACTCGAAAAACTCGCAATCGATATTTTAGAAAAAACTTGGGCTAAATTTCCCGACCTAGGACGCGATCGCATCGCCTTAACCTGGATAGTTTACGATCCTCCGGTCGCGGTCAATACGGGTGGAGCAATTTCTGCCGAGGAGTTCTGGAAATATCCGGTGCGAGGCTATAGCTATCGAGGAGACGAGCGCATTTATCCAGCTAGCATCGTCAAACTGTTTTATTTGGTTGCGATTCACGAATGGCTAGAAGGAGGCATGATTCCCGAATCGACTGAGTTAAATCGAGCCATTCGGGACATGATCGTCGATTCGAGCAACGATGCCACCAGTTTAGTCGTAGACGTGTTGACGGGAACGACTAGCGGTCCAGAATTGCCTCCGGGTCCGTTGGAAACGTGGAAGTACCAGCGCAATATCGTCAATCGCTATTTTCAATCGCTAGGCTGGGAAGAATTAGCCCAGATCAATGTCAACCAGAAACCGTGGGGAGATGGACCTTATGGACGCGAGAGGGCATTTTTGGGCGAGATGATGGAAAATCGCAATATGCTGACCACTAATGCGGTAGCAAGGCTATTACACGCGATTGTCGGGGGAGTGGCGGTATCGTCAGCGCGATCGCAACAGATGATGGACTTGCTCAAACGAAATCTCGATGTTGCAACGTCTTCTGCCTCTGATGAGGAAAATCAGGTTACCGGGTTTTTAGGTGAAGGGTTGCCAACCAATGCTCAGTTATGGTCAAAAGCTGGTTGGACGAGTCAAGTCCGTCACGATGCCGCTTATATCGAAATTCCCAATCGTCAACCCTATCTTCTCGTCGTTTTTACAGAAGGTAAAGCCGATACCAAGAAAAAGGAAATTCTCCCGTTTATTTCTCGCTCTTTTGTTGGCGCGATGGAAAATCTTTCTTAGAAGCACGATCGAGACAAAACACCCCATGAAGGGGTGTTTTGTTTATCTAGCAATTGACTTCGTACTAACTTACAGCACCGCCAAAGCGATCGTAATTATCCCGGAAGGTGGGCTGAATTTGCCCTTGAATGTGAGTCCAATGTTTTGACACGTCGTCCGTCGCGCCAATTTCCTCTACTGCACGACTCAAGAGAGATTGTTGGCGCTTTTTGACGGCTTGGGTGCGATCCGCCATTAAGGTACGAGCTTTATCTGCCATCGAGAGAGCAGGCGCTGCTTGTGGTGCGGCTGTTCCCGGAATGGCGGTATCGGGTTTATTATAGGTTACGCCACGATAGGTCAAATTGGCTCTTGGTACTAAAATAGGTGGTTTCTTCAGGTTGCGGAATCTCCAATCTCGACTCCGATATTTTCCACCCACTTCACCCGTTGTTGTTTCTACAACGATGGGATCGTATTCATAGCTAACACCGCGATAGGTAAGTTTCATCGTTTTCGCTCCTCAGAAATTGTAGGGGGTTTCGAGGCGCGTTCCTTCGGGATGTTTCCCTACTTCCGTCTCTCTAGTCAGGGCTTAGAGAGATGAACGATTTATTTTCTGTATTAATTGTTACAGTTTAGAATTGAATTGTCAAGAGAAATGCAAATTTTCTGAAAAAAACAAGTGCTATGCTAGAAAAGTTATGAGCGATCGAGACGACAGAATCAAAATTATTAGCGACAACCGCCAAGCTCGCTTTCTTTATGAAATCCTAGAAACTTACGAGGCGGGAATTGAGCTTCTAGGAACCGAAGTGAAATCGATTCGTGCTGGGAAGGTTAACCTCCGGGACGGATATGCCTTGATTCGCAATGGAGAAGCATGGTTGATTAACGTCCATATCTCTCCCTACGAAGCAAGCGGACAATATTTCAATCACGACCCTCGCCGTACCCGTAAGTTGCTGCTGCACCGTAAAGAAATTAGTAAGCTAATTGGACAAGTCGAACAGAAAGGCTTAACCTTGGTTCCTCTAAAAATGTATTTCAAAGGTAGCTTGGTAAAAGTTAGCTTGGGACTCGGACGAGGGAAGAAACTTCACGATAAGCGCGAAACTCTCAAACGCCGTCAAGACGAACGAGAAATGGCTCGCCTGTTAAAACGATGATCGAAAATTCTGTTGCAAGCAGATTTACATTGGGTTAAAGTGTGTTACTCTAGATAAGGTGAAATTTTTAAGACTCTCATGCGGGCATAGTTTAGTGGTAAAACCTTAGCCTTCCAAGCTAATGATGCGAGTTCGATTCTCGCTGCCCGCTTGAAAAATTAAACGCCTGGTATTCAAAGACTTTTGCCGAAAATCATTAGTCAGAATAGTTAACGAAGACAAGCTTGAAAGTTTTCTCCAGCGAAGCCGCGTAACGCAAAAGATACGCGCTGTTCGGGTGTTCCGTGGTGAGCCGAATCGTGATAGTCATAGTCACCAACTTGGGCAGCAGCTAAACCTACCAGGTATCCCATTTGTTCGTATTCTTCTCCAGACACAGAAGCCAGCTTAGAAAACATCCAAGACAGTGCATCTCCTGCAAGGCAATCGGCTTGTAGTTCAGTACCAATCGTAACTGCTCCACTATCCATGCCTCCAATTCCTAAATTCCATTGAACGGCATGGGCAGTTTCATGAGCCGCTACAAATAGCGAAAAAACCGGATTATCGCTAGCTCCCTTTACGGCTTCTACGTTGATGTAAACCGTGTTATCGGCAGGACAAAAAGCGGCAAGAGTTACAACTCCACAGTCCGAATATGTTGGTTGGTGTTCCAATACATAGTTGAAATTAACTTCATATAAAGAAGTCATATAATTTATGACTCCTTCAATTGCACCTTCAACTGATTGAGCTTTGGCGCCAATAGGAGATAAGGCAACCGCTGCCGTAGCAGCAGCTACGATTAATTTCTTCAAGCGTTTCATCTAAGGAACTTATAGGGACAAATAACTGTTATTCCCAAAGTACGGTTAATTACAAAGCTTGCCTGTAACCTAAATCCGAACTGGATGTGATTCTAATCATGCAGTTTGCTGAGAAAGAGGGCTAAGCTGCGTGTTTCTTACACTGAATTTGAAAATATAAATTTATTTTTTAATTGAAGGCGCGATCGGATGAGCTTAACTTGATGGCGGAAATCGATGCTCTCGTACCTCTTGAGCAAACTCCTGAGCTGCTTGCATAATAACCTGTCGCAAATTGACATAGACTTTGGCAAAGGGCGGTTGCCTGTCCGACAGTCCCAGTAAATCGGCAGTCACCAATACTTGTCCGTCGCAATGCGGTCCCGCACCGATACCAATGGTAGGAATGGGGAGTTTAGCAGTAATTTGTGCGGCTAAGTCAGCGGGGATATGTTCGAGGACGATCGCAAATGCTCCCGCCTCTGCAAGCACGATCGCTTCTCGTAAAATTCTCGCTGCGTCTTCTTCTGTCTTGCCCTGCTGCTTGTAACCCAGTTGATGTACCGATTGAGGTGTTAATCCCACGTGCCCCATTACGGGAATGCCGATGGCAGTGAGTTTGGCAACGGTTTCTGCGATCGCCGGATTCCCTCCTTCTAACTTGACTGCCTGGACTCCCGTTTCTTTCAAGATCCGTCCTGAGGAGTGGATCGCTTGGCTAATGCTTTCCTGATAGCTCAAAAAAGGCAAATCGCATACCACCAGCGATCGCTTCACCCCTCGACGCACGGCAACGGCATGGTGGATCATCTCATCGAGCGTTACTGGCAAAGTCGTCGGATGTCCGAGAGCTACCATTGCCAGCGAATCTCCGACAAGAATGACATCTACCCCCGCTTCATCCAACCAGCGAGCAATTCCATAGTCCCATGCCGTCAGGGCGACGAGAGAACGTCCTTGTTGTTTCCACTCAATCAGTTGTTGGATAGTAACTGCCATGGCTGATAGCCGATCGCGATCGCGCTTCGAGGGGTCTTGCTGTCTTCCTATGATACAAAACGAACTTTAGGCTACCAGAACCGAATGACTCGCTTGAGAATTTTCCCTCGTTGCTTCCAGTATGCGGGAGAAATAAAAGCGAGTACTGGTCATGCCATTGCGTTGAATGGAAAAACCATTATTTTCTAGAATCGCAATAATATCGGATTCCTTGTGCTGATAAGCACGAGTCGTTTTACTAGGTCCTGGGAAAAACTCGCCGATTTTCTTGAGAAGGGAAAGTAAAACCGTTTTAGGGGCAAAACTAATAATCAGACGAGACTCTGCTAAAGAGGCAAGATGGGCGATCATTTTCGCTGCCTCTTGTGTGGGATAGTGAATTAAAACATCCAGACAAATGACCGTGTGATATTTCCCCGTTAATTGCTCCAAATCCCGTACGGCAAAGGTTAAATTGCTAGGATCTCCCAAAACTTGTTTGGCTATTTGTTGCGCTTCTCCTACCATTTTTTCGGAGATATCGCTGGCAAAAACGTTAGCACCCGCTTGAGCGAGAGGAATGCTCAGACTTCCTATGCCGCACCCTGCGTCGCAGATGGATAAGCCTTTGAGATTTCCGTCTTCTCTGAGCCATCCTAACGTTGTAGCAATGGTTTGTTGATGTCCGATGCGGATATCTTTTTGAACTTTGTTTACCTCGCCATCGCCATAAATTCTGCGCCAGCGATCGAATCCAGTGGCATTGAAATAATCTTTGACTATCGTCTTATCATCCGTGGTGGTCATAAATTTTCTATTTATCCAATCGTTACAGGCTGTACCCGCTCAATAATTTTACCTTTCAGAGACGACTATAAACGGAGCGATCGCTATCAAGGATGGAAGTATGGACGGACGCAGACTTTACGCCTCTACTTCTAAATTGTGAGTTTCAAGGTACATCTATTGAGCGAAAATCCTTTTTTATGGGAAAGCTATGATTGAGCTGCAAATGCTCGCTGATTAAATTTGCCACTAATTTTAGTTAGACTCGCTACTTTCTCTGCCTATGTTAAGTACACCTCTTTTGTGGCTGATTGCTGGCTCTATTCTATGTTTGATGGAGTTAATTTTCCCTACTGCGTTTGTAGAACTCATGATGGGAATTAGCGCGATCTTAGTAGCGGCAGTCTCGCTAGTCGTTCCCCATCTGACGTTGCAGGTGTTTTTGTGGCTATTTTTTTCTACTACCTCGATTTTCCTTTCGCAGCGCTTGCTAGCTCCCAAGCGAAAAGTTTCCATGCTAGAGGGAGATACTGAAGGAGAAACCTTAACAGAAATTGCGCCAGGACAGGCGGGAAGAGTTCTCTATGAAGGCAGTTCCTGGCGAGCAGTCTGTGCCGATGAAAATCTAGCGATCGCCCCTCATCAAAAAGTTTATATTGTCGAGCGAAAAGGGAATACTTTATATATCTTACCCGTTACGTTCTAGAAATAACTAAAATTATGGATCAATTTTTCTCATTTATCTTCTTTTTCTTGATTTTCGGCGGCTCGGCACTGGCTAGCTCCGTCAAAATTATTAATGAAAAAAACGAAGCCTTAGTAGAACGGCTGGGAAGCTACAACAAAAAACTGACCCCCGGTCTCAAATTTGTTATTCCTTTTGTCGAGCGCATTGTCTACAGAGAAACCATCCGCGAAAAAGTTATCGATATTCCGCCGCAGTCGTGCATCACCAGAGATAACGTCGCCATTACAGTCGATGCGGTCGTCTACTGGAAAATCGTAGATCTCGAGAAAGCTTATTACAAAGTCGAGAATCTCCGCGATGCGATGGTCAATCTCGTCCTTACTGAAATTGGCAAGCTCGAACTCGATGAAACCTTCACTGCTAGGGCAGAAATCAATGAAATCCTCCTGCGGGAACTCGATATTGCCACCGACCCTTGGGGAGTCAAAGTCACGCGGGTAGAACTGCGGGACATCATGCCCTCTAAAGCCGTGCAAGAATCGATGGAATTGCAGATGTCGGCAGAGAGGAGAAAGCGAGCAGCCATCTTAACCTCAGAAGGGGAAAGAGATGCCGCTATTAACTCTGCCCAAGGAAAAGCCCAAGCCAGACTTCTCGAAGCCGAAGCCCTCAAGAAAGCTGCTATTCTCGAAGCCGAAGCCCAAAAAGAAGCAATCGTCCTCAAAGCCGAAGCCGAACGCCAGCAGCAAATCCTTCAAGCCGAAGCCACTGCCCAAGCTTTGACAATCGTCACTAAAAAGCTCGATGGAGATTCCCACGCTCTCGAAGCCCTTCAGTTTCTCCTGGCACAGAATTACTTAGAAATGGGGAAAACTATTGGCACTAGCAAAAGTTCTAAAGTGCTGTTCATGGACCCTCGCAGTCTGATCTCTACTCTAGAAGGAATTCGTTGTGCGATCGCACAGGAAAAATCTTCCCTGGAATTAGAGGTAGAAAAAATTGACCATCATTGTGCCGATTAAAAAAAGAAATTGTCAATCGCTTATGCCCCTACCATCCGACCTACTCAATGAAACCGTTCGACAATTAGAAAATCACGAAGAGTCTCTTAGGATTAAAAAAGTTATTTTTTGTCTTTGCAAAAAATATTGGGAAAATATGCTCGATATTCTCAATACTTTTTCTTTGGGCGATTTAATTGAAGAATTGATTAGCGCTTACCCAACCCTCGATCGCTTTAAAGAAGCGCTAGTCGAATTGGTGAAAACCTTAAATCGTCCTAACATTTACACCGAAGTTGCTAAAGTTATCTTCGCTCGCATCAGCAGGCTCTATAAATATTTAGAAGACGAGCCGCAAACGGCTATTATAGCTAGTTCTACTTCGTCCGAGATATTAAATTTAGTTGCTTCAAAGCTGCAAAATCATCAGGAGCAAGCGAGAATCAAAAAAGTAATTTATTCAGTTTGTCGGAAGCGATGGGAAAACGATATACAAATCATCGACAGTTATAGTCTTTCTAGTTTGATTAGAGAATTAATGCAACATTATCCAACTAAAGACGAACTACAGAGAGCTTTAATCAAACTCGTCCAAAATATTAACAAACAAAATTTATATTTAGCGATCGCCAATATTATTGTTAATCAATTGGGAGGATTATATAACAATAAACAAAATCTAAACACCCTAAAAGAAGAAACTGCCACGCAAATTGTCAATGCTCAATTCGTTCAAGTTAGTAACTTTAATAGTATTTCCAATCCTGTCGAACCTCAACAACCAATTCCTCAAAATTTTGGTACGTCGGTTATCGATCTAAGCGTCGAGCAAGCCTCTGAAGTTCAGCCCCAATCAGAGCGATCGCAACAACCGCAAAAAACTTTAAATCTTTTTGAGTTGCGACTGGAAATTATGCAGTATACCAATCCATTGCGAGCAAAAGTTTTGCTTTTTTCCATTCTCTATCAATCTTGGGATAAAAATAATCAAGATTGGGCAATGCTGAGAAGTTATACATTAGACGATCTCCTCAAAGAACTAATTCAATCTGCCAAAAGTTTGACCGACACGGAATCGAAACTTTTTGCGGCTGCTAGAATTTTGACAGACTTTGAGACAAATATGCAAACTGCCAGCACAATTATTGAAGCTATTAAACCTCATCTAACCAATAATTAAAACCATTAACAGAAGTGCTATGAAAGTTGAAGACCTATTAAAAAAATATGCAGATGGAGAAACTAACTTTAGCGGCATTAAACTGCCACTAGCCAATTTAGCCGAGGCAGATCTAATTGGGATTATCCTCAATGAAGCCGATCTTCAAGGAGCTAACTTACTATTTGCTTATCTAAATCGAGCTAATTTATCTAATGCCAATCTTGTCGGTTCTAACTTGAGCGGAGCGAGTCTCAATCAGGCAGATCTCAGCGGCGCAGACCTTCGCAGCGCTAACTTACATGGAGCCACCTTACAAGGAGCTAACTTGCAAGAAACCGATATTACTCTGGCAATTTTGCTGGATGCCAACCTAGTTGGCGCAGACTTACGCGGAGCTGACTTGAGCGGCGCAACCCTGATAGGCGCTTGTCTGAGAGGGGCGAATCTCCGTCAGGAGAAGAAAAGTTACAACACCAACTTGCAAGGAGCTAATTTGGCGGGTGCGGACTTACAAGGGGTCAATATGAAGGGGGTCGATTTGGTAAGAGCGAATCTGGTCGGTGCTAACCTAACAGAAGCCAATCTGCGGGGGGCTGACTTGCGCCAAGCGGATCTCAGCCGAGCCAATCTTAAAGGTGCCGTATTAACAGAAGCGAATCTAACCGGGGCTAAACTTATTGGAGCGAATCTGACTAATGTGAATTTAGTGCGTGCCCAGATGGTACAAGCAGAGATGCCAGAAGCCAATTGCCAAGGAGCTAACATGACTCATGTGGTATTGACGCGGGCTAATTTAACCATGGCAAATTTGCGAGCGGCGAGAATGAATCAAGCCGATTTCAGTCGGTCAAATTTAGCTGATGCAGATTTGAGCGAAGCAGAATCGATCGGAGCTTTTTTTGCCAGAGCCAACATGATTGGAGCCAATCTTAGTTATGCGAACCTGACACAAGCCGACCTGATGAGCGCTAACCTGACTGCGGTCAAGTTAACAGGCGCTACCATGCCCGACGGGAAAGTTCATGGGTAGTACAAACGTCCTAATCCGTGAAGGGAAGAAACCTGGCAACACTAAACTGGCTTGCTACTTGATGGCGCAGAGCAAACCAAAACGAATCAAGCCGCGTTGATAGCCGCGACTCATCAGCCCAAGGGAGAAGGCAGCTTGAATGGTTGTCCAACCGCTTTGCAAAAGACCGAGAATGGCTTTAGGCTCGAAAACCGAATCGATAACAACATCCCAAAAGGGAGCAACCGCCATAGACCAATCGTCGGAATGGAGATCCCTAAAGCCACAGGAAAGCGCGATCGCTTCGTATTCTGGCAGCGAAATGACATAAGGCAAGCGATACACGCGATAAATTTCTTCTAGATGGCGTTGTTCGTCGCTTGTGAGTTCTCCTGCCAAAGAGTTAGTGGGACGATGGCACCACGTTACCAAAATTAACGTCCCGCCCGGTTTTAGCACTCGGTAGCATTCGCGCAAAAACTTGGACTTATCTGCCATGTGTTCGCCACTTTCTAGCGACCACACCAAGTCAAAATTATTGTCTTCAAAAGGCATATTTTGGGCATCAGCCACTTGAAATCGCACTGTTTCTTCTAAATTGAACTCTTGCGCTCTTTGCGTGGCTCTAGCGGCTTGAGCGGGCGATAAGGTTATTCCTGTCGCTTGGGCGTTGAATTTCTTGGCTAAGTATAGGGTACTGCCGCCGATGCCGCATCCAACATCAAGAATATTTTCGGCAGTTCGTACCTTTGACCAGTCGAGGAGTTCTTCAATCAGATCGATTTGTGCCTGACGGCGATTTATTTTATAGGTACCAGCCCTACCATAATAACCGTGGTGCATGTGTTCCCCCCAGATTTCTTCCCACAGTCTGCTGGAGGAATCGTAGAATTGTTGAATTTGCCGATTGAGGCTAGAACTCATAAACTGTCATCTTCTAAAAAAGAAATAATTACTCAATCTATAGTTAATCTACTAGGAAATTACAAGACAGCTCTGATAGAAAGCGAATCTGTATAAACGTTTTAGTATAAGTCTTTGGTTGTTGAGCAATTCGCTTTTTATAAGTGCCAAACTTCCGAACGTCCCCGACGGCGGCTCAAAATCGCTTCGGCATAGCTAATTGCATCCTCAGTTCCCTTGATGATGATGAGATACCTACCCCGCTTATAATATTTTTGAAAAAACTGCCAACCGGCTTCAGAAAACTCGTCCTCGTCAAAGCGATCGCAAACTGTCAAACCCGGCATCCAATCGTAGCGCTTGCCTTGGCGGGCAACTAGAGCGATCCAACTCATCGGAAAGCCTACCTTTCTGAGTTCCTCAAGCGCTACTTTGGCATCGCGATGGTGCAGAAAAACACCAACTGTACGCCGATGCAAATTCCCTTTTTTGCTAATCGTCGAGGCACCGCCAGCAGTTGTTGTTTCAATAGCGCAACGATCTGCGCTTGCCCGTGCCGAATTAATTTTTTTTTCTCTAAAACCAAAGTTAGCTAAAACAAAGTTCGCGATTGTTTTATTGAGCGAGAGCGATTCATTCACTAGAGTTAATCCAAATTACCGACATTATTAAATTAGCTGCTCGATATGACGGCATTGTGACAGATATATGACAAGCTTGTGTCAAGATAATTCGCAATTGACAATTCGCAATGATATCGGTTCGCCATTAGTCAGCCGCTCTGGGTGTCAGGCTTTTTCCTTGAGTATTTGTAGCGTTCTTTTTTAGAAATGGTATAACTATCCGTACAAAGGAACCACATTGCTATTCGATCGCGAAGCCGTGAGATGCGAAGCGGCGTGCGGGGATGGGGAAAAGAGATTGAAATCGAGCTTGTCGCTCTGCGATTGGTTCTGGAGCATAATCCCAGAGACTTTCGTAGAAGAAGAAGCATACACCCAAGCCGCGATCGCGAGCCGCTAACACCTGAGATTGAACTTGTTGCATTGGAATCGGTTTATTTCGCAATCCTGTTAAAATACCAACTCCGGTTGGAATCTTTTGTTGTGCTTCTTGAATTTCTGGACGGTTAATCTTTTCAAGAAAACTTTGTAGATCGGAAAGATAAATTTGCACGATTAGCTCGTCTACGATATTCTTCTGTACCCAGGCACGCCAATCTTGCAGATGTGCTTTATAGGCAAAGTCATAGGAGGCAGGAGCAACTGAGAAAATCGCATGGGGCTTGTTAGCTTTTACAGCTTTGTTGAGTCGTTCCATAAACGCCGTGATTTTATTGGCACGCCAGCGCACCCATTCAGGATTTTGAGAGTCGGGATGGGGATTTTTCTTGGTCTCGCGGACGTATAAGTCAATTGTGTAGCGATCGTAACCCAATTCCCTGGGCAAACTCATGTGATCGTCAAACTGAATGCCATCGACATCATATTGGCTGACGATTTCCAAGACGAGATCGGTGATAAACTGCTGTACTTCTGGAAGAAAAGGATTGAGCGATACAACCTCGCCAGCAGCGCTATTCCAAGTTTGGCTGCCATCCCGCCGTTGCGTAATCCAATTAGGATGATTCAAGGCAAGTTCTGATGTAGGGGGAGTCATGAAACCGAATTCAAACCAAGGAATCACTAGCAAGCCTTGACGATGGGCTTCGATAATGAGATCGGCGAGCAGATCTTGTCCTTGTCTACCATGGTAGACAAAAGGTTGGATGCCCATCCGTTGTGCTACGGCACTGGGATAAATTACATAGCCGGAATTCCACACTACCGGATAGATCGTGTTGAAGTTTAGTCGCGCTAGTTGGCTGACGGCATCCCGAACTTTGGCGCGATCCTTGAGTACATCAATGTCATTGATAGTTAACCAAACCCCGCGAATTTCCTGACGAGGAGACTGCGCGATCGCCCAAGGAGATCTGCCTGCTAGCAATACCGCAAATAATGGTATTAAAAAAAGGATTGGGAGAAGATATTTCAGCGATCGTCGCCAACTTTTAGAAATGAAATTTAATTTCATAGGCTTGAGTCATGAGTTGGTTATCCAGGCACGTAATCTTTTAGATTGCATCATCCTACGGCTAGAATTCACTAGCCTCTAGTCTACAAGTATTTAGATTGCTTAAAGGTTTAGTTAATTATTAGGCTAAAATATTTTTAATTAGGTATTTAAATCATTCCAGCACAACTGCATTCGCTAAAATTTTTCTGGGTTGTTGGAGGGGATTGTGCCGAATACCACCGATTTACTCGATGCTAATGAAGCGCTCATCGACGAAGGTAAAGTGCGGATTGTTGCACCTCTGTTTCGCGACTACGGGGGCAACATCGAGTTTAGCGGTTCGATCGCTACTCTCAAAATCTTTGAGGATAATTCTCTTGTGCGCGAGATGCTTTCAGAGGCGGGTAACGATCGCGTCCTGGTCGTAGATGGAGGGGGTTCGCTGCGCTGTGCGCTTCTTGGCAATCGACTAGGCGAATTAGCCGTTAAAAATGGTTGGGCTGGACTGGTCATTTACGGTGCAATCCGCGATGCGTCCGTGATTGCTAAACTTCCGCTAGGCGTTAAGGCACTCAATACTTACCCTCTTAAAAGCCTCAAGCGCGGTTTGGGAGACAAAAATATTCCTGTGCGTTTTGGCGAGGTTACGTTTACTCCGGGGGAATGGCTATATGCTGACCTAGATGGGATTGTCGTCAGTTCTGTTCCCCTTTCTGCCTAACAAAGAGAAAGCGTTTAACTCGATTTTCCAAAATCAATTACTTGCTCTGCTTTTAAATTCAATTCGGGAAATGGATTCGGATTCTATGCGATCGCTGATAGAATAATTTATCTTGGTTGTAGTGATGACTATTAGAAGGTCGATCTTGAAGTCCAACGATGATGAGTCGAATTTTTATCGCGATCGCGGCAATTTTAGCTGGCTTATCCGTTGCAGCGGGAGCATTTGCCAGCCATGCACTGAAAGCCAAATTAACAGAACGTGCCCTAGAAATCTTTGAGACAGGGGCAAAATATCAGATGTATCATGCCCTTGCATTGTTATTGGTTGCTATTTTGTTAAGTCGTGTTGAAACAGTTACCATTCCGCTGATGGTAGCAGGTTATGCTTTTATTGTTGGGATCGCACTTTTTTGTGGAAGTTTATATGCCCTGAGTTTAAGTGGCATTAAATGGCTTGGGGCAATTACCCCTTTGGGAGGTATAGCATTTTTAGTCGGATGGGGAATGCTTGCGATCGCAGCTTTCGCCTATAAAGCTATCCTTTAACATCCTCTTTTTTAAGCACTGCCGGCAATTCTTCGGTAGGCGATAAAAAGCCATGTTGCAGTAGCTCATCAGGGATTTTGAGGAGCGATTCCGATCGAGTATACTTTCTCTCAAGCAGATTCTTGATTTCGGTTTCAAACTTGCGCTGTCCTTGTTCAAAAAATCGTTGCGAACTGTTAGGATAGCTCAATCCATTAATGATTTGTTGGGTTTTGGGCGTGGACGGCAAAACTCGCGAGGTAGACGGCACGGTTTGAGTCTTGGCAGCAGGCACAAGAATGAATAGCGAGGCAACTGATGTCAACGCTAGAATGGCTTTGGCGAACGAGCTAAACACAATAGTTAAGTGCGAGAGATAGCTAGGCTGCACTCCCTACACTCTCCATAATCAATGCACTTTTTATTAAGCTAATCTCTATCTCTATATCTATTTTAACGTCAGTTCGGGTTAAGGCAATTTAGCCGTCCATTCACGCAAGAATAAGAGTTTCGGACGATCTCGAACTCGAAAACAAATAAAACAATATCTGCTTAAAGAGATAGAAAATAATGCGATCGCAAGATACAGCGTTTCTCACAAAGTTGCAGTACGCACAAGTTTTTACCAATAGGGCTTTTTAGCAATGTCAACGTACTTTGTCTATCTGAGAAATGCTGTATATCGAACCTTTTGTAGGAAGTCGAAATATTAATAGCAATGCTCAAAAACGAGGTCAGATTAATGAACTTTCGATTGCAAACTACCGATCGATTGTTTTAAAAATCTAGAAACTATTTGTAAAAGACTTTATCAACCTCTAAAAACAAGATCGTATAAAGACAAAATAATCTCCACAACGATGAGAATGACAATATACCATTCAACTCTCAAATTCGTGTTGTGCTGCAACAAACCTAGTGCGGTTTCTGCCGTGCGAAAAACAAGTTCTAGCTTGCGTTCTAGTACTAAATGTCTTTCTCTGACTTCATATTCAAGCGCCAATCGTCGATAGAGCGGCTCTAATTCAGGATATTCCCAAAGAAGTTCCGGTTTATCAATAATTTCAACTCGACCTACCATTTTATGATCGATAGAAAGCGTATTGCCGAGTTGCTGGAGTAATTCTCGAACCTGATGCCTACTCCAACGGGCGTGCTGTAGTCTGACGGCAAACGGTTCGATGCGATCGAAAGCACTAGCCGTTCGGGCTTCATAATAAGCCAAGATAACGCTTTTAGCTAAAATATCTGCAACAATCTGTAGGCTTTCGAGATTAAACTGAGGCAGAAAGATAATGTCTCCTTCAACTCTTCCAGGATTTGTTGCGTCTTGATGAATTTCTACCTCTTCTACTTCGGGAGAATCGACGGGTGAAGTTATTAGAGGGTTCAAGTTGGCTAAAAACTCTTTCTCTTCTGCAGGAGTTAGATTAAAGAGTGCGATCGCGCCATAGCGAAAGAGAATGGCGCAACCTTGCTTGCCAGCAGCCACCACGAGAGGGTTAAGTGCCAAATAATCTGTCTTTTCTAATGCTTTTATATTAATGCTCTGCCCGATTAACAAAGCGCGGACTTTGACAGTACTTTTATCGACGAAGAGTGCTTTGTGCATCTTTGGTATGGGTGAGGTCATATCTTTATTTGTAGCGCCCAATCTGCGATCGCAATTCTTAATTAACAATAGCAATCGATCGAGTTAATTGATGAGTTCTTTAGAATTGCCAAGAACGATACAGAAAAAAGGCTAAAATTATGGATGGTTACAATTCGTAACCTCAAACCCAGATAATATATTTAGCTATTAATTAGGAATTCACCGAACGTGACTCAAACCAACTTAGATATTCTGGCTCAAACCGATCCAGCCGTTGCCGAAATTATCCAGCACGAACTCCAGCGCCAACGCGATCATTTGGAGTTAATTGCTAGCGAAAACTTTACCTCTGCTGCCGTCCTTGCCGCACAAGGTTCCGTCTTAACCAACAAATACGCGGAAGGATTACCCGGAAAACGCTATTATGGCGGCTGCGAATATATCGATCGAGTAGAACAACTAGCGATCGATCGCGCCAAAGAACTCTTTGGCGCTGCCTATGCCAACGTTCAGCCCCATTCCGGCGCACAAGCGAACTTTGCCGTCTTCTTAGCGCTGCTAGAGCCAGGAGATACAATTATGGGAATGGACTTGTCCCATGGCGGACACCTGACCCACGGTTCGCCCGTCAATGTCTCTGGTAAATGGTTTAAAGTTTGCCACTACGGAGTCAACAAAGAAACCGAACGCCTCGATTACGACCAAATTAGAGAATTAGCCCTCAAAGAACGTCCCAAACTGATTATTTGTGGCTATTCTGCCTATCCTCGCATCATCGAATTCGACAAATTCCGCGCGATCGCCGATGAAATAGGTGCATACTTGCTTGCCGATATCGCCCACATTGCTGGATTAGTTGCTACTGGGAACCATCCCAACCCAATTCCTCACTGCCACGTCGTCACCACAACCACTCACAAAACGCTGCGCGGTCCTAGAGGCGGATTGATTCTCACTAACGACCCCGAACTGGGCAAGAAATTCGATAAAGCCGTCTTCCCAGGCAGCCAAGGAGGACCTTTAGAACACGTTATTGCTGCGAAAGCGGTAGCCTTTGGAGAAGCGCTCAAGCCAGAATTCAAGACCTATTGCGCTCAAGTGATTGCCAACGCCCAGGCAATGGCAAAAGGACTAAGCGATCGCGGCTTTAAGATCGTTTCTGGCGGCACCGACAACCATCTCATGCTAGTCGATCTTCGTTCTATTGGTATGACGGGCAAGCGTGCCGATGCATTACTCGGCGACGTAAACATCACTGCTAACAAGAATACCGTGCCCTTCGACCCGGAATCCCCATTCGTGACTAGCGGCTTGCGTTTGGGTTCGCCTGCCGTAACCACCAGAGGCATGAGAGAAGCGGAATTTACCGAAATTGCCAATATTATTGCCGATCGCCTGCTCGATCCAGAAGACGAAGCCGTCAAGCAAAACTGTTTGAGTCGAGTTGCCAGCTTGTGCGATCGCTTTCCCCTCTATCCCCATCTCAAAATTCCCGTACCAGCGATCGCTTAAATTTTACCGTTCTCTACCATTTTTTATACCAACAAGAAACTAAACTAATGACTAATGACTCATAAGTGATGACCAATCGCGTAAACTTGGGTTACTTCCCGCTCGAAAGGAAGATGATTGAGGTAAACTCTGCCTCAGAAAACCCAAGTTCGCTTACTCTTCCCACATCCATGCCTGGAGAGCTATATCATCTAATTGCCTTCCTCTTCTCGATGACTGTCGTCCTCTGGAGTACGCCAGTCGTCAGAACGATCGGTCTCAAAAGTGGGTATATCGATAAACCCAACGACCGAAAAATCCACGAACGTCCCATGGTGCGACTAGGAGGCGTTTCCATTTTTGTCGGTACCCTGACAGCAATCCTCCTTGTCTGGTGGCTGGGAGGATTTAAAGGGCTTTATCAACCCAAAGAATGGGAAATCCTCGGCGTTATTTTAGGGGGAATTGCCTTCTTCCTCATCGGTTTGGCGGATGACTTATATCACTTGACCCCCGGTTCGAGACTGGTGATGCAAACGGTTTTTGCCGCCGCTGCCTGGGGAATGGGAGTTCGCATCGATTTTCTGACAGTTCCTTTCGATGGCTTAGTTCATACTAGCTGGTTGAGTTTACCGATCACAGTCATTTGGCTAGTGGGAATGGCAAATGCCATTAACTGGATCGACGGGGTAGACGGATTGGCAGCGGGAGTTTCCGGCATCGCTGCCGTAGTGATGTTGATTGTCACACTTTTTATGAAGCAACCAGCTGCCGCCTTGATTGCTGCTGCTTTGGCAGGAGGTTCGTTGGGCTTTCTGCGCTACAACTTCAACCCAGCACAAATCTTTATGGGAGATGGGGGGGCTTATTTTATGGGCTTTACCCTAGCGGCAGTCGGCGTAATCGGTTTGGTTAAAACGACGGCAGTTACGGCAGTTTTACTCCCATATTTAATTTTAGCCGTGCCGATTCTGGACATGTCAGCCGTCATTTTTTCTCGTCTGAGCAAAGGCAGATCGCCCTTTAAGGCAGATAAAAGCCACCTCCATCACCGACTGCTAGAAGCAGGACTTTCCCAGCGTTTGAGCGTCGTTTTTATTTATGCGCTGACGCTGTGGGTGGGCAGCTTAGCCCTGGGGCTTTCCAATATTCCTAGCGGTTGGGGATACGCGATCGGGGCAACTATGCTACTGTCCTATGTAGGTTGGCAAGTCTGGCGCAATAGTCGGCGAATTGATGAAGATCGATCGCGCTAAATATTTTAGAGAATAAGTAAGTGGCTATGAGCGTTTCCCATACAGGTGGCTGTCAACGTGGCGAGCCATAAAACCTAATACCAATTTTCAGGTTTTCGCGATCGCGCGTCTAAATCCCATTTAGGAGGTTTGCGATGAAAGCAAAAATCGCTCGCTTAGAAAGCAGTATCAAACCTGGGTTTACGGTTGCGATCGCCCAAAGCCTCGTTTTGTTTGCGATCGCGGCATGTTCGTTGACGCAAACCTCACCCGATGCTGCTAGGGTTGACCAAACCGCAGGTTCCTCTACTCGACAAACATCGTCGCAGCCTTCAACTACTGGCACCAGCGAAGCGGTTCGTACTTTAGACGTTCGTCGAACCACAGTAGTCGAGGGATTAGAACGTCCCTGGAGTGTGGTCTGGTTGCCCGATGGCGCGATGCTAATTACCGAACGTCCAGGACGATTGCGGATTGTGCGCAATGGAGTACTCGATCCGAACTCAATTACTGGGATACCGGAAGTGTAGGCAATAGGTCAAGGCGGATTGATGGATGTGTCTATCCATCCTCGCTTTACAGAGAATCGCTTTGTTTATCTCACCTATTCTCACGGCACCGAAAATGCCAACCGTACCCGCGTTGCTCGTGCCACCTTTGACGGCAAGGCACTAACCAATTTGCGCGTCATTTTTGAGGTGTCTCAGTCCAAATCGGGCGGACAGCACTTCGGTTCGCGCATTCTTTGGCTGCCCGACCGTACGATGTTAGTGGCGATCGGCGATGGAGGCAATCCACCCATACAACTAGCGGGCGATTTAATCCGCAAGCAGGCACAGAATCTTCGCAGCGATTTGGGTAAGATTGTGCGTCTCAATGATGATGGCTCGATTCCGCAAGACAATCCTTTTGTCAATAACGCCAATGCTGAGCCTGCCGCGTGGAGCTACGGACATCGTAACATTCAGGGACTCTCCTTCGATCCGACAACGAAGCGGGTGTGGGCAACCGAACACGGATCGCAAGGCGGTGACGAACTGAATCTGATAGAAGCGGGCAAGAATTACGGCTGGCCCCTCGTCACCCACAGTCGCGAGTATACAGGGGGCGAGATTTCTAAGGAGCGATCGCGTCCGGGGATGGTAGATCCTAAAATGGTCTGGACTCCAGCAATCGCACCATCGGGATTGGCGTTCTACAGTGGCGATCGCATTCCTGATTGGAGAGGCGATCTATTCGCCGGGGGGCTAGTTTCGCAGGATGTGCGCCGCATCGATCTAGATGCAGATGGGAATGTGTTGAGTCAACAGTCGATTAACATCGGTCAGCGAGTGCGAGATGTGCGTCAAGGACCCGACGGGTTTTTATACGTCCTGACCGACGAGCAAATGGGTCAACTGATTCGCCTCGAACCGGCAACTGGATGATGAAATTCAACTGCCTGTTATGGCGCGATCGCGATGATTACGAGCATTCACTAATCCTAGCATCAAGAAATAGAGTTTTTAGCTTAATCTAATGGTATTGTCAAAGCTCTAGATAACTATGAGTGCAGAAATTATTTGTGTTGGAACCGAGCTGCTGCTAGGAGATATCCTCAATACTAACGCGCAGTTTTTAGCGCAGCAGCTAGCCAGTCTGGGCATCCCCCATTATTATCAAAGCACCGTTGGCGACAATCTAGAACGATTGCAGCAAGTTATCGAGATTGCTAGCAAACGCGCCTCTATTCTTATTTTTACGGGGGGATTGGGACCGACTCCCGACGACTTGACGACAGAAGCGATCGCAAATTTCTTTAATACGCCTTTAGTCGAACGACCGGAAATCATCGCAGATATCGCCCAAAAATTCGCTAGTATCGGGCGCAAAATGACTCCTAACAACCGCAAGCAAGCTTTACTCCCCGAAGGAGCAGAAGTCTTGCCCAACCCCAGCGGCACTGCACCGGGCATGATTTGGCAACCGCGTCCGGGATTGACAATTCTAACTTTTCCTGGCGTTCCTAGTGAACTGAAACGAATGTGGCAAGAAACGGCAGTTCCTTTCCTCAAAAGTCAGGGTTGGGGCAAAGAGATTATCTATAGCCGCATGATGAGGTTTAGAGGCATTGGTGAGTCAGCTTTGGCAGAAAAAGTCGCCCCTCTCCTCGATTTAACCAATCCCACCGTCGCACCTTACGCCTCGCTAGGAGAAGTAAGGCTGAGAGTTTCTACTAAGGCAAGTTCTCAGGCAGACGCGATCGCGTCGATCGAACCCGTTGCCCAACAAATACGCGATATTGCTGGACTAGATTATTATGGGTCTGACGATGATACGCTCGCCTCAGTCGTCGGACGATTGTTACGAGAGGTAGGAGAAACGGTAAGTGTCGCCGAATCCTGTACTGGAGGTGGATTGGGAGCGATGTTGACGACGGTTGCAGGCAGTTCCGACTACTTTGTGGGGGGCGTTATCGCTTACGACAATCGCGTCAAGATTTCATTACTGGGAGTCAATCGAGAGGATTTAGAACAATTTGGCGCTGTGAGTCATCCCGTAGCCAAACAGATGGCAGCGGGAGTTCAAAAGCAACTGGGGACGAATTGGGGATTGAGCATTACTGGCATTGCAGGTCCTGGCGGCGGCACTCAAACTAAGCCGGTGGGATTAGTTTATATTGGTATAGCAGCCCCCGATGGAACAGCGCAGAGTGTGGAATATCGTCTGGGGGCAATGCGCGATCGCGAATCCGTTCGCTCGATCGCAGCTGCTAATGCCTTGGATCTATTGCGGCGCAGGCTGTTAACGAGAAAGAACAAAAAATTGTAAATCTTTGTGCAAGCCGCACTCATTTTTAAAAGCTGTGTTAATCTTAATATAACTATAAAAAGTAAAAAACTAGGTTTGTCATTCTAAGAACTGGCAAGTCGAACCAATATAATTAACGTCGATAGCAAAAAACAGCCTAACAGCTCAAGGTCTGACAAGCTAAAAACAACAAGCCACTATATCAGAGGAGCCGTCTATTCGATGGACTATTTGGACAAAGTGTTGGAAAAGCTGAAAGAATGGGCGCGTAAGCTCATTGAAACCCTTCTCGGTCCCGAACCCGAACCCGAACCCGAACCAGAGCTGATTCCCATTCCAGTTAACGATCCTCAGCGTCGCCAACACAGATAATCCTCCTAGTGTCTTCCGATAGTTTGCATCAACTATGTATTTTGGTTCTCCATGGTCCTAATCTAAATCTATTAGGGCATAGAGAACCAAAATTTTATGGAACCGTCACCCTAGATGATATTAATCGTCTTTTGGTGGAAGAGGCGCAAGTATTAGGCGCTACAGTATCTTGCCTACAATCAAACCACGAAGGCGTTTTAGTTGACGAAATCCATCGCGCTTTAGGAAAGCACGAAGGCATTTTAATCAATGCAGGAGCTTATACTCATACGAGTATAGCTATTCGAGATGCCCTCTGTGCTGTTAAGATTCCTGCTGTTGAAGTTCATTTGAGCAATATTTATCAGCGCGAAGAGTTTCGCCATCATTCTTACATTGCGCCAGTAGCGATCGGTCAAATTAGTGGATTCGGAGCAGAAAGCTATCGTCTCGGACTGCAAGCTTTGATTCGCCACATCAGAAAATCAAAGGGCGAAGATCTGCCAAGCTTGAGTGGATATTTATAGCAGTTCTCTTTGGATGAGGTACATAACTTATAGTTTTAAGGCAGAAGTTAGAAGTTATACCATTTTTCATTCATTAATGATAGTCGATTGCCCTCACCCCCAACCCCTCTCCCAATTTGGGAGAGGGGAGAAGAATGTCGATCGTGAAAACCTGAAAATTGGTATTAGACTGTACCTTACTTAGAAAGAGAAAAGCTGTATCTAAATCATGGGATGAGACAATCTCTCCTGAATCCTTTTGTGCCATTGCATCTAGCTTTCAACACGTTTTCCGGTCTAATTTTTGCCTAATTAATATTAATAATATTTACTATTTGCGCAATCCGTATAACTACCGATCTTCAATTTTACCTAATCAGTATAACTACATATCATCGAGAATGAATTGAAGATAAATAATTTAATTATTCTCGAAAATCTACGGATGATAGTTAACTGAAATATGAATTATCCTCAGAGTGTTCTTCTGTTGCATCCCTTCCATGCTCGCTCAATCTCAATCTTTGCAGAATAACACTCAATCGACAGAACCTACGAAATCTACAAATAATCTTCAAAATCCTGCGGTTTCTACGAAGTCTTCTAGCTCAAATATTTTACTCGTTACTAATACTAACGATAGTGGAGCTGGATCTCTCAGACAAGCCATTCAAGATGCTAAGTCAGGAAATATTATTGAATTCTCTGCTAGTTTAGCCGATCGCACGATTTTCCTGAAAAGTCAACTTTCAATTCCTGCTGGCAAAAATTTAACTATAGATGGCGGCGATGCTCGTAATTTAACGATTAATGGAAATAATCAAACTCGCCTATTTTATTTAAACTCTACCTCTGCTACGCCGACTAACTTAACTCTCAAAAATCTAGCGCTGGTCAATGGTTATACTAGCGATCGCGGCGGTGCAATTAGTACTACTCATCAAGGCAATTTAACCGTAGAGAAAGTTATTTTTAAAAATAATGTTGCCAACAAAGGAGGAGGAGCAATTTTTAGTGCTTATGAAGGCAATTTAACAGTGACGGAGAGTTACTTTGAAAGCAATAAAGCAATCGCTAGTAATGATGAAAGAGGAGCAGGGGCAATTGCTTTTTGGGGACCCAATAACCTAACCGTTACCAATAGCGATTTTATTAACAACCAAGGCATTAACGGAGGTGCTATTAACAGTTTGAATGGCAAATTAACTATTAAAGATAGTCAATTTATCAATAATAAAACAACAGCAGCCTATTACGATGTAGGCAAAAAAAATCCATTTTTAAGAGGATATGGCGGAGCAATTTTTGCAGATAGAGCTAGTTCTGCCGATAGTAAGACTGGTGGCGAAATTAATATTGCCAATAGTATCTTTGAAAATAATCAAGGCAAAGGAGAAGGCGGTGCAGCCTATCTTTATACAGGTGCTTTAGATCGCGTCAAGATTACTAAAAGCCTCTTTGAAAATAATCAAATCTCAGCCCTAGCTAATGGTGGAAATGCAGGGAATGGTGGTGGGGTCGTGGTGATGAGTAATAGTGTCAATCGCGGACTGACAATTACTGACAGCAGTTTTGTTGGCAATAAAGCTGCCAATCAGGGGGGTGGATTGTGGATGATGAATGCCCCTACAACAATTAGCAATACTACTTTTTCTGGCAATCGGGCCGAATCCCTCGAAAAAAGCGGTAATGGTGGGGCGATGGCATTGTACGGACAGACAGATATTGTAAATAGCACCATTGCTCGCAATTATGCTGGATGGGTAGGCGGTGGGGTGTCGGCAGATAAGTCGCCTGTCACTGTCAAAAATACGATTTTTTATGAAAACACCGCCTCTAACGGTACGAATAATTGGAGGATTCAACAGCATACCAATCGGGAACTAACCGACAATGGAAATAATCTTCAATATCCTCCCAAACAAACGAATAATTTCAACGATTACAATGCCACCGCGAAAATTACCATTGCCGATCCCCAATTAGGTTCTGTGCAAGAAATGAATGGGTTATTAGTTCATCCCCTATTGCCTGGAAGTATGGCGATCGATCGCGCAACCAATAGCGGTGCGCCCGCTACCGATCAAATTGGTACGCCTCGTCCTATCGATGGGGATGGAAATAAGACCGCTATTGCCGATATCGGTGCTTATGAATTTCCTAGCGGTAAAACTTTTACAGGTACTTCTGGTGCAGATACTCTAAGTGGCGGTAGCGGTAACGACGTGCTTGCAGGCGGTTCGGGGAATGACGCATTAATAGGCGGTATCGGCAACGATACTCTCACTGGCGGTGTCGGTGCAGACAGCTTTAGGTTTTCATCTCTCCACGAACGGAGCGATCGCATTACCGATTTTATCCCTGCTGACGATACGATTTTCGTTTCTGCTGCTGGTTTTGGCGGTGGATTAAAGGCAGGTAGTTCGCTGGCAGCATCTCAGTTCGTTTTGGGGGAGATAGCAACAGACGAGGGCGATCGCTTTATGTACGATAAATCTAATGGTGCATTGTTCTACGATCGCGATGGTACGGGGGCTGCGACGCAAGTTCTAATTGCAACCCTCAGCAGTTTACCCGATTTAACTAATGCCGATATCGTCATCGCCTAGAAAAGCTTGCAAAATTTTTCATTCATTAATGACACAGATAGTCGATCGCCCTCACCCCCCAACCCCTCTCCCAATTTGGGAGAGGGGAGAAGAATGTGTATCATGACTAATGAAAATTGGTATTAGTTATTTCTTATGAATGTACGATCGCTCTCACATTAGTTTTAAGTAAGAGCGATCGTCTAATCTCATCTGGTTCCAACTAAAGGTTTAGGTGCTTCGATTGGTTTTCGGATCGATCGCCCCGATATCAACTCTACCACATCCATTCCATTGCTAATCACGCCCGGAACGCTAGGATAGCCAGCACTTGCGCCGACTAAGAAGAGATTTGGCAATTCGGTTCTATATCCTAAACGGTTTAAGCCAACTTGTTTGGGAATGAGGTTCGCACCGTAAATATTGCCCTGCGGTTGTCCCAAATAGAACTCAGTAGTCGTAGGCGTGCCATAGAGTTTCATGCGGGTGTGAGCATTCACATCGGGAATCAAATCCTGCACGCTGACCATCGTCTGCTTATAAACTTCCCGTTTCTTAGCTTTGTATGCCTTGGGATCGGTTTTGTGCAAATGTTCAAAAGGTTCGTAGGAACAAATGGTGACGATCTCCAGAACGTGATGCCCCTCTGGTGCCATTCCGGGTTCGCTGGATTTCATAGTCGGACAGGACAAGAAAATCCAGGGATGACTGAGGTCGCCCTCTAGCTGACGCTGGTAAGCCTCGTTTAAGTTGCTATTTGGATAGTACCAGACATTCCAGTTCCCGATACCATAGCGTTGCGGGTCAAAACTGCTGTCTAATCCCAGGTAAATGTTGAATGCACTGGCTGAATATTGGTAACTGGTCAGACGTTGATACTCCTGTACGCTCAAGGCATCCCTGTCATGCATTAGCTGAACCGTCAATTTAGGGTCTAGATCGCTGATATAGGCTTTGCTTGCCCGATAAGTTTCGCCACCCGCCGTCACGCTTTGAACGAGACGATTTTCTACTTGGATATGTTCTACGGGGGTTGAAAGCTTGACAACGCCGCCTCCAGCAACAATCGCTTCCACAATCGTGTCAACAAAGTGCTTAAAGTGATGTTGGGGATAGTAAGCCCCTTCGGAATAGTCCCAAACCAGCGAGGTATGAGTAATTAATGCAATGTCTTTGGGGGGCAATCCATAGTCGCCACTCTGTCCTGCTAATATGGCTTGCAGTTTGGGCGACAGTCCGACGCGATCGTAGAGATCTTGCAACGTCCAATGACTCTTGAGGAAGAGATTCCAGTATTTTGGCAGCTTTAACCAATCCGTCCACTTGCGATCGAACCAGCGAACTTCCTGTTGCAAGTCGTGCATTTCTTGATGGAGGTGCTTGATTTCATCGCAGTAGCGATTGATGGCAACTGTTTCTTCTGGAAACGTGGCTAGCAAACGATCGCGTAGGTTTTCCCAACCTAGAGGAATCTTAAACTCGGTTTCCGGTGTAATGACGCGATCGATGCAGTCCGGATCGAGACTGCTAAAAGGAACATCGCGATCGATGTAGTTAAGAAATTGAGAAATCGTCTGACCGGAACCGCATTGCGAAATGTAGTGTACGTCCGCACAAAAGCTATACTCGCCATAGTCGAAAGTGTGACAACACCCACCTGGCAGATAATGCTTTTCTAGAACTACAACCCGCTGTCCCTGTCGAGTCAGGCAAGCTGCTGCCGAAAGTCCGCCTAATCCCGCGCCCAGAATGACATAATCAAAGGTTTCCATCTCAGATTTCCTCCATCTGCACGTCCATACAAGAATCTGGTAATTGAGAACTCTGCTGTGAAGGTTATAAAAGATCGATCGGACAATAGTAGAGAGTAAAGATTGAGTCTGAATCGTTAGATGATCGACAATTGGATATTGACTGATGTGAATTAATTAAGTCGAAGCGATCGAGATTTTTTGGCTTATATAATTTAGCTTATCAAGTAACAAAACCTATATTTAATTAAATTTAATTAAGTTGAACAATCTTTGTATTTCTCAACCTAAAGTTACCTTCTCTAAGCGAGTAAATTCCTGCTTGAGGGGGAAATAATCCAAAAGACACTTTTTTCAAGCGATCGCTTTTACTCCCATAAAGTCTTGAGCCGATCGCTCTGACATCGTATACTTATCCCCTGAAACTCTATAGGCAGCTTAAGATGACTAATTCCGATCGACCTGCTTCTGAGCTGGCATCTTCCCAATTCAATCCGTCTGAATGGGTGATAGATGGTAATGAAAGTATTGCACTATCGATTCATATTAAGGGCGATCGCCTTTTTAAAGAAGACTCCCCCTACCAAACGGTAGAGGTATTCGATACTTACGGGAATGGAAAAATGCTGACCATCGATCGCATGGTCATGTGTACCGAAGCAGATGAAGCATCCTATCATGAGATGATCGCCCACGTACCAATGCAAACTCATCCCAGCGTTAAGGACGTGCTGGTCATTGGTGCCGGCGACGGGGGGACGATTCGCGAACTGGTTCGCTACCCGGGGATCGAACGGGTGACAATGGTAGAAATCGATGAAGCTGTCGTACGAGCTTCCAAACAATTTTTACCGACAATTTCGTCTGCGTTCAACCATCCCAAATTAAATTTATTAATTGACGACGGGATTAAATTTGTCAAAGAAGCTGCTGATGCTTCCTACGACTTGGTTATAATCGACTCTTCAGATCCGGTAGGACCATCGGAAGGACTCTTTACAAAGTCGTTTTATGAGGATGTCTATCGCTGTTTGCGTACTGGTGGGGTGGTAACGGTACAGAGTGAGTCGCCATCCTATAATCCCAAAGCATTTATCGAACTCAATCAATGTCTCAAGCAAGTTTTTGGCAGCGATCGCGTACATTGTTATTTAGTATTTATTCCTATGTATCCAACGGGAATGTGGAGTTTGACCTACTGTTCCAAGCAGGGACCGCATCCAATCGAAAATTTTGATTACAACAAAGCCACACAATTCGCTAAAGAACACGACCTGCACTACTACAATGCAGATGTCCACAAAGCGGCATTTTGCCTACCAACTTATGTTCAGAAAATGATAAATGGGTAATACAGAAAAAAGCAGAGTGAAACTCTGCTTTAATTTATCTTAGATACTAAAGCTCTCTTATGTCTTTCTGAAGCCATTTTTTCTCCCATAAGCGCTCGATGTAAGTTCGAGTAGTCTATGCAGCGCGGCGCGTAATCAATCCCCAAATGAAAATCAGCAATATAGCTCCAAGAACGGCAAAAATAATGCCGCCAATCGATAAAGTTCCTGTTGCGGCAGCGGCAGCGCCAGGACTTCCCAATAAAACTTGACCTAAATAGCCACCGACTAGAGCGCCCAAAATCCCTAACACGATAGTGGCTATAATTCCGCCGCCTTGATGTCCAGGGTAGATTAGTTTTGCCAGTGCTCCAGCAATCAGACCTAAAACTAACCAGGCAATAATATTCATCTTTTTTCTCCTTGAACCGAGTTATTATCTCTGGATTAACATTTTTAAACTTACCGAAATTGCTGAGTTCTTTTCTTCTATCAAATTGGATAAAAAAAAAAGAAATCTATCTGTCTCTAGAGGGACAGATTATCCCAAAAGTATAGAATGTCGTGTTGAGCGTAGCGATCGCGAAGTAAAAATTTGAATTATATCTTCTGACAGAAGCTACCCTATCAACAAGACTTTATTTTGGAGATAGCAATAAATTTTTATTGTCATCAACTAAAGGTTTTTCCAAGAGCTTGCTCGTTAAATGAGAGGTGTAAAGATGAGTTCCGAGCCACTCGAACTAAATTTAGAACTGACTTTAGAGCAACAATTTCAAATGAGACTTATGGAACAATCTACACAGGGAATGAGCCGCGAACAAGCAATTTCACTGTTACTTGAAACAGCCCGATTGTTGATGATGAAAGATAATGCGATTAGATCGTTAGTCAAGCAGATTGTTTAATTAATCGCTTTACCAGCGATCGCCTAAATCATCCTCTTTAAAATCTTAGCATCTATCTACAGAATGATTGAGCTTTGAGCTAGATTTTAACTATATCTCTATCGGACTGGTGACGATTAAAGCGATGACAAGCAGAATGCCATAAAAAGAAATTACACTGCCTTTGATAACTTAGAGGATCTGTCTTTT
Source organism: Hydrococcus rivularis NIES-593 (assembly GCF_001904635.1). Lineage (GTDB taxonomy): Bacteria > Cyanobacteriota > Cyanobacteriia > Cyanobacteriales > Microcystaceae > Hydrococcus > Hydrococcus rivularis. The sequence continues at coordinate 167,455 of NZ_MRCB01000002.1, forward strand.
CTCTGACTTGTGATTGCAGTCTAAATCAATCAAAAAGTACGCCAATGACAACAACTAATCCAACTCGCGGACAACTGGAAAGAGCGCTCAGCCAGCGCATTCAATCTTTCTATCGCAACCAACTCGGACATCAACCGACTAAGGTAACCTCTCAGCTATTCGAGCAGAAATTAGTCATCATTATCGAAGACTCCGTGACTCCTGCCGAGCAGCTTTTAGCTCAAGAAGGTCAAGAAGAATTGGCACAACAGATCCGCTCCACTTTAGATGAGGTCACTCAACCTCAAATAAAAGAGTTGCTCGAAGAGGTTATGAAGGTTGAAGTTATTGACTTGCTTAGCGACGCTACGCTAGAAACGAGTCGCACGGGAATAATTGCTGTCCTTGCTGCTAACCCGCAAGTTCGCAACCCAGAGACGATTCCTGGAGTGAGATCGAGAAGACCGTCTGCCAGGAGCAATGATGTTGCATAAGAAAGAGGCTTAGTCATCAAAAGGCGGAGGATCTGCTACTCCGGAAGCAAACACATCTGCTCTTCTGCCTCGGCAGCAACTGTCCTCGCAGGAAGTCGATCGAGATAGCGACTGAGAATTGCTTCTAGATCCTCAAACAGATAAGGTTTGCTTAGATATGCCTCACAACCGACATTGAGGATTTTCTCTCGTTCTCTCGGCGAAGCTAATTGCGTGACTGCGATGAGGGGAATGCGAGCGGTCAAACCGTTATTTTTAAGAATACGAACTAGCTCGAAGCCGTCTAACTTTGGTAAAACCATTTCCAGAACGATCAGATCGGGTTGGTTTTCTCTGGCTAAAGAGAGAGCTTCTCTGCTACTTGTCGCTCTCAATAAGGTGCAGTTAAACTGCTCGACTACGTACTTAACTAGCAACAGGTTATCTTCATCCCCATCTACAGCAAGAACCAAAGGCGTTTTTTGAACACTTGCTTCAAAAAGATCTACAAAGCCGTTTAAATCCATCTTCTGTCCCCTCAAAAAAATTCAACGAGTCGGACGAAGCATACTCTGAGTGGCTTAACACATGGCACTTAAGCTAGAGCTGGTTCGTATCCCTATTTCCAAGTCAATAAGCCTTACCAGTTTGCTCTGTTGATGGGGGGAGACTTCGCCTTTTAATAGCGGAGTCTCCTTCCACTTCGTGAAGAAAAGGCAATTTGAGTTGGAGATGAAACACTTTTTGTTACACTAATTCTAGAAAAATTTAAGATTTTGTCAATCATGGAAAAACTCATCCGCTTGGATGAGTCTGACTCGATAAGTCTTCTCCTTCGGTGGCGATCGCTCACCCAATGCATCGGTGCAATTCAATTTTTTTTCGATCGCGATCGCTGCTTTTTAGATAGAGAGGCAATTAAACACGAGGGCGTGTTTTTCATTAACTGGTTTGCTCTGGAGTTAAATCCAACACGCCCGCTGCAAATCTTAACACAATGCTCGCTTCATTAACGAGTCACAGGCGAGTTAATGAAGGGGAATTGTTTACGAAATGGAAAACATATTCTGGGCAGAAAATAGATATGCGAATTCTTTTAGTCGATGACGAGGCGGAACTGACCGATCCTCTCACTCAAGTGCTATCCCGCGAAGGCTACGAAGTAGATGTAGCCGATAACGGGATAGCGGGGATGGAGTTGGCGCTGCAAAAAGAATACGATCTGATCGTTCTCGACTGGATGTTGCCCTACAAATCGGGGATAGAGATTTGTCGAGAATTGCGATCGCGCACAAAAACAACGCCAATCCTGTTTCTCACTGCCAAAGATACGGTTGACGATCGCGTGATCGGGTTAGACGTAGGCGCAGATGACTATCTCGTCAAACCCTTTGAGTTGCGGGAATTGCTAGCGCGAGTCCGTGCCTTGTTGCGCCGTTCGTCTGCCTTCGATGCGAGTGTAACCGAAACCGAAGCGCGAATCAAAGTTGCCGATCTCGAACTCGATAGCGAAAATCAGGTTGCTTACCGTCAGGGACGGGCAATTCATCTTTCAGAAAAAGAAATTAAGCTGCTGTATTTTTTTATGTGTCACCCCGGTCAATTATTGACCCACGAGCAAATTTATCAGTACTTGTGGATGGAGAAAGAACAACCTAATAGCAATGTTTTAGCGGCACTCATTCGCTTGCTGCGCCGCAAAATTGAGGCAGATGGAGAATCGCCTTTGATTCATACGATTTATGGCAAAGGCTATCGTTTCGGAGAACCAAGCCAGGAAATTATGCGATCGCGTAGTTAGGCGTTACTTGTGCGACAAAATTAGACAGGATTTTCAGCCCGTTATCTGAAGATTTTTCTGGGTGAAACTGCACTGCTACTAGATTATCGCGAGCGATCGCAGCCGTAACCGTTTGAGAACCATGGGTTACCATTGCCGCACGTACGTCGGGATCGATGGGATCGACGTAATAAGAATGGACGAAATAGACGTAGGGATTTTCAGGTAAACCTTGCCAGACGGGATGGTTGGGTTGGGTTAATTGCAAGCGATTCCAACCCATGTGGGGAATGGTCAATCCGGGTTCGGAACGAAAGCGGCGCACCATGCCCCCAACAATGCCCAAACCGGGTTCCGTCCCTTCCTCCGAACCGTCGAAGAGGATTTGTAGTCCCAAACAAATTCCCAAAAATGGCTTTCCGCTAGCGATCGCAGCTTTAATCGGTTCTTCCAGATGGCGCGATCGCAAATGTTGCACTGCCGGATCGAATGCCCCTACTCCGGGTAATACTAAAGCATCTGCTCGTTCGATATCTTGAGGGGAATCGGTAACTTTGGGAGTCGCCCCTGCTTTTTCTAAGCCTTTGCAAGCCGAGTGCAGGTTTCCCATGTCGTAGTCAATTACAGCAATTAGTGCCATTGAAAATTTTGGAGCCTAAATTGGAAAATATCCTCGTCTTCATCCATCCTATTCCAAGTTGCTGCGATGGCAAAAAAAATCCTACTGACTTCCTTTCAAACTTGGCTTCCCCATCATGTTTCTAATTCCTCTGACGATTTATTGGCACAGATTCAAGCAGAGGAATTTCTTGTCGCTTCTCTAACTTTTTTAAGGCAATTACCCGTCGATATTGCCCTCGCCAGTCAAAAAGCGATCGCGACGATTCAAACCCTACAACCGGATACCGTCATTTGTTGCGGAATGGCGGAGTCCCGCGATCGGCTTACCATTGAATCTAATGCTAGTTGGAGCCAGGAACAGATTTACACTTCCGTTAACCTAGAGCAATTAATTGCCAAATTATCCCATACAAAAATCAGCCACGAGGCAGGTAAATTTGTTTGCGAAGGATTGTACTATCAAGTTTTAAGGTATCTCAAACAGTTTCGCCCTCAAAGTCACTGTCTTTTCGTTCATGTTCCCGTCCTCACCGATATGAATTTGCCTGAAATTTTGGCAGATTTTCGCTTAATTCTCGAAGAGATGGGGGCTTGAATTCTAGAGTTTCAATGAGTCAAAATTCTAAAATCGATCGCCAAAGAGAACATCAAGCCAACGAACGCACATTTCTAGCATGGCTGCGTACTTCGATCTCGCTAATTGGATTCGGGTTTGCTATTGCCCGATTTGGCATCTTCTTGCGCCAACTCAACCTCGCCGTAACTCGCCAGCAAGCGCCAACTCGTTCGCTATTTAGTTCGGAAGTTTTAGGAGTCAGCTTAGTTGTCTTGGGAATTGTGACGATCGCTTGGGCAGCTTGGCGTTATAATCAGGTTTTTTGGCAAATCGAACGCGGTGACTACCGAAGCGATCGCTTTATGGTCTGGGTTATAACCGTAATAGTGATGCTTTTGGGAATATTGAGCCTTCCCTTACTGCTTTGGCGCGATCGCCAGACGCAACCGACTACACCTGACTCGGATCGATTGCAGTTGCAAAACTCGCGATCGCTTCTCAAACGATATCGTTCGAGAAAATCTATAATTTTGCAGACCAAGCTTGGTAAATTTGATTGCTGGACTCTATAACTATGACTTAAAATTAAGAGCTTCATCATAATTCCGCAAGCGATTCGAGTCTAGGAGATAGGTAATGAGAAAGCTTTACTTCTTAGTTCCCGGAACTGGCGGCAAATTTGCCTGCGGCGGTCTTTGGGCAGAATTAAAAACGCTCAATCTGGCGAAACGAATTTGCGATGCTGAAACAGTTACTTATCGTCAAAGGGAAAAAGATACCCTTTTTCTTGACGATTTGTTGAAAGAGAACAATTTAGATGATGTCATATTCGTGATTAGTTGGGGATTTGACGTTGCCAAACTCGCTGCCAAGTTAAAAAACTGTAATGTGGTCTATCATGCCCACAGTGCGGGTTATCGATTTACCCTGCCTTCTGCCATTCCAATTATTACTGTTAGTCGAAATACTTTGGGATATTGGGGACAGAAATCTCCTCATTCTCCGATCTATTATTTACCCAATCAAATCTCCGATGAATTTAGAAATTTAAATCGCGATCGCGATATCGATGTTTTGGTGCAAACTCGAAAATCTTCTGAGTATTTACTTAATGAATTAGTTCCTGCATTGCAGAAGCAATGTAACGTCCGAATTATTGATTCTTATGTAGAAGATTTACCCGGATTATTTAATCGAGCTAAAGTTTATCTTTACGACTCTGCTGAATATTGGGCGCTACAAGGAGTCAGCGAAGGATTTGGCTTACAACCGCTAGAAGCGCTTGCCTGTGGTTGTCAGGTTTTCTCTAGCGTCAACGGCGGACTGTCTGATTATTTAGACCCTGGTTTTAATTGCTATAAAATTGCCGGATATTCAAAAGAATACGATTGCGATCGCATCTTAAAAGTTATTAATTGTCCGGTTTTGCCTGCTTTATCTGAAGAGGTTCTTGCTGAGTATCGAACTGAAAATATTCTTAAGCGTTTAACGATAATTTTGCAGAAAATTAATGAGTTTTTCGATTATAAAAATTATTGTTATTCTCAAATTAAAAATCTGACAACAATGCGAATTTTAAAATTGAAGACACAAAGAATATTAGCAAAAATTAGAAAGAAGATTTAGCTAATTCAATCCAATTTTGAATTCCTTTTTTAGTCGGCTGTCTCGTCGGAGTAAATGTCCAGATATCTCGTTTATGTTGCGAGCCATAACTAATGTGAATTGGTCTATCTCGATCATAAAAATATAGAGAATCAAAAGGTAACTTTTGAGATAAAATCCAGTCAACTAAGGAATCGCTAGGAAACTCTGCGATCGCAAAATCGCAAGCAGCCCCTAATCGCTTACAGTAATAATTTCCCAGACGATTTTTCTCGTGACTCATATGTTGATCTCTAGTCGGATCTATGCGACCGTTTTTGATTCCCGTTACTGGGTCTTTTTTCTCTAAAAAACTTCTGAGATCGGGCGAACAAAATCCGTAAGTTAATTGAAATCGATCCCGTCCAAAATAATCGATGACTGGATCGATAATAAATTGATTGAGATCTTTTATAGCAGCAATGGTTTCTGAATTTTTAGGAAAAGGATCGATATTTGCTGCATATTTTTTGTAAGTATTAGTACAAGTACAAAACTCTTCTAAAGTTAAATATTTCCCAATTTTAGTTGCTCCCATCAGCGAGTTTTTAGAAAATAATGGAATTGAGCATATCAGTAATCAGTAATTAGTGAAGGGCACAAATGAATGCAAGCCCCGCTCCTGGATTGATAGGGATTAACTGATAACTGATAATTGATTACTGAACACTGTTAATCGCAGCGTTTATCTGACTCATCCAACGCTTCTACTGGTTTAACCACGACCTTTCCATCTTCAACAACCGTACAATTCTCAGTTTTATTTTTATAAGGAGTGGCTGGAGCGTCGTCAGATCGATTTACCTTAGAAATATCTTGCTCTCGTTGTTGGTTGAGAACAACAACGCAAGGAGCAGCATTAGGAGATGACATTTGAAATATCCCAAACTCTACAGTAATTGTAATCGTTACAAGATTTCTCGCCGTAAGAATTACTATATCTATTATCTCACGAGAATCTTTACCAAAGAAATAATCGAATCAATGGTTTAGTTAAAGTCTCTACCAAAAGGTAGACGCAAAAGTAGAGGAATATTTTTTTAGGATAGAATAGCTAGAAAAACCTACGTTTGTAGCTTTTACATAAAAGTAGGCGTAGGCGGGAATATCAAAACCGAGCGAATTGTTAAATGGCTAATGTAGAGCATCTTTCTCGAATTCAGCAGGATGCAAAAAGATGGCTGGAATGGAGCAATAATAACCAAAAGATTTCTCTCGATCCTGAAACAGCGGCTCGTTTAAATGGAGCTAAGCTATATGAAATCGAACTAACAAGCGATCGCTTCAGTGAAGATAATCTTCAAAATGCCGAACTGAGCAATGCTAATTTAGTAGGAGTTAATCTAAGCGGAGTCGATCTCAGCGATGCTAATTTGATCGCCGCCGATTTGAGCGAAGCCAATTTGAGCAGTGCCGATTTGAGTCATGCCAATCTGATTGGAACTGTATTGAAAAAAGCCAATCTAAGGAAAGCCGATCTCAGCGCTGCCAAACTCATCAGAAGCAATCTCAGCGAAGCCAACTTGGTAGAGGCAAACTTGAACGAAGCCGATCTCAGTCAATCTAATCTATACGAAGCTGAAGCGATTGGGGCGTGTCTCTACCGAGCAACTTTATATAAAGCTAAACTCGTTGAAGCTCACTTAAGCAAAGTTTACCTCGTTGGTGCCGATTTGAGGGAAGCTCATCTCTATCGCACCGATCTGCGGTATGCTCACCTCAATAAAGCGAATCTAGGCGGCGCTCATTTGCTAGAAGCTAACTTAAGCGGGGCTAATCTTCGGAAAGCAAATCTACGAGGTGCTAATCTGCAAGGAGCCGATCTCAGATGTGCTAATCTTTGCCAAGCCGATCTAAGAGGTGCTAATCTTCAAGGAGCGTTATTCGATTAAGCGTTTTGAAAAGCGAGCGATCAAGACGATCGCACTACAAAATATACTACATCAAACGCTATCGGTCACGCTACTGAAATTAAACGCCTTCACCTTGACTCCAGGAACGACCGTATTATCAAACCGCTGCACGCTGCTGATGGCTTCGATATCTCTGAGCATGTCGGGCAAACATTGATTAAAGCGAAGATTTTTGATGGGGTAAGCAATTTGACCGTTTTCAATCCAAAACGTCCCGTCTCGCGTCATTCCCGTCACTTCCAGGGTGCGAGGATTGACGTAGCGAACGTACCAAGAACGACTGACGAGAATTCCTCTTTCGGTTTGGGAAATCAAATCGGAAAGACTTTGCTCGGAACCTGTCATGACGATAGGCGACATACTCCCTGTGGGCTGCTTTCCTTTTTCCTGCGCCCAGTAACGATTGTAAGCGAGGGTTTGAGGAATTCCGTCTTTGACGATTTCTAGATAGCCATTGCTCAAGCCATCGTCAAAGAATGTCCCGGATTGTAGTAATGGATGGGCGGGATGGCGCTGTACTTGCACTAGAGGGCTAAACATCGCTTCGCCGACGCGATTGCCGATAGGATGTCCCGCTTCGTCGGTACGAGACATAAAAGAACGTCCTTCATCGGCTGCCCTTGCATCCAAATTCCAAATGACCCAGGGAAGTAAGCCGGAAAAAGCCGCCGCATCGAAGACGACGGGGTAAACTCCTGGTTGAATTTCGCGAGGATTGCACGAAGCGATCGCTCTTTGGATGACTTGTTCGGTTATGTCTTCTATGGGCAACTGCGCGATCGCAAAAGCTGTTCGATTGCCCCAACTCGAACCGTTATTCAGACGCGCCGTGACGCTGAAATCTGCCTCAGTCGTGCGATTATAGGCTCGCAATCCCAATGAATTACCGATCGCTCGTACCGAAGCCTCTGTACTAAGCGTTCCAGAACCGTTTGCCTTCGCTTGGCGGCAGAGGGAGCAGACTTGTTTGACGATTTCTCCCCTCTCCAGAGGAGAAAGGTTTGCCGTCTCCAGATCGAAAGCAGGAGAACGCTTTTCGTAGGTTTGGGGTTCTAGTAAAGGCACCCATTCCGGATCTTCTGGCGCAATGCGAGCGAGATCTTGAGAACGCCGAATCGTTTGTGCGATCGCGTCTGAACTGAGTTCTGTTGTAGATGCAGAGGCACTGCGCTGGCCAAAATAGCTAGTTACAGTGAGACTGAAGCGATTTTTGCCGATATTCTGGCTAATTTGATTTTCTGAGAAGCGGCTGAGGGAAGATTCGCTGGAACTGAGACTGACGAAGACTTCTTCTGCCTCGGATTGTTTGATGACCGATTCAATTAAGGAAATAGCTTCATCTTCGCTCAAAAGTGTAGGAACACTGGCAGTTTCGGATTGAAGAATAGACATCGGTTCTGGGATTGAGAGGATAATTTATCCCTTATCGTAGCAAGGGCAATTCGTTTTCATCAGATTGGCGATCGCGACTTCTCTGTCGGTCAGTAAGATTAAGATAGATCAATCAACTGTTAATACTTCTACACAAAATAACAATCAAAACATGGGCATCGATCGCAGCGAATACCGTCAGCGTCGGGAACGATTCATGGAGAAGATAGGCAGTGGGACAGCAATCTTTCGCAGTGCCCCCACCGCCGTGATGCACAACGATGTAGAATACATCTATCGCCAGGATAGCGATTTCTTTTATCTGACTGGGTTTAACGAACCAGATGCAGTAGCAGTCATTGCCCCACACCATCCAGAACACCGCTTTATTCTCTTCGTACAGCCCAAAGATCCAGCCCTAGAAACCTGGACGGGCTATCGTTATGGGATAGAGGGGGCAAAAGCGATCTTCGGCGCAGATGAAGCGTATTCGATTGCCGAACTCGATGAAAAATTACCTCAGTATTTAGAAAAAGCCGACCGGATCTATTATCACCTGGGACGCGATCGTGCTTTTAATGAAAAAATTCTCTCCCACTGGCAGAGATTGATTGCTACTTATCCCAAACGGGGAATGGGACCAGTTGCGATCGAAGATACCAATCTCATCTTACATCCCATGCGGCAAATCAAGAGTCCTGCCGAATTGGAAATGCTGCGCAAAGCGACGGCCATTTCTGCCGCCGCACACAATCGTGCCAGAGAATTTGCCAAAATCGGGCATTACGAATATCAGATCCAGGCAGAAATCGAACATACTTTCCGACTCGAAGGAGGGATTGGTCCGGCTTATCCTTCTATCGTTGCATCGGGGGCTAATGCCTGCATTTTGCACTACATTGAGAATAATCGCCAACTGCAAGACAACGATTTGTTGCTCATCGATGCTGGATGTTCTTACGGTTATTACAACGGAGACATTACCCGCACTTTCCCCGTTAACGGGAAATTTACCTCAGAACAAAGAACTTTGTACGAAATTGTCCTAGAGGCACAATTAAAAGCCATTGAAGCCGTTCAACCCGGAAAACCCTACAACGACTTCCACGATACAGCAGTGCGCGTCCTGGTAGAAGGATTGATGGATTTGGGACTGCTGGTAGGAGACGTTGAAGAAATTATCAAAGAGGAAAAATATAAGCCATTTTACATGCACCGTACCGGACATTGGCTGGGGTTGGACGTACATGATGTAGGCTTGTACAAGTGTGGGGAAGAAACTTGGCAAATCCTACAACCCGGTCATGTATTAACGGTAGAACCGGGACTTTATATTGCTCCAGATATCAAACCCGCAGAAGGCCAACCAGAAGTTCCCGAAAAATGGCGAGGAATTGGCATTCGCATCGAAGATGATGTTTTAGTCACCGCTGATGGACGGGAGGTTCTGACGGCCGCCGTACCTAAAGCAATCGATGAGATTGAAAAATAGTATCTTTTAGATCGCGTATTGGATTTAGCAGACTCATTATTATTAGCTGGATTCGTGCGCGATCGCTTTTTGTTTTTGCTTTTATAATTTTCATTTATTAATATTTTTTATAAAATAAAGCTTGCTTATAAACAATTCGAGTCTATAGGGAGCAGATTATTATTATAGGGAGCCAATTCTGTCGCGATCGCTACTTTTAAAACTAGAGCAAGAAAATTTAAACAATAATGAGCAACAATCCGCTACGTGTTTTATTAATTATCGAACAATGTAATCCAGAGCGCCCGTCGGTTCCTTTAGTAGGATATAATTTTTATAAAGAAATTGCTAAATTATTTGATGTCACGCTAGTTACTCACGAACGAAATAAAATAGCTCTTCAAAAAAGACTAAGCCACGAAAAAGTCATTTATATCTCGGAGAGTAACTGTAGCAAACGATATTATCAATTAGTAGCAAGATTGACAACATTTCAAGGCAGAAAAAACTGGCCTTTATATAATGCCTTGTGCTATCCCATTTATGAAGAATTTAATCGCCAAGTTTATCGGGAACTCAAACAATCAATCCTGAAAGGAGATTACGATATAGTCCACGCCATTACTCCGATGATGCCTAGATATCCCGTGAAAGTTGTTAAACTGTGTCAGGAAACTCCTTTTATTCTAGGACCAGTCAATGGAGGCGTTCCTTTTCCTCCAGGATTTAAAGCAGTAGCTAGACAGGAATTTGCCTACTTTAATTTTTTAAGAGGAATTGGTCGATCGCTAATTCCAGATTATGCAGAAACTTATCAGAAAGCCGATCGAATTTTGGCAGGTTCGACTTATACTTTTAAGCTTATAAAAAAACTATTTAATCTCCCAGAACGTCGGCTTCAATTGTTTTATGAAAATGGGGTATCAAAAGATTTCTTAATCGAAAAGAAATCAAAAATACAACGTAAAAACTTCATCAATTTATTATTTGTTGGCAGATTAGTTCCGTATAAGGGAGCCGATATACTTCTGGATGCTGTGAGTTGTCTAGAAACAACAATTAAAGAAAAAGTTCGAGTGACTTTTGTGGGAGATGGTTCGGAGAGAAGCGTCTTAGAGAATAAAGTACGAAAAAGACGGTTAACTCATCTTGTAGATTTTGTCGGTTGGCTCGACCAGGAAGATACTCTAAAATACTATAGGCAAGCAGATATTTTTTGTTTTCCTTCTATCCGAGAATTTGGCGGAGCTGTTATATTAGAAGCTATGGCTTGCGGTCTTCCTTGTATTGTGGCTAATAACGGTGGAATTGGCGAATATGTAACTGAAAAAACAGGGTTTAAGATAGAACCAATTTCTAGAGAGTATTTGACTCAGGAATTAGCTGAAAAAATCATCTTATTGGTTAAAGATGAAAGCTTAAGGCAGCAAATGTCTGCTAATGCGATTGAAAGAGCGCGAGAGTTTGAGTGGGGAGAAAAAGCGAAAAAAATTGCGAAAATTTATTATGAAACGGTCGAGAAAAAGAAAGAAATCTCTGGCGATCGCGATTTTATCCAAAAAGATTCAAAAAATTACTCAATAACCCGATTATTACTTTTCTAGAAACAGAGCTATTAACCATTGCAAGCGATCGGCATTCCCTTTTTCGCCTAGAATATTCCACAGACTAAATAAATAAGATCGGATGGTGACTTTGGATACTGATTGGACAGTCAATCTAGAAAAAATTGCAGCGATCGCCCGTTCCGTGGGTTGGGGTGCTGCCGATATTTTGCGTTCATACTACCATAGCCAAAAAAATCCAGAAAATCTGGAGCTAGAAGGAACTAAGAAAGATGGTCCCGTAACAGCAGCAGATCTTGCCACCAATCACTACATTTTAGAAAAACTCCAAGCGAGTTTTGGAGTGCAAAACTTTGGCTATCTAAGCGAAGAAACCCATCAAGGAACCGATCCCGTTCCCTTCCCTTGGGTATGGATTATCGATCCGCTTGATGGCACCAGGGACTTTATCGACAAAACTGGAGAATATGCCATTCACATTGCCCTAACTTATCAAGGTCGTCCCGTCGTGGCAATAGTAGCAGTACCCGAAGCAGAAAAACTATATTTTGCTATTAAAGATAAGGGAACTTGTGTAGAAACCCTTCAAGGTGAAGTTGCGCCAATACGAGTCTCAGAACGCAATAATATCGAAGATTTATCCCTGGTTGTCAGTCGTACCCACAGAGACGAGCGCTTTCAAAAACTGATCGATCGCCTTCCCATCAAAGGACGCAACTATGTCGGCAGCGTCGGCTGTAAAATTGCCACTATCCTAGAACAGCACTCAGATATTTACATCTCCCTCTCTGGCAAATCTGCACCCAAAGACTGGGATTTTGCGGCCCCAGAACTCATTCTCACGGAAGCTGGCGGAAAATTTACCCACTTTAATGGCGATCCCCTCACCTACAACAAGGGAGACGTGAGGCAATGGGGAGGGTTATTGGCAAGCAATGGACTTTGCCACGAAATGCTCTGCCAGAAAGCAATAGAACTCTTAGAACAGATAGATGCAGAAGGCTAATAGGTGATAGAAATTATAACTAACTACTAACTGAGGAGTTGTTCGTGACGCGAAGCGAGTTCGGCAGGTGTTATCAGTTCATATTCTTCAAAGGGCTGGTGAATCCAGGGATTATCTGGTAAATAATCCACATAATAATCTGGCGCGATCGCAGAATGCGCTTTGTACCAGATAACAGCCGTGCGAATCTGTTCGATCTCGCTTCCATAGCGTTCTTCTAGCCAGCGAATCGCTTCTTTGAGGCTAATCCCAGAATCAACTAAATCGTCTACCAGCAGCACTCGACTCCCTAATGTTTCTGTTGTCATCGATAAGTGCTTTGAGAAAACAATTTTTCCTCGAATTCGATTGTCCTTGCCGCCGTAAGACGAAGACGAGAGAATTGCCAGAGGCTTTTTGTATATGCGGCAAAGGATATCTCCGACGCGCAATCCTCCTTTTGCCAAACAGACAATTTGATTGAAATTCCAGCCAGAACGATAGATTTTGACGGCTAAGGTTTCAATATTTCGATGATACTCTTCCCAAGAAACGTATAAATTTGACATCTTCCAAGTCAACTCGCATTTCTTAGAAAGTAGTTCTTGTTTGCTTAATTAGTCAACTTTCTTTAATTCAACTCGCTTGTTGAGCTAGCGAGAAGCGAGCGAGTTCAAATTCGCTATACTCACCGACAACTTTTTCTACTAACTGACAGACAATTGCGTAGAGTTCGGATGGTTTGGTGTGGCTGGTAATATCAGCTTTGGCAACGTAGCCAAAGAAAGAAGTAGGAATTCTGTCTGTGATACTGAAGCTTTCACCGCCATAGTAGTGAAGACAGATTTCTGAAGAAGCGGTTTTTAGTCTTTTTTGAATTTTAGATAGGGTTACAAATACTTTAATTTTCAAGTCGAGCGTATCAATTGGCATTCTCATTTCCAGTAATTACTAGCAATTTCTTTATTTTTATTTAATTATTCTACTTTTTTACTTTTAATAATTCATGGGAGTTATTACCGAAGTTACAACTGCGCCTTTCGCTCGCTTAAGGAGAACTGCTTAAGGGAAACTACTGTTTTCATCCAACTGATGCCACAAACGAAGAGATAATATTATTTGCACGAAGCTATTGAGGCTTATGATATCTGACCGCATTATCGTTCCCTTGGACGTACCCACCCTAGAAGACGCGATCGCAACCTTAGACAAACTCCCTCAAGTTAGTTTTTGGAAGGTTGGATTAGAATTATTCGTCGGTACGGGCACGCAAATTCTCTATATCCTCAAAGAACGCCAAAAACGAATTTTCCTGGACTTAAAATTTCACGATATTCCCAACACCATCGCGGGGGCTTGTCGTTCGGCAAAAGCCTACAACGTCGATTTTTTGACCCTTCACGCTACGGCAGGTCGCCAAGCTCTCCAAGCTGCCGCACAAGCCGTTGGCGTAGATGATTTCCGTCCAAAGTTACTTGCCATTACCGTACTTACCAGTTTAAACTCACGAGAGTTAGCTTTTGACCTAAAAATCCCCTTAGAACTGCCGGAGTATGCACTACAGATGGCACTATTAGCAAAAGAGTCAGGTTTAGATGGGGCAGTTTGTTCTCCTCAAGAAGTCGCCCAACTGCGACGGGTTTGTGGGGATGATTTCTTGCTAGTTTGTCCGGGGGTGCGACCGAGTTGGTCCCAAGCCGGCGATCAACGGCGGGTAATGACCCCCCAAGCTGCTATTAAAGCGGGGGCTGACTATTTGGTTATCGGTCGTCCGATTACGGCGGCAGCTAATCCAGTTGAAGCGTGGGAAAGAATTTGCGAAGAATTAGCCGCGGTTGGATAAAGTTGTGGGTACTGGGAGTGCTAACTGCCGCGAGTTGGTGGACTATTGAGCGTTTAGCCTTCAGCATTGAGCGTTCTTCCTGTCCTGCCGATTTAGAAACCTTAACCGATCTCCTCCTCGAAGATCTCCCTAGTTATGCCAATCGGGTCGTACAACGAGCAAGAAAGCTAGACAGAACTCCTTATTTATCTACCTACGTCATCGTGGCAGGAAGACCGGAATTTAAGCCCCTTCCTCTCAACGGTCGTCAATATCAACCCGTTTTGCCCGACACGTCCAAGCAGGTATTTTTTACAACCTTAGAACGACGGTACAATCGCAATCATGTTGTGGAAGCCCAAAATTATCACTGGTTGTTTCTTACCCAAACGCAAGACGGTTGGAGATTGGTTCTGATTTATACCCAGTTTGGTTCTCCTTCGGATAAGAAACCCCCTACACCTCCCCAAGAAACCAGTAATGGCATAATCGGTCAGGCAATTCGTCTCTGGTTAAGGGATTGTCGTGCGGGTGCGATTAGAAGTCAAGGATAACAAAGAGGATTTGACATTTAAGCAAGTGCTTAACTAAAATAACAATAAATTAAGTATTTGCTTAAATATTAATTTTTAGATGAGCCGACCTACTGCTAGTGCCGATACCTTTATTGCGATCGCAGATCCCACCCGACGAGCCATCTTGGATCGGCTGCGGCTGGGCGAACAATCGGTCAAGCATCTAGCCGAGCCATTTTCGATGTCCCTACCAGCCATCTCCCAGCATTTGCAAGTGCTTGCAGAAGCAGGTTTAGTAACTCAGCGACGAGTAGGACGACAGCGCTTCTATCGCCTGAACCCCGAACCGTTAAAGCAAGTTTCTGATTGGGTTGCTTGTTACGAGCAGTTTTGGGAAGAAAAACTGGATGCCCTCGGTCACTATTTGGAGGAAAACCCATGACTCAAACCGTCAAGATAGATATTTTCTATCCTTATCCACCCGAAAAAGTCTGGAAAGTGTTGACGAACCGCCGCGCCTTGGCAGCTTGGCTGATGGAGAATGATTTTGAACCTCGTTTAGGGCATAAATTTCAGTTTTACGGCGACTCGTTACCGGGATTGAGAACAAGGATTCAGTGCGAAGTAATCGAATTAGACGAACCCCAGCGTCTCGCTTACACCTGGCAAGAGCGACCTACTGCCGAACCTTCTTTAGTCATCTGGACGCTGATTGCTGTAGACGGAGGAACTCAATTGCAATTAAAGCATTTAGAAACGTGTTACGCAGCAGCGATCGCAACTTCTCCCAAAGCGCCAATTGCCATTCCTAAGAGAGTTACGGAGCAAGGAAGCTCTCGATTGCATCCACAGGCGATGATGCTAAATTCTTACGGGTATCCTCTCTATCGAACAACCGACATTCAACCGCCGATACTCATAGCAACTCCCCAACTCTTTGAATGGGATTATTACCTCAACCAAAAACTACTTGAGGTGTTGCAGCGGGAGCAATTAGAAGTCGGAGTTCAGAAGCTGGTTGACTGACAAATCTTTGTCCCCTCATCCCTAAATCCCTTCTCCCACAAGGAGAGAAGGGACTTCAGGCAAAAAGTCTTAAGTTGAGAGTCACTCTCCCACTCTGGGAGAGGGGTTGGGGTGAGGGCGATTTGAGTTTTGCCACTCAACCAGGTTTAGAAGTTCAAAATTGTTAACCTTTCCCCCTTACCTCTTACCCTTCTTTTTTTGCCTTTTGCCTTTTTACTTTTAACTTAACTTATGAGTCTTTTTTGCTTAGTTCACGGTGCTTGCCAAGGCGCTTGGGTTTGGGATTTATTAATTCCTCATCTGAAAGCGCAAGGTCACAAAACAGTAGCAATGGATTTACCCATTGAAGATCCCGATGTCACTTTATCCAACTACGTTGATGCAGTGCTTAAGGCACTTCCAGAAACCGAGGAAGATGTCGTTTTAGTCGGTCACTCAATGGCGGGTACTGTCATTCCCCTTGTTGCCGAACAATATCGGGTTCATCAGCTTGTTTTTATAGGTTCGCTAATCCCTCTCCCTGGTATGTGTTTTCTTGACCAATGTTATGACGAGATCCCCTCTGATTTTCTTGAACAAGCACAATACAAACCACCAAAAGCCGCTAAATTCGAGCAGTTGCGCGATGAGCCAAATGTGCATGTTCCCGCTTCTATCGGTAAATTTATGACCCCAGACGAACCAGGCAAAGTAGTAGCTATGGAGTTTTATTATCACGACTGCGAACCGGATGTAGCAAATTGGGCATTCTCTAAGACGCGAAATCAGCGATCGCTAGCTTATGTTTTTGAGAGCTTTTCTTCAAAAAACTTGCCAGATGTGGAATATGCTTATATCGCTTGTACTGGCGATCGCATAATCTCTCCTGCTTGGCAACGCTACGCCGCACGAAAACGATTGGGGGTTGAAGCGATAGAAATTCCTAGCGGTCACTATCCTCATTTGTCCCGTCCCGCTCATTTAGCTGAGGTGTTGAGCGAAATTACTTCTAAAAAGCATTTGTAACGGAGAAAGGCTATGAAAATTTTAGTCATTGGCGGAACGAACTTTATTGGCCCTGCCGTCGTGCGTCGGTTGTATGCAATGGGACATGAAGTGACGGTCTTCAACCGAAGACAAAATCAAGCTGACTTGCCAGTGCAAGTAAATTATCTAAAAGGCGATCGCAATAACCTTCAAGAATTCAAACCGGAATTTGAGCGTTTAGCACCTCAAATCGTGCTGGATATGATTCCTTTCACCGAGGGAGAAGCTCAAACCTTGATGAATACTTTTCGAGGAATTACCCAGAGGGTTGTAGCTATTAGCAGCATGGATGTCTACCGCGCCTATGATGTGCTGTGGAACAGAGAAAGCGAGATTATGCCAACACCACTGATGGAAGACTCTCCCCTGCGCCAGCAACTCTATCCTTATCGAGGTATGCCAGAAAAACCGCTAGACTTTACAGATGACTACGAAAAGATTCTCGTCGAACGAATCGTCATGGCAGATAGGGACTTACCCGGTACAGTCATCCGCTTACCTATGGTTTATGGTGCTGGAGATCCCCGACATCGCTTTTATGCTTATCTCAAGCGAATGGAGGAAAATCGCCCCGTTATTTTGTTAGAAGAAAGTGTTGCTCGATGGCGCAGTTCTTATGGATATGTAGAAAATGTGGCGCACGCGATCGCCCTAGCTACAACAAACCATCGCGCGATCGCTCAGATCTATCATGTTGCCGAACCAGAAGCACTATCGGAATTAGAACGCATTCGTAAAATTGGAGAGTTGGTAAGTTGGAAAGGAGTTGCGATCGCACTTTCTAAAGATCTTTTACCTAAAGAGTGGAAAGGCGGATTCAATTTTGCTCAACACTGGGTTGTAGACTCATCTCGCCTCCGACAAGAGTTGGGGTATGAAGAAATCGTTCCCGTAGACAAATCACTTCAGCAAGCGATCGCGTGGCAACTATCTCACCCTCCTACCGAGCGATCGTTCTGGGAAGTTCCCTACTTGCTTGATTATGCCACCGAAGACAAGCTTATGTCTGAATTATAAACTTGTATGCCTTTCAGAGAGATAGGAGTGTTTAAGGAGCTTTCAGCTCAATCTTAAACAAGCATATTGTTTAAACAAGCATATTGTTTCAGAATCGTTGAGACTTAGTAGCTAATTAATGGAATAGAAAAATGGAATATATTTTTGAATCTGCCGAGCAGAATGCAGAATTTGAACGGATGAAATTAATCGAGGGTGCATTTGACGAACAAACCAAAGCAATCATCCAAAATACGGGAATTGCGCCAGGATGGAGGTGTCTAGAACTTGGTTCTGGAGCAGGGTCAATTCTTAAATGGATGAGTTTCTCGATCGGCAATAAAGGAAAAGTTGTAGGAATTGATAAAAATATAAAATTTATCGAACCAATTCATGCTAACAACATCAATAAAATCCAAGGAGATATTTTAGATATTGAATTAGAAAATAACGAGTTCGATCTTATCCATTCTAGGTATGTTTTGATTCATATTAAAGAAGCCGAGAAGGTCATTAAAAAATTAATAAAATTCCTTAAACCTGGCGGAGTATTAGTTTTAGAAGAACCTGATTTTACTTCAGCACGAGCGATTGAAGATAGTCTACTGCAAGGACAAGCTCATCAGAAAGTTAATGAAGCGATCGCTCAAATGTTTATTAATCTAGGTTTAAATCCATCATTTGGTCTAAAAGTACCTTTAATTTTACAAAAAAATAAAATCAAAATTGAGAGAGTAATAGGAGAGCAACATTTATGCTGCGGCAACTCAAAGATTGCCAAACTGATGGGGCGATCGGCTGCCGCATTAAAGGATAAATATATCAAAACACAAAAAGCTTCAGAGCAAGATATTCAAATTTACATTGATAATTCAGCTAATGAAGATTTTTGGGAAATATACTATTCAACAATTTCAGTTGTTGGGAGAAAGAATTTTTGGAGCTAGTGAATATGACTCTTCCCGATCGCCCAGATATTCCAATCGCTATTCTGCCTTCAGATAAAGAAGAGAAAACCTTTGATATTTATTCTCGCTTGCTAGCAGAGCGAATGATTTTTTTGAGAGGGGAACTGACAGAAGAAACAGCCAATCTCATCGTCGCACAAATGCTGTTTCTCGATGCTGAAGATCCAGAGAAAGACATCACATTTTTAATTAATAGTTCTGGGGGTTCGGCGATCGCGGCAATGACTGTTTACGATATAATAAACCAAATTTGCCCGGATGTATGCACTGTCTGCATTGGCACGGCTGCTGCAATAGGTGCATTCTTGCTTAGTTGTGGAGCTAAAGACAAAAGATACGCCTTGCCCAATGCTCGAATGATACTTCGCCAACCATCGGCAAACGCTGAAGGACAAACTAGCGATGTTGAGGCAGCAGCAAGAGAAATTATCTATCTCAGAGATTTAGTTAATAGGATACTTGCTACCAATACCGGGAAATCGAAGGAACAGATCGATCGCGACTCAAAACGAGACTTCATCATGAGCGCCGAAGAAGCAAGAGACTATGGATTAATCGATCGCATCGTCAATCATAAGCTGCCTTCTTAAGGGCGTACCAGGCGATGCTTAGCACTAATATCCCCAAGCGAACTTTTTTGGAGCGATCTCAGTCACAGAGTTTTGTGCCTTAACTTGGATCGAATGCCAAGTAAAGTCATATTTTTTTAAGGTTGATCTCACAAGCAAATGAAAACAAATATACGAACATGGGAATCAAATCATTCACTTTCGACAGAAAAATCACTAGCATTCTCAATGAAAATGGAAGCTAAGTTACCCCAATTGCTAAAAAACTTTAGTTTGGAAAATGACAATCCAACAAGTCTAGATGAGCTTATAAATGCTCTTTATTGGTACGCTGATACTCAAGCCCAGCTAGCCAAGAAAAGAAAGCAAATCGAATTAGTGATGCAATGGGAATATCGAGTTAGAGCCTTAGATAAGGCTTGCCAAACTTTGGATGAAATTAACCCAGATGATTTAGAATTTTTGATTTATTAAAACTCGTTAATTTGACAAAATTAACTGCGAACCTCGCTCGGTTTTACGAACTTCGATGCGATGCTGAAAAGCCTCTTTAAATTGAGGCATGTGAGTGACGGTTAGAATGCAGGCAAAATCGGCAGCGATCGCATTAATTGCAGCAATTAATCGGTCGCATCCTTCACTATCTTGTGTCCCGAAACCTTCATCGACAATTAACAGTTGTAAGGCAGTTCCTGCACGCTGAGCTAATAATCTCGCTAAAGCTAAACGAATAGAAAAATTAATCCGAAATGCTTCTCCGCCTGAATAGGTTTCGTAGGCACGAGTTCCTCTAGCATCAGCAATTAAAATATCTAATGTATCAATTAATTTAGAATTTTTTCTCTTAGAATTGCTACGCCCCGCCTTTTGCGTTAAAAATTGTACGTGCAATTGATTGCCTGTCAATCGCGCTAAAATTTGATTGGTTTCTGCCTCTAACTGAGGTAAAATATTTTCAATCATTAGCGTTTGGATACCATTTTTTCCGAACGCCTGCGCTAATTCTTGATAGATTCGATATTGTTTTTTGACTTCTTTTAATTGTTTGCAGTTTTCTTCGTATTGAATTTGCAAGTTTTCTAATTGAGTTAACGTTTGTTCCCAACGTCCCTGCTGGGCTAAAAATTCGTCAATTTGTCGCTGTTGCTGCTGAATTTTTGCTTCTAGGGCTTGAATTTCTTCTCGATTATCGGTAGTTTTTTCCATTTGAGCAATTAGGCTATCTAATTGTTCTTTCATTGTCACGCGATCGCCCAATCTTACTTGTAGAAGTTGCTCTAGTTGTTGGAGGCGATTTTGCAATTGGGGATACTGTTGTTTTGCTTGTTTTAATTCTTGATATCGCAATTGCCAAGGTTGCGCTTGGCGCAAGGAATTGATTAGGTTTTGATGGCGCGATCGCTCGTAACCCAATTCATTAAGATATCGTTCCAATCGCTCGATTTGTCTTTGAATTTCAGAACTGGTTCGCAACTGATTTAGCTGAGTTTGTAAGCGCTCTATTTGTGCGACAAGTTGAGGTTTTTCTGCATCGATAGCACTTTGACGGCGACTGGCATCATCTAGCTTAGCTTGTTTAATTTCTGCCCATCGCCATTTTTCAACTTCCCCTCTGACTAAAGCATGGGTTTGTTCGTCATAATTAAGGCGTTGGATTTCCTGATTGAGTAATTGCAATTCTGTCTGTAAATCTTGAGCATATAGTTCGCTTGATAATAAATATTCAACTCGTGCGATTTCTTCTCGAACTTGCTTTAGCTTACTATTAACTTCACTAACGGCTTCTAACTGTGCTTCTAGCTGTCCGAATTGCTGCTGTAGAGAAGTATAAGAAGTTAATTCTTCCTGCAATTGTTTGTATTCAATTCGTAAATTTTGCAAGTCTCTTTCATAAGCAGTAATTTGTTCCTGAAAACTCCAGATTTGTTCTTGGATTTCTTGCTGTTCATTTCGAGTTTTATAAATAACATTATGGCGATAATGTTCGTCTAAACTCTGTTCGCATAGCGGACAAATTGGATTAGGAATTTGCAGTAGCTTTAGTTTTTCTTTTAATTCTTCTAATTGTTCTTCACAAATCTTTTGATTGGTTTGCAATCGCTCTTTATGACTCTTTCTTTCTTGTCCTTTTTCTTCAATGCGCTTCTGATAAACTTGTTTTTTTTCTAATTCTTGAATTTTAGCATCTACTGCTAGTGCAGCTTGACGTATTTCTGGAACTTTAGCCAATTCTTCTAAATACTGCGCTTCGGAAAAACGGAGTTGTTCTAATTGTGCTGTCAGTCTTGCCTGAACGCGTTCGATATTGGTTTGTAGAGTGTAGCGTCTCTGCAATAAAGGGGAAACCTGATGTTGCAAGTCGTCAAGTTCTCTTAAACGTTGGCGATGGTAGCGAAGTTGTTCTAACCCTGCTTGGATTTCAGCAGAACGAGATAAAATTTGTTGCAGTTCTTGTTCTTGTTGTTGTAAGGATTCTAAACGGGTTTGTCTCTGTTGAATTTGTAAATTTAGTTCGTTAGTTTGTTGAATCAGTTGTTGTTCGAGTTCTTGTCTGTGTTGTTGTGCGTCTTGGTAGGCTTGAAACTTTAAAGACAAGGTTTCTTCTTCTTGTTGTAGGCTTAGTAATTGTTGGTATTCGGCAATAATTTCTGGCTCTCGATCGAGAAATTTTTCTAGTTCGGCAATCTGATTTTTTAGTTCGATTTGTTCGGTTTTGAGCCGCTCGCAGTCTTGCAGTAAATTTTGATATTGAGTTTGTTGCCAAGTCAGTTGCTGATACCAACTTTGTCGCTGATGTTCTCCCGCTTGTAATTGAAGTAATTTCTCGCGATCGCTTTCTTGCAATAGTTGAAATTTTATTAACTCTTTTTCTAAATCAGTCAGTTGAGAAACAACCGTATCTTTTTGCTCTAATTGTTTTTCTATTGGTTGCAAACTTAATTCTAATTGTTCCGCTTGCCCCTTAAATTGTTTCGATATATCTTTAGCTTGCTCGGCTAATTGTTCATAGCGATCCAGCTTGAGTAAATCGGCTAAAATTTGCTTGCGTTCGTTGGGACGGCGCAACATAAATTCATCGGCTCGTCCCTGACGTAAGTAAGCTGAATTAATAAAGGTATCATAATCGAGTTTCAAATAAGAAATAATTTGTTCTTGAGTTGCTCGCAAACTTTTGGCAGTGACAGAACGGAAATCTCCGCCATTTTCTATCTGAAACTCTAAGGAACTATTCCGTCCCCGATTGCGAGCGCGAATAACGCGATAGATTTGACTATTGCTGCTGAATTGAAAATCGACTCGCACGTATTCCGCCCCTGCATGAATGATGTCATCATCGCTAGCAGCCCGACTTTGACCCCAAATTACCCAAGTAATTGCTTCTAGTAAAGAAGATTTTCCCGCACCATTAGCTCCACATATGCAGGCAGTATGTAGTCCCCGAAAATCTAGGGTTGTTTCCCGGTAACTGAGAAAGTTTTTGAGCGTCAATTGTAGCGGAATCATGCAAGATTAGTTGTCATGTCAGTAATTATCGATCGCGCAATTGGAAATCGAACAACATTTTTTATTAATTTTCTTAAGAGTACCCCTGTACTCTTGCCTAGTTTATCGATGCGATCGCGTAAAATTCCAGCGTTAGCGCCGGAAACTTTGCAATTCTTAATAACTCAACTAAAAGAAGCTTATCTTGAATCTTCTTGCCAAATCGCCTTCTCCGTTTGGGGATCGAATAAATGGATTCTCTGTGGCACGGGAGTCAGCCAAATGCGATCGCCGAGATCTACCCGCTCATCTGGAGGAATTCTGGCGATAAGCGAGAGAGTGGAATCGTCAACGGGATGAACGGAGATATAGGTATCGTTGCCCAAAGCTTCGACTAAATCGACTTGCACGGGTAAACTATCGGATGCCGGAGAACTGAGTTTGAAGTGTTCGGGTCGAACCCCTAACAGCAGGGAGCGTCCGTTATAGGGTTGCAGCCATGACGACCAGAGATCGGGTAAGGTCAATCGAAAGCAAGAGTGAACGACTGTGAGGGGCGCTTCTACCTCCACCGAGAAAAAATTCATTGGAGGCGAACCGATAAATTCTGCTACAAAACGATTCGCCGGACGGTTGTAGATATCTAATGGTCGAGCTAGTTGCTGGATCTCTCCCTCATTGATTACGGCAATGCGATCGCCCATCGTCATTGCTTCTGTTTGGTCGTGGGTGACGTAGATAGTGGTTACGCTGAGTTGACGTTGCAGTTTGACGATCTGGGTGCGAGTTTCTGCCCGCAGCTTGGCATCCAAGTTGGATAGCGGTTCGTCCATCAAAAACACCTGAGGATTGCGAGCGATCGCCCTTCCCAAGGCAACCCGTTGTTTTTGTCCGCCTGATAGCTGTCTGGGCAAGCGATCTAACAGTAACTCGATCTGCAACAATTGAGCGACTTTTCTAACCCGTTCGTCGATCGCTTTTTCTTTATGGGTCAGGTAGCGCAATTTTCTAGGCAGATTTCTCGTCACCCCTGCTAGGATATCTTCGATGGAGCTAGTTTTTTTATCTTTACTGCCCATGCGCCGCAAGCCGAAAGCGATATTATCATAAACGCTTAAATGGGGATAGAGGGCGTAATTTTGGAAAACCATGGCGATATCGCGTTCTTTGGGCGGTAAAGGATTGACCAAGCGATCGCCAACCCAAATATTTCCCCCGGTCGGTTCTTCTAAACCCGCGATCAGGCGTAGCAGCGTACTTTTTCCGCAACCGGATGGTCCCACCAGCACCATAAATTCCCCGTCCTCGATCGCGAGGTTGATGGAGCGCAAGACGCTGACATAAGCAGACTTGTCATCTTTTTTCTGGCGATCGGATGCAGGTACGGCTGCCTGTTTCCCCATTCGCTGGGGAAAGCTTTTGTAAATGTTTTCTAAAACAACTTTTGCCACGTTCGGAAATTGTTGACAGCGTTCGGTTAGCTAGAGAGGCGAAACGCTGTTCGCCCATCGCAGTTACAGGTTACAGGTTTTGACCTCGTTCTCGATTTTCTGTTCCCTGTCTTTGTTTTGTCTCAAATGGTATCACTACAGCGATCGCGATCGCCAATCTCGAGCGATCTATATTACAGTTTACCTGCTATCGAGATCGCGATTTTTCTTCATCTATCTCACAGTAGATGCAAAGAAAATCTCCGAAGATGAAAATTATAAGTTAACCAATGAGGATGACTATGTTACCGGCTTCCAAGACTGACAAAAATCTTGATAATGCTATACTCGAATTACTAGAGCGCCACACTGTAGAAGATATTGTCTATTGTCTCTACGGCTATGCCGACGTTCAAGCAGAGTTAGCCAAAATTCTCAATGAGACCCGTACTGCTGCTAAATGGGAGCATCAAGCCGAGGCGTTGCATATCGCTTGTGAAATCCTCGATGAAGTTGACGACGAGGAATTCGACTTTTTAATGGACTAATGGTAACTATTATTGAAATAAGCACGAAAATATTGTGCATACAACTTGCAACTGGGTGTTGCCCGACCGCCCTGCAAACGGACTAATCCCAGACTCTGCAACTTGAAGGCATCGATTAGGTCTAACTCCACTGGTTCGCCTGCCATCACGACTCTAGCAAAAGCTTCTGCTAATCCCGACTGCTTGCTTTGAAGATTCCAGAGTTGTCGTTGCAAGCGATTGCTGTAAATACTGGTTGGGGAAGACAAAATCTGTTCTAGGGTAACTTCCTTACGCCCAAGATAATAGAGGGCCAGCCGCACGAGATAGGGTTGCCCTCCCACCAACGCCATTAACTGTTCTACCTCTTGGGTTGACCAATTCAATCCATACCGTTTGGCTAAATCTAACACCTCTTCGGGCGTAAACTCTGGCAAATCAATCGGCAGTCCTACATTAAAGGGAGATTGATTGACATTGAGGGGAATATAAACTTCTGTTGAATGCACCACCACCAACCGCAGTTTTTTCCAAATCTCGCGATTTTTCGCTTCCTCATGCCAAGCCCTTAGCAGTCCGAAAAAATCGTCTGCCAATTCTGGGTACTGAAACAGCCAATCGATATTATCTAACCCCAGCACGAGGGGGCGATCGAGTTTGGCTAGCAAATATTGCTCGAAGTAAATTTTACAGCTAATTTTACTACCAAACAGTTCGTCCCAAAATCGAGACAGACAATTGGGCAGTTGCGCTCCCAGACTGACGTTAGCACAAAACCACTGTAAAAATCTATCTAAGTCTTGGAAAAGTCCTTTGTCAGCCAGCTGAAAGTTGATGGGAACAGTTTGGCATCTTTCTTTGCCTGCGTAATCCAAAATTCTTGACATCAGAGAAGTTTTGCCCATTTGTCTGGGTGCTTTGATCCGGATAAGCGCTCCCGGTTGTAAAATGGCTTTATAGCAGTTAAATTCAATAGGCGATCGCTCGATATAAAAGGCTGAATCGAGGGGAACTTGCCCTTCTGGTAACTCCGGTTCGCGTTCTCGTTCGGTTTCAACTAACTCGTTTTGGGGTTCGGGTCGGTAATAATCGTTGGCTTCCAAAATCAAATCAAATGCACTAAAACAAGTTTTCAATGTTTGCTTGTCTACTCCAGCTTCACTAGCAAAAACCTTCATTAGCGTATCGACTGCCAATCCAGTTCGTTCGCTTAAGGCTTCGAGAGTGTATCGGTGACCAAAATTTTCTTTGTATTCTGCTTCAGTTTTGGCTTTTTGCAGTTTTTTCAGTCCCTGAGAAGTTAGGATTACTCCTCGCCTGCGTCTGTGTCTTCCTTGCTTGCCCTGCGCCATAACTCTCATCATCGTTTGGGAGGCTTTCTCCCTATCGTTTTAAATTCAAGTGCCTCCGGTTTTATTCCAGAAAATTATTGTTGGCTGAGCAATCGCTCCAAAGCTTAACCGATATAGTTGCAATTCAAAGTCAAAATTTTTTTTGCATAACGCGTTTTTTTAAACTTGGACGCGATCGCTCAATCTTTTATAGATTATTCGCCGCGCCCAAGCCATCGAAGTCAGATTTTTTGAGAGCCTAGATTTAGGCTATTTAACGAAAATTGCTGCAACACACTTAATTGAAGTTTTTATCGTCTTGCGATCGCAAAAGAAAATGTACAAAAATTACATTTTTTTGTCAAATGTTCTTACATCTCTTTGCTTTCATCAAGATCATTAAAGCTTTATCTAATATTTAAATAATCATAACAAAACCTTTTTATTTTGGCAAAAAAGAAATCGCCAGAAATCTAAAATTAATCAACCGCAGATCGGGACTGAGCAAAGCTTAGTCCCTACAAAATCTATTGCCATCAAGAGAATCCCTAACCCAAAACTATGTTAAAAAGATTTTCAAGTCAACTCAAAAATCAAAACTTACTGGGATTTCTTATTACATGTTAAAAAATTAACTAGCCACTCCAACTCTTTTGAAATAATCCAGATTCAGAAAACGAGCATACACTTCCTCGATTTGCTGGGCAGACATCTGGGTTTGGCTACAGCTATCTCGATGGGATATAGCTTCTAGCCAGGCATGAAGATGGGGTAAGTTGAGGTTTTCGAGTTTAAAATTCTTAAAGCTAGCCAAAGCAACATTCATGCGCTGGAAAAAGGGAATAAAAGCGATATCTGCTAGCGTCAGTGCGTCTCCCAAAAAGTAGGAACCTCCCCAGTTGCCGATCGCATTATCTAAAAAATGCAGCTCCTCTTCAAGCTGCGATCGCAATTGGTCATCTTTAGCCTCATCTTCCCCTCGTTGGTGGGAAAGATAGCTGTAGCCCAACTTGACAAACTTTGCATCGCAACGAGACATTAATATTCTCGCTCTGGCGCGATTGGCGGGGGTCGATGGCATTAAATCGCCGCCAAAAACTTCACACAAATATTCGTTAACTACCAATGATTCGTAGACAACGGTTTCGCCGTGTTTGATAGTCGGAACGGTACCATTGGGGTTAAGGGCGCGAAACCAGTCAGTTTTATTGTCCTTACCCAATTCGATCTCGATGGGGTCGTATGCGATCCCCAACTCGATTAAAGCAATCCAACTGCGCTGAGCGTAAGGACAATTGCGATTAAAGTAAAAATGCAGGGTTTCAGGTGCTCGATCTAGAGAATTTGACATAGCCATTGCACTAGGTAGTAGAGCGATCGACACTTTCTTTATCTTTTTTTATATTTTTTTATAGATTTATAGATATTCTCTTAAAATTTAATCTGCCCAGTAACAAAAAGACCCGGAGTTCACGCCTATTACAAGCATCCCGTATTGCTGCTACCTTCCGGTCCTGACAAGGTTTGGGCGTTGTAATCGCATGAGTCCGAGTCAATTCCAGCATAACACATCTAATTATCTTTTTTCTGAGTTGGCTTAGGAAGAAAAGGGCGACCGACTGAAGGCTTATCTCCTTCAGGTGTTCTTCCTCTAGGAATTTCGCGATCCCCTGAAGAAAATTTTCGTTTGTCCGGGCGTTCGGGACGGTCGGAGCGAGATCTCCTCGGCTTTCTAGAAAAAGGTTTTTTCTTGCGAAACAGTTGACCTAAATCTTCAGCCTCTCGAACCATTAAGGTATCGGCTTGCAACCGGGCTTGGAAATCCCAAAAGTGCCCTACCGCTCGTTCGCCGAGAGTTCCTTGGAGTTTTAATTTAAAAAATTTAGGTTTTTCAGATTCTCGCTTAGGAGACTGGCGAATCTTGACGATAATTGTTTCTTTTTCTTGAGAGTAATAAACCACCTCGCCGCGAACTGAAAAATAACCACTCTCGGTCTTAGCAGAAATTTCTTCTGAAGATTGCTCCGAGATTGGAGAGCGATCTTTACTAAGCGTTTCTGGCTCCCAAACGCCAACGATTTGAATGTGTAGATGATTGTCTTTTTGTCGGGTGCGCGGATAGACAACCCACAGATGAGGTTGTTCGAGATCCAGATGATTTTTCACCAAACTGATAACGCGCCCTAGCAATACAGCTTCTATCTCGGTACCATCTAACGTTACCAGGGTTCCCCTGGTCATTTGTTCTTCCGAGCGTCGATACTGACCTCGAATCAAACCGATAGCTCGATATTGTCTGGGATGACTGGGAGGAGGAATGGGTTCTTGCCGCTCTGTCGGTGAAGGATCTTCGCTGGCAGGAACAGAAGTTGGTTTCGATGATGGATAGAGGGGACGTTCGGATAGCTTAGAAGCTTCTGGCGACGGCTTGCCAGAAGGACGGAAAGATTCGGAGGATCGATTCTCGGAGGAATTCATATCACACTCCTAGCGGCGGAGACACACACTCTGACGAACAAAGTAAAAGACGGACGGGAACAAGCGGAACAAATGAAACGAGTTACAATAACTCAGATGAATAATCTAACGCTTGATTACAACATTTTAGGCTTAACTATAAGATCGATTATCTTAGAATCGCTATAGCCCCAAACCAGAATAGATGGCTGTCTGCTCATTGTACTCAATAACGAGCAATGAAAAAGATAAATCAGCAAATTTCACTAAACTAACTCCTATTTTCAAGATAAGCTCAAAAAACATGAAAATTTCTCAACCAAAGCGAACTCGCTGGGTATACATCGGCGTCATCTTGATGTTACTAGCTTTAATTTCGTTTTCAATCCTGCCTCTTGTCAGCAGCATCGCTCAAGAAGCGCGTGTTTTGAATGGTTCGTCTTCAGAATCCACTCAAGCCGAAAAAGCCTTAGAAACGAGGGCTTTAGGCTATCAGTTGGTATTGGAACGCGAGCCAGACAATCAAAATGCACTAGAAGGACTCCTGGAAGTGAGACTTCAACAAGGCGATCTCAAAAAAGCGATCGAGCCGATAGAAAAATTAGCTCAGCTCAATCCTCAACAGACAGATTACACGATCTTGCTCGCTCAGGCAAAACAGCAGGTCGGCGATTATGAAGGAGCCATTGCTGCTTATCGCACTATTTTAGCCTCTCAGCCTACAGACATCCAGGCTTTAAAAGGAATGACCGAACTCTTGCTGGCACAAAATCGCGGAGGGGAAGCCGTTTCTCTGGTACAAAAAACTCTAGTTGAGGCAATTAAAGATAAAGCAGCTAAAACTGATTCTGTCGAAGCTGTTAATGTTACTTCGCTTCAGTTACTATTGGGAGAAATCTATATTGAGCAGGAGCGCTATTCTGAGGCACTTGCTGTTTACGAGCAAGCAATAAAATCAAATGGGGAAGACTTCCGTCCCTTGTTAGCTAAGGCGTTAATCTTACAAAAACAAGGCAAGAACGCAGAAGCCGAACCGATCTTTGACAGAGCAGTTGCTTTGGCTCCCGTCCAGTACAAAGATCGAATTAAAAAGATGGCTCTAGGAGCATCGGATTGGGAGAAAAAAGCACGGGCAAATTAAAAGTCTTTTCTATTTTCTCCCGATGAACTCGGCGGAGTGGCATCGTCCGATACAACCTCGATATACTGATTCTCCATCAAGAAAGCTCCTCGCGCAAAACGAACGCCCCAATAGCCTCCCGGACGACGATCTATAACAGTGCCTTCTTCTCCGATTTCCAAGATATCGGAGGGACGTAGCATCGGCATCGGTTCTGCCGTCTTTAGATAAGGCGGTCGAGCAATCAATCGAACTTTACTGCCAACAGTAATGTCTTTCTCTGTCATGAGTTCTTAGTCATTGGTCATTTGTTCTTATATTAATTACTGTACGGGCGGGTTGAGATTATTGCTACGCAAAGAACTCGATCGCGCCGATCATTAAACCCGCCCGTACTAATAACCGAACTAAGGAGCTTGCCAAATTTTGTTGTGATATTGTTCTAGATTGGCATAGGGATCGGGAGCAGGGCTATCATGGTGGTGATGATGGTGATGGTGGTCGTGTCCGTGACTATGGCTGTGGTTGAGCGCTGCTAGGCGAAACTTACACATTTCGCAGTTCATTTGCACTTGTCCCAGTTGGGTTTCAATTTCTCGTTCTCTGAGTAGTCGCAGCAGTTGGGGCTGAATTCCCATTTCTGGCAAGCACGCGATCGCAATGTCGGGATATTTTTCTTGCTGTTGGTTGGCAATATCAAAAATCTTTTTTACCAATGCCCCAGTAAACAAAAAATAGGGTAGCACGATAATTCGCTTCGGCTGGTATAGGCGAGCGCGGCGAAAACCCTCTTCTAAGCGGGGATGGGTAATCCCGATAAAACATGTTTCTACCGTTTGATAGCCGCTGCCTTCCCAGAGAACTCGCGCCATTTTATAAACATCCCCGTTGGCATCGGGATCGCTAGAACCTCGTCCTACAAACAGCAAAACCGTTTCCGAACGAGGAATATTTCTAGGGTTGCGTTCTGGTTCGTCTAGGAGCGCTAAACGCTTTCGCCACAGTTCTAAAATATTGGGAGTAATGCCAAAATGACGACCGTAGTAAAACTTAAGTTGGGGATGGCGCTGTCGTGCCCGATCTAATTCATTGGTAACGTCAAACTTATTGTGACGCGCTGCAAATAAGAGAATCGGAAGGGCTGAAAGTTCTGTAAATCCCTTCTCTATACAAAGATCGACTCCTTGTTGAATTGTTGGTTCGGTCAGCTCTAAGAAACAGGGTACTACAGGACGCGAGGGATCTAAATTTTGATAAGCTGCCACAAAATCCAGAAATGCTTGTCTTCCTTGCGGATCTCTCGTCCCGTGACCGATCGCGAGTAATGGACGAGCGATCGGTAAGGCTGGTAATTGAAGAGAAAAAGTATCTGAGTCAATCTGTGCCGTTGATGAATGAGAAGTTTCTAACAAATTTAATCCTTTTCCCGTGCGACGCAGGAAGTAGAGTGGACAAAGGAGCAGATGGGCATTCTGGCTTATAGAAATCAAAAAAACGCAGTTTTATTCAATTTCTAATCACAGTTGCGGCACAGCGCCAGGATCGCACTGGACTTTCCCCATACTACCCCAGACTCGTTCATAATACCCGATCGCGTCTTGGCTTGAAATGCAGGGGAGGGGGAATTTGCCCATCAATTATCCATAACTTTTTTGAGTTGAGCTATCCACATATCCGGTGGATTCGAGTAGTAATCAATTTTCTCAACCCGATAGCGAAAAGAATCGGTTCCATTCGACAAAATCAACTCGTCGTCACGTTCGATTCCTTTCCCAGATCCTGTCATATAGCCCTCATTTTCTCCATCGATGGATTCAAAAATATAGTCTTCTCCCCAAACATATTTCGTGTAATTATAGGTTTTTGGCTTGCGCTTCGCTTCCTGAGAAAATATTTTAATTTTTGGTTTACCAATAAAACGAGCGACAATAGGATTTTCTTGCATCGTCACAACTCTTTAACTATGAGAAAACCTTGGCATGGCAAAGAAGAGTCGATCGCTCGTCAGAAAAATCGAACTGTAAACAATTAGTCACTCGATACGCGATCGCCCTGCTCTTAGTTTTCCCTTTTTTCTTTGGAATTGCATAACCAATGATAGAGATCGAGGAAATTTATCATGCAAGGTTTGGTTATTCCAACCCTAGCGGGAGTTGCTCAAAGTGTCATATGCAAAAAAGCGCCAATAGCCAGCAAAACGTCTCTAAATCTCAGAAAAAGTTGGGAAAGCTACCGCTTTCATAGTTATATTAAATCCGGTTAGACAACCACAAAAAAGGAGTGCGACCAACAAAAGTCGCGAGCTTCCAATTCGTACTAGGTTATGGATAATCCAACGGATTTGATATTACCGGGCAACGACTACGGATTCCGTATCTTTAGTGGAATTCTGGCATGACAAGTAATACCAATTTTCATGTTTTTGCGATCGACTATCTGTGTCATTAATGAATGAAAAATGGTATAAGTGCCTAAGTCCTATCGCTCTAACTACTCGCCTCGAACTTGCTTCATCGCCTCTGCTGTCTTAGCGCGATCTAGCTTGAGCACCAAAACCGCTAAAGGCGGCAAACACAAATCCAGAGAATAGGGAAAATTATGAAACGCCCATTCATCCGTCCATTTACCGCCTAGATTGCCCATATTGCTCCCGCCGTACTTGCGAGCATCGCTATTAAATAGTTCGGTGTAGAATCCCGGTTCGGGAACGCCAATGCGGTAGTGACTGTGGGGTTGTGGCGTAAAATTACAAACCGTCACGACAAACTCGGTCGGATTTTTGGCGCGACGAATAAAGGAAACAACGCTATGGCGATTGTCGCTACAATCGATCCACTGAAACCCTTCTTGTTCGAAATCGCGAGTGTAGAGCGCGGGTTCGCTCTTGTACAGGGCATTGAGGTCGGCAAAAAACTGTTTCAGCTTTTGATGGGGTTCGTATTGCAAAAGATTCCATTCGAGATCGCCCCAAACATTCCACTCGCTCCACTGACCGAATTCCATGCTCATGAACATGGTCTTTTTGCCGGGGTGGGCGAACATATAGGCAAACAAACAACGAACGTTAGCATATTTTTGCCATTCGTCTCCCGGCATTTTGCCTATCATATTACTTTTGCCGTGGACGATTTCATCGTGGGACAACGCCAGCATGAAATTTTCGCTGTGGTGATACCACATGCTGAAGGTGATATTGTTCTGATGGAACTGGCGGAACCAGGGATCCATGCTGAAGTAATCGAGCATATCGTGCATCCAGCCCATGTTCCACTTAAGATTGAAACCCAATCCCCCCATGTAGGCAGGCCAAGACACCATTGCCCATGCAGTTGACTCTTCTGCGATGGAAAGTATGCCTGGGAAGTATTGAAAGAGAACGGTATTTACCTGACGCAGGAATTCGACAGCTTCGAGATTTTCTCTACCCCCATATTCGTTGGGAAGCCATTCTCCGTCTTTACGGCAATAATCGAGATAGAGCATGGAAGCAACTGCATCAACTCGAATGCCGTCGATGTGATATTTGTCAAACCAGAAAAGAGCGTTGGCAACTAGGAAGTTGCGAACTTCGTTGCGACCATAGTTAAAGACTAAAGTTCCCCATTCTTTATGTTCTCCTTTGCGAGGATCGGCGTGTTCGTAAAGGTGAGTGCCGTCAAAGAATGCTAAGCCGTGTCCGTCTTTAGGAAAGTGTCCGGGTACCCAGTCTACAATCACCCCAATACCGTTTTCATGGCACTTATCGACGAAATACATAAAGTCTTCCGGATTGCCGTAACGGGAGGTAGGAGCATAATACCCAGTTACTTGATAGCCCCAGGAACCGTCGAAAGGATGCTCGGCGATCGGCAATAATTCTATATGGGTATATCCCATCTCTTTGACATAGGGAATCAGCTTGTGGGCTAGTTCGTAGTAAGTGAGGAACCGCGCTTCCGTGTTCCATTCCGATACTGGTACGGGTTCTCCCTTTCCACGAAGCAAGTGGGGTTTTTCGCTAGCACAAGCGTGCATCCAGGATCCTAAATGGACTTCATAGACGGAAATGGGTTGGGTGAGGGGATCGCTATGGCGGCGTTTTTCCATCCACTCGTCGTCGTTCCATTGGTAGGTGCTCAAATCAGTGACGATAGAAGCAGTTTTCGGTCTGACTTCTTGCTGGAAACCGTAGGGATCGGATTTTTCGTAGATATGTCCCTCCCAGTTTTTGACTTCGTATTTATAATTCGCACCAGCACCAATTCCAGGAATAAACAGTTCCCAAACACTGTTATTGTGTTTTCGCATTTGGTGAAGCCTGCCATCCCAGTTGTTGAAGTCGCCTAAGACGGACACGTTGCGAGCGTTGGGCGCCCAGAGAGCAAAATAAACGCCTTTGACTCCATCGATTTCGGTCAAATGAGCACCTAATTTTTCGTAAATGCGATGGTGATTTCCTTCCGCGAACAAGTGTAGGTCGTAATCGGTCAATTTCGGCGAATGAAAAGCATAGGGGTCGTAAATTACCCGTTCGCGTTCTCCTTCTTGAATCCGCAACTGATAGTTTTTTAGTTCTGGGAGTTCGATCGCGCATTCAAAGAAGTGAGGATGATGCACGGCTTGCATGGGATATTCTTGGCGTTCTATCGGACAAATAACCCATGCTGCTTGCGCTTTGGGTAAATAAGCTCTCACTACCCATTGTTTCGTTTTACCGTTATTGTTCTCTAAGGGATGGCATCCCAATATTTCAAAAGGATCGTGATGCAGGTTGTTGACTATTTGACTGACCTGTTCGGGGGAAATCGTTGTTGACATTAAACTACTAATCTCTTCTTTACAAACGGGAGTTTAAAAGCGGTTTGACTTTGTCTTCGTCTTTAATTGTTAATTTTTTCTACAAATTGTAAATGACACTAGGCGTTTTGTGTCAACTTGATTTTTTCAAAAGGGAAAGAGGATTGTAAAAAACTTGCGGATGTTGAGCAGAAAGATTAACTGCTGTATTTGCGAGCTGAGTTGAGGAGGATAGGAACTTTTGGCTATTTGTGCCTCTAATTGGGCATATTCAGTAGCCGATAAAGGTTGACCGTCAAGAGGCGATCGCGCTTCGATAATTATCTCCGTGCGCAATACTTCCTCTGGAATATCCTCTGGCGGCGGCAGCGCCACACTTGCTTGCATTCCTGTCGAAGCTAATCCTAAGCTAACGCCGATTCCGAAGGAAAGTAATTTTCGATACATCTATTATCGCGATTTTTGTCTCAGCTTCTAGCCGCGATTTTAATTATAAAGAAGATCGGTAAAATCTAGCTATTTCGGGTTTGACTCGCTGATGAAAAGTTACCTGGTTCGCGTTTGCGATCGCAAATAGACTTGCTCGGCGATCGAATTTGCATTTCCAGTAAAAACTTTCACAATAAATACAACAGCGAAATGAAATGCGATATGAACCCTTCAATTAGCATTGGCAATTATTTAATCGAAAAACTTCTTGAATGCGGCGTTCGTCACGCTTTTGGAGTTCCCGGCGATTTCGTCTTGGGGTTTGACAAACTGCTCGAAGAGAGTGCGATCGAGTTTATCAACACCTGCGACGAGCAAGGAGCGGGGTTTGCCGCCGATGCCTATGCTCGCTTGCGGGGATTGGGAGTGGTTTGCATTACCTATTGCGTGGGAGGATTGAAAGTCACCAATACGACTGCTCAAGCTTTTGCCGAGAAATCTCCGGTTGTTGTCATTAGCGGAGCACCTGGAAAGAACGAACGGATTAGAAATCCCCTGTTGCACCACAAGGTGCGCGAGTTCGATACGCAATACAAAGTTTTTCAAGAACTCACTATCGCTTCTACCGTTTTAGATAATCCTAACATCGCTTTCCAGGAGATCGATCGCGTAATTGCTGCGGCTTTGAAATACAAACGCCCAGTCTATATCGAATTGCCTCGCGATATGGTATTCGTGACTGGAAATCCTAACTACCAAGCCGTCAAACAGCCAGAAGCAAGCAATGCCGAGGTTCTCAACGAAGCCCTCAATGAGGCAGTGACATTAATAAATCATGCTCGGCAACCCGTAATTCTTGCTGGCGTCGAAATGAATCGGTTTGGACTTCAGGAAGAACTGCTGCAATTGGTAGAAAAAACAAATATGCCCATCGCACAAACCCTGCTCGGCAAATCGGTCATTAGCGAGTTACATCCCAACTATATCGGTTTGTACCAAGGGGCGATGGGACAGGAATACACTCGCGAATATGTCGAGTCTAGCGATTGCTTAATTATGCTGGGGACGTTTCTATCGGATATCAATTTGGGAATCTTTACTGCCGATCTCAATCCGAAACATTCTATCTACGTTACTAGCGAAAAAACTTCGATTCGTTGGCACAACTACGAAGAAATTCGCCTGCAAGATTTTGTCCGAGGTTTACTGGCAGCCGACATTCGTCGTCGAGAATCTATAGCGACAAATCCTCTCAAAATTCCTGCCAACTTTTCTCCGATTACTGGTCAACAGATAACCATCGATCGCTTGTTTGGGCGATTAAACTCATTTATCGATAAAAATACGATCGCGATCGCAGATGTGGGCGATGCTTTATTTGCTGGCTTAGAATTGTTTATCCATGACAAATCTCGGTTTGTCTCGCCAGCTTATTATGCTTCAGTGGGATTTGCCGTTCCTGCTAGCATCGGCGCTCAATTTGCCAATCCCAACCTTCGTCCTTTAGTTTTGGTAGGAGACGGTGCGTTCCAAATGACGGGTATAGAGTTGTCTACCGTGGTTCGTTACGGTCTCAATCCAATCGTTATCGTTCTCAACAATAAAGGTTACGCAACCGAGCGTCCGATGCGCGATGGTGCTTTTAATGATATATTAAA
The DNA here is from genome assembly GCF_001904635.1 of Hydrococcus rivularis NIES-593. Classification (GTDB taxonomy): domain Bacteria; phylum Cyanobacteriota; class Cyanobacteriia; order Cyanobacteriales; family Microcystaceae; genus Hydrococcus; species Hydrococcus rivularis. The sequence goes on from NZ_MRCB01000002.1 coordinate 203,946, forward strand.
TTGGCGATATAGCCGCGTTACAGAATTACTGGGTGCGGGTTTGGGGTTTGAAGTTAATACCGAAGATGAATTGGAAGCCGCACTGATGCAAAGTCAGGCTCATTGTGAGAGTTTTTGCATTCTCGACGTACATTTAGACCCCCAAGATACTTCGCCCGCTCTCAAGCGATTATCTAGCGCCTTGGGCGAACGCATTGGATCTCAATAACCTGTATTCGGAATCAATCAATACTCACTAAAGAATTATCTCCCGTTAAAATATTCCTGAAATAGGAGGCGCGATCGCGCTTCGTTTCACTAAAAAGCTAGTTGCTATGATGGAAAAAGATAGATTTTGCATCATAACTAACTTCAGCTAAGCCAGCGCTGAAGTTTTGACTTTCACCGATGACCGATATTGGACTAACCCACATCGCTTTGTCTGTAAGTAATGTAGAACGCAGCCTCGCTTTCTACTCAAAGTATGCTGGCATGAGTGTTGTCCACCGTCGTATCGATCGAACCGACACAACATCGACTGAAGTCGTCTGGATTTCAGATCGGACAAGACCTTTTGTTGTCGTTCTCATCCAAATGCCAAAGGTAGATCCCATCCTATCTCCGATCGCCCATTTAGGAGTAGGTTGCCGGAGTCGAGAAGAGGTCGATCGCCTTTGCAGCCAGGCAAGAGCCGAAGGTATCCTATTAGAAGGACCGTGCGATTCGGGGTATCCGGTTGGATATTGGGCTTTCTTGAGCGATCCCGACGGACATACGCTCGAACTCTCTTATGGTCAGGAGGTTGCCCTTACGGTAGCAATGGTGGGTTAGTCGAGTCAACGGTACACCGCCGTGAGACGGAGGAGCCTGCTTGCACTTCATTAATGTTAATTAATGTTAATTTATGAAGAGACGGAATTTTTTCCAGGCTAGCGCTGCAATCGTCGGTGCTGCCTGGTTATGGCGTTATCTACCTTGGAGATCGAGTCTTATGGCAGCTTCAAAAAACAATGAATTCGAGATTACTAAAACAGAAGCACAATGGCGCGAAATTCTAACCCCAGAACAGTTTCAAGTGTTGCGCAAACACGGAACCGAACGCGCTGGTACTAGCCCTCTCGACAAACAATATGCGCCGGGGACATACGTCTGTGCTGGGTGCGGATTGCCTTTATTTTCATCCGAAACCAAGTACGATAGCGGAACTGGATGGCCTAGCTTCTATGCCCCTCTTGAAAATGCGATCGCTACCTCGGTAGATAGATCCCTTTTTATGGTTAGAACTGAGGTTCACTGCCGTCGCTGTGGCGGACACCTCGGTCACGTGTTTAACGACGGTCCAGCACCAACTGGGCAGCGGTATTGTATGAATGGAGTGGCACTCAAGTTTATTCCAGAGCAATCTTGATCTGCTCGATCGGGATAAAAAGAGATAGGAGAGCGAGAAATTTGGGAGATTTTGGCGGAAAAAGAATTATTTGTAGCAGGAATTTCTAAAAACGATATTGGTAGTTAGTTGTTTGTCTTCTTCCTTGTCCTTGTCTCCCGATCTCCTCACCTACCAATCTCTTTATTTTCTTTCAACGCGTCCAACCTCTAAACAGTCTCTACGTCGTTATGACGACAGACCATTTAGCCGCCTGAGGCACATTTTTCAGAGTCATTTCTAATCGATTTCCTACCCATTGACGAGACGCGATCGCAACGCCTTGAGCCTCAACTCGATAGACTTTTTTCAGTCCGATCCAGCGAATCTGAAAGTCTCGTTCCGAAGACATTTCTCTGTAACTGCCTCGAACTCGATCGCAACTCAAGCGATGATACTCTCCCTCGGAGTCTAACCTAAAAAGGCGCTGGCTGCCTCCCTTACTGCGGTAGTCTAAGCTTTCCCCATCGTCTTCATAGAAATCTAACTCTCCAGACGCGCCTACATAAACCTCTAAAATCAGGAGATTAGGAGGCGCATTGCCAACACGAAGCGCAACGGGTTGAAGCGGCAGAATCGACCCGGATTTAACAAAGACTGGCACGCGATCGATGGGAACAAAAAGATTTAAATGTTGACAACCCGAATAGGGCGTTTCCGTTTCCCGCTCCCGCCAATTGCCTGCCGGAAGATAAACAGAGCGATTACCCCCAGATTCGACCACTGGCGCGACTAGAATGAAATCCCCTAGCATATATTGCGTTAGTGCTTGGTAAGCTTCTTCATCCTTTGGATAGTTCAAGTAGAGGGGGCGGCACAAAGGAAGACCTTTTTGGTAGGCGATATAGCTGAGGTGGTAGAAGTAAGGAAGGAATTGAACGTGGTTGTGAAAGGCTCGACGGATAGCTTCGAGAACCTTGCGTCCGTAAGCCCAAGGCTCTCGCCGCCCGTGGTCTGAATGCAATCGCACTATCGGAGTCCAGCAGCCAAATTGTACCCAGCGCACGAACAATTCTGGGTCGATGTAGGGTACGCCTAAAATCTGATTGAAAAATCCGCCTAAATCGTGCGACCAGTAAGCCACTCCTACATTACCCGATCGCGCGGTAAACTCGACGAGAAACTGAAGCACTTCCCAGTGGGAATAAGTATCGGCAGAAAACTGAATGGGATAGCGATGAGAACCGATGCCGCCAGTGCGAGAGAGGATTAAAGCGCGGCGATCGCGCTGACTTTCTAGGTGAGTATAGTAAACGTGGTTCGTCCACAGTTGAGCGTTAACGCCCGCATGGGTGGCATTGGAGCCATCAATCCACCAAAAATCGATGCCATCTTCCTCGCGCGGACGATGAAGCTGCTCCATAAACGGGCGAGCTTCTGACTGTCGAGCAAGATTGAACAAAAGCCAGCCTTCCTCTAATTCGTCTTCCGTAGGTTTGTAAGAGCCGATGCCATCAACATGCCATGGCTCAAAAATCCAGTCAGCCGTGGGATTTTCGATCGCAAAGACGCGCCCTGCCTTAACGGCTTCTGGATCGAGTCCTCGCGATCGACAGAGATCCGAGAAATGGCTGTCGGATGGCGGCAAGCCTTCGAGATGAACGTTAGCGCCGACGTGCAGTCCGAGTTGATGCACCCATTGCAGGAACTGACGGGGATTGGGTAACAAGTCTTGATTCCAATCCCAACCGCACCAGCCCCAAAGATGCCAATCTACATCGAGAATCAGTACGTCTAGGGGAAGATTTAATTCTTCAAATTGCCTTAGCAGTTGGCGATAATCTTCTTCGCTCAGCTCGTCGTAGAGAGAGAACCAGATGCCAAATGCCCAGCGCGGCAGCATGGGAATTCGCCCGCACAATTGCACGAAATCCGCTAAAGCGCGACTGTAATCGAGTCCGTAGGCGAAAAAATACCAATCTTGATTGTTAAAGCGATCGCGATCGCTTATCCATCCATCAACGATTGGAGCGCTGGCAGAGTCGTTGAGAACGCTGTATCCGCTGCGGCTGAGCAATCCGGGCGGGAAATGATGCCATTGTTGGAGATGTTCTTGGTCTTGGGGAGTTAAGTCTGACTGGCGAAAGCGCTCCAAATACCACAGGGGCGGCTCTTCAAAGTGGGTTGTCTCTCCTCGCTCTCGCAGATGCCGATGAATCGATTTGAGAGGCGTGTAGAGCCACTGTTGGGCATGGGAATAGCTCAATCCCACCGAAGCTGGATGAACGCCCTTGGGAAGCCAATTGCGATGGATGAGATCGAGGCTGGTAAAAGTGCCGCCTAAGTTCTGGAAATCAATGGTCGAAGGATGCCAAGTGCCGCAGCGATCGCCGCACTGCCAAGTAATCTTTAAATTAACATCACTAAAAGGTACAGAATTGGGTTGATAGGTAATATGAATCAGTTCGGTTTTCAGGTGTAAAATTCCTTCCGAATCGGTGGAAATTTCCTGAAAAGGGATCGGTTCGGATCGAGCGATCGCTTGAACGGTGGGGCGATTTTCAAATTTTCCTTCAGCTGACCATTCCAAGCGAACTAACCCTTGGCTCAAAGCACTAAAACGCGCCGTTCCACAAATCACGCAATTCCCCTCTTTCTGATAGTCCACGCCGATTGCTCCGCTAAAATTATTCTTTATATCTCCTTTTCTATTATTCCTTGTATGTCAAAAGATTCTGCGAATAATTCACAAGAAAAGCAAGCCGAACAAATTATTTCTACTTGGGATTCTCTTGCCCTTGCTTACGATCGCTTGCTCGAAAAACACTCAATTTTTTCTGTCATGGCAAGTCGTCTCATCGAGTTAGCCAATGCAACTTCTTGCGAGTCGGTAATGGATCTCGCTGGCGGATCTGGACTTCTTTCTAAAATGCTGCTGAGTGCTTCGGCAAAAACAAAAATTTATTTTGTAGAACCCGCTCCTCAAATGATGACATTAGCAAAACAGCAATTAGATCCTGCCAAAACGATTTTCTATCAAGCTAAAGCGACAGAGATAGATAAATTTGACTTAAAGGTGGATGCGATTTTAAGTAATGCTGCTATGCATTTAGTCGATCTAGAAAAGGTTTTCAAATCTGTATCGACTGTATTAGAAGCAGGAGGAATATTTATTTTCAATTTGTGGTGGCATGCCTTTGAAGAAACCGCTCAAGAGGGAAAATCTCTCGATTGGCGACCCGTATTAGAAAAAGTTCTCAAAGAATATAATGAAGAGATTCCTAAGTGGTCTAACTCGAAATCAAAAAAGCCATATAGTCGAGAAATGTTGAGAGAATTAGCAACGCGATCGCGCCTTAAACTAGAACGAGTCATTCTCGATCGCGATCCAATTGACCGCAATTTTTTCATCGATTTTATGAGTATGTATCCTGACTTGCCGAAAGCAGGTTTGGGAGATAAGCGCTCTCAAATCATTCAAAGAGCCAAAGAAATTTGCACGGGAAAGGCAATTGTCACGACAGTCCGGTTTCTTTTTCGTAAGACATAAGAAAGACTCCACTGAAGTGACTGGCGGACTTCCCTCCTGGTTTGTGTACTTTCTGTAAAGTTTTCTAGCAAGGGACAAAAAATTCCGAGATATTACTTAGATGTCTTTATACATCTAGTAGGCATACTAGCTATAGAAGGAAATTATGGATTGCTCGAAGGGTTGGAAAATGGCTGCAATGCAAGGGATCAATGCCGAAAAATCATTAGAGGAGTTTATCGAAAAAGATTTACCGCTTCTAGTTAAGCCGCATTGCAATGATACAATTAAAATTCTTACCAATGCCATTGAAAGTTATCATATTTCTTTCAAAGATGTTCTTGCAAGAAATCCTGTTTTTTTAGAGTGGGTCAAACAAAGAATTTACCTTTACTTCGCAAGCCATATCAAAAACTTAGACCCCACTAATAATGAAGAATTTTATGCCTGTTACGGAGCTATTGCCTTGCAATACCAAAGAGAATATATTTATTCTTTTACCGAGGTTCAATTACAAAATCTTATGAATAACTTAGACGATTTGAAAGGCATTCATTCGACAACTGCCAAGGTAAAATAAAAAGTTTTAGGCGTGTTTTTTAAGATTTTTAAAATCAAAATACCTTAGCAATTCTAGAATTTACTATATTTCTGAAGTTTTAGTTTTCAGTATTTTCTATTCCCTCATTTTCTCTTTCTTCATTGTTTTCGTTCTCTTGTTGCTCCTGAAGTTTTTGCTGTTCGGATCGCAATAAAGATTGAGCTTGTGCTTTTCCTTCTTGCGCTTGTCGATAATCGGGTTGGTAGCGCAAAGCGCGATCGTAGGCACGAATTGCCTCATCATATCGCTTGAGTAGAAGTAGGGCATTGCCTTGGCTATTCCAGGCTTGATAGTAGTCTTTTTCGATCGCAATGGTTTGCTTGTAGGCAGCGATCGCCCCTTCGTAATTGCCTAAGTTATATAAAACATTGCCTTTGTTATACCATGCTTGGTAATCGCTCGGTCGCAAGCGAATGACAGTATCGTAAGCTGAAATAGCTTCTTCATAACGCTTGAGTTGATGTAACATCCAGCCTTTTTGATACCAAGCTTGAGCATAATTCGATTTAACTTGAGTGGCTTGAGAATAAGCTGCGATCGCCTCTTCGTTGCGTCCCAATTTACTTAAAGCAATTCCTTGACTGTACCAGGCTTGATGCAGTTTGGGTTGAAACTGTACTGCTTTTGCATATGCCTCAACCGCCTTTTCATATTCTTCTAAATTCATCAACACATTGCCTTTCTGATACCAAGCCGATGATAAGTCCGGCTTAATGTCTACTGCCTTATCGTAGGATTTTATCGCTTTTTCATACTCTCGTAAATTTTGCCACGCCCAACCTTGTTGATACCAAGCCCATGAATTTTCGGGTTGCATTTTTAGCAGGCGATCGTAGGATTCTATCGCTTCTGAATATTGATTTAACTCCATTTGGACTTGAGCGAGTCCCAGCCAAGCTTCTGCTACATTATCTTTAATTTTAATAACCTTTTTATAAGTCTCAATCGCTTCTTGATTTTTTCCTAATTTATCGAGTACTTGAGCGCGACCTAAGCGAGGTTGCCAACGATTGGGCTGAATTTGAATCGCTTTTTCGTAAGCAATCAGAGATTCTTTATAGCGTTTTTGAGCTTGAAAAACATCGCCTTTTCCTTGCCAAGCTTCTCCATATTCTGGGCGAATTTTTAAAGCTTGTTCATAGGCAGCTAAAGCGCGATCGTAATCTTTCAGTTCATACAATATATTGCCTTGCCGATATAAATCTGTGGCATTATTGGCAGCGAGAAAATGATTAATGCCAACAAAGATGGCTGCCCCTACTCCCACAATTCCCATAGAAATCGTTCCTTTGGCTAACCATCCCCTTATTCTTGTTAAGTCAATTTGAAAATTAGAGAAAGATTTATTGTTGCCAACAACCAGTGTTTTTCCTCCAACAGTTTTATTACTAGAAACAGCAATCGTTTTCCCGCCAATGGTTTTGCTATTAGAAATCCTCAATTTTCTAACCGCTTCCAATGCTTCTGTTGCCGAGGCATAGCGATCGCGAAAATCATAGCGAACCATCCTATCTAAAACATAAGTCAATCCAGGATTAACTTTAATTAAACTGTGCCAGTTAATTTCTCCTGTCTGGGAATTGCTAGGAATTTGTTCGGGCGAGCAACCTGTCAGCGCTTGGATTCCAATAATTCCCACTGCATAGACATCGCTACTCAATTTAGGAGAACCCATCGCTTGCTCGCTAGGAAAATAGCCGGGAGTTCCAATCGCAACTGTATAATTTTTTCCGCTCGCTTGTACCATTTGAGTAGTAATTTGCTTGACCGCACCAAAATCAATTAAAACTAATTTTCCATCCTCTTTGCGTCGGATAAGATTATAAGGATTGACATCGCGATGGATAACATTTTGTTGGTGAACGAAAGCTAAAATTTCTAAAATTTCATATAAGAGATCGATGACGCTCTCTTCGCTTATTCTCTGCTTGGAATGTAATTCTCGATCGAGATTTTCTCCTTCAATATATTCCTGAACCAGATAAAATTCTTGATTTTCTTCAAAATAAGCAAATAACTGGGGAATTTGGGGATGGGTGCCGAGTTTATATAAAATTTGCGCTTCCGTGTCGAATAAACGTCTGGCAACTTGTAACGAATCGGGGTCGGTTGCTGAAGGTTGCAACTGCTTGACGACGCACTTGGGTTGACCGGGTAAATATAAATCCTCCGCTAAGAGAGTCCTACCAAATCCTCCTTGTCCTAGCTGAGAAAGAATTTGGTAACGTCCGCTTAATTTTTGACCGGGTGCTAGGTTTGTAGAGCGAAAACTGTTCATATATCCTTTACATTCCCCACAGAGCGATCGATCCGATCGTAGCTTTTCGTCTCTAAAATTCGGGAGAGATGCTAGATTTTCCGAAAATTGATACGACGTTCACAATCTTTAACTGGTAGGGATTTATATTACCATTACCAGAAAAGAAGTCATCGCCAAACATGTCGCTACAGCAAAGGGATGCTTGGTTGTTATGCCGATTATTTCGCGCACGGTTGATATTTTAGTGCTAGCTGGTATTTCGTCCGTTGCCATTTTAAGATTTAATCGATCGATTAGCTTTTTGTCAGCGAAAGTGTAGAACGGATAGGCATGTGTAATCCCTACCTTTAATTTTGCTTGTTTTTATCTTTACGAGAAATAAACAGTCTTCGCGCTATTATCTTCAGAACCACTCTGTTCATCAGCAAACTCGGACATTTGAGTAACGCTAGAAAATCGGAGAATTTTATGCAATCTACCTCGATGTTCTGTCTAAATCCAGACTATTTAGATGATTTAGCCACTAAATATCGGGAAGTTTACGCGCAAGCTCAGCCCTTTCCCCATGTCATTATCGATCGATTTCTTCCTGAAACCGTTTTGAACGGGATTCTTAACGAGTTTCCCAAACCAGGGGCAATTCAGTGGAAAAAATTTGAGAACGTTGCCGAAAAAAAACTTGCCTCTACTTCCGAGCTACAAATGGGAGAAATTACCCGTTTGCTCCTGTATCAATTGAATTCTTCAACCTTTGTCAGTTTTTTGGAAAAACTCACGGGAATTGAAGGACTTATTCCCGATCCCCACTTTGTTGGCGGAGGCCTTCACCAAATTGAAAAAGGCGGTTACTTGAAGATCCATGCAGACTTTAATCGCCACGAGCGATTGCTTTTGGATCGTCGCTTAAATCTCCTGCTCTATCTCAATAAAGACTGGCAAGAGGAATATGGCGGACACTTAGAGTTGTGGGATCCCGAGATGATTGGATGCCAGAAAAAAATTCTGCCAGTTTTTAATCGCTGCGTCATCTTCAATACAACCGATTTTTCCTATCACGGACATCCCGAACCGTTAAATTGTCCTGAAGGAAGAACGAGAAAATCTTTGGCACTCTATTATTACAGTAACGGACGACCTGCCGAAGAAGTCTCTGGGCAGCATTCAACCTTATTTCAAGCCAGACCAGAAGAAGATTTAACCAAAAAATCTTCTTCTTCCTCCTCGGTAAAAGCGTTTCTGAAAAAGCTAGTTCCTCCCATCATCCTTGAAGCCAAGCGATCCTTAAGCAATAATAAATGATTTAAGTCAAACTAAAAGTTAGTTTATTGTTTTACCGGGCAAGCCGATGTCTCCTCAAGCCCAATTAGTAATGATCCTTTGGTTGCCGATCGTTCTGTTTTTTTTCGTCCGTTTTCCACCTCGGACGGCAATTATAGTCAGTTTTATCGGCGGCTTGCTCTTTTTACCCCAAAAAGCCGGTTTTAAATTGCCGCTCATTCCCGATTATCAGGGAGCGCTAGCAACTTGCTATGCTATCTTGCTGGGAATTTTTTTGTTTGATTTCGGGCGCTTACGAACCTTTAAGCCAGCCTGGGTCGATTTGCCAATGCTACTATGGTGTATTTGCCCGGCTTTTTCATCGCTGTTAAATGGTTTGGGTGCTTACGATGCCGTTAACGAAACCCTGGGGCGTTCGGCAGCTTGGGGATTGCCCTATTTCATCGGTCGTCTCTATTTGGGCAATTTGGCTGGATTGAAGGAGTTGGCTATCAACATCGTTAAAGGCGGACTCCTTTATGTGCCGCTGTGCCTGTATGAAATTCGCATGAGTCCCCAGCTCCACAATACGATCTATGGCTACTACGCTCATGGTTCGGGAGTTGCTCAAGCTATACGCCAAGGGGGATGGAGGCCCATGGTGTTCATGGAGCACGGACTCGTCGTCGCTCTGTGGATGATGACAGTAACCTTGATAGCAATTTGGTTGTGGAAAGCCGAACAGCCGAAGACTATCTGGGAGATTCCATTACACTATGCGGTAATTGCATTCATTGCGACGTTTGTTTTGCTCAAATCGTCAGGAGCTTTGTTATTCCTTATGTTCGGAATGACGGTGCTGTTTGTTGCTAAATGGGGTCGCACGAACTTGCCACTGTTGTTTTTGATTGTGGGAATCTGTTTTTACCTCTATCTGGCAGTTAGCGGAAGCTTTGATGGAGACAGGATCGTCTCTTTGGCATCCCAACTCTTTAGCTCAGAACGCGCTCAGTCTTTGCAATTCAGATTTGATAACGAAGAACTTTTGAGAGCGAAGGCGATGGAAAAAATGGTTTTCGGCTGGGGAGGATGGGGTCGCAGTCGGGTTCTGGAGGAGAACTGGGAAGGAGACATGGTAGATATATCCGTTACGGATAGTTTATGGATTATTGCTTTTGGGGTGAACGGACTGGTCGGCTTGGTGAGTTTAACCGCTTCGATGCTCGTCCCAGTTATCTGTTTTGGCTGGTTTGGCTATCCGGTAAAAACTTGGTTTAATCCCAAAGTCGCCCCCGCCGCAGCCTTGGGAGTCTCTTTAGTTTTATATATGGTAAATTGTCTGATTAATGGTCATTTTCTGCCGATATATCCGATGATTAGCGGAGGACTATCGGGATTGGCATTGAGTAAAAAAGATAAGTCCGTGGCATCGGGCAGCCGTGCGAGCTATCGCCATCGCACGCTCAAAACGAAGCGTTCTCTAGCTCGACTAAGATAGTTTTAGGAAGGAAGTCTTTTTACTACAAGCGTGTTAAATTTAAAATCAATGCGATTAAAATAGTCTATTTCAAGCGATTCTCAACAATTTTATCTCAAATCTATTCTCTCAAATCTAGAGTACCTTGATGCGTCTTGCCATAATTATCATTAACTATCGTACTCCCAAGCTAGTCATCGACTGTTTGACTTCTCTCCAAACTGAAATTGAAGTCGGTCGTGATGCAGTGGCGATTGTTGATAACGCCTCGGCTGACGACTCGATCGCGCAAATCGAAGGGGCTATTGCCGAAAACGGCTGGAGTCAATGGGTAAAAGTAATCGCCTCTCCAGTGAATGGGGGATTTTCCGCCGGAAATAATTTGGGCATCGCAGCCTTGACAGCCGATGCTTATCTGTTATTGAATAGCGATACGATCGTGCGACCGGGCGCGATCGCCAAGCTTCTGAGTGCCAAAGATAACCATCCAGAAGCCGGCATTATCGGTCCTCGCCTGGAATGGCTCGACGGTACGCCCCAAAGAAGTTGCTTTCGCTATCATTCCCCAATCGGCGAATTGATCGATGCAGCGGCAACCGGACCGATTACCAAGCTGCTCAAAAAGTATGAGGTTTCCCTTCCCGTCGCCGACGCTCCCATCGAACCCGACTGGATCAGTTTTGCCTGCGCGTTAATTCGGCGCGAGGTTATCGAACGGGTTGGGTTGATGGATGAAGGATATTTTATGTATTTCGACGATACCGACTACTGCCGGCGAGTTAGGAGGGCAGGATGGAAAATTCTTCACTACCCCTATGCTCGGGTCGTTCATTTGCGCGGGGGAAGTAGCCCTGTCAAATCGGCAATCGCAACTCGCAAGCGTCCTCCAGCCTACTTGTATGCTTCGCGATCGCGATACTACAGAAAATTTTATGGCGCGCCCGGATTGTGGCTGGCTAACCTATTTTGGCTAGCCGGTCGCAGCGTTTCGCTGGTTCGCGAATTGGTAGGCAACAGACAGTCCCATATCAGCGAACGAACAGCTAGAGATATTTGGACGAACTGGCGCAACCCTCTGCAATCTTCATTCCTTTGTGTTAAGAAAAGTTAAATAGAAACCAATGAGCGGTAATAACTTGAGCAAGCCTCCTGACTTTATGATTATAGGTGCGATGAAGTGTGCAACTAGCACGCTTCACGAACAACTAGCCATACAACCGGGCATTTTTATGACCGAGTTGAAAGAACCCAATTTTTTCAGCGACGACGACCAGTATGCTAAGGGCATAGAATGGTATTTATCCCATTTCGAGTCAGCCCCAGTAGGCGCTCTTCGAGGGGAATCGAGTACTCACTACACCAAGCTACCAACCTATCCCAAAACTATCGAACGCATCAAGCAACATCGACCGGATGTCAAGCTGATTTATGTGATGCGCCACCCCATCGATCGCTTGGTATCTCAGTATATTCACGAGTGGACTCAACGGGTAATTTCCGTCGATATTAATCGAGCGATCGCAAAACATCCAGAACTCATCGAGTACAGCCGATACAGCAGACAACTCGAACCCTATTTTGAAGCTTTTGGTCGAGAGCGAGTCCTACCCGTATTTTTCGAGCGAGCGATTAAATTTCCCCAGCAAGAACTCGATCGGGTTTGTCAGTTTATCGGTTACGCGGGTCAACCCGTTTGGGACACCCAATTGAGCGCTCAGAACGTTTCTGTCGAACGCATGCGCAAGAGTAATTGGCGGGATTTTCTAGTCGAAGCGCCTCTGTTGAGCGATTTGCGAAAGCAGTTCGTGCCTAAAAACTTTCGCAATTGGGCAAAAAGTTTATGGACGATGAAAAAGAAGCCAGAACTGCAACCCGAACAAATAGAACGACTGAAAGCTATTTTTGATGAAGATTTGACCGTGCTGGGGTCTTGGTTGGGACTAGAGCTGTCTTGCGATAACTTTAAAGCCGTAGCGCAAGCAAGTCCTCCCAATTGGGTTAACATCGCTAGCGCGAAATCTTCTCCCAAGGTTTAGAGCGCAGAACATGTAGGGGCAGTTCTCGACCCCCTACTTTTGAGCTTTATGTTGGCGAGGATGCTGCATCGATTAAAGATATCAAGGCATCGTATTTGGGAGACCCCGGTTGATTGACATGTTCTAGCGCTCCAAAAGTATTGAATTTGTTGGGAAGAGAGATATCGCTAAAGTGGGCTATTAAACCACCGCCTAACTCGTTCCATTTATCGTAATACTGTCGGTAGATTTCTCCTATTCGAGGATCTTGGTTGGCCTTAGCAAACAGGTTGGTAATCGCTGCATTATTTTCGACCCCTTGTATGCCTACGAGACTCTGACCGCTTTCAGCGCCGAGCAACTCTAACCCTTCTCGCTTTGCTAAAGCTGAGTAAGCTGCTATCCGATCGTAGGCTTGTTTGAGCGATCCTCCTTCATATCCGTTGCTGAGGACACCTCCTTGGGTAATTTCATCAAACAGCTTATTGAGTCCGCCATCTGAATCTTTCGTCCAACTTTCGACTTCACTGGCATTCTTACGAGTGCCCAGTTCGTATCCAATATAGGGAGCGATCGCGATCGCATCGACACCGTATTCCTTATTGGTTTGAGGATTGGATGCCCAGGCATATTCAAGAACTCTTTCAGCGGTTGCTATGTTGGCAGATTGCGCTCCAATTACGCCAACGACACGGTCTGGATTATCCGCAAACACCCGCTCCCAAATTCCGAACACTTCAGTGGAACGTTTGCCGTACCAGTCCAATCTCAGATTGAAGTCGTTCTCGCCAGAATTTGGAAATTCCTGTTTTGCCTGCTCTAGGGCATATTGATGTTGAGCAAAGTCGGGATTCCAAACTTCATTGGAAAGTTCCACGTAAACTTTGCGTCCCGGTTCGAGATTGTTTTCGACATACTGGGCAAAGTTGGCGATATACTCGTCGCTTGCCATGTGCGGCATGGTAAACCACGGATCGCTATCAATTCGGTTAGCCAGCTCGACCATTGTTTCGACTGGCACGCCCTTGATATCATATTTTGCATTGTCTGGCGTTGGGCGATCGCTCCACTCCTTTTGCTCGGAATTATTGGTGTCCATCCAGTCCATAAAGCGCAATGCGGCAAAGGGCTGGGTTTTTTCTAGAAAGGCTGGGTTAAAAGGTTCAGTTTGATAGGTATTTTCGGCATTGGCGGGAATCACCCGAATGTTACGGATATAATTGCCATTGTTATTGGGATCGGTAGCAGTGATTCTCAGAAAAATACCGCTTTGAGAAGGGGTGACATTAATCACGTCTCTGCCCGGAGTGGAAGCAGCTTCATCTTTTTTGGCATCAAAGCCGTATTCGAGACTTCCTTCTCCATCATAAAGTACGACGTACTGTCCGCCGGGATAGAGATACTCTCCTTGGTTTCTAAAGAGTATGGTACCGACAGAATCGTATTGAGGTGCTGCTTCCGGTGCTGGTAGCGATCTAACCCAACCGTTTTCATCGAGATCTAAGAGCTTCGATTCCCCAGTATCAAAAGTTCGATCGTTCTGAGTTACCCAAGCTTTAGCAGATTTGAAAGCATTAATAAAGGGCTGTTGGGTCGAATAATAGGCAATCCCGCTCAAATTGGTGCCTATCTGTAGGGAGCCTGACTGGGCAGGGGCAACAGAAACAGTTACTGTCGCAGCATCTCGTCCCCCGCTACCGTCATCGACAGTGTATTGAAAACTGGCATCGCCAGTAAAACCCGCTGTAGGCGTGAAGACAACATTTCCCTCATTATCCAAAGCAACCTCGCCGTTAGTGGGATTAGTTACCTCCGCTATTTTCAAAGAGTCGCCATTGGGATCGCTGTCATTTTTCAATAAATCTGTAGCCGGAATCGTTACTGGAGTATCGGGAAGGGTCGTACTCTGGTCGTCGTTGGCTGTAGGAGCGCTATCGCTTGGCGGAGTGGAAGTGTTCTCGGAACTTCCATCAGTTGCCTGATCGTTTGCCTCATTCTGCTCGCCTGAAGCTGTTTGTGCATTTGCCGTTTCTATCTCAGAAGTCTCTTTAGACGGCAAGTCTCTTAGCAGTCCGTCATCGGATACTTCACCAGCAAGGGGAACTATGCCGCTTTCTGACAAGTCACCTTCAAGAGTTCGACTCGGAATTTTTCTGCGAGTCAGAGAGTCAAATTTAGTTTCTGCCATTAGTAATTCGCAAACAAAAGGTTGTTACGGTTTCCTAGTGAAAATTTGTCGTCGCTATTATAGCCTTTTTCTGTAAATTTTCCTTGTATTTTTGCTTTTTAAAAGACAAGATTTAAGAATACACGCCTAGCTCCGGCGCTTGCACCGGGCTTTGTCCGTCCTTGCTTACTAACTTCAAAAGAAACAATACCTTACCAGAAAATCGAGATTTTTTGTAGTTTTTTGTTATCAACCATACAATAAAAAAAATTTATTCAACAAACAAAGCTAGCAACATCTTTTACGCGAGCAAGGCAAAATCTGGCTTCTCTGTATACACTGTGTATACGCGATCGCGAACATTATTCCTATATCTTCATTGATATAAGTAAGGTGTTAAGGAGTGTTAAAACGCTGAAAAATGGTTTCTTACCCTAAAGTCTCCGAAATTTCAGAGATTGACGCTCAATTACTCAAGTATTTATCCCAAGAGGGGCTTGTTGGTGACAGTTGGGATTTTTATTCCGGTTTGGTACATCCCTCAGTCACAAGTAAAGTGAAGCGCTTAATCGATATTGTAGGGGCAATAGCAGGCTTGGTACTGACCGCGGGGATCGCGATCGCGGTTGCGATCGCCATGGCAGTTTTCGACCCAGGTCCGCTACTATATAGTCAGATCCGTTGCGGTTTGAACGGAAAACCTTTCCAAATTTGGAAGTTTCGCTCGATGGTAGTCGGTGCTGACCAAATGAAACATCTTGTCGAAAATGAAGCTAGCGGACACATCTTCAAAAATGAAAATGACCCGCGCATCACCAAAGTTGGGAGATTTCTGCGCCGCACCAGTTTGGACGAGTTTCCGCAGTTTTGGAACGTGTTGATGGGAGACATGAGTCTTGTCGGTACGCGACCGCCAACGCTAGATGAAGTTAAGCACTACGAAAATCACCATTGGGAGCGTTTAAAAGTCAAACCGGGAATTACTGGGGAGTGGCAAGTCAAAGGCAGATCCAACATCAAAGATTTCGAATCGATCGTCGAAATGGATCTTCACTACCAACGTCAATGGTCGATCCTGTATGACATCAGTTTAATTGTCAAAACGATTGCGGTAGTCTTCAACAAGCGTGGCGCTTGCTGAGGAGAAACCCTTGTCAATTTCACGCTCTAAACAAAACTGAGGTTAGGCTTGGTACTCAACTCCAATAAGATGATGAGAAAATATAAGTTTGCGATAATTTTTGCGATCGCCGCTATCTCAGTCTTAATCGTTTCCTATCTCATCTCGAATTTCGATTCCCCGCCTGCCTCAAAACTTGAGACTCCATTACCGCAAATCTCAAAATCTAAAAACCCAGTTACTCCAACCGTCAAAAGCGAACCATCCATAGGAACCAATCTCAGCAGCATCAGCTACTGGTCGTCTCAACACCCTTTTCTCGATGCATTTAAATCCTCTGGAGCTTGGATAACGCAAAATGAGAAAGTGTGGGATACCAAAGAATCGGATCGGTTAGATTTAGACGAAAATGGCTGGGTCAAATCTCTACCCCGTACCGGCAGCGGTTCTCAATACACTAGCGTCGGTACCCTCATGTTCCGAGATCTACAAGGACGTTATCCCGGCGGACAATACGTCGTTCTCTATCAAGGACAAGGTACGATTGAATACGGCTTTGACGCTAAAAAAAATCAAGCTGCCTCTCGTTTTGGGCGAGATGTTATCGATGTCACTCCCTCCAATGCTGGCATCTGGTTAAAAATTACCGCCACCGACCCCAACAGAACAGGCAACTACCTTCGCAACATCCGCGTCGTTCCCATCGCTGACGAAAACAGCTACCAACGTCAAATCTTCAATCCCGACTTTATCGAGAAAGTCAAAGCTTTTAAAGTCTTCCGTTTTATGGATTGGATGGCGACCAACGGTTCTACCCAGCGTCAATGGAGCGATCGCCCGACTCCGCAAGACGCTAGATACTCCATCAAGGGCGTTCCTGTGGAACTCATGGTCGAACTCTCCAATCGCACCAATAGCGACCCCTGGTTTACCATGCCGCACATGGCAAGCGACGAATACGTCGCCAACTTTGCTCGCTACGTCAAAGACCATCTCGAACCGGGACGCAAAGTCTATGTAGAGTATTCAAACGAGGTCTGGAATGGAAAATTTCCACAAAATCGTTGGGCTTTGCAGCAGGGAAAAGCATATTTTAGCGGCACTCAAGGCTCCGACTACACCAAAGCAATGCGTTGGTACGGCAAGCGCACCACAGAAATTACCAAGATCTGGGATCGGGTTTTTGGGAAAGACAAAGATCGAGTCATCGGAGTCATGGCGGGACAAGCTGCTAATCCCCAAGTAGTTAAGGATGCACTCTCTTATCCACGAAGCGATCGCCCGCTATCTCATCAAAAATACGGCATCGATGCGATCGCGATCGCTCCCTACTTCGGCGGTTATCTAGGTTCGCCAAAGCATCAAGACCAAGTAGTTATTTGGACGCTTGAAGCCGATGGCGGACTCGATTTGCTTTTTGAGGAGATCGCCAAAGGAGGGGTCTTGAGTGACGGTCCCTCCGGCGGTGCCTTGCAACAAGCCTATAACTGGATTGAGACTCATGCCGAGTTGGCCCGACAAGAAAATTTACAGCTTCTCGCCTATGAAGGCGGTCAGCATTTGGCGGGAGTTAATGGAGTCGAAAATAACGATGCCATTACCGAGTTGTTTATTCAGGCAAATCGCAACCCGCGCATGGGAAAGATCTATAAGGAGTACCTCAAGAAATGGTTTGAGTTAGGTGGCGGATTGTTTGTTAACTTCAGCGACATCGGTCAGCCTAGTAAATGGGGCAGTTGGGGAATATTGGAATACGTCGAGCAAGATAGTGCCCCCAAGTACGACGCTTTTTTGGATCTGCTCGATCGCTTTTCTAGCTCGAAACAGCAGAAGTCCCAGCGATCGAACAGTTAATATTTAATTATTTATCCGCCAATCGATCGAGCTTTTCTTGAAGCGCTAAAGCAATTAAAGAACGCAGTAAAAATAAACTAAACAGTCCCGCTCCCCCAAAAGCAATAATGGCAAATTTACTGTATGCCGTTGATAGCAAAACTGTTGCAGACAGCAAGGTCAACCCGGTCAAGCAGGCATAAATTAAACTTTTAATTGCCATATAAATTCGTTTGAGGGTTCGTTCGTTTTCTAAGGAACGAATTCGTAACTGCAATTCTCCCCGCTCGATTTTTTCTTCCAACCGTCGCAGATATCTTTCAGTAGTGTTAGGTTGCTGCCATTTATTTTTAATAAATTCTCTAGCTTGTTTTGCCAATGTGCTGACTAAACTTCCTTTACCATTAGAAACAGCAAGACTTCGGACAAAAGGTTGGCTCGCTGCTAATAAATTATATTGGGGATCGAGGGCACGAGCGATGCCATCGAGGGTAGTAATTGATTTAATAATAAAAGTCATCTGAGCGGGAAGGCGAAAAGGTTGCTGTTTAAACATCAAATAAACTTCTTCTCCCACTCGCTCGAAAGCTTTAATATCGACGGGTTTATCGCGAAATTCTTCTAATAAAAAAGCAACGATTCGTTTAACGGGAGTCAGATCTCGCATTGGTTCGATTAACCCCATATAAATCATCGTTTCAACGACTTTATCAGTATCTTTTCTGAGGACGGCAAAAAATGTTTCTATCATTTGGTCTTTAGCAACTGACTTCACTTCTGCCATCGTGCCAAAATCATAAAAAATTAGGTCACCGCTACTACTAACTGCCATATTGCCGGGATGGGGATCGGATTGAAAAAAGCCATCTTGCAATAACTGTTTGAGATAAGAACAAATTCCTAATTGAATAATTTCGTCGAGATTAATTCCTTTTGCTTCTAAACTTTGGCGATCGTCAATTTTAATACCAGGTAGATATTCTAAAGTAAGTACCTTTTTGGTCGTGTATTGCCAATAAACTTTGGGAACTTTAATGCGAGCATGATTTTTAAAGTTTTCTTGGAAGCGATCGGCATTTTTGCCTTCGTGAATATAGTCGATTTCTAAAAAAAGCAGTTCAAAAAACTCCTCATAAATTGCTTCTAAATCGTACTTTTTTAGAGCCGGTAAATAACGTTTTCCCGCTCTGATCAGTTGATGGAGAACTTCAAAATCTAAATTAAACAGTTCTTCTAATCCCGGACGCTGAACTTTGACGACAACTTCTTCTCCCGTATGCAGTCTCGCTTTATGAACTTGTCCCAAACTCGCAGATGCTAGGGGTGTAGACTCAAACGCTTGAAATAGAAAATCGATCGGTTTACCTAATTCGGATTCGATAACGGCGATCGCTTCTGCAATCTCAAATGGCGGCACTCGATCTTGTAATTGCTGTAATTCCTGTACGTACTCTATGGGAAGGAGATCGGCGCGGGTAGAGAGCGATTGTCCGATTTTAATAAAAGTGGGTCCTAAACGAACTAATTGTTTGACTAACCACTGAGCACGGCGATGCCTCCGCCTAGAGTCGTTATTTCCGGCGAACTTATCCCATCCCAAGTAAAAGAGAAATTGGGTAACGACACTAAAAACTTCAAGCTGACGCGCGAGGGGAGAATATTGATGGCGTTGCCAACTTAGGAATTTAGACTTTCCACTCCTGACGAGCATGACAATTATCTAAGTCTGGCGATCGCAAAATTGAGGTAGCGTAAGAGTAAAAGAAGTAACATGAGTATCTGAATTATCCGTAGGACGGCTAGCAACCTCAATCTTACCATTGAGAAGCTCGACTAACCTTTTGATTAGAGACAATCCCAATCCAACTCCAGGTATCGACTGCTCGATCGCGTCTTCTCCTCGACGAAACGGTTCAAAAATATAAACCCTCTCTTGAGCAGAAATCCCGCGACTGATGTTGCTCGCCGCGATCGCAACTTGACCTTCCTCTTCTCTAACGCTCAGAGATACTGTCGTCCCCGGTAAGGAAAATTTGCCAGCATTGGTCAACAGTTCGCTCAAAATACTGCGCAGATGTTGGGGATCGGTATAGGCAATCAGCGACAAGTCCGATTGCGGAGCAATCGCGATCGTTAATTGCTTGCGCCGATCTTCTTGCCACTGCTGTTGAAATAACCGAACTAATTCTTCGATCGGGGGTTTGAGGGCAACTGCTTCGGGCTTAAAGACGACTTCGTGGGACTCTAATTTCTTGAGAGTCACGATGTTATTAATCAAATCGTTCAGTCGCTGCCATTCTTGTTTGAGAATATCCCAGTACCTTGCTTGAGATTCTGGCGGCAGGGATTGACTGCGATCTTTACTGAGCATTTCTATCGCCAGTTTCATACTCGCCAAGGGATTTCTAGCGCGATCGCTGATAGCAGTAATAATTTCGTCTTGAAGTTGATTTAAATGTCGCTGCTGTTCGAGTTGTTGGTGAGTTAGGTCGTACCATTTTTTAAACAATTGGTTGCTCTCCAGGGGAAAAACCTTGCTCGTTCCTGATAGAGAGTCTTTCGCAAGATTAATTTTTGTCACTTTCTCCAATTGAGAGATATGATAAGCGATCGCTCCAACTTCAGCAGCTACTTGTAACCATTGATGCTCTTTTGCCGTCCATTGATGGGGTTGCCAATATCCGACCACAATTATTCCATTGGCATTTTCTTGAAAGTATGTCGTTATTCCCAGCAGGGCGCGTAGCGGCATGTTGTTTAACCAATCTGCCATAGCCCGCTCCCGATCTCGTACCGACGCAGAAGCAAGAAACCCAGGCGGCGCAACATTCATGCCGTCCGTCGCGGGATTTAGAGTCGCCTGAAGATCGGCAATCTCTAACGGCTCGATTCTGGTTAAAATATCTGCGATCGGAGGATGGGAAAAAAACTGTTTGGTTATCTCAAAAGGAAGTATCGAGGAATCTTTGTTATCCCAAAAACCTGCCTGAATCTTTGGTCTAGCACTGGTACTCGCTACGAATAAGCAAACATCCGCTCCGAATGTTTGCCCTACGGTACGAGCCATTTCCGAAAAGAGCGATCGAGCACCGATGCTCGATTGAATTAGTTTCATGAGCTGGTAGGCTAGCTGGTTAGACTCGGCGGGATAAGACATTTCAGTTGCACAATATTTCTGCTGAACCAGGGCGAAATAGCCAGACTGCTCGATCCGATTGTCTTTGCTAGATTCATCAGACTGATTTCTTTATCCCTCAATCATCCGCTTCTCTCATGCTTATCCCAAGCGTAAATCCACGGAATTCGGCAGCCAGGCATAAAATTAGCTTACTAGAAACTAACTAAAGTCCTAAATCCACTGCTATGCGATGACCGCAGGCAAACCCCGAAAATGCCACCGCATTTAACCCCTGTCCCGGAAAAGTACTATCTCCTACGCAATAGAGTCCGGGAATAGCAGTTCGGTTAAACGGCATTCCTAACAAACCTGCTAACTTGCCGCGAGGGATCGGTCCGTATGTCCCGTCATCGCGACCCAAGAAGCGGCGATGAGTGCGTGGCGTTCCCACCTCCTGATAATCTAATCCAGCAGTCAAACCGGGAAAAATTTTCTCCAACCTCTTAATTATACGTTCTGCTGCTTCTTCCTTCTTGTGTTGATACTCTTTTGGGGAGAGTCCCTGCCATTGTTCCATCCAGCTAGGCGTAAATGTGTGAATGATATGATGTTCCGGCGGCGCTAAATCCGGGTCGAGCAAAGTCGGAATCGAGACAAAAATCGTTCCCTCCTCGTCTTCCATCTTCTCCCAATCTTCCAATAAAATGTGGTGGCAATCCGTTCCCGACGGTAGGACTTCTGAGTTGACCCCTAAATGCAGACTTAGAAAACTAGGTGATTTCTGATACCGCTTTTGCCACCGTTTTTCGGAAGCAGGCATCGCCTCAGACGGCAGCAATTTCTCAAATGTGTCCCAACGAGTGGCGTTAGAAACAATCCGCTTCGCCCGATATTGTTTCCCGTTGGCTAATTTAACGCCGACTGCTGTGCCATCCTCAAGGATAATTTGCGTAACTCTCGCTCCATACTGAATTTCGCTGCCTGCTTTAACCAATCCTTCGACTAACTTCCCAGCGATTTGACCCACGCCGCCTTTGGGATAGTTAATTCCTCCATAATGTCTGTCAGAAAAGACCATTCCTGCGTTAATCATGGGAGTGCGATCGGCTGGGACGACCGACCAACAATAACACTCCATATCGATAAATTTCAGTAGTTGCGGGTCGCTGATGTAACGACGGGCAATATCTCCGGCGTTTTGGGGCAGGTATTTGACTAACCCCAAACAAGCGAAGGGATGCTGGAAGAAAACTCGCATTAGATATCGAGGTTCTTCTAGGGAAAGCAACTCCATCGCGTTGAGACAGTTAAAGACTTTCCAGCACTCGTCGTAGAAACGGCGAATTCCTTGTTGTTCGTGGGGGAAATGAGAGGTTAACTCTTGCAAAAATTTCTCATAATCGCGATGGACTTTTAACTCCAATCCGTTGGGCAAGTGATAGTGAATCTGCACCGAGTCGGGAATGGTTTCTAGACTCATATTGACGGCTTTGAGGGCACGGGTGAGGAGGTTGGTGGTGCCATTAGTCCCGAAGCCAAAAATCATCGAAGCTCCGACATCGAAGCGATAGCCTTCTCGCTCAAAGTAGCCAGCACTGCCGCCCGGAATGAGATATCGCTCTAAAACTAAGACTTTTGCGCCTTTGGAGGCAAGCTGGGTGGCGGTAACTAATCCGCCAATACCAGACCCTATGACAATAACGTCGTATTCTGAGGCATTCACTGGTTCGTTAGACTGGAAAGCTGAAGATACGGCACTCATATAATTGGTTATGCAGACATATAGAAAAGATCCCTGAGCTTATAGTTTATCGCTAAAAAAAACAGGGGAGCCGCCCTTATACTGTCTTAGCGGTCCCACCTGCCGATCCTTGAGAGGAGAACACTTTAGAATCAATATAGCCTTATTAAGAACCTTTGTCAATATAATTGCAATCTATTCTCAATAATTTGCCAGTTCTGCGACAAGGAAGGATAGGGATAGGGCGGGAGCCAAACGATAAAGCTGAACTTCTAATACTGTTTGTTACTTTTGCCAAATCTATGGGAACTCTATGACAGTAGCCTTTAGTTTTTAGCAAAACCGCCTTGAGTACTACCTGTCAAGCAGTTGCTCCCAGTCAGCAAAATCTTAATTTCTGGCAAAAAGCGGGATTAGAATTAGTCGCTCTTTTTCGCGGACGAGATGTTGTATTGGCGATCGATCTGACGGAGAGCGTCGGTTTGAATGATGAAGGGCGCATTCGTCTGCGTCAGCTTATTGAAGATAGCTTGCAAAAGAGAGATTCTGTCTATGTGGTTCCTTTTGCATCAACAGTTAACCCTCTCGCATCGACGGTTAATCCTATTTCCCTGGAAACCGCTATTTCCTTCCAGGGAAAACCAGAGGAAATCGATCGCATCTTAAAAACCGTTCCTTTCCAATCTAATGCAACTCAGCAGTGGACGGATATTCAGTTAGCCGAGTCATTTATTTATCGAGAACTCGCACAAGTTAACCAATGTCGTCTAGTCCAAAATAAATCCATCAAGCCTCAGTCGGTGGTTTGGCTGACAGATGCACCTCTGTTTACCGAACCGGGAATTGCTTCGGATGTATGGATTGAAACTCCTGCTGATAGTCCCTTTCGAGTACAAAACTCGCTCCCCAGCCAAGAAAGAAAGAAGTGGCTGGATACTTTACCCTTGCAAAAGCGATCGCAATCCATTGACAACTATCAGCTTACAGTAGTTGATATTGCTCCTACCGTTCAAGAATTTTGCACCCCAGCACCAGGCGGAAAAGAAACCTGTTTAGTAACTCCTTATTTGATTGGGCAATTATGGTTTCCTGCTTTAGTGTTTTTCTCAAGTTTGGCTGCGATCTTAGTTTTCGGGGGGTTGGGCATCAAATATTTAATGAGCCTCAAGAAAACCTGGCAATTAAGAATTACTTATGAAGATAGTCAAGAGGAGCAAATTCGTTTTTTACGACATCAACAAAGCCTTGCGATCGGCGACGACATTGATTGTCCTGGGTCAGAAGTAAGAGGATATTTAAAACGGGAAGGAACCAATCTTTATTTAGAACCGATTTCCCAAAGTTTACCGATTTCTTACCGAGGTCGAGAAATTACCCAACGTCAACTACTAAAGGGAAATTATATTAAACTAAATTGCCCTTATAAATCTCGCGATTTCGATTTAATTATTCAAGTCAATAAACAATAATCTAATCAGGAAAAATATGGGAAATCAATCTTTGAAAAATGAAAAGCAATCTCGCCAAATTAAGCGGACTCTTTGTATTGGCTTAGGAGGAACGGGTCGAGATGTTTTGATGCAAATTCGCCGATTAATTATCGATCGCTATGGCAAATTAAGCGAACTACCAGTGGTGAGTTTTGTCCATATTGATGCAGATAAAGGAGCAAGCCAAATCTCTGGCTTGCGGACGGGGAATACTTATCATGGCGAAGATATTTTATTCCGCGATGCCGAAAAAGTTATAGCGACAATGAGCAGTCAAGAAGTTAACGATTTAGCTCAAGGTTTGGAACGTCGTTCGATCTATGAAAGAGAGGGACCTTACGATCGCATTGGGTGCTGGTTTGCCCCACAGCTTCTCAAGAATATCAAAGCCATAGAAGATGGAGCAAGCGGGATTAGACCTGTAGGAAGATTAGCCTTTTTTCAAAATTATCGCAAGATTCAAAAAGCCATTGAAACAGCCGAAAATTGCACCAGAGGACATGACAAAAAACTCCTCGAAAAAGGGCTTATTCTCGAACCGGGACTGAATATTTTTGTCGTCGGTTCTCTATGTGGGGGAACGGGAAGCGGCATGTTTTTAGATGTCGCTTATAGTCTCAGGCGGGCTTATAGCGATAAAGAAAATCAAATTGTTGGTTACTTAATAATTAGTCCAGAGTTATATGGCAATACTCCTAGTATGAATGCCAATACTTATGCGGCATTAAAGGAATTGAATTATTATGCTTCTGAAAATACTACGTTTGAAGCACGTTACGACTCTCAACACTTAATTGATGTCAATGAAACTCGTCCGCCTTTTGATTTTGTTTATTTGGTTTCAAACCAAACTGCCAACGATCATAAAATCATTGAAAAAAGCAAGCTTTCTAATATTATTGCTCATAAAATTTATTTAGATTTTGCTGATGAATTATCGCCAATCATTCAAGGACAAAAAAATAATTTTCTGGAAAAACTTTCTAGAACAGATGAGCATCCTCGCCGTAACGTGCAGCGTTATTTAACTTTTGGACTCGCAAAAATTTATTTTCCTCGCGATTTAACCGTTCAAGTTTCTTTAAATCATATTAAATTAAAGCTATTATCTTTCTGGTTAAATGGCGAAGGGCAAAGTCCAGATACTCAAGCTTTATTAGAAAGGTTTTTGCTTAATTGGCGTTCTGACAGAGATGGTAGAGATATTTTTACTCTCAAACTAGAAGAAGCTGCTCAAGATAATAATAAAACTTTCGTCCAGACGATTAATAACTGGAAAAATCAATTAGAACAACGAATTTTGGCGTGTCAAAATCAAAGCGATCGCCAAAAACTAATTCAGCAGTTGCCAGGAGATTTTCGCTCTCAATTTCGCAAAGTTCAGCCAGGGGAAACTGAAAGCACTAGGGGAGTGTGGCTAACAACTCTACAACAAATAAATCATCGCGTTGCAGCGAAATTTCAACAAGATATCATGCAGTTTTTAACCGATTTACTCAATCCTGCTAATGCTGATTTTTCCTTAAGCAGTACTCGTAGTTGGTTAGAAGCTTTGCTTACAGAACTGAATAAATATCAAAGAAATTTAGAAGATAAGCTTCAGAATCTTAGCAATCTGTATTGCATAGAGGATGTTGAAAGAAAATGGCAAGATGCGAGTCAAATCCTTCAAGATATCGAACAAAAAAAAGGTTTGTTTGGGATTAATACTCAAAAAAATAGCCAGTTCCAAGAAGAATCTATGAGAGTTCTTCAAGATGTTTGTAAGCTAACCAAACATAATTTTGATTATGCACTTAACCAAGAAGCCCTAAAAATTGTCAAAAATTTACAGCAAATAGTGCAGGCGATCGCTACCCAAGCTAATAATTTTGACAACTTATTAAAAATCTTACAAACTGACTACGAGAAAAGAGGTGACGATCTAGAACACTTGAATGAAGATCGAATGAATGGAGAGGCTATTTTTGCCGATAAAGATACGAATGAATGTTACGAAAGTCTTCTTGCCAATAACGAACGGCGATCGCAATTAATTGCCGTCAGTGCCAAAATTACCGAACCAATTAACTTAGGAGAGTCTTTAATTCACTTTTTAACCCAGGATCGCTTAATCGATGAAAAACAACTACAAGAGAAAATTGATGAGATAGTTGAGAGTTTATTTGGTTCTCGTACTTTGAATATAGTTCAGTCAGTCATTAAGCGTTTCCTGCAAAAATATCCTTTTTCAGATGGGGAGACTCGTCTAGCACAAATTATTCGAGAAGCCGATCCCTTGCTTCCCCTCAATTTAAGCGCACCTTACTTTTTTAATGAGGCAGGTAAAAGTTTTAAAATAATTGGTTTTAAGGATACAGACGAACGAGAAGTTAAACAATTTAGAGATTTACTAACTAGAAATTTAGGCATTGCAGATAACGTTCTCAAACCGACTCAAACGGAAGACGAAATTGTCATAATTAATGAATATGCTGCATTTCCTCTGAGACTAATTAGTGGTCTCCAGCAGATGAGAGAACAATATAATCGCCAACAAAAGTATGAATCTATTTTGTTGCATAACGACTATCGCAAAACATTTATTGACATCATTCCTCCCGATGCTAGGAAGATGGAAGAATTGCAAGATATTTTTTATACTTGTTTAGCCTTTAATTTGTTGGAAGAAAACCCGGAAACTCAAAAATATGAATTTCAATACTATGATGGATTACGTAATTTATATGAGACTGTCGAACTCAGTTATATCTGGAATGAAGCTTTAGAACAACTGGCAAATTTACAAGACATGACTAAGGCTTTAAAAGAATTGAGAGATAAGGCAATTCATGAAATAAAAATACAAAACGATCGCTGGGATAATTATTATTTACCTAAACTACGAGAATTTGTCAGAAAAGTCGATCGCTTGTCTGAATACGATCCAAATTTTCCTGAAAAAGCTACTGTAGTCGGCGTAAAAGCTACCATCGACACTCCAGCAAAAGAAGGAATTGTCGTGCGAATTTTGCGCCATGTTCAAGAGGAAATTATACAAAAACGTCCGCTACCACCTACTAATATACCTTCAACAAATCTCCTTACTCCCAGTTCAGAAAGAAGTGGCGATCGCGCTGGAAACAACAATATTAATACACAACTAGAACCAGTATATGAATTAGAGTTTGAACTAACAGAAAAACCGTCTCAAAATTCTCCATCCAATAACCAAAAAGTAAACGATCTAGAAGCTATGCAAAAACTTAGAGAATTAATTCAAATGAAAAAAGAAGGCGATCTTACCGAAGAAGAATTCAAAGCTCTCAAAAAGCAATTATTAGATCTATAAACTTATTTTAGGAGTTCAATTCATGCTTGAATGGATAAAACTTTTTCCTCCTTATCTAATTTTTCTTACTGTTGTTTTTGTCATTATTCCCTCTTTTGCTAGCTTTTTAATACGTTTGTCTATTTACAAGTATTTAAACGATCTGGCAAATAAAGTCATACGACTTTTAAGATCGGGAGAAAGCCGTGGCATACAACCTAAAATTGTTGAGGAACTAGAGAAAAGATACAAAGAATCTATTACTCAACTAGAACAGGTTAATACAGCAGCTTTAATTGACGGAGTTTACAGTCAAGAAAAGTTTCGCTTTTTTGGTTTTTCCCTTCGCTGCGAACAATGGGATCATTTTTGCAAAATACTACCTAATTTACTGCTTGCTTTTGGACTGTTAGGTACTTTTTTAGGCATAACGCTTAACTTATACAATCTGAGTCAAACCATTAACGGGATAGAGAATGATGTTAGTAGTTTAGTCCAGCAATTGCAGACTCCTCTGCAAAGTATGGGAATTGCTTTCATTACTAGCCTGATTGCTCTTGTTTGCAGTTCATTTTTGATCGTCATTAACCTTCGCTGCAATACTAATTTAGCAAAAGTTCGACTAATTAGTTCTTTAGAAGATTATCTTGACAATATTTTTAAATCCAAAGTTCAAGGCGATTCACGCCTCGATAAAGCTGTAAATCGAATGGTAGAACAGCAACATGAGTTCTTAACTAGATTTCATGAAAAAGTCGGGCAAGTCTTAGAGTCAACCTTGGGACGCGCAGCAGATAAAATTGCTGAAGAGAACAAAATATCTAATGCATTAGCTAGAGAAGTTTATGAGAGATTTCTTGAATCTTCTGGTACATTGGCTAGGAGTGCTAATACTTTTCAAGAAGCTGCCTCATTTTTAGACAAACAAGTAGAGAGTATTGCTGATATTGTTCCTCATTTCCAAAAATCTTGTCAAACATTGGAAAATAGTGCCCTTGTTTTTCTAGAAGCTTCTGAAAAGATTGAAAAGAGCAAATTCTCTGAAAATTTAGAAACTATTACCGCAGATTTAGCAAAAACTCAAAAAGCGTTTTCTCAGTCAACTGCATTTCTTGGAAATAATATGCATAAACTTATTGACAACAATCAGAAAGCTACCAAATTAGCTGAGAAAGTTTATAATCAACTGCAAGAATCCTCAGCGAAACTACAAAATAGTGCAACGAGTTTCCTTGAAGCATCAGAAACAATTAAACAAAGTCAGTTTGCTGATAAATTATCAGCAGCTACAACCGATCTAGCTACTATGCAAAATCAGTTTGCTCAAGCGGCATCAACTTTGAATCAATCTACCCAATCGATAGAAATAGTCATAACGAACCTACAAAACTCTGTTCAAAGAATGGTAGATTTAGGAGATAGAATAAGTGGCTTAAACCAACAGTCAGCTAAAATAATAGACTTAACTGAAACCAGACTAACCAATGAAAAAGATAGTTTGAATCACATTCAGGTTGAACTGAATAATTTAATTAAAATTTTAAAAGAAAATGAACAAAATACCAATCTTGAGTTACAGAAACTAGGCGATCGCTTTATCGCTAATACTGATAAACAGTTAGGTAATAATAGTAAACAAATTCAAATATTAGCCGATAAATTTGCTCGATATATCAGCGAGCTTATTGAGACAAAATCTAATTTGACTAATCTAGTCAACACTTTGAAAGAAAATACTAAACAGACGGAAAGTAATTTCCAGTTTTGGGGAGAGCGAATTACAACAGTGATAGAGAGAGAAACTAAACGTAGTAACGAGCAAAGTCGGGAATTGTTCTATCAATTAGCGCAATATATTCATAAAAATAGCGAAGTTCCTTCTAAATTCAATAAATTAGAAGAACTAAAAAGAGATCGTTTAGACTCATCAGGATTTAATGGAAAAACTAACCATAAAAATTCTTAGAGAGAAAAAGTAATCACTCAGGAGTTCTATAATGACCAGACGCTCGCTATATGCTCAAGACGATGAATCCGTAAATATCTTTCAATCTTTTACGGATTTAATGTCTAATGCTTTCATGATTATAAGTTTTTTCTTGTTACTCGTTCTATTGCAAGTTTTAGAATTAAACCAACGCTTGCAGGCGGCTTCCCCTATCATCATAGACGAGCAGTCAGGAAAATTTAAATTTAAATCGGGAAGTGCTGAGTTAACAACCGAACTGACAAGCTATATTCAAACTGCGATCGCGCCAAAAATTGAAGAGATTGCCAAGGAACGGGAGATTGATTTTATTCAAGTCATCGGTCATACTGACGGTCAGGAAATTAACAAAACCAGCAATTTAGATAGTACCCTAGAAGAAATAGCTCAAGGTCGTCAAGCTTTTAATAAACTCAAACCAGGCTCTAATGTAGATTTAGGGTTAATGCGAGCCTTAGCTGTGGTAAAAGAATTAGAAAAAACAAGTCGTTTAAAAAATATAAAATTTAGAGCCTATTCTGCGGCACAATTGTATTTATCATCAGGACAATTAGCTCCGCGCGATCGCAATCCTGATGAAAATAGGCGCAGGATAGAAATACGCTTTATCCCTCCAGGAGAACAGAAGTAAACAATACAGAATAAAAGATTTTAGAAGTTTAGAATTATTTCTCTCGCACTAAACTGGTTGTGTTGCAAAAACTGATAGAAGCCTGGTACAGATAATAAGTATTGATCGCTAACTATTTGCCAACGTGGAAAAAGCGAAGAGAAATGAGCCAGAAAAATCGAGGGGTTATTGCTGCTGGACATCAAAAAACTGCCGAGGCGGGGCAAGCAATGTTTGCCTTAGGCGGGAATGCTTTTGATGCTGCGATCGCGGCTGTCTTAACGGCATTTGTTGCAGAATCGGTTCTTTCCTCTCCAGCTGGCGGCGGTTTTCTCCTGGCTCATACTAAAGATAATCAAAGTATTTTATTTGATTTTTTTTGTCAAACTCCCCGTCATAAAAAACCTGTAGAAAAAATTGATTTCTATCCCATTCATGTTAACTTTGGCGGCGAAATTCAGACGTTTCATATAGGACTAGGTTCGATCGCAACGCCTGGAAATTTAGCAGGAATCTGGAAAGTTCATCAAAAATTGGGAAAATTGCCCTTTGAAGTCGTCGTCCAACCCGCGATCGATTGTGCCCAAAATGGATTTATTGTTAATCATTTTAATAGTTTTACCTTTAAATTACTCGAACCGATTTTGACAAGATATCCCGAATCTCGTCAAATTTATGCGCCAGATGGGAAATTATTGACTGCCGGACAAATCTGCTACATGAAAGATTTAGCGGCGACTTTAACTGAAATATCTCGCTCTGGAATCAAAATATTTTATGAAGGAGACATTGCTCATCAATTAGTGAAAGACTTGTCAGACGCGGGATATTTAACTCTAGAAGATCTTGAAAATTATCGAGTTCTTGTCAGGAAACCGCTAAAAATTCGCTATCGTGGCTGGGAATTACTGACCAATCCTCCACCGAGTTCGGGCGGAACGTTAATTGCTTTTGCCCTCAAACTTTTAGAAATATTCGATCTGAGTCAAATTGAATTTGGCACCTCTCAACATTTGGAAATATTAGCTCAAGTCATGCGCCTGACTAATGAAGCGAGAAAACATAATTACGATAGTCGCCTCTATCAAAAGAATATAGAGCAACATTTTCTCGACGAACGGTATTTAGAACAGTATCGATCGCAATTAGATGCTGCCGTCAACAAATTAGGCAACACCACTCATATCAGCGTCCTCGATAGCGAAGGAAATGCCGCAAGCGTTACCGTTTCTAACGGAGAAGGGTCTTCCTATGTCATCCCAGGAACGGGAATCATGCTCAATAACATGCTCGGAGAAGCCGATTTAAATCCCCTTGGCTTTCATAATTGGGAATGCGATCGCCGCATTTCTTCGATGATGTCGCCAACCATCGTTTTAAGAGACGGAAAACCAGAATTAGTACTGGGTTCGGGCGGTTCCAATCGGATTAGAACGGCAATTTTACAAGTCATTTCTAACTTATTAGATTTTAACTTATCGCTCGCAGAAGCTGTAGAAAATCCGAGAGTGCATTGGGAAAATAATATATTCAGCGTCGAACCTATGTTTGGAGCAGAAACTCTCGAACGATCGCGCCTGCCAGAAGCCACTCAAGTTGTTTTGTGGCAAGAGAAAAATATGTTCTTTGGCGGCGTTCATGCAGTCAGAAAAAAACCCGACGGAAGCATGGAAGGACGTGGCGATCCTCGACGGGAAGGAGTAGCGATCGCTTAATCCCATTTCACTTCCTATAACAAAGATAAAGGCACAAGGGGGCATGACCATACGCCTGTAGGGGAAAGTGGGAGGAGATCGCTACGAAAGTTTGGATGAAGGAACCATTTCCTTGAATTTTCAATTCATTACCGATTAAATAAGCTTTAAGCTATTTAGCAAGAAGTCTGTTTCAAAATCTAATCGTTCTTGCTAGATGACTTCAGATTTTCTTGCATAATTACCTGTTAAGAACGAAACCTATACTAGAGCCAATGTTAGTTATTCGTTATCTCATGACAGCCAGTGTCGGTGCAATCCTAACCCTTGTTTGGGGAACATCGGCAACTGCACAGACAGTATCGCCCCCTCGCACTAAATTCGAGAAGCTATCTCAAGTCGAGCATCGGAACACCAACGTAGCGCAGATGCAAGAGCAGCCAGCTCCTCCAGCTAGGGAGTCACTTCCCGGATTAGAGCCAGCTCAACCCTCTCAAGCGCCTGCCGAGACTCGCAAAGATGAGCCAGCCCCAGAAAATCTCGATCCGAGCGCTAATCCGCTACAATTTCCAACCAAACCAGAAGAAGTTGACATCGAAAACGTTCAGCCTATTACCCTCAATCAAGCGATCGAACTGGCACTGCGCAATAACAAAGACCTTCGGGAAGCCCGAATTACCCTAGAACGTCGGCAGGCTGAGTTGCAAGAAGCTCAAGCCGCTCTGTTACCCAACCTGTCCACTCAAGTCCAGTTCGATCGCAGCGGACAAACAACTAACATCCCAGGACAAGTAAATCCCTTTACCGGACAAACCGTAGGCGAACCCGAGCAAGGGTTTGAAGAAAGTACGAATTTCCAGGGAAACCTCGAACTGAGCTACAACATATACACGGGAGGGCGCAGAGGCGCGCAGATCGAACGAGCGGAACGTGCCTTGCGTCAAAGCGAGTTAGATGTAGAACGCCTTGCCGAAGAAACCCGCTTTAACGCGACTGACAGATATTACCTATTGCAAAATGCCGACGCTCAGGTTGCGATCGCTCAAGCAGCCGTAGAAGATGCCACTCAGAGTTTGCGCGATGCCCAACTCCTCGAACAGGCTGGTTTGGGAACGCGCTTCGATACGTTGCGATCTGAAGTAGACTTAGCCAGGGCAAACCAACAGTTAACCAGAGCCATTTCAGCGCAACGCACGGCTAGGCGGAATCTGGCAGAAGTCTTGAGCGTAGGTCAGCAAGTCGAGCTGACGGCTGCCGATGAAATCAAAGAGGCTGGCAGATGGCCGTTGTCTCTAGAAGAAAGTATCGTCCAAGCCTATAAAAATCGAGCCGAATTAGAGCAGCAGCTCTTACAGAGAGAAATTAGCGAACGCGATCGAACGATTGCACTAGCCGACATTAAACCGCAAGTTGATTTCTTTGCCCAATACAATTTCCGAGACAATTTCGATGACGAGTTTGGGATTGGCGACGGCTATAGCTTTGGAGCCAGAATGCGCTGGACGCTTTTCGATGGCGGAGCAGCTTTTGCTAGAGCGAGGCAGGCAGATAGAAATATCGACCTGGCTAACAATGCCTTCGCCAGACAGCGCAACCAAATTCGCACGCAGGTCGAAACAGCATACTATGAACTCATCGCCAATCAAGAAAATATCGAAACAACTCGGCTCAACGTGCAACGGGCTGAAGAATCGCTGCGACTAGCTCGCTTGCGTTTCCAAGCCGGAGTCGGCACCCAAACAGATGTAATTAACTCGCAACGGGATCTGACCGAAGCTCGCAGCGAGTTCCTACAGGCAATTATCGGTTACAATCAGTCGTTGAACCAACTACAACGATTCGTTAGCAATCAGCCAGATAATAGGCTATTTGAGTTCCGTTAATCGTGGTGTGGGGAGCAAATAAAGGAAAAAAGAAAAGGAAAAATTAATTTTGCCTTTTAACTGTCAACTTTTGACTCCCCTTTGCTTTTATCATCCAAAATCTAACATCTAAAATCGAATGACTTTACAATTACGAGTATACGTCCCCGACCATCCCTTGATTAAACACTGGTTGGCAGTTGCTCGCGATGCAAATACGCCCTCAGTCCTCTTCAAAACCGCGATGACGGAATTAGGACGCTGGTTAACCTACGAAGCCGCCCGCCACTGGCTGCCGACGCTGGAGGCAACCGTACAAACCCCGCTAGCTGAATGTTCGGCTACGCTGATCGATCCGGAAGTTCCCGTCGCAGTCGTTCCCATTCTCCGCGCCGGACTCGCTTTGTTGGATGGAGCGCAGGTACTGCTTCCTCTGGCTTCAATTTACCATCTGGGAATAGTCCGCAACGAAGAAACCTTGCAGCCTAGTTGTTATTTAAACAAATTGCCAGAACAGTTTGCTTGCGAGACGCGAGTGTTGATTTTAGAGCCAATGCTGGCAACGGGAGGTTCGATTATGACGGCAATGGCAGAAATTACCCGTCGGGGAGGAGATCCGGCACTGATACGGATTATCTCTGTCGTGGCTGCACCGCCCGCTCTGCGACAATTGAGCGAAAAATATCCTAGCTTGAATATCTACACCGCTATCATTGATGAAGGACTAAATAGTAAAGGTTATATCGTACCGGGGTTAGGAGATGCAGGCGATCGCGCCTTCGGAACCTGAGCGATCGCATTATTGTAGATACAGTAGGGAAAAGAACTATGAGTCAGCGTGATGGTTTTGCCGCAGGATTTTTCTTAGGAGCGATCGTCGGCGGCGCAGTCGGCGGCGTACTGGGAGCAGTCGTAGCTACTCGTCGGCAATCTCAAGAACCCAGCCAAGACGATCGGTCTTTGCTTTCGCCCGGTCAAGGGGCTAAATTCGAGACAGAAGAAAGCATGGAAAGGGCGCGTCGCCGCCTAGAAGATAAAATAGCTCAACTCAATAGCGCGATCGACGATGTTCGCCAGCAGCTAGATCCGAATAATGGCAGTTCATCCCAACCAGAGGAGTTACCTTGAAGGTGAATTCGGGGTTGGAAGAAGATCGTTCCCAACTCCGAACTCATAGCTCTGCTAGAGGATAAATTATGTAACACTGATAACTGATAATTGACCACTAATAACTGAAAAGTGTCCTACGCCATCGATTTCGGTACCAGTAACACCGTTATTACCCGTTGGAACGCAGTAACCGAAAAGCCCGAAACCGTAAAACTATCGGGACTGTCCCAACAACTGGGAGATAATCCCCCTCTGATTCCCAGTTTGGTGTATGTAGAAGATGCCAGTCGCGCTAAGATCGTCGCGGGACAGACAGTACGCGATCGCGGTTTGGATCTCGCCAGCGATCCCCGCTTCTTCCGCAGCTTCAAGCGAGGAATCGGCGCGCAAATACAAGGGTTTTTGCCAGAATTAGATGAAAAAATCGTCACTTTTGAACGAGTCGGGGAATGGTTTTTAACGACGTTAATTAACCAACTCAAAGACGAAACCTCCCAAACTCCGGACTCTCTCGTCCTCACGGTCCCCGTCGATAGCTTTGAAACCTATCGCAGTTGGTTGACTCAAGTCTGTCAATCTTGGGCGATCGAACAAATTAGAATTCTCGACGAACCGACGGCAGCGGCGCTGGGGTACGGTACGACAGATGAAAATTTGCTTTTAGTCGTCGATTTTGGCGGCGGAACGATCGACCTTTCTTTAGTTCAGTTGGACTTAGATAACAAACAAAAAACGCAGGGCTTTATTCTTAAATGGGGCGAAAAATTCTTTGGCAATAATTCGGGACAAAAAGCTAAACTCGCCCGCGTTTTAGCCAAAGCAGGCACGAATTTAGGGGGTTCCGATCTCGATTATTGGTTAGTCGATTATTTTGCTCAAACACAAGGATTGCCAAAATCTCCTTTAACAACTCGTTTGGCAGAACGACTAAAGATTCAACTCTCTTCTCAAACACAAGCAACTGAAGTTTATTTTAATGATGAAACTTTTGAGAGTTACGAATTAGCATTAGAACGCGATCGCTTTGAAGAAATTCTCAAACAACAGCAATTTTTTGAGCAATTAGACGAATTAATGACTCAAGTCTTGCAGCAAGCAAGACGCAATGGCATTGAAATAACCAATATCGATGCCGTGTTATTGGTGGGAGGAACGGTACAAATTCCTGCCGTACAAAATTGGGTCAAACAATACTTTGATGAAGCTAAAATTCGCTGCGATCGCCCCTTTGAAGCGATCGCATTGGGCGCGTTGCAATTAGCCCAAGGATTTGAATTAAAAGACTTTCTTTATCACAGTTACGGAATTCGCTACTGGAATCGCCGCAAAAACGCCCATAGCTGGCATCCGATTATTAGGGCAGGGCAACCTTATCCGATGGACAATCCCGTTGAATTGACCTTGGGTGCCTCTGTGGAAAATCAACCCAGCATCGAATTAATTATCGGTGAATTGGGTGCAGACACGGGAGGAACGGAAGTATATTTTGAAGGCGATCGCTTGGTAACTCGTTCCGTTGGCAGTGGCGAAACCACGGTTCGCCCTCTCAACGATCGCGATGGGGCAAGAACGATCGCGCAACTAAATCCTGCGGGGAGTCCGGGAAGCGATCGTATTAAATTGCAATTGTGGGTAGACGAACAGCGTTTCTTGCGAATTAACGTGGAAGATTTACTGAGACAAGAAACACTACTGAGAAATCAGATTGTGGCACAGTTGAGTTAAGCGGGCGATCGCTAACCAGTTATATCAAACGTAAAAATGGGCGATACTGGATTTGAACCAGTGACCCCTTCCGTGTGAAGGAAGTGCGCTACCCCTGTGCCAATCGCCCTTCTTCCTCCAAGCTTAACATAAACCTCAACTATCAATCGTTTTGAGGGTATTTCTCCCACAGATTGGTTATCTGTCGCAAACTTTGACGATCGCCATTGCCGACGATTAAGTGATCCAAAAGTGGAATCCTTAAATATTGCGCCCCTTGTAATAACTGCTCCGTTAAAGAAATATCTTCTCGACTCGGTTCTAAGTTACCAGAAGGATGATTGTGAGCGATAATGAGCTTCGTTGCTCCTTGTTTGATAACTTCGCGGAAAATCTCGCGAGGATGAACTAATGTTTCAGTGGCAGTACCGATGGTTACCACTTTAGTACCAATGAGACGGTTCTTGACATCTAACAAAATGACGGCAAATCGCTCTTGTTGCTGCCACATCAAATCTAGACTAATCGCTGCTGCTGCTGCATCGGGACTGTCTATCACAACCTTTTCCATCGGTCGTATTTGAAACGATCGTTTGCCCAATTCAACAGCAGCAAGAATAGTTGTAGCTTTTGCAGGTCCAATTCCTGGAATCGCCATCAACTCTTGAGGGCTGATATCTCTCAAAACATCCAGAGGCTCGCGCTTGTGCTTGCTTAATTCTTGTAAAATGTACTGTCCTAAGCCGATCGCAGAGAGTTTTCCCTTTCCTTGACCCGTAGCGAGTAAAATGGCTAACAATTCAGCCGTTGATAAATGTCTGGCTCCCAAGCTCAGCAATCGTTCGCGAGGTCGTTCGCTGCTGGGAATATCGGCAATTCTGAGACTATAGGTCATGGATGAGTTAAGTTTGACGATTTAATCGGGAACAATCTCTTAATTTTCTCCCCTCAGGGATAATTAATACCGTTTCTAAAAAAAGCATAGAAAGCCAAAGCCCTGTAATATCGGTTTAAAAAATGTTGGCGACAGGATAGATCTCTAAAACGCCTATTAGAAGTTCCTTTCAAAATCCTTTCGTCCAAAATCTTTTCATCCAAAATCCAAAATGGTATGAGTGTATGAGAGGGCGCAATAAAAGTTCCCTCGCGCCCCCGTCTTTAATTAGCTGGGCATTATTAGAACGTAAAAGTCGTTCTAACAACGCCCAAAATCGCATCTTCATCATCCTGCTGATCGGGCGCGTTTAGATAAACAATTCCAGGCGTGATGGAAATATTATCGTTGAGCTGATAGCGGTAGAAAGCTTCTATGTGTATGGGAATATTGTTAGAAGCACCAACAAAACCCACTTCAGCGGGGTTGCCCAAATAGGGCTGAACGCCTGCGATCAAACCGCCCAAATTTCCCTCTCCGAACAAGTCAGGAAAGGCAAGAGACAGTGCGTAGTTCCAAATTTCTCCGTCCTCAGAGACATTGCGAATATCGGCGATCGTGTATCCTCCCCAAGCGCTGACGACGAATTGCGGCGCAACCCGATAAGAAGCACCAACGCCAAACGAGTTGGCACTAACCCTAGCATCAGTGCCGCCAGGAAAGTTAGCAAAGCTTGTCCCGACAACTCCTGTACTATCGGGGGAAGTAGCAAAGCCATAGTTAAAGATGGGCGTACCAGCACTATGATAGCTATTGACGTAGGTCAGGACAAACGTCAGACTGTCATTGGGCGTAATGGTCAACTGCCCCAAAGCAGCATAGTCTCCGTTAAAAATTCCAGCCCCTTCTGCCGGACTGGCAGCATCGGAAGGCCCGGCTAGATAACTCGTACTAAGCGTAAATGTATCGCCGAACTTAAGGTTAAATCCTGCCCCAGCGCCACCTCCGATATAGTAAATCGGATTGTGGGCACCAAAGAGAGTCAGGGCACCAGAACCGCCATCGCCGCCATCGTCAATGGGATCGTTACCAGCGGTAGGTAAATAGTCTGAAGTAGCTCCGGCAGCAGCAGTCACGAAAACTTCAGCCCAATCGCCAATCGGCGTGAAGTAGGATAGAAAATCGATCGCGACATCATTGTCAGCATAGTCCTGGAAGGTAAAGGTACCTTCACCCGTAGGGATGCCCGTTCCTTGGGAAGGAAGGTCGAAGCGAGGAGAATTGCCTGCCGCCAGTCCGGTATAGAGAATATCTTCTCCTGTAAAGCTAGTTTCTAGATATAAGCGCGTCCGATTTTGGAAAACGGCTTGATTATCCGTCCCGCCGTTGTTGGTTGCGGCAGCAACGGCAAAAACCACTTCGCCCGTTAGCTTAGTAGTTGTTGAAAATTGATTGTCTTCCAAAAAGGCAACGCGCCCTTCTAAGTTATCGACTCGTCCGCCCAGGGCAGCTAGTTCGGCTTCAAATTCTTGAGCGAGTCGTTTGAGCGTATCCACGTCTTCCTTGAGCACGGCAACATTTTCTTGGATGAGGCGCTCTATGGTGTTCATACAAGCGTTCAAACCAGCAGCAAACTCCCAACGAGTCAGGGCGCGGTTGCCTCGGTAAGTGCTATCGGGATAACCTACAATACAGCCATAGCGTTCTACCAAACTCCGCAATGCTTCATATGCCCACTCTGTCGGAGCGACGTCCTTTAATTCTTGGACGCTAGTCACTTGGTCGAGGGAATCGCTCTGATTATTGTAGCGATCGAGTTGTTGGAGGAAGTCAGCATTAGCCGCAGGAGTTTCGCGACTTTGAGGCGCGATCGCGTCAGCTAGAGCATTGGTCGTCGTTAGACCTATCGAACCCAGCAGCATCGAACCGAGCAGCCCGTATTGTCCTAGTTGTCTCAAACTTGTCATATCCTCACACCTTATAAGAGTAATGATTCGAGAATCGATTCAATCGAAACTCTAAATTTAAATTTCCCAAAATGATTGCCCAAATTCAACAGAAGCAAAAAAATGTTAAGCAAATCCTTGCTATTTCCGATCGCGATTGGGGAATTCTAGGTGTCAGTCTAGCGCTGGCCATCTCAGCGTAACGGGGACTTTCGAGCGCCCAGCTTCGGGAATCGAACCGCAAAAAGTTTTCCAAAAACTCATGTCAGCTATCATTTCCAAACCAATGTCAGGACTTCGTTTTAAAGTAGTATCCGCGATTGGCATTGCATTTTTAGTGCTTTTCGTCGGTCAATTTACTGCTGCTCGGATTATTTTGCTCAACAGTTATGCCAAATTCAATCGAGAAAGGGCTATCCTGAATGCCGAGCAAGTCCAGAATGTTTTATCTCACGAAATTTGTCAGCTAGATCTGATTGCTGGCGATTGGGCTGAATGGAACGATACCTACCAATTTGTTAAAGATGGGAATGCCGCCTATGTAGCCTCAAACCTAGTAAACGGAACATTCACCAATTTGAAGCTTAACGTTTTGCTGATTATCAACCCATCCGGACAAATCGTCTTTGGGCAGGGTTTCGACCTACAGAGTCAAAAAAGACGAGCATTGCCTGCTGACTTGATGGCGCTAATTTTTCAAGACAGATCGCCTCTGCTGCGTCATTCTCGAACGAAGGGAAGTATCAAGGGTTTCGTTCTCCTACAAGAGGGTTTGATGCTTCTGAGCGCTCGGTCTATCCTCACCAGCCAGGAACGAGCACCCGTTCGCGGAACCTTAATTATGGGGCGCTTTCTCGATCGCGCAGAGATTGAAAGGCTGGCTAAAGTTATGCAAGTAAAATTAAGTCTTTATCGCGATCGCGATCCTCAACAGCCAGCCGACGTTCAGTCCGTGCGATCTCAATTACTTAAAAATGCGCCAGTCGCTGCAAAAACCCTAACTAACAACGCGATCGTGTCCTATGTTTTGCTGCGCGATATTTTCGCTCGACCCGCCTCGATCGTGCGCCTAGAAATAGACCGAAACACCCATGTGCATGCAGAAAGCAGTTTTTTCTACTATTTCTGGACTACCCTAGTCATCGGTTTAGTCTTCTGCGGTCTGAGTTGGCTGCTGCTAGAGAGGCTAATCCTCTCTCGTCTGGGTCAACTTACCCACCTAATCAATCAAATTGGATCTACTGGCAACTTGTCGGCAAGGGTTTTATTGCCGGGTAACGATGAATTATCTCAACTAGCTAGCGCTCTTAACTCGACGCTCGAACAACTCCAGCAATCTCAGATAGCTCTTAAAGAGAGCGAAGAGCGGTATTTTCTGGTAGTTGAAGGCGCTAATCATGGCGTGTGGGATTGGGATTTGCTGAGCGACCAAATTTATTTCTCCCCGCGTTGGAAAGCCATTCTCGGCTACAAAGATAATGAAATCGCTCCAGATCCCAATGAATGGTTTGGGCGAGTACATCCCCAAGAGCGCGAGTCGATCGAATGGGGGATCGAGATTCACTTAAACGGTCAGACTCCTTACTTTCGACACGAATATCAGATGCGGCACAAAGACGGATCGTATCGCTGGGTACTTTGTCGGGGACTGGCAGTACGAGACGAACAGGGAAAACCCTACCGCATGGCAGGCTCGCTGAGCGATATCACAGAGCGCAAACTCGCCGAACGAGCCTTGGCACAACAGGCGGTAGAATTAGCGCGATCCAATGCCGAACTCGAACAGTTTGCCTATATCGCCTCCCACGACCTACAAGAACCCCTCAGGAAAATCGAGGCATTTGGCGATCGCCTGCAAGCCAATTACGCCGACCAACTCGGCGATCGAGGTCGAGATTATCTAGAGAGAATACAAAAGTCAGCGCAGCGCCTGCGAATCCTGATCCAGGATCTACTCACTTTCTCGTGCGTGACCACTAAAGCTCAACCATTTGTCTCGGTCGATCTCAACAAACTGATTGCTGAGATCGTCTCCGATTTTGAAGTGCAAATTCAGCAGACGAGAGGGGGCATAGAAATTGGCGAACTCTTTCCTATCGATGCCGATCCGCTACAGATGCGTCAATTGTTTCAGAACTTGCTCAGCAATGCCCTAAAATTTCGCCGCCAGGAGGAACCGCCAATCGTTCGAGTGTTCGGAGAAAGGTTAACGGGCAATCGCTGTCGGATCTCAGTGAGTGACAACGGCATTGGCTTTGACGAAAAGTATCGCGATCGCATTTTCCAGGTTTTTCAACGCCTGCACGGTCGTAACGAGTACGAAGGAACGGGGATCGGACTCGCTATCTGTGCCAAAATCGTCGCTCGCCATCGCGGTTCTATCGAAGCTAAAAGTACTCCAGGTCAAGGCGCGACTTTTATCGTTACCTTACCCATTCGACAGGCTAGAGAAGTGGACTAGGAGTGTGGGGAGATTTCTGAGATCTGACTTTTATTTCATCGCCAGAAGAAAGGCTTCCCTGGTCGCGCTCGATGGCATGCGATCGAGATCGCAACCCGATGAGTATCGGATCGCAGTTAAAGACAATAGCATCGGGTTTGATGAAAATATAGCGATCGCATTTTTCAGGTATCCAACGCCTGCACGGTCGCAGCGGAATGCAAAGGAACGGATATCGGCTTGGCAATTTGCGCCAAAATCGCCACCGCCAAAAGTGTTCCAGAGCAAGGATCTACTTTTATCATTCAACCCCCTTTCCAACAGGAATCAGCCGCAAGCGAACTATGAAAACGACCAACAAACTTACAACCATTTTAATCGCCGATGACGACGAAGAGGATTGCATGTTGATCCAAGAGGCTCTAGAAGCGAGCAAACTCGCCAACGATCTAAGCTTTGTCAGCGATGGCGAAGAACTGATGGATTATTTATATCGCCGAGGTCAATACGCCGAACCGAGTACTTCTCCCCGTCCCGGATTGATTTTGCTCGACTTGAATATGCCTAAAAAGAACGGTCGCGAAGCCTTGCAAGAAATCAAAGTCGATCCCAATCTACGCAGAATTCCCGTCGTCGTCTTAACCACCTCGAAAGCAGAGATAGATATTTACCAAAGCTACAATCTGGGCGCTAACTCTTTCATCACCAAGCCTGTCACTTTTGAAGGATTGGTTGAAGTCATGAAAACGCTAGGTAAATACTGGTTCGCAGTTGTAGAACTTCCACCGCAAGCGTAAGAAAT
Organism: Hydrococcus rivularis NIES-593; assembly: GCF_001904635.1. Classification (GTDB taxonomy): domain Bacteria; phylum Cyanobacteriota; class Cyanobacteriia; order Cyanobacteriales; family Microcystaceae; genus Hydrococcus; species Hydrococcus rivularis. The sequence continues at coordinate 246,238 of NZ_MRCB01000002.1, forward strand.
CAGAAGAAAACGGGAATACTTAAGATGATTGTCGTATTTGCGAACCCCCGATCGCTGAAAACTGATAAACGATGATGAGCAACACAGGAAGTCAACAATTAAGAATCCTATTAGTGGAGGACGATGAGGATGATTTTATCCTCCTCAAAGATTTATTGTCTGACATCGAGGGAACTGAATTTACACTGGAGTGGGTTAGCAATTACGCAGCCGCACTAGAAGCAGTGCAAAAGAACCAGCACGAGATCTATCTATTTGACTGCTGTTTGGGAGAGTATAATGGGCTAGAACTCCTGCGAGAGGCGATCGCCAATGGTTGTAAAGTTCCCGTTATCATGCTCACCGGACAGGGAGAGCGGGAAAATGACCTCGAAGCCATGCAAGCCGGCGCAGCCGATTATCTGGTTAAAGGCGAGATTAGTGCTTCTTTACTAGAGCGATCGATTCGCTATGCCATCAATCGCTCTCAGACGTTGGACGCATTGCGAGAGAGCGAAGAACGATATGCCTTAGCCGCTCAAGGCTCTAACGATGGGTTGTGGGACTGGAATCTAGCCACTAATGAAGTTTATTTCTCCGAACGCTGGAAAGCAACCATCGGTTTAAGCGATCGAGAGAAAGAGAATTTTAAACATTTTAATCAGTGGTTGCAGCGCATTCATCCCGAAGATTTGGAGCGATTTAAAACGAAGTTGCGCGACCACCTCAAAGGCATTACTCCCTACTTTGAAAGCGAATATCGCATTCGGCATTGCAACGGGACTTATCTTTGGGCGCTCAGTCGAGGGCTAGCCGTTCGCACTGCTAACGGTCGTCCCTATCGCATAGCAGGCTCTCAGACCGATTTAAGCCATCATCGCGTTCTTTACGATCAGCTAACGGGTTTGTCGAACCGAACGCTCTTTATCGACCATCTAGAGCGCACCCTCAAGCGTACCAAACGACAACCCGATTATTTATTTGCCGTTATCTTTTTAGATTGCGATCGCTTTAAGATAATTAACGACAGTTTGGGACATTTGGTCGGCGATCGATTGCTGATCCAAGTAGCAAAAAGACTGCTAAAATGCCTGCGACCGGGAGATATCGTCGCCCGTCTGGGAGGCGACGAATTCGCCATCTTGCTAGAAAACATTAGAGATATTAGCGATGCAACGCAGGTAGCCCAGCGGATTAACGAAGACTTGATGAAACCCTATAGCCTAATGGGTCATTTGGTATACATTTCGGCAAGCATCGGCATTGCTCTCAACTCGCAAAATTGCCAGAAACCGGAAGACCTGCTCCGCAATGCCGACACTGCCATGTATCGCGCCAAAGCTCTAGGGAAAGCTAGGTACGAGGTTTTCGATACTACCATGCACGCCCAAGCGCAGGCGCGATTACAGCTAGAAACGTCACTCAGACAAGCACTCGAACGCAGCGAATTTCATCTCAACTACCAACCAATTATCTCTCTGAGCACCAACAAAGGTATTGGTTTCGAGGCGCTGGTGCGCTGGCGACATCCAGATCGGGGCATTATCTCTCCAGCCGACTTTATCCCAGTAGCAGAAGAAACGGGGTTAATTATTCCGCTCGGTCAGTGGGTACTTCAAGAAGCCTGCCGCCAGATGAAAGCATGGCAGGAACAGTTCCCAATCTGTCGGTCTTTGACGATGAGCGTCAACCTATCTCGCCAACAATTGTCTCAACCCGATTTAGCCGGACAAATCGATCGCATTCTCAAGGGAACGGGCTTGTCGGCAAGCTGTCTGAATCTAGAAGTGACCGAAACGGGCTTGATGAACGAACACGAGGAAACGGCAGCGACGATTCTCGCTGAAATCAAAGAATTAGGCGTGCAGTTATCGCTAGATGATTTTGGGACGGGATATTCGTCGCTCAGTTGCATCCATTCTTTTCCCATTGATACGCTTAAGCTCGATCGCTCCTTCGTGAATAATATGCATATTGCTAGCAAGAATATGGACATCGTTCGAGCGATCGTTACTTTAGCACGCAGTTTGGGCATAAAAGTGACCGCAGAAGGCGTGGAAACCGCCAAACAACTGGCACAGTTACAAATCCTCAAATGCGATTGCGCGCAAGGCTATTTCTTTTCTAAACCGCTGGCACCAGAAGCTGTAACCGATTGGATAGCCAGAAATTTCCCAGAAATTGTGAGAAAGTTTGCTTAACAATTGGGCAATACCATTAACTTCCCTACAACACCATTGCCAATTGCCAATTGGATTGTCCCCATTTGAATTTCTACTATTTTCCCTTTTTTTCTACTATTTTCCACAATTGGGATCGGAAATTTTCCCAATTGGAGTGGGACTGACATCCTCAAGCGATCGCAATAGCCTTAAAAAAAGGTTAATAGAGCCTCATAAAAATTTCACTAACAGGAGTGAGAAATGAAAAGAGGACAAAAAATCACCTTGTTCGCTCCGGCGATCGTTGCCACTGGCATCCTAGGAACTATTTTATTGCCATCTCAACCTGCTCGTGCCGATCTAATTAAGGATACTGCTGTAGGAGCAGCTACCGGAGTCGTTGCTGGAGAAATTCTCGATCGACGAAGCAGTACCTGGAAAAATGCGGTAGGAGGGGCGGCAGCGGGCGCAGCAGTCAGCGCGACGCATAATCGCAATAGCGGTACCCTTCCGAGTCTGATTCAAGATGCCGCAGTTGGGGCAGCAGCTAATGCAGTAACTGGCGAAATTACAAACAATAGCTCGCTAGGGAATAATGCCATCAAAGGAGCAGTCACTGGTGTAATTGTCAACGTCACTAAAGACTGAGTTCTAATTTCTTTATAGGGTGACTGCCGGTTGAGTGACAAATCTTTGTCCCCTCATCCCTAAATCCCTTCTCCCACAAAGAGCGAAGGGACTTCAGGTAAAAGCCTTAATTGGAAAGTCCCTCTCTCGCTCTGGGAGAGGAGTTGGGGTGAGGGCGATTTGAGTTGGGTTACTCAACCAGGGGTGACTAACGAGTCAATTCCCCTTACGGGGGTCGATCGTTAAAAAGCTAATTTGAAGACCGTTGGGAATTTATTTGTGCATAATAGCCTGCCTGACTTAATACAGTTGTGGCAGGTTTTTTCGTAATCCTAGCCCATTCTGGTTAAAATTCAATTGGCATGCAACTCAAAAGGCAAATCAACAAAACTCGGTCACAATTTCTCAAGTTGACTGAATTAGCTAAACTAAATTGGGGCTTGTAATTTAGATTTATGGATGGAATTTGTACCTTAGCTAACGACCGAGTTTACGACCAACTAATTGCTTTACTTAATAGCATTGAAGCCAATTCAGATTCGGAAACTCCTGTTTGTGTCTATCCTTACGACGATAATACCGAAAAAATTGCGGCTGAGATAGCTAAGCGCCCTAATGTCCAATTGTACGACGATCGCAGCTCGATCGAAAAATGGGATAATTTTGCTCGCTCTGTTTGGGATACTCATCCGACTGCGCGAGAGCGTTGGGCTAAAGTAGGAAGTACGGGGTATCATCGCTTTGGCACCCATCGGCGCTATTGTGCATTCGATGCTCCTTTCGATCGCTTTCTTTACATGGATGCCGATACCTTACTCTTAGATTCGGTTGACTCGATCTTTGCCCGACTCGATCGCGACGATTGTATTGTTTATGACTTTCAGTATAAAGATCCTACACACGTTTACGAACTTTCCTCGGCTAAGTTAACAGAAATTTTTCCAACACAAAGAATTAAATCTGAAATTTTTTGTTCGGGATTTTATGCCTCTAAAAAAGATTTATTTGACGAAGAGAGAAAAAATTGGTTGCTCGATCGCCTCAAATCTGGAGAAGCAGAAATTCTCTATCCCATGGCTCCCGATCAAACTTTGATTAACTATATGATGATGCGATCGGGATATTCGATTTATAATTTTGCTCTCCAGCTACCCAAAAATAAAAGAACGGGATGCAGCATCACTTCCAGGCATTTTAAAAGTAGAAATAACTTGCTCTACGATAAAGGCAATCGCTTGACTTATTTACACTATATTGGGATTCACTCTAGAGTCTTTGCTCAAGTCGGTGCGGGAGAAAATCTGAGCTTTCCCTATCGAGATATTTTCTTGTATTACCGCTATCTTTACGAACCAGAACAACGTCCCAATTTTAATGAGAAAGCGAAACCTTATCGACAATCTCCCAATCTGGCTAAAAAAATCTTGAAAAAATTAGGATTGACATTTTGAGGTCAAATAGATGAATCGCGGAATTTATATAGTTGCTAATGATAAAGTTATCGATAATGCGATCGCACTCCTAAATAGTATCCGCTATCATGACAGAGATGTCTCCGTTTTCTTGATTCCTTTCAACGAACAGTATAAAAAAGTCGCTAATATTCTCAAACAGAAGCATAATGTAGAAATTTTTCCCGATTTAGATTTCCTGGAAAAATTTACGCAAAAAGTTGGAGAAATTTTCGATAGAGATTTTTTAAATAATCCCAATAAAATGCGAAAACTCGTTCAGTGGTTTGGACCACTAAATGAATTCCTTTATATCGATACAGATATTCTAGTTTTTGAAAAAATTGTTGATATTTTAAACTATTTATCTGAATGCGAGTTTGTTTGCTGCGATTATCACTATAAAAAAAGACAACTAGCCGATATTTTTTCTTCTGTAGTTAAAGAGCAAGGAATCTTTAGCGATCGCGAATTAGAAGATGTTTTTAATAGCGGCTTCTGGGCATCTAAAAAAGGAATATTTTCAGAATCTCAACTATATGAATTATTACAAGAATGCGCTCAACATCGAGAATATTTTGACTTTTCTTACAAGACAACCGATCAACCCATTCTTAATTATATTATTCTCAAAACAACACAAAAAAGGCTGAATTTAGTTAAAATTTCCGATAAAGAACCCGGTAGCTGGGCAGGTTCCCAACATTTTACAGAAAAAGATCATATTTTATATGACGGAGAGAATCGATTGAGATACCTTCACTGGGCAGGGATGCCCATGATCCCTGGCAGTGCTTATCGAGAACTCTGGGAATACTATCGTTATTTGGGAGAAACAAAACCACCTCAAGTTGTTGTGCCACCTCAACAAGAAAGTCAGTGGCAAAAATTCGTCACTCGAATTAAACAACAAATTAAAAAAGCGATCGGCAAGCGAAAATGAGAATTAAGCGACGAAAGAAGCTTAGACGTGCGGAGTGTCAATCTATGGGCACGACATCGTGGAAATGGTTGTAGTCGATGTAGCGATCGCCATTGGGAGCGTCGCGAATCACATCGACAAATCGATTGTTCCAAAGAATGTCTTGAGCGGCATAGATGTGACGGGAGTGAATCGCCTGAGCGACGGTTTCATCGATTCCACTGAGCGAGATGACGAGAGTCGTTTGATTTTCAAATAAAGAGTCTGGCGTAGCGCCATAGAGAGGGCTATTTTCATCGATCTGGTGCATAGCAGCCCAAGTCAGCGCAAAACTCGGCGATCGGTGTCTCAGCAGCTTGAGATCGTAGATCCGACGCATAAATTGCCCTTCGCTACTGATTTCGTCTCGCATGAGATAAACCTGTAACTGCGCTTCTAAAATCAGGTTGCGGCGCTGATTAGCCGCCCGAAACATGAGAGTGGGAACGCCATCGTAGGGCGTAATTACGGCAACGCGGCTAAAGAGAACGCGAGCTGTAGGCAAGGAAAATCGGGCAAAGGCAAGTCCGGTAACGACGGCGATGGTTAATAAACTCGTAATTGCTGATAGTGTGACGATGATATTGGCGTAAGTGGTTTTTGGCGCGATGACACCATAGCCAATCGATGCCAAGGTATGCACGCTGAAGAAAAATGCATCCTCAAAAGATCCCGGACGCGCCCCCTCCAAACAATCTCCACCTGCCAGATATAACAGCGCAAAAAGGGCATTGAGGACAATATAGGCGATCGCGACGATCGCAATAAATCCCCACCAGGGAATGGTCAGCATCATGTGATAGGGATCGCGCCAGTAGGAATACCAAGCGCCAAGACCAACTATTTGAAAGCGCCCGTCTTGGATTTGAATTTTAACGACTGGAAGCCGACGCTGACGAGCTTTTGCGGAATTTCTCTCTTGTCGAGGTTTCATCATCACCTTTGATTGCGATCGAAATCACGACGGGCGAGTGACAACTGTTGTTGAGGGAACCGTTTTTAGAGGGCATTCTCTTATTAATAAGCCAAATTTTAAGGCGCTAATGATTAAACAACCTCTAAACACCCGCTCTTAGGACAATACAAGATGTTAACCCTAGTAGACAACTTAAAAAAAGTTAACCACATCTTGGTGATTGATGCGCCCAATTTGAGACGGACGGTTTCTCTCGAACAGCCTATGTATTCAATTGGTCGGCAGACGAGCAACTCAATTGTCATTTTTTCTCAAAAGTTGTCTCGCAAACATGCCACTATTCTAAGGAAAAATGAAGATCGAGACAACAGTCATTCATTTTGTATTATTGATGGAGATTTAGAGGGAAATAAAAGCAAGAATGGCATTTTCGTTAATGGGAGAAAATGTCTAGAGCATGAGCTTAAACACGGAGATTTAATCAACCTATCTGACGACATTAGAATAAGTTATTATATTATTAATAACTCTTCCAATAATCTTAATGCCGATCGCTATAAAGATAGTCAACTAATCCCTGAAAAATCCACCTCTTTTAATATCTCTAGAGAGCAATTCAAACAAACTCAAGTTATTACAAAAACTGAGATAACTGAGATCGAAGGAGAAAATGATTACGAGCTAACTAAATTAGCATCTTTAGTTGAATTAAGTCCCAATCCAATTATTGAAATTGATTGGGAAGGTCAAATCACTTATCTAAATTCAGCAGCCAGTCTAAAATTTCCCGATATTTATAAAACCAAACTAGAGCATCCCATTCTCAAAGATTTACTGGAAAAGAATCAGCATCGCAACGGCAATTTATTAATCCGAGAAGTCAAAGTTGAAGAAGAAGTCTTTGAACAACACGTTCACTACTTATCCGAAAGTAAACTGATTAGAAGCTACATTTTTGATATTACCGAACGGAAACGAATCGAAGAAATTTTGCAATATCAAGCGTTTCACGACGCGCTTACCGATTTGCCCAACCGCTCCTTCTTCCACGAACAGCTAGCACTGGCGATCGCCAATGCCCATCGCAATCAAACCCAAATGGCAGTCATCTTTCTCGATCTCGACTGTTTTAAGAACATCAATGACACCCTAGGACACAGCATCGGCGATCGCATTCTGCAACTATTTGCCAAACGCTTGAATGCCGGCTTGAGGGAGGGCGATACCATCGCGCGTTGGGGAGGCGATGAATTTACGATCCTGCTGCCCCACATTAAAAATGTTGAAGAAGCTGCCAAGCTTGCCGAGAGACTGCTCGGAGAAATCAAACAGCCCTTTGAAGTCGGCGAACACAAACTATATGTCAAGAGTAGCCTCGGCATTGCTATCTATCCTCAAGATGGAGAAGATCCCGAAACGCTGCTCAAAAATGCCGATGCCGCCCTCTATCGCAGTAAAGAACAAGGTCGCGATCGCTATCAGTTTTATAGCTCGACCATGACTTCTAAAGTCTCGGAATGGTTGCGACTAGAGCATCTGCTCCACCAAGCATTGGTCAATGAGGAATTGTTCCTCGTCTACCAACCTCAACTCGATCTTGAGAGTGGCAAGATCTTTGGCATGGAAGCCCTTCTGCGCTGGCATAATCCAGAATTAGGGCTAGTCTCGCCAGCCAAATTTATCCCGCTAGCCGAAGACAACGGGCTGATCGTTCCTATCGGCGAATGGGCACTCTTGAGTGCCTGCGCTCAAATCAAAGCTTGGCAATTACTAGGAATAGAACCGTTCAAGGTGTCGGTCAATCTCTCCGCCCGACAATTCCAAAACGCCAACCTAGTAGAGATGGTGACGCAAATCTTACAAGAGACAGAAATAGATCCTCAATGGCTGGAATTAGAAATTACAGAAACCACCATCATGCAAAATGTCAATTTTGCGCGTCAGGCACTGGAGAAATTGCAGCAAATCGGCGTTCGCATCTCTCTAGATGATTTCGGAACCGGATACTCCTCTCTCGGCTATCTCAAACAATTTCCCTTCCATACCCTCAAAATCGACCAATCTTTTGTCCGCGATCTTAAGGAAAATTCTCGCGATACAGCAATTATTTCAGCAGTCATCGCTCTAGGACGCGGACTCAATCTGCGCGTCATTGCCGAAGGCGTAGAAACCCAGCAACAACTGGAATTACTGCGGAATCTGCAATGCGAAGCCATACAGGGATATTGGTTAAGCAAACCCTTAATTGCCGCAGAGGTAGTTAACTTTCTGACTTGTCACGCCAAAATGGCGGGGTAATTTTAAATTCACCAATACACAAACTATTTATTAATAGAAAGGTAAACATGGTTAACTCTCAGGCAGGTTCTCATATTCTCGTGATCGAAGACGAAAAATACAGAAGAACGATTTCTCTCGAAGAGGCGACCTACTCTATGGGTCGTCATAAGAGCAATGCGATCGTGCTCAACTCTAAGCAAGCCTCTCGCAAACACGCCACTTTAATCAGAAGACTCAACACCAAAACGAATAGTTACTCCTACTGGATTTTGGACGGCGATTTAGAGGGAAATAAGAGCGTCAATGGCGTATTTGTTAATGGAGAAAAATGCCTCGTCAAAGAACTCAAAAATGGCGATTTAATTAACTTCGGTTGTAACGTTAACGCTAGCTATCACTGTACGACTAATGGGTCCGATACTTTCATCAATATAGAGCGCTTCAGAAACGGCAATGGTACTTTAAACGAACGAACCATAGGCGAGGTAACTGCCGTGAAGCCTAGAGAGATAACCTCATTCAAATCGACTTTGCGTGCAACTCTGACCCTGAGTGACGATCGCCAAGACAATTTGAGTAGCAAAGAAACCATTCAAGAACAGGCGTTTCGCGATCCTCTCACCGATTTACCCAACCGAACCCTGTTTCACGAGTATCTCTCTATCGCCCTCTCCAATGCTAAGAGAAATCAAAATCTAGTCGGCGTTGTTTTGCTCGATCTCGATAGCTTCAAACAAATTAACGATGGCTTCGGCTATCCCATCGGCGACCAGTTATTAAAATGCTGTGCCGACCGTCTCAACTCCTGTTTTCGCTCTGGCGATATCGTCGCCCGCTGGGGAGGCGATGAGTTTGCCATACTTCTGCCTCGCATCAGCCATATCGAGGATGTCAGCAAAATCGGTCAAAGAATTTTAGAGATCCTCCAACAGCCATTTGAAGTGTCCGGTCAGAAACTTCAGCTAAGAAGCCAAATGGGGGTAGCCCTCTATCCTCAAGACGGGCAAGATGTCAGCACGATTGTAGAACAAGCGACAGCCAATCTGCGCCAAAATAAAGAGCGAAAGATAGATGGTTCTGCCTCGCAGGGTTCGACGGTAGATCCCAAGGCAGCTCAGCTATTTAAGGCGAAGAATGTCCTATCTCAAGCGCTGGTACAAGAAGAGTTTTCCCTGTGCTATCAACCGCAAGTCAACATCAGCAGCGGCGAAATTCATGGCATGGAAGCTCTCCTGCGCTGGAAGCATCCTCGCTTCGGACAAGTATCGCCCAGCAAATTTATCCCTCTAGCCGAAGAAACCGATCTCATTATCCCTATTGGCAAATGGGTTCTCAAGACTGCCTGCATTCAAAATCAAGCTTGGCAGAAAATCGGCTTACCTGCTGTGCCCGTCTCAGTTAACCTCTCGCCCCGACAATTGCAACACCCAGATCTCGTCAAAATGGTGGGACAAGTTTTGGATGAAACGGGACTCGCCCCTCATTGGCTGGAGCTAGAAATTACAGAAGCTGCCCTGATGCAAGACTTAGAGTTAGCCAGGAAAGTAATGCGAGAGCTACAACAGCTAGGCGTTAGCATCTCAATGGATGATTTTGGGATCGGCTGTTCTTCTCTGGGCTACCTGAAACAACTTCCCTTCCATACCCTCAAAATTGCTCAGTCTTTTGTACGAGAACTCAAAGATGACTCCCAAGATGCGGCGCTGCTGTCGGCTTTAATTACCCTGGGGCGCAGTTTGAATTTAAGAGTAGTTGCAGAAGGCGTAGAGACCGAGCAGCAAGTCGAACTCCTGCGCAGCTTACATTGCGAGGAAATGCAGGGTTATCGGTTCAGCAAACCGCTTCAAGCCGAAGAAGCTGCTAAATTTCTAGCCCTGAGTCCCATCGTATAAAATCGTATAAAAGAATAGTAGGGGTATGCCAGGGCTATTTCATTCTAGTAGCCAGAGAATTTCTTCTCTGGCTAAGAGGCTAAAGTCCACTTAGATCTTGCACCATTCTCAACAATCGCCGGGGAATTAATTTCTCGTCTCATATACTAATATTAAATCCGGTTGAATGACCACAATAACAAGTAGTGCGATCCGTCCTCTTGGGCACTGCGCTTGACGCAAACGTCCCGCTCGCGACTCCTGTTGGTCGCACTATATACTATGACTAATTAAACGGATTTGATATAGGTCGATTAAAATCGACTCAAACACTTATGCAGTCGTCTTTAGACGACTTTAGATATGAGGCAGCGATAGAACATCGCTGACTGTGACGAAGATCTCATTCGTCCTCTTTTCAACTCTCAGTCCTTTAAACTGAAGTGTCGCACGATTGAGTTAGCCGAATAGACAAGCTAACAAAATGAACGTGCTACATCCAAAAACCACTTCTAAAAAGTTGCCACTTCGCCTAATTTTGGTGGTGCCTTTTGTCGTGCAAATCTTTGCGGCAGTGGGACTGACGGGATGGCTTTCATTTCGCAATGCTCAGAAAGCGATTAACGATCTGGCAAGCCAGTTGCAGTCGCAAGCAAGCGATCGCGTTGACCAGCACCTCGATAAATACCTGTCTACGCCCCATCAGATCAATCAAATTAACGCGAAGGCGATCGATCTAAATCTGATTGACACAAAAGACCTCCGCACGTTCGGGCGCTATTTCTGGCAGCAAATGCGAAGCTTTAAAGATTTCGGCTACATTAACTTTGGCAACCCTCAGGGAGACTTTATCGGCATTTATCGCGAACCTAAAGATGACAGCCTGCGGATGGATTTTGTCGAACCAGCCCACCTTGGCAAATATTATGGCTATGCGATTGATGAGCAAGGCAATCCTACTAAGCGAATCATTGTTGATGGCTTCGATCATCGTAGGGATAGCTGGTATACGGATGCTGTCAAAGTTGGAAAACCCATCTGGAGTGAAATCTACACCTGGGATGACGACCCATCAATTATTTCTATCTCTGCTAGCTATCCTCTTTACAACAAAGATAAAATACTGCTCGGCGTAATCGGAATCGATTTGGTGCTTTCACAAATCGGTGATTTCCTGCGCGAATTGAAAATTAGCCCATCGGCAAAAACCTTTATATTGGAGCGCAATGGACTGCTGGTAGCGGCTTCTAGCAAAGAGAAATCTTACATTATCGACGCAAATGGCGCAGCGCAACGACTCAAAGCAGTTGACAGTCAAGATGCCTCCATCAAACTAACGACACAGCATCTCATCGATCGCTTCGGCGACTTAAGTCAAATTCAGCAAAGCCAGCAACTTAATTTGAACGTCGAGGGCGAAAAGACGTTTGTGCGAGTCACGCCTTGGCAAGATGAATATGGATTGGATTGGCTGATTGTGGTGACATTGCCCGAATCTGACTTCATGGAACAGATTAACGCCAATACCCGCACCACTATTTTGCTGTGTTTGGCATCGCTGGCAATAGCAACCGCACTGGGAGTTTACACTTCTCGTTGGATTGCTAAACCCATCCTAAAGCTCGTTCGGGCAAGCAAAGCAATTGCTTCTGGCAACCTCGATCGCACTGTGGAAGTTGAAGGCATTGAAGAACTCAGCTTGCTCGCCCAATCCTTTAACCGCATGGCAGTGCAATTAAAAGAGTCTTTTGAGACTCTAGAGCAAAGGGTTAAGGAGCGCACCGCTCAATTAGCCCAAGCCAAAGAGCGAGCTGAGGTAGCCAACCGAGCCAAAAGCGAATTCCTTTCCAACATGAGCCACGAACTGCGCACGCCTCTCAATGGCATTTTAGGCTATGCTCAGATTCTGAAAGGCGATCGCAACTTAAATACCCGACAAATTGATGGTTTAAATATTATCGAACAAAGTGGAACCCATCTGTTGACCCTCATCAACGACATTTTAGACCTGGCTAAAATTGAAGCTTGCAAAATGGAACTCTACCCAACCGACTTTCACTTCCAGACCTTTTTGGAAGGAATGGTTGGCATTATTCGCATGCGCGCTCTAGAAAAAGATATTTCGTTCGACTATCAAAGCGAAGGGAACTTACCCATCGGAGTTCGAGCCGATGAGAAACGCTTGCGTCAAGTTCTGCTCAACCTTTTGGGCAATGCGGTCAAGTTTACGGAAAAAGGCTCTGTGACGCTGCGCGTGTCATCAGTCATTAGTAAAAACCAAGGCGAAGCCGACGCAGCCCCTGGAACCTGCGTCCAGGGGAACGTCGGACAAACGATCGATGACGAAGAACAAATAACCATTCGCTTTGAAGTCATCGATACGGGCGTGGGGATCGCTCCCGAACAGATTGGGAAAATTTTCCAACCCTTCGAGCAAGTAGGCGATCGCCAGCATCGTTTGGAGGGAACGGGTTTGGGCTTGGTCATCGCTCGACAGCTCGTCGAATTGATGGGAGGCGAGTTAAACGTTCGCAGCGAATTGGGAGTAGGTTCTACTTTTTGGTTTGAGGTTTTCTTGCCCGTCGTAGAGATCCTTCAAAAAGGAGAACAAAACTGCCTCTGTCAGGTCATCGGATACCAAGGGCGACGACGCAAGATTCTTGTGGCAGATGACAAACGAGAAAATCGGTTAGTGTTGCTCAGCATGCTCGAACCTTTGGGCTTCGAGATAGTCATGGCCCAAAACGGTCAGCAGGAAGTGGAAATCGCCCGACGAGTTCGTCCCGATCTCATCTTGACCGATTTAGTGATGCCAGTTAAAACAGGCTTTGAAGCCGTGCAGGAAATCCGACAGATTCCAGAGATTGAGGACGTGCCAATTATTGCTATCTCGGCTAGCGCGTTCGATATCCAGCAGAAGGAGTCTCAGACCGCAGGATGTCAAGCTTTCTTACCCAAACCTATCGATCGGCAAAAGTTACTTTCTTTATTAGAGCAGTATTTGCAACTGGAGTGGATTTATGAAGAAATCCTCCAACCACCAATAGTGGAACCAGCAAACGCGATCGAATCGCTAATCGTTCCTCCCGAAGAAGAACTGGAAGTATTATATGAATTAGCCAGACTGGGTAGTATGCGCAAGATTCGAGATCGCTGTGCCTATTTAGAGGAAATCGATGAAAAATACCTTCCCTTTGCTAATAAAATTAAGGATCTCGCTCAAGGGTTTCAAGAAAAAGCGATCGTTACCTTGATAGAAAAATACCTTAATTTCGAAGGAGCCAAATGAGCGAAACTGATGTCGATCTAGTCAACCTCGATCCGAGAAACTTTACTATCTTAATTGTTGACGATAATTCCACTAATTTAAGCGTGGCGGTCGATTATTTGGAAGAAAGCGGCTTTACGGTTCTGGTCGCTCAAGATGGCGAAAGTGCTTTAAAGCGGGCAAAGTACGCTCGCCCACATCTGATCTTGCTCGACGTACTCATGCCAGGAATTGATGGCTTTGAAACTTGTTGTCGATTGAAAAGCGATCGCGATACTAAAGATATTCCCGTAATTTTTCTAACTGCTTTATCAGATACAGAGGATAAAGTCAAAGGATTTAAGTTTGGGGCAGTCGATTACGTTACCAAACCCATACAAAAAGAAGAACTCTTAGCCCGCCTTACGACTCATTTGCGAATTCAGGCGCTCGCGCAACAACTGCAACAGCAAAACCAGCAATTGCAACAACAAGCCCTCGAACTCAAAGCGGCTAAGGAAGCTGCCGAAGCTGCCAACAGAGAACTAGAACGCCTTGCCAATGTAGATAGCTTAACTCAGATTGCCAATCGTCGCCGCTTTGACGAACATCTCAACCAAGAATGGCGACGGCTGACGCGAGAGCAAGCGCCCCTATCTTTAATTCTCTGCGACATCGATTATTTTAAAGGCTATAACGACTACTATGGACATCAGGCAGGAGATGAGTGCTTGAGGCAAGTTGCCCAAACGATCGCTGAAATTCTCGAACGTCCCGGCGATTTAGTCGCTCGTTATGGCGGCGAAGAAATTGCCGCGATCTTGCCCAATACAACGGCTGAGGGTGCAATCCAAATTGCCGAACTCATCCACTTGGGCATCAGACGACTTAAAATTCCCCACGTTCGCTCGACGGTCAGTTCCTATGTGACTTTGAGCTTGGGAATCAGTAGCCAGGTTCCTAACCGCCAACTCAGCCCCGAATCTCTAATTGCTGCGGCAGATAAAGCGCTCTATGCTGCAAAAGAGCGAGGGCGCAATCGGTATTATTTGTACGGAACTTAAGTTAGAAGTTGACTGACGCAGCAGGTCCTACCAGAGAGATGTAGGGTTCTAGAAAATAATTCCCAGCTACTTTTTGTGCCATCTCGGCAGTCACTCGTGCCACGGCTTCTTGAAACTGGGTATCAAATTCGAGTCCGAGTCCCAGCGTCTCGTACCAGCCAAATAACTGCGCCATTTCTGCATTGGTTTGTTTTCCGAGGGCATACTGACCCAAGAGCTTATTTTTAGCGGCTTGTAGTTCTTCTGATGTCAATTCTGTATGGCAGAGGCGTTCGGCTTCTGTCCGCAGTCCCTCTACGGCGATCGCGGTATTATTGGGGGAAGTTCCCATATAGAGGACAAACTGCGATCGCTCTAAACGAGTTGGATAAAATGCCGACACGTCGTAGGCTAAGCCGCGCTTTTCCCTCAATTCTACAAAGAGGCGACTGGAAAGACCATTGCCTAAATAGGTACTCAGCAATTTCAGCACCGGATAATCGGGATTTTTAACTGCCGCTCCCAAATACCCCAACATGACGATCGCTTGTTGGGTTTCTTGCGGCGTAATTGCTAGACGGGGTTGAGGCACCAGTTCGGGAATTGGAGACTCCTCTATCGACTTACTGGGAATTTCCCAATCCCCAAAGACTTGCTCGATTAGTTCGATTCCTTCTTCTAGCGTCAGGCGACCCGACAAACTGACAATTAAATTATCGGGACGAAAATAGGTTTGGTGACATCGTTCTAAATCGCGTCGGGTTAACCGGGAAACGGTTTCTTCTGTGCCTAAGATGGAGAGTCCATAGGGATGATTGGGGTACATAGCTTCTCTCAATTGATTGAAAGCAACATTAAAGGGTTGCTCCAACTGAGAACGGATATTTTGGCAAGTAATCTGTTTTTCTCGCTCGACCTCTAATTCGGGAAAAGTGGGCGATCGCAAAATGTCCCCAGCTAGCTTCAGCATTTGCGGAAAATCGCGAGAAACTGTCTTGAGACTCAGCACGAAGTAATCGGCTGCTGCATCGGCACTGAGACTTGCCCCAATCGATTCTACTCGTTCGGCAATCTCGACAGCCGATAATTTTTCCGTGCCTTTGGTTATAACTGTTGCCAACAGATGAAATAGTCCGGCTACCGACCGCGACTCCCATCTCGATCCCGCACCTTTTAAAAAAATTCGACCGGCGATCAAATCGGCAGCTTGATTTTCGATCGAGATTAAAGTAATGCCATTATCGAGAACGACCTTCCGAACTGTTTGATTGTTGCCCGTGGATCTTACCGTTTGCATTGGTTGTTTCTTGTCTGTTAGGAGTTAGGAGTTTGTAGTTAGTTGAATTTTTTCTCACTACTACTAACACTAACTAACAAGGTTGCATTATGGTAATGGCATAGCATTCTGGCGAGAGATATCGATCGGCAAGACACTGGAGTTCTAAAGGTTGGAATTGCCCGATCGCCATTGGATAGATCGCTGACATTTGGGCAGTTGCGATGGTCTGGTAATAGCCATATAAACCTGCCAACTGACCCGGAGTTTCTGTCGAAAAGATATAGTCATTGATCAGCAAGCGTTTAGCGCGTTCTAATTCTGCTTCTGATATGGGAGTCGCTTGCAACTGCGCCAAGCGATCGCGAATAATTTGCTCGACGCTTTCTAGATGTTCTTCTTTCAGCCAAGCTGCGATCGTAAATAAACTCGAATCTCGCTGGAGAGAAAAAGTACTTTCAATATGAAAGACTAATTGCTTTTCTTGTTGCAATTCTCGTACCAAACGCGAAGAACGGCTGCCAGCCAAGATGACGGATAGTAAATCCAATCCAAAGGCATCTTGGATCTGTTCTACGCCCGGTCCCATCCAACCCATAACTAGGCGGGCTTGTTCTAGCCTGGGTAGATACATCTGAGTGCGACGAATACTTATTAACGGCGGTTCCGCTTCTACGATGCTGGGCGGGCATTCGGAGGGCGCTCTAAACTTGGCGAAGGAGTCCTCGATCAAAGATAGAGCGCGATCTTCTTCAATTCCTCCGACAATCGATACCGTCATATTCTCCGGTTGGTAGTAAGTGCGATGAAAGCACCGCATTTGATTGGGGGTGTGTTTCATCAGCTGCGCTTCGTCGCCTAAGATCGGTCTTCCATAGGGATGGCACTGATACATACTCCCGCACAATGCCTGAAATCCCAACCAATCAGGATCGTCATAGGAAGCGCGAATTTCTTCTAAAACAACTTCTCTCTCTAGATAAAATTCTTCGTCTGGAATTTCGGCGTGCAAGAGGATCTCTGCGAGGTGAGGTAGAGTATCGGCTAGGTATGGGGCTGCCGCCGTCAGGAAAAAGTGAGCGTAATCGTGGCTGGTAGCCGCGTTAGTCATGCCGCCGCTATGTTCGACAAGGCGATCGAACATTCCCGGCGGCAGGTATTTGGTGCCTTTAAAGATCATGTGTTCGAGAAAATGTGCCATTCCGGACCACTCATGGGGTTCGGCGCTGGCTCCGGCACGCACCCATATGTCTGCCACCACTACGGAAGTCGCTGGCAGATATTGATGGATTACCGTTAACCCATGACTTAACTGAGTGACTTTGGCGGGAAATCGATCGGTTTCGAGGCGCTCTAATAGGTGTTGCAATCTTACCAATCGCAAAAAATAATCGGATTTATCCAATTATATTAGCGCTTTATGTCGAACCGTTAAAAAATTTATATGCGAAAATCTTGACATTTCTAAGTTTTGTCATCGGTCGTTTGTCATTGGTCGCTTGTGAAAAATCAAGTTGTTTGAGTGCGATCGCTACCTGGAATTGGGCAGCAGTTCCAGCTTAAAGGTTTCGTCGTCAGAAGTAAGCGATACGCCTTGATAGCGCGCTCGCAGCACTAATCCCCGACCTAGGGTGGTTGAGACGGAAGTCACCCAACCCGTTCCCTGAGAACCCATGCCATAACTCACATCAAATTCCCAGCGAGATGGATCGTCTTTCGAGCCATTCCCCGACTGATAGCGCCAGCCAACCGTAGTGAGGCGATCGTCTCGCTCTTCGGAATCGCGAGTTTCGTAACCGACTTTCAGCAAATGTGCCGAACCGGAATTGTCGTTCTTGAACAGACTATAGCCTACTTGTGAATTCATTCCCAGTGCATGGGGATCTCCATTGGTTTGATAGCTGAGCTGGAGATCGCCCAAATTAGAGTTAACGCCCCAACGCCATCTATTCTCGCTATCGAGATTCGCTCTGGCAGAGAAAGCAAAATCATCGCTTTTTTGGGAGAATTGGATTCCACCAGCGAGAGTCTCGCTCTGGTTATGACGACTTCCTGTGAAAGTTAAGCCAGGAACGGGCTGCCAATTAACCCCAAATTGGGAAGAAAGATAGTTGCCGTCAAAATTAATTCCCAATTGGGACAATGGCTGAAAGTTTAGATTAATTCTCCAGTCATTAACTTCATTGGCGCTTGTCGCCGATGACATCTGGGGTAGAAAAAGATCGGATTCCTGACGGGAAATTTTTTCTAATTGAGCTGGAACTGGTTTGTCGTCAACGACGTTGACTCCCATGGTGAGTTCTTCAAAAGCATTCCAGCGATAATTCCTACTTCTTCGCAATTCGCTTGGCGAAGCGAGAAAAACGTTTTCCTCGATTTTGGCTTCGTTGGTAGAAGGAAAGCTTAATTTAATGGGGGCAGCATTGTGGGGATTGGTGTCTGCCTGGAACGCTTCGTTTTTGCTAGCAGACAAGGTAGGCCACTCGAAAAACGACTCGGTTTCTGGGGCATAAGGTGTCAGTTTCCAAATGAGGAGCGGGGGGAGTTCGACATCTCGATCGCGCTCGGCACCTACGAGTAAATCGATCGTCGTTCTTAAGTCATCCCACGACGGAAATTGTAATGATTCGGTAAGTTCGCTAACAATTTCTCCTATTTGCGGCTGGGGTTGTTCTCCTGACGGTTCTGCCAAGACGGGACTGGTCGCAAGCAGACAGCAGAAGAAGCCAAGCCAGCTAGATAATTGTTTTGTCATCATGTCGGCGAGTTGACTAACAATTGTCTACAACTATAGTTACAGAGTTCCCCAAAAGAACTGCTTTGGTAACATCGATCTGGCTAATTATTACTACTCAACCCAACCCGGACTTTCCGAAAAAAAATACAAATTTTAATTGTATATAGGGACGCAAATCTTAAAAGCGATCGCGTCCCCAATAGTAATGATTTCGCTCAGGCAGTTGGCATAAACATTATTCGCCTAACGACGGGAAGAAAGTGCCATCACGATCCGCAGCACGTACCAGAATAACAGCGCCACCGAGGCAAACAATTCCAGCGAAGCAGCTACATACTGATGGGGCGCGTAATGATGCATGATTTTTGAGGTGTCATAGAGAATTGCCGCCGATGCAAAGACGACCATGACGACTGAGAAGACAAGACCCAGGGTAAACCCAAAAATAATACTGCAAACGATTAAACCCAAGGCAACAAAGCCACCAATTGTCAATATCCCGCCCAGAAAAGTAAAATCTGTACGGGTCGTAAAAGCTACGGTTGTCAACCCGGCAAACAGCAACAGAGTCAGAATTCCTGCCGTGGGGATGACGCTAGCATCTGAGAAAGTGGCGGCAATATAGAGTAGCGGTGCAAAAAGCAGCGCTTCGCCAAGGACATAAATTCCCAGTCCAATATACTGAGTCTGCACGGAATCCGCTTGGGCACTCAGCGATCGCGCCAACCAACCGAGGATCGCAAAGCCTCCCAAAATCGCTAGCCAGGTAAACCGACTGGCGAGAACAAAACTGGTAAAAGCGGCGGCAATCCCAGTCTGGAAGAAGAGAAATTCTAAGGCAATAAAGGCACCGACTGCGCCGGCGAGATGCGTATACGTTTGCTGGATAAATTTAGCGCGTTCGTTAGGCTGCGCTTGTGCGACAACAATCATTTTTTGGCAGTGATAAGGCTAAACGAATTTATTTCGAGCTTAACAGAGCTTTTTAGAAATGACTGTAACGGCGATCGCTGACAGGTTGTCCCAAAAGTATAAAATGTGCAAGGTACTCCGCCAAGTGAGCGGCGGAGCCTGAAAAGCACTTCGTCATGTTGAGCGTAGCGAGAGCGAAGCTTCTTCGATCGTCGAGGGGAAAGGTAAAACTTCAGCAGCAACTACATCCCTGTCACCAGAGTAGTTGCATTTTTGATACTTGTGAGTACGTTGAGCTAATTAATTGTGAATTGTGAATTGCGAACGGGAGCGAATTGCGAATTGTGCTATGCTATCTGCTGCTTCTTTGGCGGCATCCCGAAAGGGCAGCAATACCAGATCTGCCCCGGCACCTTTGAGAATCTCCATTTCCCGATGGCTATGGCTGGTCAAGGCAATGCGACCTTGAAAATGGCGGTGTTTTAGCGCGTGCAATAAAGTTAAACCGATCCGTTCGCCGGGAAGGGTACTAACTACCCACTTGGCATGACTCAGAGGCAGCGAGGCAATGAATTCTGGGTCTTCTGCATCGCCATAGAAAGCTAACATTCCCTCCCTGCGCCAGAATTTTACTAACTCCGGATCGAAATCCACCCCTAAGACTGAGAAACCATATTGATGTAAATAGCGGATCGTGCTACCTCCGTATCGTCCTAACCCAAATAAGATTACGTCAACGCGATCGATTTGGGCTTCTGTGAGATCGCCGAGTCGTTTCTTTGGATGGGGAATAATGCGATCGTACCAAGAGAGCCAGGGAGAAAGCCATTCATAAAGATTGTGAGAATAAATAATTGCGTAGGTGGACAAGCCCATGGTAATCAGTCCCACTAGGGCAATCAGCCCGACGATTTCTTCAGAAATTTGACCTAAACTGACGCCGAGAGTTGCCAGAATGAAGGAAAATTCGCTAATCTGACCCAGGGAAAAGCTAGTCAGGGTGCTGGTGTACTTTCGATACCCCATCATTCCCACCAAGATCGTTACCATCAACGGTTTGCCCATCAGTACGAATAAGGAGAAAATAAGCGCTGGGACGAATTGAGATCCAAAATGGGAAATATCGAGATTGACTCCTAAATTGATGAAGAAAAATAGTAATAAGAAATCTCGTAGGCTGACTAATCGAGCGCTCAAGATAGCGCGATAATGGGTAGAAGCGATAGTAACTCCCGCGATAAACGCTCCCATTTCTTTGCTCAATCCCAATACGTCTGCAACCGTTGCGAAAGCAATCGCCCAGGAAATGGCAAAAATCAGTAATAATTCAGTGGAACGCGCCAAGGCGTGCAGGAGATTGGGTAAACAATAGCGAGCGATCGTGGCAGCCGCAGCTAATAAAACACTTCCTTTGGCTAGTACCATTAAAGTTGCTCGTCCGAAATCGGCTGGTTGCGAATTGCCATTAAATGCTGTCAAGGCGATCGCAACCAGCACGACAACGAGATCTTGGACAATGAGAATTCCCAAGGCAATGCGACCATGCAGGGCATCGATTTCTCGTTTGTCGGATAGCAATTTAACGACGATGATAGTACTGGAGAAGGTAAGCGCGATCGCTACGTAAAAAGCAGCTACAGTCGTCAGTCCTAATGCGATCGCGATTAGACCTCCCAAACATCCAGTCAAGAGAATTTGAGCGAGTCCTGCAATAATGGCTACAGAACCAACGGCGGAGATTTCTTGAGGATCGAGTCTGAGTCCAACCACAAACAGCAGCAGTGCCACTCCTAACTCGGCAAACAGTTCTACTTGTTCGCTAGAATGCACTAGATCTAGCCCTGCGGGTCCGACGAGAATTCCCACTGCAATAAATGCCATAATTAAGGGCTGCCGCAACCAAAGGGCTAAAGTCCCTACTGCTGTCGCGATCGCTAAAATGACGGCAATTTCATAAAAAACATTGTTAAAAGAGATCGTCATATCAATTTTTTATTGTTATTTATGATATAATGTTAAATCTTGGATATTTAAGCTTCTGTATATTTTTATTGCTGCTGCAAGCTTTAAATAATTGTTAACGACGAGTGAAGAACTCAAGAAAAATAACTACTAACTATTAACGATTAACCCCAACTAATAAGCTACAATAGCCGATTAGTCATTTTTGGGGCCAAAAATTCTATGGGTCGCGCCAATAAAGTTGTGTTAGCCTACTCTGGCGGTGTAGATACTTCCGTCTGTATTCCCTATCTTAGAGAAGAATGGGGCGTAAACGAGGTGATTACCCTGGCAGCCGATTTAGGACAGGGGGATGAACTCGGTCCCATTCAGGAAAAAGCTGTCAAATGCGGGGCCGCCGAATCCTTAGTTGCAGACGCTAAAGAAACGTTTATCAAAGATTATGCTTTTCCGGCTATTCAAGCCAATGCATTGTATGAAAATCGCTATCCCCTATCTACTGCATTGGCTCGTCCCTTGATTGCTAAACTCTTGGTAGAAGCTGCCGAAAAATATGGTGCGGATGCGGTTGCCCACGGGTGTACTGGCAAGGGAAACGATCAGGTACGCTTCGATGTTAGCATTATGGCGCTCAACCCCAAATTGAAAGTCCTCGCACCCGCGCGGGAATGGGGCATGAGTCGGGAAGAAACCATTGCCTATGGAGAACGTTTCGGCATCCAATTTCCTGTAAAAAAATCTTCTCCTTACAGTATCGATCGCAATTTACTCGGTCGCAGTATCGAAGCGGGTCCGTTGGAAGATCCGATGACAGAACCGCCAGAGGAAATTTATGCGATGACTAAAGCGATCGCGGATACTCCTAATGAACCAGAATATCTTGAAATTGGGTTTGAAAAAGGAATTCCCATCAGCTTAAACGGAAAACCTCTCGATCCCGTCAGCTTGATCTCTCAATTAAACGAAATTGCAGGCAATCATGGCGTAGGACGCATCGACATGCTTGAAAATCGCGTCGTCGGGATCAAATCGCGGGAAATTTACGAAGTGCCTGCCTTGCTAGTTCTCATCGACGCGCATCGCGACTTAGAAAGCCTTACCCTAACTGGGGACGTAACGCAGTACAAACGCACCATCGAAGAAACCTACAGTCACTTAATTTATAAAGGACTTTGGTACAGTCCCTTAAAAGAAGCCCTCGATGCCTTCATCCAAAAAACTCAGGAACGAGTTTCTGGAATGGTACGCGTTAAATTCTTTAAAGGCAATGCAACCATAGTCGGTCGCAGATCGGAAAATTCTCTCTATGCAACCGATTTGGCCACCTATGGCGAAGATGATGGCTTCGATCACAAGGCTGCCGAAGGCTTCATCTATATTTGGGGATTGCCTACCAAAGTTTGGTCGGAAAAAATGAGAAGCTAGTAATAATAGTTATCAGTTAGCTGTAGGGGCAAGGCATGCTTGCCCTTACTATTGGCTGAGATGATGGAACTTGAGGATCTATTAAAACGCGATCGCATCATACGAGTGATTGGCTTTGATGATGCCCCTTTTATCCGTCATGCAGGCAATCCCGTAGGCGTGGCAGGCGTCGTATGTGCGGGGACTCGTTTTGAAGGCATGGTATGGGGAAAAGTAGCACCGGATGGATGGGACGCAACGGAGATTCTCTGCCAATTATTAATTGGGGGTAAGTTTCTGCCTCAGCTTCATCTTGTTTTATTAGACGGGATTTGTTTGGGAGGATTTAACGTTATCGATTTGCCTTTATTAGCACAAAGGTTAGAACGTCCCTGCGTTGCCGTGATGCGAAAATTGCCTAATTTTATCAAGATCGAAGCCGCACTTAAGCGATTGCCGCACCCAGACAAGCGATTGGAAATTATACGTCGCGCGGGGACGATTTATGAGTATCCACCCTTCTATTTTCAAGTATGCGACGCTAATCCAGAAACAATCGCTCAAATATTGACGAAACTGAGCGATCGCGGGAACGTACCGGAGGCTTTACGAATAGCCCATTTAATCGGTGCGGCAATCGTTAAAGGCGAAAGCGGAAGTCAAGCTTAAAGAATTTCCTCACAGTTTCCTTATACTGTTTTCTTATTCTAAAAATAGAGCTAAATAGGTCTTGGCGATCGCGTTGAGGAGGAAATCCGATGAAAACCGGAACATTATTGAATCCCACCGCAGAAGTTCCCAGTCGCTTGCGCGAAGAAATTCAAAAACACTTTCCCGGACGGGAAATAAGCGATCTGTCTATTCGCTATTACGAAAGCGTCGAGGATGTCGGTTACGAGTATTTCACGCAGAAGGTTTTAAGTGCCTGTCAGGATCTCGAAGCTGTGAGATATCTGGAACCGTTTATTTCTTTTGTCTGTTTGGGAGAAGCCCTAATTTTATCTGAGGAAGGAATTGTGGTCTACGACACGGATGAGAACGATAGATGCACTGAAACCGGACCTTTCTGGTTGGTAACGGCTAAAAAAGCTTGACCTTAACACTAATGTTAAGGTTTAGGGTAAAAGAGTCGTCAAAAATAACTTGATTGATGGCTCAGCGATCGCTTCTCAATTCTAAACCTTCCTTTTTCCCGATCGAAATCAAAAATTTTGCTGCTCGACTCCTCAAAGACCATCCAGACGCAGTAGCAGCAGGAATTTGTGCCCTGCTTGTCTTGCTCGGTTGGTTTGCCCTGCATTTTAACTGGGTTGGACTAGCAATCCTCGTTCTCAGTGCAGCTTACATCATCGGCGGTTATGAGAGTGCCAAAGAAGGCTTAACGACATTATTTGAGGAGAAAGAACTCGATGTTGACTTGCTGATGATCGTAGCGGCGTTGGGGGCTGCTGGTTTGGGATTCTGGCGAGGGGAATACTACCTCATGATTGATGGTGCGATACTCATCCTCATCTTTGCGATTAGCGGCGCGCTGGAAAGCTATGCCATGAAGCATACTCAGCGTAATATCCGCAGTTTGATGGCAATGACGCCGGATACCGCGAGAGTCGTGCGACGGGGAAAAGAGGAGATAATTCCCGTCGAACAATTACAGGTAGGCGATCGCGTTATCGTCAAACCGGGCGAACTCATCCCAACCGATGCCATTATCGTCGAAGGTTGTAGCGCCCTCAATCAATCTTCCATTACGGGAGAGTCGATGCCCGTCGAAAAAATGCCGCCCGATGAGGTGTTTGCAGGCACGATTAACGGTAATGGGGCGTTGCAGTTAGAAGTTCATCAACCGCCTGAAAGTAGTCTAATTCAGCGAGTCATCCGCCTAGTTCGGCAAGCGCAAACCGAAGCGCCTCCTTCTCAGCTATTCATCGAGCGCTTCGGGAGGGGTTATGCCAAGATAATTGTTATTGTCGGTATTTTACTAGCGATCGCGCCGCCTTTTCTGTGGAGATGGAATTGGGAAAGCACGATCTATCGAGCCTTGATTTTTCTGGTCGTCGCCTCTCCCTGCGCTTTGATGGCATCGATTATGCCGACTTTGCTGTCGGGGATTGCCAACGGGGCAAGGCAGGGAATTTTGTTTAAGACGGGGGCACAGTTAGAGTTGATGGGCAAAGTAAAGGCAATTGCCTTTGACAAAACTGGCACGCTAACGACGGGTAAACTCCAAGTCGCTCAAATCATTCCCGCACCCGGACAAAGCGAAAATCGAGTCTTGGCGATCGCGGCTACTCTAGAATCTTTCTCAGAACATCCTATCGGAGAAGCGATCGTGCAAGCTGCTCAACAGCAACGCCTACAATTGCGCACTGCCCAGGACGTTCGCGCAACAGCGGGACAAGGCATTACTGGAGACATCGCCGGAAAACTCGCGATCGCGGGGAAAGTTACTTTTATTGAAGAAATTTTATCTCAATCGGTTGGCGACGCCAATCTACGCCAACGCATCCAGCAACTAGAAGCAGAAGGCAATACCGTTATTTGGGTAGCTTATGCAGAAGAGATGTTAGGCGCGATCGCGGTTGCCGACGCGTTAAGACCTACCGCCGCAACTACTCTCAAACGTCTCAAACAACTCGGCATCGAACAAATTGTCATGCTAACTGGAGATAACCAACGTAGCGCCGATCGAGTCGCCCAGCAGTTAGGCGTTGACCGAGTGTATGCCGAACTGTTGCCAGAAGATAAAGTGCGTGTCATTGAGCACCTCCAGAAAGAGTATCAAACAGTAGCAATGGTAGGAGATGGCATTAACGACGCACCCGCTCTTGCAATGGCATCGGTAGGCATTGCCATGGGTGGGGCAGGAACCGACGTTGCCCTGGAAACGGCGGATATCGTTTTAATGGCAGATCGTCTAGAAAAACTAGAAGTAGCAATTCGCCTGGGACGACGTTCTCAAAGGATTGTCAAGCAAAATATTACCTTTGCTTTGAGTTTTATTGTCGTGCTGCTGATTGCCAACTTTATGGTCAATATGACGATGCCTTTAGGAGTCATCGGACACGAAGGGTCTACAGTTCTCGTTACCCTTAGTGGATTGCGACTGTTGCGAGGATAGTGTTTCAGTCATTCTATGGCTGAGATTTTTCAAATTTTCACAACATTGCCACAGCATAGTCATAGTTTTGACATATGCTTTTCCTACACTTTGGGTAACGAATCAGAAATCGGTTGATGCTTCAGCTCATCCCTACTTCAGTCAGGAAACCCTTTCAGATTTCTTTTCCTAGCCTGCGATCGCCCTTTACTAGCGAGATCGCGCTGGGTTAACTAAATTAGCCTTGGGAAACAATCGCACAACCATGTCCTATCAGATTTTAATCGTTGAAGACGAACCAGAAATCGCGCGGCTCATCGAATTTGCCCTGACAAGAGAAGGCTTTTCTACCTGCCACTGCGCCAATGGATTATCAGCCCTACAGGTATTTAAAGAGCAGCAACCGGATGTTATCGTGCTCGACTTAATGCTGCCCGGTTTAGATGGATTGGCAGTTTGCGATCGCATTCGTCAGATGTCCAATCTAAAAGACCCCTATATTTTGATGCTGACTGCCAAGGGAGAAAAAATTGACCGAGTCAATGGCTTGGGCGCTGGCGCAGACGATTATTTAATCAAGCCATTTAGCCTACCAGAATTAGTGGCGAGAATTCGCTCCCTGCTGAAGCGCAGCCTCCGCCAGCAGCAAGATTTAGTCTACCGCACCCAACATTTTGAGGTGAATGTCGATCGCTGCACGGCTTCTCAAAATCTCGATTCGGGAATCGGGCGATCGCTGGAATTAACGACGTTAGAATTCAAACTGCTCAGCACTTTGATGAGTCAACCCCGGCGAGTTTGGAATCGCACTCAGCTCGTCGATCGACTTTGGGGAAATGATTTTTTTGGCGACGAACGAGTCGTCGATACCCACGTTGCTCGGTTGCGCCAAAAAATTGAGTCAGATCCCACTAACCCCAAATATATTCAGACTATTGTCGGAATCGGCTATAAGTTTGAAGATAATCGCTAACTCAATATCCCACAATAATTTCCTACCTGCCAATTGCCAGTAACGCAGTGCATAAGTGCTGCACTAACAATAATTCAAAATTTTTCCTGGGCGAAAAACCATCACGCGGTTCTTTCCTGAAAAATAGAAGTTGCTCGATATTTTGGCATAGCACCACCCCTGATAAATTGCTCGAAATGGGATGCTACCCTGACGAATTTAAAATTATTTCAATATCCCACAATAATTTTCCACATGCCAATTGCCAGTAGCACAGTGCATAAATGCTGTGCTAACAATAATTTAAAAGGCTGACGAGCAATTTTTTGGGTCAAGATAACCGATAAAATAACGCCAGCAACTAATGCGGTTCCTTGCAAAAAAGCTATTACTGCTGGATGAGCAACTAAGATTGGCAATCCTTCGCCCGATAAACCAAACGTTGCAAAACTGACGGGTAATATTCTGCCTGCTTCTCCCAACAAAAGTCGCAGATAATGGGCTAAATTTCCAGCGAGAACTAAGGGTAAATATCCATAAGCCAACTCGACGAAACGGCGAGGCTTAATCTTTTGAGTCGCTTGATAAATTAATTGCATCACTCCATGGCCAACTAAGGGAATTAGTGCGGGCAAACTTAACACAACCACCGATACCCAAAAATGCGTCCAAAACTGCGTTAAATCTAAGTGCAATCCGAGTCTTTGTTGGATCTCTGGCAAGTGATGCAAAAAGACTACATCTAATAACAGCAACAGCAAGGCAACTTCATAACTTCGAGGAACGTGAGTCGTCCATAATTCAATACCTGGAGGACGCAAGTTAAACTCTACAGAACGATGGGGACAAGCCTTCAAACAAGTCATGCAGAGAACGCAATCTCGATTATCTTCTAATTGCGCTGGATGGGAATATAAAGGACAGCCATTTGTTTCCATTCCCTCGCCTTTTTGAGGACCTCCTTTGTAACATTGGTAGGTCGTACATTCAGCCGAACAAATTCCCTGTTGTGCCCGCAATTCTGTCATTGAAAGTTTGGCAAACATCCCATTCATACCGCCGATAGGACATAAATAACGACACCAAAAACGCCGTTCAAAAATAGTGGAGAAAATCATTGCTCCCGCCGTAATTAATAACAGTAAACAAGAAGACAGATAGGCAGTATTTTCTAAATCCCAAAGTTCTTCCCACAATAAAATCAGAGCAAATAAGCCAAATAAAAACCAGCCGCCCCATTTTTCTGCTGCTTGTCGGGGCCATTTTTTTAATTGGCGGGGAAACAACCATAAAGAGAGTTTTTGGGTGACTTCGCCATAAATCATGAACGGGCAGATCGCACACCAAAACCGTCCAAAAAAAGGAAAAACCATTAATACTAAGGGCCACCACCACGCCCAAAATAAATTGAGGGCAAAGTTTTGCGATCGCGTTTGCGGTCCAACAAATAAAATGACGTTAAGGAGAGCAAAAGCCGTTAAAGTAAAGCCATAATTAATGCGATCGGGCCACCAAGAACTTCGGAGAAATTGACGCAAGGCTGGATAAGCATTTAAAAGATTCAAACGAAATTGTTTTTTCTTACCTTGAGAGGGCCAGATAACTTCTTCGGTAATATCTGCGCATCCTTGTAATTGAACGATCGCCCGTTCGATTAAATTAGCTAATTCCCTTAAATTGTTCGGAAAATCATAGGCTTGTAGCCGTCGTAATGCTTCTGGTACGATGCGGCTTTTTTTCATTCCTTTCGCACGACAGATAAGACTGATATAGTAATTAGTTAAATCTTCTAAATCGCCTTTACGAACTCGCAACGGCGGAACTTTGATTAAACTGCCAACCCAAGACGCGATCGCCGTAATATTTTTTTCAGAGATAATAATTATTCGCGCCTGAGAAGTTTTTTTCTCGGCTAAAGATTCTCCCGGACGAGTAACGGGAATATAAGTATTTGTTTGCAATAATTCTGCAATTGATTGGAGTAATTCTGAGGGAAGTTCCTGAATATTATTTAAAATGAGGGTTCCTTCTCCTACTGCTTCGAGTAAGCCCATTTTTCCGCCCGCACGACCGAGTAAATCTGCACCGCTAGCTTGTAGGGTAGAACAGTTAATTTTAATAATTGGTTTGCGGCGATAGGAAGAACTAAAATGAATGAGCGCGGCAATATTATCTTTTTCTAATCCCGGTTCGCCAAAAATAAGAACCGATTGCCGACTTTCTGAAGCTTGTTTGATTTGCAAGCGCAGTCGCACGGCATAGGAACTTTTGCCAATAATTCCTCGTTTTGCTTTAGTAACGAGATAGGGTCGCAAAATTATTTGGCGTTCTTGTTCAAAACTTAATTGAGAGGATAATTGTTCGAGTTCTCGCGCGAGTTGTTGCGAAAAAGTTGGTGTAATTTCGGGATATTGCTCGATTAATTCTTGAAATTTTTGGGCGCTAAGAAACCAAAATTCACATTCAGTCAGCGTAACGATCTTATCTCGAACAGGTTGCTTTAAGATTAGCGCTTGCAAGTTAATAACCGTTCCAGGTAATAAACCCAAATTTCGCAAGCGATCGCTCTTATTTTCACTTTCTAAACAACCCGAACGCAAGATATAAAGTCCGTCGGCAGGAGTTTCTTCCTCAACTAGACGTTGGTTAGCCGATACGACTCGTTCTTCTAAAATCGGTGCAATTGCTTCGATGACATTGGGAGCCAAAATACTTAAAGCTGTCCGTTCTTGCAACCATGTTATTAAGCTGGGAATAGTCATAGTTAGCTTTCCGATTTAATCTTGCTTTTATTCTATTTTCAAAGAGAGCGCGATCGCCAAGAGAAAAACTAATATTAAATTTGCTATAGAAAAATTTAGTTAAATATATTCGGAAACTTCTATAAGATTGCAGTCGGGGTCGCGAAGATAAATAAAGCGGATCTTACCTGTTGCTCCTGTCCGTTAGACTATTCCTTCTTCTAAAGAAATTACAAATTATAAATCATGAATTATTTTGTTGCCTTGCAGCTATTTTTTCTTCCCAGATTTGAAGTAAATTCTTAACAGCATTATCCCAACTATACTCGACAATATAATCTCTTCCCCTTGCCCCCATAATTTTTCGTAAATTAGGATCGTCGATTAATTGCTTAAGCTTCTTGGTAAAATCATCGCAATTCTGCGGTTCATACAAAAACCCATTCCAACCATCTTGAATACTATCTGATATTCCTCCCGCACGCGGCGCGATCGCGGGAATTCCAGCAGCAAATGCTTCTAAAATAGTTAATCCTTTAGTTTCTTTCTCAGAAGTTGTTATATGAATATCGCAATTAACTAAAAGAGCAGGTACATCCTCATGAGGAATTCTTCCTAAAAAGTAAAGATTTGGCGTTAGCTTGCCTAATTGTTTGGCAATTTCATCTCGCATCGAACCATCACCAGCAATAATAACCGCAATATTTTTAAAATCGACTTTATTTGCCATCTCGAACCAAGCATTTATTGTAAATTTCCATCCTTTATCTGGTGTCAAACGTCCTAAAAAAACAAGCTTTACTTTTTGTGCAATATCTGATATATTATAGCGGTCCTCAAAAAACTGTTCGCGACGAAGATCGCGGTTAAATTGTGCCAGATCGATACCAAGAAAACTTCCCCGTACAACATTCTTAATGCCCATTCGAGAGAGTTTTTGAGCGGTGATGCTGCTAGAAACTAGAGTGGCATCGTATTGGTTATAAATCCAAGCCAGAGGCAATTGAAATATCCATTTCAGGATAATATCTAACCAAGCAGGCGTACTAAAATAATCTTTTCCATACTCTAAAAAATTTGTATGAAAAAAACTGATGCAGGGAAGATGATTTTTTTTAGCAAAATCTACTCCAGGCGTTTTTAAAAACCCAACAAATAACCTCTCTGGTTCGTCAACGTGAATAATGTCTGGCTGAAATTCATGTAACTTTTCCAAAACGATTTGATAAGATTGTTTAGTGACATTGCGTTCGAAATTTAGTCCCATTAAAGAATTGCTGGGAAGGTTGATTACCTTGACTCCCGGCAAAATATTACCCGTATATTTTCTCCAATTGGGATAGATTTTTTCGAGAGAAGAATAGTCGGGACAGAGCAATAAAACTTGATGTCCATCTTTACTGAGTCGATAAATTCTGTTAATTAAAGTGACCGTTACGCCATCGACAACAGGAAAAAATCCAGAACTAATAATGGCAATTTTCATCTTGTAGTTAATCAATTTTATTCGCCAACACCGATCGCGAGATCTTCGACATTCGATCCATCTAAATTAGCGCGTTGAATCTTACGGGTTTCGCGATCGCTCCAGTACATTTTCCCTCTAGAAATATCGAGGGCAATTCCATGGGGACTTTTGAGTCCGTTAGGATTGCGACTGACCAAAATTTCCATCGGCGTTCCCTTGAAAGTCGCTCGCGCGATCGCATCAGTTTCTTCGTCAGTCCAGTAAATTTTATTATTAGTAAGATCGAGAGCGATTTCTCTGGGATTATTAAGTCCAGACAAGACAATTTCTGTATTCGTTCCATCCAAATTTGCTCGCTGAATCATCTTCGTTTCTGCGTCAATCCAATACATTTTGCCTCTTTTAATATCGAGAGCAATATCTCTTGGATTTTTTACATTGGTTGTTGTTAAGAATTCAACTCGGTTTCCATCTAGATCGGCTCGTAAAATTCTTGGGGGATTGGAGTTAAGCCAATACATCTTAGCGTTAACATAATCGATCGCAATACCTTCAGGATTTTCCAGCCCTTCCATCTCTCCAGAGACTAAAATTTCGATCCGACTTCCATCTCGTAAGCTTGCTCGTTGAATTTTATTGCGACCTCTGTCAGTCCAGTAGATTTTGCCCCGTCTAAGATCGAGAGCAATATCTCTCGGATTTTCTAATCCTGTCATGACCACAGTTTCGGCATTACTTCCGTCCAAGTTTGCTCGTTGAACTTGCTTGCCTTCTCCATCGATCCAGTACATTTTGCGATTGATGGGATCGACAGCGATGCTCAGGGGACTCTTTAAATTTGCGACTGGAAATGCTGCAATTAGGGAAGTTGCCTTTGAATGCGTCAAGTTGCGATCGCTGCTTAAGGCACCCCCGGCAACGATACCTCCCAAAGCGATCGCGATCGATAAGCAGCAAAGATTTTTTTGCATATCACCACTCCACAAGAGCTTTTATCTATCTAATTGGATAAATTTTATGGCTCTGGTGCAAAAACTCACCCAAATCTCGCAAATAAATTTAAATTGAATCGGCTATTGGTTATTAGTTAGTGGTTAGTAGTGATTGGTTTCTAATTCCGACTTCCCCAACTCCCAGTCCCCCAGTCTCAGAAGTCCCCATTCCCCCACTCCCCGATCGCCAAAAACAAGTAAAATTCAGAAGGATATTTATTTAGATTTCGCTAAAGCTCACTTGTTGGAATATGGCAGCACAGGCAAAAGCACAAGATAGCACCATCCTGCGTCAAGAGGTGTTAGGTTCTCGCCGACTGAGTAACTACTGGTGGGCGATCGTTGCCGCCGTCGGCGGTGTAGGTTTTCTTTTAGCAGGACTTTCTAGCTATTTAAAAGTTAACCTTCTCATCGTGAGCGATACGAGAGGATTGCAGTTTGTCCCCCAAGGAGTGGCATTGTTGTTTTATGGGGTAGCGGGTTCTCTAGTCAGTTTGTATATGTGGTTGATGATTCTATGGAATGTTGGCGGAGGTTATAACGAATTCAATAAAGAAACGGGCAAATTCAAAATTTTTCGTTGGGGATTTCCCGGAAAAAACCGACGCATTGAAATAGAATGCCCCATAGCAGACGTTCAGTCAGTCAAAGCAGATATTAAGGAAGGAATCAATCCCAAACGGGCACTGTACCTGCGCGTCAAGCAACGCAGAGATATCCCTCTAACTCGCGTCGGACAGCCTATCGCCTTGTCAGAGTTAGAAAATCAGGGAGCAGAACTCGCTCGTTTCTTGGGTGTTCCTTTAGAAGGATTGTAGTAATTCAAGTTATTTTTAGAAGAAGTTACCTTTCACAAGATTTAACATGGAAAAGTCTATTCAGTACTGGTTGAAATCGCTGCTGACGATTGTTTTTGTATGCGGTTTAGTGCTGACTGGATGCTCGACACCAGAAGCAAATTCTCTCAATATGGATAATTACGTACCCAGACTCGAAGGAAAAGCTACCGTTGAAATGACGGTGAACGGTTCGCCCATCACTATCGAAGTCGATGGCAACAATGCCCCCATCACGGCAGGTAATTTTGTCGATTTGGTCGATCGCGGCGTTTATAATGGTTTGATCTTTCATCGAGTCGTCAACGAACCCGAACCCTTTGTCGCGCAAGGCGGCGATCCCAGAGGCAATGGCACTGGCGGGTTTATCGATCCCAATACCAAGCAAGAGCGAACGATTCCTTTGGAGATCAAGCTGCAAGGAGAAGAAAAACCGCTTTACAGCAAGGCAGTGGGCAGACAATCCGGGTATGCATCGCCTAAAGTCGTATTGAATCACAAGCGCGGTGCGATCGCGATGGCACGCTCCCAAATGCCAGACTCTGCTTCGTCTCAGTTTTACTTTGCGCTATCGGATCTAGGATTTCTCGACGGCGATTATGCGGTATTCGGTTACGTCACTAGCGGCATGGAAGTAGTTGACAATATCAAACAAGGCGATCGCATCGAATCCGCTAAAGTAGTCTCTGGATTGGAAAACCTGAAAAAATAGTGCATGGTTAGTGGTTAGTTTAAGTGCATGGTTAGTGGTTAGTTTAGTAGATAGCTAGGATAACTACCCATTAACCACTAATTCATAACAAACCGTCGTGGATGTTGTCGTAACTGGAATTGGGTTGCTTTGCTGTTTGGGATCTCTAAGCGAAAGTTGGCAGAATTTACTGGCACGGCGATCGGGAATTAAACTCCAGCGCCCTTTTCCAGAACTTCCCACCTATCCGTTAGGACTAATCGGGAAATCGCCAACCCGATTAACGAAGCTGACTCAACTCGTCCTATCAGCCGTTCTAGAGGATGCGCGACTAACCACCCCTTTGCCAGACTGCGGAGTCGTTCTTGGTTCCAGTCGCGGTTGTCAGGCAGCCTGGGAGCAATACGCGAGTCAATTGCACGGGGATAGAGATTCGCTACAGCTAGAAAATTGGTTAGAAACGCTACCAAACCAAGGCGCGATCGCGGCGGCGCGTCAGATAGGAACGACGGCGATCGTACTAGCGCCAATGGCAGCTTGCGCCACGGGAATTTGGGCGATCGCGCAAGCTTTTGAACTGATTCAACAAGGGAAATATCAGCGCGTTATTGCCGGAGCAATAGAAGCTCCCGTAACGCCACTGACGCTAGCGGGATTTCAGCAAATGGGCGCTCTGGCAGCGACGGGTTGCTATCCTTTTGACAAGCATCGGGAAGGCTTGGTTTTAGGAGAAGGTGCAGCAATATTGGTGCTGGAGTCAGCCGAATTAGCGTTGAGTCGCGGCGCATCCATCTACGGTCAGATTTTGGGGTTTGGTTTGACTTGCGATGCAACTCATATCAGTGCGCCTTCAATAGATAATCGCAGCGCAACCATAGCCGTCAAAGATTGTCTAGAGCGCAGTCATTTATTGCCTGCCGAGATAGATTATATTCACGCTCACGGAACCAGCACCAAACTTAACGATGCAAGAGAAGCTAGTCTGATTGAGTCTTTATTTCCTCATCGCGTCGCTGTAAGTTCGACCAAAGGAGCTACGGGTCATACACTAGGAGCATCTGGGGCAATTGGGGCGGCTTTTTGTTTAATGGCACTGAAGCGCCAGGAATTCCCTCCTTGCGTGGGGGTGAAAGAATCGGAGTTTGAGTTGAATTTAGTCACTGCGCCGCATCGGGGAGAGATTCGGCGGGCGATGTGTTTTAGTTTTGGGTTTGGGGGTCAAAATGCAGTCATAGCACTGGGAAAATTTTAGCGATGCTCGCAGGAATTATACCAATTCGCCGATGCTTCCCCACTTCGTGGGAGTCCGCGTCGGTTCGCAATTAAGCAACTCTGGGTGTAAGGCTTTTTCCTTCGAGCATCTGTAGCGTTCTTTTTTAGAGATAGTATTATCGGCAAATTATACGATCGCTTTAAGAATGGTATGAGATTGTCTTCCTTAAGGTTTGCGACGCTTCGTTTGCTTGAGAAAAGAAAAATTCTTTAGCATCCCTACCAAACCTATCTCTCTAGCAACTCTTGCCAGAAAACGTAAAATCGGCAGGCGATCGAACCAGCTTGGAGTAATATCGCTACGCGAACTTCGCTGACCGCCAAAACTTGGAACGGCAATTAGCCTAACAACGTCGGGATTCTGCCACCGAAAAAAATTGTAAGCCCCATCTGGAGACATCGGACCTCCTTCGGGATGTCCCGCAGGTCGCTGTAGCAATGCTTCAAAGAAATCGATTAATCGACCCAATACCTTACCATTAACTCCATAGAATTGAGCGCCAATCATTTCTCCAGAAAAAGGTTGCAGTATAGGAAGAGAAACTTCTCTAGCGCTAGCGATTGATTCGATGCCATAGCCAAAATGAACAATGTCCCAATCTCTTACCATTAATTCTGCGATTAAGAGATCTTCATACTTTTTAAAATCTTCTGATAACTCTAGATCGTCTTCTATAATCAGAACATTGTTTAACCCCTGTTCTCTTGCTTGCTTGAGAACGTTTAAATGGCTTAGAAATGCTCCCCTATATCCAATCGACCGAAAAGAACCAGCGCTATCCGGTCTAATTGCCGCAAATAGTTCGACCTTTTCGGACAGAAAAGATATTCCTGCCTGGTTAAGTTCCTTTTCTATAGCTTTGCGTCGATCGACTCTGTAAGGCAAATTTATGACGTAAATGCGATCGAAGAACTCTAAAAACTTCATCTAGCCCTCTTGTTTTTGACTGACCCTGTAATTCGCGATTAACCAATCCTATGTGTCGAAGTTTTTTATGATTGAATCGGACAGTTTGCTTGCTCGGATTGCTGCCCAATTAAGTCAAATAAGATAATCGCACTTTTGATAGATAGCAATAAAGGATATGTCATTGATAATCCATTATAAGGTCGAGCGATCGCTAACTGGTTATTAGAGCTTGACTCAATTTAAAGCCCTGCTTTTCTCCGTGTAATTAACTCGGCTCTTACTAAGAGAAAAGCTATTTAAGGTCAACCTAATACAGTGCCATCATTAATTCTTGTTGATATTGTTTGGTCAAGGGATGGTCGAGTCCTAATAAATTAAAAAGAGACACCATCGCTTTTCTAGCTCCATCATTTCTGTATTGACGGTTTTCTTGAACGATTTGTAACAAGAGTTGGAATGCCCCTTCGTAGTCCTCAGATAACGCCAAACGAGCAGCACTAGCAAATAATCGATCTAATTCGCTATCCCCTGGATTGTCAGCCGCTTGTTTGAGTTGAATCAAGGTTTGAATTGCCTGAGCTTTGGGGTAGAATGCTCGATTATCCTCTCCAATCGTTTGTGCTATCCTTTCTGCGTCTTGCAGTTGCCCGATTCGTAACAAAAAACGCGCTGCTTCGATAGCTACACGGGGATTTTCGGAATATTGGGCCAACAAATTGTCGAATATCTGTTTTGCACCTCGAAAGTCCTGAGAAGCGATCGCGTCTTTAGCTTTTTCTAATCCCAAGTCTAATTCTGACTTGAGATTGAGCCTATCGAGCAAGTCTCGCAATTGGGCTTCTGAAAGGGCACCAACGAATCCGGGGTACACTTCTCCCTTGAGGGCAATTCTTACGTCCGGGACGCCTTCGATGCCATACCGATTAGCTAAATCTTGATTTTTGTCAATATCGACTTTTGCCAGGATAAAATCATACTCCCTAGCCAGCTTCTCTAAAACTGGTTTCAATAACTGACAAGGACCGCACCAAGTCGCAAAAAAATCGATTAAAACGGGTTTAGTATAAGATGGCTCGATAACTTCGCTATCGAAGTTACTACTATTAACCTCAACCGAATATCCCATATGCAAGGCAAAAGTAAAAAGGAAAAATTCTGTCGTGACAAGACTTTTAGTACAAAAGCAAGTTACATTATCTCATAGCTCGATTAATCCTCTTCCTTGTCTTCGCTAGAAGAAATTTCCTGGGTTTTACCGACCTCTTCCTTGAAACCGCGTAAAGTTTTGCCTATGGCGCTACCGAGTTCTGGAATTTTTTTCGGACCTAAGATAATTAGCGCAACGATCGCAATAATAGCCACTTCGGGCCACCCCAATCCAAACATAATCAGTCTCTCCTATAGTTATAGTTAATTTATGTCTTAATCGATATGGATAGCGATCGGTCTCGGTATATCTTTTTATAGAGATACCTTTTATTTAGCAGATTTGTTCGATCCTATCGCACTCTGGCAAGGCTTGAATGCTTGGAATGTTAGAAACTTTGAAATCCTCTATTGGCGAACGACAACACCCCCTTATTCGTCAGCTAGCTGACCTGATTCTGTCCTCTTGGCAAAAGTATCTCGACTTATCTCCTTACGAATTGCCAGAGGACTTAGGCTACGTCGAAGGAAAACTGGAAGGGGAAAAACTGGTCATTGAAAATCGCTGCTTTCAGACCCCTCAGTTTCGCAAAATGCACCTAGAACTGGCAAAAGTGGGCAGAAATCTGGATATTTTGCACTGCGTCATGTTTCCCAAACCAGAATATGCTCTGCCCATGTTTGGCTGCGATATCGTAGCGGGAGGGGGTGAAGTCAGTGCTGCGATCGCGGACTTATCCCCAACTAACCCGGAACGGATCCTCCCTCGAGCCTATCAAAGTGCTTTACAAGCTTTACCCAGCCCTCAATTTGCTCAGCCTCGTCCTCTCCCAACTTGGGGAGATATTTTCTCGGAGTTTTGTCTGTTTATTCGTCCGAGTAACCAAGAGGAAGAAACCCAATTTCTCGCTCGCGTTGAGAGTTTCTTAGAGATTCATTGCACTCAAGCAATCCAATCGCAACCCGTTCCTCCCCAACAACAAGCGTTATATTCTGCCGGACAGCGCTACTATTGCACCAAGCAACAGAAAAACGATAAAACTCGACGAGTTCTGGAGAAAGCGTTTGGTTCTGAGTGGGCAGAGAAGTACATGACGTTAGTATTGTTCGATCTGCCTGCCGAGGAAGAGGAAGCCCAATGCTGATGTTAACTTAGTGTTGGCATTGATGGGAAAATAAATGCCAACATTAAGCTAGAAGTAGCTAACCGAGGTGATGACCGCAACTCGAACAAAAGCGATCGCTCGGTTCGACAGGTGCGCCGCATTGACTGCAAAAGCGTCGATTGACTTGAGTTTGAGTTGTCGAACCCATACGCATTTCCATATTGCCCATCCGCATTTGCATGGGGTTCGCGCTCATCTCCATATCCCCCATTTTCATGGGTTCCATAGGTTTGATGGGTTCCATCGGCTTCATCGGTTGCATCGATGGCATCGAAAAACTAGAGGATACTGACGTACTAGAAACCTGCTGCCCTTGCATCCATTGACCGCCGCCACCGGAGGAGCGACTGGTTACGCCGATGCTATTGCCTTGAATTTGGATGTAGTGTTCTCCCTGTGCGGTAGTAATTTTTATGACAGCACCATTGGGAGTTTGTAATAGTTCGGGAGGGGAAGTCCATTTTCCAGTTTGGACGCTACTGCTGGATTGTTGTTGCTGTCCCGGACCGCCGCTGCTGACGGTGACGACTGTCTGCCTACCTCGATCTTCGAGGTAGACTCGCTGACCCGTTCCTAGCTCGAATACATAAGCCATAATAGCCTCTTGAAAGAAAGCTCTCTATTTCTAGTGTAGGACGAGGGCGATCGGATAACGGACTTCTTAACCATTGTGTAATACCAATTGTAAAAATCTAACTCAAGATAGACGAAACAAAATAATTCGAGCTAGTCGTGTAATGACGCGATCGACTTGGTAATCATACACCTTTCTCAAGATAGGTGTAGTGGCTATAGGATTTACCTAAACTCGGAGTGTGAATCGTTCTAAGCATGATTAACCTAGGAGTAAATAACTTATGGTGGAATTCAGCAACGAATATCCTGGCGGCAGAGTTAGAGAAGAACGAGGTGGAGTTTCAGTTGTCGAATATCGCGATCGCGTTCGTTGGGGTCCAATTATGGCTGGACTGGCTATTGCTTTGGCTATTCAACTAATCTTGAGCGCTTTAGGAACGGCAGTAGGCGCAACTACTATTGCTACTTCAGGGGCACCTCGCACTCAAGCTGGCGATGTGGGAACTGTCGTTGGCATTTGGTCGATTATTAGTTTGTTGATCTCTCTGTTTCTGGGAGGATATATAACCAGCCGTGCTAGCGGGCCTCTCAATAAAGGGACTGCGCTTCTCAATGGTGCGATTCTTTGGGCAGCAAGTTTGATTATTGGTGCTTTCTTGATAGCGAGTGGAGTATCGGGTGCTTTTGGTGTTGTGGTTTCCAATGCCGGAGCAATCATCACTCAGGCACAACAAGGCGGTGCTGGTGCTCCCCTTCCAGCTCAAGCTCCCAATGTAACCGCAGAACAAGCGCGACAGATTGCCGATAGTATCGCGAAGACTAGTGGCTGGTTTGCCCTTGGTTCCCTTTTTGGTCTAGCTGCTGCATTAATTGGGTCTTCTGTCGGCATTCATCGCCATAGAACGATGACTCCAGAGGCAGTCGCCGAACGTAGAGTGTGAAAGAACAGGCAGGCGCTCAAACCAGAAAACAAGACGAAAGGTAGGATTAGAGAGCAAAATATTGTATATTTCTCTATTTAATAGCTCGGCTCTCAATTTTTCCTGATTTTTTATCTCTTATCGAGTTAAGTTAAGTCTGCCAGGAACTTAAGTTCCTGGCTAATAGCTTAAGTAGGGGACAAAGCGTTGCTTTGCGCCCCCTACTATGAGCATAGAAATCAATTTCTATGTTCGTTGGTGTATTGTATTGGGATTACAAAAACTGAATCGGATAGCTCGCTTTTCTGGAACTATACGCCTTTTTTCTGCATTGGGTCGGCGATATATCTGAAGTTTTCATCAGAATTCCAAGCTCCGCGCTCGTCCTGACCATTAGTAGATAAGTTGTAATAGATATCTACTGTTTCATCGGGCTGAACATTACCAAAGAAGGGGTCGGTTAACTTACCCATTGAATCGAGTGCTTTCATGAACATATTAGTATGAGAAATCTCGCGAGTCAGCAAATGTACCAGTACCTCTTTTGTATTTTGGTCTGGCGCTAGTTTAATCAGAGCTTCATAAGTTTGACGCGCTCCTGCTTCAGCAGCAAGGTTAGCCCGCAAATCGCGCACGACATCGCCACCTTCATTTATATAACTGGCAGTCCAAGCAGCACCTTGAGAGTCTAAAAAATGCGGTCCCTGACCGCGCACGGCAAACAAAGTACTTTTGAAAGCTTCGGTTTGGTCAGCATTCTTTGTATGTGCTTCGATGAGTTTGCCAACCATTTCCAAATGACTAAACTCTTCCACCGCAATATCTTGAAGCATGTCTTTGATACCGGGATGTTCGACATGAAAAGACTGTACCCAATACTGTAAAGCAGCAGTTAGTTCTCCGGTTGCTCCTCCAAATTGTTCTAATAAAAATTGAGCAAAACGAGGATTGGGTTCATCAATTTTTACTGGTGTTACAATTAATTCTTTTTTA
The DNA here is from genome assembly GCF_001904635.1 of Hydrococcus rivularis NIES-593. Classification (GTDB taxonomy): domain Bacteria; phylum Cyanobacteriota; class Cyanobacteriia; order Cyanobacteriales; family Microcystaceae; genus Hydrococcus; species Hydrococcus rivularis. The sequence continues at coordinate 286,826 of NZ_MRCB01000002.1, forward strand.
TGAAAAAACATTGCTTATTTATCCTCCTGTCTATTTTTTTAAAGTTTTATTCGGTTGGCAATTGCTCCCTATATAATTTAGCTTCTTGGATACCGTAAAACTTATCTCTAAAGACATAGCTTTGAAATGCAAATCTAAAAAATAAAGATCCAATTTCTAACTAAAGTAGTATGTCTGATAGCGATCGCTTTGCCAAGCTCATCACTTTCACTTCGTAATTAGGGAGAACGCTGCATGTCCTATAATTAGCGATCGTCGATCGGTTATCGATCGAGAGCAAATTATCTTCATTACTATCTAAAGCCAGAATTCAGAGTTTGGGCAATAGACTTTAAAAAATCGGAAAATCTGGAGATAAAAATAAAATCAATCATTGGATGTATTTATTTAAAAAAAAAATTAACCATTTATGTCTTTTGATTGTCATAAAAAATCGCTGATTATTTTACAGTTTTATTAGCAAAAATTGAAAGCGATTGGAGGAAACATTGTGGTATCTGCTAACCTAGATCCCAATTTGCAAGAAGCTCTCAAAACTTTTAGCGAGTTAAGTGTTGATGATAAACTCGCCCTTTTATGGTTTGTTTATACCAAAATGGGCGATTCTATAACGCCTGCTGCTCCGGTAACTGCTGGCCAAGACATTGCTGAGGGACTATATAACCAGGTTAAACAACTCTCTCATCAAGAACAATTAGAAGTGCAACGCAATCTGTTTGCGGGAAAAGATAGCCTGATTTCGCGCGAGTATGGCTCTTTGAGCGAGAACACAAAATTACTGTTTTGGTATCGTCTCGCTCAAGGCATGGAAGACGCAACAATCGTACCAATGCCAGAAAGCTACGAACTCAATAGCAATGCACAGCAATTGTTGTCGCAATTAGAAGCAATGGAATTTCAGCAGCAAATTACTTTCTCGCGCGAATCTGTCTCAGCAGCAGGAAGCGAGCCAAAAGTAGGTGCGGCTATATAGTTCAAAACTTTTCTAGTGTGGGTAATCCCCACACTATAGTGTTAAATAATTCAAAAATAATTTTCGATCTAGGTAAAGCGAGATTAGTTTTAACTTAAAGTAAATTTTTATTAGCTTTTGATTGACACATCATGAATTTTAACTTTTTTGATTTATTTTGGATTTTTTTGGTAATCTCGTCTTTACAACCATTATGGCAACGCCGTCAGCTAGAATTTCGGCGGATTCGAGCCTTACAAGAATTTGAGCAAAGGCGTAAAAGTCGAGTAATTCTGCTAATCCACCGACAAGAATCGATTAGTTTGTTAGGAATTCCCCTGTCGCGCTATATTTCAATTGAAGATTCCGAACAAGTACTGCGGGCAATTCGCCTTACGCCGCCAGATGTTCCCATCGACCTAATTTTGCACACTCCTGGCGGATTGGTGTTAGCAACAGAACAGATCGCTCGCGCTTTGATTCGCCATCCCGCTAAAGTTACCGTCTTTGTTCCTCACTACGCCATGAGTGGGGGTACGATGTTAGCCTTAGCCGCAGATGAAATTGTCATGGATGCGAATGCGGTTCTCGGGCCCGTCGATCCTCAATTAGGCAATATGGCAGCTGCAAGTATTCTTTCTGTGATCGATAAGAAGCCGATTGACAAAATTGACGATGAGACTCTAATGATGGCAGATTTAGCCCAAAAAGCCATCAATCAGGTACAGCGTTTTGTCCGAACCCTACTTAAGGACGAGATCCCCAGTCAGAAAATTGCTCCTGAAAACATTGAAAAAATTGTAGATGCTCTCACCAGCGGACGTATTACCCATGACTGTCCAATAACTGTCGAAGAAGCTTCTTCACTCGGTCTGCCAGTTACCGTTAGCCTGCCCAAATCGATATACGACTTGATGGAATTATATCCCCAACCTCCAGAAAGACGACCGTCGGTGCAGTACATTCCCATGCCGTATAGACGCTATCCTACTCTACCCGAAAGTACCAGAAAACCAAGATCTTAGTTAAAATTGACAGGCAATTATTCTAGATCCTCGTGAATTTTTTTTCATTTCTGCCAGCACGGAAATCCAAAGCTCGATAATGTTAATTAACTTCTTTAAATTGAAGTTATTCATTGGACTTTATTGGACTTTATTTAACTCTATTTTGGAGAGAGTTAGCGCTATTTTATCGTGTTTTATTTTGTAAAATTTTTCACTGCGATCGCGCTAACTCTACATCTTGCTAGTTTGAGTTTGAATTGCTTAATTTTCTTTTTCAATTGTTAAAGCGAGCTAGAACGAGTGATTTGCTGCCAGATAAAGATAGCAATAATCGCGCCTAAAACAGCTAATGCTATTCCTGGAATACTTAGAGAAGCTGCGGTTAACGCAAAAGTTCCCGTCTCAAAAAATACGGCTAAAGTACCGCCAATTAGAGCGCCAATTATTCCCAGAACCATAGTACCAAGAATTCCCCCGCCTTGATGACCGGGATAAATCGCTTTAGCAATAGCACCTGCTATTAGTCCTAAAACAATCCAAGCAATAATGTTCATATTATTTTCCTAAAAAAGTTTTTCTTGGTCTAACTCTAACTTGTTGAAGAAAAAATTACCTATATCCTAAGATATAAATCGAGTTTTCTAAATTTTAAATTTAGGTTTAAAAATGATGTTTATTGCTTAGCTTCGTTAAGCGATCGCTATCGCGAAGTTTCTTTGCACCCTTTAATAAAGAAAATATTGTTAAGAATTTGACGAACAATTAGATAGCAATCCTAGATGATTTGCAAGCATCTTGTTCGCTTGTAAGCAAATAGCGAGCAAGATGCTCGCACTGCCTAAACCTCTCGTCATTAATCTAGGACTGCTATAGTTTAATTTCACCTGTATTTTATATCGATAATTCTCTCAGGACTATTCGATACAGAATTTAAATCTCTGAACATCTATCTTTCTGTCTATAGTTAGAAGGGTGTACTTTAAAAATTTACTGGCGATTTTTAGTCGATTAAAAACTTAACTAAAGATAGATAAATATCCAACTTCAATCGAAGTAACCTAAGACTAGAGAAAAACGTCAATAAGTAGACAAACTCTCGAATTTTAAGTTATTTTTTAGGAGGAAAATCTCATGATTAAAGAAATGGCTTGGCTGCCTATGCAAGAAAACAAAGAAGAAATGGCATTGCATTTACGCACCACTCCCAATCGACCATGGAAACCTTATACATCCTTTCCAGAATATGCCGTTCCAGACCACCCCATCCCCGGAGGCTCGAAGGGATATGCAACTTTTCAAAAACTAAGACTCCAGGGCTGGAATTTACTTTCGACTCGCCAAGCAAGTCGATTAAATTATTATGCTTAAATGCATAGAATAATACTTAGATAGGAAAAAAATTATGGTGCCGTTAAGAGATGAGAACCCCAGTCGCATTACTCCTTATGTCACTTATGGGCTAATCGCTATCAATATTCTCGTATTTGTCTACGAGCTTAGTTTGACCGATTTCCAGCTCGCTCAATTTTTTGAATTGTTTGCCGTAGTTCCGAAAGAACTAACAGCTAGTTTTAGTGGCATTCCCGTCAATCAACCCGTACCAGAACCGCTAACTTTAGTGACCTCGCAATTTATCCATGCCGGATTTGTCCATATTGGTTTTAATATGTTGTTTTTATGGATTTTTGGCAACAACGTCGAAGAAGCACTAGGTAGCTTAAAATATCTAGTTTTTTATTTAACTTGTGGGATATTAGCTTCTTTAACTCAGTGGTTCTTCTCGGCCCAATCTCCAATTCCTTCACTAGGTGCCAGCGGAGCGATCGCGGGCGTTATGGGGGCTTATATTCTCAAGTTTCCTACCGCTAGGGTTGTCACCTTAATTCCGCTGGGCTTATTTTGGACAACTGTTAGAATTCCCGCCGTTTTTTTCCTCGGTTTTTGGTTTTTACAACAAGCCTTCAATAGCTTGGCTAGCTTCGATGTCAGAGCGCACATCGGCATGGAAAGCGGCGGCGTTGCCTATTGGGCGCACGCTGGAGGGTTTGTCTTCGGGGCTATCCTGGGTCCTCTATTGGGATTATTGTCCGATCGCGCCGAATCTTATACTCACTAGGATCGCGGCGATCGCTATTTCAAAAGAAAATTGAGAACTTTAAATTGTTGAAGAAGTATTGATAATATGACTCGTAAAGCTTGCCTTATATTTAATCCCGTGGCTGGTCAAAGCGATCCAAACCAGGATTTAGAAACAATTAAAGTGCTTTTGTCACCTGAATTTGACCTAGATATTCAGATAACCTCACAAGAAGTCGATGCTGACGAACTGGCCCAAAAAGCTGTAGAACGAGGTGTTGAAGTGATAATAGCGGCAGGGGGTGACGGCACCCTGTCAGCTGCCGCCGCTGCCACAGTGGGAACCGATATTCCCCTGGGTGCGATTTCTCGCGGTACTGCCAATGCCTTCGCTGCGGCTTTGAATCTTCCGAGTACGATTGAAGCAGCTTGTCGGGCAATTTTAACGGGAAAAACGAAAAAAGTAGATGCAGCTATATGCAACGGTAAGGCAATGGTATTACTTGCCGGAGTTGGATTTGAAGCAGAAACGGTCGAAAATACCTCGCGGCAGTTAAAAAATCGTTGGGGAATGCTGGCTTATGTAATGGCTGGAGTGCAACAGTTAAGTCAGCTTGAGGCTTTTGAGGTAGAAATCGAAACTGACGACAAGATTATTCGCTCTCCCGCCGTTAATGCTGTAACTGTGGCTAATGCGGCACCGCCAACCTCGATTTTAGCTCAAGGACCGGCAGGAATTATCTACGATGACGGGCTGTTGGATGTTACCATCGTCGCAGTCGAAAAATGGACTGATGCGATCGCGACATCTTATCATCTTTTACAAACGGGCAGAAGTGGTGATGCGGCTAGCCTCGATAAAATTGGCTATCTCAGAACTAAACGGGTAAAAATAACAACTCAGCCACCCCAGAAAGTCGTCTTAGATGGAGAAATTATCGGTACGACTCCGATTGAAGTTGAGTGTGTCCCTGACGGTTTAACCATTTGCATTCCCGAAACTCTAGCAGAAGAACCATCTGAAAAACTAGAGGGATTGCCCGGAGTAGAGGTAGAGATGAAGTCAGATACTTGAAAAATCTATGATTGAAGTTGGTATACTCAGATCTTTTGGTTCGCTCTCGCTACGCTCAACATGACGAAGTACTTTTCAGGTTCTGTCGCTCACTTGGCGGAGTACCTTGCACATTCTCTACTTTGGGGACAACCTGCTAGGAAGAAAAATTATTAGACTATCTGTGGATTTGGCATGAAACTCCGTTCCCTTTTTAAACTATTGCAAGAGACTTTTCAGGAATGGCAAAAGGACAAAGCATCTCAATTAGCCGCAGCTCTAGCATATTACACGGTTTTCTCGATCGCGCCGCTATTAATTATCGCGATCGCGATTGCGGGTTCTATTTTCGGTCGAGAAGCTGCCAGAGGGGAGATTTTCACTCAACTTCAAGAACTCCTTGGTAGCAAGGGGGCACAAGTCATTCAGAGTGCGATCGACAATGCCAATCAGCCCGATCTTAAAAGTTTTGCCTCTTTAATTAGTGTAGCCATTCTTTTATTGGGAGCTTCGGGCGTTTTTGCCGCACTTCAAGATTCTCTCAATCAGATTTGGAATGTCAAACCCAAGCCAGAACAAGGAATTTTGCCGATCGTCAGAAAACGCCTCCTATCTTTTGCAATGGTGCTTGCGATCGGCTTTTTACTGCTATTATCTTTGATTGTCAGTGCAGCACTGGCTGCCCTGAGCCATTTTGGACCCAGTTTTTTACTGGGTTTTGACTTTCTTTGGCAAATTTTAAATTTTCTCATCTCTTTTGGCTTTGTTTCGTTTCTGTTTGCTTTGATCTACAAATATCTCCCAGATGTAAAAATTACTTGGCGAGATGTTTCGGTAGGAGCAATAATTACTGCTTTGCTCTTTACTATCGGCAAGCACTTACTAGGACTCTATTTAGGTAATAGCAGTTTTGGTTCGACCTATGGTGCTGCCGGTTCTTTGGTGGTTTTCTTGGTTTGGGTATATTATTCTTCCCAAATTCTCCTATTTGGGGCAGAATTTACCCAGGTCTATGCCAGAAGGTATGGTTCGCAAATTCGACCAAACCGACACGCTCAGTTGTCACAATGACAATTCAGATCGCTGTTTTGGTCGTCAATCGGCCCACTTACGCAACAAGTTAGAATGGGTTTTTGAGAGTAAGTCAAATTCGAGGGTTTTCCCCTCCTTCGCGAATATAGATCGACGCACCGTATCCAACTCAAAGAGGATTTCCCGTTCTGAGGGATCGCGCACCAAACTTTGAATCCAGCCGACGGCAACCAACCTCGCCCCTTCGGTTACGGGTTCTACTCGATGAAGCATCGAAGATGGATAGACAATTGCCGAACCTGCTTCTAGTTTATAACTGCGATCGCCGTCCATCGTTGCAACGACTAACTCGCCACCGGAATAAGTATTCGGAGAACTGAGAAAGAGCGTAAATGAGACATCCGAACGCCACTTGCCCATAAAGGCATTATCGGTATGGCTGCCGTAGGACATTCCTTTTTCGTAGCGGCTAAACAGAATTGAGTGAATAATTTTCGGCAGGACGGCAGTTTTTAGTAAAAGATTGCGCTCTAGGGCTGCCTTAACCAGATCTGTCAGCTCTACAGACCGTTCGGAAGTTTTTTCCAATTGTATATTGTTTTTGACGAGCTTAGCATGCCAACCTGCGGTCGTTTTTCCATCCACAAAGTTAGCTTGAGATAAACTCTCAACAACAAATTGGAGTTCTTCTGGGGTAAGAATGTTATCGATAGCCAGAATCATTATACAGAGAAAGAGAGAAAAATATCACCTAAAGCTTGACCATGGTATGCTTGACAAGCTTTATCAATTAGAAGTAATCTTACCGTTTAAGTTAAAGAAAATACAGCCTGCTATGCTAGCGAACTTCAGGAGACTAATTGAGGAGGAAGACTATGAATTCTAAGGCAGTCAGCTTGTTTCTCGCCGTTACCTTAGCGACTACTCTCGGTGCTTGTGGTGGCGCTCAAAACACCGAAGGTGGCGAAGCTGGTAAAGAAACGACTCAACCTACACAACAAGCGCCTGCTAGTCCTGCTGGTGAGGCAGATGAAGGCGGTGAAGGCGGCGAAGGCGGCGAAGGCGGCGAAGGTGATGAAGGCGGCGAAGGTGGCGAAGGCTAGAGGACAATAGAAAAAGCCGTGTCAGAGATGTAGAGACATGGTATGCCATGTCCCTACTGACTCTTTAATGGATTGCAGATACTTTCTACTCTGCTTCGGGATCTTCTTCGCCTTCAGCCGAGGGTGGAACTAGAGCAACTGCCGCGATCGCGTCGTCATCGTCAAGACGTTGCACCCTAACTCCCGTCGCCATCCGCGATTGCAGCGAGATGGCATCTACTGCCTGACGAATAATAATGCCTCGGTTAGAGACGATCATCATCTCATCTTCCCGATTGACCACGTGAATGGCAATCAAGCGGTCTTGTGCAGAACGGAACTTGATCGCTCTCACGCCCATACCTGCCCGCTTTTGCAGTCGGAATTGCGAGACTGGTACTCGCTTGCCATATCCGCAAGTGGTAATGGCCAGCAGCCAAGGACCTTGATTGGCTTCTTCCGAGGAGACTAATTCCTCATTTTCAAGGGTTTCATCTTCCGATTCTTCCTCAGCCGTACCGATACGAGCAACGACTTGACTGGGTAGGATATCCATACTGATGAGTTCGTCGCCTTCTTTTAGTTTCATTGCTTTTACGCCTCGCGTGGCGCGACCTAAAGGACGCAATTGCTGGCTGTCGGCTTTGAAGTGAATTGCCATGCCTCCTTTGGAACCAAGAATGATGCTATCCTCTTCGCGAGCAAGTCTTACCCAGCGCAGTTGGTCGCCTTCTTCTAAGGAAATGGCAATGAGTCCGTTGGCACGAATATTGCTGAAGGCTGAGAGTGCGGTTTTTTTGATGTAGCCTTTGCGCGTCAGCATGATCAGGTAGTCATTTTCGGTAAATTCTTGCACCGCTATAATTGAGGTAATCTTCTCCCCTTGGGAAATGGGTAGCAGTTGCACGATAGGCACGCCTCTGGCAGAGCGCGATCCGGCAGGAATGTGGTAAGCATTGAGCGTATAAACTACGCCGCGATCGCTAAAGAACAGGATGTTATCGTGATCGCAGCAAGTCAAGAAATGCTCTACGACATCATCCTCTTTGATTTTCGCTGCTGCTTTGCCTCTGGTTGCTCGATTTTGCGCCCCAAAAGTATTGACGGGCATTCGCTTGATGTAACCCTGTTCGGTTAATAAAATAACTGCCTGTTCGTTGGCAATTAGGTCGGTATCGACCAGTTCTCCTTCTGCCTGTATGATTTCTGTTCGTCGGGGGGTTGCGTAGGCTGTCTTGATTTGCTGGACTTCTTGTTCGATAATGGCTTCGATCCGTTCTCGCCGCGCCAGAATGTCCTGCAAGTCGGCAATTTTAGCTTGCAGTTCTTCGTGTTCGGCTTGAATCTTTTCGGCTTCTAATGCCGTCAAACGTCGCAGTTGCATTTGTAGAATGGCATCGGCTTGCGCTTCAGACAAGCTAAATCGTTCTACCAGTTGTGTTTTTGCCGTTGCTGTATCTGCCGCCCCTCGAATTAGCTGAATGACCGCATCTAAATTGCCGAGAGCAATCAATAAGCCTTGCAAGATATGGTCTCTTTCTTCGGCTTTGCGCAGTTCGTACTGAGTGCGTCGGGTAATGGTTTCGATGCGGAAATCAATGAAGACTTGGAGAAATTGCTTCAGACTGAGGAGGTGGGGTTCTCCGTTGACCAGCGCCAGCATATTGGCACCGAAGTTAGCTTGTATGGGAGTCTGCTTGTAGAGGTTATTGAGAACGACGCGGGGATAGGCATCTCGCTTGAGTTCGATGACGATGCGCATGCCATCGCGATCGCTTTCATCCCGAATGTCGGAAATTCCTTCAATCTTTTTATCGTTAACCAGTTCGGCGATTTTCTCGATGAGCGCTGCTTTATTGGTTTGATAGGGCAGTTGAGTGATGATAATCGCTTCTCTGTCGGGACGACCATGCTGTTCGATGGTTTCAATTTGGGCGACTCCTCGCATGATAATCGAACCGCGTCCCGTAGTGTATGCCTCTTTAATTCCAATGCGACCTAAAATCTGTCCTCCGGTAGGAAAGTCGGGACCGGGAATATAGCGCATCAAGTCGGCATCGCTCATCTGTGGGTTGTGCAGCAGTGCCACAACTCCATCGACCAGTTCTCCTAAGTTGTGAGGAGGAATATTTGTTGCCATCCCCACCGCAATTCCCGACGATCCATTGAGGAGTAACTGAGGAATCCTGGCAGGTAAGACGACGGGTTCCTGTTGCGAACCGTCAAAGTTATCGACGAAATCGACGGTTTCTGCTTCGATATCTCGAAGCAGGGCGTTAGTTGATAGCGATTGCAAGCGACATTCGGTATAACGCATCGCGGCGGGCGGGTCGTTGTCCACCGAACCGAAATTGCCATGTCCTTCGATGAGGGGATGGCGCATGGAAAAGTCTTGCGCCATTCGCACTAGGGCATCGTATACTGCCGTATCGCCGTGAGGATGGTACTTACCCAAAACTTCCCCGACCACGCGAGCGCATTTACGAAATGGGCGATCGTGGGTCAATCCCAGTTCGTACATTGCGTAGAGAATACGGCGATGTACTGGTTTGAGACCATCTCTGGCATCGGGAAGCGCCCGTCCTACAATAACGCTCATCGCGTACTCTAAGTAAGATCGGGACATTTCGTTGCTCAGATCCGTAGGAATAATCCGATCTTGAGAGAAGGTCATAGGGGAAAAAACTCCGTTAATCTGTATAATATAAGAGACAGACAGCTAAAAAGCAATTATAACGAGCAAAAAACGCCTTCTTTTTAACAGAGAAGACTGAAAAAACCGCGAGTTTCCTAACTATTTTAACACGCAGAGTCTCTTTTTGGCTTTGGCTAAGACTGCTTCAAAAATCGAGGATAGCTCTAAGCTTTTGATTTTGAGGGGTTAAGTTTTTTTTAGATTGTGGCGATCGCCTGGCAAAATCAGAATCAAAAAAATATTTACTTTTAATATATCCTACCTAAATATTTTTGGTGCAAATAAATATAATAGTAATTTTTCTAAAGGATTATTTGGATCGAGCATTAAATGATAAAACCCTTTAACCAGATAAGCAAAAGCTATTAAAAATAGCAAAAAAGACCCAAAAAACCAAATTTTATCCGAATTAAATCTTAAAAATCTCATATTTTCAATCTATTTTTCGTTTGCAATCGCTGGCTCTATCGCCAAATATATAATGAATAATCAAAAGCTTGCCCAAGAGGAATTTTCACCAACGCTTTATGCAAATTTCTCCATCAATGCTTATGGCGCTCTTAGCTGCTAAAAACATTCTCGGAGAGGAACACGATCTCTGGAACGTCAATACGGAACGCTCCTATCACGAGGAATTTACTCAACAAGAGTGGCAAAAACGACAACAGGAATTAAAAGCAGCGCAAGTCTAAGATAAGTCGTTAGAAGGGGTAAGGCAATGCCTTGCCCTGACAAAACGCTCTTAGCAGATTGGCACGAGGATAGTTAGACACTTTAATTTTCATGTTATATACACTCGTCGTTTGGACGATACTAATTTTTGTTTGTCCTGCTATCGGAATAGCCGTTCTCAATTGGTTAAAAGCAGATTGCTTCGATCGCAGGAGCGATCGCTTGATGATTGCCGTTTGGTTGGGGACGATCGCTCTTAGTATATCCTTGCTTGCCATCTCGCTGGTCGTTCCCCTATCGCCGTTGGTCGGCGGGACAGTCGCGATCGCTTTAGTTGCATTGTCTTTGGGATCGCGCCAGGCGAGGAGGGAGATTTTTAGTTTTCAATCGCTTCTTTCTCTGAAATTAATTACAGGATGTCTCGCTGTAGAAATAATCGTCGCCGCTTTAACGACCCAACAAATTAATTGGTTTGATACGGGTCTTTACCATCTCGGTTCCATTCAATGGCTATCTCAATTTGGAGCCGTTCCTGGATTGGCTTTAATTCATTCTAGATTTGGGTTTACCTCATCTTGGTTTGCTTTTTCTGCCCCATTAACTCCTCAATTTTTAGGCGATCGCATCGGGGCAATTACTAACGGATTTGTCTTTTTAATTTATGTTTTCTATTTTTTAATCTGTTTGCGTCGAGGAATTAGCAAAAATCTTCGATTATCCGATTGTTTTTTTATTTTCTTTTCAGGCGTAATTATTGGTGCCTATACTTTATCGGCTTTTTTGAAAGAATCTATCCTGGTATCCTTTTCTCCTGACGTTCCGATAACGTTTCTTGTCGGCATCACAGCTTGGAGTATTTTAGTCATTTCCAACTATCGTCGATCGCCTTTAGCAGAGGAGAATACTTCTTATTTAGATGCCTATCTTATCCCGCTGATTCTCTCTGTTGGAGCAGTTAGTATAAAGTTGAGTGCCCTTCCTCTTTTGGCGATTGGCTTCTTGTTTTATATTTTTGGGAAAAAGTTAGCGATCGAACGAGTTTTTGTGGGAGTTATCCTAGTCGCTATTGCGTTACTACCAAATGCTCTGTTTAGCATCACTACCTCTGGATGTCCCTTCTATCCTTCCCAGTTCATGTGCGTCGATCTACCTTGGTCGGTTCCAGAACAAACCATTGCCAATGAAACGTCAAAGATAACCGGATTGGATGTGCCGTCTGGTAGCGATAATTTTTTATTGGCTGCCTTACAAAAGCGATTTGCCTGGATAAAATCTTCAATTAAATTACAAATAATGCTTCTATTATTTGTAACTTCACTAATTTTATCAATATGGATGTTAGTAATATCGAGAAGCTCAAAATTCATCAAAACTAGGGGAGGAGATTGGATAATTGCTTTGGGAATTTTAGGAACTTCTTTTATATATACTAAAATTCCTTTGTTAAGATTTGCTATGGGATATTTAATTGCAATTCCTGCCTTATTTTTAGCTAAATATTATTTGGTTAGGGAAGAGAAAAACTTTATCTTATCTCATTTTTTCAAAATAATCGAATTGGCTAGAGTTAAACAATTTACTCGCTTAGGAGCAATTGGCTTAGCTGTAGTTTCTGTTGCGATCGCGGGAGGACAATCTCGCCTAGTTTTTCCCTCTAAATTACCGAGTTTTGATTTAATATATGCAAAAATTAATGATGTAGAGTACACCTATCCAGCAAACTGGACGAATAAATGCTGGATTACTAAATTGCCTTGTTCGGAAGTAGAAATAAAAAATGATATTAAATTGCGCGATCCAGCTAAGGGAATAGGAGCGGGATTTATTCGCAATGAACCCAAAAATAGTGAGATTGAGAGATGATTGACATAAGAAAATTCTCGCTTATTGTAGATTTTATTAAACCGTCAAAATCATCGGAGCATGGAGTACAAATCTAGACCGTTTGTTTCTGCGATCGTTCCGGTTTTCAACGATTCCGAGCATCTGAAAATTTGTTTGGAAGCTCTAGAAAAACAGACCTATCCAAAAGAGCTTTATGAAATAATTGTTGTCGATAACGGTTCGAGCGATCGCGAAAAAGTTCAAAGCATTATCGCTCGATTTAGACAAGCTATTTTAACCGATGAAAGCATTCCGGGTTCCTACGCTGCTCGCAATAAAGGAATCTCGCTAGCTAAAGGAGAAGTAATCGCTTTCACCGATGCAGATTGTATTCCTGCTCCAAATTGGATAGAAAAAGGAGTAAACAATCTGCTCAAAGTTCCTAACTGCGGGCAAGTGGTCGGTAAAGTAGACCTTTTTTTCAAAAACCCAGATCGACCGACAGCCATCGAACTTTATGAAAGTATTACTGCCTTTCCTCAAGAGAAATTACTTAAGGAGTATAAAGGTGGGGCTACCGCCAATGTTTTTACCTTTAAAGAAGTCATCGATCGCGTCGGAGCTTTCGATGCAAGTTTAAAATCGAATGGCGATCTTGAGTGGGGAGCGCGGGTTTTTGCTAAAGGATACGTGCAAATTTATGCCGATGACGTATGCGTGGCGCATCCAGCAAGATATTCTCTGGCTCAACTATACAAAAGAACGATCAGATTAGCAGCAGGAAGCTATCAGCGACAGTGTAAAAACGTGTCTTCTCGCATACAAAAGCAGAAGCTGTTTCTCGATTGTTTATGGCGCAATATGATTCCTCCTTTATTTTTTGTCTTTAATGCTTTTCGAGATTCGCGCTTGCAAGGATTGAACCAGAAAATTCAAGTGTCTCTGATTATGTTTTATGTCAGATACGTAAGTGCTTGGGAACTGTGTCGGCTTCAATTAGGAGCAACGTCAGCGAGGGAATAAAAAACTTTCTGAGGATAAGCGAGACTGGAAATTCCACCGCTCATTTTGACAAAAATATAAAACTATGGAACCCAAACAGCCTTTCTTTTCCATCATTATTCCCACTTACAATCGCCCAGAGCGACTGGAAACTTGCTTGAAGTCCCTAACTCGTCTGAACTACCCGCACGATCGCTTTGAGGTCATCGTCGTTGATGATGGTAGCGCGCGATCGCTAGATTCGGTCGTATCGCCATTTAGAGGGGAACTCAACCTCCAGCTCATTCGGCAAACTAACGCCGGACCCGCCGCCGCCCGCAATACGGGCGCTGCCAGTGCGAGGGGAAAGTTTCTTGTCTTTACCGACGACGACTGCCAACCCGATCCCAACTGGTTGAAGGTGTTCGAAATTTATTTCGACCGATATCCCGATAGCTTGCTCGGCGGTCATACGATTAACGAATTATCTGAGAATCTCTACTCGGAGGCCAGCCAGCTTTTAGTCGATTATCTTTATACTTACTACAATCGCGACCCCGAACGAGCTGCTTTCTTTACTTCTAATAACTTTGCCCTATCGACAGAACGCTTTCGCGAGCTTGGCTACTTCGATACGACATTTCCCTTGGCGGCAGGAGAAGATCGGGAATTGTGCGATCGCTGGTTGCATCGCGGTTACACGATGGTTTACGTCCCGGAAGCTTTAGTGTATCACGCCCATAAACTTTCATTGCCTACCTTCTGGCGGCAGCATTTTAACTACGGTCGCGGCGCATTTCATTTTCACCAAGTCCGTTCGCAGCGCAATCTAGAACCTATTAAAGTCGAGCCACTGACATTTTATACCGACCTGCTGCGCCATCCTTTTTCTATCCCATCTCGCCATCCAAGAGTCTTATTGGCTGGCTTATTTTTTGTTTCCCAAGTTGCCAATGTCGCAGGGTTTTTCTGGGAACGGTTGCAGCGCGATCGCAGTCCTAAATGACGAAACTAATGGTGCTGATGACAAATTAATTAGACTTTTTGTTTTGATTCGGGGAAAGGACAATCTTCGATTTGGAAAGTTAATACCAATTTTCAGGTTTTCGCGATCGACATTCTTCTCCCCTCTCCCTTTTTGGGAGAGGAGTTGGGGGTGAGGGCGATCTCATTAATGAATGAAAAATGGTATAATTTAAAGTTCATAAAATACATAATATAGATTTAATATAAGCTCTCCCATCTCCCATTAGTTATTTTCAGCCAGGGAACTACTTCATCGATAAAACCTCTAATTGTTCCAACTGAAATATGTCTTCCTACACCAGTTTTTCGATGTCTGTGAGAGGTAATCCCGATCGCTTGTCCATAAGAGTTAATCAATGGTCCGCCGCTATATCCGGGGAGAACTAAGTCACTAGAAGTTATAAAAGCTTTTAAAAGCGTTCTATAGGATTGTATTTTTTGACTCTGTAATTTAAGAACCTGTCCATTGGTCATCTTCCATTCTTCTGGGAAAGGAAAGCCAATTGCATAAACTGGATTTGAATCTATTAAAACTAACTCCTCTCCTGCCTCATCTTTAATCTTAGTATCAGCCCAAGTCACTTTTGGCAGATCGTTAGCTCCTTGTAATTTTAATAGAGCCAAATCAAAAACTAAATCGCTTTCAAAAACCTTGCCAGTAAACTTTCTTCCATCTTTTAATTTAACTGATACCGTCGATTTTTTTCCGACAACATGCTGGTTAGTAAGAACTAACCCATCAGAAGTAACAATTATGCCACCACCTCCACATTCGCTGTCTTGGCTCGTTTCTTTTTCGATACAAACAATAGATGGACTAACTTTTGCATAAACTCGATCGGGAGACAAGATTTTCCCTTCTTCAACAAAAGCAGTTGCCATTAACTTAGAGGAATGAAAGGCAAAGTTTTTTTTACTGTCTGACTTGGATTGAAATTGAGCGATTAATTGTTCTGCTTGCCAAGTATTGTAATTATTAGTTGCTCGATAATCTATTTTGCTTTTTTCTCGAAATAAATCTCGTGCTTTGCTTAGATGAAAAATTGCCTGTTTTTCTTTTCCTAAAACTCCTAAAACATTCCCTAGATCGCTATGAGCTTCTGCAAAATCCGATTGAAGATCGACAGCTATTTGGTACTCGGCGATCGCGGCAGGTAAATCCCCCAGCACATCTAGCACTATTCCTAAATTATAGTGAGACCAAGCACTACGAGGATTTCTTTTTACTTGCGATCGGTATTGCTCGATCGCCTGGGCTAGGGTACTATAGTCCCACCGATCGGAAGCTGGTTTTAGGATTAGGCTATACCTAGCTAAAGACTCATTGGGATTAACAGGCATTTTTTTGGCATAAGTTTTTATAAATTCTTGGAAGTAATGTTCAGTTTTCAACAGCCAGCCTAAATTGGTATTAGCGACTCGATAGGATGGCTTAAGATCGAGTGCTTTCCTAAAAGCCGCGATCGCGTCTTGTGAGCGATCGTTCCAAAAAAGGATTACCCCTAGATTGTTATAGGCTTCCGCTAAATTAGCATCCTGTGCGATCGCTTTACGAAAAGCTATCTCTGCATCTAGCATTTGTGAGTGTTGGTAAGACTCGATGCCTGCTTCTAAAGCAGCAATCGCATTGGGATGGCGAGATATACTTTCTTTCTCAGCGGTGACAGAAATATCGGTACGCAAGCAATCGAGGTGTGTTATAGAGAAAATTAAAATGCCAACAATAACCCCGCAAATGACCAGAAAATAAAACTTTTGAGTAAATTTGGACATGGCATATCTACAAGACTTGCCTCTCAATCTCGGTTTTTCTAATCAGAACTGATGTATCGTTCGAGCGATTGGATCGTCACTCATCCCATTTTAATTGAATGCGATCGCGCTAAAATCGATCTCTGTAGGGGATAAGCAATATAGCAAGATAAATCTTTAAGCAATCAATTTCTTGGAGCTAAAATATTAACCTAATAAACTGAAATAGCCTTGTATATTCAGGTACAATCTTTGAAATAATTTTTAATCTAAAAAAATGACCAAAAAAGTTTTAATTATTGGGGGTTGTGGAAGAATTGGGAGTAGCGTAGCGCGAGATATCGCTAACCACACCGATGCAGAAGTTATTGTTACGGGTCGCCAACCCAGACAAGATATTAAACAACCTCTACAATTTCTTGCCCTAGATTTAGAAGATTTAGAAAGATTAAGAGCTGCGATCGCAACTTCTAACTTAGTCATTCATTGTGCGGGACCGTTTCATTATCGAGATGGTCGGGTTCTCAAAACTTGTATCGAACAAGGCGTTAATTATATCGATGTTAGTGACCACCGTTCTTTCTATCAGAAGGTTATCAATTATCGAGACGAAGCAAAAGCGGCTGGTATTACAGCAATTTTAAATACGGGAGTTTTTCCAGGAATTTCTAATAGTATGGTTCGTCAAGGAATAGAACAGCTTGACGCAGCTGAAACGATTCATCTCAGTTATGTTGTAGCAGGTTCTGGCGGTGCTGGTATTACCGTCATGCGCACTACTTTTTTGGGATTGCAACAACCATTCGAGGCGTGGATAGATGGCAAATGGCAAAAAAAATTGCCTTACACCCAACGAGAAATTATAGAATTTCCCAAACCATATGGCAAGACAGGCGTTTATTGGTTTGACGTGCCAGAAACTTATACCTTTGCTGAATCTTTTCCTGTCAAAAACGTTATTACAAAATTTGGGTCAGTTCCCGATCTATATAATCATCTAACCTGGATTACAGCTCATGTTTTTCCCTCAGCATGGGTTAAGAGCAAAAAAGGAGTTGAATTTTTTTCTCATGTCGGTTATAAAATGACCTCCGTGACCGATCGCTTTAGCGGCATCGGGGTGGCAATGCGAGCGGAAATAAGCGGCAAGAAAGGCGATCGCAATGTCAAATATTGCTCGACAATGGTACATGAAAATACAGCCATTGCTGCTGGATATGGAACGGGAGGCGTTGCTCAATTAGTACTAGCAGGAAAACTCCACCAACCCGGAATTTTTCCGGTAGAACAAGTCTTGCCAACGAATTTATTTGAGGAAACCATGGCAAGTCGAGGAATTGAAATTCATCGACAACTAAACGTTGAATAATATCAAATCCGTTTATAGGTTGTCCCAAAAGTAGAAAATGAATTCCCTTGCCGCTAAAACTCGAAATAAATAAACTCCGATGGCGTTTTTTCTGCCAGTAGAACAGTTAAACCAAGCAATACTGGCGATACCCAAGGAGAGAGGAGTAACTCGTACTCAAATTTCCGCTGCCAAATAGCGATATGCTCCATCAGGAGAACAGCCGTTGCCAAGATCAAAATGGCAATCAGCATGACTCCTTCATTTAGGCTGTAGGAACTAAATAATTCGCCCAAGCCAGTCAAAGAATAGTTCCAAGGAGTTGCGATCGCAAGTAATTTAGCTAGCAGTCGTCTAGTATTCGTCTCCATAAAGAATAAACATCCCAGAACCACCGAGGCAAAGGTTAGTCCCCAAGAGATAAATTGAGGCTGGGACAGGTATTTGCCAACAAAGCCATAAAAGGGTCTGCCCAAATAGCGTAAAACTAGCAAGAGAGCGCCGTGATAAGCTCCCCAAAGGATGAAATTCCAGGCAGCACCATGCCAGAAACCAGAGAGCGTAAAAGTGATAAACAGGAAAAAGGGAGCCAATTGCTTTTGCGAACCCATGAGCGGAATAAAGACGTAATCGCGGAACCAAGTACTTAGCGTAATATGCCACCGCCGCCAAAATTCATTGATACTCTGAGAAGTATAGGGAGCTAGGAAATTAAGCGTTAATTTAATGCCCAAAAATCTAGCCAGACCCACTGCAATAAAGCTATATCCGGCAAAGTCAAAATAAATTCTGAGTGCAAATAAGAAAGCCTGGAACCAAATAATCCAAGCGTTATCTGCCACTTTCAAATCAATATAAGGCGAAAGGTTGTCGCCGAGGACGAATTTCATAAACAGCCCCAAAGACAGCCACTTTAGCCCTTGCTCGCAATTATCAAAAGAAAATTTAAAGCGAAACGATTCAATTTGAGGAAAGAGATCCACGCGGCGTTCGATAGGACCGGCGACGATTTGAGGAAAGAAAGAGACGAAGTTAACATAATCGATAAAACCGATCGGTTTCTTTTTCCTTGCCGTCAGCGAATCGACGACAAAAGCGACCATTTGGAAAGTATAGAAAGAAACGCCGGGAGGAATGCGATCGGGTACTGGAATGGGAAAGGTTGTTTGCCAATTTTGCGGTATAGTTGCTACCAATCCCGCCACATCTTCGACAAAAAAGGCTAGATATTTAAAATAGGCAAGAATTGCGATATCAAAAACGATGACAGTCATCGCAATAAGCCTAGCTTGCACGCTTTGGTAACGCAACATCAGCGCCACCATAATGTAATTGAAGACGACCTCGAAGACAAAGACAGCGAAGCTAATGCGATCGGTATTCAAAAACAGCATTAGCGACCAAACCATCAGTCCAATGCTGTCAAAGCTATCTCGCCAAAGATTGAGTGTCTTTGCAAGATAGCGTATCCCGAAATAGGGGATAGCAAATCCGATTAAAATAACCCAAAAGGAAAAGTCAGAGTAATTCAAGGCTCTGCAATATGGGATTGGTGATTAGCGATCCCGTCCGTAGGACGGTGGAGATAAGAGAAAAAAGAAAAACAGTTAAACTTATCAAATAGTACGGGCGCACGGCGGTGCGCCCTTATACTGATTACTGATTGTATTATTTACGCCCCCAAAGACCCCCCCAACCTTTTTTTCCGCTAGAAGCTGGCTGTACTGTTTCCTGGCTAGGAGCTTCTGCTTGGGCAGTTTTAACGTCGCCTAACGCACTCGACAAATCAAAGTTCTCGCATAAATATTGAGCTGACTTCTCAATGGTTGGATGATCCCAGAACAGCGTAGAAGGAAGCTCTAGATCGAGCCAATCTTCCAAGTCGCCCACCATCGTCACGGCATCGATAGAATCGAGTCCGTAGCGGGTCAACGGTTCGGTAACGCTGATCGTTTTGGGATCGAGAGATAGTTGCTCGGACAACTGCTTGACCAGCCAATTTTGGACGGCTTCGGCGGGAGTCATTGCTGGTGCTTGTTCGTCAAGCTTGAAGCTGGAGTTCTGAATTTGCATGGGTTTTATCCTCTTGTGTTTTTGATTGCGATCGCGCGAGTTGAAAAGGAACGATTGAGAACAGTTTATCTTCTCTATAAAGCTTAAGCAGTTCTTGAGCGACGTTTTCTACATAAGCTTCACAGATAAAGTACGGCAGGGGTCGCAAGGTACGCAAAAGTCTGTGCAGACTCAGTACCAGCCATTCTCCCTTAGCAAAGAAATCGCCCAAATTTTTCCGATTATACAGCCACATATGCAAGCAAGCTGCTGCTGCGTGCAACGTGCAGTACTTCTTGGCGATTTCAAACAATTCGGGCGATTGCTCGTGACCGAATTCAAATTTTGAGTTCGCTATCTGTTCGTCATGGGCATTTAATTCCTCTAATACTAGATTTCCCAGATCGAGCAGCTTAGCCAACACTGCTCGATCGAGAGCGGCATCTTCTTTCAATCCCTCCAGTTGTTGTAGAGCAATTTCTAGTCCTTGTAATAGGTCGTCCATACCGCGACCGAACAGTTCTAATTTTTGGGGTTCAAAGGTCGGCAGGGGTTGGTCTAGAGAAAAGATAGTTTCCAGGCGAGACTGAATTTCTGCCATCGTTTGCGGCTTTCTTCTGGCGCGGTATTTGCTCAACTGACGCAACTGAAGGATTAGCGCGTGCAAGTTAACGATCGTGCTGCCATCAAACATGCTGATAATGGAGTTATCCCGCAGCACCTTTTGGAAAATGCCATAGTCGTGTTCTTCCCGAAAGTAGAAACGAGAACCCAGAACGACATAAACGTTATTCACCATCGTCTCTAACCGCACAGTGACGAAGTATTTCACCACCGATGCCCAGACGCTAAACTGCTCTGGGATAATGTGAAATCCTCTAGCTGCGCCTATCGTTTCGCACTCGCAAATTAAAATGTCGAGGAAGGCATCGACGAGGGTTTTACGAGGCTGAGGGATGTCAATAACTTTCTTGCCGTAGAGAACGCGGTTAGTGGCAAAGTTCAGGGTTGTCCTAAGAGCAGTATCGGCAGCCCCGTGGGAGAAAGCAGCGCACAACATTCGCGTAATTTGGAAGCCTTTGAGCGCCAATTCCAAGCCGTCTCCCTCTTCCTTGAGGCGCATCGAGTCGGGAACGAAGCAATCTTTAAACCCAATCCCGCTCATATCAGAAGCGCGAATGCCGTGGGTAAGGATTTTGGGGAGGTTGTAGTACTGAGAGGGGTCGAGTTCGCGCTTGTCCACCATAAAAAGGGTAAGGCATTTCGGACCGCCTGCGGGTTCTGTTTTCGCCAAAATATAAGCAATGCCAGAAATAGTAGCGCGGTTGATGGGCCATTTTTCTCCGTTGAGAAGATAGCCGCCGGGAACTTTCGTCGCCGTCAGTTCGCCGCCTACTAAATCGCTGCCGTGTTCTCTCTCGGAATAGCCGAGACACATTGCTCCACATTCGTCTATGATGTAGCGAGCGAGTTTTTGTTTCTGTTCCTCGCTTCCTGCCATCCAAGTCAGAAACGACCAGAAGAGGGTGGTAAAGGCAATGCCGATGGTCTGATCTCGACGCGACAGAACTCTGACAAAGGCGACAAATTCCTCAAAAGAGGTAAATTTTCCGCCACAATTGGCAGGGACGTAGTAATGTTGTAATTTCCATTTGTATAGCCAATCAATTTCTTGGTGCGGGAATTCCTCGCTTTCATCGATTTCCATGACCCGCCTAAAAGACATAATGCTGTCTGGGGCGAGAGGATCGCCTAAATCTTTTTCGAGCGTTTGGGCAACCCAGTATTGCTTGAGTTCGTGCATCAGATTTTCGCTCCATTCATCCAAGAAATGATTTCAAAACAATGCTTTTTTTGTCATTGCTGAAGGTCGAGAGGTTACCAGAATTTGTCGCTATTTTAGCTATATCTTCTGTTGGTTAGCTCAAAAGGAGCGCGATCGCCTTCCGATAAAACTACAATTTTTACTCTTCAATTGCCTCATCCGCAGGACTAAATTTTGCCACGAGTTCGGGATTTTCGCTCCAAGCGGCAACGATATTAATCGTTCCATTCAAGAAGTTCTGGCGGCAAGCGCGACGCTGAATTTTGCCGCTCGCCGTTTTGAGAATGGTTCCCGATTTTGCCAACACGATCGCGTAGACAGGAATTTCATGCTGTTCGGCAATTTCTTGACGAATATCGCCAATTATTTGCTTTAGATCTAAATTTTCAGTTCGACGCTCGACTTCCTGCACGATAACCAATTGTTCTTCTCCATTATCTTCAATAGAGAAGGCAGCCCCATAATCGGGACGAAGAGCAGGATGCAGATGTTGCACCGTCCATTCAATATCTTGCGGATAGTGATTCGTGCCTCGCATAATAATTAAATCTTTGATCCGTCCGGTAATGTAGAGTTCTCCATCTTTGAGGAATCCGAGGTCGCCCGTGCGCAGGAAAGGCCCTTCTCCGCTATCTTGGATATAAGCTCTGAAAGTGCGCTCTGTCTCTTCCTCGCGCTGCCAGTACCCTTGAGCGACGCTGGGATCGGCAACCCAAATTTCGCCTACTTCATCGGGTGCACAGCGAATTAAGGTATCGGGATGCACGATCGCAACTTTGGTATCGCAAACCAGACGACCGCAGCTAGCAATAGTCCGAATGCCGTTTTCTCGCTCTGGCTTGGCATCGACAATCTTATCTTTTTCTAAGGCGGCAGCTTCTAGGCGTGTAATAACGGGTTTGTGTCCTTTGGGTTTCGTCGAGACGAGCAGGGTATATTCTGCCAGTCCGTAGGCGGGGGCAAAGGTTTCCCAAGCAAAGCCGCAGGGAGAAAAGGTTTCGACAAACTTTGCCATCACTTTCGGGTTGATGGGTTCGGCGGCGTTTCCTGCCGCTTGCCAACTGCTCAGATCGAGTTCTTCAAGATCTTTGGGTTTAACGCGGCGAATGCACAAGTCATAGGCGAAGTTAGGCGCTTGAGAGTGGGTGACGCGATATTTAGTAATGTTTTTCAGCCATTGAACGGGACGCTTGATAAAGGCGAAGGGAGACTGGAGATAGCAAGGCGTGCCGTTGTAGAGAGGCACCATCATTCCTTCAACGAGTCCGTAATCGTGGAAGTATGGCATCCAAGTAAGCGTCACGCTATTGGGTTCGTAGCCGCAAGCTTTTTGTAAGTAGCCAGCATGGTGGATCAGGTTAAAATGACTGAGCATTACACCTTTGGGCGTGGAAGTAGACCCCGATGTATACTGAAGATAAGCTAACTGGTTTTTGTCTGCCTGCGGATCTTGCCACTGTTCGGCGAGGGCAAGATCGACGGTTGCCGAATCGATCCAGTGCATTAGCTCGAATTCGGGAAATTCGTCGCGCACGTTCTCGATTAAAGACAAAATTCCCGCCGTAGTTAGAGCAAAGGTGGCTTGAGCGTCTTTAACAATTGCTCGCAGTCTGGGTAAGGTTCGCTTGAGTCTGCCGGATTCTGGCGGGGGAACGGGAATGGCAATCACTCCCGCATACAGACACCCGCAAAAAGCAGCGATGACTTCCAGTCCTTGAGGATAGAGCAATAGCGCTCGTTCTCCTTTTGCCCGATACTGTTGTAGTAAGGCGGCGATCGCTCTGGCTTGACGGTCTAATTCTCCATAGGTCAGAGGCGCACTTTCTGTTTTTCCATCGATGAGAAAGGTGTAAGCATGACCGTCAGGTTGTTGTGTAGCTCTCCCGCGCAGGAGTTCGATTAGGGTCGAAGGAACCGTTTGGGTCGCTGTTGATTTTTCAAGGCTTTGGGTCATCTTTAACTCGTTAGTAAATTTTAGATTAGTCCTCCTGCCGTTCTGCGACTTCCTTCAGACACGACGGAGCGGCAGAGCGTTACCTACATTGTTGATAAATTAGAACATATAAACGTTAACTTATTACAAATTATGTCAACCTCTTACCTAAATTGTCAGCCCCATTCAACTTTTTTCCGTAAAAGTAACTTTCAAGAGCTTTAAGAAAGCTACTCTTGCATAAATTCAAGATAAAGATTCAAGCATAATACTATTTTTAAAGCTTTTAAAGATAGAGTTTCTAAAAACCTTTTTAATTTAATAAGAAAAGCTATGGCACCGACTCGGTACGATTGAAAAAAAAGATCGGGGATCTCTCGTAGGCGTAATTAATACGAAGCCTATAAGCTAGTACAAGCCAAAATAGATGGGAAAGGAGGTCGAAAGAGGGTGCGATACTCACTTTTGAGTCGGTTTCAAGGCGGTTTGCTCGGCGGTTTCCTGGGAGAGACTTTAATTGACAGTTCTTCAAAACGAGAAGGAACGATCGCATCGGAGATAGGGATCGACTCGATCGAACCTTGGCTCGCTTCTAGTACGTTGTCTGCCGAAGACTGGGAGCAAATTGGCGATCGCCTGTCTGCTGCTTTAGAGGGCAAAACGCCTACTAACAGCGGCGAATTGGCTGTAGCGGCGCTACCTATACTGTTCTTTTTTCATGACGACTTGGGGTTGCTCAAAGAGCAGCTACAACATTTGGTAAACATTTGGCAATTGTCCGCACAGACCTTAGAAGATGTTTTAATATGGGCGTATGCGATCGCGCTGGCACTCAGAGAAAAACTCGATCCCGATCGATTGCTTCCTCAAATCTTGGTTCGCTATCGATCGGCTCAGACTCCCCTCATCGACCAGCTAGAGCAAGTTCGGACTTGGTTAGAGCAAGGAACTTCCCTACGGCAAGCGATCGCCCAAATCTCTAGGGACGGCAAACCGAATCCGATCGCGCTAGCGCTCTACTGTTTTGCTCGCACTCCAGAAGATTTTCGACTTTGCTTGATGCAAGCTATTCGGACGGGCAAACAAGCTTCTCTCGTTGCTGCTCTAACTGGTGCTTTGGCAGGAGCGCACAACAGTTTTAGCGGAATTCCTATCGATTGGCGTGTAGCGGTTGGAAAACACCCAACGGGTCAAAAACTTACTAGAGAGGCGACTTGTCTGTTTGCCGCTTGGTCGGGCGCTTATAAACTAGAAGGCTTGGATACTCTTAAATCTGCTGCTGTCACTTCGCCTCTGGTGATGCAACCCCGCTCTTCTGTCAAGATTATTTCTCAAGGAGAATATTCATTTTTAGATCCTTTGTTTAATGTAGACAGTAAAGTAATAAAAAAGTAAACGCTGATGTTTTACACGATAGTTTACTAAGTATTTATGCTTAAAATTTATGAAATCGCTAGCGAGGCAATTCCAGCCAGCTCCTTCTAATCCTATAAAATCAGATCGTTTTCACAATCTATGAAGACCTTTCGTTTATTGACCCAGCAATTTGAAGAATGGCGACGAAAAGATCGAGAGTCTCATTCCTTCTCCGGATCGGAGAAGGCCCCTGTGCCAACGACGGCAAGAGCAGGAGCAATTTTAGAAGAGCAGGCCGTCTCAAACCAACCCTCTGCATCAAAGCACGAGCGCAAAGCTCAACCGCTAGTAATCGTAGTGGCGATCGCTTCTTTGACCAGTATTTTTGGCTATCGCTTCTACAATCAACCTCAACTAGGTGTCGGTACGGTTGCCCCCGAAACGATTCAAGCGCCCAGAGACGGTCGTTTTGAAGATGCTAAAACCACAGAACAGAGGCGCAAAGAGATTAAAACGGGAGTTACTCCGATTCTGAAACGGGATTTGCAAGCCAGTTCTCAAGTCGAACAAAATTTAGCTGCCATTCTCGATCGCATCGAACAATTAAGACAGGATATCGGCGCTTTTCCATTCGTAGAGGTAAGCGTTCTCTCTCTAAACAGCCAAAAAGCTTTACGTTCGATGCCCGAACCTAACTGGCAAGCCATTCTTGCCGCAGCCCAATCTAGCGCGTCGTTTGAGGGTTCAGATCCCGTCATGAAGGCGGCGATCGCCTCTTTAAAAACCTATCGCCAAAAAGTACCTCAACCCGAATTTGAAACCTTAATAACCAAAATTTCCATCGCTCGTCAACGATATGCCAAAGCCACGAGCGTAGCAGTAACACATGCCCAGATCGAATTAGACCCAGGCGCGATCGCTGCTTTTCTAGATTTGAGCGATCGCACTTGGCAGAATACCAAACTCGAACTCTCTCAGGTATCGAGAAGGATTCTCACTCAAGGAATTCCCAGGGGGCTGCCGCTTAACGTGCTAGAAGAAACCGTTAAGATGCATTCGAGCCTCTCGCTGACGCAACAAATCCAGCCCGCCGCCAATCAATTGTTGTTGATGGTGTTGCAACCTAATTTGATGGTCGATCGCGAAGAAACGCAACTGAGGGCAGAACAAGCGGCACTCGCTGTAGAACCCGTTATTATAGAAGTTAAAAAGGGAGACACAATCGTTGAGGAAGGCGACGTTATCGCCCAAGAAGATTTTGTCGTTCTCGACGGTTGTGGGTTAAGCCGTCGCGGAATTAGCTGGATGGGTTTAGGTGTCTCTGCTATTCTCGTCGCTGGTGCGACAGGTATATTTTGCCTGGTCGTCAAGCGAGTCCGCCGCCCAATCCGCCGTCGCGATGCATTTTTGCTGTGTTTGTTGACTCTGAGCGCTCCCGTCATGGCTGCCCTTCATCCCCGATACATGAGTCTGCCCGCGATCGGGCTGTTGGTCAGCAGTTTCTATAGCCCAACCCTAGCAGCGACCCAGGTCGTTCTAACAGGCGGACTGACGACTTTTGCAGTCGGGGCTGTCGGTTGGGAGTATTTGCTGGCAGGTACGGCAAGTGGGCTACTTGCTGCTTACTTCGCCGGACGACTTCGTTCTAGAGATGAATTATCGCTACTAGGAGTAGGAGTGGGCTTAACCCAAGGAGGAACCTACTTCGTTGTCAATTTGATTCTGACTTCGTCGGCGGGAACGCTTTGGTCTGCCCTTTTGCCAGGCGCGATCGTTTACGGGCTGTTGGGCTTAGCTTGGAGCGTAGTTGCATTGGGAATCTCGCCCTACCTAGAACGATTGTTTGATTTGGTAACGCCGATTCGGTTGGTAGAATTGTCCAATCCTAACTGCGGTCTCTTAAAACGACTGGCAACAGAAGCGCCCGGTACGTTTCAACATACGCTCTTTGTTGCCTCTCTTGCCGAAGCAGCTGCCAGGGAATTGCACTGTAATGTAGAATTGGTCAGGGCAGGAACCTTATATCACGACATCGGCAAAATGCACGATCCCATGGGATTCATCGAAAATCAGATGGGCGGTCCTAACAAGCACGATACAATTAATAATCCCTGGATTAGTGCGGATATTATCAAAAAGCACGTGACTGAAGGCTTGGTAATGGCTCGCAAATACGGATTGCCCAAGGCGATCCGAGATTTTATTCCCGAACATCAAGGAAAGCTACTCATTTCTTATTTCTATTTTCAAGCTAAACAAAGAGCCGAACAGGAAGGCAAGCCCCCCGTATCGGAGTTAGATTTTCGCTACGATGGTCCGATTCCCCAATCGCGAGAAACGGGGATTGTTATGCTGGCAGATGCCTGCGAAGCAGCGTTGCGATCGCTCAAAGAGGCTACGCCAGAAGTCGCTCTAACAACCATTCACAAGATTTTTAAAGCCCGCTGGCGGGATAATCAACTCGTCGATAGCGGCATCAGATACGAAGAGCTACCGATTATTGCAGAAATTTTTGTCAGGGTTTGGCAACAAGTCAATCACCAGCGTATTGCTTATCCTAAAGCGGTTCTAGATTCTCACAATCCTGGAAAACTACACTAATACGAGTTTGAAGACGATTTTTCAAGACGCGATCGCAGATAAGTATCGATTAGAAAATTCAATTAATAACGAGCAATATCAGTAATCCTAATAATCGTAATTTCAACTACCTGAAATTACATAGAATCAAAAATATTTTGATGGCTGACAAAATTTACTTTCTAGATATATCTGCTAGCTACTTCCTATCGCGATCGCAAACTCTCCGTATTTCCACTCATCCTCTCGACAATTCCTTCTGCTTGATGAACGAGTTCCCTTAACTTCTCCAACGTTTCCTGACCGACAGATTGCCATAAACCTCTTTGATTCGCTTCTAACAATCTCTCTGCCATATCTCTTAACGCCCAAGGATTCTTTTCTTGGATAAACTGTTGTACTTTTTCATCAAATAAATACGCTTCGGCTACTCCTTGGTACATAAAATCTTCTACGCATCTCGCCGTTGCATCGTAGGCAAATAAATAATCGACTGTCGCCGCCATTTCAAAAGCACCTTTATAGCCGTGTCGCATGACACTTTCTATCCATTTCGGATTGACGACGCGCGATCGATAGACTCGTGCAATTTCTTCTCTTAATAACCGAACTTTGGGATTGGCTGGAATCGAATTATCGCCGAAATAAGTTTGA
This sequence comes from Hydrococcus rivularis NIES-593, assembly GCF_001904635.1. GTDB lineage: Bacteria > Cyanobacteriota > Cyanobacteriia > Cyanobacteriales > Microcystaceae > Hydrococcus > Hydrococcus rivularis. The sequence goes on from NZ_MRCB01000002.1 coordinate 314,727, forward strand.
GGATTCTTACCCGTTAATGCACGAACGGCAGCCGTCAATCCTCCCTGAAATTGATAGTAATCATCCGAGTCTAATAAGTCGTGTTCTCGGTTATCTTGATTGTGCAATACGACTTGTAATTGTTTTAATCGTCGTTCAAATACTTCTGGTGCTGCATGACCGATTCCCTGCTTGTCATAAGCATAGGAACTCCAGTTAATATAAGCGCGGGCTAAATCTTCATCGTCTTGCCAATTTTGTGCTTCAATTAATCCCTGCAATCCCGCACCATATGCGCCTGGTTTTGAACCGAATATTCTGTAACAAGATTTCTGTTTAGCTCGTTCTTTTTCTAATCCTTGTTGTTGCCAGAATAATGTATCTGCTTCAACTTGCGCCGCCAAGGGATTAATTTCTTTTTCTTCTTTTAGGCTTGACACTGCATTTATCGCATCGTATAATAATTCAAGTATGTTGGGGAAGCTGTCCCTAAAAAAGCCCGATATCCTAACCGTCACATCGACGCGAGGTCGTCCTAAAGCAGACGGGGAAAGAATTTCAAAATCTACGACTCTTCGAGACGAACTATCCCAAACGGGTTGTACTCCCAGCAAAGCGAGGACTTGCGCGACATCATCTCCTCCCGTTCGCATGGTGGAGGTTCCCCAGATAGAGATAGCAAGGGTTTTGGGATATTCGCCGTTTTCTTGGGTATAGCGTTCGACCAGTGCTTCTGCTGCTTTTCGTCCTACATCCCAGGCGGTTTCGGTTGGAATGGCACGAATGTCTACTGAATAAAAATTGCGCCCTGTAGGAAGAACTTCGGGTCTTCCTCTAGTAGGTGCGCCAGAGGCACCGCTGGGGACGTATTTGCCATCTAATCCATTCAAAAGGTTAGTAATTTCTTGAGGGGTTTTTTGGAGGGCGGAGAGGAGAATGTTTTGAATCCATTCGAGTTCTTTTTGGGTTGCTTGTCCGAGGGGAGTTTGGGTTGGGTTTTCTATTAGTTCGGCGGCGTATTCTTCTATTGCTTCTATTGCGTCGCCTTGAGTACGGGCGTTTTTCAATCTCTCGCAGAGGCGATCCCCCCTGCCCCCCTTATTAAGGGGGGAGGGCGCAGGAGAGAATTTATCGCTGGGGTTGGCGGTGAGGGGGTTAAAGTCGAGGTGTAAATCTTGGGCGATCGCGCGGGTTAAACCAAGGCGATCGCGACTAGGAGAACGGGCAATAGAAACAATTAAATCTCGCAGTTGTTTTCCTTGAGGACATTGACCAAATATATGCAATCCGTCTCGTATTTGGGCTTCTTTTAGTTCGCATAAATATCCATCGGCAAGGGTGAGGTATTGGGCGATGAATCTGGGATCTATTTTATCGATTCCTAAGTCTTTATTTAGGTTGGTTTTGGTGATGAGTTTGCTGATGCGATCGCTAATAATTTTAAGTCGAGAGGGATCGAGGTTTTGCGCTTCGTAATATTCATCGATTAATGCTTCTAGTTTTTCTAAGTCGCCATAGAGTTCGGCACGAGTCAAAGGGGGAGTTAAGTGATCTAAAATAACGGCATGGGAACGGCGTTTTGCTTGCGAACCTTCTCCTGGATCGTTGACAATAAAAGGATAAAAGTTTGGTAGGGTTTTTAGAGTAACTTCTGGGTAACAAGTCTCGGATAAAGCAATACTTTTACCGGGCAGCCATTCTAAGTTACCATGTTTGCCAAGGTGAACGATCGCGCTTGCTCCAAATTTCTGTCGCAACCAATAATAATAGGCAAGATAATCATGGGTTGGTTCTAAATCGGGAGCGTGATAGTTTAAACTCGGATCGCGATCGTATCCTCGCGATGGTTGTATGCCAATAAATATATTTCCTAGTTGGATTCCGGGAATGGGAAATGAAGAAATCTTTTCTCCTCTGTCCTTTCTAAAGTCTCCCCAGCGATCGCAAATTTCTTTTTGGACTTTTTCTGGCAAAGTAGAAAAATACTTTTGATAGTCTTCTAAAGATAATTTTTGATGAATGAGACGTATTTCTTTTCCTTCTGGATCGTTGGTTATGCCAACCGTCAATCGTCTTATTAATTCATCGCCATTTTCAGGAATGTCTCGAACAAAATAGCCAGCGTTTTGTAATGCTTTGAGAATTTCAATACAACTTGCCGGCGTATCTAAGCCAACTCCATTGGCAATTCTGCCATCGCGATTGGGATAGTTTGCTAAGATTAAAGCAATTTTTCTTTTCGAGATGGGAGTTCGCCTTAGACGTATCCAATTGGCCGCGAGATCGGCAATAAAATTAATGCGATCGCATTTGGGTTGATAAACGACAACATCAGTTTCTAAGGATTTATTCCAAGTCTTGACTGATTTAAAAGAAACGGCACGAGTAATAATTCTTCCATCTACTTCTGGAAGGGCAACATTCATGGCTACGTCTCGCGGCGTTAATCCTTGAAAACTAGACTTCCATTTTTCTTCAGTCGTGCTACTTAAGATAACTTGTAAGACGGGAACGTTAATTTTTTGCCATAATTGTGATTGTTCTTCTTTCCCAATTCTGGCTAAAGAAAAACTGGTCGTATTCAATAATAATTCAATCGAGTCTATAGGTGAAGGTTGAAAGTAAGTTAATAGTTCTTCTTGTACGTCTGGATCTCGCAAAGAAGAAATAAATACTGGTATAGGGGATAAGTTTTTCTTCTTTAAAGCTTGACAAATTGCATCAATTGGTAATGTATTTCCGGCTAGATAATGAGCGCGATAAAACAATAAACCAACTTTTGGGCGAGCGATCGCTCGTTCTTTTTCTACTAATTGCCAATCATACAATCCAACGCGAGGAATGACTTTAGGAGGGGAAGGATTGTAATTATATCTCAGACAAACATCGGCAACGAATTTTAAAGCATTAATCCAGTTTTCTCTGCCTCCTTCTGTAAAATAGCGCCACAAGCGATTGACTGTTGCTAAAGAAACCGTGGAATGGCTCATTAAGTCGGGATCGGGTCGATCGTCGCCAGGTAATATAAATAAAAAAGCCTCCGTTTCTTGAGCGATTTCTTTAAGAACTTCCAATCCATAAGACCAATAGGATCGTCCGCCAAGTAAGCGAAGAATAATAACTTTTGCCTGCGACAAAATTGTATCTGCATAGGTATCAATACTGAGTTGTTGTTGTAGTTGTAGAAGATTAACAACTCGAATCGCAGGAAATTGAGAAGGTAGACAAGAAACGCAAGCAGCGAGGGTTTGAATATCAGTATCTGCTGCCGTAAGTAAGACAATGGGAGCAGGAGTTTGTTCGATAAAAATTACCCCTTCCGAATCGGAATTCCATCCTCCTGGGGTAGCAGTAATTCGATGCATTTAAATTTCTTATCTTTAAAAATGATTAGGTTTCAAGATAGAGTGAATAATGACGCGCCATTCTAAATATAGCCAACCCTAGTGCCTACCGACCCAACCGCAGGAATGGATAATTCCCAGACTTCCATCTTACGCCGAACTGTGTCCAGCGATACTTATAAGCGACTCTGTTCCTTATGGCAGCAGATGGCAGAGAGGAAGGGACAAGATAGCATTTTATTGACAGAAGAAACCCTTTTTTCCGTAAATCCAAGCCTTGCAGAGAAAAAATATCGAGAACGCTTTTGTTTGCTATTTTCTCCAGAATTTAGAGCACTTTTGATAGGAACGCTCAGAACAGAGGATTTGCTTTATCAAATTAGCATTATCTGGGATACTCGGACGATCGCAGATTTTGTCGATCGACTTAGCGAAGAAAGCGGACAACGAACAGAAATACAATGCCTGCGCGATCGCCTGCAACAAATTTTAATCGCTCAACCGTCTAATAATCCGGATCTCCAATGTCACTTTACTCTCAAATTATTAGACATTCTGACTCCGGAGACTTTAGGAGGATTGGAGCAGATGTATCCTCGCGTGTCTATTTGCAAACCCGTAGAAGATGCACTGCGCCAACAGGTTACACAAGAGCGTCTTCTCAATCAAGTTATTACTCAGATTCGTCAAAGCTTAGAGTTACCCGTCATTTTAGAAACTGCCGTCAAAGAAGTTAGGAGTTTTCTTCAGGTCGATCGCCTGGTTATTTATCAATTTATCAATGAGAGTTCTGCTGAGAACGAACGGAATCATTCTTCTCAAAGTTTGGGACGGGTGACTTATGAATCCAGAGCATCCGATCGCATTCCTTCTATCTTAAACCTGACTGCAGAAGATGATTGTTTCACCTACATTCCTCGTTACACAGAAAAATACCGTCGCGGTTTGGTTGTTGCGATCGAAGATGTAGAAAAAGCTTATTCTTCATCTTTTTGCTTAGTAGAGTTACTCAGACAACGCGATGTAAAAGCTAAATTAATTGCTCCTATTGTCGTAGAAGAAAAACTGTGGGGATTACTGATTGCTCATCAATGTTTTGAGACTCGTCAATGGTTTGAAAGCGAAAAAAACTTTTTGGGACAAATTGGAGAACACTTAGCAGTTGCGATTTATCAAGCTCAATTATACGCTGAAGTTCAACAGCAAAAAAATACTTTTGAACAACGGGTAATCGAACGCACCCAAGAACTTCGCGATACTCTGCTAGCCGCTCAATCTGCCCATCAATCCAAAAACGAATTTTTGGGCAATATGAGTCACGAATTACGGACACCTTTAACCAGCGTTATTGGTTTGTCGGGAACTTTATTACACTGGTCGGATCGAGGTTCTGCTCTCTCGCTAGCAAAGCAGCGACAATATATACAAATGATTCAAGACAGCGGCAAACAATTGCTGGAATTAATTAACGAAATTTTAGATTTTGCTCAATTAGAGGCAGGAAAAGTATTATTAAATACTAAAGAATTTTCACTGCAAAATTTGTCTCGTCAAGTGCTTAAAAATCTTCAAACTGAAGCAACTAATCAACAAATTCATTTAGAATTAGATTGTCGAGTCGAACCAAGACACGATCGCTTTTATGCCGATCCCGATCGCCTTCAACAAATTCTCTTTCACTTGCTTAAAAATGCTATCAAATTTACTCCGGCTGATGGAACTGTTATTCTAAGAGTTTGGAAAGAGAATAACTACGCTGTTTTTCAAGTCGAAGATACGGGAATTGGCATTTCTGAAGACCAATTACCGCTATTATTTGAGAAATTTCAACAGTTGGAAAAATCCCGCCAACGCACCCACGGCGGCACAGGATTGGGATTGGCATTAACCAAACAATTAGTCGAATTGCATCGAGGAACGATTGAAGTCGAATCAACAGTAGGAAAAGGATCGTTGTTTACCGTTCGCTTGCCCAACCAATCTCATCGTCAGCTCAAAACTACGCCAGCTTCAAAAGTAGAGGAACGGGTAACTTTTGAAAGTAAAAGTATCGTTCTCATCGAAAGAGATGAAGAAGTTGCTACTTTAATGTGCGAACTTCTGACAGCAGCTACTTATCAAGTTGTCTGGTTGATTGACAGTACGACAGCGATCGGGCAAATCGAACTTTTGTGCCCTTCTCTCGCTATTGTCGATCGCAATATCCCCGATGTTTATCATATTAGTAAAACTCTCAAAAAATTACAGACAACAAAATCAATTAAAATTCTTTTATTGAGCGATAAAATTACCTCAACAGACTGGCAATCTCTCTCAAGAAAAGGTATTGATGATTATTTGCTCAAACCCATTCAACCTCACCTTTTATTACAAAGGGTTAGTGCTTTAGTCTCAAGCGATCAAAACTCAGAGAATGATAAAATGAAGTTGTGATTGGGGATTGTTAGTAGTCAGTGATAGGTGGTTTATGGTTGGTCGTTTCTCTCTTCTTGGTTTTATGCAATATTTACTAATATTAGCTTTATTGCTTGCTACTTTCTTCGTATTATTCGCCCTACAAAATGCTGAGGCAGTCACGATAGATTTACTTTTTTTTAAAGTTCAAAGTTCTTTGGCGATCGTGTTGTTATCCGCTCTAGGTTCGGGAGTACTGATTGGCTTATTAGGTTCGAGTTACAATAGCTTTAAAAAAAGCCTACAAATTGCTCAACAGAATAAACAAATTCAAGAACTTCAGAAAACTTTAAACGAAAAAGAAATGGCTTTAAAAGCCCAAATAACAGAAGCGAAGAAGATAGAAGAAACTGTAGCCAGCGAATCTGCTAAAACGTCTCAATGAATATTGAAACGCTGAAAAATAGCTTAATAGTATCCTGTCAAGCTCCTATAGATTCTCCCCTACACGACCCGAAAATTATCGCAGCAATGGCAAAAGCTTCCGTTATGCAAGGAGCAGCAGGAGTAAGAATCGACACGCCCGCTCATATCGAGCAAGTGCGACAACAAATGCCCGACATTTCTATCATTGGCTTGTGGAAAAAACAGTTTCCAACGTCGGAAGTTTATATTACGCCTCGTTTTGAAGAAGCGATCGCGCTCGCCCGGGCAGGGGCAGATATCATTGCCATTGATGCTACCCGTAGAGAACGCCCAGAGAGAGAAACAGTTTCAGAAATTATCGAGAAAATTCACACAAGACTAGACAAACTGGTTATGGCGGATATCGATACGATTGAAAGCGCGATCGCATCCGCTCAAGCAGGAGCCGATCTTGTCGCCACAACGCTTTATGGATACACGCCCCAAACTCAACACCTCTCCCCTCCCGGTTACTCGCTCCTAACGGAGATGGTAGAAAAGTTACAGATTCCAGTCATTTGCGAGGGAGGAATTAGTTCTCCCGAAGACGCAAAGAAGGCCTTAGATTTGGGTGCTTTCGCTGTCGTTGTCGGTACGGCTATTACCGGAATCGATCTGAAAGTAAAAGCTTTTAAGGCTGTTTTTAGTTAATTCTTCTTCATTTTGAACTTTGAACTATTTTGTCAGCTCAATGCCTGGAACTGCTGCCAACACAGGTACAACGCACGGGGGACGTGGAAGCAGCCCTTCCATTTACCGCCTTTGAGATTCAAAAGCACTTCACCGCGACGGTTGAGGTAGCCAAACCACTCGCCGTATTCTGGATCGGCAAAATGCGACCAAGCGTAATCGTGCATCTTTCGATACCAGTCCCAACACGCCTCGCGCCCCGTCAGGCGATAGCCCATTGCCAGTGCTACCAAGGATTCTAAATGAACCCACCACAGTTTTCGATCCCACTCTAGTTGCTGTGGCGGATGACCGTCTGCATCCAGAAAATAATATAATCCGCCATACTCAACATCCCAAGCAAAATTGAGGGTATTAAGCATCGCGTCTACCGCCTGGTTTATCGTTGTGGCGTCGTGACGACGACTGGCAATATCCATAACGAACCACATCGCTTCAATCCCATGACCGGGATTAATCAGCCGCCCGTCAAAACAATCGACGTGGGAACCATCGGGGGCAACATTTTCATAAATTAGTCCTCGATCGCGATCCAAAAAATCTGCCATCACTTCCCGAACCGTCATATCTAGGACATTTTCAATGGTTTCCTCGCTCAAAAGCCATGCCATTTCCAGCGTCAAATTGGCTAAAATCATCGGCACTGCCAGCGCTTTCATCGGACGAGTGCCGGGATAGATCTTGTTGTATTTTCCCTTCGGATTATCCTTGCGGCGTAACACATTATTGTAAGCTTGCAAGGCTATCTCTGTTGCCCAGCTTTCGCCAGAAGCCATTGCATATTGGCTGAATGCCATGGCAGCAAAGCAATCAGAAAAGATACTGTAGGGCTGCACTAGCGGATTTCCGGCGCGATCGAGGGCAAAATACCAGTTGCCGTCTGCATCTGTGCCATGTTGAGCCAGAAAATTGGCTCCAATGGCAGCAATTTTGAGCCAGTCTTCGCGCTTTTCTAACTGGTTGTAAAGCATCGAGAAGATCCAGATCTGACGGTTTTGCAACCAGACAAATTTGTCGGTATCATAAACGTTTCCCTCTCGATCTAAACAGGTGAAATAGCCGCCTCGTTCCCAGTCGAGCGAGTGTTTTTCCCAAAATGGAATCACATCCTTGAGGAGTGCGTTTTTGTACAGTTGCGCCAGTGCTTTAAAGTCGTACTCCACGATCCGATTTTTTCCAAAACTAATCGCGTTAATTATCGCCTTTGTGAGAGATCTTCAACAAGGGATTTTGTGGGGTGGGCGACGCGGGCGATCGCTTTTCCCTGCAATCGGAATCTGACTAAAATGCTTTAGCGATCGTTCCCGCTCTAGGACAGTTTTTGGGCTGGCTAGCCATTTATGACATTTAGGCTCTTTATTTGCTACTGTTAATCCTATAGACAAAGTTTCATAAAAAAGAGTTTTACAGCCATATCACCTATTAAAGTCTATGTTTGCTATCAAATTATCTGCTAAACGTCCGATCCTTGCCCTATTTGTCTCAGGTTGTTTGTTGGCTGGCATGCAAACGATTGGCTGGGCGCAGGGCAATCCTGGATTAACAATTTTCAGCGGTGTCGAGCGCGAAAACATTCTAAATTACTATCTAGATTTTGGTGGAATCCCTCGCCAGTGGGATCGCTATAAGCTTTACGTTCCTGCTAAAAAATTGACTCAGGGAGCCAGCAAATTCTTCATCTCCTATCCAGAACACTTCAACGGCAAGTTTGATACAGATAAAGTTGAAGTCCGAGTCAATAAGGAGTCTGTTCCATTGCGAGAAGTCTATTGGGATAAAGAGAGTCGCGTTCTCGAAATCGATCTAGAACGGCCAATCGAAGCAGGCACCAAAGCGACTATTGTCTTGTCTAACGTTAAAAATCCTGACTTCGGAACATACTACTTTGTGTGTGACGCTCAAGCCGCCGGACAGGTTCCCGTTCGTCTCTATTTAGGCACTTGGATTGTTAGTATAGAAGGACGGTAAACATTGGTACTTCCTCCGAATAAATTCGGGGGATTCTAACAGGTTGTCCCAGAAGTATAGAAGGTGCAAGGTAATTCGCCGCGAGGCGGCGGAGCCTGAAAAGCCCTTCGTCATGTTGAGCGTAGCGATCGCGAAGCGAAACATCTTATCCCAATTCACAATTCGCAATTATCAGTTCGCAATTATTCAATCGCTCTGGGTGTAAAGCTTTTGCCTTGAACATCTGTAGCGTTCTTTTTTAGAGATGGTCTGATAGCACTTTTGAGTTAGATGAGAGACGGGCATTGGTCGATTGGGGAACACTTAGAATGACAAAATAAAATGGACTTTTGGGATGTCTTCTAATAGTTGTCTAAGACGAGAGAAGAAAAGAAACTGCAACTAATAATCATTAACTAAAAGGGAACAAATCTTCTGCATCGATAAGTCATATGAGGCGAACGCACTCAAAAAATAGACCTTGCCGATACAAATTATCAGTGCCACGCCAGGACCTACTACGACTGAAAGAATTCTTGAGCTGATCCTAGCCCATCCTCAAGGAATTACTATCAAAGAATTGAGCAATCGTTTAAATCGCCCTGTTTCGATGGTTAACCTATGTTTAAAACCCCTTCTCTCATCCAAACAAGTTTATGTTCGACTCAGCGAAAGCGGGATGCAACAGATTTATTATCCAAGCGCGATCGCATAGATAGTTTCATTATTTCATCTAGCTGAAGCGATTGGTGCGATCGCAACTTCCCCAGTTTCTACCCTAACAATTAAACTAATTTTATTTTTCTGATTAACTTTATTCATTTCAAAAAACGAGCGAATATCTGTCTATAATATTTTGCTAGAGAAATTCTTACAAAAAATACCCCCAATATGCCTGACATTGTTGATATTGCAGTAAGCGCCGATAACTTTCAAACTCTGGTTAGTGCCGTTAAAGCTGCTAATTTAGTAGATACTCTAAAAAGTCCCGGACCCTTTACCGTTTTTGCTCCTACTGACGACGCTTTTGCTAAACTTCCCCCAGGAACGATACAAACCCTAGTACAAAATATTCCTCAACTAACTCGAATCCTCTGCTATCATGTCGTTCCTGGTAAATTAATGAAAGCAGACTTAGAAAAAGTTGATTCGATAACTTCTGTAGAAGGTTCGCCCATTCGGATTGATTGTTCCGATGGCTTTGAGGTAAAAAATGCCACTGTTATTGCTGCGGATATCGAAGCGGATAATGGGGTAATTCATGTTATCGATCGTGTTATTTTGATGGGATAGTGTATGGTTGGTTATTTTCTATCTAACCAGATTGGCTTTATTAAGTAAGATAGCAGCGATCGCTTTCGTCTCCAAGACATTGACAAATAATCTAGTGACAGAATTTTTCTATTGCAGTTTAGTATGAAATATGGACGTAACTGGACTCGAACCAGTGACCTCTACGATGTCAACGTAGCGCTCTAACCAACTGAGCTATACGTCCGCACAATTTGTTATTATAACACAATAACTACTTATAGGGACAAATTTTTTAGTTAATTTCAAAACAGAGCGCTTCACTTTAAAAACTGTCTCTAAAGATCGCGCGATCGAGCAGGGTTTGCTACAATAGCATGCGGTCATTCAGCCTATGTTTAGTTAAAATCTTTGAGCCAACCAGTAGATATTCTTCCCCCTGATACATTAGCGCAAGAACTAGCAGCCATTCAGCAAACTGGCTCCAAGCGCATTGCTATTTTAGGCTCGCGCCATGTTCCCCTAACTCACCAGCAGTTGATCGAAATGATGAGCTACGCTCTCGTGTTGGGCGGCAATCGCCTAATGACCTCTGGTGCCACGGGAACGAATGCAGCCGCTATTAAAGGTGCCATGCGAGCCGATCCCAATCTTTTAACCGTAATTCTGCCTCAAAGTCTCGAACGCCAGCCACGAGAATCGCAGGAACAACTCAGGCAAGTTATTCACCTAGTACAATGCCCAGAAAACGATCGCTTGTCTCTGGCTGAAGCCAGTGCTATATGTAATCGAGACATTATCTCTCGCTGTCAACAGCTTATTTGCTTTGCCTTTCACGATAGCGAGACGTTGCTGAAAACTTGCCAAGAAGCAGAAGAACAACGCAAGCTAGTTACCTTATTCTATTTTGACTAGGATAACGCTCGCCCTCGAATCGCGAGATTGGGGGAATTAACCAAAACTAACCCAATCGCCCTGTAATATATTTTGCTATCTTTGCTAGCGTACTTTGATGCCTCGCCTTTTATTATAGTAGGCAATTAAAGCTCTCAAGTTCTTTTTTAAGCTCTCTCAAAAGAGTACTTTTCAGAACTTTTGAGAGCGAAGAGCCAATAGAATACCTAATCTAAAGAAAAGAGGAGTAAACTCATATGAAATGGAAGTTAATTGCATCTATTTTTCTAGGGACAGTTTTATTAACGACGCTCAGTTTGAGACCAGCCAAAACTCTCTCTCAGGAAACCCCTCAGCCTAACTCGCAACCTGAAATGACTTTTGTCTGTGCTTCAGATGTAGCTCCGCCAACTACCTATGCTTACATTCCAGGAAAGGTTGAGCTTCAACCCTTAATGAGTTGGTATTCTGAATATTTACTTCCAGGCGATTCGGCAGCAGCACTTTGTCAACAAGCCGCTCAAAAACTACAAAGTAAATACAACGAGCAACAAGAGTACCTCTTGGCAAGCAATTGGACAGATGAAATGTGGAAAGTCTGCATGGTCTCAAAAGAAGGGGAAGACTGCAATGCAAGCAGTAGCGTCTATTTATTTAGCTTAAACAGTAGCTATCAATCCCCTAGATGTTTAATGGAGGGAATTCAACCTTTACAATGTCCTCGCTCCAGAGGAAAGGTTATCAGCCTTCCAGGAGGAAGTTATACGCCTAGATGGTGGATTTTCTAAAGCTACATTGGTCTCGTCAAAAGTTGCTATCTGTGAAAAGATGGAATGATTGAGCTAAAAATTTGGAATTTATCTCCTTAAACTTTGAAAAATGCTTGCTAAGTCCATCTACTGGCTATCTTTTGTTTCTTTACTAACTGCTACTTTATTACAAGGTACTACGCAGATTGCCCGAAGCATGGAAGAGCAAGATTCCATTTCAATGCGATCGATTCAAAATATAAATCCTCCAGCACGGACTGGAAGTTTTCTTGAAGACTCAAACTTTTTTTCGCTGCCAATTTCTCAGTCTAACACGCCATTCTCACAAAATACAACGATAGAACCCCCTAACTTGCGCCGCGCGCCCGTTGGCGGAGAAGAGGAATTTAAACCCCAAAAAGTGCCTTTAAATATTCCTGGACTTGAACAGATAGAGCAACAGGAAGCTAGATCGGCTCCCTATAAAGCCGCTCCTAGCATTTCCATCATAACCCCTTCTGGTTATGGAGCTGATTGGGGAACGGCGGGGATCGGAATCGGTTTTCAACAGAGAACTCGTTTTACAGAAACCAGCGATGCGGTAGTTGGATTAGGTTTTGGTTTAGGCGACGCTCAAAACCTTGTGGGCATTCAAGTCGGTCTTGCCTTAGTAGATGTCAGCGATCCTTTCAGAGATGGAAGTATAAGTTTTAAAGTCCATCGACGTTTACCATACGATTTCAGTCTCGCCATAGGCGTACAAGGTGGAGTAACTTTTGGAGTAACCGACGGAGGTTCATCTGTTTATGGCGTTGTCAGTAGAAGATTCGCCCTCAAGCGAGATGTCAGAGAACCGTTTAGCGAAATTTACACTTCTTTAGGAATTGGGGGAGGACAATTTCGCTCGGAGTCTGATATTAATGAAGGAGTTGAATCTGTGGGATTATTTGGCAGCGTAGCCGTAAGAGTTCTCGAACCAATGAGTTTAATTACTGAATGGACTGGTCAAGATTTAACGATAGGAATTTCATGGGTTCCTTTTCGAGATCTCCCTCTAGTAGTTGTTCCAGCAGTTACCGATGTGACTGGGACAGCTGGAGATGGCGTTCGATTTCTTATTGGCGTTGGTTACGGCTTTTCATTTTAATTGATTTAACAATTAATTAAGATTTTGATGATAAGAATATGAAAATCTTTCAATCTTGGTTCAAAATCAGTTTATTTGTCAGTCTATTTCTGATGCTTACCACTCCCGGTAATACTCAGACTGGCAATATGTCAGATGTTACCGGACCCAATCCTATTCCTGGGGATACTACCCCAGGGGGCGGTAACAATAACTCTGGCGGCAATACCAACTCCGGTGGGAATACCAACTCAGGCAGCGATAATCAAGCAGGGGAGAATACTAACTCCTCCGGTGGGAATACCAACTCAGGCAGCGATAATCAAGCAGGGGAGAATACTAACTCCTCCGGTGGGAATACCAACTCAGGCAGCGATAATCAAGCAGGGGGGAATACTAACTCCTCTGGTGGGAATACCAACTCCGGTGGTGGAACCGGCAACATCAGTTCGGGTACTGGCAATACCAATTCTAGCAGCAATAACCAAGCAGGGGGCAATACTAACTCCGGTGGAACTACTAACTCCGGCAGCAATAACCAAGCAGGGGGCAACCGCACGGGGACTAATACTTCTGACAACCGAAACGCAGAAGGCGGCAATCGGACGGGAGCTAATTCTCGCAACGCTGGGTCGGAAGATAAGACGCAACGGGCAACTGAATCGGAAAATCAGAGCGGGAATACCAATTCCGGCAACAATAACCAAACAGGGGGCAACCGCACGGGGACTAATACTTCTAACAACCGAAACGCAGAAGGCGGCAATCGGACGGGAGCTAATTCTCGCAACGCTGGGTCGGAAGATAAGACGCAACGGGCAACTGAATCGGAAGACCAGAATCGACAGGCAACGGAACGAGAAAGAACTGACCGACAGGAAGCTTCGCGAGAGCAAGAGGAAGCCAAACGAGAACAAGCTGAAAGAGAACGAACCCAACAAGAACGAGAAGAACGAGAACGAGCCGAACGGGAAGAACAAAAGGAAGAGAAAACCGATAAAGAGACTCAGCCACGACAACCTGCTGTCGCTGTAGATAGAAGTGCGTATGACAGTCAGCTTCAACAAGCAGATCCCGTGCAAGCAGTGCAGCTTCAGGAAGAGTTTCAAGCAGTAGAAATTCAGAATTACTTAGGCATAGAACTGTATGGGGACAATCCTCCTCCTGAAAAGATTTCTGCTAGTTTATCCAATCTCAGTCAAGTCACTGGGAAAAAATCCGCAGTGATTTATGTATCTGCTGTTGATGAAGAAATCATTACTTTTTCAGTTTTGCCAAGTCCTTCCCAGGTTTCCGATCGCTCTGGTGCTAGCAGTCAAATTCATGGTTCTAAAGAGCAAAACCAAAAAGATAAGCTCGCCCAGCAAAATGAGTTTACCATGCTGCATAAAACATCGATCCCGCGAGCTAAATTATTAGAAACTGTCAAAAAGTTTCAGGAAAATATCAGCGATGAATTCAAGGTAGGAGAACAAGAATATTTACAATATTCTCAGCAGTTATACCAGTGGATTATCGCACCTATAGAAGACCAGTTAAAAGCCAATGGGATTGATATTTTGGTGTTCGCATTGGATGATGGTCTGAGAGGATTACCGATCGCAGCTCTTAACGACGGTCAACAGTATTTAGTTGAGAAGTACGCTTTAGCTATAGTTCCCAGTTTTGGTCTTACCGACATTGGGTATGTCGATGTAAGAAGAAGCCCTATTCTAGCTATGGGGGCTTCAGAATTTACCGATAAAGTTCCTCTACCAGCAGTGCCAGTCGAACTACAAACCGTTATCGAAAATCCTCGTCGCGGAGAGAAGTTCCTCAATCAAGATTTTACGATCGCCAACTTCAAAAACGAGAACCTCAAAGAACGGTTTTCTATCATCCATCTGGGAACTCACGCAGAATTTCAACCAGGCGATCGAGATCGATCTTACATTCAATTCTTTGATAGCCGACTCAGCATGAGTCAACTCGTACAACTCAGCGACGAACTGGGCTGGAGTTCGTCTAAAAATTATCCGGTAGAATTACTGGTGTTGAGCGCTTGTCAAACAGCTTTAGGCGATCGCCAGGCAGAATTGGGATTCGCTGGGTTAGCCGTTGCAGCTGGAGTCAAGTCGGTACTCGCCAGTCTTTGGAATGTCAGCGACTTGGGAACTCTGGGCTTGATGGGTCAGTTTTATCAAGAGTATGACGAATTTGCTAATAAGGCAGAGGCTTTGCGACAAGCTCAATTAGCAATGCTCAAAGGGCAAGTACGAGTAGACAATGGAAAGATGATGCTGGCCAACGGAGAAAGTATCCAGCTTCCGCCGGAGTTTCCCAAGGGAACTTTAGAGCTATCTCATCCTTACTATTGGGCTTCTTTTACCATGATTGGCAATTGGAACTAGCAAAAGAAAAGTTTTTTCCTAATTTCTTTTTAATTGGCGATCTCAGGAAAATAGCTTGAGCCTACTAAAAAAAAATTGAGAGGCTCAAGCTTTCTAATATCAAAATATTTAAGATTGTATAGGGTACGATTGGCTACGAATTATTTGAGATTATTGGCAATGGATACGTCATCGCTTGATTTTTCTACTTATACTCAATGGTCGGGAATCTTGACTTTAGTATGTCTCGTCCTCACAATTTTGGGGTTTATCTTCGGGTGGGGCATTCGCTTTCGCTTGGTCGGGGTAACGAGTTTTATGGCAGTTCTGACAGCAGGAATATTTGCTCTGGGACTGGGATTATTTACTCGCACGGTTGTCCCCGGTGCTGTTCGTTTTGCTCTGGTTTATGATAACGGGGCAACCCAGGCAGTAATCGCCGTGCCGCCGAAAATAACCGAATCGGAATTGGAGGCAACGCTGCGGCAAGCTGCTGACGATTTATTTTCCTATGGCAGAAACAGCATTGGCGGCGAAAATCAATTAACCATTCGGGCGCGCGTCTTGCTGCATCCAGAATCGGGAGTATCAGTACCCGTGTATGTGGGACAAGTCAAGCGATCGCTTGCTAAACGAGACGATGACCAAATGCAAATCGAAATCTTCCCCGAAAGTCTCGCTAAATTGGAAATGAACGCCAAGGGATAACGATAAAAGAACAGCAGAGGCTAACATAGAGAAAAATACATCCATATTAATGAGATAGAACGTTACAAAATTGTCTAGTCACGCTGCCACTTCGCTCATTTCCATGCTTGTCGCCCCCACTCAAGTCCTGCGGGGCGAAAATTCTCTTCAATCTGCCGCAGAAGCGATCGCCCGTTTGGGAAAGCGTCCCTTAGTTGTCGGCGGCAACCAGACTTTAGGGATCGTCAAACCTTATCTCCAACCCCTCTTCAAACAATCTAAACTGAACGCTTCTCAGGCAACCTACAGTCCCGACTGTTCGGAAACTTCGTTAGCCTCTCTCAGAGAAGCCGTCAAAGAGCATCAAGCCGATCTGATTATCGGCGTTGGTGGCGGAAAAGCCCTAGATACCGCAAAATTGCTGGCGCATCAGTGTCAATTGCCCGTAGTCACCATTCCTACCTCTGGGGCGACTTGTGCCGCTTGGTCGGCTCTGTCTAACGTTTATTCTAATGAAGGGGCATTTCAATACGATGTTCCTTTAAGTCGCTGTCCCGATCTCCTCATCCTCGATTATGAGTTGATTAAAACTGCGCCGCAACGGACGCTTGTAGCAGGAATTGGAGACGCGATCGCCAAGTGGTACGAAGCCTCGGTTAGCAGTGGTACTTCAACGGCGACTCTTACTATTGCTGCGGTACAACAGGCAAGAGTTTTACGCGATGTCCTCTTGCAAAAATCCTCTGCTGCCCTAGAATCTCCAGGCGGCGAAGAGTGGCGAGAAGTGGTCGATGCAACCGTTTTACTCGCAGGAGTCATCGGCGGATTGGGCGGGGCAAATTGCCGCACGGTGGCTGCCCATGCCGTTCACAATGGCTTGACCCATATTCGAGCCGATCACCATGCTTTACACGGAGAAAAAGTCGCCTACGGTATTTTAGTGCAATTGCGGCTTGAAGAAATGATTCAGGGAAATCAACTTGCCGTCTCCGCCCGACAGCAGTTATTGAAATTCTATAACGAGATCGGTTTGCCCAAGACGTTAGAAGATCTAGGGCTGAAAAATATTACTTTAGCCGAACTGCGTCATGCGGCAGAAATCGCTTGCCGTCCCGGTTCTGACATTCATCGCCTGCCTTTCCCCGTTTTGCCCGAACAGTTAATGGCGGCAATGGTGTCTACAGCCTATGAGTGTGCTGAAGTTTCCAGCCTGCGCGTGTAGTTTATCGCGATCGCGCGGGTAAGCGCATTAAATAGATCTGTTGTTTTCAATCAGAACATTTAATTGCAATGAAGGGAAAAGGGAAAACTGGATTTTTCCCCTTTCCCCTTTTCCCCTGCCCCGAATAAAAACTACATAAAATTTTTTCGATCGCTCATAGTTGGAGCCAATAATCGCCACGTGATGGATTCCAGTGGTTTGCATCAAAGATTTCTTGCCTTAGCAACGGTATTCTACTAAACGAGCCTATCAATATTTTTCAAGAGTGCGATCGCTTTACTTGATTTTATAACAAATGTTCGATATATTAAAACTCAGCGATTCGAAGGACTCTTACAGAAGACGATCTCGTTCCCAAGAGAATAGTTGAAATTTACTCTGACGGAAACGCGATCGCGCTTTACCCAAATTCCATAGATATTTCATTGGGCAGAATTTTTTCATGACTCAGTCTTTCTCAATCCAAAATCTAAAATGGTATGATGCGAGCGGGAACTTTAGCACAAGAGATGTAGTTAATAGCGGCTGGAACTAGAAGGAAGAAATGAAAAGCAACCTATTGTCTAAAACTTCGCGCATTTGGCTGCGATTGACGAAATGGAAGCTTCGCTGGGCGATCGCTCCCAATTCTTATATCAGTACGCTGATGATATTACACGAGATTGCTTTAGAAGACTTGGAGTTTTATGCCATTTACGACCCTAATATTTTCAGCGTAGCCGTTACGATTTTGATGTTTAAGCCGATTGAATATCTCCTTGAGGTTGCTGTTTGCTTATTTACCTCCCGCTGGCAGTGCGATCGATAAGTTTGTACCACTCTCAAGTCAGCGATTGAAATCGCTACCTTATATTTCAAGTCGTCTAAAGACGACTGCATAAGGGAATTTATTTCCCGGCGGTTGATGCAACTGATGCAAGAGGTAATACCATTTTTCATTCATTAATGACAGAGATGGTCGATTGCCCCCACCCCCAACCCCTCTCTCAAACTGGGAGAGGGAAAAAGATGTCGATCGCGAAAACCTGAAAATTGGTATAAGTTTCAACTAAGATCTTGCACCTTCATTTTCATGTGTCCTGTACAGTCCAGGATTAAAAAAATTTTTATCATAATGAATAACTTGTGTTTATGATAGTACTTCATTACGATCTTATTTATAACGAACATTCGATATTAAGTTGATTCATTAATGATTCTCAAACGCTTGCGCAAAACCCCCCTAGCTTGGCTCCAGCTAAAGAAAGAAAAAACGCGCTTTTTCGTCGCTTTAGCAGGAATTGCCTTTGCAGACATTCTCATGTTTATTCAATTAGCATTTCAAGATGCGCTCTATGATGCAGCCGTCAAACCCCATCGCAATTTAGAGGCAGATTTAGTCTTAATCGATCCGCAACTGCAAACCCTGTTCTCGGTCAAAAGCTTTCCGAGAGAGCGTCTTTATCAAACATTGGCGTATGAAGGAGTCGAATCCGTCAGTCCCGTATACTTTGCCTCCGGGCAGTGGCGCAATCCTGAAACTCGTCTAGAGCGGACTATTCTCGTGTGGGGAATCGATCCAGCCAAACCGACATTTAAGTTTCTAGAAAGCCACCAAAACCGAGAGCAACTAAAGCAGCTCAATCGGGTGCTATTCGATCGATCGGGTCGTCCAGAATACGGCGCGATCGCGGATATTTTTAACAGGACGGGTACCCTTGAGACAGAAATAAACAACAAAGCGATCGCGGTGACAGGTTTGTTTGCCAATGGGGCATCCTTTGCTGCTGATGGCAACGTCATTGCTAGCGAATCTACCTTTCTGCACCTATTCCCCAATCGCCAACCCAATCAGATAGATATTGGTTTGATTGCGCTCAAACCGGGTGCAGATGTCGAGACAGTGCGATCGCAACTCGACGCGGGTTTGCCCGACGACGTTCTAGTCCTGACTACAGAAGAATTTGCCCAAATCGAGCAACAATACTGGGCAGGCAGTACGGGCATCGGCTTTATCTTTGGACTGGGGGTAATTATGGGTTTCATCGTCGGGATCGTCATCGTCTATCAGATCCTCTACTCCGACGTATCCGATCATCTACCGGAATACGCGACGCTCAAAGCAATGGGATATAGCGATCGCTATTTACTGACAGTTCTCATGCAAGAGGCTTTAATTCTGGCGGTACTGGGTTACATTCCGGGATTTATTCTATCGCTCGGACTGTATCAGCTAACCTATGCCGCCACCATGCTTCCCATCGCTATGAAAACCAGTCGGGCTATTACTGTGTTTATTCTGACAGTTTTGATGTGTTTTATATCGGGCGCGATCGCGATGCGGAAATTACAATCTGCCGATCCCGCAGATATTTTTTAGTTACTCAATATTTTAGCTGAATTATCAATCCAAAATCCCAAATCAATCATGACCCAAACTATACTCAGTCCCATTATTTCTGCCCGCAACCTCAATCATTACTTCGGTCAAGGTGCGCTTCGCAAACAAGCTTTATACGATATTAATTTAGATCTCGACTTCGGCGAAATCGTCATTATGACGGGACCTTCTGGATCTGGTAAAACAACTCTATTAACCTTATTAGGAGGCTTGCGTTCTGCCCATGAAGGTAGCCTAAAAATATTAGGACAGGAAATATGCGGTGCAAGCAAGCAACAGTTAACGCAAGTTCGCAAACGAATTGGCTATATTTTTCAGGCAAATAATCTAATGACTTTCTTGAGTGCAAAGCAAAATGTGAAGATGTCTTTGGAATTACACGAGAATTTTCTCGATGAAAAGATTGATGCCAAAGCGATCGCGATGTTAGAATCCGTCGGGTTAGGAAATCGCGTCGATTATTATCCAGAGAATTTATCTGGCGGACAGAAACAACGAGTTGCGATCGCGCGTGCTTTAGTCAGTCATCCTAAAATTGTCTTAGCAGATGAACCCACCGCCGCACTCGATAAAAAATCCGGTCGAGATGTGGTGGAATTGATGCAGAAATTAGCGAAAGAGCAAGGCTGTACTATTTTACTGGTGACTCACGACAATCGCATTCTCGATGTCGCCGATCGCATTATTTACATGGAAGATGGTCGTTTAGTTTGATGATGGTAATACAAAGTAATGCGATCGCACATATTTCATTCCAGATATTTTAAGAATTTACCAAATATAAAGATTTGAATAGTTTGATAAACCAGAAATCTGAGTACAAATTCAATGGCTAGCGTAGTTTTGTCTGCGGTAGTCGATCGAGTTTAGGCGACCGCATGCGAGCAATTTATTAACATAAATCAAACTGCGATCGCCTGATAAAAGTCTTTTAAAATCCAAAATTGATTTGGATCGTTTCGCGTTGACGCGGCTAAAACGCATAAAATAGCTTGTAACTAAGTTTTTGCACTCTTCGCAACCGGTGCCAGTGCCTGGAAATCAATTTCCAAGCTTATATATCAAGTCCATTAAAATGGACTGAAACACTTCTCTAGTCGTATAAAGATGACTTTAAATATGAGACAGCGATAGAACATCGAGGGTCGGACTGTTGAGACTGGCGCAAGATCTCACAAGAGCTCAATTTTAGCTAACTTTTTGTTCTACGCCAAATCCAACTAAAGCGACTTGTTCGAGTGGCTGTCCTTCTGGCGGACGTTGATAGTTGATTATTTTTCTAATGCGTAAACTGGGATTAACTAATGTAATCGAATCGACGGAGACAACGCGAGTGTAATGAGTCGTCATTAATAATTCTCTGGTTTGAGAATCGAAGCGAAAATGAGAAATAATTGGTTTTGCTTCTTCATAGGCGCGATCGCGCAGATAATCCCCTTCTAAAAAAGCATCAACTTCTTGTTTGGGAACGAATAAAAGATTGAGTTGTTGGGAGACTTCTTCGCCCTTTTCAGAAATTGTATAAAATCCTAAGCTAAATCCTGGAAGATTTTCTAAATTTGATAGTAGAGCATATTGATTATCTGACATAACTTTAGCTTTTAGATCGGAAGTTAGAGGAGTGATAGTAAATTCTGTTCGCGATCGCTCGACTTCATTGTGGGTTAAATAGTGATACGTTCGTTCCGTCGCCCAACTGCCCACGCAACAATCAAAAAATTCTACAAATTTAGAAGTATCCATGATTCAGTTTTTAAAAAAGCTAAAGACTTACA
Organism: Hydrococcus rivularis NIES-593; assembly: GCF_001904635.1. Classification (GTDB taxonomy): domain Bacteria; phylum Cyanobacteriota; class Cyanobacteriia; order Cyanobacteriales; family Microcystaceae; genus Hydrococcus; species Hydrococcus rivularis. The sequence continues at coordinate 335,999 of NZ_MRCB01000002.1, forward strand.
ATAGTTAGTGTAAAAAAAATGCCCATACAGTCATTTATTCAAATTTACTGAAACTGTTTCATTTTCTCAATTAAATGGTCAAAGTAAGGAGCGATATTTTCTGATTCTTCCCCTTGAAATTGTTTTAAACTAAAACACTTTAAATTTTCCAATCCTAAAACCATTGCCTCTAAAGGAACGCGTAATTCTTGGTAAAGTAATTGCATATTTTCTAATCCTTCTTGACTAGTATAGGCGGTACTTTGACCAGCAATGCCATAAGAAATGCAGCGCAAAAAATGCCAGAAATCTCTCCAACAGGCTTCTGCCCTTTCAGGAGGATATAAGTCGCCTCCTGGTTGAGTAATATTCGGAAATCGTTCTAAAACTTTCTTTCTAGCTTCGCTAACGATTTCAGTCGCTTTTTCTCTCAATAATTTTGCTCTTTCGAGTGACACTAAAGTGTCTGAAGAAAGGGTTTTGATTCGTTCTATGTCTTCATCAGTAAGATAGCGACCTTCATCATCTGCTTTCTGAAAAATGGCAATAACTTCACTAGGATAATGGTTTTTCCAAGTCGCAAAGCTAACAATTCTTGCCTTGGGAATTAATTGTTTAGCTCTCTCGCTGAGTTGCATAATTCTAAGATAACTTAACTAAATGTTTTTGTTCCCGAACGTTTTACTGAATTTGTTGGGCACGAAGTTTTTCTATGGCGGCATCAATCCGAGCAATTTCAGGATGTCGGGAAAGGTGTTCCATAGCAGCCTTTTTAGAAAATTTGGCTTTTTGGGCCATTTGGAGCATTTCGTTGACCAGCCTTTCTCGGTATTGCTCTAATTCTAGGATGACTTCCTCAATTTCTGCTGCTGATACTGGTGTGGTTAAATTCTCAGACATAAGCTCTACTTTCTGTTAGCGACATATTGCTCTAGCCTTTATCTTCCCAAAACCTGTCTCCTATCGCTACTTTTGTAAAGTAAAGTAAAGTAGAATTAAGAAAACTGTCTCGATAACGCTTATGGAAATTAACCAGATTGAAGCCTGTCTGAAAAGTTCCGACTCTCAGGATAGACTCAAAGCGATCGTTGAGTTAAGACGTTATGATTCAAAGATAGCCGTTCCCCTGCTGCTCACTAGAATACGCGACCAAGAATTTATCGTTCGTTCCTTTGTGGCGATGGGATTGGGCAGAAAGCAATCGGCAGAAGCATTTGCTGCCTTGCTAGAGTTAATGCAATTCGATCGCGATCCTAACGTTCGTTCGGAAGCTGCGAATTCTCTCTCGTTTTATGGCGAGATAGCCATGCCTCATTTAGTGACAACCTTTTATCGAGACGATCATTGGTTAGTTCGTCGCAGCATTCTTGCAGCAATGGTTGAATTAAATTCTCCAGAAGAATTGTTTGAAGTCTGTGCGTGCGGATTAGAAGGGGAAGATCTGACAGTCCAAGAAGCTTCTGTTAATGCGTTGGGTTTGCTTGCTGGTACGATTAGAGAAGATGCCGCATTGGAAAAACTTTTAGCTTTAGTTAAAGCAGATTGGTGGCGCATGCGAGCAGGTGTTGCCAAAGCTTTAGCAAAATTTGACGATCCGAGGGCAAAAGAAGCTCTCCTACAGCTAAAAGAAGATGCGGATCATCGCGTTGTAGGGGCAGTCTTGGAAAGTTTATTGTAGCCATTAGCGACTTTGAGAAAAAACTCGCTCGATCCTTTCTAATTCTAAGTCCCACAAGTAATCGATCGCCCAGTTAGCTAAACGTTGCATGATATGAAAGGGATAGGTATTGGCTATCCCGACTACTTGCATTCCTGCCTTTTTTGCTGCTTGAATTCCGGCAGGAGTATCTTCGATCGCTAGGCAATTTGAGGGTTGTAGTTGTAGCGTCATGTCTAAACGATTGAAGCGTTCGACTGCTAGGAGATAGCCATCGGGTTGGGGTTTGCTGGCTTTTAGATCGTCGCCTGCTACAATAACACTGAAATAGGAAGCGATGCCAGCGCATTTCAGAATCAGTGTAACTTCCGAACCCAACGCACCCGTCACCACTCCCATTTTTAATCCTTTTGCCTGAATCTTAGCCAGAAAATCTATTAGCCCCGAATAAATTGGAAGCGTTTCTAATTGTTCTATGCGTTGCTGATAAGATATAGATTTAATTTCAATTAATCGATCGAGATAATCGTCTAATACCATTCGTCCTCGACGAGAAAGAATGTTAGACAGACAAGCGCGATCGCTTCTTCCCAAACAAAACTCTTGAAACTCCCCAGCAGAAGGACGCAGATTTTCTCTCAATAAAATTTCATCAACTAACTCTTTATGAATTGGTTCGTCGTTGATAATAACGCCATTTAAGTTAAATAAAATTGCTTTTAAAGTCATCCGCTTTTGGATTTTTATATTTAATTTGATGATGAAATTTTCGGGAAAATCATTAATAAAAAGAGACACGACAAAAAATTTTATCGCGTCTCTTTTTTATTTTATCCTACTTTAAAATTACTCAATCCCTTCAATCCGATCTTCAACTTCTTGATACAACTCGCGCAAACGGTCTAGATTCTCTTCGCTGGTTTCCCAATAACCGCGACCATTGACTTCGAGTAACGTGCCGACAATTTTGCGAAAAGAATTGGGATTGAGATTCATCAAACGCCGACACATTTCCTCATCTTTAATGAAGGTGGAATTGACATCTTCATAAACCCAATTATCGACCGCATCGGCAGTTGCAGACCAACCCATCGTATTGACAAGACGTTTTGAGAGTTCCCTAACGCCTTCGTATCCGTGACTGAGCATTCCCTCATACCACTTGGGATTGAGTAGCTTTGTCCGCGCATCCAAGCGCACGGTTTCCGATAGCGTCCGTACCTGTGCGTTAGCAGTCGTCGTATCGGCAATGTATGCCGCAGGTTTCTTGCCATCTGCCCGCAGGTTAGCAACAACTTTTGTCGGGTCGGAGTCGAAATAGTGAGAAACGTCGGTAAGACTGATCTCAGAAGAATCGAGGTTTTGGAAGGTCACTTCCGCGGTTTTGAGTGCCGATTCAAATATCTTCCGATTTTCATTCATCACGCCGGGATTGTCGGAGTCAAAGGCAAAGGACTTGCGATTGAGATACATTTCCTGTAATTCTTTTTCCTCTTCCCAACTGCTGTTTTCTACTGCCAGGTTGATGTTAGAAGAATAGGAACCGGAAGCGTTGGAGAAGATGCGAGTCGCCGCTTGACGCAAGCTTAATCCCGTATCTTTTGCTTGTTCTAGGGCGTGTTTGCGGACATAGTTCATTTCTAAGGGTTCGTCTGCTTCCGCTGCCAGCTTCACCGCTTGGTCGAGTAGATTCATCTGATTGATGAACAAGTCGCGGAAGACTCCAGAACAGTTGACCACTACGTCAATACGAGGACGACCCAATTCTTCGAGGGGAATCAATTCTAATTTATTAACTCGTCCTAAGGCATCGGGAACGGGTTTGACTCCCACCATCCACATAATTTGTGCCAAAGATTCCCCATAGGTCTTGATATTATCAGTTCCCCAGAGGACACAGGCAATGGTTTCGGGGTATTTGCCGCCATTATCTGCCTTTTGTCGCGCTAGCAGCCGGTCTACGACAATTTTAGCCGATTTTACTGCCGCAATCGTCGGAATGGATTGGGGATCTAGCGCGTGGATATTCTTGCCCGTCGGCAGAACGTCGGGATTGCGAATGGGGTCGCCTCCGGGGCCGGGAAGAACGTATTCGCCTTCGAGTGCCTTTAGCAGCGCACCGAGTTCGTTATCGGCGCAAACCTGTTCCAAGCAGAATTCGAGATATTCAAACAGGGGTTTTAATGCCTCCTGGTCAACTTTGGGATAACCCAATTGATGCAACGCTTCTATCCAAGGCGCTTTTTTGCCGATATTGAAGAAGTTAAGCTTGGAAATCATCGACACTCGTCCCTCTGCGTCTACTTGTGCCTTGACTAAGGCAGATACGGCAGCGCGAGTCGCATGGGTGATGTTTTGCAGCAAGTCAACGTCTTCGAGGATCCCTTTGTCGCTATTTTTATAGATCTCGTCGATATCGCGTCCGATGCTATTAGCAATGATACGAGGTAAGGAGAGAATTTCTTCTTCTTCGCGATCGAGACTGGCTATATTCACTAAAGTTGCGATCGCTTCTTCGGCGCTTGGCGGTTTGCCGATGACATGTAATCCGCAAGGCAGTAAGCGCGATTCGATTTCCATTAACTTGCGATAGACCAAACCGACGACGTTATCTCGTTCTTGGGCGGTCATGTTTTGGGCATTGGTTTCTGGTAAAGCGATATCTTTATCCAGATTGCACAGTCGCGCTTTATCTAAGATGGTATCGACAATCTGTACCCCGCGCCCGCTATCTTTGAGGGTTTGATAGGAACCAATTAACTCGCTGAGTTCTTTCAACCCTTTGTATAATCCTGCATTTTCGGCGGGAGGAGTGAGATAGGAGATAGTTTCGGCATAGCTGCGACGCTTGGCAATAGTCGCCTCGGAAGGATTATTTGCTGCGTAGTAGTAGAGGTTGGGAATATTGCCAATGAGGTTGTCGGGGTAACAATCTCCAGACATTCCCATTTGTTTGCCCGGCATAAATTCTAGGGATCCGTGCGTTCCGAAGTGAAGGACGGCATCTGCTTTCCAGACATGGTTGAGATAGGTATAGTAAGCGGCAAATCCGTGGTGGGGACTCGCAGAACGAGAGAATAACAAGCGCATGGGGTCGCCTTCGTATCCGAAGGTAGGCTGTACGCCGATGAAGACGTTACCGAAGTGCTTGCCGTAAATGAGTAGGTTTTGTCCGTCGCTGTTGAGATGTCCTGGCGGCGGTCCCCAGTTTTCTTCGAGACGGACTGAATAGGGGGTCAAGCTTTCGTACTGTTCGACCGACATCCGATAGGCAATGTTTAATTCGGGGCTTTTATATTGTGCCTGCGCGTCGTGAATGACCGCTTCCATTAACGCTTTGGGCGATTCCGGCAAGTCTTGTACGTCGTAACCATTGCCTTGCAGTGCCTTCATCACTTCATAAATCGAACCGAAGACATCTAAATAGGCAGCCGTTCCGACATTACCTTTATCGGGTGGGAAACTAAAGACAGTAATAGCTATTTTCTTTTCTAGTTTTGGCTTTTTGCGTAGGTTTGCCCACTTCATTGCCCGTTGCGCGATCGCTTCAATTCTATCCTGCAATGCGATCGCCCGTCCGGTGTTTCCATCTCGACCGGAGAGAATAATCGGTTCGATCGCTCCGTCTAATTCTGGAATGGCAATCTGCAAGGCAACTTGAATCGGATGCAGTCCCAGATCGCTTTCTTCCCATTCTTGCGTGGTTTGGAATACCAGGGGCAAGGCGCACATATAGGGGCGATTCAAGCGCTTAAGCGATTCAATTGCTTTGGGATGGTCTTGTCGCGCGGGACCTCCCACTAAGGCAAATCCGGTTAAAGAGACTGCGGCATCGACAAGAGGAACTTTGTCCTTTGTCATTTGTCCTTTGTCATTTGTTCTTTGTACTAATGACGAATTGTAGAAATAAGCGTCAACGGGTTTAGAAAAATCCAATCCGCCTGCAAAGACGGGAATTACCCTTGCGCCCATTGCTTCTAATTCCTGGATCGTGGCGACATAATGGGCATCATCGCCAGTAACTAGGTGCGTTCTTTGTAAAATTAGACCGATACAAGGAGCTAAAGGATCTTTGAGGTCTTCGGAAATATCGGTGCGGCTGTTATACCAATGGAGATAGTCTTTGATATCCTCAAACATTTTCATCGCTAGCGGATGCCAAATGCCCATGTCGGGATAAACAACAGGTTCTTGATACTCAACCGACTTCTCCTTATTTCGATCTTTAAAAACATATTTATCTGCCAACATTAGCAGGAAGTTCTCTAAATTGTCTGAAGAACCGCCCAACCAATACTGGAAACTGAGCATAAAATTGCGGGCATCCTGTGCCTTATCGATGGGAAGGTATTTCAGGACTTGCGGCAGAGTACGCAGGAGTTTGAGCATGGCATCTTGGAACGATGCACCCGAGTTTTCCTTGCGCTTGCGCATGAACTGCGCGATCGCGCTTTTAGACTGACCGAGTTGCGCCATCGAGAAACTTCCCATTTTATTGAGGCGCATTACCTGTGGCATCGACGGAAAGACCACGATCGCGTCCAATTTATCTCTATATGGCTGTACTGCTTCTACCACTTTTTCGGCTAGGTCTTCGATAAAAATCAGCGAGGCGATAAAAATATTCGCTTCGGCAATATCTCGCTTAAAATCTTTGTAATTTTCTCGATCGCGCAGTTCTTCGATTAAATAGCCGCTAATTTCGATCGCTAGTCTGGGATTGTTTTGGTTAATCTGCCTGACGGCGGCAGATAGAGAACTCTGGTACTGAGGCTCTAGCACGACATAGACCACCTTTAGTAAGGACCGCCCGTCTAAGTTTTCTGGAACGATATGGCGAATGGTGGACTTGACGTGAGTGAACATATATGACGCTTCTCCTTCTGATTCGGTCTGCTTGGATAGAGGAAAAAACAGGCTCAACAATTTTTAATGACCTGCAATATATAGTCCATCTGTGTTTGTATCAGAAAACGACCTACCAATGAGCGCTTACTCTCCTATTCGACACAATTTGATAAAAATAGAGCCCCTTTTTGTTACATTTTTAAACAAAAATTGCGAGTATTTACTTTATTTTTTTTAAAAAATCTTAACATAATAAATCTCTATTTGTTATAAGCGATTAGCTTTGATGCGATCGCTGAGCTTCTAATTTGAAGAGTAATAATTCAACCGCTTAATCTTTAGATGAAGAACAACGTTAAGCAACTGAGGCGACTTGGTGTTAAGGCGATCGCACAACCACCAATTACGGCATAAAATCAAGATATACACAGTGCATGAAAGTTTGGTAGTCAAAGTGATTGGTCAGTTGACTCGGGTTGATGCCGACCAACTTGAGCAATCCTTGCGAGGTTGGCTAGGCTTGTAGGCTACTCCCACAGGCGCAGTCTAACGCTGTGTTGGTGTGATTAGAATAAATGTACTGATAAGAGTTCAAGCTTGTCTGCTGCCGCTCACCTTCACCGTTATTAGTCAGTGGATAGTTGGGTTTTGACCAACCACTAACTCCTAACCAACAACATTAATTAGAATAGAAAGCTGCACGTTAAATAAAAGTCTATCTAAAAGGGGTATTTCGTGACGGTTAGAGTTCGCATCGCGCCCAGTCCGACAGGCAATTTACACATTGGAACAGCCAGAACGGCAGTCTTCAACTGGCTATTTGCCCGCCATCACGGCGGGAAGTTTATTCTAAGGATAGAAGATACGGATTTAGAGCGATCGCGCCCAGAATACACTGAAAACATCAAATCGGGACTGATTTGGCTAGGGCTGAACTGGGATGAAGGACCGTTTTTCCAAACCCAACGCCTCGATCTCTATCGCCAAGCGATTCAAACGCTTCTCGATCGAGGGTTAGCCTATCGCAGCTATACCACACCCGAAGAACTCGATCGGATGCGAGAAGAGCAAATCGCGAGAAAACAAGCCCCTCGTTATGATAATCGCGATCGCAACTTAACCGAAGAACAACGAGCAGAATTTGAAGCCCAGGGACGCAAACCCGTGATTCGCTTCAAAATAGAAGACGATCGCGAGATTATTTGGAACGATTTAATCCGGGGTAAAGTCGTCTGGAAAGGTCGGGATCTTGGCGGCGATATGGTGATTGCCCGCGCTGCCGAGAAGGAAGGGGAAGTATTCGGTCAGCCTCTCTACAATCTAGCGGTAGTCGTGGATGACATTGATATGCAAATTACCCACGTCATCCGAGGCGAGGATCACATTGCCAATACCCCAAAACAGATTTTGCTCTACGAAGCATTAGGGGCAACCGTACCGGAATTTGCCCATACGCCGCTCATTTTGAATCAAGAAGGGCGTAAGCTATCCAAGCGCGATGGAGTGACTTCTATCGATGATTTCAAGAAAATGGGTTTCTTGCCCGAAGCAATGGCAAATTATATGACCTTGCTTGGTTGGACGCCACCGGATGCAACTCAAGAAATTTTTACGCTCTCCGAAGCAGCGGAACAATTCAGTCTTGAGCGAGTCAATAAAGCTGGGGCCAAATTCGACTGGAACAAGTTAGATTGGCTCAACAGTCAATACCTTCATAAAATGCCAGCCGAGAAGTTGGTTGACTTGTTGATTCCCTACTGGCAAGAAGCAGGATATCAATTCGATCCCGAAAGCGATCGCGCTTGGTTAGAGCAACTGACAGCATTAATAGCAGGAAGTTTGACTCGCTTAGCCGATGCCCCCAAAGAAAGTCGCTTGCTGTTTGGAGAGTCGGTTAAGTATAGCGATGAAGCTATCTCCCAGTTACAACTAACCGGCGTAGCTGAGGTTATCAAAGCCGTACTAGAAGCGATTCAACCCAATCTCAGCGAAGCGAATGCTAAAGAAATCGTCGATCGCGTTACAAAAGCCCAAAACGTGAAAAAAGGATTGGTGATGAAATCGCTGCGGGCAGCCTTGATGGGAGAATTGCAAGGTCCCGATTTAATTCAATCTTGGCTATTGCTCAATCAGAAGGGCTGGGATAAAAGCCGCTTGCAACAAGCCTTAAGCCAGATTTAAATCAAAAAAGCAACAACCGCCTCTTAATCAAACACTTATTTAGTCGTATGAAGACGACTTTAACTATGAGGCAGCGATTTTAATCGAGGGGCGGTTATCGATCCTGCTGCAAGATTTCAGTTTAAATGAACTTGAACTGTTAGCTTGGAATTTGAATCCCAAGCGGTCGCGATCTTGAAATTAAGTCGATCCCAATGGGTATCAAACTAACAAACACTGACCTCCCGGACATAATTGTAAAAGTTCTACAGGAACGGGTTCGACTTTCCAAATCTTCTGAGCGTATTCTCGAATAGAGCGATCGCTAGAAAATTTTCCCATTCGCGCTACATTAAGAATAGACATCCGCGTCCAATTCTCGCGATCGCGATAGGCTTGGCTGACTTTTTCTTGAGTGTCGATATAAGACTGATAATCAGCTAAGAGCATGTAATCATCTCGGTACAGCAGATTGTCTATCAACGGTTTGAATAGATCGACATCGCCGTGGGAGAAGAAACCCGAACTAATTAAATCGATGACAGCTTTTAGTTCGGCATTTTGGTTGTAGTAATCAAAAGGTCTGTATCCTCGCGCCTTTAATCCATAAACCTCTTCAGTTGTCAAGCCAAATAAGAAAAAGTTTTCAGCCCCCACTTCCTCTCGAATTTCAACGTTAGCGCCGTCGAGGGTTCCAATCGTGAGTGCGCCATTGAGGGCAAATTTCATATTTCCCGTTCCAGAAGCTTCCTTGCCTGCCGTAGAAATTTGTTCGGATAAGTCGGCGGCGGGATAGATTCGTTGACCCAGAGTAACATTAAAGTCGGGGATAAAGACTACTTTCATGCGATCGCGCACGTCGGGATCGTTATTGACGATATTAGCGACGGAGACGATCAGCTTAATAATCAACTTTGCCATAAAGTAGCCCGGCGCTGCTTTTCCGCCAAAGATGAAAGTACGAGGCGTAATATCGAGATCCCGATCGTGTTTGAGGCGATTATAAAAAGTTATAACGTGCAGAACGTTAAGATGTTGACGTTTGTATTCGTGAATCCGTTTTACCTGAATATCGAATAACGATTTTGGATCGACGATAATATCCAGCTTTTTGCGAATATAGGCAGCTAAATCGCCCTTCGTCTCCTGCTTGATTTGTCGCCACTGCTGGCGGAATGAAGCGTCGTCCGCTAAAGTTTCTAACTTTCTAAGATCGTCAAGATGGGTAATCCACCTGTCACCAATTTTTTCGGTAATCAGTCGAGTCAGTCTAGGATTGCTGAGAACCATCCAGCGGCGAGGAGTAACGCCATTGGTTACGTTGGCGAACTTTTCGGGAAAAAATTCGTAAAAATCTTTTAGGACGGTTTTTTTGAGTAATTCGGTATGTAATTCGGCAACTCCATTAATAGCATGGGAACCAACGCAGGCAAGATTTGCCATGCGGACGTATCTTTCCCCACTTTCGTCAATCAAAGACAGGCGCGATAACTTGCCCAGATCGCGCGGATATTTCATCCGCACGCGATCCAAAAAGCGTTGATTGATTTCATAGATAATTTCTAAATGTCGGGGAAGTAGGCGACCAAATAGCTCTATCGGCCATTTTTCCAACGCTTCGGGAAGTAGGGTATGATTGGTAAAAGCAAACGTATTTTGGGTTATGTGCCAAGCTTTATCCCAGTCTATGCGATGCTCGTCCACTAACAAGCGCATCAGTTCGGCAACCCCGATAGCGGGATGGGTATCGTTGAGTTGGACGGCAAACTGTTGGTGAAACGTCTCTAGACTTACTTCGGTAGACAACAGCAAACGAATCATATCTTGCAGGGCACAGGAAACGAAAAAGTATTGCTGTTGCAAGCGCAATTCTTTGCCCTGAATGACTTCGTCATTAGGATAGAGGATTTTAGTCAAGTTTTCTGAGACAATTTTGGCATCAACGGCGCCGTAGTAGTCGCCGATATTGAATGCCTGAAAATCAAAAGATTCGATCGCTTCCGCTTTCCAGAGGCGCAGGGTATTTGCTGTATTAACTTGATATCCGAGAATGGGAGTATCGTAGGGAACTCCTTTAACCACTCGATCGGGAATCCAACGCACGCGATAGTTCCCTTTTTCGTCGTAATAGTGTTCGCTGCGACCGCCAAATTTGACTTCAACGTATTCTTCGGGACGGGCAATTTCCCAAGGATTGCCGTATTGCAACCATTTATCGGTAATTTCCACTTGCCAGCCATCTCGAATTTCTTGGTCGAAAATCCCAAATTCGTAGCGAATTCCGTAACCGATCGCTGGAATTTCTAAAGTAGAGAGAGAATCGAGGTAGCAAGCTGCGAGACGACCCAAACCACCGTTGCCCAAACCGGGTTCTTCTTCTTGTTCGATTAACTCTTGGAGGCTAAGTCCTGATTCTTCTACTGCTTGCCGGATTTTAGCGTAAATTCCCAAGTTGATGAGGTTGTTGACTAATTGGGGTCCGATGAGAAATTCTGCACTTAGATAACAAACGACTTTGACATTTTTCCTGTAAGTTTGGGTCGTGTTAAGCCAGCGCTGGAGGAGGCGATCGCGTACCGTATAAGCTAGCGCCATGTAGTAATCATTTTTGGTAGCGGTTCCGGGAAACTTCCCTTGTATATAGAAGAGATTATCTGCCAGGGCGCTTCTGAGGGTTGTGATACTTAACCCCGTGCGATCGTCTTCGACCCGGATTTGAGGGGTGAGGGAGTCTTCAAGCGGTGCATTCATCATTTTAGCCCGGATATCTGACCTGTCTGGAAGTAGTGTAAGACAGATAGTTTAAGATTTTCTTTAAGAAAAGAAATAATTAATAAACAATAGGTACCAGATCTGAGTCTAAGGAACTGTCGTTTTTGAATCCAATTATCTATCTATAAGCAGGACAATCCCAATGTTTTTCCAGGGATTGTCCCTATTTATTCTAATTTTTTTTACCCGGCTGAGACTTTGAGACTGTTAGGGTTAGCGCGATCGCCGTTCATGATAACTCCTCGCCGATTGGCTTCTAGATGGCGCACGATTTTATAGACGGCTTCTATCTCATTGGGAGAACCTGCTTTTTGGGCGAGAGTTGCCAAGTCCAGCGGTTCGCTTGCCGACTGCAAAGCTTGCATGATTTGTTTTTGCAACTCCAAAATCGACGCTGCCATTTTCTTGCCTGCCTCTACTCCCGGTTGGTGATAGGCATTGATATTGATCAAGGAAGCATACAATCCCACGGCGCGTTCGTAGAGGGCGATCGCAGCGCCGACGGTGCGCGGGTTAACTTCAGGAATGGTAATCGTAATCGAATCGCGGTGATTTTCGTAAAGCGCCGCCCTCGTTCCCTGGATGAATGCGGATAAATAGTCTCCAGAGGTAATGCCTGGATCTAACTCAATGGAATTGCCCTGACGATCTTTGAGAACTTCGATAAAGGTAACAAAGAAATTGGGAACGCCTTCTCGCAATTGTTGCACGTAAGCGTGTTGGTCGGTCGAACCTTTGTTCCCGTAGACGGCAATTCCTTGATAGACGGTGTTGCCATCGAGATCCTTTTCCTTGCCCAAGGACTCCATGACTAACTGCTGCAAGTAACGGCTGAACAGCGACAGGCTATCCTTGTAAGGAAGCACGACCATATCCTTTTCTCCCTTGCCATTGCCTGCATAGTACCAGGACAAAGCAAGCAGGGCAGCGGGATTGGTTTTGAGATTGGGGACTCTGGTGGCGGCATCCATTGCTTTCGCACCAGCAAGCATGGCACGAATATCGATCCCTTGCAAGGCAGCGGGCAGCAATCCAACGGCAGAGAGTTCTGAAGTGCGCCCTCCTACCCAGTCGAACATGGGAAAGGTAGCTAACCAGCCTTCGGATTTGGCAACTTTGTCCATATTGCTTCCCGGCATGGTAATGGCAACGGCGTGTTGGGAGAAGTTTAGCCCCTGTTTTTCGAAAGCCGCTTTTGCTTCTATCATGCCGTTACGAGTTTCGGGAGTGCCGCCCGATTTGGTGATGACGATGACTAGGGTACTGTTGAGACGATCTTTAAGGCGGGTTAAAACGCGATCGAATCCGGCAGGATCGCTGTTGTCAAAAAAATGAATCGCCATGGGGGGAAAATCTGGCGCGAGTGCCTCTGCCACGAACTGAGGACCCAACGCCGAACCACCAATGCCGATGGAGAGGATATCAGTAAATTTGAATGCTTGTGGCGGTTTAATCGCGCCCACATGAACTTTTTGAACAAAAGCTTGAATAGCTTCTACGGTTTGGATGATTTCTTGTTTTATCTCTTCGGTAGGGGCTAAATCGGGATCGCGCAGCCAGTAGTGCCCGACCATGCGGTTTTCGTCGGGGTTCGCGATCGCGCCTTTCTCTAAAGCATCCATGTCTTGGAAGGCTTTGGCAAATTTTGGCTTCAAAGTTTCTATCAGCCCCTCATCAAACCGCATCCGGCTGATATCGAGGTACATTTCCAAACTTTCGTGATAGTACAGCCAATCTTGGTATCGTTGCCAGAGTTGTTGAGGAGTCATGAGTCTCGATTTTCGGTTATCCGTTTATCAATTATCGGTCATCGTCTATTCAGTTCTCTATATTCACTCATTTTTTAAAGGTTAAGTAACGATCGTAGGTAAGACACTCGATCTTTTTTTTGTCATGGGTAACATTCAAGTAAGTGCGCGAATTCCTGCTAATCTTTATGAAAAGCTGGTTATTGAGGCGCAAACGCTGAAAGTCTCGAAGTCTGAACTTCTCCTTACCGCTCTCGCTCAATATTTCAATAACACCCAAGATATTCCCCTCAATTTGAAATTAGCACAACTAGAGAAAAGAGTCGCCGCTCTAGAAGCACAATCGAGGGAAGCGCGATCGCTCGCTTCGCCGAGAGAAACTACGGGAGCTGCTTCAATCATAGCGCTACCCCCTTTGCAAACATACCAGTTCGAGCTAGTCAGCGTCGATATCAAAGGAGAAATCTGTCAGCGCACGCCAGCAACGGCTCAATACTTCAGCGAAAACTTGGGTAATGGGATTTCTTTAGCCATGCTTTCGATTCGGGGGGGAACTTTTCTCATGGGCAGTCGCGAAACCGAAAAAGGCAGTCGGGAATGGGAAAAACCTCAGCATCAAGTCGCCCTCAACGATTATTTTATGAGCCAGTTTCCCATTGCTCAAGTCCAGTGGAGAGCCGTAGCTAACCTGCCCAAAGTCCGACGCTCTCTTAACCCAGATCCCTCTTATTTCAAAGGAGACGATCGCCCGGTAGAAAGAGTTTCTTGGTACGACGCGATTGAATTTTGCGATCGCTTATCGAGTCTAACGGGTCGTTCCTATCGGCTTCCCAGCGAAGCGGAATGGGAATATGCTTGTCGGGGAGGGACGACAACACCTTTTTATTTCGGCGAGACGAGCGCGGGAGGGTTAGTCAATTATATGTCTCGGAGAATTTATCGACAAGAATCGCCACAACTCGATCGCCAAGAAACAACTCCAGTCGGCAGTTTTCCTCCTAATGCCTTTGGTTTGTACGATATGCATGGAAATGTTTGGGAATGGTGTAGCGATCGCTGGCACGATAATTATGAAGGCGCACCCGTTGATGGCAGCGCTTGGCTATCCGAGTCTGAGGATGCCTATCGCTTGCTGCGCGGCGGTTCGTGGGACTTCTATCCAGAATGCTGTCGCTCGGCATCTCGCTTCAGTTGTCCCCCGACAGCAGCATCGATTAATCAAATCGGCGTGCGGGTGGTTTGTATTTAGACGGCAATTCTTAACTAAATGAGGGACATAACTTCTAGTTTTAAGACAAAAGTTTTCTTCCCTCATCACTGTGCTGTATCATCAACCGCGCTCGAAAAAAAAGCAGTAGACCATGACCCTCAGAGACTAGATTTTTCCCTAAACTGATGTCAAAGCTGTCGAACACTTGACTTAGATACAGCACTTGAATACTATAAGTAGCAACTTCCTTTGCAGTAGTACATGAAAACTAGCCAGCTATCAATATTTACTAACCAAGAACTACCCGAACAACCTTCCATTGTAGATAACAACTTGCAAGATTCTGCTTCTTATATTCATGTTGCAAATAGGATTCCAGTTAATATACCCAATGGAGCGTTCATTTCTATTGAGAGACTTACACCTCTAAAGGTGTACTCTCTTGGCTTTCAACCTGCAAAAACAATTCCTGAAATACCGTATTGGTTTCTTGAGAAATATACTGCTGAGGGAGCAGTTATTCTAGAGCCATTTGCAGGTTCAGGAACTAGCATTATTGAAGCACTAAAACTAAGTAGAAGGGTTGTTTGGTTAGATTATCATCCACTCAGTCAGCTAACATGCCAAGTTAAAACTACTCGATTGTCACTCGCTGAAGTTTTAGATGAGTGTTCTAAGATAACTAAAGATTTAGACTTTGCAAAGGTTCCTAGTAGTAGCGTAAATTTTAGCAACAAAGACTTTTGGTTTCAAAAGCCAGTTCAAGAGGGTTTAGAAATTCTCAAGGATAGGATTTTTTCGTCCAAAGCAATATATAAGCCTGTTTTACTGCTTGCTTTTGCGTCAACAGTCCGAAAATGCTCTGATATGAACGATGGCATGATATTGGCAGCACGTCGTTCTAATGTCAAGGAAGTTCCAAAAAGAACACGCTCAGATGTTTTTAAATATTTTCACTTCTATATTGAGAAAGTGTTGGAATCTCTCGCGCAATGGTATCAGCTTGATTGGGATACTTCTTGGGTAAAAGAGGCTGAATCACGCGATGCACGTAGTTTGAATGGAGACTGGACGTGTGACGCTATCGTGACATCTCCCCCTTATGTCAATGCAATTGATTATGTTTGGGCTTCTAAGTTTGAGTTACATTGGCTAGACTTTGTGAAAAGCGATCGAGATAGGCTCAACTTATACTCGAAAGAGATCGGTACTGAGAGAATTCCGAGTTTAGAATACAAACAACTAGGAAAAACAGGTCATAAAAAACTCGATGACCTAATCGCAGAGATTTTTTATGGCAACAAATACAAAGCTAGTAAAGGACAGAATGAGTTAAGGGCTAGAGTTGTCTATAAGTACTTCATCGACATGAAGCAGCATTTCTCTAGTTGTTATGAAAAACTCAGAGAAGGTGGATACTACTGTTTTTCAGTGGGCGATCTCAGTAAGATTTGTGGAGTCGATCTTGCCGTCGCTGATTCACTTGTTGATTTTGCTACCGATATTGGCTTTCATGAAGTATTCAGATTTCACTTATTGTTAAAGAATCGTAAGTTGAATATTCCTAGAAATGTGAATTGGGCTGGAATTATAAAACACGACACAATCGTAGTATTGCAAAAAAAAATAACTCAACTAATTCTTTTCATATTAAGTCGCGTCCAATCGAATAATTCCCATCATTTTGTCTTAAAAAAAGTTCCATGTCGAAGCCAGTAATTTGTTTGATAAAGTCTAAGCTTGCTTGTCCTGTTAAAACATTCCAACCGCCGCTTCTACACGCTTGAATAGCCGCAGGGAGATTATCGGTTCTTAATATTAGTAGAGAACCATACTTTTTATACTGAAATAAGATTGCTCCGAGGATTTGTTGCAAACTAGAGTTCATAGTTTCTCATCACTATTTTCCTTATCTCTAAGGCAATCAACTAGACTCACACCCAGAGCATTTGCAATTTTCTCGGCGTTAATAAGCGTTATATTTCTCTCACCCCGCTCAACTGCACCCACATAGGTACGGTGAAGACCAGCTTTGTCAGCCAAAGCATCTTGTGAAAGACCTTGGGATACCCTTAGTCGTCTGATGTTTTCACCAAATAGTCTAGTGATACTCATATTGATCTATTAACGCTCTATGCGATCCACAGAGCGATAGACTATAAGTAGCACTCTTGTTAAAGGGGTAATTTGAATATTCTACACTGCGGCTACTTCAGTGCTAAAATTTGCCGTAAAGGTTGGAACTAACGTGGTTTTTGCTTTACACCGATAACTTAAAGCAGCCTAACGATATTTTTACTGAAGTATAGGAACCGTTGCGCTTTATTATTTTTCGATAGGGATAACCGATCGAGACAGTCGCAGTAAGACGATAGATGAAAACTAACTGGTTCCTTTTTTCTTCAAAGCGGTGGCGCAAGCTGGGACGACTTCTGAGTCTGTGCTTGCTCTGTTTTTCCCTAGCGGTTGGCTGCAATCGAGAGCAAAGTTCTCTTCCTACGCAGGTTACGGGCAACAATCGCGATCGCATTACTATCGGCACGACGCTACAACCCCGAACTCTCGATCCTGCCGACAGTTACGAACTGGCTGGATTGATGGTTATCTATAACCTCAGCGATACCCTCTATACTTACGAACTGGGTACTCCCAAATTAAAGCCTCAATTAGCGACGGCAATGCCCAAAGTCAGCGAGGACGGTTTGACTTACACTATCCCCCTGCGGCAGGGCGTTATTTTTCACGATGGAACGCCTTTTAACGCCGAAGCGATGGCATTCTCTCTCAAACGCTTCATCGAAAATGGCGGCGAACCATCTTTCTTATTGGCAGATACCGTTGAGAAAATAGAAGCAACGGGAGATCGCGAACTGACCATCAAACTCAAACGACCGTTTGCAGCTTTTCCCTCATTGCTGGCTTTTCCTGGCGCTTGTGCCGTTTCTCCTAAAGCTTATGAAATCGGGCAGGAGAAATTTAATCCCACCAAATTTGTCGGCACGGGCCCCTATCGGTTGGCGCGCTACAGAAACGATTCGGTGCGCCTAGAAGCCTTCGATCGCTACTGGGGAGAAAAACCCAAAAATAAGGGGATTAACCTGCAAATCTATGCAGGCAATGAGGCAAACTTGTATAATGCCTTCCGTAGCAGAGCTGTCGATGTGGCTTATCAATCTCTCGCTCCCCAACAGATTAGAAAGCTGCAAGAGGGGGCGGCTAGCGGCAACTGGCAAGCGATTGAAACATTGGGCGGTGCCGTCAATTTTATGGCGCTCAATCTCAATCTCGAACCGATAAAACAAAGAGCCGTTCGAGAAGCGATCGCGGCTTTAATCGATCGCCCGTTTCTGATCGAGCGAGTCTTGCAGGGACGGGGAGAACCCGTCTATAGCCTGATTCCCAAGACGTTTGATGTCTATAAGCCAGTGTTTGCACAAACCTATGGCAATGTCGATCTAGCGGCGGTCAAACAACTGCTAGCCGAAGCGGGATACTCGGCTCAAAATCCGGTGACGGTAGAACTTTGGCACTCTTCTAGTTCGCTTCCTTTCAGCATCGTAGCTGCTATCCTCAAAGCGATCGCCAAACGCGATTTAGACGGGGCAATCCAATTTGAGCCGAATAGCATTGCCAGAACTGCCTTCTTTGGTTACGTCAGTCAAGGCATTTATCAAACCTCTTTTTCTAATTGGTATCCCGATTTTTTAGATGCTGATAACTATGTCTATCCTCTGCTGCACTGCGCCAAGGGAACCGAAGCCAAAGGGTGCGAGGAGGGAGGTTCTCAAAGTCAGGGTTCGGCTTACTACAGCGATCGCGTCAACCAATTAATCGAACAACAGCGACAAGAACAAAATCCTCAAAAACGAAAGGCAATCTTTGCTGAAATTCAGGAAATTCTGGCACGCGACGTTCCCTACATTCCCCTTTGGCAAACGAAAGACTATGCTTTTGCTCAAAATGACATCGTTGGAGTGACTATCAATCCCAGTCAAACTTTTCCTTTCTGGACGATAAAACGCAACTAAGCGCCAGGAAGTGAGATTATAGATGAATCGGTCGGGCTAGGACTGGACTTTTCCCACTTTGGAAAGCAATAATTCAGGGTTGTGGGATTTGCGATCTTCTTCTGAGTTCGAGCTAGGGTAAGACTCGGAAAAAGATGTTGCTTTGACAACAACCCATAGACCCGTCTTTGGATCTCGATAGGTCGTAAAAGGATTTGGCTGTAAGGGTTCGTTAGATGACTTAACCATTTTGACTGTCGCTTTTACCTTGTTTTTATTGTAGTTCGCAGGCAAGCACAAACTACGATCGAAATCACATTTTAGAGCGATCTCGATCGCTTTCTCAACGACTTTTTTTCATGGGCAATAAGGAGTTTATACCAATTTTCAGGTTTTCGCGATCGACATTCTTCTCCCCTCTCCCAGTTTGGGAGAGGGGTTGGGGTGAGGTCGATCTCATTAATGGATGAAAAATGGTATTAGTCTATTTCCAAATGCCATTTATCGCATTCCGATCGAGCGGCGATCGCTACCAACAATTATCTAAGGTTATCGAATGAGTATAGAGTCCACAGCCGATCTGGCAATCAAACAAAGTTTAGAGCAATTTTTAATTATTCTTTCAGTCTCTTTGAGCGTTGCTACTGTAGCCCGAATTTTTAGTTGGATTCGCCAAATTCCTTACACGTTATTGTTAGTTATCGTTGGACTGGTTCTAGCTTTTATAGATATCAAGCTCATCAATCTTTCCCCAGAATTGATTTTAGAAATATTTCTTCCTCCTTTATTGTTTGAAGCTGCCTGGAATGTCCGCTGGCGAGATTTAAAAGAAAATTGGTTTCCCATCACTCTCTTTGCCATTTTTGGCGTAATTATTTCCGTCGTTGGCGTTGCTTTTGCCCTCAATCAATTCACGGCTTTATCTTTAATGACCGCTTTATTAGTAGGAGCGAGTCTTTCGACCACCGATCCGGTTTCTGTCGTCGCTCTCTTTCGGGAAGTCGGTACTGGAAAACAATTATCGATTTTGATGGAGGGAGAAAGTTTATTTAATGATGGCGTAGCCGTTGTCATCTTCGTCTTGTTGGTAGAAATCGTACAAGGAACCCAAGACTTTTCAGTTGAGACAACATTCGCCCGCTTCTTTACTTTTGCTGGGATTGGTGTAGGCATGGGGTGTTTGGTTGGGTTCGGCATTTCCTATCTCACTCAGCGGCTTGACCTCCCCCTTGTCGAACAATCTTTAACGCTCGTTTCTGCCTACGGTTCCTATTTAATTACCGAAGAATTAGGCGGTTCTGGGGTGATTGGCGTTGTCACCGTCGGTCTTATTTTAGGCAACTTTGGCTCAAGAGTCGGCATGAATCCGCGCACCCGCTTGTTAGTTTCAGAATTTTGGGAGTTTTTAGCATTTTTTGTCAATTCAATCGTCTTTTTATTGATTGGCGATCGAATTAAAATTTCTAGCCTCAGCGATAATTTAGATTTAATTTTTGTCGCGATCGCCGCCGTCATCGTGACGAGAAGTATTGCTATTTATGGCTTGGCAAGTTTGAGTAATTGGATAGCAAATACTAAAATTAGCTTAAGAGAACAGACGGTTTTATGGTGGGCGGGATTGAGAGGTTCGGTTTCCATTGCTCTGGCTTTGAGCGTACCCGCAACGTTAATAGAAAGACAAGAAATTATAGAAACCGTTTTTGGTGTAGTTTTATTTACCTTATTATTTCAGGGATTGACAACCAAATTTTTGCTCGAAAAATTGGAGTTAGTTGGCGATCGCCCCCTTCGGCAAGAATATTCAAAATTGCTTGCCCGTCGAGTTGCCCTCAAGCGAGTGTTAGATTATTTAGCCAAACTCGATAATTCTCCCGGTGTCGATCCCGAATTGTACCGTCAGGAAAAAGAATTAATCAAAGAGCAACTGGAGACAGTAGAAGAAAATATTCAAAAGCTACAAACGCAGTACGCTCAACTGCGATCGCTCGATATGGAACAACTGCGAGAACAATTATTAGAAATCGAAGCCGATACCTATGCCGAGTTTATTCGAGCTGGACGATTAAATGCAAATATTCCCCCATTACTTCAAGAAATTTGGGCAAAAGGGCAGGAAAGTTAATTGTCATTTGTCATTAGTCAGTTGTCAGTTATATATAGCTTAATTAAGCTATATATCTTCTATTTCTTCCAATTGATTCATTTCTGCCAAAGTTTGCCAACCTGCTTGCCAAAGAGATTTATCTTTGAGCTGTTTGGCATTAATCCAAAAGCGAACGTTCGGATCGCAAGAAGCGACCATTTCAGCAAAAACCCATTGCCCTCGATCTCTGCGGTTAATAACTTGAAAATGTCGCCATCCCCAAGTCGTTTGCTTCGCCGTCCACTTCGATCCCAATAGATAAGGAAACTTTTGTTTGTTGGTCATATTCCTTTACCTAGCCCAAATATCTCCTAAAATAAAATCTGCTCCTCGACCGAGTAATATTTTTTGGTCATAGGCACTCGTCCGTGGTTTAATTCTGCTAATGTAATCTAAAAATTATCATTTGATTGTTAGGTTCAAACTGAATTGCCGCTGGGCTAATCGTCTGTAGCATCTGTAGGAAGTTAATGATGTTCGATCCGATCTCTCGTCAAGTTTTTAGTATTAGAAGCCGCCGAGCTTCTGCCCTAACTGCCGCCTTTGTAGTATTGTCTTCTCTAAGCGTACCAGCCTACGCCCAACAACCGCAGGCAACCACAAACGTTCAATCCCCAAGCGCTAGCAATTTATCGCCAGCAGAAACAGAATATACCCTGGGAGCGGGCGATCGCATCCGCGTCGATATCTTTCAGGTAGAGGAACTAAGCGGAGAGTTTCTAGTCTTAGTAGACGGCACCGTTAGCTTTCCCCTGGTTGGCAACCTGAAAGTCGAGGGGCTGACCACGCAGCAACTCAGCTCCGTTTTATCGCAAAACTATGCCCCCTTTCTCAAGCGTCCCGTCGTTACCGTCAGCCTGCTTGCCCCCCGTCCCCTTAAAATTGCCGTTGCAGGAGAGGTCAATAGTCCCGGTTCGTATACGCTACCTCTAGGAGAAACGGGAAAATTTCCCTCAGTGACCGATCTGATTCGGCAAGCTGGGGGAGTCACTGCATCTGCGGATGTCGGTCAAGTACAAATTCGACGATTTTTTCAAGGAAAACAACAAGTTTTGACCTTGAATATGTGGGAGTTACTCCAGGAAGGCAATCAAGGTCAGAATATTACTTTGCGCGATGGAGACACAGTAATCATCCCCACAAAAGCCGAAAGCGATCCGACAGAAATTCGTCAACTCGCCGATGCTAACTTTGGCATTCAGGCAGATCGAGAACTGAATGTAGCGGTAGTTGGAGAAGTGGCTCGTCCGGGATCTTACAAACTTACCCCACAACAAGGAAGAACTGGCGAGAATAATACTAGCATCAACAATGTTAAACTAGAACCTCCTCGGTTGAGTAATGCCATTCAACTTGCTGGGGGAATTAAACCTTTAGCAGACGTTCGTCACATAGAAGTTCGTCGCCAAACGCGATCGGGAACCCAACAGATTATCGCAGTAGATTTGTGGGATCTGCTTCAGAGTGGAAATATCGACCGAGACGTAATTTTACAAGATGGAGATACAATCGTCATCCCGACCGCCGAAGCTCTAAACCCAGAAGAATCCGAATCCCTGGCGGCTGCAAGTTTTTCTCCAGCAACGATTCGAGTTAACGTAGTCGGGGAAGTCAAACAACCAGGCGTAGTAGAAGTTCCGCCCAATACCCCGCTAAACCAAGCACTGTTAGCCGCAGGAGGCTTTAACGAGCAGCGTGCCGAGACCGATAAGGTAGAGTTGGTTCGCCTCAATCCCAATGGCACGGTAACTAAGCGAGAGATCGAGCTAGATTTTTCCAGTGGGATAGATGACGAGAAAAACCCCGCCTTGCGCAACAATGATGTGGTTGTCGTCAATCGTTCTGGTTTGGCAAGTGCAACAGATACTCTGGGTACGGTGTTGAGTCCTATCGGCTCGATTTTTGGCTTCTTTAATTTCTTTAGGATTTTTAATTAATATTGTGACGAGGTTGGCAATGGAAAAATTAAATTTTTAAGATTAAAATTCGCACAGAATTAGGTGAGGATAAGCAGTATGGAAGACAAAACTTCCGCGCAATACACCCTACTAAAAGCCCAAGAAAATGGGAATCATATCTATCCCCAACCCTTGCTGGCTAAACCCGATCGCGATGAAGACGAAGAAATCGATCTGCGTCAGTTATGGGCGATCGCTAAATACCGCCTGCGACTGATCGCCTCAGTTGCGATCGGCGTGACGGTTCTGACTAGCTTATGGACCTTTACTCGAACCCCGATCTACGAAGGCAAGTTTCGACTTTTGATTGGAAAACCAATCGATAACGAGGAAATGAGAACGGGAGCGGAAAATCTGCTCAAGGGTTTAGGGATTAGAAACAATGAAATAGACTACGACAGTCAAATAGAAGTTTTGCTCAGTCCTAGCATTCTCAATCCAATCGTTGAGAAGATAGCCTCTAAATATCCCGACGATAAACAAGATGAATACGATGAATTTGTCTTTGAACAAAAGAAAAAGAAATCACCACTGCAAATCGAACGATTAGAAGAAACCAAAATTTTAGAGATCTCCTTCAAAGACAAAGACCAAGAAAAAATTAATTATGTTTTAGACCTTCTAGCAGATGCTTATCTGCGCTATTCGTTAGACGAACGAAAAAGCGAGATCGACCAGGGAATTGAGTTTGTCAAACAGCAGTTGCCCAAGTTACGCCAGCAAGTTCGGCTAAGAGAAGAACAACTGCAACAGTTTCGACAGCGGCAGAGCTTCTTCAATCCAGAGAGACAAGCCGATCTGTTATCCGAGCAGCTATCTAGCTTGCAAAGAAGGTACTTAGACACTCGGGTCAGAATAAACGAACTCAATTCTTTGTATCAAATTCTGGAAAAACAGCTGGGATTCGATCCCGATCGCGCAATTATAGCGAGTTATCTTAGCGAAGCACCTCGCTACCAAGAATTACTCAAACAACTCCAGAAAGTCGAAATTGCACTCGCTCAACAATCGGCGATTTATCAAGATAGCAGTCCAGTCATTGAGAACCTCCAAGAAAAACGAAACAATTTGCTGCCCCTGCTGCAAGAGGAAGCCCAAAAAGTGCTCGGCAAGAAATTATCCGGAGTAGTCGCCAATTCCCCCTCCCTAGCTTCTCCTAGTTCGCTGCGGTTGGGACTCACTCGACAGTTTATTGAAACTGCCAACGAGCGCGAAGCCTTACAGATTAGGCGCAATGCTCTAGAACGGCAAATCCAGAGCGCAAGACGGAGAATTCGACAGATGCCTTTATTGGCTCGTCAGTATACGGAGTTATTGCGAGAATTGAAGGTAGAAACCGAAGGCTTGAATCGGTTTTTGGAGCAGCAGCAAAATCTCCAGATCGAAGCCGCTCAGCGAGTCGTTCCTTGGAGAATTATCGCCAAACCAAAGCTGGGAGAAGATCCCGTCTCTCCCAAACCCGTCCGAAATCTCGCTTTGGGCTTAGTAGGAGGTTTATTATTGGGATTGGGGGCTGCCTTTTTGGCAGAACGCTTAGAACCAGTTTTTCATTCTTCTGAAGAACTGAAAAAAGCAGCTAATCTCCCTCTTCTTGGCGTTATCCCCCTACAAAAAGATCTTCAGGATATCGAGAAAACGCTGAAATTCAGTCTGCCCAAGCTACAAATCGGCAATAATCCCATCGGTTCTCTAAATGAGAATGGTTCTCAGCCCAAGGGCTATCAATCGTCGGGATTCCTGGAGGCATTTCGTTCGCTCAATACCAATATTCAACTGTTGGGCGGCGATCGCGAGTTTAACTCTTTGGTAATTAGTTCGGCGCAAGCAGGAGACGGAAAATCTACCGTTTCTACCAACTTGGCTCAGGCAGCAGCCGCAATGGGACAGCGCGTACTCGTCATCGATGCTGACCTTCGACGACCTCAAGTCCACAAGCGGCTGGGAATCGCCAACGATCGCGGACTGAGTAACGTTCTCGCCACGGGGTTGTCAACACAAGAAGCGATCCAACAAGTTCCTCAGTGGGAAAATTTATTTGTGATGACGGCTGGAGATCTTCCCCCCGATCCGCTCAGATTGCTTGCCTCCAAGCGCATGAAACAAGTGATAGAGGACTTACACCACAAGAGTACCTTCGATCTGATTATTTACGATACGCCTCCCGTGTTGGGGTTTGCCGACGGTCGGATTTTGGCAGCACTGACCAGCGGCATCGTTTTAGTGACGAGGATAAATAAAACTGACCGCACGGCTTTGAAGAACTGTGTCGATCAATTGAGGCTGGCGCACGTTTCTATCCTGGGTTTAGTCGCCAATGGAGAGAGCAGTGACAGTTCCGGTGCTTTTCAATACGGTCACTACTATAGCGATCGCTGAGTTTGTTAAACAATTCAAAATTCAAAGTGCGAAGTTCAAAATGTTTGGCTTGCTCATTTTGAACTTTGTACTCTCAACTTTAAATTATCATGACTGTCGCAAACAACACTCCTATTTTATTTTCTACCTTTGTGCTGACCTTATTATTAATGGTTGGCTTATTTTTCTTTATTCGTGCCTCGGTAAAAGAGCGAACCGAACAAATCAAACTGATGGCAGAAGAATCCGAAGCCTCTCTCCTCGAACGATTGCAGGCGTATTTTTCCGGGCGCGCCTATCAGCTGGCTGCCGTCGATGCCGACCGCCATCGGCTCGTTTTTCAAGGATTGGTTCGTCCGAGTTGGTTTTTGGCGATTTTCTTAACGGTGTTAGCGGCGTTGGGGTTGCTTTGTTTGTCCCTCGTTCTCTCGCTGCTATACCCTTCCCTAACCAACTGGTTTTTCTGTGCGATCGCACTATCGCCTGCCGCTGGGGTTTTTTACTGGAAGGGAGCCAAACGTCTCGAACGGGTGTATCTAGAAGTCAAACCGCTTTCGACGGAGGAAGGAGCAGCCAAAACTCTCGCGATCGTGACGGCGCATCGAGACGAACTACGCCAACTCCAACAAGCGTTACCATGGGATCGATGGCTGGTTACGGATAATTGAAAAAAATATTCCCACCCGATCCGCACAGATTGCAGATTGGATGGGATAATTAACTCGAACTTAAAAGTCGCCGATAATTTAGCGGTTGCTGCCAGCCGCTATCGGAACCTTACTACCCTGCGGCTGAAGATCGCGCAAACTCGGAAAGAGAAAATGATTCTCTTCTACATATTGAGCACCGAACAAACCTTTTTCTGCCCAAAAGTATCTATCCGTTGTATGCTCGTTGCGTTTGACAACCAACAATGCTGGCGGGGTAATTCCTAGCGATTGGATAAATTTGCGTGCGGCTGTGACAGGTTTATCTTCGCCGCTTTCAATACTATACTGGGGTACTAATTCCAGAATTTTACGTCCTTCTTGGCGACGGCGACTTTTACGCTTCCGTTTTCTTGCCAACCCTCTTACCTCCTATTTTGGCAACTCGCTGTAATCCTAGTTACAAAAGCCGTGGCAATTATATCCGGTTGAGTTAAGAAAATCAACTGTCTCTCAGGAATAAATTTAACGTTCTCTGAGTCTAAAACAAAAGCTATACGTAGTTTTGAGTTATGGTAGCGATAGGATAGACAAAATAATTAATACAAAAAGTAATTTTTCTTCATAAAAATTCAACAAAGTTTCTAGAACTCAGATGTCTCGTTCGCATCCCCTCTTTATTCCTCCCAGTTCGGAGTTTATTGCCCTGTGTCAGTCTCAAATTGCTTTATTGACTAAAGGACTGAAGGCAGATTGGAGTGCGGTATATTTGGCTGAGGAAAGCTTAGAAGGTACAGATACTCACTTAATTCCCATTGCAATCTATCCACAGACAGATTCGGTTTGGAAATCTGATGCTTGTTTGAGCATCTTGCCGGAAGTTTGGAGTAGAGTCACTTCATCCGTTCCCTTGCTCTTAGGCTCATCTGCCGATGAAATCAGCCAATCCCATCGCGAAACCGAAATTGATGCATCAAAAGCTTTATGGGAGGTTTCCTACCCTGAAGGACAGCATCAAATGGTTTTTCCCTTGATGGACGAAGATAGGGTAATGGGTTTACTGGTGACGGGACGCAAAAAGCGGCAATGGAAAGAAAACGAATTAGGTCAGATCGAGCAAATCGCCAAAACCATAGCACTGGCTTGCCTGTTGGATCGGCGGCAAAGTTGGTATCAGCAGCAGTTAAGCCAGCAGTATCGGATTCGTCGCCTAGAAAAAGACAGATTGGATAGTTTGCTCCATCAATTGCGCAATCCTTTAACGGCATTGCGAACCTTTGGCAAGCTGCTACTCAAGCGTCTCCTACCCGAAGATCGCAATCAATCAGTCGTCCGAGGAATTTTACGAGAGAGCGATCGCCTGCAAGAATTGCTGCAAGAATTTGAGGTAGATATAGACGCGACTGCTGGCGACACCGATGCGGTGACCCTAGAAACCAATGCTTTGTCTTTACCCGCAGCCACCTCGGATGACGATTCGCCTTCGCTGTTGCTGGGCAATGCCCTGAGTTTAGAAGCCACAGAAGTGAAAGATGTTCTAGAACCGCTATTAGATTCCGCCCGTGCGATCGCGCAAGAAAAAGACATTCATCTAATTGCCGATCTTCCTTCTAATTTACCTCCCGTGCAAGCCAATTCTAAAGCATTACGAGAAGTATTAAGCAATTTAATCGATAATGCCCTCAAATATACTCCCGCAGGCGGAACGGTGCATATTGCCACTGGATTGGAACGAGTCGATGAAACTGGGAATTGGCAAGGAATTGCCGTGTGCGACACGGGTTACGGAATTCCGCTAGAAGATCGAGAACATCTTTTCGAGCGGCACTATCGGGGAGTTCAGGCGCAAGGAGATATTCCTGGCACGGGGTTGGGACTGGCGATCGTCAGAGAATTAGTCGAACAAATGCATGGCAAAATTGACTTAATCAGTCCCAATGAAATGAGTCAAAATCCGGCTTTGCCTGGAACGACTTTTATTGTTTGGCTACTTGTCGCAGCGGATCGATGAAATCAGCCACAGTAAAGTTATATTAACATCTTAATAAAGCGTACCGTTGTGATAACCAATGCTCTCTGAGATTAAAGATTTAGCAGAAACCCTAGCGCCTCGATTGATTGAAATTCGCCGCCATATCCATGCCCATCCCGAATTAAGCGGACAGGAATATCAAACGGCTGCCTACGTCGCGGGGGTTTTGTCTTCCTGCGGCATTCAGGTGCAAGAGGCAGTAGGCAAAACGGGCGTTGTAGGAAACTTGCAAGGAAACGGCAGCGACGATCGCATTTTGGCAATTCGCACCGATATGGATGCTCTGCCCATCCAAGAGAGAGCCGATCTAGAATTCGCCTCTCGCAAACCCGGAATTATGCACGCCTGCGGTCATGACGTGCATACAACCGTAGGGTTGGGAGTGGCAATGGTGTTGTCTCAGCTGGCAGAACCCCTGCCAGGAAATGTACGCTTTCTGTTTCAACCCGCCGAAGAAATCGCTCAGGGAGCTAGCTGGATGATTCGAGACGGGGCGATGCGAGATGTCAGTGCTATTTTTGGGGTTCACGTATTTCCTTCGATTCCAGCGCGTTCTGTGGGCATTCGCTATGGGGTACTGACGGCAGCGGCAGACGATTTAGAAATCTTTATTCAGGGAGAGTCGGGGCATGGGGCGCGTCCTCACGAAGCGATCGATGCCATTTGGATTGCCTCTCAGGTGATTACAACCCTACAACAAGCTATCAGTCGCACGCAAAATCCCTTGCGTCCCATTGTCTTAACGATCGGACAAATTAGCGGCGGCAGGGCGCCAAATGTGATTGCCGATCGCGTGCGAATGGCGGGGACGGTGCGATCGCTTCATCCCGATACCCATGCCAATTTACCGCAGTGGATTGAAAGAATTGTCGCCAATGTCTGCAACAGCTATGGCGCGAAATACGAAATAAACTATCGTCGCGGCGTACCTTCAGTACAAAATGATTTAACTTTGACTCAGCTATTGGAAGCTGCTAGCCGAGAGGCTTGGGGAAGCGATCGCGTACAGCTTCTCACCGAACCGTCTTTGGGGGCAGAAGATTTTTCTCTCTATCTAGAACAAGCTCCTGGAAGTATGTTTCGTCTGGGGATAGGGTATCCCGACAAGCACAATCCTCCCTTGCATCATCCCGAATTTGAAGTGGATGAATCGGCGATCGTAACGGGGGTAGTAACGCTAGCTTATGCAGCTTATAAGTATTGGCAAGTAGTGCGATGAAGAGAATGTTTACGGGTAACAACGACTTTCTAATAGGTGCATGATAGCAGTCGCATGACCTGCCCAAAGGGGCGTATTAAGATCGGCAATTCTTAAGCCTCTTGCTGTCCAATGGTTGCTATTATATGGCATTGCGAACTGGAACGAGGATATTGGAATGGTATCCAAATTTGGCAACGCAAACTCGATACTGACAGCTTGCTTGCGAGTCATCATCCCATTTCCTTGGAATCCATAAACCGATCGCGGGTAATAATACTATCAATAAGCAAGCACTCAAAAGGTAGCGGATTATTACTTTAGGTTTCATGTGGAATTGTCCAGCAATTCAGCCATTGCTTTGGCTCGAACTAACCAATCGGGATCGCGAGCTGCTATCTCTTTGCCGCTATCGTCTCCAAACTGTTTTAATGCTAGCAAACAGGCATATTTCAAATCCCAAATATTGATATTCAAAGACGCTTTAAGCAGAGGAATCGCCCGTTCGTCTCCTAAATTAGCCAGCGCGATCGCAGCGGCAGCGCGAGATTTTTGAAACTGGGGGCGAGGATTTTGTAAGGCTTCTACTAGCAGATCGAAAGCAGGAGCATATTTGAGCCAGCCGAGCAGTTTGATAACGTGATAGTGCGCTCCGTAGTCGTTGTGCGCTTGTTCGGCATAAGTTGCCATCAACGCCTCTGGTGCTTCGTCTGGATAGGTTTCTAGCAGCGTTTTACTGGCGAGATAACACCGTCCGAAATCGGTCTGGTATAGCTCGTTAACAAGAAAGGCTAAACTAGGAAGCTGGTCGTATTCGTGAACTAAATTTAGCTCGTCTGGGCGATCGCGGATTGCTCGATCCAAATGGGGTTCTATTTTCTGAAAACTAATTTTCCCGGCGGACGTGCCTGCATCGGCTAACAAGCGAATTCCTCGCAGTCTAAAAATAACAGATACGGGACATTTCGCAATCTCAGGAATCGCGTCGTAATACTGGGCATCGATCAAATCTTGAATGCAAGCTCGCCGTGCATTGACGCTTTCGTGTTGCAGGAAGCCAACAACTTTATCAATCTGGCTATAATCGCCGCTAAAACGGGCAACGGCTGCGATCGCAGCAGAAGCAATCGGTTCGTTATCAGAGTCAACAAATTTTTGAATCCGATCTAGAGCGTTTCGATAGTTAAATTTAGCCAACGTCTGAATAATAACCCGATAACTCTGTTCCGGCTTATCTAACAATTGGGCGATCTCTTCTAAAATTGCCTCATCATCCGTACCAATTTCCCCAATTGCCCAAACTGCGTTTTCTACCGTGTAACAATCTTCATCCGCCAAGCAAGCGCGAATGACGGGTATGGCTGCCGTTGCTTTTAATCGTCCTAAACTTTCTATGGCTTTGCGTCGCGTGATGCGATTGTAGAGGTCTCGATCGCGATCGCGAACGGCTTCAATCAAAGCATCGATCGCGCGTTCTGTGGGAAAGTTAATTAAATGAGAAGCGGCAATGTAGCGATCGGTTTTATCTTCAAGTTGCTCTGGCGGGGTTTTTAAGAGCGCGATCGCCTCGTCTTCGGTCAAATTAAAGATATTGAAAAAACGTTTGTCCATCTTCGATTGATTATCGGTGTAAGGGTGCGATATATCGCATTTGTCCGTTAGAGAGCGGGAATCCGATTGAATTCGCTTAAAATTGATTGGTGGGTGCGAGCATCTTGCTCGCAAGCTTATGCGCAAGCAAGATGCTCGCACTTCTAACTCGAATATCTTTATTTAATCAGATTTAAGATCTCATACTGAAGTCGCGATCGCGCAATCTGGATGTATTCGCAATTCGTGTTTCAACCCTTGCTTAGCTATGCGATCTCTGCTGTTTCCTCATTCGCCCTATTCCTGACTAGATTAGGTCGCTATCCGTACAGGTTTTGAGAACTTTTAATGCTCGATAGGTACTTTCAAGATCGGGCAGTCCTACAGGCATACGCGCAAATCCTCCCCGATCCATCTGGCACATCCGCACAAACCGCAGTGCTGCGTCAAGATCAGGAATTTCCATCTGCAACATGAGACTGGCAAAAATCCCGGCATATATCACTTCAAGACTGGTTGCGATCCCCTCTTCTGTTAAGGTAAATCCAGTCTGAGGAACCTGGAGACGCTGAATAAATTGGCGAGTGTCATCCATGTGACTCAGGTCATAATCCAGCTCCTCTAGCAGTGAAATACTCCAATAAGTATCAATTAGGTTTGGTTTAATGCCAAAGCCGCCCTTGTTTTTTAGATTCAGAACAAAATCGATGATTTGCTGGTGATTCGGTATCGCTGCACAGAGTTTTTTAGTTCTGACTTTTCGCAGGAGCCATTGCTGGCTGGCACCCGATTCATTGGGATACATCTGCTCTGGCAGGAGGATTTTCAGACGGCTGAGAACTTTCTGCCAAAATTCATCTAGATGCAGACTGCCCATACGGTAAAGCGTATAGAAGGGAAAGTACAGGTAGTTAAAGGCAGAGGCACTGTGGATTTTCGATAGCGTGCCCGTTGGCGGCAAAAGGCGCGTTTTTAGGTCGGTCAAAATTTGATGGAGATAGGCTTCTACGCGATCGCGGTTGGGAATGGTTTCTCCTAAAAGTTGAAAAGATGCCACAGCAAAAAATGTATCTCTGGGATTGGGTTCTTCCAGGTATTCTATTTTTATCGGGTAAGGTTCGAGGGTCGCCCCTCTCCCCTCCCCTAAGAACGGAACGTGACTGTTTCCAATCATTCCGCTCAAGCCTTACTTCAAGCCTTTGACTTGGTTTTGCTGTGTACCTGCTTATGACACGCTTTGTGTAAGTGGACTAGGTTTTCGGTGTCGTCCGAACCACCTTCTTTCACAGGTATCAGATGATGGGTTTCGATTTGTTCTTCGTTGAATAAGTTCTCCCCGCATACGGTACATTTCCAGTTTTGTTGTTTGGCTACTTGTTTATATTTAGAACCCTTAGCCCAGTATAATTTTCCGTGTTTTGTTTTGCGGTCTTCCCAATAGTCACAGAGCGTGGAATCGTCAGGACTAGAATCTCCTTTAACTTTGACGTGCCTAATAATGGGTGTACTACTGATATTGTAGAGAACAAAGGTTTTATCCTTGTTCCCTCTACCAGTCCCTTT
>NZ_MRCB01000020.1 GCF_001904635.1 Hydrococcus rivularis NIES-593
GGTAGCTAAAGTTCTCTTTTGGCTGCCGTTCTTTCTTTTTTAGTCTAAACTCCAGTGACGGAGGTCGCTTCAAATTTATATCCGACGCCCCTAACCGTTTGAATCAAAGCTGGATGGGAAGTATCAGTTTCTATCTTTTTGCGAATTTGGCCGATATGGACATCGACGACTCTTTGATCGCCAACATAGTCGTACTCCCAAACGCGATGAATGAGTTCTGCACGACTCCAAACTCGACCGGGCTGACTGGCTAAACAGTATAACAAATCGAATTCTAGAGAAGTCAGGGTGACGAGATGGTCGTTAACCATCACTTCTCGGCGTTCTGGATCGATGGTTAAATTCCCGAAGACAAGCGAATCCTTTTCTTCGGGAATAATCACTCGCCGACGCTTTAAAATAGCTCTAACTCGAAATTCTAGTTCTTGCAGATCGAAGGGTTTAGTAATATAATCGTCTGCTCCTTTTAAGAATCCCTCTTTTTTATCTTCAACATCAGTACGACTGGTAAGCATGAGAATGAAGACATTGGTGTTGCGCTGCATTTGCTCGCATAGGTTATACCCCAGCGCATCGGGTAAATTGACATCCAAAATGATCAGGTCGGGGTTAAACTTGTTGAATAGATCGATAGCGGACTTTCCATCCGCTGCCGCCTGTACCTGATAAGTTTTCTGGCTCAGGAAGCGAACGATCAAGTTACGAATTGCTGAGTCGTCGTCTACAACTAGAATCTTGGCAGAAGCCATGGCACTTGTTTTCCTGGTAAAAATTAGAAGCTAAATTGCTAGGATGTCAGGTAAAGAGGGATTTTTTAACTAGATACTTACCTTATCTAGTGTTCGTTTCTCAAGCTAAACTATAGCTTGAGGAAGGATATTGATATCCTTTTGTGATTTCAGGAGCGTAAAAAAGCAGAAGCTCGATGGAATGAAAATCGAGGGAAAATGTAATCTAAAAGTAATGCATCTTTTTGAAGAAGCAAGACTTCTCGAAGGTTCATTCCGTTCGCTCAATCCGCTTTAGCTTTCCGCTCTCAAAATTAGTTTACCCTTTCCCACACGGTTACTTAACATCATGGCAATATCAAAGGAGGTTTTAGATGAGCGAGCAAAATCCCTATGAAAGGCTAGGAGTCACTGAAAATGCCTCCTTTGAGGAGATCCAAGCAGCGAAGCAGCGCTCGATCGAACAGTATCGAGACGACAGTCAAGTTCTTGAAAGCATTGAGGCAGCTTATGATGCCATTATCATGGATCGTCTGAGAATGCGCCAAGAAGGAAGAATCAAGGTACCAGATAGAATCCGCTTCCCTGAAAAGCTTGCTGAGGTATCTCCTCTACCTCCCTCTGTTTCAGTGTCTAAATCTCCTAGTTGGTTGCAGCGCGCGATCGATACGCCATCTCAGTCAGATCTTCTCTGGTCGATCGCGGTTTTCCTAATTTTGTCGATTCTAACGGTTTTTTCCCAAAATAACAGCGAATCGGTGCTTCCTTTGCTAATGGCGATAGGAGTTTGTGCTAACATTTATCTGCTCAATCGCAAAGAGCAACGTTTGGGGCGCGCTGTATTATTCACCGTGCTGGGTTTGCTCTTGGGAATTGGATTGGGAAGTGGCTTGGCATCTTTACTGGGATTGCCCAGTAGCTCATTTATGTTAAGTGTCGAACAGTTGGCTTGCCTTGTGACGTTTGGCTTGTTCTGGCTGATTAGTAGTTTTCTGCGTTGAGGTTTTAGGAAATGGCATGGATAGCAGACATTACTAGATCGACGGCTTCACTGAGGTTCTTAGCGATATGGTCGGGTTGATATTGCTCTAATCGCTCGCGATCGCGAATGCCTGATAATACGCCAACTACTTTAATATTATGGGTTTTAGCGGCAATGATGTCAGCTTCGGTATCTCCTATCATCCAGGTATCGGCAGCGAGGGGTAATTCTCGGAGAGCTTTCTCCATTAATAAAGGTTTGTCTTCTACATCTGCCGTTTTGACATAATCGTCGCTTAAACAATAGCAGCGATCTGAGGGAAAAAATTTTCTGAGATCGTACTGCTCGAACGCTGCTTCCAATTCTCGCACTCGACGCATGGTCATGACGACCAGATCGATTCCTTGCTTTTGTAGTCTTTCTAGGGTTTCTACAGCACTAGGAATGGGGCGATCGTAGACTAAATAGGAAAGCGTATGAACGGTTTGACGGCGCAAGCGAGCAAATTTTCGGGCTTGGGCTTCGTCTAGACCCGAAAGAATGCCAATCTGTCGTTCTGGAACTTTTGTCCGTTTCAGCTCCCAAAATTTCGATTTGGATAGTTCGCGAACGGGTTGTTCGGGACGTTTTGTTTGTTCTAAGCAAAACTGATAAACGCGATAGTAGCGTTCTGAAACGTCCATGATGGGACCGTCGAAGTCAGTAATCAGTCTTAACATTAAGCGCTGTAAACAATATATTGTTAAGTTTTATATCAAAATTAGCTTAGCAGATACACTGTAACTATGACAGCAGTTTCCATCTCGAAAAGACACACAAATTTTGGTAGGGGCAGATTTCTAAACCTGCCCCTACTAAACCTTTTCCTAACATAAACATCGAAGTTAATGAATTTCCTGGAACCTATAGATCGAGTCCATTGAAACTAAGAGCTTGCACTCTTAGCAACAGGTACCTGGAAATTGATTTCCAGGCTTACATATCAAGTCCATTGAAATTGAAAGCTTACCCCTTTGGCATCAACGCCTAGAACTCAAGTTCTAGGCGTTAATGCCAACTCGATTAAAATCGACTGAAATTCCTATTGGGTCTTCTTTAGAAGACTTTTTCGATCGCACGGAAAATGAATGACAACAGCGGTTGTTGAGAATAGTGCAAGATCTTATTTGAAATGGACTAAAACACTTGTTTAGTCTTTAGTCGTCTTTAGACGACTTGAAATATGAGGCAGCGATTTCAATCGCTGACTGACAGCTCAGTTAAACCCAATTTCTCACTCAAACAGAGAAAATAACATCTCTCCCTCTACCGCTAATTGGTCGTCAACCGTTGCCTTTCCATGCATTTTAGCAATTCGATTGAGCTTAAACGAGAGCAATTCCACTTCTATGACCAGGCGATCGCCAGGAATGACCGGACGGCGAAAACGCATCTTATCAATCCCCGCATAGGCAAAAAATTTCCCTTTCATACCCGGAAGAAGGGTTAGTACGATGCCGCCGACTTGTGCCATAGATTCTGCTAGCAGCACTCCCGGCACGATCGGACGACTGGGAATGTGTCCGGGAAAAAAAGGTTCGTTGATGGTGAAATTTTTGATGCCGACTGCACGTTTTCCAGGAACGTAATTGATAATGCGATCGACTAGCGCAAAGGGATAGCGATGGGGCAGGAGTGCTTGGATTTCTTCTACGGTAAAAGTCGTTTTTTCAGGCGAGGTTTGCTGTTGTTGGCGATCGACAGTATTGGTATTAATAGTGGAAGACATGGGTAATTAGATATCAGTTAGTAGTTGGTAGTTAGTAGTTGGTAGTCAATAGTTGGTAGCTTTAGGCTACTATCTATGAACTACTGAGCGCTAACGTGCAAAGAGCTTTTGCCAGTTGAACGTGTAACTTATGGCTGGCTTTGTACGCAAGGAAATGAGCGACAGGAATCGTTCCTAGTAAACTTAAATCCCCTACTAAGTCTAAAAGTTTATGACGAACTGGCTCATTTGCAAACCTCAAGGGTGGATTTAGCCAACCAGAGCGACGATCGCAGACGAGGGCGTTCTCTAAACTTCCTCCTTTAATCAACCCAGCTTGTCGCAGTTGCTCGATTTGGTCGGCAAAACCGAAAGTTCGTGCGGGAGCGATCGCCTCGACGAAGCTTTCTGAAACGGGACTCCAACTGTGCCATTGATTGCCAATTGCCTGGTAGGGAAAATCGATTCCGTAGGTAAAGCGAATCTCTGGGGCAGGTAAAGCGGCGACGAAACTATCTCCTTCTTGTATCCAGATGGGGGCATCTAGAGATGCAACCCGTCGCGTCTGAGATAGGGGAATAATACCGACTTGGGCGATCGCGTCCGTCCAAACCTTTGCCGAACCATCTAGCAGCGGCACTTCTGCCCCATCAATTTCAATCCTGGCATTATCTACGCCACTGCCAGCCAATGCCGCGAGAAGATGCTCCACCGTGCCGACTGCACCTGCTGCGGTTGCGAGTTCTGTAGACAGCGTGGTCTGACGAACTGCTTCCACCCGTGCTGGGATTGAGGGGCATTCGGGCAAATCTACCCGCACAAAATAGCGCCCCTCTCCTGCCTTAGCTGGCAACACTCGCACGCAAGTCGTTGCCCCAGAATGCAGTCCTATGCCTGAAATTTCAAACGATCGCTCGATTGTCGTTTCCATCGATCTTGGTAAATGATAACTTTACGGGTGCAAAGCTTTGCACCCCTACTGGTCACTGATAACTGATAACGGATAACTGTTTAAAACCTTTCTCCAATGCCAAAATGAAGCTGAGATTCTCCTTGGTCGTTCCATCCATAGTCTATCCGAATTGGACCGACAGGGGATTGAACCCGAACGCCAAGACCGTAGCCCAAACCGCTACCCGGTAAGTTCCGAACGTCGCCAGGAGCGCCGGGAACGCCACCGCTAGAACCCAGCGTCGTGCCGTAGTCGAGAAAGACAGCAGCCCCGATAAAATCAAGAATTGGGAAGCGATATTCAGCGGTTGCCTGAAAATAGCTGCGACCAACGCCAACTTCTCCTTCCCCGTAACCGCGCACCGAGTTACTACCACCGATAACAAAAGCTTCATAGGGCGGTAAATCTCCGAGGACAGTTCCTGCCTGAACGTTAAACGCGATCGTCTGGGGTAGCTTTTCTGAATCTTCAGCAAAGCCAAAGTCAATATAGTTAACCGGAATATAGTAACTGTAACTCGCTCTGAGACGACTCAAAAGAATATTACCGGAGCCGATAGGGACGCTTTGCTCCAAGCCCAAACGCAGGAAAGAACCGCTAGTTGGTTGTAAGGTATTATTGCGGTAATCCTGAGTCGCACCAAAACTGAAGACAAATAAGTCATCTTTACCGCTAGGACTAAAGGCTAAGTCTCGCAATCCGTCATCGCGCGAGGATCTGGGCGCGATATCGCCGTCTCCGTTCTCGATCTGAACGCGCTGGTAAGTAAATCCAGCTGAAAGTCGCCAATCTGGTCTTGTATAAGGATTTTCAGCGATCGGGCGCACAAAGGTAATGCCGCCTCCGGTACGAACGACGCGGGGACTATCGTCGCCATTCTCCGTGGTCAAGCGCGTGTCGTCCCCGTCAAATACCAAGGAAATCGACCGACGGCGGAAGGCATTAACCGTATAAGAAGTGCGGTAAGGATCGCCGCCAATCCAGGGATCGGTAAAGCTCACGTCAAACAGGAATTCTCGTTCCCCGATCTGCAATTCTGCTCCCAGGGTTTGGTTATTGCCGCCCAGATTCTGCTCTTGATAGCTCACCGTTCCAAATAAACCGCTATTGGAGCTAATCCCTGCACCTGCCGCCAGCGAGGCAGTATTGCCCTCGACCACATCGACATTAACAATGACTTGACGCGGGTCTTTTCCGGGGGAAAATGACAGCCTCGCATCCTCAAAGATCCCCAACCCAAAGACGCGCTGAAGATCCCTTTGCGCTATATTGCGGTTGAAGACATCTCCCGGCTTTAACTCTAATTCCCGCGTGACGATAAACGGTCGCGTGTCTCCTTCTTTTGGCTCGTCTTCTTCGTCGAAAAATCTGACCTGGATATCTTCGATAACCCCTTCTGCGATTACCAAAGTAACGGTTCCATCTTCGGAAACTTTAGGAGATTCGATTACCTGTGCTAAATCGTAACCATTTTGGGAATACCACTCATTGATTTTTTTAATCCCCTGTTGCAAGTCGCGCAAATTGAGAATCCTACCATACTGCTCCTTAAATGTCTCCTCTATCACTTGGTCGGGCAAAACGCGGGGTTTTTCTGTGGGAGGGACGGTTTGGATTTCTACGCGCTGTAGCACTGGATTGGGATCGACGGCAAAAGTGACGCGAACGCCTAGGGGAGTATCTTCTGGGGTGACTCTGACGTTGGCAAAGAAACCCGTAGCGTAGATAGCATTGATGTCTTCTTGTAGTTGAGAGCGGGTGGCAATTCGTCCCGGACGAGTGCGAATGGTGTTGTAGACCAGATCGGTCAATTCCGGAGGAGCACCGCTAACGAGTACTTCTGAGACGAGCACTCGCGCTTCTTCGGCAGGTGCTTCTTCAGGAGATTCTGCTCCATCTTCAGGTGCTGGGATTTCTGGAGCTGGAGTTGGGGAAGTTTCGGGCGCGGGGACTTGAGGAGGAGGCGTTTCTTGAGGCTTAGGGGCGCTTTGTTGGGGAGCGGGAGCCTCCTGCGATTCGGAATCGGGGATTTGCAGGGTAGGAGTTTCTTCTGGCGTTTCAAAGGGTGGTGTTTGTGCAGTCAGCGTTTCGTGCAAGGCAGCGGTAGGCTTTGCTGGAGACGGAGAACCTACAGGCATGGAAACCCGCTGAGACTTGGAGTCGGAAGCACGAGGAGTTGCAGGCGCGATCGCATCGGCTAAGATTGACGGCTCGTCTGCTTGCGCAACTATCGTCGTTTCTAGAGAAAGACGATTTTGCAGCTCTTGCGCAAAAGCCGTCTGAAGCTTGCTCTTTTGTCTGTCGGAAGGGTTGACTTTCTCCTTGAGCCAAGCGGTTTCTGCCGAGGAGAGAATTGGGTCGGTGGTTTCTCCCCTAGCCGAACTAGCTAAGTTGAGCACTGCTGTCGCAATAACTAGGGAAAAAACAACAGGAGACAGCTTCACATTTATGATTTTGTCGAGCACGTCCACACACCACCAAAAATAAGTATTGTCAATTTTGGTCTACTATTTAATATTGACCAAACGACTGGCAACAAGTTACTAACATAGCACAGAGAAGATTAGTAACCGAAGATAGAGACTGTATCTAATTTGCAATGTTCCGATCGCTCTCTCATTGGTTGCGCAACTGGGCAATTTGTTCTAAAACCCGTTGCTGGACTCGCTGATAAGCAGATTCTACCTCTCCTAAATCTCGACGAAATCGATCTTTATCCATGACTCTTGCTTTGGGGTCGGTTTCGGCTTTATCCCACAAACGACAAGTATCGGGACTGATTTCATCGGCTAAGAGCAACTGTCCCCCAGAATCTAGCCCAAATTCTAGTTTGAAGTCTACTAGAGTAATTCCGCAGCGTTCGAAAAACTCGCGCAAATGTTGGTTGATTTTGAGGGCCATTGCTTCTATTTGCTCTAGCTGTTGCGGTGTGGCTAGCTCTAAAATGGCCAGGCGATCGCGGGTGAGCAGGGGATCTCCAAGGGCATCATTTTTTAGATAAAATTCTACTAGGGGATATGGTAAGATTTTTCCCTCAGGCAAACCCGTCTGTTTGCAAAGACTGCCAGCCGCGATATTTCTGACGACAACTTCTATGGGAAGAATTTTGACGGCTTTGACGCGCATGCGATCGCGTTCGGGGCGATCGATATAGTGAGTAGGAATTCCCAGAGATTCTAACCATTCAAATAAAGCCGCCGAAATCGCACAGTTGATTTCTCCTTTTCCCCGAATTTGCCCTCGTTTTTGAGCGTTAAACGCAGTTGCATCATCTTTAAAGTAGGTCAGGAGGATTTCTTCGTCTTCTGTCGGGTACAGAATCTTGGCTTTTCCTTCATATAGTTTTTCTACCATAGAACCTTCCATTTTTAATACAAAGAATTGATAATAGCGATCGCGCTGAGACTACGACAATTGTAAAACTTTCATTGCTATACAAACTGGCGCTATAGCATAGTTCGAGTTCTTCTGTTAAATTTGAATTCAGCAAAAGTTAATAATAGATTAACATTAGGTTAATAAAAGACTAAGTCAACTTAAACACCAATAGCGTTCGATCTCCATAAAATAAGGATAATTCAGGCAGGGCGATAGCAATGGCAGCTAACAGAGACAAAGAAGACTTCCTCTATCCTCGCAGTCCCTATCGGGGTGAGGTGAAGCCAGAAAATCTGGTCTTCAACGCCAATTTACAAGAATTTGCCCAACGAGTCAGCTATATCTGTAATTTAGAAACTGGCGGCAAGATCGCTCCCGAAGAAGCTTACGAGCAAATCAAGGCGCTTTGGAAGGAACTCAGACAAAGCAAAAAGCAACTAGGGATTGGAGAAAATCCTTTTGCTGGCGGTAGCGATGATAAGGAGAATAAAAACGAATAGCGATCGCGACTTAGTAACCAGCGACCCAGTTATCGGCAATAGGCTATAAACTGATAACTGACAACTGGTAACTCAATAGATGTCTCGTTCTAAAGCCCTACAGTATTACATTCTAGCTCGCCTACTGCTAGCTCCACTCATGTTATGGACGATTATTACAATCGTCTTTTTGCTGATGCGGGCGACACCGGGAGACACGGCAGACGCGATTCTGGGCAATCGCGCTCCCGAAGCCGCTAAGTTAAAGTTAAGAGAAGAATTAGGACTAAATCAGCCCCTTTGGCTTCAGTATTTAAATTATCTATGGGATTTGCTGCGCTTGGATTTAGGAAACTCGATTACCAGCAAGGGAATTGCTGTTTGGGAGGTCATTCGAGAGCATTTTCCGGCTACGCTAGAATTGGCGTTTTATAGTATAGTCGTTGCTCTAGTCGTTGGTATTGGCATTGGAATTTTTTCTGCCTCTCGTCCTGGAAGCGCGATCGATGTCGGTGGAAGACTATTTGGAATCGTTACCTACGCTTTACCCATTTTCTGGGTTGGTATGCTCCTGCAATTGATTTTTTCTGTCCAGCTTGGTTGGTTTCCCCTCGGAACTCGTTTTCCGCTGAGCGAAACTCCACCCGCAGCAATCACGGGGCTATATACGATTGATAGCCTGCTAACCGGGAATTTCGCTCAATTTTTCACCGCTTTGCATTATTTGGCTATGCCTAGTCTGACGCTAGGAGTTCTTTTGAGCGGGATTTTTGAACGAATCGTGCGGGTGAATTTAAAGCAAACGTTGCAAGCAGATTATGTAGAAGCTGCTAGAGCAAGAGGCATTCCCGAACGACAAATTCTTCTCGCTCACGCCCTAAAAAATGCCCTGATTCCGGTTATTACAGTTCTAGGACTGACATTTGCATCCTTGTTGGGCGGTGCGGTTTTAACAGAAGTAACGTTTTCGTGGCCCGGTTTGGGAAATCGGCTATATGAAGCTATTTCTTTGCGAGATTATCCAACCGTTCAGGGAATTATGGTCTTTTTTGGGGCAATTGTGGTTTTTGCCAGCATTTTAATCGATTTAATCAATGCTTACATCGATCCTCGCATTCGTTATTGAGATCCCCATCTACTTGCTGGTAAAACGGTGTAAAACGCTATGAAGTTATTTTCATCGCCTTACACCAATTTTCAGGTTTTCGCGATCGACATCCTTCTCCCCTCTCCCTATTTGGGAGAGGGGTTAGGGGTGAGGGCAATCGACCATCTCTGTCATTAATGCATGAAAAATAGTATTACATCTTGTTACCCTTATTTATTAATCATGACAAATGTAAGGGTATGAATATGACATTTATTCGATGCGAGCAAACGCTCTAGTGTAATATCTTAGGACGATAGTTGGCGATCGCTAATTTTCTTGGGTGGATTTAACAGCGATCGCCAGCCTTTAATACTTAACACTGCATCTTTATGCTTGTTGATAAAGATCGGATCGAATTTTAGAAATCGAGGGTCAGATTGTCTTTTGAATCTTCTTGTTTCCACTGAACGGGTGACTCTGCTGCTTTGGAAGTTTCTAGAGGATCTGCGCTATTGGAAGATTGAGAGTAAACGAGCGATAATTGTCGAGGTTGATTCGGATTATCTTCTGTCCCTCGCCTGCGTTGTGAAGTTCTTTCGTCGCTGGTATCTTCTGTTATAACTTCGTATAGGACTGCCAATTTATTGCGATCGCTGCCCTTTCTCAATACCCTACCGAGTCGCTGTACGTATTCCCGCGTCGAACCCGTACCCGATAGAATAATGGCAATGCGAGCATCGGGTACGTCAACCCCTTCATTGAGAACGTGAGAAGTGACCAGGGTTTTGTAATCTCTTTCTCGAAAGCGAGTTAGAATCTCATGGCGTTCTTTGACGGGTGTCTGGTAAGTGATAGCAGGAATCAAAAACTCTTGCGAGATGCGATAGACAGTTGCATTATCGTTAGTAAAAATGAGAATGGATTCTGGATAATGTTCGCAAATTAATTCGATGAGAACTCGCAATTTTGCATCAGTTCCGGCAGCAATTTCTTTCGCTTCTCGATGGGCAAGCATGGCACGCCGTCCCGCATTCGATCCCGCACTGGCTTGGACGAAGAGTTGCCAACCATTTAAACTCCCTAAAGAAATATTCGACTGACGCAAAAAATCGTTGCGAATTTTTAGGGCTTTCTCGTATCTTTCGCGCTCTTTTTGCGATAATTTAACCTTAATTTGGACGATTTTATGTTCTGCTAGCGCCCCTCCAGAAAGTTCTTCAGGGGTTTTACGATAGACGACCGGACCAATAAGGGCATCCAACTCCCGATGAGTGCCATCGGTTCGATCTGGAGTTGCAGTCAGTCCTAAACGATAGGGCGCGATCGCATCCTCAGCAATTCTACGAAAGAAGTCTGTCGGTAAGTGGTGGCATTCGTCAAAAATCAGCAGTGCATAGCGATCGCCCAAAGCTTCCGAATGAATCGCCGCGCTATTATAGGTTGCTATTAGGATGGGAGTGCGATCGCGCGATCCTCCTCCCAGCAATCCCACTTCCACATCGGGAAATGCCGCTTTTATCTGGGCATACCACTGATGCATTAAATCTAACGTAGGCACGAGAATGAGAGTCGTGCGAGGAGTCGCTTGCATGGCAAGTTGCGCCAAATAGGTCTTTCCCGCTGCCGTAGGCAGAACGACAACGCCTTTTCTGCCTGCTTGTTTCCAAGCTTGCAATGCTTCTTTTTGATGGGGATAAGGTTCTCTCTCAAAGCTGGGAGTCAGTTCGAGAGGAATAAATTCTTTTGCTTCGTCGATAAAATCTATTCCCGTCGCCTGTAGCGTTTCTACTAGGGGACGATAATCAATGGCAGGAATGCGAAATTTTTCAACGCGATCGTCCCAACTAGCAAAGTCGATCCACTCTTTTCCTTTTGGCGGCGGATGTAAGATTAATGTACCCCGATCGTATTTTAGTTTGGGGATG
The DNA here is from genome assembly GCF_001904635.1 of Hydrococcus rivularis NIES-593. Classification (GTDB taxonomy): domain Bacteria; phylum Cyanobacteriota; class Cyanobacteriia; order Cyanobacteriales; family Microcystaceae; genus Hydrococcus; species Hydrococcus rivularis. The sequence goes on from NZ_MRCB01000020.1 coordinate 11,282, forward strand.
CGAGCCATAGGGAGATGAGGAAGATTTAAATATGAATATTATCTCTCGCAGAGACGCAGGGGCGCAGAGAGATTGCTAAGAAAGTAAATTGACTACCGCTAGCTATTTAACCTGAGTTCGGGATAAGCAGAAACCCTAATTCGGTCGTTGCCTGAAAGAGTTATTCTTTCGTAGAAACACTGGCTAAAATGTATCTGAGATTATCTCTCTTTTGTTGCCATTAAATGCTTTAAATATTTTCTCATGGCACTTAAAAGAATATTCGTCATCGCGAGAGTAATATTCTCTAACCCAGGTTTGTAAAAATTCCAAATTGGTATCTTGTTCTTGGGGAGTTTTATATTTATGTGGCTCCCACGGTCTTTTAAGATTATTTTCTAGACATTTTTCGATCCCAGGATTTAAGAATATCATTTCTGAGCAATGTCTTACGACCTTCTCAATTAAGCTTCCGTAACATCCTTCGATTATCCATTGAGGATTTTCATTAATAAAATCATTCAACAATTTCTCGCTTTCATTTTCTTCTCTTCTTACTCCTGGCAGATTTGGTATCCAGGTAATCGTATCTAAATCTAGCATTGGTATGTTTAGTTCTCTCTGGAATTTTAAGGCCAAGGTGGTTTTCCCAGAGCCAGAGTTACCAAATATAACGATTTTTCTCACGGACTAATTTCTATCTCCAATGAATTCAGTTCAATTTGTATGCGATCGCCATAACTTAAATTAGGAATTAATGGGGCGAGAATTTCAACAGTTGAATTATCTTGAAAGTGCGTTTTTTTTGTTTCTGGATGGGGATAGTAAATTAAGGTATCATATCGAATATTATTGTAGACAACTCGACAGCGAGAAAAAGAGAAATCTTCGGGAGGATGTTTGGAAGTCCACTCAACCTTTTGGAAAGTATATTCTGGCTGTTTGACAGTGAAAGTATAAGGACTAATCGATACATTTAATGTAGCTGGAAAGAATGGGGTCAAATCCAGTCCCAGTTTTTGGAAAAAAGGTGTCTGCATTTCTATTGTACTTCCCGGATAAGGACTGTTTTCAGCCATGCCAGAGGCTACTTGGTGTCCCTGCTTAATTATTCCATCAATTGTTATCCACTGACTCTGCATTATTGCTGCACGAATTTTTTGAGTTTTGCGATATTCTATATCAAAATTAACCCAAACAAGAGAGCGATCGCACTTCACAACAATGCAAGTTTCCCCCCAAACAAACCAGTTTGTTGATGTTCGCACCTGTGGAATTAACCCAAATCATTGGTATGTTGTGGCACGCAGTACGGAAGTCAGAGATAAACCCATCGGCGTGACGCTATGGCATCAAGCTATTGTTCTCTATCGAGATAAGACGGGGAAAGTTCATGCACTCGAAGATCGCTGTCCCCATCGACAGGTAAAACTCAGTCATGGGAAAGTTATTGGCAATGAACTCGAATGTTCTTACCATGGATGGCGCTTTAATTGGGAGGGAAATTGCGTTGCTGTTCCCTATCTTGCCTCAAATCAAAAGTTACCTAATTGTCAAATTTGTCGCTATCCAGTACGAGAATTAGATGGATTTATTTGGCTATTTCCTGGAGATTTAGACAAATTAGATCGAGACTCTATACAACCGATGGGAGTTCCAGAATGGGAACATCTTAATTACATTGCTACTGTATCCAGTATTGAGTGTAAAGGACATTATTCTTTTTTAATAGAAAATCTAATGGATATGTATCACGGGCATCTACACAATGACTATCAAGCTTGGACCTCAGCATCTTTAAAAGATTTAAATACAGATGAGAAACAAGTAAAGGCTCATTATGAAGCCCAAAGTTATTACAAAATCGATAAAATTTGGTCGATTTCGCAGTTATTTTTCCCTGCTTTCCGTCGTCTCCATCCAGAACCTTTAGATGTGAGTTATGTGTATCCCCATTGGGTATCTACATTAGGAAAAGATTTCAAAATTTATTGTTTATTTTGTCCGGTTAATCAAAATTATACTCGCGCTTATTTAATTCATTTTACTTCTCTCAATTCCTTTTGGCGCTTACATAAATTACCTGTCAGGTTTCGTCGCTACCTTAAAAATAGTTTGTTTGGTTCGGCGCAAAAATTATTAGATGGTTTAGTTCGTCAGGATGTAGAGATGATCGAACAAGAACAGCAGGCATATCTTAACGATCCTGGCCGTCGGACTTACGAACTAAATCCCGCGATCGCAAGCGTACAAAAATTAATTTGTCAACAAGCAGCGATGGGGAATTATCAATGATGTAAGAAGATTTACTGCCCGCAGACTTGAATTAATAAGGTTCTCTTGCGAGGGCCGTCGAGTTCGCAAAATAACACCGATTGCCAAGTTCCTAATCCCAATTTGCCATCGACAACGGGAATGACTTCGCTAGTACTTAGCGTCATCGCCATCAGATGAGAGTGGGCATTCATTGGTTCGTCGGGCGGAATATTTTTGCGCAAATGAAGGTCATTGTGGAGATACTTTTCTGATTGAGGCGCTAATTTTCTCAAGTAACTTTTGAGGTCTTCTAGCAGTCTTTCTTCATATTCATTAATCGTTAATGCCGTTGTTGTATGTCTCGAAAAGATTAAAACCTGTCCGCTTTTAATCGAGGTTTCGAGCAGAATTTTTTCAAGCAGAGGAGTAACGTTATAAATTCCAATCCTGCTATCGGTTTCTATATCGAGAATTTCATTAATAATTTGCATAGAAATATTAAGATGACTCTTCGGATTTCATACAATTTTCATATGCTGCATCTGGCGGTAAATCTTTTTGTAGTGCCGCGCTGACAGCCAAGCGATCGCAATATTCATTTTCTGGATTGCCTGCGTGTCCTTTTACCCAAATAAAGTTAACTTCATGTTGCGCGCATAAATTCAACAATTGCTCCCACAAATCGGAATTTTTCGCCTTTTCCTTTTTGTTGCGCTTCCAGCCATTTTTCTGCCATTGCCGCGCCCAGCCCTTGGTTATGGCATTAACCAGATATTGAGAATCAGTATACAAAGTAACGGTACATTTAGTTTTGAGCGCCATCAATCCCGCAATAGCAGCCAGAATTTCCATGCGGTTATTGGTAGTTAAGCGAAACCCGCCCGATAGTTCTTTTCTATGTCGCCCATAGATCAGAACAACACCATACCCGCCCGCACCAGGATTGCCCAGACAGGCTCCATCGGTATATATCGTAACTTCCTTAAGAGATTCACTCATCTACAATTCGGCTTGATTGGGGAAATAATCGAGAAATTGAGGAAATTTCCAGAAGTAAATTCATAAATCCTTTAAAGATTTAGTGAAGTTGACTGAATGATATTGACGATTTATTGTAAGAAAAAAATAATGGCATTAGATAATTATGAGATTGTAAGTAAAATTACGTGAATGCGATCGCTGCTGGCGAGAGCTTGGCAAAAATCCAGGACAAGATTTAGTTTAAGATTAACTTTATATTTTGAACGGTCAGTTGCATGAGAATCTTAGTTACGGGTGGTGCCGGTTTTATAGGTTCCCATCTCATCGATCGCCTGATGGAAGCGGGGCATGAAGTTCTCTGCCTCGATAACTTTTATACAGGGCATAAACGCAATGTTCTTAAGTGGTTAGACCATCCCTATTTTGAACTAATTCGTCACGATATTACCGAACCTATTCGCCTAGAGGTAGACCAGATCTACCACCTCGCTTGTCCCGCATCTCCAGTTCACTATCAATATAACCCCGTCAAAACCATCAAAACTAACGTCATCGGAACGTTAAATATGCTGGGGTTAGCCAAGCGGATCAAAGCGAGATTTTTCCTAGCTTCTACTTCAGAAGTATATGGCGACCCAGAAGTGCATCCCCAACCCGAAGACTATCGCGGCAATGTCAACTGCACGGGGATCCGGTCTTGCTACGACGAAGGCAAGCGCGTGGCTGAAACCCTAGCCTTCGACTACCACCGACAAAACAAAGTAGATATTCGAGTAGCGCGCATCTTCAATACCTATGGTCCTCGGATGCTGGAAAATGATGGTCGCGTCGTCAGTAATTTTATCGTTCAAGCCTTGCGAGGCGATCCTCTAACCGTTTACGGCGATGGGTCTCAAACTCGCAGTTTTTGCTATGTCTCTGACCTAGTAGAAGGATTTATCCGCCTGATGAACAGCGACTATATCGGTCCCGTTAACTTAGGCAACCCCGGAGAATATACCATTCTAGAATTGGCTCAGGTCATTCAAAATATGATTAATCCCGATGCAGAATTAGTATTCAAACCCTTGCCGCAAGACGACCCCAAACAGCGACAGCCGGATATTACCCGTGCTAAAACATACCTAGATTGGGAACCGACTATTCCCCTAAAAGAGGGCTTAAAACTGACGATCGAAGATTTTCGGGAACGTCTTTCTTAAAGCTAGAAGTACGGGTACAGATCTCTTCGCCCGTATGGTAGAGACGCGATATTTTGCGTATAAAAGTCACAAGTAAAACGTCAAAAATCACAAAAAGGATCGAACTGTATGCGCGTTTGTGTGATCGGCACTGGATATGTTGGCTTAGTTACAGGAGTTTGCCTCGCTCACATCGGACACCACGTCATCTGCGTTGACAACAACGAAGAAAAAGTCAAATTGATGAAATCGGGACAATCGCCTATTTACGAACCGGGATTGTCGGAACTGATGCAGTCTTCCGCCCAATCGGGACGTTTGGAGTTTACCTCGGATCTCGCGGCTGGCGTAAAACACGGAGAGATTTTGTTTATTGCCGTTGGCACGCCGGCATTACCAACTGGCGAAAGCGATACGCGCTATGTGGAAGCGGTTGCTCGCGGGATCGGCGCCCATCTCGATAGTAGCACTTATAAGGTCATCGTTAATAAGTCCACCGTTCCCATTGGTTCTGGAGACTGGGTAAGAATGATCGTCCTCGATGGCGTAGCCGAACGCCTAAAATCTTTAGTGACCGCAGGCGGAAGCAGCGAACCGACTAAAGAAATGATGGCTAATTTCGATGTCGTCAGCAATCCCGAATTTTTGCGGGAGGGGTCTGCGGTTTATGATACCTTCAATCCCGATCGCATCGTATTAGGAAGCAACAGTCAAAAAGCGATCGCGATGATGCAGGAACTTTATGCTCCCCTGGTAGAACGCAAATTTGCCCAAGACCAGTCCTTGCCTCCCGTTCCCGTGGTAGTGACGGACTTAAGTTCTGCAGAAATGATTAAATATGCCGCTAATGCCTTTTTGGCAACTAAGATTAGTTTTATTAATGAAGTAGCCAATATTTGCGATCGCGTCGGTGCCGATGTCACGCAAGTCGCCAAAGGAATTGGCTTAGACTCCCGCATCGGAGATAAATTCTTACAAGCCGGCATCGGCTGGGGCGGTTCTTGTTTCCCAAAAGATGTCTCGGCGTTGATTCATACGGCTGAAGACTACGGCTACGAAGCCGAATTGCTCAAATCGGCGGTCAATGTCAACAAGCGTCAGCGTTCGATCGCGATCGAAAAACTCCAGCAAGAACTGAAAATCCTCAAGGGCAAAACTGTCGGTTTGTTGGGTCTAACCTTTAAGCCAGATACCGACGACATGCGAGATGCCCCCGCACTAATTCTCATCGAACAACTCAATCGTCTCGGTGCTAGAGTAAAGGCTTACGATCCAATCGTTTCTCAATCGGGTTTGAGTCATGGATTATCTGGGGTCATTATTGAAACCAATCCTGAAATGCTCGCCGATGGTTGCGATGCTTTGGTATTAGTTACCGATTGGCAAGAATTTCTCAAACTCAACTACGAAAAAATGGCAAAGCTGATGACCAATCCAGTGATGATTGACGGTCGTAATTTTCTCGATCGGGAAGCTTTAGAAAAAGCCGGTTTCCGCTACGTTGGCATCGGTCGTTAAAGCGCAAACGAGCATCAATCGTTCGAAAGGCAAAATAAGTTTCTTTAACTGCTTATTTTGCCTTTTTATGACTATATGTATGAATTATCAGGATTTTTAAACTTGTTTGGGCGAGCCTTATAGTAAGGTTGTTGTACGAGGCACAAGTTCTTCTTTTACAGGTTGTCTTAAAAGTATAAATAAGATGTCATGTTGAGCGTAGAGATCGCGAAGCAAAACATCTTATAACGCTTTTCAGTTAGATGAGAAACAAAATTGGTCGATTGGGAGAAAAGAGAAAAGAAAAAGGGAAAAAATCCTGTATTCTACTGACTCGAAAATCTATTTAGCATACCAACTCCAAACAGAGATTCTTCGTTATGTTCTACTGCACTCAGAATGACAGAATGGAGTTTTCAAATGTCTTCTGGGTTCAAGAGCGAGTGTTTAGAATTACCAGCCAAAATTTTTGTCAGTAAAAACTATTTTTAAAGTTTATGATGCATCCTCATACACGACTGGGTTTTGTTAACGAAACCGTAGGATATGGTGTATTTGTCACAAATTTTATTCCTAAAGGAACTATCATTTGGGTGTTAGATGAACTAGATCCTAAATTAGACGAAGCACAAATTAATTCTCTCGATCCATTACTTCAAGAGCGAGTCAGAATATATGGTTTTCGCGATACTATTTATCTAGATAGTAAAGGAAAATATCTACTCTGTTGGGATATCGGTCAATTTGTCAACCACAGTTCTCAACCAACCTGTCTTCCTACTCCCTATGAATTTTCCATAGCTTCACGAGATATCTATGCGGGAGAAGAATTAACAGATGACTACCGCTGGTATAACATCGACCATGCATTTGATTATCTATTAGAAGACGGTACAGCCAGACGAGTTAAAGCTGACGATCTTTTCGATTGTTACAAGATATTAGAAAGTCAAGCCGAAGAAGCAATGCGTTGTATTAATAAAGTAGAACAACCTTTAAGATCTCTAATCAAGAAGAAATACTTAGATAAAATTGAAGCCGTAGCAGAAGGAAAAGAACCAATGGATTCACTCCTAAGATGTTATTACGAAAACTCTAGAAAAGAAATTTTTAAGACTTTATCAACTCGACCGAATACTCGAAATAGTTGAAAATTTGACATTGACTTGATTAGTGGACTGAAAAATATCATGATACATCCTCATACTCAATTAGGTTTTGTTAACGAAGAAATAGGCTATGGCTTATTTGCCACTCAATTGATTCCCAAAGGAACGATTGTTTGGGTCTTAGACGATCTCGATCTCAAGTTAAAGAAATCCTATATTGACTCCCTAGAAGAAATCCTCAAAGAACGAGTACTAGCCTATTCTTTCCGAGATACTGCTTTTATAGATAGTCAAGATAGATATATCATCTGTTGGGATGCCAGTCAATTTATGAATCATAGTTCTGAGGCTAATTGCGTTCCTACTCCCTATGAACTTACTCTAGCTTCAAAAGATATTTATCCGGGCGAGGAAATAACAGATGACTATCGATGGTTTGATGTTAATTATTCATTTGATTACTCTTCAAAAGATGGGACGATTGGAAAAGTTAAGGCAGATGACATTTTTGATTGTTACCAAGATTTAGAGCGACAGGCAGAAGAAGCATTTCGGTATTTTAATCGAGTAGAACAACCTTTGAAATCTTTAGTAAAACAAAAATATCTCGATAAGCTAAATGCCATAGCAGAAGGAAAAGAACCAATGGACTCTCTCATTGAGTGTTATCAGAAAAACTCTAAAAAATTTTCGCGTGCTACAAACTGACTAACTTATTAATGTTGAGAATCTCTAATTATGATGCACCCTCATACCCGCTTGGGTTTTGTTAATGAAGAAATAGGCTACGGCGTATTTGCCACTCAATTTATCCCTAAAGGAACGATTGTTTGGGTCTTAGACGATCTCGATTATAAACTCGATGAAGCTTATGTAAAATCTCTCGATCCATTGCGACAAAAACAAGTCCGAAAATACACCTTTCGCGATAGTGAAGGTAAGTACATACTATGTTGGGATATCGGTCGCTTTGTCAATCACAGTTTTAACGCAAATTGCATTGCCACTGCCTATGATTTTGAAATTGCTGTCAGGGACATACATCCTGGAGAAGAATTAAGAGATGACTATGGCTGTCTGAATTTAGATGAGACATTTGATTTCCCCCCAGAAGAGGGCGTTTTGAGAACTAAAGTTACGCCGGACGATTTATTAAACTATCACCAAGAGTGGGATCGGCTAGTTCTAGAAGCCATGCCTTACTTTAATAAGGTAGAACAACCTTTAAAGCATCTAATCGATCGAAAATATATTGACAAAGTTAATGCTGTTGCAGAGGGAAGAGAACTCTTGGATTCGGTGTTGGTTACTTACTACGATAGATATAAAAAGCTTAACCTCAGTTTAAATTAGGAACGCATTTTTTACGGTAATTAAATTTTAGTTTTTGGCGCTATCTTTAACCTTCGTTACTCGGCTAAATCTAGCAACGAAAACAGAAAGCTTTGCCTTACCAAAGTCAAGTGCGGCACGTGAATTTGTCGTAATATCTTGATGGCTTATCTCAATCAATCGGATAAATTATTTAGCTTTGATTAATTTAAAGTATATTCTTCCCTGGGATATCGAACAATTTGTCAATCATAGCTTTAAGCCAAACTGTATGAGTACACCCTATGAATTTGAAATTGCGATTAAGGATATTTATCCAGGAGAAGAATTGACTGACGATTATGCGTTTTGTAATGAAGACGAACCATTTGATTGTCTTCCAGAAGAGGGAATTGCAAGGACTAAAGTAATGCCTGACGATCTTCTACATTTTCATCCTGAGTGGTATCTACAGCTAGCTGAAGCGATGCTGTATCTTAAAAAAGTCAAACAACCTTAGCAACACTTGATTAGTAAAAAATATTGGGATAAAGTTAATGCTATTGCAGAGGGAAAAGCAGCCGTAGACTCAGTATTAACTTGCTATTACGACCGTTCCAAAGGTTCCAAACAGTTGAAGAGAGCCTCATGTTAAACAGACAACTTAAAATTTTGCTCTACAGTAGCAATATTTGGTATCTAGGAGAAGGAATGTTTGCTCCACTTTTTGCTGTCTTTGCTAAAAAAGTTGGCGGCGATATTCTTGAGATCTCTGGGGTTTGGGCAGCTTATCTCATTGCCTCCGGTACCTTTACCGTTTTTGTTGGTAAGATTGCCGACAAAGTTATTAGTAAAGAAAAACTCATGACTATAGGCTATGCCTTAAATGCAATTTTCACTTTTGCTTACCTATTGGTCTCCTCTCAAAGTGAATTATTAGTCGTACAAATTGGTGTGGGAGTTGCATCGGCTTTGTCTACTCCAACCTGGAATGCTTTATACGCAAAGTACGAACGTTATGAAAATCATGGACGTAAGAAAAAATCTGGATGCGTTTGGGCGCTTGCCGACGGACAATCGGAGATTGTAACAGGAATTGGCGTATTGTTAGGCGGACTAATTGTCAGTTCCTTTTCGTTTAATTCTTTGTTTATCGTCATGGGAATCGTTCAAACGATCGCCACCGTCTACGTTGCTCAAATTCTATACGAGCGATCGCCAAAAACCCGTTTATCTAACTACCCAGATCCAAGCGAGATGGAAGTGCGACCCTTACTGACATCGACAAGGAAGTCTGCCGACGACGCCAATAAACTTTAAATTTATAGAGACGTTCGATGGAACGTCTCTACAACATCAATAGCTTCCTAAGACGGTTGCCAATTCGCCCAGTCTTGAGGCTTGAGAAATGTTTCGTATAATTGGGCTTCCGGTGTATTCGGTTCGGGTTGGTAACAGTATTCCCAGCGCACTAACGGCGGTAGAGACATCAAAATCGACTCCGTGCGTCCATTCGTTTGCAACCCAAAAATCGTGCCTCGGTCGTAAACGAGGTTAAATTCTACATAGCGTCCGCGACGATAGAGTTGAAATTGACGTTCGCGATCGCCATATTCCATTCCTCGCCGTTTCTCTACAATCGGCACGTAGGCGGGTAGAAATGCCCGTCCGCAATCGCTGACAAAGGCAAACAATTGCTCCCAAGTGCGGGGTTGTTGGGAAGGCAATTGAGCGCTGTAAATTGCGGCTGCTTTCTCTGGGTGAGGTCCTCGATAGAGGGGATCTCGACCGTCTTGATAATCGAAAAAAATTCCGCCAACCCCTCGCATTTCTTGGCGATGATTGAGGTAGAAATATTCATCGCACCAGCGCTTAAACACGGGATAATATTCGGGATGGTGTTTATCGCAAGCTTGCTTAAGCGTGCGGTGAAAATGGGCTGCATCTTCAGCAAAAGGGTAATAGGGCGTTAAATCTGCCCCCCCGCCAAACCACCAAACCGGACCCGCCTCAAAGTAGCGATAATTGAGGTGTACGGTAGGAACGTAGGGATTGCGAGGATGCAGAACCATAGAGGTTCCCGTGGCATAAAATCCATGTCCTGCGGCTTCGGGTCGTTGTTTTAAGATAGAAGGCGGTAGTTGCTTTCCCCACACTTCAGAGAAATTTACTCCCGCTTGCTCGAATACACTGCCTTCTCGGAGAACTCTCGATCGCCCGCCGCCTCCTTCTTCTCTTTCCCAGCTATCTTCCCGAAATTGGCTAACGCCATCGAGGTTTTCGAGGGCATTGCAGATTTCATCTTGTAGTGCTTTCATAAATTGGCTGACTCTTGTTTTCGCATCAGCTGGAGGAATTGAAGCGTCAGGAGAGGTTGTTGCGCCTGTTGTTATCGCGGTCATAATATCTATTATCGGTTATCTATTCTCAGCGATCGCCCGATCGCTCTTAATAAATTTACGGCTTGTGTGATAGTTAAACTAGACATTACTAAACTATCTTAATAAAAGCATACTTACTGCTATCTTTAGCTTCTAAATCTTCTAAAATAAATAATTTGCCCAAGCATAATTGCGGGAGGCTTAGCGTGATTCTTAACTTTTCTTTCAAACTCGTTGCGGCTAAAGGAAGACTATTCTGTAAGTTTTCTTTATTTAAGACCTACCGCGTTGTCAGTACGGCTCCAATCGATGTTTTGTGGCAAAAATTAATTAATATTGCCGACGTTTCCTGGCATCCGCTTTTTTCGAGCACCAATGCGCCCAATGGCTCGATCGCCAAACCCGGTTTAATCTATCAGGTGGTGACTCGTCTAACGCCGATTCCCATAAGGCTATTCGTCGAGAACGTTCGTCCGGGAGAGTTATTGAGCCTTCGCGTTTTAGCCATTCCGGGCATGGAACAAAAAATCACTTACCAGATAGAATCGACACTGTGCGGAACCTATATCTCCTATTCGGTTACCCTAAAGGGCTGGCTGTCTCCGTTGGTGTGGTTGTGGATTAAACCCTATTCGGATCGCGTCGCTTCAGAATTAGCTCAAGCCGCAGAACAACGATTGGCGGGATAATCCATCGAGATTAAACCCGGCCGAACCGAAGTGCGGCAGCGCGAGGATCGCATCGGTAAGATTGGGTCTCGAGATGCATCGCGATCGCTCAATTGTTATCTATACTTTTTCGAGTAGCAACTTACCCAATCTGAAGCTAACTGCGTGAAAAATCCCTCAAGCTATCGATCGAAGCATAGCGCCAAGCCAGGCAGGTTATTTTCTCCGTTACCTTGGATAGGTTCCCTACTTTTAGGGGCGATTTGTGCGATCGCGATTCCCCTAGAGGCAGCCGAGCGTATTTATTTTAACTACGGACCGCTCAGATTGTCGATTCGGGTTGATTCCCTCGAAGAATTTGCCAGGGATGGCACGATTAATCAAGAATTAGCTTTTTATTTGGGAGACGTTAACCCCGAACAACGCCAGCAATTTCGCGAAGCTCTGCTACAACGCTCCGAACTCAATCCCGTCCAATTGTATCGCTTTTTCAAGACTTCAATCGGAGAAGATATTCTTGAGGGCATCGGTCAGTTGATTAGAACGCCAGGCGGGCGCAATGGGAAATACCCCCTGCGAGGAGCACTTTTTCAAGCGGCAAGCGATTCTGAAGGGCTGACGCTTCTTAACTTTCTGCGCAAGTTTCCGACCGACATACAACTCGACACCGATGAGATTTTCGCGGTTGCCGAAAAAGTGCAACGGGCGGTCGAGGTGACGGCAGCGCTGGTCGAAAAAGTCAGCCAGTTGTCGGACAGAAAAGCTAGAAAAGATCGGCCAGTAAACTTTGCCGCTTTGCCCGATCTGCGAGTTCGCGGTTCCTATGGAGTCGAAAAACAAGTTCTGACGCTCAGAGATGAAAGCCGCGATCGCACGTTAACCGTCTATCTCTACAAACCTCAACGATGGCGACCCGAAAAAACTCCTGTCGTTATTATGTCCCACGGATTAGGCTCCAGACCCAAAGACTTCAGCGCCCGCGCCGAACATTTAGCGTCCCATGGCTATTTCGTCGCCCTGCCCCAGCACCCCGGCAGCGACTTGACTCGATTTCAGGAAACGCTGGCAGGCTATTATCGAGACATTTTTAGTCTCGATGAATTTGTCGATCGCCCGCTCGATATTAGTTTTATCATCGACGAACTCCAGAAGCGCGATCGCACCGAATTTGAAGGAAGGCTAAATTTAGAAGAGGTAGGAGTCTTGGGGCATTCCTTTGGCGGTTATACGGCGTTGGCCGTGGCGGGCGCCCAAATTGATTTTGACAATTTAAAAAAATCCTGCGATGCTCCCGACTGGGATCCAAATTTATCCCTGCTACTTCAGTGTCGCGCCCTAGCATTACCGAGAAAAAACTATAATTTCAAAGATCCGCGAGTTAAAGCAGTCATTGCCGTCAACCCAGTCAACAGCAGCATCTTCGGACCCCAAGGGTTAAGTCAAATTCAAATTCCGGTTTTGGTGGTGGCAGGCAGTTACGATCCCGCTACGCCAGCTGTTTTCGAGCAGATTCGTTCTTTTCCTTGGCTGAGTACGCCCAACAAATATCTTGCTGTAGCAGAAGGACAGGCACACGTCGATTTTTCTCAATTGGATGCTGGCGCTAGCCAACTGCTTAATTCTTTGCCCAATCTAACTTTCCCCGATCCCATCCTCATCGATAACTATGCCGACGCGATGGGTCTAGCCTTTTTCGAGGTCTACGTCGCCGATGACGCTAACTATAGCTCTTATCTCCAATCCTCCTATGCAGCCTATTTGAGTCGCGAAAATATTTTCAAGCTTTATCTGGTAGATTCTGCATCAGCCACTGAGATTGTACGAGCATTGGCTAAATTCAATCTAAACAATTAAGGGTTCTTCATCCATCGCACTACAATATAAAGAAAGATAGGGTCAAAATCCTCAGACTTGCAAAAACGAACCCAAAGCCACAAAATTCAAGATTGCGCCACCACAGTCTACAATAAGGGAAAAAAAGAGCAAGCATGCCACATTTGAACCCGATTGACTCCCACCCACAACCAGCTAAAGCTGGAATGACTTGGGTTCCCAGTACGCTTCCAGGTAGCGAACCAAACAACGAAAGCTCGGAGCCATCGCCAAAGGAAAAGCCTACTCTAGATTTAGAAGCCATCAATCGGCAGCTCGCCGACGCTACAGCCGAGCAAGTTATCGAGTGGGCAGCAGATACCTTTGGAAATGGCTTGGTAATGAGTACTAGCTTTGGCATTCAAGCCGCCGTCATGCTTCATCTGGTGACTCAAATCGTGCCCGATATACCGATTATCTGGGTAGATACGGGTTATTTACCGGCCGAAACCTATCAATTTGCCGAACAATTAACCGAACGCTTAAAGCTAAACCTAAAAGTTTATCAATCTCCCATCAGTCCCGCTCGCATGGAAGCACTCTATGGCAGACTCTGGGCGCAAAATGATGTCGAGTCGCTCAACCGCTACGACCAAATCCGCAAAGTCGAACCGATGCAACGCGCCTTGAAAGAACTGAAGGCAACTGCTTGGTTGGCTGGTTTGAGAAGCGAACAAACCGACCATCGCAAGACTTTACAACGGGTAGGCATGCAAGGAGGGCGGTATAAGATTCTGCCGATTCTTTATTGGAGTGCTAAAGATATATATGAATACTTGACCGCCTACAATCTTCCCTATCACCCTTTCTTCGATCTGGGCTATGTCTCGGTAGGTGATTGGCATTCCAGCCGTCCGTTAACGGCTGACGATACCAACGAACGGGATACCCGTTTTAAGGGTCTCAAACAAGAATGCGGTTTGCACTTGCCTCTCACGCCAGGAGAAGCCAAAAGTCTTGATTCGAGTACGCTTTGATCGGCGATCGGCAGCCTGTTGCTAGCTTACCGATCGCTGATAACTGATATTTGTTTATAAAGGAGCGACTTGAATTTCGATCTCGGCAGTCACTTCGGGGTGAAGTTTGACCGTAGCTTTGTAGAAGCCAGTTTTGCCGATCTCTGGCAGGGTAATGCCGCGACGGTCTACTTCTTGACCCGTATTTTCTTTGATTGCATCTGCTACTTCTTGGGCAGTTACCGTCCCAAAAATTGCCTCTTTTTCACCTACTTGCTTTTTGATAACAAAGCGTCCAATAGTCTGTAAAGCCGTTTTGCGAGCTTCTGCCTCTTGTTTTTCTGCAATCAGGCGCTGTCTTTCTTTCTCTCTTCTGTGCTCGACTTGTTTGAGAATGCTTTGGGTGGCAATAACGCCTATGCCTCTCGGCAGCAAATAGTTACGAGCATAGCCAGGGGCAACTTCTACTAAATCTCCGGTTTTACCGAGCTTGCTGACATTTTGATTCAATACGATTTGCACTCGTTTTGCCATCGTCTCTCCTAATAAGCTAGATTTTAGAAATATTTAAAATAACCCAGAGCTACTAATTATACTATTTTCGGTTGGTTTAAGGCAAAGCACGCCCGCTTCTCGTCTCCTCGAAGCGACATGTCACCTCAATAAGTATTCGAGATGCCCGACATATCAAAGGCCTCCGTAGCGTTCTTCTTTCCAGGGATCTCCCCGTCGGTGATATCCGTTGCGTTCCCAAAATCCTAATTCGTCATGGTCGAGAAACTCTAACCCGTTAATCCACTTGGCACTTTTCCAAGCATAGAGATGGGGAACGACCAGGCGCATGGGACCTCCGTGGTCGGCGGGTAGGGGTTCTCCGAACAATTTGTGAGCGAAGAAATTTTCTTGGCGCAAAAAATCTTCTAGGGGTAGGTTAGTCGTATATCCCCCGTAGCAATGCTGCATGACATGAGTGGCTTTGGGATCGAGTTTTACGAGTTTCATGAAGTCGGTAACTTTGACCCCCGTCCATTGCACGTCCAACTTTGACCAACGAGTGACGCAGTGAAAATCTTTCGTAAATTCGTGTTGGGGCAAGCTCATAAAATCAGACCAAGTAAAGGTCTTGGGTTGAGCTAATCCAAAGACGCGAAATTGCCACTCATTGGTACTAATGTGAGGCGTATCTCCATAGGTAAGAACGGGAAAGCCATTGGTCAAATATTGACCGGGTGGAACGCGATCGCTATCTGTTGCTTCTGGTTTTTTAAAAAAATTCCCTAACATACCTTCCAAAGCGGTTGATGGAACAACGAAACTTCTTTGGGGTCATGAAAATCAAGTACTGGAGTTCGGGATTCGGAATTGAAAAATAATCACTCCGAACCTTGAACTCCTAACTATGCTTACTCGTTCTCTTCTTCCTCATCTTCATCTTGAGGATAAACAAAGCTGGAACGTCCGGTGAGAACCGATTTGCCTAGAGAAAGGGCTTTTTGAGCCTGTAGGGCGGCTTGTCGTCTCCAGTGCGCTCTGCGCTGGTCGCGTTTGGATTTTGAGGTTTTCTTCTTAGGAACAGCCATAGTTACTACTTATATTTTATTTTTCAATCGACAGCTTTCTTATTTTAGGCGTTGAGGAGTCGATTTGTCAGATGGAAAATTATCAATGTATCGCTATCGGGATCGATCGCTATCATTTTTTCCCCCCCCTAAATTTTGCTGAAGCTAGTGCGCGAATCCTCTATCAATGTTTGGTCGAACAGGCAAAAATTTCAGTTCGACAAGCCCTACTATTAACAGACGCATCTCCTCGGTTTCTCAATCGCTCTACCTATCCCAATCGCAAAAATCTCATAAGTTGGTTAGAAATTAGAAACTCTCCCTCATCTTCCTCTCTCTGGTTCTTTTTCAGTGGCTATGGAATAAGTTACCAAGGAGAAGATTACCTGATGCCTATCGATGGCAATCTCAAGGATATTCCGGGGACAGGAATCGCTATGCGATCGCTGTTTGAATCTCTCATTCAACAAAGGGCAGCCAGAATTTTAGTCGTGCTCGATCTCAGGGGAATGGAAGACGCGATGGTGGGGCAACAGGCGATCGCTTTGGCCAAACAAATGAAAATCTCTCTGATTGTATCTTCCCATGGCGATAAATCGGCGAGTTTGGGTCGGGGAATGTTGGCCACTGCCCTTGTAGAAGCACTCCGTCACTATCGCCAAAACATTACCCTAGCAAAGTTAGAGCAATATCTACGCGATCGCCTGCCAGAATTTAGCCTCGATCTCTGGCGACCTACTCAAACTCCTGTTGTTATCAGTCCTAGCCCAGAAGCTAGCCATTATCCTCTCCTGGAAAAAGCAGAGCGCGATCGCATGCCGATGGCAACTTTTTCCTCTAGTAGGACTCTTTTCCCGCAGCCCATATCGCTTAAGAGGGCGACCGCCGACTCGCCGATGACCACTAAAGTCGCTGCGATCGCTCTCCCAAAACTGCCCGATCGCCCTGCCTTCTATTCTCCATTAAATATCAACCTTCCCAGCAACAATAACGACGATAAACGAGCAAATATCGGCATAAAAGCAGATTTATCGCCTATTATTATTAAAATAAGCCAATTTAAATGGTTTTTCTTTGGATTGGCATCTAGCCTACTTCCGTCGCTGCTGACGATCGTCGTCGTTTTTCAACTGCTCCAAATGAGACAGCCAACCTCTATATCAGAGCAAGCAGCAGAGATTTTGGAAACCGAGACTCCTATCCAAGCAGGATCTAAAAGCGAGCAAGAAATCTTAAATCGTGCCACAATTTTCCTGAAAGCTAACCAAGCCTCAGATTTTAATCGAGCCATTGGCTCGGTTCGCCAATTAAAACCGGGCGATCCTTTTTATCAACAGGCGCGGGCTGATATCGATCGCTGGAGTCAGATTATACTCGATATCGCCGAAGGACGGGCGCGAACGGGAGATTTTCAAAGGGCGATCGCGGCGGCAGAACTGGTTCCTCGCGATCGCGCAAGTCTTTCTCAAACGGCTCGACAGAAAATTCGGCTCTGGGAAACCTTACAAAAACAACAACAAGCCACCAAAGCCGCGATCGAGACAGCCAGAAAACTAATTAATCCTTCTCAAGCCGCCACTTATAGCCGAGCGATCGCGCTCCTGCGCCAAATTCCACCCGAACAACCAGGCTATATGGAAACTCGTCAGTTTATGAATAACTGGAGCCAAAAGATTTACTTCCTGGCTATTTCCCATGCTGCCGAAGGCAATCTAGGGCAGGCGATCGAAACAGCCCAATTTATCCCTTCAGACACCCATTTATATCAAGATGCCCAAAAGGCGATCGCTCGGTGGAAGCAAAAGAGTAAGGCAAGATGGAAGATTAAGAAGTAGGAGACGGGGGAACGGGGAGACTTTTGAGACTGGGAGACAATTAACCACCAACCACTAACAAAAGACCAATGAGCAATGACTAATGACAAGGGACAAATGACCAATCCCCAATTCCCTTTAATTACCAGGAAATAAGCTTTCTTGCTCCATTTGTCCGAATTTCTGTTTGCCTTGTTGAAAAAACCATTGACGAATGATTTTGTTAAACATCTCCCAATCCGATCGCCATTGGTCAATGCCTTGGGTTAATTGTTTGAGTCGTTCGGGTTCGTTAGCGATCGCGATCGCGTAATTAAAGCTACCAGCGAACAAGATCGCGGGAATTGCAACTTGCTCGCCTATGTGTACTCTAGCTTCATTAATGCCCAGGCTAAATTGACGGCCTTCTAACTGGTACGACAAGTTAATTCCTGCTTGCACGGGGGCTTGACCAAAGTCTAGCCAAGGGCCGGCAGCCAGAAGCGTCCCGGTAATATATCTTCTAGCTGCATCTTGACCGCCGGAAAAAGGGACGATGCTTTTCGTGCTGATGCTAAGGGTTTGGTATTCGGCGTGGGGCAGTTTATCGATATATTTACGGGCAATTTGAGGCACTCTAGGCTCTTGCGCCCCTCGCGTGTCAATCGTCTCGGCAAAACTCACAGTCCGAGGTTGAGAAACAACGCTAACGCCATTTTGAAAGCTGACTTGAGCGAAGTTTGGAGACAAAATGGGCTGTTTTCCTAATTCCCAGTCGTTGGGAACGATGCCGCTAAATTTGAGAAAATCCTCGCTCAACATGGCGGGGTTGAGGTTTTTGGCAGAGATAGTCAGGGCGAGTTCCTGAATTTCTCGGATCTCAGTTGAGGAGTGACCGTCGAAATTGGGTTGTGATGGAGATATCATAATGTTCTAGAAACAATCGGCTCAATTATTAATTGGAGATAGAGATTGCTCTGGCGAAACTACAGATGCGGTCGAGCGCCGACGGCGATAAGTTCTCGTTGGCGTAGGATCTGGCGTTTGCAGTAAGAAGACTACTAAAGGGCTGCTTTGCAGTTCTCGTCGGACGAGTCGTTGCAGGTTATTCTCAATTTCTTCTCGAAAAGCCGTCCAATCGACCTCGATTGCGTCTCCATTAGCGTTTTGGCTGAATTCGTTCCAACGCTCGCTTAAAATTCGCTCGATCGTCTTGGCGATGAGTTTTTGTAGGAGCGATCGCTCGACGGTCGTAACCACCCCCCGCAGATGAACTTCTGGCTGTGCCATGAGTTTGCCGTCCCAATCTATGGCAGCAGCTACTGTCACCACGCCATCTTCTGCCAACTGCTGTCGCTCTTGCATGATATTGTCGTGAACCACGCCGGCGCTATCGACCAGTTGCAGTCCGGAAGGCACTTGACCGACAATGGCAATGCGATCGGCTTCTAACTCGACTATATCCCCGTTCCTGACAATGACTGTATTTTCTGCTGGAATGCCCATGCTATGAGCCATCTGGGCGTGTTTGACCAGCATTCGATGCTCTCCGTGGACTGGCATAAAGAACTTGGGTTTTGTCAGCGCCAGCATCAGTTTTTGTTCTTCTTGAGCGCCATGACCCGATACGTGAATGCCTTTGTCGCGTCCGTAAATGACATTGGCTCCCAGCATCATCAAGCGGTCGATCGTATTAACTACTGCAATCGTATTGCCTGGGATCGGATTGGCAGAAAAGACTACCGTATCTCCCTGACGGATTTTGATTTGGGGATGTTCCCCTTTGGAGATGCGCGTCATTGCCGCTAAAGGTTCTCCTTGAGATCCCGTTGTCAGAATCAGGACTTTCTCGTCGGGCAAGTTGCGAACCGTTTTTAGGGGTTCAAAGATATCGTCGGGACATTTAATATAGCCCAAATTGCGAGCATGGGCAATCACGTTAAGCATCGATCGTCCGACGACTGCCACTTTGCGATTGTGTTTCTGCGCCAGTTGGAGAATGATGTTGATGCGATGAACCGAAGAAGCAAAGGTCGTAATCATCAACCGTCCGGGTGCTTGGGCGAAGACGCGATCGAGATTGGGATAAACAGATCGCTCTGAGGGGGTATTGCCCGGTACTTCGGCGTTAGTCGAATCGCTCAGGAGGCATAATACGCCTTTTTCTCCGTGTTCGGCTAATTTTTGCAGGTCGAAAAACTCGCCATCGACAGGGGTATGGTCGATCTTAAAATCTCCCGTATGAATGATGACTCCGATAGGCGTATGAATGGCGACGCTAAAGCTATCGGCGATCGAGTGGGTGTTGCGGATAAATTCTACAACAAACGAGCGTCCGACTCTTACTATTTCGCGAGGTCGAACGGTTTTCAGCGTCGTGCGATTGGCTACCCCTGCCTCTTTTAATTTGTCCTGCAACAAAGCCATGGCTAGGCGAGGACCATAGATAATTGGAATGTCAAATTGCTTGAGATGATAGGCAATTCCACCAATGTGATCTTCATGCCCATGAGTGACAATCATCCCTTTAATTTTGTGGCGATTTTCTCTCAGGTAGGTCATGTCGGGCAGAACGATATTAACCCCGTGCATATCCTCTGTCGGAAAGGCGATTCCTGCATCTAATAGCAGAATTTCGTCGTCATACTCAAATATGCAGGTATTTTTTCCAATTTCGTGCAGTCCTCCGAGGGGGATAATTTTTAGATTAGGCTGGTTTCCGTTTTGATTCATTTTCCTCCTTAATGGTTTACCAAGATTGAGTTTTAAAATGGAGCTTTTTGTCAATAATTTTTGTTAAATATTTTTTAAATTAATTTAGATAAATTATAAACATCAAAATAAAAAAAATCCAATTACTTTTATAAAAACAACTTCTATTTTTATTTATAGAATTGTTTTATATCTAAGTATTTTCTCAGAAAAATCGAGAAAAGATTTTAAGAAATTAGACTTAGCTTAGAGACAAACTCTGTAAAACACTTTCTAAATTTTGTTTTAAATTAGGTGAGATTTCGCAAAGCGGCAGTCGCAGTCCTCCAACTTGCCAGCCTTTTAAGTTTAACGCGGCTTTGATGGGAATGGGATTAGTCGTACAAAAAAGCACTTTAAATAAAGGAAAGAGCTGGATGTTAATCTCTTTTGCCAGCGTTGCATTGCCCGTTTCAAACGCTTGTATCATCTTTTGCAGTTGCTCGCCTACCAAATGGCTTGCCACGCTGACTACGCCGACTCCTCCTACGGTGAGTAGGGGAAGGGTGAGAAAATCATCGCCTGAGTAAATAGCAAATGAGGGAGGGGTTAGGCGATGAATCTGACAGGCTTGCTCTAGATTCCCGCTTGCTTCTTTGACAGCGACAATATTCTCTATCTCTGCCAATTTAGCGATTGTCTCTGGCAAAAGATTTTGTCCCGTGCGACCCGGAATATTGTAGAGCATCAAAGGTAGGTCGGGGCAAGCCCGCGCGATCGCCCGAAAATGCTCGTATAATCCTTCTTGGGGAGGCTTATTGTAGTATGGTACGACCTGCAAGGAACCGTCTAACCCCAAGTCAGCTGCTTTTTTAGTGGCTTCAATTGCTTCCTTGGTCGAGTTCGATCCCGTTCCGGCAATGATTTTTGCCCTGCCGCCAACGGCTTTTTTGACGACTTGAAAGAGTTGATATTCTTCCTCCCATGTCAGCGTTGGCGATTCGCCAGTCGTCCCGCAGACGACCAATCCGTCACTGCCATGAGTCGCTAAATAATCGGCTAATCTTTCGGCGACTTCATAATTGACATTGCCCCGTTCGTCAAAAGGAGTCACCATCGCGGTGATTACTCGTCCAAAGTTGCGATCGTTCATTCGATTTTGAATTTTGGTTTGATTAATAGTAGTCAATAGACTTTCTGGCTAAACAGAAACTGCTGAAGTCGATGATTTGAGAAGATTTTTTTCGATCAATAATTCGGCAATCTGCACCGCATTTAAGGCTGCTCCTTTGCGAATTTGATCGCCGCAGAGCCACAATTCCAACCCGCAAGGGTGAGATAAATCTTGACGAATTCGACCCACGAACACTTCATCTTTGCCCGTTGCATCAATCGGCATGGGAAAATAATTTGCCTGCCACTCTTCGACCAGTTTCACCCCCGGTGCCGAAGCGAGAATTTCTCTGGCTTGCTGTGGCGCAAAGGGACGACTAAATTCTAGATTAACCGCTTCTGAGTGGGCGCGGAGTACGGGAACCCGAACGCAAGTTGCCGTAATTGACAACTGAGGGGCATTGAAAATCTTGCGAGTTTCCCGAATCATTTTCATCTCTTCCTCGCAATAACCTTCTTCGTTTAGGGGAGAATTGTGAGGAAATAAATTAAATGCTAAGGGATAGGGAAAGGCTTGCGTAGAGGGAGTCTGGTTTTCTAGAATCGCTTTTGCTTGGGCTTTTAACTCTTCCATCGCCCTCGCACCCGCACCGCTAGCCGATTGGTAGGTAGACACTACGATACGTTTGATTGGCTGGACTTGGTGGAGGGGAAATATTGCCATTCCCATTAAGATTGTCGTACAGTTGGGATTGGCAATGATGCCTTGATGCTGGGCGGCAGCTTCTGGGTTGATTTCAGGAACGATTAAGGGCACCTGGGAATCCATGCGAAAAGCACTGGAGTTATCAATAATTACTGCCCCTGATTCAACAATCGTTTTTGCCCAAGCCTTGGAGGTGGAAGCGCCCGCAGAGGCTAACACGATATCCACGCCTTGGAAAGAATCCTCGCTCACTGCCTCGACGGGAAGATTTTCTCCCCTAAACGGTAGAGTTGTTCCCGCCGAACGAGGCGAAGCGAGAAGTTTTAGGTTAGCAACTGGAAACTGACGACTTTCTAGAAGTTCGAGTAATTCTGTACCAACTGCTCCCGTTGCGCCAAGAATGGCGACATTGACTCTGTGTGACAAATTTTTTCCTCCACTTGTTAGCAATCGCATCTCTTGTAGCTGGTTTTTAATGCTTTAATTTTCTTCAATCTCTAGAGAGAGTCTTTCTTAAAAAACTTTAGTTAATTTTTTTTAAGTCGAGGTTGCTTGAGATGGCTGTTTTCATTTTGCCTCAAAGTTTCTCTCTTCTTGCCAACCGATCTTCGCCATCTTAACAATCTAGAAAACTTTAATCTAGCCACAATGAGATATCTTTGAGTGTACTATTATCAAATAGGTGAAAGAGCGACACAAGAAATTCCACAGGCAAGGCTAAACGCCAACGCGACTCTCTTTGCCTTGTTTGATGGATAGTTGCTTCACTTAGGATATCACGAGCGGTGTCTGTTTATTTAATCGTTAACGCGATCGCCGCTCGTCAATTCCGAATCCGAAACAGTTATTGTAGTTGTCTAAATTTAGGAACGTCGATGAAAGTAACCCAGGAAAAACTTCCTGACAGTCAAATTGGCTTGGAAATCGAAATTTCGGCTGAAACCTCGAAAAATACCTACGAAAAAGTGATACAAAACCTAGCTCGCTCCTCGAACATTCCTGGGTTTCGCAAGGGAAAAGTTCCTCGTCAAGTGCTGCTGCAAAGAATCGGCTCGAAGCAAATCAAGGCAGCAGCCTTGGAAGAGATCGTTCAAAAAGCCTTAGAAGAAGCCATAAAGCAAGAATCGATCGAATCGCTAGGAAATTACAAATTACGCTCCAATTTTGACGAATTAATTCAAAAATACGAACCAGGACAGCCATTAACTTTTTCTGCCTCCGTTGACGTGCCGCCAACGGTAGAACTGGGACAATATCAAGGTCTGACAGTGAAAGCAGAGGAGAGCGTTTACGATCCCAAAGAAGTCGAGGATTGGCTAGAACAACGTCGCGTCCAGCAAGCGACTTTAGTTCCCGTCGAAGAACGTGGGGCACAAATGGGAGACGTGGCAATTGTTGACTATCAAGGGCTCACAGTTACGGAGTCAGGAGAAGCAGGCGAACCCATTCCAGGCGTTCAAGGGACGGATTTAAAAGTCGAAATGGAACGAGGACGCTTCATCGGGGGAATGGTCGAAGGAATTGTCGGCATGAAGCCGGAAGAAACCAAGGAAATTTCCGTAACTTTCCCAGAAGATTATCCGCGAGAAGATTTAGCCGGAAAAGCGGTCATCTTTAGCATTACCCTCAAAGAACTCAAAGCAAAAGAACTGCCAGAGTTAGACGATGACTTTGCCCAAGAGGTAAGCGAATTCGAGACGATGGCACAGCTAAGGGAATCTCTGGAAAAACAATATCGAGAAAAAGCCGAACAAGAAACGAAAAACAGCATTCGTTCGGCAATTATAGCAGAATTGCTCAAAAACTGCGCGGTCGATCTGCCGGATACGATGATTCAGGAAGAAGTCAACGCGATTCTGACTCAGACGGCAATGCAGATGCAGCAGCTTGGCGTTGATATCAAGCAGCTATTCAATGCACAGAGCATTCCTCGGATGCGGGAAAATTCTCGTCCCGAAGCCATAGAGCGCCTCAAACAAACCCTAATCCTCAAAGAAATTGCCAAAGCCGAATCGATCGAACCGGAAGCAGAAGCAGTAGAAGCCAAGATTAAAGAACTCAGAGAAAAATTTAGCGATCGCGAAATTGATTTAGAACGCTTGCGAGACATGGTGCAAGAAGACTTGCTCGCCGAAAAAACCCTCGATTGGCTTGAAGAAAAAACAACAGTAGAATTAGTTCCCAAAGGAACGCTTGAAGAAGAAGCAAAATCCGAAGAAGAGGAAACCGAAGCAGCCTCAACCCAGACAGAAGAAGAATAAAATAAAGGGAATCGAAATGAAGGATAGCAAAGATGGATCGGTTAGGAGTAGAGAATGGCGCTCAAAGGGCAGGCGCAAGGGAATTCCTTCCCGCCTGAGCGCCTACGCGACTTCTTTGGGTTCGTACATCTTCCCTATCTCCTTCATCCTTTGCGGTTGTACCCAATTCGCGATCGCTTAAGGCATAATGTTGTCAGAAGGTAAATTGGTTGGTTTGGTCTTCTTATCTAAAAAACAGAAGCACTAAGTCAATCACCTTTAGTTAAGATATAAATTTTTGCTTCGAGCTTAGCTCCTAGGTTTATGGTTCAATCGCGATCGCGCCAATCTTCAATCACCAGCTATTGTTCTTGGGATATCTACTCTCAAAGTCCCAACGACGTTGAAAACGTTATTCCTATGGTCGTGGAACAATCTGGGTTGGGAGAAAGAGCCTTTGATATCTACTCGCGACTGCTCAGAGAGCGGATTGTTTTTCTGGGAACCCCGATTGACGACAAAGTTGCCGATTCGATCGTGGCACAATTGTTATATTTAGATGCCGAAGACCCAGAAAAAGACATTCAGCTATACATCAACTCTCCTGGAGGGTCGGTGTATGCAGGCTTCGCTATCTACGATGCCATGCAGCAAGTTCGCCCGGATGTCGTCACCATCTGTTTCGGATTAGCTGCTAGCATGGGCGCGTTTTTGCTATCGGGCGGTGCCAAAGGAAAGCGCATGGCTTTGCCGAGTGCGAGGTTGATGATCCATCAGCCTATCGGCGGTGCCCAAGGACAAGCCGTAGAAATCGAAATTCAGGCTAGAGAAATCCTCTACATGAAACAAAGGCTAAACGAACTTCTTGCTATCCACACAGGTCAGCCATACGAGAAAATTGCTACCGATACCGAACGCGATTTCTACATGTCCGCTCAAGAAGCCCAAGAATACGGACTGATCGACCGCGTGATCTCTCGCCCAACCCTTTCCGATCCAACCATTCCCGTTACATCACTAAAATGAATATGTCTAAATACGACTCCCATTTAAAATGTTCGTTCTGCGGAAAATCCCAAGAACAGGTGCGCAAACTCATTGCCGGACCGGGAGTCTACATCTGCGACGAATGCGTTGAGTTATGTAACGAAATTTTAGACGAGGAACTGATGGACGCTTCCAACTCGGTTTCCTCGTCCGTGTCTCGGTCGGAGGAAAATCATGCCAAGCGACGCGCCAATCGAGAGCGCCTCAGCTTCGATCGCATTCCCAAACCGAGAGAAATCAAAAAATACCTAGACGAATACGTCATCGGGCAAGACGACGCCAAAAAAATTCTCTCGGTCGCCGTTTACAATCATTACAAGCGTCTCAGCGTCTCTCAAGCCAGAAAAAGCGGCATTATAGACGACCCCGTAGAGCTACAAAAATCGAATATTCTGCTCATCGGACCGACAGGTTCGGGCAAAACTTTACTCGCGCAAACGCTGGCGAAAATTCTCGACGTTCCCTTTGCGGTTGCAGATGCCACTACCCTCACCGAAGCGGGATACGTGGGAGAAGATGTAGAAAATATTCTACTGCGTCTGCTACAGGTAGCAGATTTAGATGTAGAAGAAGCGCAACGGGGAATTATCTACATCGACGAAATCGATAAAATTGCCCGCAAAAGCGAAAATCCCTCAATCACTCGCGACGTATCTGGAGAAGGCGTACAGCAAGCACTCCTAAAAATGCTGGAGGGAACGGTTGCTAACGTGCCGCCCCAGGGAGGACGGAAACATCCCTATCAAGACTGCATCCAAATCGATACTAGCAATATTCTCTTCATCTGCGGCGGTGCTTTTGTCGGACTCGACAAAATGGTCGAACAGCGACTGGGCAAAAAGTCGATGGGCTTCGTGCGTCCGGGAGAAGGGACTTCTAAAGAGAAAAGAACGGCGGATTTACTCAAACAACTCGAACCGGACGACCTAGTTAAGTATGGCATGATCCCCGAATTTGTCGGTCGCATTCCAGTCATGGCATCTCTCGATCCCCTCGATGAAGAAACCTTGGTCGCCATTTTGACTCAACCTCGCAACGCCCTCGTCAAGCAGTATCAAAAACTCTTGAAGATGGACAACGTGCAACTAGAGTTTAGACATGATGCAGTGAGGGCGATCGCGCAGGAAGCTTATCGTCGCAAAACTGGCGCTAGAGCTTTGCGGGGAATCGTCGAAGAACTAATGCTGGACGTAATGTACGAACTGCCATCCCGCAAGGATGTCCAACGCTGTTTGATTACGCGGGAGATGGTGGAGAAGCGCTCTACCGCAGAGCTGCTGATGCATCCTTCTTCCCTGCCAACGCCGGAATCGGCTTAAAAAACAGTCGCCTTATCCGTTTTCTCCCAGGGCAGTTCGATATCCGTCCTGCCTACATGACCGTAGGCTGCTAATTTTCTATAGAACGTGCCTTTATGGAGCGAGGGCAAGTATCTCAAATCGAACTGCTTAATGATTCCTGCCAAACGGAAATCAAAATGCTTCTCAAGCAGGATTGCGATTTCTTCCTCGGAAACTTTTCCGGTGCCAAACGTTTCCACCTGAATGCTGACAGGTCTTGCAAGTCCGATAGAATAACTAAGCTGTACTTCACATTCATCGGCCAGTCCTGCTGCTACCACATTTTTCGCAGCATAACGAGCGGCATAGGCTCCCACTCGATCGATTCTAACTGGGTCTTTGCCGCTCAAAGCCGAACCGCTATGCTGTGCGTACTCGCCATAGGTATCGATCGCGTTTTTTCTTCCCGTTAGCCCGGAATGAACGGCAGGTCCTCCTTTTACAAACGGTCCATCTGGGTTGACAAATATTCTAGTTTGTGCATCTGGTCTAATATCTTCATCTTCAAAGATGGGTTTGATGACCGTCTCGCGAATATCGTCCTGGAGTTGCTCGAAATCGGGTTTTGATTTTTTGGTTTGGCTGGCAATGACTGTAATGCTGTGAATTCTATAAGGTCTGCGATTTCTATATTCCACGCCAACTTGGGTTTTGCCGTCAGGGGTCAGATAGGAGAGTAGATTTTGCTTTCTCACCTCGCTGAGTTGTCTTGCCAGTTTGTGTGCCAGCCAAATCGGCAACGGCATCAACACGGGAGTTTGATTGCAAGCAAAACCAAATACCGTCGCTTGGTTTTTGACAGGAATTCGCTCTATTTCTTCGTCAGAGAGATTTTTTTCGTCAAAAAATCGGTCTTGCTCTCGCTTTAATTCGGTAAGGCTGGTTAGAATGCTACAGGTTTTAGCATTAAAATCCTTTTGCGCGTAGCCAACCTGGTCGATAACTTGTCTGGCAACGTTGGGAAAATCTACATTGGCATTGGGTTCAAATCTAGCGGCTATGAAAACAATGCCCGTTGCTACAGCACATTCTGTAACGATCCTGGCATAGGGATCTTGCTGGAGAAAACGATCGACGATAGCATCGCTAATCTGGTCGCAAAGTTTATCGGGATGTCCTTCGGTGACGGACTCAGATGTGAACATAAAGTCTTTTTTCATCGTTTTTCACCTCAATCGACGTAAGTTTGGATCGCTATTCAATCTCCTGCCCATTATCTTTATCGCTTGCTATATTGCGATCGCGCTTCGTGCTTTCATTGACTAGCAGGGGCAACACGGCACTACCGCTAATGACAGCACCATCGACAAGATCGATGGGCGTAATTTTCAAAAGGCTCCTGAGTGGGGGAATCGCGATCGCGAGGAGCTGTATGGCAAAAGAGCCTGCTATGGCAGCATTTAAGTAGGGATTATTTGGCAATTTTTCTCGACTAAAAATACTGTGTTCTTGGGAGCGGCAGCTAATAGTATGCAGCAGTTGCCCCGCCGTCAGGCTCATAAATGCCATCGTACTTGCCTGCGGACCGATCCCATATCTGAGGATGCCATACCCATAAGCCGATAAAGTCCCTACCGTCAGCGTTGCCGACTCAAAGGCAATTCTCCCGAAGTCGGATTCCTTGATAATCGGTTCGTCAGGGCTGCGGGGCGGCTGACTTAAAATATCTGGCTCTGGCGGTTCTAGGGCAAGGGCAAGACCGGGGAAGATGTCACTAACTAAATTGAGCCAGAGGAGTTGGATCGCATTCAAAGGTTCGCCTAGACCGACTGCGGTTGCAGTCGTCATCACCATGATTTCGCTCAAGTTTGTCGCTAGCAGAAAATGCACCGCTTTTCTGATGTTGTTATAGATCGTCCGTCCTCGACTGATGGCAATAATCATCGTTTCGAGCCTGTCATCTTCTAGGATAATGTCTGCCACCTCTCGCGCAGCGTCGGTACCGCCTTTACCCATTGCCACGCCGACTTGAGCGGCTTTGAGCGCGGGTGCGTCGTTAATGCCATCTCCGGTCATAGCAACCACTTTTCCGGCTGCCTGCAAAGCTTGGACGATTTGCAATTTATTACTCGGACTGATGCGGGCAAAAACATCGACTTTATCGGCAAGTGCTCTCAGTGCCTCTGGAGTGAGATTGTTGAGGTTAGTTGAATCGAGGATTTCTAGTTGCTCTCTTCTAGTTAACCCTAACTCCTTTGCGATCGCGTAGGCGGTTGGGCTTTGATCCCCGGTAATCATTACCGGATCGATGCCCGCTTTATGGAAATCATCGATTAATTCTTTAACTCCCTTTCTCACGGGATCTGCCATACCGACAAGACCCAGCCATGTCAAGTCTGATTCGTAGTTATTCCCATTCCCATTATCGACCTCATCGATCTGGCGATAAGCGACCCCAAGCACCCTCAGCGCTTTTCCTGCCATGCGATCGTTTTCGAGTTCGATCGCCTGCCTGTCTTCTTCTTCTAAGGGTACTGCACGACCGTTTTTCAGCCAATAGTTGCAGATCCGTACCACCTCTGCCGGACTGCCTTTGAGTGCGACCAACTTATGATTATCGCGATCGCTATGAACCGTACTCATAATATTGCGATTTTCCGATCGCGGGTTGGTTTGCAGCAACGGATACTTTTGCCGAAGTTCGATAACGTTCGTCCCGGCACTAATCGCCATATAAATCAGGGCATTCTCGGTTGCCGAACCCTTGACCGCATACTCGCCATCTTGCTGTTGGCTGACTTCGCTTTCGTTGCACAGAACCGATACGTGAATCAGCTTGAGCAGTTCCTCGCAGGCATAGGGATTAATCTTCTCCTCGCCTGCGATAAATTCGCCATCAGACACCTTAATGTAGTGGCTGTCTGTGTGTATCTCGACCACTGACATTCGGTTTTCGGTGATGGTTCCGGTTTTATCCATGCAGATAGTCTGTACCGAACCCAACGCTTCTACCGCGCTGAGACTGCGGACGAGGACGTTATGCTTCCTCATATCTTGGATGCCCAGGGCAAGGGTTGTCGTGGCGATAGTGGGCAATCCTTCGGGAACCGCAGCAACCGCCAGGGAAATAGACGATTGGAGCATTTGCACCAAACCGTATCCCCGCAGCACGCCAATGCCAAAGACACCGCCACAAATGACCATCCCAATCGCGACAAGCTGAGATCCAACCTCGTCTAGTTGTCTCGACAAAGGGGTTTCCATCGCATTTGCCTCGCCAACCATTTGTTGGATTTTGCCCATTTCCGTCGATTTCCCCGTCGCCACTACCACAGCGATCCCTTGACCGCCAGTGACCAACGTTCCTTTATAAACCATGTTGGTGCGATCGGCTAGGGAAACATAAACATCTTCATCTGTCAGGGATGCCGTTGTTTTAGTAACGGGGATGCTCTCGCCAGTAAGGGCGGACTCATCGACGCTCAAGTTCTCTGCCTCGATTAATCGCCCATCTGCTGCGACATAATTGCCGCTTTTTAGAACTAAAATATCTCCTAAAACAACCTCTTGTGTGGGGATTTCTATCTGCTTGCCGTCTCTAATCACCCAAGTCGAGGTTTGCCCGCGACTGGCGAGAGAATTAATAATTTTTTCTGACTGGCTTTCTGTTGTATAACCGATCGCGGCATTGAGACCAATAACGCCCAATATTACTAGCGCATCGACCAGCCCACCAGTGAAAATGGAGACCCCAGCAGCCACTCCCAGTAAAGCAACGGGTAAGGATTTGAATTGGTCGATTAAAATACTCAATTGGGATCGCGTTTCTGCTTCAGATAGGAGATTCGGACCATATTTATTCAGGTTTTCTGCTGCCAACTCGCTAGATAATCCTGCTGTTTTTGAAGTATTCAAGACATCCAGGACGGTATTGACTTCCATCAGATGCCAGTCTTTTGTGCTTTGCGCTTGGGCGTTGGCAACAGCATCATTTGGGGTTTTAGAGAAAGATTTTGTCCGAACTTTTTCGCCGTGCTTTTGGTAATCTAAAACAATTTCTTCGAGAAGAGAAGCAATGCGATCGCTACTATTATCTTCCTTAAAAATAACAAGAACATTACTGGTTAGAGGATTAGCTGAAACATACTTAATTTCTGGCTTACGTCCCAGTCTCTCTTCAAGATAGTTTTTGAGGGATTTTGAACGGTAAAGCTCTCGAATCTTATATCTGGCTCTCCCTTTAGTCCTATGAATAGCTTTAATCACAGAATTTTCTGCCCCTGAGAAAAGATGTCCGATAGTCAATTAAAATACGCCCCGTTCCGACACAAATTTAGACATTTAAATTTGTATTGGAATAGAATGCGTCACAAACTCGATTCGCTACTATCATTGAGTTTGGCAAAGGAATCGAACGCATACCAAGCCAACGTATACCAGGGAATTTCGTCAAGTTGCAATCCCTTAATGAGTAATTGTCGGATGGCAAGCGAACCCAATCCCAACGGTACTATCAAACGCCAATCTACCAAACCATTAGTCAATCGTCTCATTTCTAAATTTGCTTCAGAGAGTGCATGCATTAATTCTCCACCGATATCGAATTGTTCGCTTGGAACATAACTTTGAGAGTTAGATTGCACCTGTTTTTGAGCAATTAATTCGCTATTGACTTCTGCTGCTAAATTTTCAATCGTCTCTGTTGTTTCTGCCAAAGCTTCTTTGCACCTTTCAGCCAGGGTAATTCCTCCTTTAATAGCCGATTGGACTCCAGGCTGTTTTACAGCCGATGCAACAGTAAGAATGACAGGCGCAACGAATAGTGCGGTCATCCCATCGATAATTTCGGGAACTTTTAATTCTTCCCAGTCAAACGTAGATGCCATTGAAAAATCTCCTGTGCAAGCAGACGACCATATAAAAGCATAATTAGATTGGATATTAGCTTAGATCGCTCTTAAGTCGTAGATACAAATTTATTTATAGCAATGAAAGGAAGATTTTGTGGAGACTGGTTAATTTTCTAGTTTGGCGATCGCGCGCGCTCTAGAAACAAGAACTATTAAGATAGTTTTAAGAAAAATTTGCCGCTCAAACTTAACCTTGAATTAACCTCATTGGTTTGCCGACTAATCTAAGATCGACTGAGATAACTTCTCGAAATGTCTGAGTAAGAATTTTTTAATTTTTTACTTTCTAGAAAAGTAAGCATTAATAAACTCCAGTATAAAAATCATTAATTTAACTGCATACAGATAAGGTGTTTGATAGAGAAAGTAGATAGATCGAATTTAGGCTAAGGAAAACCGATAATGCACGTTACAAATTTGGAGCAATCATTTGAAAATATTGTTGATTGGATCTTTGCTGTCGATTCTCAAGAATCAACAAATTATGTAGAAAAAATTCGTTCGACGCATCTTTCACTAAGTCAGCGAGATCTTGCTCAAAATATCGTTGACGAACAATCGATTACTAATGGATTATTCGGAGCTTTAACCGGATTGGGAAGCGCAATTAGCCTACCTATAATGATTCCGATCGATATCATTAAAGCCTGGAAAATCCAGAGTTTTATGATTCGCTCTATTGCCCAGGTTTACGGCTATACTCCACAAAATACCGATCTCAAAACTGCCATCTTACTGTTAGTTTCTAGTGGCTCGATCGAGGAGTTGAAACAATTTCTCAGGCAGGAGGCTGCAATTGTAGTTAGCGAACACACCCTTAGTGCTTTTGACCCTCTGAAAAAAACAGCGATTCAAAGGGCGGTAAAAGAAGGCTCTAAATTTGCTACAAAAGCGCTGGCTGAAGCTTTGTCCCAGGTAATTGGGAAAAAGATCGCCAAAAAAGTGCTGCAAAAGTCTCTTGGCGTTATTGCTGCTCCGGCATTCGGAGCCGTAATTGGCGGCGGTCTTGACTGGATGACTACTCAAGCCGTAGGCAAGGTGGCAATCGACTATTTTGAAAATTTATAGTTAATTAACCTTAACTAGCCTCCTTTTGCAAAAGCAAGCATTACCAGGATAGATAGTAAAATTCCGGGACTTAAGAGGAGCACTAGGGTCAATAGATCGTTAGCAGTCATAAGTCATTCGGGAGTGTAACTGGTAAATTCTAACGTTTAGTTGCGATCGCTAGTCGCCAAATCTTATGGCTCTACCTTGATTCTTTGCGTTACCATCGTCATGCCGTCGCTGCGCACCAAAATAGCGGAAAGCCAGCGATGGCCTGCTTGGTCGGGAGCTTTAGCTCGCTTAAAAAGTCCGCCAGCCGACAGCAATTCTAACTCGACTGCACCTGGAGTAAGATAGCGCTTGCCATCGACTGGCTCGTCTATTGCCGTTCCTGCCAACAAGTCGTTTCCTAATGGTTCTTGTACGATCGCGTCAAATTCAAATTCCTGTCCGACTTTTAAGGTTTCTGGCAAAACAATTGTGACTTTGAGGGGGGGAGTGCCAGAAGTCACTTCCGTTTTTTCTGTCAAGATTTCCTGACGAACGAGCTTTTGGTCGCGAAAATACTGACGAGATTGGATAGTTGACTGAAGTTGAATCGTTCTTCCTTTCTGCTCGCTAGTTCCCGTAACCGTGGTAAGCGTTTGTGCCATTAACCCTTCCTTGGTATTTTCCCAAGACTGGAGTTCTGTCTTGTATTGTACGTTGTTGAAGCGTTTCCAAAAGCGATCGAGGGATTGTTCTAGGGAGGTATAATTCAACCCATCCGAGTTCTTGAAATCAGGACTGTAAAATTCCATCACCTGTTTGAGATCTTTCTGATTGGCAGCAGCTTCTATCTGTGCCATCGACGTTTTCAACTCAGGTGGCGCAGTTTCCGGACTTTCTGCCCAACTAGCCATTGCGCTACCAATCGCCAAGCCAAGACCGAGCAGAAAAGAAATCGACCAGCGAGACTGTTTGGAACAAAAGGGAAGACCGAACGTTCTACAATTGCGCATCAGTGATAGGTTGAATAGTTGTTAGTAACTCTTATTCATTGTAAGTCTTAAACTTTCACCGACAACAGTTGTGACTCAAACACCAATGCGATTATTAATTGCAGCAAGCGGCACTGGCGGACATCTATTTCCTGCCCTAGCGGTGGCAGAACAACTTAAAGAGTACAAGATTGAGTGGTTGGGCGTTCCTAACCGTCTCGAAAAAACTCTAGTCCCCTCCGACTATACCCTACATACCATTCCCGTCGAAGGATTTCAAACCCGTTTGGGCATCAAGACGCTTCAAATAGGGCTGCGTCTCATCTCTTCCGTTGTGCGGGTACGACAGCTAATTAGAAAGCACCAAATCGAGTTAATCTTTACAACGGGAGGCTATATCGCTGCTCCTGCCATATTAGCTGCTCGCTTGCAAGGAATCCCAGTCATTCTCCACGAATCCAACTTTCTCCCCGGCAAAGTGACCCGTTGGTTCAGTCGTTGGTGCAGCACTGTCGCGCTTGGTTTTGAAGGATCGTCTCAATATCTTCCCGGTGCTCAAACTTGCTGGGTTAGTACGCCCGTCCGCTCTCAGTTTCTCGCGCCACAACCTTTGGATTTACCCATTCCTGACGATGTACCTTTAATCGTTGTCGTCGGTGGTTCTCAAGGAGCCATTGCAGTCAATCAAATGGTGCGTCAGTGCGCCCCAGTTTGGTTACAAGAGGGAGCCGTTATCGTCCATTTGACGGGAGACAAAGATCCAGAAGCAGAGATCTTCAAACATCCCCGCTATTTTTCTTTGCCTTTCTATCAAAATATGGCTGGGTTGTTACAGAGAGCTAATTTGGCAATTAGCCGCGCCGGTGCAGGAACGCTAACGGAATTAGCCGTTACAAAAACGCCTGCAATTTTAATTCCTTATCCCTACGCGGCAGAAGACCACCAAGCCTATAATGCTAAGGTATTTGCCGATGCAGGGGCGGCATTTATTTACCGTCAAGGGGAATTAACTGCCGAGCTTTTGGAAAAGCAGGTTTTAGACTTGTTAAAATCGCCTGAAAAACTGCAACAAATGTCAGAAAAAATAGCAAATCTGACATTACTCGATAGTGCAGAACGGCTAGCTAATTTGGTGCGTCAAACAGTTGGAGAAAAGCGATAATTCGGAGCCAAAAGATCGATCGATTAAAATTTTTCCCCAATTACATCGTCAGATTAGATAGATTAGGATTGCCTTGAGAAGCTTTTGTTCCCACAACTTTGGGTACGCCTGCAACTAACTCTAAATTTTGGCAATTGAGTATTAACCAAGGTTGACCTAGATTTAATCGAGCAAAAGGACTTTCTTGAGGGATTTCTAGATTGCCGTTTACTATCTCAAATTGCGATTTAAACTCACTGTTGAATAAAAGTAAGTCCGACTCTAATCCACCAAAAACATTACCATTCAAAGGCTGTTGCCACCAGGTCGCAAAACTAAACCATTCTTTTTTGTAGCGAACTCGGCACAATTGTCGCTCTTGTTGACGAACGCTGACGCTATCTTTTTTCCATATAAATTCTGCCATTTCTTTGGGCAGTCCCCAAATTTCTCGACCCCCAGCAACGGAGTCCTCATTATCGACGTAAATATGAGAAATCCACGCGCCGATTTTTCCTTGATAGCGTACTAAAGCGGCAACAACAATTAATTCATTGTATTCCAGTATCGAACCTGATTCGTAAGCAGATATGTATGTGCCTCCTAATGTTTTTCCAGGTAAGATGGAGATAATTTCTAATTCTGGAGGCACAAAAGGACGTGAATTTTCGAGATCGACTAAATGCAAGGTTTGGATAGCGCGTCCTTGAAGATTCCAGGGGGCAGGAGGATATTTAACAGTCATCAGTTATCAGTTTTTAGTTATCAGTAGGGGTAAAGCATTCCTTACAGGTTGTCCCAAAAGTATAGAGTGTCATGTTGAGCGTCGCGGTAACGAAGCGAAATATCTTCTACCGATTCGCAATTATCAATTCGCAATTAGTTTAATTATCGATAACAAAATTTAACTCGTAATCCATCGCGGGGATGGGGAGTGGGAATGGTTACTAAGTTTAAATCCTGACTGGGTAATAATTCCCAATCATAGTCTCGCACCAACATGGTAGCAAAAATTTTCATTTCCAATCGAGCGAATTCTTTGCCCAAACATTCTCGCAAACCGCCGCCAAAGGGGACATAGCCAAAGCTTTGCTGTTTGTCTTCTGCCCTATCTGGGGCAAAGCGATCGGGATCGAAGCGATCGGGATTATTATAAATACTTGCATCCTCATGAGTTCTCCCAATTTGATACTGGATCGACCAACCTTTGGGAATCGAGTAACCTTTGAATTCGCACTCTTCAATGACTTCTCGAAATCCTCCTCCGACTGGCGAGATAACCCGTAGAACTTCCTTGAGAACTTGTTCTAAATAGGTCATCTGTTTCAATTTATCGATTGTCAGAGGTTCGGAAAAATTAAGTCGATCTTGTTCTTCGCGAATGCGAGACAGCACTTCTGGATGCTGTGCCACCAATAGACAAAATGATGCTAGCGCAGAAGTTAATGTCTCGTGACCTGCAAATAACAGTAACAAGATTTGATCTTTGAGTTCGTCTAGAGATAAGCTATTTCCTTCTTCATCCCTCGCCTGTAACAATAACCCTAAAGCATCTTCACCAAGTTTTTGCTCTTGCTGTCGCCGCAAGACGATCTTTTCGATCTCTTTCAACATTTCAACGCGACAACGTAATGCCTTGCCAAAACTCGTCCAAGGTAAGGGGATGGGAATACTAAACAAACCCGCACACCAGTCTTCAAACAGCTTACTTAATCTAGTTTCGGAACCGCCATCAGTGCCTACTAATAAATTACTAGCAATATCAAAGGTGTAATTTCTCAGTTCTGGATACCAAGTTAATGTACCCATCCCTTGCCACTTTTCCAAATACTTCTTGGTAAAGCGTTCCATCGCGGGAATATAATTTGCCAGTGCCCTCGGTTGGAATGCTTGGTACATCAACTTGCGACGCGAGGTGTGAAAGCTTCCCGTATTCGTGGCAAGAGAGTTGGAACCTAGAAGAATTTTCGTACTTTTGGGCCAAGTAGCAACAAAATATTTATTCTCGTTAGAAAAGATAAAGCGATTCGCTTCTGCACCGCAGATATAGATAGTGGGACGGCCAAAAATATTGGTCTTGAAAACTGACCCGTACTTTTTTTGTCGCTTGTCTGCAAAATTGCGATCGCGTAAAAGACTTATCGTCTCTCCTATAACGGGCAATCCAAAGCTACCTGGCGGTAAAGGGAGGGATTGCTTCTTTTTCAGTGCATTTTGCATAAGAGTTTTCTAGATCCGAATCTCATTTGCTTTATATTTTATTTACTTTTCTTTAAAAGGGGAGGAATTGTCATCGTTGCGATCGCGTTACACTGTTGAGGTATACGTATACTGTTCCTGATGTGATGGTAGTAGCGGGCGAACCAGAGTATTTTAACAATCGCACGGATACAATTACTAATCCCTTGCTCATTATAGAAGTACTTTCAAAATCCAACCAAAGCTATGATAAGGGAGAAAAATTTGATGCTTATCGAACGATTGCTACGTTCCAAGAATATATTTTAATCGACCAAAATCGGATCTATATAGAACAGTATTATAAGACGGCTAAAAAACAATGGACGTTGTATGAATATGATGAAGAAGATAAGACAATTTCTCTAACTTCAGTAGAGTTTCAAATCTCTTTGATAGATATTTATAACAAAGTAGAATTTGAAGTGGACGATCGATTAGATAGTCAAGCGATCGATTAAAAACGCGATCGCGTTAACTTTAAAACTTTTACAACTTCTTCAATCAAAAACTCAGTCGATCTTAACGCTAGTTTGAGGAACGAGACCCACGAGGATCGACTCCTGGTTGGCGGTCTACTAAACGAATTTGATTTTGCTTAACCACCACCGTTACCAACGGTAAAGGACGTTTTGCCGGACCCTTTTCCACTCGTCCCATCGCATCGTACTCGGAACCATGACAAGGACAAACAAAACGATTTCGTTCTGACTTCCAATCCACCGTGCAGCCTAAGTGGGTACAAACGGGACGAATCCCATAGGGGGCAATTTGGTGTTTTTCAGTAATTATGAGATAAGTAGGTTTTGATAAACCTTCTAATTCTACGGGAATTCCTGGCACTGCCTTGGCTAAAAGCGATGGCGGATCGATTGGGTTTCCTTGATTGTCAATGGCTTGAACACCAGGCAGATAGTTTCTACACCGAGAATTATAAGGGAATAAAGAACACAGAGTTTCTAGTTCTGTTTCTTGACTTTTTACAAGATTAGGAAAAAGCCATCCAAGTGCTACAGTTCCAGCCGTACCTGCCACCATGTATATAAGGAATTGTCGTCGATTTTTCGGAAAGGTAGAGTTTTTCATTGGATTTTTCAGTCATTACTTAAGTTTGTAACTAATCGAAGTCCGCGTCGAGTTAACAGAAAGTATCTTTTAAAATTTTCAGAATTTTCTATAGTTTGCTTTATCTTAATTTTGCCAAAATGAGCCTACGAAAGAGGTGCAAAAATTATTGGTGCAATGGCAAGGTAAATATTTAGAAAGAATTGTTTTAGCAAGAGTCGTCCGTCTACACTTACAAAATAGAGTATTAGTATACGGCAATCGTACCGTTGTCTTCGGCTAATCTTTGCGTCTGGGCGCGAAATAAAAAATCCCTTATGTTCCAGGAGTAATCTACTATGCTGCGCAAACCCAAAAAAGCTTGGAATCCTTCCATTTGGGCAAGTTGGAAACCATTTGGAATCGGCGAACAATACCCTAACAACTACTGGGAAGTTATTAGGGCAGCTTTAGTCAACTTTGATGAATTGCCCTATGCCTGGGAAATTCTCAACAAAGGTGTTTGCGACGGTTGTTCTCTCGGTACCACAGGAATGAAAGACTGGACGCTAGATGGCTTGCATCTGTGCAACGTCCGGTTGCGTCTGTTGCGCCTCAACACTATGCCAGCTTTTGACCATAAAATTCTCGAAAATTGTGAACAATTATACACAAAAAGCAGTGCCGAATTGCGAGATATGGGGCGACTTCCCTATCCGATGAGAAGGGATATAGGGGATAAAGGATTCCGTCGCATTAGCTGGGATGAAGCGCTAGAAACAATTGCCAGTCGCATTCGCGCCACAACACCCGAACGCACTGCTTATTATGTTACCAGCCGAGGTACGGTTAACGAGACTTACTACGCCATCCAGAAGGCAGTTAGGGCAATGGGTAGCAACAATGTTGATAATGCTGCCAGAATTTGCCATTCTCCGAGCACTAGCGCATTGAAAGCAACTTTGGGAGTAGCAGCGACGACTTGTTCTTACAAAGATTGGATAGGAACCGATTTATTAGTCTTTATTGGTTCCAATGTCGCCAACAACCAACCCGTCACGGTGAAATATCTGCACTGGGCGAAAAAAGCAGGTACTCGCATCGTCGTTATTAACACCTACCGCGAACCCGGAATGGAACGTTATTGGGTGCCCTCTATTCCTGAAAGTGCGTTATTTGGCACCAAATTCGCCGAAGATTTCTTTCTAGTGAACGTGGGCGGAGACATACCATTCCTCAATGGTACCATCAAACATATGATAATCAACAATTGGCTCGACAGTCAATTTATTGATAATTACACCAACCATTTTGAGGAATTAAAAGCGACTTTAGACGCTCAATCTTGGGAGGAATTAGAGTCACTTTCTGGGGCATCTCGCGAAGAAATGTATGCCTTTGCCAAAATGGTTGGCGAAGCCAATAAAGCCATCTTTGTGTGGAGTATGGGAATTACCCAACACGAATGCGGCGAAGAGAATGTCAAAGCCATTATTAATTTAGCCCTAACAAAAGGTTTTGTCGGACGAGAAGGCTGCGGTTTAATGCCAATTCGCGGACATTCTGGAGTCCAAGGCGGTGCAGAAATGGGATGTTATTCCACCGTCTTTCCAGGAGGAAGAAAAATTTCTCCGGAAACTGCCAAAGAAATGAGCAAACTTTGGGGGTTTGAAGTTCCTCAGACCAAAGGGTTAATCGCTTCAGATATGATAAATGCAGCGGCAGAAAGTAAGTTAGATGTTTTATTCTCAGTTGGCGGTAATTTTTTAGATGTTTTACCAGATCCTAATTATGTCGAATCGGCTTTATTAAACATCCCTCTTCGAGTTCATATGGATATTGTTTGTTCTAAACAAATGCTTTTAGAACCCACAGAGACTGTTATTTTACTCCCTGCAACAACTCGTTATGAAATCCCAGGCGGCGTAACAGAAACCAGCACCGAAAGACGAGTAATTTTTAGTCCAGAAATCCCCGGACGGAGAATCGTCCAAGCGCGTCCGGAATGGGAAGTGTTTATGGAGTTAGCAAGAAGAGTTCGTCCAGAATTAGCCGATAAATTATTTTTCGAGAATCCAGCTGCTATGCGCCAAGAAATTGCTTTAGTGATTCCTCAATATGCAGGGATTCAACATCTTCAAGAAGCAGGCGATCAATTTCAATATGGCGGTTCTCACTTATGCTTCGGATGGAAGTTTCCGACACCAGATGGGAAAGCAAATTTTGCCGCCTTATATCCTCCTAGAAATGAGTTACCAGAAGGCTATTTTTTAGTCACAACGCGCCGAGGCAAGCAGTTTAATAGCATGGTGCAAGAACACAAGGATCGAATCACTGGTGCAGTTCGAGAAGCGGTGTTAATGAGTTCGGTTGATGCAGAGAAATTCGGATTAAAAAATGGAGATGTCGTGGTGTTGAAAAATGATTTAGGGGAGTATAAAGGACGCGTTTATACGGCACCAGTTAAACCAGGGAATTTACAAGTCCATTGGCCAGAAGGGAATGTATTGTTGGATAAAAGCAAAAGATCTCAGGAAGGGGTGCCGGATTATAATGCTCTGGTTAGGTTAGAGAAGGTGTAATAAAAAATAATAACATTAAAATTTTTAATTTTGTCTTCCAAGTTTTAGGGGAATATAAGGTTTAGCTAAAGTCCCTCCATCATAATA
Source organism: Hydrococcus rivularis NIES-593 (assembly GCF_001904635.1). Classification (GTDB taxonomy): domain Bacteria; phylum Cyanobacteriota; class Cyanobacteriia; order Cyanobacteriales; family Microcystaceae; genus Hydrococcus; species Hydrococcus rivularis. The sequence goes on from NZ_MRCB01000020.1 coordinate 51,931, forward strand.
AAGTTGATTATCATTAGCTAACCGAAAACGAACTCTAACTGTTTTTCTCTTGTTAGTCGCACTGGTTCCTTTTAAATAAAGTAGATCGTCGTCTAATTCCCATTGACCCTGCCAAATTTCGTCTTGAATGGTTTCTTGATTTTGATAAACTCTATGTCTGGCAAAATAGGTTCTATTAGAGCGAAATTCATATCCATAGTACATGGTAAAATCTTTTTCCTTTCGATAGCCTCGCCATAATCCAACTATGAAGCTTTGTTGTTCTGGTTGAGAAGAGTCTTCTGGTGGTAAATTGTTATGAATGGGGTTTAAATGGTTTTCTGTTTGGCTGTAAGTTATTGTAGATAGCGTTAATAGAGCTACTGTAGTTAGTAAAGAAATTATGATTAATAATTGATTCATTGCGTGACATGGAAATATTATCTTTGTCGCTTAAAAGCTGGTTTATAGACTTTGCTTGGGCAATGTTCTGCATCAATTTCAATTACCAAATCGACTAGATCTGGATTTTTAGTTAATGGAGTAATGAATAATTCTGGATGAAGCGATCGCCAGAAATATTCGACAAAGCGATCGATTTCCTCATCGCTCATTCCCGATTTTCCAGAAGCCATCATTTTCTGTTCTGCTTCCCGTCGCCATTGTTTGCTCAAGCGATAATCGACGGGATAGAGGACGATTAAGCGATCCAATCGTTCCCACAGGGGTAGATAGTCTTTCAAGCGTTCGTTGGTATCCCGTGCAAATTGTTTGTCTTCTGGCGTTAAAATCGGCGGTGGCGGGTTTTCAAAGGCGCTCTCATCGACGGGACGCGCACCGACAAACCAGCCTTCAAATAAAACGATATCGACTCGATCGATCGCTTCCAGTTCTGTTCTATCTCCCGTACCATTGCGCGCTGATTTATCGAAACGAGGGACTAAAATAGGAGTGTGGCAATGACGAATTCGGTCTAGAAGCTGTATGCCTAATTCGACATCATGAGTTTCTGGCGGGCCTCGCCAAATCAGTCTGGGATCTTGTTGTTGTAGTTTTTGGCGTTCGGCATAGGTTTTATAAAGGTCGTCGATGGATACGCCGATAGTCGCGTAACCGAGATGGCGAAGAATTATGCAACTGACTTCAGCTAGAGTCGTTTTTCCCGTTCCCTGTCCGCCTAAAATTCCTTGGATGAGAGGACGTTCTAGCTTGTTTCTCGCTTCGGCAAGTTGCATCGCTAAAGGAAGCCACAACTGCCATAACATTGATAGGATAGCATGCGATCGCGTCAAACCAAATTTCTGACACAATTGCACTACCTCGTCATAAACGACCAAAAAGAGACGCGATCGCGCTTCAATCTTTTCTAAACCATTCTCTTGAGTAATGTCAAATGCTTGTGCTCGTTGAGAATCAACGAGTTCTTGGGCAAGTAATTGTTGTAGTTGTTTTGAAGTGGGTCGATCGCTGCTAGTCCAATTTTGTAGAATGGAAATGATCGCTGTATGCATCGACTAAGATCCGAGTTTGAAAGCTTCTAAAAATAGACTATAAATCATGCCAATTTTGAAGAAATTTAAGACTTCTAAAAATAGCGATCGCCGCTCGCGTCTATAAAAAATTCGACTGACAAATTCTACAAACAGAAGTACGAATCCGGCTGCTATGATATCCCACTCAGCCGCTTGTCCGGCAGTCGTAGAAAGCGCCGACCCGGCAAAAAAGCCAAATAGCACGCCAATCAGAATAAGCGAAATGCGCCGCCAGGGATTGCTAAAGAAGCGATCGATCCTTGTGAGTGCTACGTCAGCAAGCGTGTTGAGACGAGTGCGTTGCATAATCGACAGTAACTATTCTCAAAACTCCCGATTCATCTGGTGATGCGGTTGAGTAACCATAAAGAGGTTACAATTCCTACAAAGTAAGCAGTAATAGCAGTAGTATTGGCTTGAATGCTAAACATATCGACGGGGAGAACGAATCGAGCAGATGCTCCTCCAACTCCCAACCCCGGACTTTGTTGTAAAGACTTGATTAAGACGCTGCCGACGACTGCTTGAGTTCCCATAATAGAAAATAACAATCCCAGTATATTAGTAGTTAGTCCGATTCTAATTACCTTGATCGTGTCTGCTTTTTTGGGACGTATGGCTGGATTGGGATTGTTGAGCAATTTGGCGATGTTCGTGTAGCGGAAAGAATAGTAAATGCATACTCCCAAGGTAATTAATCCGCAGATAGCAAAAAAAACGCCAACTCCCGTTCCTTGACTTCTTTCGTCATTGCCCAACAAAGAAGGAACTGCTAAAAGCAAGGCGAGTGTGGATATAACCCCTAAAACGATCTGAACCCAAAAGCAAATCCAGCCCGACCATCTTAAATTTGATGAAACTCGCTGTGCTTCTGGGGGGATAGCAGTAATTTCAGAGTCTTTTCTCATAGGAATTTCGCATTGGAAAAGCAACGAATCTATCGAGCCGATATTGGCTATTCTTTCTTTATTGTCGTATCTTTGAGGTTGACTTGCCATAACATGGCAACCAATCTGAAGCATTGCTTAAAGATCGTTCTAATTTCATCGTATGTTGCTCGTGCTAAATCTGTTAAAGTCCGTCAATCTTGCTAGGCTATAAACAAGCGAGTCATCACGAAGCTTGAGGAGAGGAAACACTGTGCCACACACTATCGTCACGGAAATCTGCGAAGGCGTTGCCGACTGTGTAGATGCTTGTCCCGTTGCTTGCATTCATCCCGGACCCGGTAAAAATGCTAAAGGAACCGATTGGTACTGGATTGACTTTGCTACTTGCATCGATTGCGGCATTTGCTTGCAAGTCTGTCCGGTTGAGGGTGCAATCGTTCCGGAAGAACGACCCGATTTACAAAAAACACCATAATAGAGAGTTGTTATTCGTTGTTCGTTGTTGGATAGGAGTTAAATAACTAATAACCAACAATCGATAACCAGGAACTAATAACCAACAACCAATGACTAATTTATTAGAAGTTGAAAATGTTTATGCGGGGTACGTTCAAGATTTAAACATCCTGCAAGGAATTAATTTTCGCATTGCACCCGGAGAATTAGTAGCGGTAATCGGTCCGAACGGTGCGGGTAAATCTACCTTAGCAAAAACCATTTTTGGGCTACTAACTCCCAGTCAGGGCAAAATTATTTTTAAAGGCGAAAATATTGCCGGTCTGAGATCTGACCAAATTGTCCGTCGGGGAATGTGTTATGTCCCGCAAATTGCCAATGTCTTTCCCACTCTATCGGTAGAAGAAAATTTAGAGATGGGAGCTTATATTCGTAAGGGATCGTTGCGATCGCAAAAAGATACGATCTACACGATGTTTCCCAGGCTAGCAGAAAGGCGAAACCAGCGTGCGGGAACCTTATCTGGAGGCGAACGCCAAATGCTAGCGATGGGACGAGCATTAATGCTCGATCCAGATTTGTTAGTATTAGACGAACCTTCTGCTGCCTTGTCGCCGATGTTAGTCAATAGCGTTTTCGAGCAAATTAGGGCGATCAATCAAGCAGGAAAAGCCATTGTTTTGGTCGAACAAAATGCCAAGAAAGCCCTGCTGATGGCAGATAGAGGATATGTCCTAGAAAGCGGACGCGATCGCTTTGAAGGTTCTGGTACAGATTTACTAAACGATCCAAAAGTTGGCGAACTGTACCTGGGCGCAGCTTATCATGCTAAGACCAAAGAGTCGCGATCGCAAAACTAATTTTATCCTATGACACGCTCATAGAAATTGTGCGATCGCGACTCGAAAAATCTCAAATCTCAAAAGCGGTCAAATTCTGTCTATGCTAAAAAGAGAAAAGTTTGCAATGCTCCTTATTGGTTATGCCAACTAAGATTGTCTGGCAACAAGATAGTAGCCAACCCGATAATGCTAATAACTTCGCCGCTATCAAACAGTGGTGGGCAGATCTTAACGCCAAAGAAGTTGCTTGGCAGCAGCGATTAATTCCCGAAAGCGGCAATCCCGATGAGATCGACTGGGATTCACAGCGATTTGACGAAAAATTTGCCTTGCAACTCCCCGAAATTCGCGGCATAACTTTATACTGGTACAAACCTGGTTCTGAGGGAACGCGCAATATCACGGCTAAAAAGCTAGAACTCGACACGGCACGCCAGAAGCTTTATATCTATCCCCTATCGCAACCCCAATTGGTCATTCGCGTCGGCAAACCCGATATTATTTATCAGACGATTGAGTTAAAAGATCCGCTGATTGCAGGCACGTCGGTGGGCGATAATTGCGTGCTTTTATTGCGAGATTCCAAACAGCAAATAGAAGTCAAATTGACGCTGAGTCGTGCGAGTTTGGGTAAACTTCTGGAAAATTTGCCCGGATAAATTAGAGGATTTCAAGTTGCTTGACGACGCGATCGAGTTCTTCGGTGAGAACGTTAAATCCTCTGTTGCGATCGCTTTCAATAATAGCCCGATAAAACCAAAGCGTTCCCTCTTTACCTCCTTTAAATCGAGTCCAAATCTCTTCTCCGTAGCGATGCCAATCGACTAAAATCGATCGCGCATTGTGCAGTTTATCTGCTATAATCACTCGACGCACTTGGGGCGAAGCATCTCGCAACCGCGCGATCGCAGCTAATTTTCGTTCTTTCCACGGCGGTTTGGGAATCGTATCCGACTCGGTACATTCCTCGACAATACTGGCAACGCTTTCGCCAAATTTTTGATAAATTTCTTGGCGGATTTTATCGCCGCCTTGGTCTTCTATGGCATCGTGTAGAAGCGCTGCGATCGCTTCGTCTTCATTGCCACCATCTTCTAATACCAAAGCAGTGACGCTTAAAAGATGACTGATATAGGGTACGCCGCTTGCTTTTCTGATTTGACAAGCGTGGAGTTGCGTAGCGTAAATTAAAGCTTCTTCAAAACGACTGGTTAGTTTTGGCGGTAATTCTGAATTCAAGGTCATACTTGATTAACGTTTGGCTGACGAAATTTGTAGATATCTTTTATGACTCGTACCCAACCATCGGCAACGGATTCTAGCAAGCGATCGCCTTTTTCTTTTGTTGCCGCCGTAGCATCTCCCATAACTCCACTTTGAGTCAATTCACTCGTCAACCAAGCAAAAGGAAGTTGTCCTTCCATACTTAATAAACTATCTTCTGGCATACCTTGGGGATATTCTGTTACTGCCTTTTCCATTTTTACTTGTTCTGGCAAAAGAGAAAGCATAATACTGGTTTCTGCATCGCCAGCATGAATGCCATATTCGAGTTCTTTTTCTGTCAATAATTCATGGGCAATATTCGGCACTCGCCAAGTAAACAAAGGAAAGACCAAAAAATCTCCGTATTTTTGATGAATATCTCTAGCGGCAATTTCCATAACCTGGGGTTGTCCGCCGTGGGAATTCATCAATATCAGTTTGCGAAATCCCGACCGATAGAGGCTATCAGCTATTTCTATTAATACTAATAATAAGGTTTGGGCGCTAAGCGTAATCGTTCCAGGAAAATGCCAATGTTCGTTAGATTTTCCGTAATAAAGACAAGGCAAACTATAGGCAGGAATACAATCTTCTAGCTTTTCTAAAGCTTTTCCTAAAACCCCCATTCCAATCGCCGAATCCACAACAATTGGTAAATGAGGTCCGTGTTGTTCGATCGCTCCAACGGGTTGAATAATTACAACATTTTCTTTATCTGACATTGACTGAATTTCAGTCCAAGTGAGATAGGGAAAATAACGTTTTTGCGGAATAAAACCATGCATCATTTTTATTTTGGATTTTGGATTACTATTGATATTAATTATTGTTTCATTAATACGCTAACGAATTCTCTCGACCATTTAGTGATATAAGTAGTTCCATTCACAACCATTTCTTTAACGGGTTCTTGCTTGCTGTTTCTGGTTGCAATAATGGCACAGGCAGTGAAGTCCTTATAAGGAGATTCTTGCAGAAATCTGCTAGAGGTGTTGTCAGGATGCAAAATGTGTTGAAAACGAATTTTTTGTCCCCTATCTTCTTGTAGAAGTGCCCAAAAAGGATATTCCCAATCTAAATGAGACGGGATTGCTTCTCCTCCTAAAGAAAAACCGATGTTGGTGCAATTTTGGGTTTTCAGAAAATTTATCGCTCCTAAATACGAAGCTGATATATGAGGTCGATTGGTAAAATATAGTTCGCTTCTGGGAGTATTGAAAATATTTTTTTCTGCGGCAATGGGACGAAATTTGTTCTCAAACACAAAAGGAAGGGAAGTAACGATTAAAATAACAGCTAAAGCTGTGACGATATAGCGGTTGGCTATCTTAGAAAAGACTAGACCGACAAACGCAGAAAATAAAACAAAAAGGGTTAGATGATGGCGGCTGTGATAAGGCTGGATCTTCAGCATAAAACACAGCAATAAAAATCCGCCTATTAGGGTTAATAAATAGCCGATAACTTTTTGGTTTTTTCTTAGCTCTCCTTTCAACCAAAATCCGATAAGAGACGCTAATAAAATAAAAAAGTGAAGGGGATTACCAGCTACATTCTCATCAAAAGACAAGCTAGGAACGCGGTAAGAATTTGCTGGAAAAGTTGTTCTGGGATCGTTTATATCAACTCCCAAAAAGCCATGAATGATACTTATTAGCTTTTCAACTTTTCCTGTAATTGGTGTAATAAAACTCTGAAGATTTAAGTATCTAACAATATCGACATGAAGAGAAAGATTTCTAAGAATATTAGAAATCCAAGTTTGCAAGCTATAAACTTCGATTTTGTAGTCGTCTGTATAATCTACCGTTGCGATCGGGCTTCCATATAAATCTATATTGCGTAAATAGTGACCGATGTTTAGTAAAAGGAAAGTACCAGTTACGATACAGAAAGGTTGCCACAATCTCCAACGCAAGCGGTTAACATACCAACAAAAAAGCCAAACCATAAAAGGAAAGGCAAGGATATAACCCGAACTCTTAGTTAAAATAGCTAACCCCAAGCAAGCTCCGATCGCAAAAACTAGGAGAGTCGGAGGTTTTTTATGAGGTAAGATCGAGAGAACATAATGAGCTAAACAAACTAACCAGAAAGCGACTACATAATCATTTTGCGTACTAGAAGCTTGGAGAATTCCCATCGGAATTGTGGTACAAAAAACCGCTGCCAAAATTTGACCGCGCCTATCTGCATCCAACTGTTTTGCAATTAAAGATACCCCGATAATACTACCTGCCATAGCCAACCATTGTACTAGGTTAGCCAATCTATCTCCGCCACTGAGAATCTGCAAGTGCATGATGGCAAATTCTGCGAAGGGTGGATGAACTAATTGAGCAGAATCGTAAGTTGGGTAGTGAGCAACGCTGTGATTTTGTATCCAATGAACTACCCTGGGCATATGATAGGTCATGGAATCCCAATTATTGGGCGGCGCAACGATAGAAATTAACCCGACTATAGCTAGGATAAAAACAACGCCACCTAGCAAGATGGCAGAAACTGGAGTGAGTTGAAAAATTTTCAGACCCTTAAACTCTCGTTTTCCTTCTCTGATGAGTCGATAATAGATAAAACCTGAAATAACAATAGTTAATCCCCAAGTGGCTAATACAGTGCCAAATGTTAGGAATTTAAATAAACTAAGGACTTCTGTAAATGCTGTCGTTAAAATACCCCAGATAACTGCGGCGGATAAAAAAGCGCTGCGCCAGTCTATTTCGGCACTCAAGAAAATTAGAAATAGAAGAATTAATGAGATTAATAGTAAGCTAGCCAGCATACAAAATAAAAACGTTCAAAGCTAGGTACATAGTAGCGATCGCCTTTGAAAAAAATAGTTACTTTTTTTTGGAAATTTTCTGGATCGATTTTAAAATGAAATAATATATGAATATAGCGAACGGGAATTAGTTCTGAGATCAAAAATTGGCTCGATTGTTAGATACAGTAGTGGTAACGTTAAAATTCCAAATATTAAGCTTACCAACCTTGTCGTTAATGGATTAAGACCGAAAAACTTGATAATTGGAATCGATAAATACGAGTACAGGACATTTTGACCCGTACTCCAGGAGGGAAAATAGCTTAGCCAAGAATTTCCCCATCTGTCTTTACCTGTCAACAGCAATGAGTATGCCTCATATCCAGCCGATGCTTCATCTTGATGGAGACTCGGTGGAATATCGGTAAACTGATAAACTCGCAGTAAAATCCCAACGATAATTATGACTAATAGTACCAATATTTTCTGTTGATTTATCGTGAATCTCAGCATAAGACAAACTATTCTTTTTTTTCGGTAGAGTCTAAAAAATGCTTTCTTTCAGCATCCTCCAACGCTTTTTGAGGCGACTGACGGCGGCGGCGATACCAAGTCGCCACTCCCACTAGCATTCCGGTTAATGCCAAAGCGCACATCAGAGGAATGACATTGCCGCTACTAAGTTCCTGCAAACCAGATCCCATCATGACGAAGGGTAAAATCCCAGGAACCGTTCCCAGCATGGTTCCGACTAAGTAGTCCCGAAAGCGAATGGAGGTCAACCCGGCGGCAAAATTAACAATTCCATAGGGAATCAGGGGCAGCAGGCGAACGGCAAACATATAAAACAATCCGCCTAGACGCATTTCTGCATCGATCGCTTCCCATCGTCCCGCTAGTTTCTGGGCAATGTATTCTCGTCCTACCGTTCGCGTAAAAGCAAAAGAAACCACTGCTGCAATTATTGCCGCAACCGTCGTCCACAGCGTTCCCCACCAAACGCCGAAAAGCGCGCCGCCACTGAGATTGAGCGGGGTTGATGGCAGGATTAAGAGCGTTCCCAGCGTATAGAGAAGCACATAAACAATGGGTGCCCAGATCCCCATTTTTTTCAGCCATGCTTGCAATTGTTCTGGATCGATCCCGCCAAGCCAGTAGAATCCTATCCCTGTCGCTACGATACAGAAAACGGTGAGAAGAATAATGCCACTTTTAGTCATTAGTTATTAGTCATTTGTCATTTGCGACCATGCTCGCATTTTACCTGGATTCATCAATCCGTAGGGATCGACTAACTTTTTGAAAGCCAATTGTTCGGGGTCGATGGTTTTTCTGCCCCCGTCTTCAAGGATGTAGGTGTGGGGATTGGCAATGCCTGTCCCATTTTCCTCGTGATAGCGAATAATTTCGTTGAGGCGTTCTTCTGTGGTGAAGCGAAACAGTTGCAATCCAGCAGGGATGGCTTTTCCACCGAAGCGAAGGAATTCTAAATGAATCGCTAGTTCATCGCCGAAGTGATGATACATGTGTTCGACGCGATCGAGGGTAAAGTAAAAGGTTTGTAAATAGGTGAGATTGGGATCGACGCTGCGGGCGTGAAGGGTGGTATGATTCCAAGTAAATTCGAGTATGCTGGTCCCTTTGCTGGCTTCTTGGGCGGTTTTGTTATAAGTTATCTCGCCGCCGTACTCGCGGACTAATTCTTGCAAAGGTTCTAGATCGGTTTCCGATACCATCAAAAGGGCACAATGCTTGCCTTGGGGAAGATAGCTTTGCAGGGCGGCAAAGTATGAAGGAATGGGCCATGCATGAATGCTGACCATTTTTTTGACGATGCCATCGCTATCGCTGAGGGCTTGTCCGAATTGCGCTGCCGTCATAAACTCATCGAAGGCGACGATAATTTCTGCCCAGGGATAGGCAGGGGCAAGGGGAATTTCTAATTCTGTAATAATGCCATTAGTTCCGTAGGCATGGTTGACCTTCTGAACTTCATCGCCTCGCAATTGGATGACGCGGGGTTCGTCTTCGAGGGTGACGACGCGAAGGGCGCGAAGATTGCCGCGATCGCGCAATTGTCCGTAGGTAATCGAACCCATCCCCACGCTACCGCCGCCGATAAACCCGCCAATGGTGGCTGTACGGTAGGTTGACGGTGCCATCCGCAATTCCCAGCCGATTTCTCTGGCTTGTTTGTCAAAGGCTGCCATTCTCACCCCAGGTTCGACGCAAGCGAGTCCTGGTTTAATCCAGCGAATTTGATTCATTTTGGTCGTGTCGAGAATTACGCCGCCTTCGAGGGGTATGCATTGTCCGTAATTTCCCGTTCCCGCACCTCTGACGGTGAGAGGGACTTTATGTTTGACGCAGGTTTTTGCCACTTGCATGACTTCTGCTTCCGTGGCAGGACGGACGACGAGATTGCCTCGCTTATCTTTGAGTTGTGCTTCTAAAATGGGGCTGAAGTGGTAGTAATCGAGGGAAAGTTTAGCCAGTTGGGTGGGGTCGGTAATAATTTCTATGCCGTTGAGTTCGGCAGCTATGGTATCCCAAATCGTTGTCGTCGAGGTCATAATTTTTTCTCGCGCAGAGGTGCAGAGTTATTTCATTAGTTTATAAATTATTAATGCCTAAACGCGAAGAAACGATAACCAAGATTGACCAGCTACCAGAATCTCTTGTTAGTAAGGTTAATGATTTTATAGATTTCTTACTAATGAAACAGAATAGTGAAAAATGGTAATTGTGGATGCAGTTTGCTGAGTCTCTAGAAATGGCTGAGTCAGACTTCTCTGACTACTTATCTAACTTAGAAGAAGACCTAAGAGTGGGAGCATCTTGCTCGCGAGTGGGACATATGCGCTTACGCGCACGCTAAGCGAACGCACTATAGATTATTATGGCTAATTAAACAGATTTAATATAACTCTTTCGCGGGGAGATGTAGTTTTGTGCGATCTCAACCCAGTCAGAGGCGACTAATGAGTGTGGGCTGGTAACTGGGAAATCCCGATCGCCAATCTTTAATAACCCAAAGTCAAAGCGCCTGGTTTGCGGGGATCTGAAGCACCGTACAATATGCCATTGACAGACATGATGCTTTGAGTACTACCTGCTGCACGTCCTAAAACCACATTATGTCCTTTATCGGTTAACAATCGAATTGTATCGCCATTTAAATCTCGTTCTACCTGTAATTCGTCGGGAAACCACTGATGATGAACTCGCACGGCATTGGTTGCTTCAGCAATATTCATGCGATGGTCGATCGCGTTGATAATAATTTGTAAAACCGTCGTAATAATTCGACTGCCGCCGGGACTTCCCGTGACTAAAAAGGGTTTTCCATCTTTCATGACAATGGTTGGTGTCATGGAACTGAGCATTCTTTTTTCGGGTGCGATCGCGTTTGCTTCTCCACCAATTAATCTAAATGCATTGGCAACGCCTGGTTTAGCAGTAAAATCATCCATTTGATTGTTTAATAAAATTCCCGTTCCCGGCACAGTTATTCCCGTCCCAAAGCTGAAGTTTAGGGTATAAGTATTAGAAACGGCATTGCCATCTTTATCGACGACAGAATAATGGGTAGTCTCGGTACTTTCTTCTATAAAATCGCCGTTTCCCGGTAAAATTTCTCGGCTTGGCGTAGCGCGATCGCGGTTTATTTTTTCGCGCAATTCATCGGCATAATCTTTAGAAATTAAACGCTTGATAGGAACTTCAACAAAATCTGTATCTCCCATATATTTAAAGCGATCTGCGTAGGCTAATTTCATCGTCTCTGTCATTAAATGAATCGTTTGAGCGGTATTATGACCGAGAGAACGAAGCGGAAATCTTTCTAAGATATTGAGCATCTCGACGAGATGAACGCCGCCAGAACTCGGAGGCGGCATCGAATAGATTTGATAGCCGCGATAGTTGCCTCGAATGGGTTGACGAATGACTGGTTTATATTTGGCTAAATCTTCTTTGGTAATTAAGCCATTATTGGCTTCCATTTCATCCACGATGCGATCGGCAATTTCTCCTCGATAAAAAGCATCTTTACCTTTTTCGGCAATTTGTTTTAAACTCTCTGCTAAATCTTTTTGGACGAGAATGTCTCCGACTTCATATAAACTACCATCTTGTTTGTAGAAAATTTCTCTGCTAGCAGGTGAGGCTTGCATTTGTTTCTTAGCAAACCTTAGAGAAACCCGCAAATCTTCATCAACGGGAAAGCCATTTTCTGCTAGTTCGATCGCTGGTTGTAAGGCTCTTTCTAAGGAAATTGTTCCATACTTTTCTAGTGCCAAAATTAAACCCGCAACCGTACCGGGAACGCCAACGGCTAAATGACTAAATCTCGTTTTTTGGTTATCGACTTCTCCATTTTCATCGAGAAACATATCTCGCGTTGCTGCTAAAGGCGCTTTTTCTCGATAGTCGATCGCAATGGTTTCGTTGTCTTCACGCACATGAACTAACATAAAACCACCACCGCCTAAATTACCCGCATGGGGTAGAGTAACGGCTAGGGTAAAGCCAATTGTTACCGCAGCATCAACGGCATTTCCTCCTTCTTTTAATACCTCTAATCCCGCTTGAGTTGCTAAGTCTTCCTGAGTAGCAACCATCCCATTTTTAGCAATTACGGGATGAAAAATATCGTCAGAACTATGGATGGGAAAGTCTTGAGCGACGGCATTGCCTGTTACGATTTTTAAAGAGATTATCAGCGCCAAACATCTTTTACTTGAATGTTTGAGCGACGGGGGATTGAGAGTTTTCATTTTAGCTGCGATCGCGGGTTTTTAAGCAAATTATCTGTTAATTCACTACTAAAAAGATGTTTGTAAATATAGTGCTAGGAAAATCAATACTTTGTTACAAAATTTTCAGAATTTTGCAGTACGATTAAAGTATCGATAACGCCTGATTTCCGAAGGGGGTGCTATATCCTATGCACGCACAACTTAAGGGCGAATCGCAATCCTAATCTAAAATTCTCTCGCAAGAACTCAATTAGAACTCAATAGAACTTTCGCAAAACTTACCGTAATCTATCTAGATTAACGCCATAGTCTCGTTTTAGCGAATAGTTTGCTCATTTCATTAGGGATGACAATCTCGCAGCCTCTTTTGATAGGGATTTGAGCTAGAGGTTGCTAGAGAAAAAATGCATCCTTTAACCTTCAACCTTCAGTTGACTCAATGCCTTCGTAGGGGGGACAGAATATGAATACTCACGAATTACTCATCCGATATGAAGCCAATGAACTAGATTTTGTTGAGATCGGCTTGCATCAAGCCAGCTTAAAAGGTGCCAATCTATCTCGGATCAATTTTATGAGAGCCGATCTTAGCCATGCCGACTTAAGTTTAGCCGATCTGAGCGGGGCTTGTTTGAATCAAGCCAACCTGACTGATGCTGACTTAAGCGGTGCTAACTTGGTTGGTGCTAACTTAATCGAGGTTAATCTCATCGGTGCAGATTTGTCTGGCGCAGATTTGAGGGGAGCAAATCTCTGTGGAGCCGATTTGCGATGTGCTAACCTGCACGACGCCAATTTAAGCGGTGCTAACCTGACGGATGTTAATGTCAATGGCGCTGATTTAAGCGGTGCTAATTTGAGCAATGCTAAACTGGCAGGAACCGATCTGAGCGTTGCCGATACCGTTGGAGCAGAGCTTTGGGCAATCGATTGCGAATCAGAAGAGTGCCATTTGACGGGGATGTCTCCTCATTGGATCACTTGGTCGGGTAACCGCCGCTAACTTTGGCGCTTATAGATACACTAGAGGCAGGCTGCTGCCTTGCCCCTACCAAGGGATTTGTTGCTAACCTTTATCGCACCGGGATGAAATTCTAGTGCGATCGCAATTTGCTATTTCTATCCCCTAGATTTATTCGGTCTAGGGGATAACAATTTCATAAGAAAAAATAAAGATTATCTTGTACGAAAGGGAGATTTCATGTTAATTCCGGTTTAATAGGTAATGTAGTCTGATTCGGGAGTAACATCTGATGAATCTTCCTAACATTCTGATTGCTTGGCTCGTCACTGCCATTAGTTTATTGATCGTTTCTAAGTTACCCATCGGAGTGGAGATCGATAGCTTTGGCAAAGCTCTGATTGCGGCTGCTGTTTTCGGGATTTTGAACGCAATCGTTCATCCCATTCTGATCGTATTGGGCTTTCCCTTTATTGTTATCACTTTGGGACTGTTTTTATTCGTCATTAATGCGATCGTTTTCGGTTTGGCAGCCGCTCTCGTTAGCGGTTTTAGATTGCGTTATGGATTTTGGAGTGCTTTGCTGGGAGCTTACTGGGTTTGGTGAATTCTTTGAGTTATCAAGTACTCGCTATAGCAGGATTAGGCGTTAAAAACTAAATCGTCTAATTCTGCATAGTCGGGCAAAGTTGTATTAATTGGCTTTCCCCGACGCAAAACAATGCGATCGCTTTGGGAACGCGATAACAATTCGCTAAAATATCTGGCTCTAAATAAGATTAAATCGGCTGGCAATCCAACCCCAATTCTTCCCAAATTTGGGAGTCCCATTAAATCTGCTGGCGTTTTAGTGACGCTGCAACACCAATCGCCATAGGGCGTATCGAGATGGGCAATTCTGACAGCTTGAGTAAAGACTTCTAATCCATCGTGGTCGCCAAATCCATAAAATGGATCTCGACAATTATCGCTAGCAAAAGCAACCGGAATTCCCTGTTGTTTCAATTCATGAACATCAGTAACGCCTCGCCAAAAAGGAGTGCGTAAGGCTTGGCGATCTTGAAGGTATAAATTACACATCGGCAAACTAACAATGCCAATATTTGCCTTTTTGATTGCAGAGATTGTTTGAGCGACAACTTCTTGCGGCTGAACGGCTAAACTACAACAATGACCGCAAATAATTTGTCCGGCAAACTCATTTCGCAAAGCAGCGATCGCTATCTTTTGCAAGCAAATTGAATCGATATCGCCATTTTCATCCGCATGAAAATCGAGAGTTAAACCTCTTTCCTTGGCAAGAGAGAAGATAGTATCGAGTTCGCTATCTAAGTTGGGATTCATATAAGCAACGCCTCCCAAAATTCCGCCAACTTCAGCAACTTTATCTGCTAAAGCAACCCCTTCGGGCGTTTGATAATAGTCGAGAGAAACAAGAGAAACTGCTTGTAAAATTACCCTATCTGCCCATTCTTTTTGTAAACTTTTAAAGACTTCAAAACTAATATCTACTTGTTCGCCAAACGAATCGATATGAGTTCGGATTGCCGTCGTACCGCGAGCATAACTGCATTTAATTCCAAATTCCATGCGGCGATAGACATCTTCTTCTTGCCAATATTGTTGCGAATCGCTTTTGGCAGTTGCTAGAGCCTTATCAAAGGTGCCGTCTAAATTGGGAGAACGTTCCCAAATATGACCTTTATCTAGATGGGTATGCATATCGACAAAACCAGGAAAAACAATGCCCTTGCGTAAGTCCACAAAAGTGGCTTCAGGATTGTTGCCAGAAGCTGGGATAATTTGTGAAATTTCCCCGGCAACAATTTCTAGATCGACTAAGCATAGACCTTCTCTCGTCTGCGCGGGAAAGCTGCTATTTTCAATTAAGGCAACGGGTACGTGGGCATTTTTGAGCCAATAGCGATCGCTACTTGGAATCATCGGGCAAAACCAACTGGTTAATTTACAGAAACCTCCTTTGATAGTATAGATGAAAATTTTCTGATGACTATAACTTGCCAATGTTGTCAAAAAATAAGACTTTACTTTTGATTTCTATAGGACTAAATATTCTTTTTATTGCTTTAGGCATTACTTTTACAATTAGGAGGGGTGGAATGTCTTATATAGTAAGAAGGCTCCCATTTCTTGAAACTTCTTCTCAAAAAAATTCCAATCGAGCCAAAGAAGTCCCCCGTCAAAACACTTATCGTTCTACCTACTATCAAATGAGATACAGTATTTTTAAAACTCTCCCCGACACTGAAGGCGAAATGATTTTATTAGGCGATAGTTTAACCGACCAAGGAGAATGGCAAGAACTTTTTAAGAATGCCAACATCAAAAATCGTGGTATTAATGGAGAAACAACAGATGGGATTATTGAGCGAATTAATGAAATATTAGAAACAAACCCCCAAAAAATATTTTTAATGATTGGAGTCAATGATTTTTGGAATGAAAGCAAAACTATTTCTATTGTAGTTAATAATTATAGAATAATTTTAAGTACTATCAAAAAGAATGCACCTGAAACTCAGGTTTTTGTTCAAAGTATATTACCAGTCAATCAAGCTCAGTATAAAATAAAACTAGACAATAAGGAACTGGGCGCTTTCAACGATCGCCTGAAAATATTAGCTAAGGAATTTTCCTATGAGTATATAGATTTACATAGTCATTTCCTTGACGAACAAAATCAATTATCGTCTCGATATACTTCAGACGGCGTTCACTTGAATGGAGAAGGATATTTACTTTGGAAAAAACTGATTGAAAAGTATATTTAACCTAAGTAGAGACGCGGGCGTTTCCTCATTGAGAAAGAGCGTTAACTCGCGTGAGCGATCGCAAAATTGGGACAAGTACGCTGGTTAGCTTTGTCTATCGCATGAATCGCGAGAATGTTCGTACTCCTACAAATGTAGGAATGGGCAATGCCCACCTTGTTTTTTGAATAGACATTCTCAACATCCCATCGCGATCGTACCCTCAAAAACAATTCTTTCTGAAGTTCCCCACATCAGATCGTAAATGTCATCCCGCACATAATGATGAAAACTCGAATATTCCCAATCCTTCGATGCACTTACCAATCCATGATGCACTGGATTGTAATGAGTATATTCAACATGACGAACAAAATCTTGCTCGTCTCGAATTTGATGCTCCCAAAATCGGCGTTGCCAAACTGCCTACCTCTAAATGTAAAAAAGCGATCGCGCTGCCAATAGTAAATTTATTATTGTCAAAACAGCGTCAGCGAATAAATGCTGCTAAATTGTTTTTGGGGTAGCGGCGACTTGGCTTCAAGTCCCGCACGCGATCGCGGTTAGCGGGCGATGGTGAAGGAAAATAATTCAAGCAATTATTCCCATCTCCGAGTCCCGAAAACCAAGCTATTGATGAATATTTAGTAAATTGCAATGAATATTGCCAATTTTCCCTGGTTAACAACCATTATTTTGTTTCCAATTGTCGCCGCCTTGTTCATCCCCTTGTTTCCCGATGAGGGAGACAAGCCAGAACAGGAAAAGACTGCTAAAACAGTGCGGTGGTATGCCCTGAGTGTGGGGCTAATTGACTTTGCCCTGATTGTCTATGCCTTCTACACGGGCTACGATCTCAGCGTTCCCGGACTGCAATTAGTTGAGAGTTATGCTTGGGTTCCCCAAATCGATTTGAAATGGTCGTTAGGGGCAGATGGTTTGTCTATGCCTCTAATCCTGCTGACTGGCTTTGTCACGACGCTGGCAATCATGGCAGCTTGGCCCGTTACCTTTAAGCCAAAGCTATTTTATTTCCTGATGCTGGCGATGTATGGGGGACAAATTGCTGTCTTTGCCGTTCAGGATATGTTGCTCTTTTTCCTAGTTTGGGAATTGGAGTTAGTCCCAGTTTACCTAATTCTGGCAATTTGGGGCGGAAAGCGCCGTCAGTATGCGGCGACCAAGTTTATTCTTTACACAGCAGGCGGTTCGCTCTTTATTTTAGTGGCGGGATTGACGATGGCATTTTACGGCAATCCTGTCACCCTTGACATGAGCGCGATCGCAGCCAAAGATTTCCCGCTCAATCTACAATTATTGCTCTATGGTGGCTTATTAATCGCCTACGGAGTCAAACTTCCCATCTTTCCCCTCCATACTTGGCTGCCAGATGCCCACGGAGAAGCCACCGCACCCGCTCACATGTTACTGGCAGGAATTCTCCTGAAGATGGGCGGATACGCGCTACTGCGGATGAATGCGGGAATGCTGCCCGATGCCCATGCAATTTTTGCGCCCGTCTTGGTAATTTTGGGCGTAGTCAATATCATCTATGCCGCTTTAACCTCTTTTGCCCAGCGCAACCTGAAGCGGAAAATTGCCTATTCCTCGATCTCCCATATGGGATTCGTCTTAATCGGGATCGCTTCCTTTACCGAGATCGGGGTTAGCGGTGCCATGCTGCAAATGATCTCCCACGGATTGATCGGAGCGAGTTTATTCTTCATGGTCGGCTGTACCTACGATCGCACCCATACCTTAATGCTGGACGAAATGGGAGGCGTAGGACAAAAGATGAAAAAGGTTTTCGCCATGTGGACGACTTGTTCTCTAGCATCGCTCGCTTTACCAGGAATGAGCGGTTTTGTGGCGGAATTGATGGTATTTATTGGTTTTGCAACCAGTGATGCTTATAATCCCGTTTTTAGGACGATTATCGTTTTACTCATGGCAGTTGGAGTGATTCTGACACCAATTTACCTGCTCTCAATGCTGCGGGAAATGCTCTATGGACCAGAAAATAAGGAACTCGTCTCGCATCAAGCTCTCATCGATGCCGAACCTCGCGAGGTGTTTATCATCGCTTGTCTGATGGTGCCAGTCATCGGCATCGGTCTCTATCCAAAGATCGTCACTCAGATCTACGATTCGACGACCAACCAATTGACCGCTTCAATGAGACAGTCAGTTCCATCGCTGGTACAACAAACTGCTGTCAATCCTAATAGTTCGTTCGGGTTGAAATCTCCTGAAATTCCAATTCAGCGTTGAATAGATCGCTTGTGAAAGTTAATGTTGTGGCAAACTCTGCTTAGAAATTAATTTCTAAGCTCATACCTAAAGTCCTCTTAAGAGGACTTTTTATATTGGTTCCAAGAGATTAATTTCTTGGCGAGTGGGGGACTCTTGGAAGAGATGGGCAATTCTAACGCGTCAGCTTTCGCTTGGATTTACCATTGCAAGTGCTTGCAGAGTCGCTAAAAGTTCTTTTTCTAGATCGGGCTTTTTGAGCAAGTAAGCTTTAGCCCCCAAGGACGCAGCCCTTTTCCGATCTTGTTCGTCGTTGCGGATTGAGAGGATAACCACCGGAATTTTTGCCAAATCGGACGATTGACGACAGTACAGGAGAAACTCAAAGCCGCTCATATTTGGCATTTCTAGATCGCAAACGATCGATTGAATGTTCGTATGTCGCTGCAATTGCTCGATCGCGTGCCAGCCGTCTCTAGCCTGTAAAACTTTATATCCCGCTTGTTGGAGAGTCAAATATAATGCCAGCCTGACCGTTATGGAATCGTCAATGACTAATAGGGTAGGAGGGCGAGTCGTTTTCTCGGAGATCGTCCTTTGAGCGGGCGTTGCAGCCGCCGTGGACAAAGCGTCATCATCCAAAACCGAATTGAGAAAAGCCGCGCCATCGATGACGGGAATTGGTTTGCCGGCTTTCGAGATCGTGCAGCCATAAAGATAATGAGGACGCGCGATTGCAGTTTCAAAGGGCTGAATGGTCAATTCTGGCTCTGCAATTAACCTTTCGATTTTCAACTCTAGGGCAAGGATGCGATCGCCCCGACCGTACACCAATATAGAAGAAAGTCGGCGCTTAGCAGCAGGACTCGTGCTGGTAGACAAATAAGCACGAGCCAGCAATTCGGAGAGTTGATAGAGGGGAATCGTTTTCTCTCGCCAATTTAACCAGCGCCGTTTTTCAGTCCGGCGGATCCGATTTTCTTGCAGCATGGCGATCTCGGCAATATTCTCAAAGGGCAGGGTCAAGATAACCGAATCTGCCATACAAACAAATTGTTTTCTCGTCGTCAGCGTAAGCCGGCTCGATGCAGCAGCCTGAGAAACGTTATCTGTAACCTCTCTCTCCTTCGGCTGACCGTTGAGTTCTGAAGTTTTAGGCGCAGTCGATGCGTTGTCGTTGCTTTCTTCCCCAACCATTTCCATGTGAATTTACCGTTATTCGGTATCCAATTGCGCGGCAGTTGTTCCCATTTCGCGAGCGACTGCCAACAGATAGGCAAAGGAGTTAGCGACGGTCGCCGATTGCTCGGAAGTCCGGTCTGCCATCGTCGCCGATTCCCTGACGAGTTGGCTGACGGAGGTGAAGTTTTCGGCATGGGCGGCGGCAGCTTGCGCGATCTCTTCCACTAAATCGCTCGTCTGGGCGTTTATTGCTACCAGTTGAGTGAGTTTCTGTCGGGATTGGGCTACCCATTTGGTTTCGTCGTTCAATTGCTTGGCTTCTTGCTTCATAACCGCAAAGATTTCGTTAATAGCAGTTTTAATTTCTGTCATTAGGTCTTCGATTTCTGAAGTTGCCGTTGCTGACTGTTCGGTGAGGGAACGCACGGCTTCTGCTACCGCCATCAGCTCTCGGCTTTCTCGATCGTCTCCCGCGCGTCCGACTTCTACTGCTACGTTTATTGCCAAGACATTGATTTGAGAGACAAAATCGTTGAGAGACAGCATCGTTTGGGTAATCTTGCGCGACACTTCGTCCAGATACTCGGTCTTTCTAACCATCTTCAACAACGTTTCTCGGATTCCCGTCATGCCAACTTCAGTCTGTCGCATTGCCCGATCCTCAGCCCTAACGGCGCGATCGGCATCTTCCATTTTCCGTTTAGCTTGACGCGCCTTAAAGGCAACTTCTCGAACAGAACTCGCCATCGCCTGAATTGCATTGAAAGCTTCTGCTATCTTCTCTGCCTGGAGTGCTGCTTCTAAGGAGAGGGTGTTGATGGCAGATTCGTTGTCTTGGGTGGTTTGCGTCACGGCTTGAGCGGCGGCTTGTACCTGCGAGGCAATCTGCCGCCGACTGGTGATATCGGTTTGCAAGCCGATAAAATGAGTGACTTCTCCCTGCTCGTTTTGCACCGGAGCAATCGTCAGCTCGTTCCAAAAGGGAGAACCATCTTTGCGATAATTCTTCAAAACCAGATGACATTCGCGCTGCTCGTGCAGTGCTCGGCGAATTTGCGCGACAGCATCGGGTTCTGTATCGGCACCTTGCAAAAATCGGCAGTTGCGCCCGATCGCTTCTGAGTGAGAATAGCCCGTCATTTTTTCAAAAGCGGGATTGCAATAGACGATCGGGTAGTCCGGTTGAGTCGCGTCGGCAATGCAAAGCCCGAAACTGGCGGCGGCGATGGCGCGATCGCGAGGTCGCAGCGCTCCCTCCAACTCCTGACGCGCTTGTTCGATCTCTTCTAGAACAGCCGCCTGGTCGAGGGCAAATCCCACTTGAGTCGCTAACTTAGTAAATAATTGAATTTCCGATCGCTCCCAAGTTCGAGGCGCGAAACACTGATGGGCGATCAGCAAACCGATTAGCTCTTTTCCTTGCACGATGGGAGCTACCAAGTTCGCCCTAACCCCAAAGCGCCCCAATAATTCGATGTGGCAGTCCGAGAGATTAGCGGTGTAAATATTATCAGTCGCCCGAACCCGACCGTTACGATACTGCTCGACGTGACGATCTTTGAAGCACGGGTCGATAATATTTGCTCCCAATGCCTTGGGCAAACCGGAAAGCACCGATTCGGCGACGACGGTTCCGCTCCAATCAGGCTCGAAGCGATAGACCAACACGCGATCGGCTTGTAGTGCCTTGCGAATTTCTTGGACGGTGGTTGTCAAGATATCGGCTGATTTGAGAGATTGGCGGATGCGAAGCGTAATCTCCATAAAGTGTTCTTCGGCTTCGGCTTCGGCTTTTTGCTCGGCTGGGAGACGGCGATCGAGGGCAAATCCGATTTGCGTTGCCAAGCGCGAGAAAAAGGTAATTTCCGACTGCTGCCAAGCACGAGGAGCCGAGCATTGGTGGGCAATCAGCAGCCCCAGAAGCTGACCGTCTTTAAGGACGGGGGCTATCAAGTTGGCTTTGACAGAAAATTGTTCGAGCAACTGAATGTAACACTCGCCTAAATTGGCTTTGTAGATGTTGTCGAAGGCTCTAACGCGACCGTTTCGGTACATCTCGATATGGCGTTCCTTAAAACAAGGGTCAAAAATTTTTGCCCCCCTCGCTTTCGGAAAACCGGGCGTTACGGATTCGGCAATAATCGTGCCATTCCCATCTGGTTCGAGGCGAAAGAACAAGACGCGATCGCTTTTTAATACCTGTCTGACTTCTCTAACTGCAATGGTTAGCAGCTCGTCCAAGTCTTGCGCTTCGCGCACCCGTAAGGTAATGTCGGTTAGCAGTTGAGTGCGATCGCCTTCAGCGTTTTGTTGTTTTAACAGATCTGGGATTTGGACGGCTAGTAAGTTCAGATCGGTTTTGAGAGCAATTAATTCGTCTGCGCCGCTAAATTCTAAGTCGCTTTCGGTTTCTCCTCCCTCTCGTCGCAATAATTTTGCCGTCTCTGCTGCGGTTTTGGCAGCACCCAGCACGGGACGAAGAGAACGATTGGTCAGCCACAGAGCGATCGCCAGTGCCAGTAAAGCAACTGCCCCGGTGCCAATCGCTATCCCCATCTGGAGTTGTCTCTTGAGTAGAAAGGTCAGGTAGATAATGTCTGCTGCGCTTGGATTACCCGATTGCTTGGCTTGGTTTGCCTGCTGCTCGCTCGATCGCTCGCTTACGTAGTAAGTCATTCCCCCAAGGGCGAGCACTGGCAGGACGCTAATCGCGATCGCGGTGGTTGTTGCTTTGATTCTCAAGCTCAATCCCCGCCGTTTAGAACGCGATGGTACTTGGTTTTCTGCTTTTGGCTGTCGTTCGTCGCCTGCTGTTTCTTTGCGATCGACTTGCTCGTTCGATTCTGGTTCTGCTGTTGCAGGAGAATGGCTATGAATCTCGGTAGTTTCGATAGTTTTATCTGTCTGCTGAGACGAGGAAGATCCGGTCACGACCAAGCCCTCACTAAAAATAGATATCGCTCGACTTATTTAAGCTTGTTTGAAGCATTTGCGAGCGTTGCGATCGACAAACAAAATTGTTTGATAAAAGTTTTTTTTAGTTTAACTTTAACTGGATTTTTTGTAAATTTTTATAAAATGCATTTGCAGATCCCAATAATTCCAGCGTAACCAATGACAGTCAACTAAGTAGCTGGAAATCGCTGAGGACAGTCTTGGCAAGCGATCGACTCATTAAACGCGATCGCGTTTTTAGACCATAAATCTATCTTAAAACAAAAAAGAATCGACCCAAAGATAGTTGACAGATTTAAATAAATAAGTTTTAAAAAACAAGATATGAATGGTTAATTAATCGAGCAGTATCTAGTTTAAACTACTTTCAAAACTCTCTTCAATCTAACTATTGTGATTATAAAATATCAATAACAAAAAAGATAAATTTTAATTTTATAGCGCTTTTGACTTTTGTCTAGATGTAATTTAAATAGACAAAAATAATCGTAGGGGCATTTTGCAAAACGCCCCTACAAATTAAAAAAGTAAAGAGTAGAGTATGGTTGAATTAACGCCGTCTTCTGCTGCTACCAAAACTTTTACTGCGACTTCCGGCACTGCTGCCGAAACTCCCGCTACGCTTTCTAGTCGAACCAGAGCGATTGGAAGGACGCAGCTCGCTCGAACCGTAACCCGAACCGCTTGCTCTACCAGCGTTAGGTGACTGCCTGCGAGTGGTGGCTCTGTTTGAAGAAGGTCGTCTCAGGTTGCCAGTCGTTCGCAGCGTTTGGCGATTTCTGACGGCAGCTGGCGGCTCGTTGTATCTGGCTTGGTAGCTCTGAACGGCGCGATCGTAGCTGCTACCATAGCCGCCGTAGCCCGTAATGACTACGCCGGGTTGATAGACTGGGGGGACGTAGTATTGAGGCGTAAACAATAAGCTGCCCAAAGCCTGACCGGCTAGAGCGCCAGCAAAAGGTGCCCAGAAGTTCGATTCCCGACGGATGACAACGGTTTCTGGCTGACCCGTTTGCGGGTTAGTTTGAGTTTGCGTGACGTTGTGAACGTACTCGATTTTGAAATCTTCACTCAGGTGCATTACTGCGCGATCGCCATTAATCTCGGCATAGGTCTTTTCTCCCTTGGCGATCTCTTCATCACTCAGACGCGCCATTTGCAGGTCGCTGGTGCGAAAAACGGGGGGAGTGGCACCGAGCAACATCAAAGTATATTCCCCAGTCGCATCGTCGTAAGTGGCTTGCTGAACGGGATATTTTCCGCTACCAACTTGATTGGAAACCGAGGTACTAACATTGTTTGGAGCTGACTGAGTTGGCGTTGATGTAGGCGAATCACACGCCACCGTCGTCCAACACAAAGTCAAAGAGAGAAGAATTGCTACTAATTTACGCGACATAAATAAATGGTTGTTTTGAAGGTCTAATTTTTCAGGGTTAGATTAAAGGATTTTCACTGGTCACTAATAACTGTTAACTGTACGGGCGGATTTGGGTTGTGGCTATGTAACAAGCGGTTATTTTTACAACTCAACCCACCCCTACCGAATCGCTGTTACAGAGGAACGAGTTCGGGAAAATTGAGCAACAGTTGCTCGTCAGTGAGTTCGTCTCCTAACTGTGCTGGAGAGAAATGAACTTGGATGGCGCGCAATTTGTTTTGATAGTGAAGGTCGATTAATGCTTTTAGACCCTCTTCGAGTGCCTCTCGGTCTGCTAAGTTAGTCTCTAGTGCGGGAACTTCGCCTTCAGCGGCTATCGTTAGCATAACAACTAAATTGCGAGTGGCGGGTAAGGACAAGAGTTCGTCATCCTCCGACGCTACCTCGAAATCTGTTTCGCTCAGATACCGCTGAGCCGAATCGGTAAATAACTCGGTGACGTAATCGCCAGCTTCTCCTTCGTCCCAAAAAACATCGCCTTCGTTAGCAGCCGATCGCCAGTAGAGATTCATTTGGAGAAGGGTTTGACAAATATCTACCAGTCCTTCTCCCAAAACCTCTAAATCTCCCTCCGATTCGATCGCGTCCCTTGCTTTGCTATTGAGAACTCCCAGCAAAGGAGCGACTTCGTCGCCTGCTAGATGGATGAAGATTCGACAGACGACATAGCGAGTTTTTCCCGATAGTTTATTGAGGCGATCGCGCCAAGCACTCATTGATTTTCAGATCGAAATTGACAGCTATTTCTACGATATCTCATTAGCAGATCTGTCTTGGCTTTGTACTGCTATCCAATCGGCGATCGCGCGAACTAACTGAGGATCGTTGGGAGAGAATTGTTGGAGTTTAACAACGGGTTGGTCGGTGACGACGCAAATGGGTCCTTCAAACTTACTGAGCGTCTCTAAAAAGAGCGGAGAAAATCCTTGCCTTTCCGACTCAGTTCGATTTTCGTCAAAAACCAGCACAAACGTCTTGTCGGGATAATTGCGCCTGAGCATGTTCCAGTAAAGCCTCAGTTTTGCCATCGTGTCTGGTACGCCATACTCGAACTTGGGACAGTTTTGTGCCAGCATGCGATCGTAGATATCCACGAGCGGATTGTCTGGATCGATAAATTGGCTGCTGTCGATGCCAACGAGATGAATGGGCTTACCTAAGTCGGTATCATGAGCAATCGCTTGCTGCAAGCGAGAGAATAAGTCGATCGCGTTGGCGCTGTCTGCTTGAGGCATCCCGCTTGAGGCAATCTCTCCTGCAAAGGAGAGCGCTTGAGTTTCTGGCGCTTCGTCAATTTCTGGCTGGACGGGTAGGGGGCGAAAATACCAGGCTTGATAGAACTCAGGGTAGGGCAATCGCTGGGCGCAATGCCACATGACTTTATAGGAAGCCAGATCGGGCGTTGCACTCTTGTAGAGGAAGCCATCTCTGAGGGTCGAGACGACGAGCATCATCTGTCTGTCTTGGAGCAGATGAATTAGGCTATCTGCGATATGTGTGCGGATGGTTTCGTCATCGCTAGATTGAAGCAATCCCAGCAAAACGGAAATCGCCTCTCGATTGCCCGCGCCCACTTTTGCCAAACTCTTAGCCGCTTGTCTGAGGGTATCTTTATCTCGCGCCGACTGAATCAAGCGGATTAACGTTGCGATCGCGGCGGGATTGTGGCTGCCAATTTCGCCTAGGCTTTCTGCGGCGAGGCTGCGGACATCTTTATCTCGACTCAATTGAATTAATTTAACCAGCGCCTTAGTTGCCTCAAGATTGCCCGGATCGATTTTTCCTAAGCTATAGGCGGCTTGTCGGCAAGTGAATTCGTCATAGCTAGTGCGGAGCAGCTCTTGCAGAGCGGCGATCGCTTCGGCATTAGCTGGATCGATTTTGCCCAAGCTTTCTGCGGCTTCTCGACGGGTGGATTCATCATCCGCATACTGCATCAATCTCACTAAAGCCGCGAAGGCTACTGGATGATTGGGGTGAATTTTTTCTAGACTGTCGATGGCTTCTTTATGCAACAAGCCTTGTTCTGGCGATTTGATAATTTTGACGAGCGCGTCGATTGCCTCTTGATTGCCGATGGCGATTTTGCCGAGACTGCTGACGGCGAGCCAACGCATGTAAACATCGTCCGAGGTTTCGAGCAGTTGTACTAGGGCAGCAATTGCCTCAAGATTGCCCGGATCGATTTCTCCCAAGCTGTAGACGGCTTGTTGGCAAACCTCTCTTTGTTGTGCCGACTGCAACAGTTGAACGAGAACGGCGATCGCAGTTGGGTTGCCCGGATCGATTTTTTCTAGGGTTTCTGCTGCCTGACGGCGTACTCCTTCATCCTCGTTGGTGCGAATGAGTTGGACTAACGTCGCGATCGCCGTCCGATTGCCGCGACCGATGATAGCCAGACACTCAAATGCCCTTCGTTGAGTCGCGCTGGAGGTGGCAGTGCGAAGCAAGTTAATTAAAGTTGCGATCGCTTTTTGGTTGCCTGCGCCAATTTTTTCTAAGCGATCGAAGGCAATTTGCTGAATCTCTTCGGGAGTATTGGAGTCGAGCAATTGGGCTAAAGTTGCGATCGCTTTTTGATTGCCGGGTTCTATTTTCCCCAAACATTCTGCGGCTTGCCAGCGGATGGATGCTAATTTCGTCGTATCGAGAATTTGTTGGAGCGCTGCGATCGCTTCTAAATTGTCTTTGCCAATTTGTTCTAAACTTCTAAAAGCAAAGCTTTGAACCCGCTCGTTGTCTGTCGTTTCAATTAATTTTACCAGCAGCGCGATCGTTTTTCTGGGATCGGTTGCGGCTAGCGCGGCTCTAGCTGCGGCAGCGAAGGGATGATTCAGTGCCCTTGGCAACCGAGACTGGCGATCGAGTTCTGCCAATCCCCACTCGACAAGCTGCGCGACAATTTTATCGGCTTGACTGCATTCGCCAAACTCTGACAATCCTGCTGCCGCTAGAAAATAGGCTCGTTTGCCATAAAAGTTTTCACAACCGCAGCCGTCGTCAAACTCGATTAAGGCTTTAATAAAGTCTTCTTTAGCCTGTTTCGCGATATCTTCGCGTCCCAGCCACAATAAAATCGTTGGTTTCCAATGGGGATCGAAGATGCGATAGCCATCGTGGGGAGAATCTAGGGGGTTTTCTTTTTCTAGTTTGTCTTTTAAAAAGAAGTGCCAATCTTCTATTGTGCGGGCGGCAAAATATTCTTGAAAAGTCGGATCGAAAAATGCATAGTATTTCTCCTGTGGATTTTCTGTGAAAACTCCTACCGATTGCAGCCACCCCAATCGAATTGCCAGCCGAAACAATGGCGTATCTTCTCCGAGAGTTTCGGCAACGAGGCGGTGAGAAATGTTGTAAGGAAAGGATTTGGCTTGTTGCATCGACAGCAGGGCTAGCTTCCCCAAGGCGGCATTTAACTCTTGCTGCTGAGCTGCATTAGTTGGAGTCGCTTCGGCTTTCCACTGATAAAATTCTGGAATGAGTTTCTGGTACAGTTGCGATCGCGTATCGGGCAAGTCTTGCGGTTGCTTCTGCCATAGGCGACACAACAAAGCCAAACGCAAAGGATTCTTAATAATTTGGCGAATCTGTACTTTTTCGGGTCGATTCAGGATTTGAAATAATTTTTCTCCTAAGTCTTCGCCTTGTACTTTTTTATCGCTAGCCAAATGGTTGGGATTAAACCATTTGACAATAAATTCTCTCACCTGTTCTGGATAGGTTAGCTCTAGGGTTTGATAGGTATCGAATGCAGAGAGTAAGTTTTTATTGTCTTCCCAAATATGGGTACGGCAGGTTAAAACGATCCGTACCTTATCCGTCCAGCTGCGAATTTGTTGAGCGACTGTCAATAGTCTAAGCAATCGTTCGTCTACGCCATCAATTAACAGCCACACCCGACCGCTATCGAGTAATTCCTCAAAGGCTTCTTGCCATTCTATCGGTGGCAGATCCGGACTATTGGCGGCTTGAGGCAGCCATTTTTGTCGTAAATATTGATCGAAAAGATTCGTCCCAAGCTGCGATGAAGTAATCCAAATGGGAACATCTTCTGTTTTCTCCAATACCCAACTGGCGATTTTTTGCAGGAAGAAAGTTTTTCCCGTGCCGGACTCGCCGACGATCGCGATCCGGCAACCTTGGCTAGGGCTTTTTCTCTGTTGCAGAATCCGAGTTAAAAACTGTTCTTGTGGAAAAGTTTGCGCGATTTGTTCTTCCTGGGAAGGATAAGAGAGTTCTTCTGCGTCTGATAAAATTTGGCTACCGTGGTGTTGACGCTGCTCGACCAATCCCAGTGATATATTAAGGTTATCTTCTTCTGCGCGCTCTAAACCGTCGGGTTGGGTTGTTAAAGGATTGCTTGGGAGAGAGCGATCGAGCATAACACGGCAAACTTTATGCCAGTCGATTGCAGATTTTTTCCGAGAAAAAGATTCTTTTGCCTTTGTTGATAAGCACTTTTCAGACTTCATGTAAGCTTTCTCAAACCGATTGCATAAGTGCCATGGCAGTTTTCTCTGCATTCGAGAAGACCTGCAATCTTAATGTACCCAAATACAATGGAATTGTATCGTAGGTCTCGAAGGTGAAATAATGGTTGATTGTGCCAAGGATTGTATTAATGGATGTATTTTGGGCGACCAGTGTCCCAACAAGGAATACGCAGCAGAAGCCTCTAAGTTTATTAACGAGACTTCTTTGGACAAAATGCTGGAAATGGCAGAAGCGGCTCGTTTGAAAAAACTAACGGAGCCTCCTAAATGGGTCATGCCCGACGACCTGTAAAAGATCTATCTATAATCTATCTATAGATATATAGATATATCATTATTTATGTCGTAATATCTGTGTCCCTGCTATCATTTGTCGGGCGATTTCTTTTTCATGTCATTATGTCATCTCACTCCAAGTTAGTCAGAAACTGAAGTTCCTGACTAATAGCTAAAGTCCTCTCAAGAGAACTAAGCAAAGAGATATTAGATGTAGAATTAGAATCAGCCTTTGGCTAGCTGAAGCTGAGTGCGACGCACTCCTTGATAAAACTCACTTACGGCGCGAAGGTATTCTTCTTCACTGACAGCAGCAACATTATTGTGTCCCGCATGGGGAACGAGTAAAAGCTGTTTGGGAGCGCTAGCAGCTTCATATAAGTTTTGACCCATTTGAACAGGAACGGTGCGATCGCTCGCGCCATGAATCAGCAGTAACGGCACCCGCAATAATTTTAGTTTGCTCAGGGAGTCAAAGCGTTGAGTCAGGAGCCATTTGACAGGAAAAAGTTGAAAAACTCCTTGACGGGCGAGTTGTTCGCCCATAGAAGTAAAAGTATTCTCTATAATTAAACCAGCCGCTTGAGGTCGTCGCACCGCTAAATCGATCGCGATCGCTCCTCCTAGGGAATGTCCGTAGATAAAGATATCGCGAGGGTTAATTTCCCGCTGCCGCACCAGATAATCCCATGCCGCTTGAGCATCTCGATACACTTCTGCTTCTGTAGGAAATTTGCCTTTGCTGCGACCGTATCCTCGATAGTCAATCAGCAGTACGGAAAATCCTAATTGGTGAAAGCGTCGGGCATGTCCGAGATTAGCGCTGATATTGCCTCCATTTCCATGTAGATAGAGAAGAACATCTGCTTTAGGGTTGAGAGAAGGTATCCACCATCCATGAAGGCGTTCTACTTTTCCCTTCCAAGTCAACACGGGCATCCATACCTCTTCAAAGGCTAAACCAAAGTCGCCAGGAGAGTTTTTGATAATGGTTGAGGGGAAAAAAATGAGTCGATTTTGCCACAGCGTCAAAGCAATGCAAAAGAGAAAGTAGACGAGCGCACCTACACCGACAACGCCTGATAACAGTTGCATCCAAGGAGAGTGAACAATTTGCCACGACTGCATAATCACTTTCGTCTAAATTGGTTAAAAACAGTCTACTCTTTTCAGGAGTCAGAAGCTTCGAGCTTTGAGTTCCTCCATTTTTCCGATCCTATCTTCACGTAATCTTAACGACAAAATGTAACGTTTTTGGCAAAGTTAGGCGATCGCGCCCAAGAAAAACAGAGGAAGTGAAGGCAGAAGGCAGAAGACGCTTTTACAATCCTTTCATCGAATCACTAATAACCGTTAAAGTGGTGGTTTTCTGGTGTGCCAATCGGTGGATTGCTCGTAAGCATAGGCAACTTGAAAGAGCAAATCTTCTCGCAGAACATTACCGATTAACTGCATGCCAATCGGCAATCCCTGTGCGTCGAATCCACAAGGCACGCTCATTCCCGGCAAACCTGCCAAATTCACCGGAATGGTCATCAAGTCCAATAAATACATGCTCAGGGGATCTTCTGTTTTCTCTCCAGCTTTGAAAGCAGTCGTTGGCGAGGTGGGACAAATTAACACGTCTACTCGTTCAAAAGCCGTCTCAAAGTCTTGTTTAATCAGAGTGCGAACTTTTTGCGCTTTCAGATAATAGGCATCATAGTATCCCGCAGAGAGTGCATAAGTTCCCAACATAATCCGTCGCTTAACTTCTTTCCCAAAACCAATAGCGCGGGTTTTTGTATACATTGATAGCAGCGTATCGCTATTTTCTCGAATGCCATATCTGACCGCATCGTAACGCGCTAGATTTGCCGAAGCTTCTGAGGGAGCAATGATATAGTAAGCAGAAACGCCGTAGCGGAATCGAGGACAGGAAACCTCAACAATCTCTGCTCCTAGTGTTTTGAGTTGTTCTATTGCGTTGTTGACCGTCTCTGCAACAGTCGGATCCAATCCTTCTCCAAAAGTTTCTTGAATCACCCCGATTTTTAAGCCAGACAAGTCTGGTTTGAGGAATTGAGTATAGTTAGGGATTTCTACCTTGAGGCTAGTAGAATCTTTTGGATCGTACCCCGCGATCGCGCCGAGTAAAATTGCGGCATCCTCTACGGTTCTGGCAAAAGGACCGATTTGATCCAACGAAGACGCAAAAGCGACTAACCCAAAGCGCGAAACCAAACCGTAAGTGGGTTTCAATCCTACGACCCCGCACAGAGAAGCGGGTTGACGAATCGATCCTCCGGTATCGGAACCCAAGGCTACGACGCATTCTTCGGCGGCTACGGCTGCGGCAGAACCGCCGGAAGATCCCCCTGGAACCCGCTCTAGATCCCACGGGTTGGCTGTTCTATAATAGGCGGAGTTTTCGGTGGAACCTCCCATAGCAAATTCATCGAGATTGGTTTTTCCCACCATGACTGCCCCGGCGTCTTTTAATTTTTGAGTGACGGTAGACTCATAGGGAGGAATAAAATTCTCTAAGATCCGCGAGGCGCAGGTTGTGGGAATTCCTTGGGTACACATGTTGTCTTTGATGCCGACAGGAATTCCTTCGAGCAGTCCGATTTCTTCTCCTGCCGCAATTTTAGCATCCACTTTCTTAGCGGTTTCCAGGGCTTGCTCGGCAGTAACTCTCAAAAAACTGTGTAATTTGGGTTCTAGTACTTCAATGCGTTCTAGGACTTCAGTTGTAATTTCTGTTGCCGAGCGTTCTTTTTTGACTAATTGTTGATGTAATTCGCGGATGGATGCCATGAGCGTATCGTTGAAACGTCAATAGAAAATCGTAGAAAAAGACTACGCCTATGTCACTGTAGCAAACAGCGGCAGGTTTTCGAGAAAATTTAACTCGATCGAGGATGTCACGCAATACTGCCTCGCTTGCGAGTTTCCTTATAAGAGACTCCTACATTCTTCATCCCCGCCCGAATCATCTGTTGTTCGAGTAAAGCAAAAAAACGGGCGCGATCGCCGCCTCTAACTACTGCTTGATTGTGCGCCTCTGCTAAGGAAATCGGATAGCCATATCCCTTGCTCACCTGCGCTAGCATAATCCCCAGCGATCGATCGAACAGTTCCGAGTCTTCTGCAACCCAGGCAGGAACTTCAATGCGAGCAATTTCCGTTCCGACGTTGACATAGCAAAAATACACCCTCAGCGAGTCGCCATACAAATCGAGAATTCTTAAGGAACTGCGCCACAGGGGACCTCGCTGTCCGGGTTCTAGTATATATGCCCACAGGGTCGCATCGCGCAGGGGATCGATAATTTGACAAGGCGTGCGATCTTCTTCGAGATCGCTACAGTTGGCAAGGCAGTTGGGACTCTCGTGCGGGCAAGCTTGCAGGCGTAGAAAGTTAACGGCTTCAGTACTGCGGGAAGCACTGAGATAGCCTATTAAGGGAATTTTCGTTTCTCGCAACTGTTCCCATGCTTCTAGGATAGGTAATAAAATGCGATCGCGCGCCTCCAAGGGCAGCCCGTCTAAAAACCAGTAAATCAAAGACCCGTCAACTAAAGCGAGGTTGGGATCGTAATGCGCCCCTGGCGGGTTTACCCAGCGACAAGCAATTTCTGCTAGCATTTGCGTCTCTAAAACCGCACGCCGATATCCCATCCATTCTTCGGTACGAATTCCCCATTGTTTGGAGACGTAGAGGTCTTCGGGTTTGTAATACACTTCTGGAACGCTATCGATTAGCGGATGCAAGTTTTGCCCGTAGTGCAGCATGACCCGACCGACATTGATTAAATAGCAATAGGCGATTTCGTGATGAGAGGGGGCTATTTGCGAACCATCGGTAGCAAAGACGCTGTAACGGTCGGGGGGAGGGATGATGGTAATGCGAGTGTCGAATGGTTCGATGGGAATCGCGACGGAGAAAATCAAGCGATCGCGCCATTTTTGGTGCAGTTCGATTAATTTCTCTTGTTTTGCCTGCGTTTCTAGTAATAATACCTGGGCGCGTTCCAATCGTTGGCGACTTGCAGCGACTTCTTTTTTAAAGTGTTGGCTAATTCCTGGAATTTGTCCGGCAAGTTTGGCGAGATCGAGCATTTGACGCACTGCTATAACAGGCTTAATCTATTTTATTCCATTGAACAAATCAAGCGAGTGAGGATTGTCCGTCGTGCTGATGGCTAGGCTACTATGTGCAGTTCTCGGTACAGATAGATCCAACAGATAGGTTAACTTTGCAGACCGAGATATCAACGCCGGAATCAAGTGCGATTCGTTCAGTCTAAACCGAAGAATCGGGGGACGACTGGCTCTCCAAA
>NZ_MRCB01000021.1 GCF_001904635.1 Hydrococcus rivularis NIES-593
GATATACCCAGTCTTAAAGACTGCATTGTTAATGTTAGTTAGCAAAATTATATCGGATGGAATCAATGACGCTCCCGCTTTGCGAGAGGCTGATGTCGGCATTTCCGTCGATACGGCAGTAGACATCGCCAAGGAGTCGGCAGATATTATTTTGTTGGAAAAAAGCTTGCTAGTGCTGGACGCAGGCGTAGTTGAAGGACGCAGGACATTCGGCAACATCGTCAAATACATCAAGATGGGCACCAGTTCCAATTTTGGCAATATGTTCAGTATGTTGGGCGCGAGTGCCCTCCTGCCCTTTCTGCCGATGAAGCCAGTACAGATCTTGCTCAATAATCTACTCTACGATTTTTCCCAAACGGGCATTCCTTTTGACCATGTAGATCGAGAATATCTGGCAACGCCACGTAAATGGAAGATTAATGAGATCCAGCGGTTTATGCTCTATATCGGTCCGATGAGTTCCATTTTCGACTACGCGACCTATGCCTTGATGTGGTTCGTGTTTGATGCTAACACGGTGGAAAAGCAGGCATTGTTTCAGACAGGTTGGTTTGTAGAAAGTTTGCTAACGCAAACCTTGATTGTCCACATCATCCGCACGGCAAAAATCCCTTTGATTGAGAGTCAGCCAGCCTTGCCGATGTTGCTGGTGACGCTCACCATTATGGCGGTGGGAATTTATCTTCCCTTTTCTCCTTTTGGACGAGGTTTGGGATTTGTTCCTTTGCCAGCCAGTTACTTTCCCTGGTTATTGTCGATCCTGTCGGGTTATTGCGTGCTGACGCAGTTAATGAAGACCTGGTTTGTCAAGAAATATGGGTATAACTAACTCATTGAGACAGTTCGCCAGAAAACTCAAACAAGAGTTGCTATAGTGCTGCTCCAATCGAGTAGAGGAGGTATGACATGAGCAACTGGTACCAATTAGAGATTTCAGAAGTCCTGCAAAAACTGGACAGCGATGCATCCTATGGACTGAGCGCAACAGAAGCCAATCGTCGTTTCAAGGAGTGCGGTTTCAACGAACTCATCGAGCAAGGACTAAAGAACCCATGGCAAATATTGTGGGAACAATTGACTGAGGCGCTGACGATTATCTTACTCGTTGCTGCGGTTATTTCGGTTTTTTTGGGCGACTACAAAGATGGCTTGGGCATTATTGCTATTGTCGTACTTATTACTTTCTTGGGGTTTAGCCAGGAATATCAGGCGCAAAAAGCGATCGCTTCCCTCAAACAGCTAGCAGTACCTGCGGTTAAAGTTCGCCGTAACGGTTGCGTGCAGGAGATTTCAGCCCGTTATTTGGTGCCGGGAGATATCGTGCTGCTAGAAGCTGGAGAGCTAGTGCCAGCCGACTGTCGTTTAATCGACAGCTTGAGCTTGCGAGTCTCTGAATCTGCTCTCACTGGCATACCCGAACCAGTAGATAAAGACCCAGAAGCCTTGCCAGGAAAAGATTTGGCACTGGGCAAGCGGCGCAACGTGCTCTATATGGGGACTGCCATCACCTATGGACGAGGAGAGGCAGTCGTCACTGAAACTGGTATGGCGACTGAGTTAGGTCGCATTGCCAGCGCGATCGAGACCATAGAGCCAGAGCCAACTCCGCTACAAAAGCGCCTGTCTCAGTTGGTTCGGGAATTGGCGATCGCATCCCTGGTTCTTGTAGGAGCGATCCTCTCTCTGGGACTACTACGGGGAGAGAACGTGCAGTTAATGTTCCTAACTGCCATAACCCTAGTGGTAGCAGCTTTGCCCGAAGGTTTGCCAGCCGTAGTAACTATTGCGCTGGTGCTAGGCGCACAGAAGATGCTCAAACGGCACGCTCTCGTCCACCGTCTACCCGCCGTAGAAGCGCTTGGCTCGGTCACGACCATCTGCTCTGGCAAGACGGGCACCCTAACTCAGAACCGCATGACCGTGACCGTACTTGACGTGGCAGGGCATCGCTTAGACTTAACTGCCCGTCTGCGCTCTTATTCCCCGATGCTGGATGCCGAAGAACAGCCTTTTCTACTGAGCCAGCCGCCAGCGCTATCCTTTCTGCTGGCTAGCGGGACGTTGTGTAGCGATGCCCAGCTAGAACCCGACCCGGAAGAGCCACGCTGCTTTCATGCGGTAGGAGATCCGACCGAGGGAGCTTTGGTGATGGCTGCCGCTCGTCAGGGACTTTGGAAAGCCGAACTGGAACAGAGCCTTAAGCGCGTAACGATGGTGCCTTTCGATTCTAGACGACAGCGAATGACTACCGTTCACCGATTCCCCGCCGCCCTTTCTCAAGTCCCCGTCGCTTTGGAGATGGTCTGGTATTGGAGTCGAGCGATCGAAGCAGCGAACTATGTTGCCTTTACCAAAGGCAAGATCGGCAGCTTATTAGAAGTCTGCGATTGGGTTTGGGTAGAGGGGGGAGCGATGCGACTCGATGGCAACTGGCGCGAACGGATTGACACGGCCAAGCATCAACTCACCCACAAGGGATTGCGCGTTTTGGGCGTTGCCTTTCGACTTTTACCGTCTTACCCAGTCGATGGCTGGGAGGACTTGGAGCGAGACTTGATATTCATTGGCTTGGTAGGGATGAATGACCCGATGCGACCGGAAGCCAGAGTTGCTATCGAAACCTGCAAAAAGGCTGGCATCCGTCCGGTGCTGGTTACGGGCGATCGCCCCCGAAATGCTTGGCATCTCGCCCAGGAGTTAGACATAGCGAGCGATCGCCGTCTCCTAACCGATAAAGAGCTTAACTGCCTGTCCGAGCGCGAATTGGAAGACTTAGTAAAACAGATTTCCATTTATGCAAGGGTTTCTCCGCAACAGAAGTTTCGCATCGTTCGAGCAATGCAAAAACAGGGGCACATCGTCGCCATGACTGGCGATGGCGTAAACGATGCACCCGCTCTGAAGGCGGCTGATATTGGTGTAGCGATGGGCATTAGCGGCACTGACATTGCCAGGGAAGCAGCGGATCTGGTTTTGCTAGACGACAATTTTGCTACCATCGTGGCCGCCGTGAAAGAGGGACGAGTAATTTACGATAACATTCGCAAGTTTATCAAGTATCTCTTAAGTAGCAATGTTGGCGAACTCTGGGTAATGCTACTAGCTCCCTTTTTAGGAATGCCCTTGCCACTGATGCCCCTCCAGATTCTCTGGATTAACTTGGCTACTGACGGTTTACCAGCCTTGGCTTTGGGCTTGGAACCGGCAGAGCGAGAGACCATGAATCGTCCGCCTTACTCTCCCAAAGAAAATATTTTCGGTCGAGGCATGGGAAGGGATATTATCTGGATCGGGTTGTTGATGGGGCTGGTATCTCTCGGCACGGGCTATTGGTATTGGCGTGCCAAACGCGCCGACTGGCAGACCATGCTGTTTACCGTCTTAACTCTTTCGCAGATGGGCAATGCCTTAGCAGTTCGCTCGGAACGAGACTCGCTTTTCTGCATTGGATTGCTGTCCAACAAGCCGCTTTTGGGAGCAGTTATTCTGACGCTGGGGCTGCAACTGGCAGTCGTCTACATTCCCTTTTTTGAGAAGCTCTTTGCGACAGTACCTATGCCCGCAATAGACTTAGCCCTCAGCTTAGTTTTGAGTAGCGTGGTTTTCTGGGCTGTGGAGTTGGAAAAATGGTTGCTCCGCCGCGCTACAGTTAGATTATCAATATAAGATATGACGCTAAATTTAGAACGATCGCTTTTAACGACTGCGCGATCGCAATTTAAATTTTCGATTGCTTTTTCAACATACCATTTCTCCGATTTTCCCGGATATTTAGCCCTTGCTTGAATCAACAAACGTCTGGCTAGTTCTTTGTTGCCGTTAGCTGCCGCTAATAAATTGCGATCGATTCCATCAATCGGTTTTGAATTGTTCCAAATTAACCAGATAATGAATATAATTAGTTATTTCATCTCGATTAACAGCAACTACCCAATATTGTTGGACATTCATTTGCTCGTAAAGAAGTGGAATATTAGCTTTTTAATTGTCTTTAATATTTGAAAGATAAATTGAGCCTAGATAAGTTAGATATTCAAGAAGATTATCGTAGCGATCGCGATAACCTTATCCAAGATTTTTATATCCCTTGTTTAGAACGCACAACTGTTTATAGTCGGGCGGTTGGCTTTTTTTCCAGTTTTTCTCTCATCGCTATTTCAATTCGTTCTTGGAAAGAGGGCGAACAGACGCGAGTTCAACGTAAAGTCGAAGATTTTCAGAGGTTGTGGTCAAATAAAACCTCGAAAGTAGAGGTAGTAGACTTTCCCGAAGCCGCAACGCGATCGCTTTTGAGATATCGTCCTAGTAGTCCGCCGGAGTATGAGGAGATAGACGCGGGGATTGGAAGAGGTTGGCGGTTAAAAGAGACTGGTAAGAGTTATAGGATACAGAGAAATACGCTTAAAGTTGAGTTGCGTCCCCTTCAGGTTGATGCAGGAGAAGCATTTAAAAGGGCGAATTATCGCGGCATTTTGGCGATGGCGACGGGGACGGGGAAAACCTTGACGGCGTTGGCTTGTGCGACTCGCCTGGATTGCCTAGACCTGATTATAATTGGCGTACCGACGAAGGAATTAGCGAACCAATGGGATGAAGAGATTAAGACAAAAACTAGCTTTCGATCGCCTATTATTGCAACGGGCAGGGCGGAACATTGGCGAGAAATCCTGTTTCGGAAACTGCGTTTGATTTACCATCAAGAATTACCTCGCGAACGGCTTCCCGTTATTGTTGTCGGTACTTATAGCGAACTGTCTAAATCGATAGTTGCGGATTTAATTAACGATGCAGGAGGATTGCCGGAACGATCTTTACTGATAGCGGATGAAGTTCACGCAACGGGGGCGGAAGTTTACCGACGAATTTTACGAGAAGACTTTTGCTATCGTTTGGGACTGTCGGCAACTCCCATTCGTCCCTACGACGAGGAGGGAACGGGAGTTGTCTTGGACTATTTTGGCGGGATTGTTTATGAGTTTACTTTAGAAGACGCGATCGCAGCAGGGATTCTCTGCGAATACGATTACTATGTCTATGTCACGGCTTTGAGTGAAGAGGAACACGAAAAGTTCCAGCAGTTAACTGCAAAAATTGCTGCTTCACTCAATAAAGACGATCGCGATCGCACCCATCATTTAACGATACAACGAGCGAAAATTATCAAGTCTGCGACTGCCAAAATAAATATTTTAGATCGCATCCTGAACGACTATCCGCCGCAACAAGCGATGATTTATTGTGCGGACATCGAGGGGGCAACTCAGATTAGCTACAGATTAGCCCAACGCGGGTTTAACGTTGCGCGTTATTCTTCTCAAGACAGCGATCGCAAGAAAATTTTAGCAAATTTTGCCAGTGGCTATTTGGATGCTTTAGTAGCGGTGAAATGTTTGGATGAAGGGGTAGATATTCCATCAGTCCATCAGGCGATAATTCTAGCCAGCGATGCCACAGAACGCCAATTTATCCAGCGTCGGGGAAGAATTCTCAGGGTTGCACCTAAAAAATCAGTAGCCACCTTAATTGACGTTCTCGTCGTTCCTCCTTTACAAGACGAATCGGTAAAATTGATAGAATCGGAGATTCAACGAATTAAGCTATTTGCCCGTTCTGCCCACAACCGCACTTCAGTCATTATTAATTTAATCGAAGAACTGAAATACTACGGAATTACTTATTCAGATTTAATATGAAACCAACTACCATTTATTTACCAGAAGAAACAGAAGCTAACCCAATTCACAATTCGCAATTATGAATTGCAAATTATTTTTGTCAAATTTAGCCGAGAGAAGCGAGGAACTGCTGTGAAAGGAAGAATCAAGTCATAAATGATTGAGTTAAGTGAAGCGCGATCGCCTATTTTTTGAGAATACTATTGTAAATACGATGGAAATTGAGCAAAAACTAAAACAACTGGCAAAGAAACATAAAATTCCAGAAGAATTATTGAAAGAAGCGATCGCCCTAGAAAAAGATAGAGTTATGTACGCTAATCGTCAGTGCGTCCCCAAATTAATCAAAGCGATCGCGCAGCATGCAGAATAGTCTTTTTATTATAGCTCTCACCTTAGCGTTCTTCTTGATGCCTTTGCGTGAGATAAAAACAAACTTATAAAGGAAGAGAAGCGATATGGGATTGCGCCTCAAACAAATTCGCCTCAAAAACTGGAAATGCTACCGCGAACAAATTGTTCGATTTAATCTAAATACAGATAAAAATATTTGGATTGTATTTGGTCAAAATGGCTATGGAAAAACCTCACTTCTGGAAGCAATTATCTGGTGTTTGTACGGAAATGAAGGTGTTTTGACTAAAAAATTACTCGATTATTTCAATCGAATTGCTCTCAAAAAACGAAAGCAATTAGAATTATCAGTCCAACTAAACTTTGAAGAAAACGGGAAAAATTATTTTATCAGTCGAGAGGCAACCTGGAGTTTGCGAGGAACTACTCCTAATGTTGTGATAGGCGAACCGACCTTTTATGAAGATGGAACGCAGAGAAAAAATCCACGGGAATATATAGATAGTTTATTACCCAAGTCGTGTAAAGAATTTTTCTTCTTCGATGGGGTAGAAATTCAACGCTACGCACAACTAACGCAAACAGATGAAACTCGCAATGCGATCGAACAGATATTAGGCATTCCCGAACTGAAAAACCTGCGGGACGATGCCGACAAAGCTTTACACCAGATAGAAAAAGACTTAAATAAAGCGTCAGTAGCAAATCAAGATTTGAAGCAGAAGACCGATCGACTGGAGAAGCTTCAAGAAGAGATCGAACTAACGACAGGTCAACTTCAAATTGCCAAAAAAAGCCTTACAGAAGCTATTAAAATTTATGAAGATTGTCAAGAAAGGGCACGGCAGATAGAAGATTTACATGACAAATTACAAGCGATCGATAAAAAAGAACAAGAAAAACGTTATATAGAAAGAAATCTTGAAAATGCTGAAAAAGAAGTTGAAAGCGCCCTCAGAAAAGTTTCCATTCCGCTAATGCGAGAATTCATCCAGGAAGTTTATGATGACCTGCAACGAAAAAATATTAAAAAGACAGGATTATCGGTTTCACTCAAGCAACTACGCGACCTTCTCAATAGCGATCGCTGTTTATGCGGTCGGTGTATGGACGACCAGTCTCGCGATTACATTCGCCAGCAGTTGGAAGAGTTAAAAAACGTAGGAAATTTGACACAAGAAATTATCGAACACGATGAGTTACGGAATCAATTATCAGGATTGTTACAAGATCGACCCCTCGATCTCGATGGGATATTATTAAAACGCGATCGCATTCGAGACGATCTAGACGAACTCAAACAAAGCATTGCTAATCTCAAACAAGATACCAATGGCTTAAAACGATCCGAAGTTGAGGAAACTTGGCGCAGGGTTGGCGCAGAAGAAAAAAATGTCGAAGCGATTGGGGAGAGAATTAATCGCCTCAGCAGAGAAATCGAACAGAAAAAACAAGAAGCGGATCGCCTGCGTCGAGAAATAGAAACGCTAGCAGGTCGCGATCGAGAAACTGCTACCTTAGTCAAACAGGTTAGATTAGCCGAAGGACTGCGCGATGCAGCGAACGAACTGATTGAATGGTATATCGACGATCGCAAACAGACGATTGAAAATCATACCTTTGATCTTCACCGTCAAGTAACCAATAAACCAGATGAATATCGAGGAGTCGCGATCGCGCCTAATTATACTTTAAGAGTAAAAACAGTCACAGGGGAAGCCCTCAACCCAGAAATCTTAAGTGCGGGCGAAAAAGAAGCCTTAGCTTTTGCTTTTATTACTGGGTTAAATTTAGCCTCAGAAACGGCTGCACCATTGATTATGGATACGCCTTTTGGTCATCTCGATATGCAGCATCAGAAAAACATTATTAACGCGCTTCCCAATATTCCCTCCCAGGTGATAGTGTTGGCTACGAACAGAGATTTACCCGACTATCTGCTACATGAGTTGCGTCCTCACGTAGCAGAAATTCTCAAT
Organism: Hydrococcus rivularis NIES-593; assembly: GCF_001904635.1. Taxonomy (GTDB): domain Bacteria; phylum Cyanobacteriota; class Cyanobacteriia; order Cyanobacteriales; family Microcystaceae; genus Hydrococcus; species Hydrococcus rivularis. The sequence goes on from NZ_MRCB01000021.1 coordinate 8,012, forward strand.
ATTTCCCGCGATGCGACGGAGGATATGTCAATTGTAGAGGTACGAGAATGAAGCGGATAGACCCCACAGCAACGATTCGTCCGACTCCTGAAGCGAATGGCTATCTCAAGGTACTCAAAAATAATGGTGCGTTTAGTCGCATGGTGGATGCGTATTTGTTTGCTGCTGCTTACGCGATTAAAAATAATGTCGATGTTGCTTCAATACCGTCTCAAGGTCGCCAAGATCTAAGTAATATAGACATTGTAGATGATGACGTTCGTCTTTCTTTAGAGGCGGGAATTCATGCGATTTGCAAGCGCAACGGTCGATCTGAACCTACAGATAGTCGAGAGGTGATGGAAATTTTGACCCAGTATGCAGAAGCGGGACTAAAGTTATTAAAGCAGCGGTGGGAAGGAAAGGTAGGGATTCAAATACAGGATGACGTTCGGAGGATTATTAATCAGTCATGAATATACGTACTCTCTACATACCAAAAACTCTAAAAATTACTCAAGAACAATTTGAACAACTCGCCAGAGAAAATCGAGACAGACATCTCGAAAAATCGGCGACTGGAGAACTTATTATTATGCCACCGACGGGAGGGAATACAGGCAGACGGAATATAGAAATTGAAGGACAACTTTGGTTTTGGAATCGACAAACAAAATTAGGCGTTGCTTTTAATTCTTCGACAGCTTTTCATCTGCCAAATGGTGCCGACCTTTCTCCTGATGCTGCTTGGATTAGTCAACACAGATGGGATACACTGACTCCCGAACAACAAGATACTTTTCCTCCTCTGTGTCCCGACTTTGTTATAGAGTTGCGGTCTAAAACAGATAATATGGAACCTTTGCGTCAAAAAATGCAGGAGTATCTAGATAACGGATTGCGTTTGGGATGGTTAATCGATACGAAGAATAGAAAGGTGGAAATTTATCGTCAAGATCGACCTGTAGAAGTGTTGGAGAATCCGACAACTTTATCGGGAGAGGATGTGCTTCCTGGTTTCAGTTTGGATTTGCAAGGGGTGTGGAGTTGAGGGAGAGATAAATATGAATAGGAAAAAACGACAGACCAATCCAAGAACTTTAGTCGATTATTGCGATCTTTTTTCTAAAATAAAAGTTAATAAATCAAAACAACGCGGAGATGCTCCTTATAAACCAATCTTACTCCTATCAGTAATTGATTTAATTGCACAAGGTTCGATCGAAGATAATTATATCTATATCTCAGATAAATTAATTAATACATTTAATAATTATTGGAATATTCTAAGCCCAGATTCTTTTAATGGAGGTTTAGCCCTTCCCTTCTTTCATTTGAAAAATGATGGCTTTTGGACTCTCAAGTTTAGTGAAGAATATGATGGGGGTCGTCCTCAAACTATTCCTAAGCTAAAAGAAGACGTTGACTATGCAAAGATAGATTACGAATTATTTGAGTTTTTGCAAGATCCGAATTCAAGAGAAGAATTAATTTACGCTTTAATAGAAACATGGTTTTCGTCAAGCCAAAAAGAAATCGAGGAAATTTTAAAAATCAATCAAACCTTGCAAGATAGCACCAATATAGAGTCTTTAGAAGAAATAGAAACTCTGGATAAAGAAAAAAGATTTCATTTAAGAAAGTCAGTGGCATCGTCAAAATGTCTTTAGGGCTTGATGAACCACAAAGGACAAGATTTGATTATGACAGAAGTTCAGCCATCCTTATTTTCTTCTCGTACCGTTCCTGAGTTAGTAGAAGATATTAAAAAGCTAACTGAAGAAATCCAAGAATTGTATTGTCAAGACGAGATACCAATTGTTGTTGGTTGGAGTGGTGGAAAAGATAGTACATGTGTACTACAATTAGTTTGGAATGCGATCGCGGTACTTCCGTTAGAAAAACGAACTAAAACAATTCATGTTATTTGTAATGACACATTAGTAGAAAATCCGGTAGTTTCTGCTTGGGTACGCAAATCCTTAGAAAGGATACAAGATACAGCCCAACAGCAAGGAATGCCTGTAGAAACTCATCTAACTCATCCTGTCGTTCAAGATACATTTTGGGTTTGTTTAATAGGTAAAGGATATCCAGCCCCTAGAAATAGATTTAGATGGTGTACCGAACGCATGAAAATTAAACCCACTGACTCGTTCATTCGAGAAGTCATTAGAGACAGTGGTGAAGTAATTTTAGTTTTAGGTACTCGCAAGACTGAAAGTGTTAAAAGGTCGGCAAATATGGCTAAACATAGAGAATGGCGAGTACGCGATCGCCTTAATACAAATCCTAGCCGACCCAACTCTTATATTTACCTACCTATAGAAGATTGGCGTACTGACGAAGTATGGCTGTATTTAATGCAATGGGAAAACCCTTGGGGAAATAACAATAAAGATTTATTTACCATGTATCGAGGTGCAACAGCCGATAATGAATGTCCGTTAGTTGTCGATACATCTACGCCTAGTTGTGGAGATTCGCGATTTGGTTGTTGGGTTTGCACGATGGTGAATAAAGATAAATCGATGGAGGCAATGATTCAGAATGATGAAGAGAAAGAATGGTTGCAGCCGCTATTAGATATTCGCAATGAATTAGATGTAGAAAATGACAGAAATAAACGAGACTTCCGCCGCATTTATGGTAAAGTAGAACTTTTTGAACGGAATGTAGAAGGTGAAATATCTATCGAACCAATTCCCGGTCCTTATACAAAATACTGGAGAGAACATTGGTTAAGACGAGTCCTCGAAGCACAAGTTCAAGTCCGCAAAAATGCACCAGAAGAATTTCAAGATATTACCTTAATTACCCCAGAAGAATTGAGCGAAATTAGACGTATCTGGTTAGAAGAAAAACATGAATTTGATGACAGCTTGCCCCGCATTTATGAAGAAGTGACGGGCGAACCTTTTCATGATGAAAGACCTGGGGCAAGTACTAGCTTATTAGGTAGCGATGAATGGGATGTATTAGAAGAAATTTGTAGCGACGATGCCATGCATTTAGAATTAATGGCAAGACTTCTCGATACCGAACGTCAATATTACACTAAATCTCGCCGGGTCGGAATTTATGAAACTCTAGAAAAATGTTTTGAAAGCAGTTCTCGTTCAAAAGAAGAAGCGATAGAAAATGCACATTTAAAACGGAATTTGAAATCTGCTGCGGGTGAGGGAGATATTAATAAAGTAAAGCAACTTACCTGGGCAAATATTAAATTCTCGAAGAAAGAAAAATAAACCTGCTGCTAGGGATTTAAATTCCTAGCTTATAGCAAAAGTCCTCTTAAGAGGATTTAAACTATTGGTTCCAAGAAATTAATTTCTTGGCGGGTAAAAGATTTTAGTAAGCCAACTAAAATAGTTTCATTTTTATTTAGACTCCCTGCTAAATAAATCGGCACGTTAACGCGATCGCGATTTTTTCGGCTAATACTCCAGTCGCGAATGCGCCCCATCCTTCTCAATTCTTTGACCGGAAGCTATTGATTCTCAGAATTCAATAGAATCGCATCTACATTAATCAATAGTCAATAGTCATTTATCCTTTGCATTTTTGCCAATAACGAATAACCAATGACAAAGGACAAATGACCAATTGATTAACTAGCTAAAACCAAGTCAACATCATTCGTTCCTTCGGTTTCTCCCTGACCCGATTTAATCTGTTTACCATTGACTTCGACGGCAAACGGCGTGTTAGCCAGGTTGATATTATAATCCGTCTTTTGATCGGTGTAGCCAACGCTAGCGATCATATCGCGTCCCGATTCATTGTAGATGAACGCTAACATCTGGTTTTTGTTTTGTTCGTTGTCGCGTGCCCAGATAACCATGTAATCTTCTCCCTGATATTCAAAGACTTTGGGCGGACGATTGGCAACGTAACGACCGGGTTTACCAAAGCTTTTGTCGAGAAAGTCCTGTACGGAACTAGGTTCTACCACAGCATAGGCAACCTCTTGGTTAGAGGTTGCTTGTTGGTCTCCTTGACTTTCATCGACTTTTTCTTCTTGACCCCGATTGCGTAGATAGTCAACAGCGGCTTTTGTTCCGATGGCACCGACGGCTGCTATACCTGCGCCGATGAGTATGTTACGAAGTTTATTACTCATGATTTTTCCTCAAAATTCAGCAATTACGGCGGTATTAATTTTCTATTACTTCACAATCTTCTAACTTCTTCTCAAAGATATATCAGCTTACGCAGCAGAACACAAGACCGTTAAAGGTTTGCGACGCACTTTTTGAAAATCTTACCTTTAAAATTGATGTAACTAATATCTGCAAACCAAATCGTGATAAAATTTTTCTTACCGTTTAAGAAAAAATTGTTGGAAAGGTAAATAGATAGATGGAAGCTGCACTGCTGTTAGCAAAACTACCCGAAGCTTACCAAATTTTCGATCCCCTGGTAGATGTTCTGCCACTCATTCCTCTGTTCTTTCTGTTGCTTGCTTTTGTATGGCAAGCTGCTGTTGGATTCAGATAAGCTGTTGCATTCGATGAAAAGATTGGGCATCCGTTGAGGGTGCCCTTCTATTCTTCTTCAATTTTCTAAAACAGAGAAAACCTCTTCGTTTTCTGTTTTCTCCCTATAACTGGTAGGCTCCTGTCTTCAATCTTTGTGAGTGCGCTTTGCGTTAAAGAGAAGCTGACGGAATGCTAAATTAGTGCAATAGCGATCGATGCTCAATAGTCATGGTAATTGACGAACAAGTAAAACCCCTAATTAAAGCGGTCGATCGAGCCGATTCTGCTGAGGGATTATTAGAAGCTGTAAAAGCATTGGTGGCAGTTCGTCACGAAGCCGCCATTCCTACGCTGATTGAAGTTCTCGGTTATAATAATCCGGGCGCAGCCGTTGCCGCAGTAGACGGATTGATCGATATAGGAGAAGCTGCTGTCTCCTATCTGTTAGAAAAAATAGATGGCTATAATTATGGAGCCAGAGCTTGGGCGACTCGTGCTTTAGCTGGGATTGGCGACCCACGCGCTCTCGATCTCCTATTAGATGCAGCCAGTAATGATTTTTCCTTAAGCGTGCGTCGGGCAGCAGCAAAGGGACTCGGCAGTATTCGTTGGTCAAATTTACCAGCTGAGGAAGTTTTACCCGCCCAAAATAAGGTTCTCGATACTCTCTTGCTCGTTTCTCAGGATGTGGAATGGGTAGTGCGTTACGGAGCGGTTGTGGGATTGCAATCGCTTTTTAATGCTACGGTTAAAACTCTGCCCGACTTTGAGAAACGGATTTTAGCTCGATTTAAACAAATGCTGGAAATAGAACCAGAATTGGTCGTCTGCGTCCGCGTGCAGTTAGCTTTACAACAGATTGAGGAGAAGACTGGAAAACGGGGAGACAATTAACGACTAACCACTGTACGGGCGGGTTTATCTAAAAGCGCTAGAGATTTACCGAAACTTACTGTACAAAACCCGCCCCTACTACTAACTACTCCCCAATCCTTTCATCCTTTAAGCGAATGACCAATGACAAAGGACAATTGACTAATCTCCAACCCTGTCATCCAAAAGGGTTTCTAATTAAAAATGCCCGCAAGCTATAGCCTGGGGCGATTGTTTGAGAAATTTTTGTTCATTAGGTGGCTATTGCTTAAAATTATTCAACCATTCTCGCAATTGTTCGCTTGCTAACTCTCTTCCTCCCAAACCGAAGGCGAGCGCGATCGCAGCAGCAATACCGCCAACCAGTATGCCAAAGGCTAAATTGACAATATTGGGAGCAATTCCCATTTGTTGCAATGCCATTGCCGAAACTAACACGACAATGCTAATTCGAGCTGTCTGTGCGACAAACCTCGCTTGACGAGTTCCGCCGCTCGCAATCAAATTAAAAGCGAGATTGGCCAGATATAAGCCGATCGCAAATACCACCACGGCAACGAGAACTTGACCCGCAATCACCAGCAAACCGCCGACTAATGCTTGTAGCACTTGAATTTGTAGGATATCTACCGCCGTCAAGGTAGCGATCGCCATAATTGCCACCAAGACAATAATTCCTACCAATTCTGATGGCGTTCGCCTTTGGGAAGGGACACCTTCTACGCCAGGTTCGGGTGGAGGGGGTGAAAGCGCGGCAAGACCCAACCATTGAAAAACGTTATTGAAGCCGATGCTAGTGAGAATGTTAGTAATTATCTCAGCGATATACCGTCCGCCAACATAAGCAAGTGCTAAAACCACTGCGGCTGCAAAAAGCCTGGGCAAGAGGTTCAGGACCTGGTTGAGCATTTGCGTGGCTGGCGCGGAAATTGCTTGAATCTGAAGTGCATCTAGGGCAGTAATAGCAACGGGAATCAAAATCAAAACATAGACGATCGTGCCTAGAATCTGAGACAAAGGCTGGCGACCAGCCGTTGCCGATAGTCCAAATCTCTCCCCAACTCGATCTGTACCTACAGCAGCTAAAAGATTCGTCACCACTCGGCGCACTATCTGAGCGATCAGCCAGCCTACCGCACCAATGAGGATAGCCGCTAAAACATTGGGCAGAATCGCCAAAATTTCATTGAGCAACGTCTGTATCGGAACTAGCGTGCCTTCTAGGTTGAGAGCGCTAAGAATGGATGGTAAAAAGAGCAAAAAGATAAACCAATAAAGCGCATTAGCGATGGTTTCGCTCAAGGCAATCTGGTTTTGTTGAGTCTCATCGCCGATTTGCTGGTTTAATCGCTCGTCGATTCGCAATCCCGTAAGGATTCTTACGACTACGAATTTAGTTATCGTCGCCAGTATCCAGGCAATGCCTAACAAAATTGCTGCCCCTAAAAGTTGCGGCAAAAAGCTAGTAATCCTTGCTAGCAGAGAATTAAGAGGTTGGGAAACTGCCTCAAGCTGAAGGGCGTTTAAAAAAGCAACGATGGCAAAGAGAAGGATCAGCCAAAACACTAGATCGCTTACCCATTTTTCTACAGGCAGGGATTCTCCTTGCTGCCTTCCACCTATCCAATTGGCAATTTGGTTATCAATCTGGGTTCGATTGAGAAGTTTGCGAGTAATTCCTCTAGCAATTAGAGCTACCACCCAACCAACGATTAAGATTAGAATCGCTTTAATGAGGGTGAAAACGTCTTGCCCTAATATTTGAGAAATTTGTGCGTTCAATGGTAATGATTGCTGATTCTGTCCGGAGATCTGTGCCAGGATAATCGGCATTAGCATTAGTTTGGGTGCTATGAAGCCTGTTAGGTAAGTCATTTCTCCCTAAGTTTAATTTTGGCTTTAATATACCTGGTTTGATTGGGTTAGGCAAAATTTTGCCAAATTAATTTTAGGTAGCAATAATTTGTATTATTCTACACAAAGAAGCACTTACAGATATCAGTTTAAATGATACAAAAATTTACTTGCATTAGAGGGAATTAATCCGTTCGGCGATCGCTAGTTACTTTATAATACATCTTTTTCTTCCTTTAAACCTTCAAGAATTTGGCATATTTCCGATTGTATTGGTGTTAATAGTACTTGTAGTATTTTTAATTACCGCTCTATTTGCCAAGGTCTAGGAACAGGGATATGGGTAGGGATAGTGGCATTAGCAATAACTATACTGATAGCAGTGCTAGTGGTATTGGGGAGCGAAGTCCGGGGCATTAGTAGTAGGAGTTATTGGAACGGGTGCGCTACTCGATCTTGCTTGCCTTAGAACAACCGATCTTCAAAACGCAAAATTAAGGCACTTGTTAATTACTGGTAAAAGACAGAATAAAAACTTCAATCGCCAAGGTTTGTAAGGTGTTAATCTACAGGAATTTGAGCTAATAGGCGCTAGTTTTGTAGATGCAGATCTTAGCCAAGTTAACTTGCAAGAAACCAAATTATTTGAAGCAAAGCTAGTACGAACAAATCTAGACCAAGCTAACTCAAGTAATGCTCATCTTACCGGAGCGTATATTGAAAACTGGGGAATTACGAGGAAAACTAGATTGGATGAAGTTCGATGCGAATACGTCATTAGCCCATTCAGCCTGAAAACCTGAGATCTTGTAGTAGTTGCATCATCCGCCGGGGAATTAATTTCCCGTCTCATATATCAAGTCCATTAAAATGGACTGAAACACTTCTTTAGTCGTCTTGAGACGATTTTATATATGAACCAGCTTTTTAATCGAGGGACGGTCATTGACCAATAGTGCAAGAACTCAGTTGTCAGCATTAAGGGGCGAAGATGATAAACACCTCCACCCCCAACGACTATCAATCAGTCAGCAACGTCTAAAAAGGATTTAACCTTTCAGCTTAGTATCGCTTCGAGTAGTTGTTATTGCTGGGACCGTTGTCGCGATTGTTTTCCCGGGGTTTGGCTTGATTGACTTTCATCTCGCGACCGTACCACTCAGCCCCATCGAGGGCTTCAATGGCAGATGTTTCTTCAGCTGCCGTTTCCATTTCTACAAAAGCAAAGCCGCGCATGCGACCCGTTTCGCGGTCGGTGGGAATGTGAACTCGTTTGACAGAACCATATTCCGCAAATACGGAATTAAGATCTGCTTGTGTAACTTCGTAAGATAAGTTGCCTACAAAAATAGACATAGATTGTCTCCTAGATCGGAAGGTGTGTAGAGATTGAGATTTCGGAGAGAATCCTGCCAAGACTAAATCAGAAAAACCTGTCAATACTAATAACAAACTCTGCTACCGATATTTTTCTCAATTGATATTATTATCATAGCACTAAATTTTTGTTTTGCTCGTGAGCGTCAACATCAAGAATTTTCTGGCATAAATCAATCGAATTACAATCCAGGCTCTAAGAGGACATCCCAAAAGTCCATTTTGTCATTCCCAGCGCAGTAAAACGTAACGATTTACACCCAGAGCGATTGAATAATTGCGAACTGATAATTGCGAATTGTGAATTGGGATAAGATGTTTCGCTTCGCTGTCGCTACGCTCAACATGACGGAGTGCTTTTCAGACTCCGCCGTCTCGCGGCGGAGTACCTTGCATCTTCTATACTTCTGGGACAACCTCTAAACAACGTACTTGGCAACTAGAAAAAGCAAAAGAAATTTTACTTGGCCGGCGATCGCTTCAAACTCCAATCGTACTGGCACGTAATTTAGGCAGAACGGGACAATCTATCGAGGTAAAAACTCTTGCTCGGTTGACCCAAAAAGATGTCAACATGCAAACAAAAGTTAAGCGATCGAAGCACCCAAAAACTTCGAGGCAAGATTTTATATCGTTTTGATATTACACGGCTTGAGAAAACCGATCGCTTTGCTGAGTCCTAAGATAGATATCAAACACGGATGCAATGTTTCTAATCAGCAACCGTCCCGCCGGAGTCACTCGAATGAGATCGCCCCTGAGTTCGAGCAACCCGTCTGCCTCTAGCAAGCGTAAATCATACCGTTCTTTCAAGAAATACTCTTTCCAGTCGAGATCGAAGCCGAGATGATATTTGTCTTCAATATCATCTGGTGAAAGCTGAAATTGACACATTAACTCCATAATCGCGGTTCGACGAATGATGTCGTCTCGACTGAGAGTGACTCCCCTTTCGATTGGTAATTCTTGTGTATCGATCGCTTGATAGTATCGCTTTAACCGTTTATGGTTTTGCACGTAAACATCTTGCAACATACTAATGGAAGTCATGCCAAAACCAAGTAAATCGGATTCTGGCTGAGTGGTGTATCCTTGGAAGTTGCGATGCAATTGCCCGTTTCGCTGAGCGATCGCCAGTTCGTCATTGGGTTTGGCAAAATGATCCATGCCAATGAATACGTAACCATTCCCAGTCAATTCCTCAATGGTCATTTTGAGAATGTTCAGCTTTTCGGCAGACTGCGGCAAAGCTTGTTGAGGAATGCGCCGTTGAATGGGTTTTATCCAAGGCACGTAGGCAAAATTAAAGACGGCAATACGATCGGGATCGAGGTCAATCGTTTTACGAACCGTGTCCCTAAATGTCTCTAGGGTTTGATAGGGCAACCCATAGATTAAATCGACGTTGACACTCTCAAATCCTGCTGAGCGAATCCAATCCATTGCCCCGAACAACATCGCTTCTGGTTGAATGCGATTGACGGCTTGTTGCACTTTGGGATTAAAGTCTTGAATCCCGAAACTAATACGGTTAAATCCTAAGTCTCTTAAAAAGAGGACATAGTCTTTGTCTAAAAAACGAGGATTGACCTCGATGGAAACTTCGGCGTTGGGAGCGAATTGAAAATATTGATTCAATGTCGTCCAAAGGGCTTCAATCTGTTTCAAGGAAAGATAATTGGGCGTACCGCCACCCCAATGAAGTTGGCATACTTGGCGATCGCGATCCACGAGAGTGGCAATTTGTTGAATATGGCGACTGATGTAATTGAGATAAGGCTCCGCTATCTGCTTGCGTTGGGTAATAACCGTATTGCAACCACAGAAATAGCAGGCGGTCTCGCAAAAGGGAATATGACAGTAAAGCGATAGAGGTGTCTTTTTGCGATTCCCCACAGCGATCGCCGCTCTAAAATCAATTTCTTCAAAGGCTTCTTTGAGTTCCGTTGCGGGTGGGTAGCTAGTATATCGCGGCAAAGGGCGATCGTATTTTCTCAGTAAATTTGGCTCGAATTCGACGGCTTGGGATAGCAGTTTCATGTTCTCCTATTCAGCTTTAACAAGTTCAACGGATGTATTACCCGGCGAACGCTCCGTACTCCCTGGCTTGTCTTGACGGGTGAGTAGCTCGAAAACGCGATCGCCAATAGCAGCTTTCACCTCCGGTTCTAGTTCGTGAACCAGGTCCCGATTCAGTGCAAAGGCATAGTTTGCCTCGTCCACAATCTTTTGAGCTAAAGCATCATCAATGGGTAAGGAATCTAAAGTATCGCGGTATTTCTCCTTAAAAGCGCGTTTTGCTGCGACGGTTGCCAGGCGATCGAATTCATAAAATGCCGTTCCTTCCCCTGCTGGCAAATTCATCGCCGAACGAACAATGTTTTTTAATGCCTGACCGCCAGAAAGATCGCCCATATACCTAACATAGGCATGGGCGATGAGAAGTACCGGTTCCGTTTTAGCAACCTGACGAATGCGAGCAACATAATCTTGACCAACTTGAGAGGGAGCAATTTGCTCTGGCCAGTTTTCGCCGTAGTAAAAAGCCAAGTCTTTCTCCAGATTTTCTTTGCGATTCAGTTCGGGGAAATAAAGCAAACCGACGACAGGATGATGGCGATGGCGATGGAACTCCTCTTCTATGGCGCTGTAGACGAAATACAAATTGGCGATGAGCTTGCGGAAGGGTTCTTTTTCGACAATGCCTTTGAGAAAACATTTCATAAAGGCTGTATTTTCTGCCATTGTATGAGACTGTTTCGTTCCTTCCCGTAACTTGTTGGCTAAATGACTACTCATAGTAAATTCCTCATGGCTAAAGAAATACGTAGACTTTAACTCAAGCTAAATCGACCAGTCTTCAATAGACCAATTGACCCAATCTTGAGGTTTAAGAAAGAATTCGTACAGTTGGGCTTCTGGCGTTCCGGGTTGGGGTTGGTAATTATATTCCCATCGCGCTAGCGGCGGCAGGGACATCAAAATCGATTCCGTTCGTCCGTTGGTTTGCAAGCCAAAAACCGTGCCGCGATCGTAAACGAGATTAAACTCTACATAGCGTCCCCGACGGTAAAGCTGGAACTGACGCTCGCGATCGCCATACTGGGTGTCTTGCCGCTGCTCTACAATCGGCAGATAGGCTGGCAGAAAAGCGCGACCGCAACTTTGAACGAAAGCAAATAGCTCCTCCCAACTGCGAGAAATCGTCCCAACTTGATGGCTATAAATAGCTGCCTCACCCTCTGGGTCGGGTCCGCAATAGAGCTTACCGCTAGCATCCTGATAATCAAAAAAGATACCTCCAACTCCTCGCGCTTCCTGGCGGTGTTTTAAGTAAAAATATTCATCGCACCAGCGTTTAAAAGCGGGATAGTATTCGGGGTGGTGAGCGTCACAAGCCTTCTTAATCGTAGCGTGGAAGTGAATGACATCCTCGACAAAGGGATAGTAAGGCGTTAAATCTACGCCGCCGCCAAACCACCAAATCGGTCCTGCTTCAAAATAGCGGTAGTTGAGATGTACGGTGGGAACGTAGGGATTGCGGGGGTGGAGTACCATCGACGTTCCGGTGGCATAGAAGTCATGTCCTGCCGCCTCTGGACGCTGAGTCAGAATAGAGGCGGGAAGACTATCTCCCCAAACCTCAGAAAAATTGACCCCGCCTTGTTCAAACACTCGACCGTCTCGAATAACGCGAGTCCGTCCGCCTCCGCCTTCTGCTCTCTCCCACTTATCTTCTTGAAAGCGTGCTTTACCGTCGAGTTGCTGTAGCGCTTGGCAGATTTCGTCTTGTAAGTCCTGTACGAACTGCTTGGCTCTCTGGCGAGAATAGGCATGAGGATATGCTGGTGGGGTTGGCTCCTGGAGTCGATTGACTAAATGAGCGTTCATTTTTAATCCTTGTTTCGTTTTTACGATTAATAACTATATAGATATACAGCGTAAATTCTGACTGAGATTTTTCAAAACTTAATAATTTGAGTCGATTACAGTTTTATATTTATAATTTCATATAGCTATTTAGTTAAGCAATTGCACTTATGGTCAATACCTTATCAAAGCCCGCCAAAGAAGAACTCAAGTCCAATCCTCAAGCCCTTATTCAGGAAACAATTCTCACGCCTCGGTTTTATACGACAGACTTTGAAGTCGCAGCTAATCTAGATCTTTCCCTTCAGGAAACCGCGCTCAAGGCGATGTTGGAAGAGATGCGAACTGATTACAACCGCCATCATTTCGTGCGCGATGAAGCATTCGAGCAGACTTGGGAGCATCTCGATGAACAAACGCGCAACTGTTTTATCGATTACCTGGAACGCTCCTGTGTCTCAGAATTTTCTGGTTTTCTGCTGTTCAAAGAGTTATCTCGCTCTCTCAAACAGCGCAATCCCCTGCTGGCAGAAATTTTTCACCTGATGGCGCGGGATGAGGCTCGTCATGCGGGATTTCTCAATAAGGCAATGGGTGACTTTAACCGCTCTTTAGACTTAGCACGACTGACCAAAACTCGTACCTATACGTTCTTTCCGCTGGAGTGGGTGATTTATACGGTTTACCTGTCCGAAAAAATTGGCTACTGGCGCTACATTATTATTTACCGTCACTTAGAAAAACATCCAGAGCATCAGTTTTATCCATTATTTCGTTATTTTGAGAGTTGGTGTCAGGATGAAAATCGTCACGGAGATATTTTCAAGGCACTGCTGCGATCGCAACCCAAACTCTGGAACAATTGGAAAGCTAGACTCTGGAGTCGATTTTTCCTTTTATCCGTCTTTGCCACCCACAGTCTAACCGTCCAAGAACGGGCAGGCTTCTATCATTCACTAGGACTCGACGCGACCGAGTTTGACGAGCAAGTGATTCGCCAAACCAATGAAACTGCGGCACGGGCATTCCCCGCCGTCTTAAATGTTGACCATCCTGAATTTTTCCCGCGTATGCAACGGTGTGCAAAGCGAAATCTTAAACTAAAAGCGATTAGCGAGAATAACTTCCCTAAGGTAGTTAAGTTTTTGCAAAAACTTCCTTTATTAGGAGGAATTTTCTGGGATCTGTTTCGCCTTTACCTGATTAAACCCATTGATGCTGAAGCTTTGCGGGGAACGGTGCGTTGAAAACATAAGATAGGCTCTTATTTGACTTGACAATTATATAGCTTGACAGTTATATAATATTTTCAACTGGGCCAATCTGGGCATCGAGGTGATGCACGAACGCAACGATCGCAATTTTCCCCTTGATTTAGCTTCGGCTCTAGCGCAACCAGTAGCTTTAGTTGCTCCCGTTGTTGAGGGTTAAGGGTTAATTTTTTTCTTGCTCTCCATATCTTATCAGTACTCTAGAAAGAGTGCTGTTTCTTTTTTTAATCATGGACAGTTCCATCAGGCATGATTGCACCTCGCAAGTCAGCATCGGTTAAGATTGTTCCTGTTAGATCGGCCTCTTGGAGATCGGCTTTCAGCAAAACGGCTCCACTCAGGTTAGCATAACTGAGATCGGCTCCTCGCAAACTAGCTTCGGTCAGATCGGTAACAAACGGATCGCGATCGAGGATGACACTCAGATTCGCGCGACAGAGTTTAGCTCGATCGAGATTAACTCGATATAAAAGTGCCGCACTGAGGTTGGCATAGTTTAAGTCTGCACCGCTCAAATCAGCTTTGCCTAAGTCTGTCCGTTGGTCGGAAGTGGGACGAAAATCTACTTCAAACAGAATGGCACCCTGTAGTTTAGCGCCATGAAGATTGGCACCGCATAAACAAGCTTTACTCAAATAAGCTTCAGTCAGATTTGTTTGCATCAGCTTGGCACCGCTCAAATCTGCATCCCGCAACACGGCGCGGGATAAATCAGCTTGGCTCAAGTCGCTTCCCCAAAGAATTGCCTCGCTGAGATCGGCTTCTCTAAAGATAGCTTGCATGAAATTAGTTCTACCCAGTCTCGCTTGGCGTAGATCGCTCCTAGAGAAATCTGCTCCTTTGAGGTTTGCTTTAATCAGTTCTCCCTCCCGAAAATCAAGCTTTTGAAAATTTCTTTCTCCGGCTGCATATTGTCTCAACAGTTGGTTAACTTCCATGTCATCTGACATTCCCTGAAAAGCCTGATTATTGGTTAGTTATTTTTACATATAGTTAGGTAGACAGATAAATTTATGTTTATTTCTTTGCCATTCTCTTAAACTGGATGACTTGAGTTAACCGACTGTATCTGTTGCTCGCTTAGAGAAAGAGAGATATTGTCCGATCCAGTACGCGATCGCTTTTCGCCATAATACATTAAGGGAATGACGATTAAGGTCAGAGCAGAAGAGGTCAGCATTCCGCATAATAACGTCCAAGCTAGTCCCGACCAAACGGGATCGTTGAGAATGCTTAAAGTCCCTAACATGGTCGTTACGCTAGTCAGCAAAATCGGACGAAATCGTACTGCTCCCGCTTCGAGGATAGCAGTTTTTAAATCGACTCCTTCGCGCAGGCGATCGCCAATAAACTCCAACAGCACGATCGCGTTGCGGACGACAATTCCCGCGAGGGCAATTACGCCAATCATGGCAGTAGCGCTAAAGTAAACCCCATTAAGAGAGAACCCGATCAAAATGCCGATTAAGGCCAGGGGAATCGCGCCCATGATAATCAGAGGCACTTTAAAACTGCGGAATTGACCTACTAGAATAAAATAGATCGACATTACCGCTACCAACATTGCCAATCCCAAATCCCGGAAAACATCGAGGGTTAGCTTCCATTCCCCGTCCCATTTGATGTTGTAGCCTTGAGGCAAGGGATGGCGCAAGAAATAAATCATTTGGTCGATAACGGCGTAGACGGAGGAACGATTGCCCATTTCGCCCATCACATAGGTAACGGGTCGTTGATCTTTGTGGAAAATCGGTTCGTCTACGATAGTAGGTTGAAACTCGATCAGTTCCGTCAGGGGAACGAGATTTCCAGTTGGGGTGGGAATTTGAATGCGAGTAAGGTCGTCAAGATTCTGTCTGTTCGTTTCGGCAAAGCGTACTTGAATAGCTACGGGGGAGAGTTCTCCAGGTACTTGCAGGGTAGAAACATTTGCCCCAGCGAGTGCCATATTTAGCGTTTGGGCAATCTCTTGCGCGGTTAAACCGGCTTGGTTGATTTTGTTGCGATCTACTACCAACTTCATTTGGGGGATCCGATTTTTGACCGAATCGTCAATATCGACTACCTCCTTAGTGTCACTGAAGACTTGGCGGACTGTTTTTGCTAACTGACGCAGGCGATCGTAATCGGCACCGTAAATTTCTGCTAGCATGGTCGATCGCACTGGAGGACCGGGCGGATCTTCGACTAACTTGACAATGGCATTATTAGCTGTTGCAATTGCGCTTAACTGGGAACGCAAGCGGAAAACGATTGTTTCAGAATCTTCTTTGCGAGCCTCTTTATTGGTTAAATGAACCCGAATATCGGCAAAATGTTCGCCCGTGCGATCGCTACTGCCTCGCAGCAAGCCATTAAAGTCTATTGGCGCGCCCGTGCCTACATAGCTTTCGAATTGCACCACTTGGGGATCTTGGGTTAAAACGGCTTCCATTTCTCGAACGATGCGATCGGTCTCTACTAACTCTTTTCCCAGCGGCGCATCGAGTTGGATTAAGAACGTATCTTTATTTGCTTTGGGCAACATTCGGAATTTGACCGCCTCAGTCAAGGGCAGGATAAAACTTGCCAGTAACAAACCCGTAATGAAAAACAGCACGAAGCGGCGACGTTGGGCAGAGTCGAGTAAGGGTTCTAAGATGCGGCGATATAGCTTGTAGATGCGGGTTTGCCGTACTTTCTCAGACTCGTTAGCGGCAGATTCTGCCCCATTTCCCGTTTCCCGTTTCGGTTTAATTTTAATTAACCGCAATGCCAGAAAGGGAGTCACCGTCAATGCCAAGGTGGTACTAATCAGCATGGCGACGGGCACGTTAAAAGGAATTGGCGCCATGTAAGGTCCCATCATGCCAGTGACGAAGCGCATGGGCAGGAAGGCGAGGATGACGGTGACGGTGGAGAGAACGATGGGAACGCCTAGTTCGGCTACGGCGGCGATCGCTTCTGAGGTTTTTTCGGAAAAACTCATGTTGGCTTTGAGTGCAAAGCGACGGTGAATATTTTCTGTCGCCGCGATCGCGTCATCTACTAACGTACCCAATGCCAAAATCAGCGCAAAAAGGGTAATTCGGTTAATGGTTTGACCGGCAATCCAACCCACTAACAGCGTTCCTGCCAGGGTTAGGGGAATGACAAAGGCAACAATGGAAGCTTCGCGCCAACCCAAGAAAATTACCAGTAGAGCTACCACGATCGCGATCGCTTGCAATAAACTGGTGTAAAGATCCCCGACTGCCCTAGATGCCGTCAGTCCATCGTTGCGACTGACCCCAATTTCTACCCCTGGCGGTAGTTGAGATTTTAGTTCGTCGAGGCGCTTAAAGATCTGCTTGGCAACGGTGACGGCGTTAGTGCCTTTTTTCTTGGCGATGCCGATGGTCACTGCGTTTTGGCTGACGAATTCTTCCTGGGGATGTTCTTTGGGGTTGGGATAGGGATTGGCGATGTTCCAATCTTTGCGGTAGTGAATGCGCGAATAGGTAACGCGATCTCCGAAATCATCTTTGATGGTTGCTACATCCCGCAGATAAATGGGAGATTTGTTGGCTGCGCCGCTAAAGCCGACAATAACATCCCCTAGATCGGCGGCTGAGGAGAATAAACTGCCCCCTTCAATAAAGAGTCGGTTTTCTCCCGCCGAAACATCCCCCGCGGGGAGTTGGATATTTTCTCCTTGCAGGCGTTGGGCGATCGCGGTAGGAGATAGTTTGTAGCCGGCTAATTTATCCGGATCTAAATCCACTCGCATGACGCGGGGTTGTCCCCCTGTAATCGTCAAGTTCCCCGTATTGGGAATGCTGCGTAAGTCTTCTAATAACCTCTCTCCGATGCGGCGCAGTTGGTTATCTGAATATCCCTCTCCCGCGATCGTCAGGGTAACGATCGGCACGTCGTCAGTAATTGTCGGTTTGACGAGGTAATTTACCCCAGGCGGAAAAATATCTTGCCAATTATATAACTGGTTTTGTAGCTTGAATAGGGAATCTTCCCAGTTTTCTCCGACAAAAAACTGCACCGTAATCTTTGCCCCGGAATTCTGGGAAACCGAATAAATATGCTCGACTCCCGTTATTTCCCGAATTTTGGCTTCTACTGGAGTCGTAACCGTTTTCTCGACGACCTCTGCGGGTGCGCCTGGATACTGCAAGTAAACGTCAGCCGCCGGAACGACAATTTGCGGATTTTCTTCTTTAGGGGTAAAGATGACTGCTGCTATGCCAAACACGATAAGAGCAGCAATGAGAAGGATTGTCACCTGGGAATTAATAAAATAGGCAGTAATTTGTCCTACCAGGTTCGGTTTTTGGATTTCGGCGCGATCGCTCGGCGTTCCGTAGGAATCGTCAGACATGGCAGTTATCCAGATTGATTTCGTCGGTTAAACTAATTGGCAATTATTTATTATACAACTATTTAGTTATTTAGCAAAATAGAGGCTCATACCATTTTTCATTCATTAATGACACAAATGGTCGATCGCCCCCACCCCCTACCCCTCTCCTAATTTGGGAGAGGGGAGAAGAATGTATATCGCGAAAACCTGAAATAGTTTTCTAGGGTTGAGGACTAAATTACTTTTGAATAAAGCAAAAGCGTTATTGCGAACCACTTAAAAAAGAATTGAAACCACTGCTCTATTAAGCTTAAGCTTCCGCGATCCAAAATGGTATGAGTTTCTTTAACTCAGCGATCGCGATCTAGTCAGCCACCATTCCAACAACAAGGCTCGACATTGCAGACAAGTTAGAGATTTGAGCAAGGACTCAACACCTAAGTTGGTAATAGGATAAGTGCCTCCAATAAAGTTTGCAGGAATTTTAGCTGTAGAATGCAAGTCAGCGATGAATCCATAAAGCTTCTGATTGGAAAAGGAACTATTGACTGCCCATCCCTGACCATTTAAAGGGGTTATCTGAGCGATCTCTTCTGCTATAACCCCTAGTTCGCGTTGGAGAATAGTTGGCACTACCGCGATCGGCTGTTCTCCTTCGGGAAGTCTTCCGCCAGGAAAGTCCAAGGTTGCTTTGCCCAATCCGGGGCGGTAAGTTGGAGGGGGCAAAATTAGCTGGTGGCTTTGAATGGGTAAAATAATAACTGAATCAGCCTTTTCCACTCGCCAGTATTCTAGAATTTGTCCCTGTTGCGGCTCTTGAAGATGTTCGCCAATCAGAGTGAGCCAAGGAGAGCGAAGTTCGAGAAAGCGATCGCGAGTTTGCCAATCTGGGGAGTTCATTAGAGCTGATAATTTGTTGAGGTATTTAGAAAAATTCGTTAAACTCGTCCCATAACGGCGAAGGATTTGAGAAATGGTCCAACCATGCGGGGATCCTTAATCATCGCACCATAATCGCCTACGGCAAACTTGAGTTTGCCCTGCATATAAGCCGCGCTTAAACTCATCATATTCAAACCATTCTTGAGCCACTTTTCCCAATCTTTGAGATCGGCCCTCAAATCCCAGTTCAGTTCTTGTCCTTCATAGATACCGGCTTCTACTGCTCGACCTTCCTTGACGATGAGAATTCCTTTGGGTTTATCCTCTCTTTTGAAGCCATAGGCGATCGCGGAATTAAAATTAATTTTAGCTAGCGCATCCGCTAATTCCGGTTCGGCATTCCATTGGTCTTTGTATGCCTGCATCCATTCGGGGGAAAATAATTCTGCCATCGTTTCTATCCTTGGTTAATGTTTTCATTTCGTGACTGGGCTGCAAGAGTTTGCCATTCGAGCGTCACTTCGGCAGGAATTGAAAGATCGATCGCGCGATCGTCATTCATGACGAGAGATAAATGAACCGCTCCTGCTGTTGGTAATCGAGGCAATATATTTTTAAAGTCGTATTGACCGACATTAGGGGCGGGTGCTTTTTGGGCAAACAGATCTTCAGCTGCCAATATTTCTCCCTGGTTGGTTGTAATTTTCAACGGTTGAGGATGGGCAAATGCTGCCTTACCGGGAAACCCAACCAATCGCAAATTGACGGTCGTCGAACCATCGGCTTTAACCCGTTTAAATAGCACCACCTGCCAAGCATTTCCCTTTTCATCTCGCAATGTATGTCGAGATTGCTGTAATATTTGTCCGGGGGCTTCTTCCATCTGACGAATAGCAGCCGCAGCAGGTGAAACTGAGAAGGTTCCTAGCCCCAATAACAGCAGTAGAACTAAAGCGCCTAGCAATACCAACCACGAGAAAATCTGTCGAATGCGACACCCCATAAATATCTCCTATCTTTGCCTGCGACACCACATTGGCAAACTATTTTCATCTCGTAGAGTCAGAACATTATCGTCTTTGGTCACTTAAGAGGCAATCGGGGTTGCCATTTTAGCATCGGTAATGCTAGAGCCTTGAATTTCGGTGCGATCGCGATTAAGACAATAATCCGTTTCATTTGGTTTTCCTCCTTAGTTTGGGCAGCTACTCGCTACTGAGAGCTTTTTGCAATCCCTCTCGAACGTCGGGGATAAATACTGCATACATCCCCCGCAAGTCGCCCACTTGAAAATCAAAAGCTAAATCTTGAGGGTATTTTTTTTGAATAAACTGGGGTCGAGAATTTTTTGCACCGTGACAGGCAAGGCAACTAGCTTCGACATTAATACGACGATAGTAGCGAGTTCCTTGTTGTCCGTTAATAGTTTCTCGCTCCCAAAAGCCCATTAATTCTGGGTTTTGTTCAAACTTAGCTAGTGCCATTACCGAATGTAAGTTATCGGGGGCATGGGCGCTATTGCGATACTTTTTAGCAATTTGCTTGACTTGCCAGCCATTTTCTTGACTTAGCTGTTTTGCTCTCATGCCGACGGGTTGACAAACTTCTTTAAATGTCTGCAAGGTTGGTGCTTCCGGTTTTCCTTCCAAGGTTGAAGCTAAACCAGAACGCATCGCATCGAGGGCTTCAATTTCCCGAACTGCTTTAGCTAGTTCTGTCGGATCGGTTTGGGCATTGGCAATGGTAGGATGCCAGCTAAATAGCAGCAAAGTTATGGTAATTGCTGTTAGGAGTCGATACAAAGATTTCCACATAATCTATCCTAAATACAGTGAATAGAAGTGAAGGTTACTGAAGACTAACCAATGTTCCATCTGTGAGAGCGGGGCTAGGATTGAGAATGACGCGATCGCCTGCTTCTAATCCCCAATAGACTTCCACCTGTTCTCCATAAGTTGTCCCTGCGGTTAGGGTTTGAAACTGAGCTTTGCCGTCTACCACTTTGTATGCGCCAGTAATTCCCATGCGCTTGACGATCGCATTATTGGGAATCATCAAGGCTTGGCGAGCGCTGGTCGTCAATTGCAAGCGACCAAACATCCCCGGAATGATATCGGCATCCGATGCTAAAGCAATCTTAACGGTAAAGTTGCGCGAAGCAGGATCGGCTGCTGGGATAATTTGACTGACGCGACCGTTCACCGAACGATTGAGGGCATCTAACTCGATCTGCACTTGTTGACCGCGTTCGAGCCGACCGATGAGAGATTCGGGGACGGCAACGCTAAAGCGGAGTCGATCGATATTCTCTAAGGTGACTAAAGCTTGTCCCGTACCCGCCATTGCGCCAACTTCGGCATGTTTGCGCGTCACTACCCCAGTAAAAGGAGCTGTCACAGTCCCATAATCGAGGTTTGCTAAGGTTTGTTCTACAGTCGCCTGGGCTTGTGCGACTCCTGCTTGGGATTGTTCGATCTGTGCTTGTGCCTGTCGGACTTGGGACTGGGCTTGGTCAACGCTTGCGATCGCTTGCTTGATTGCCGCTTGAATTTGACCAATTCTGGCTTCAATCGTCGCTACGCGGGTATTAGCTTCATCTAGCTGGGATTGACTGACTACTCCTTCAGTTCGCAGCATCGCCATCCGCTTTTGGTGCAGTTTGGCATCGGCTAATTCTGCTTGAGCTTCTGTCAGGGTAGCTTGAGCTTCTCGAACGCGAGCTTCTGCTTGATTTTTTTGCGCTTGGGCAGTTAGGTAAGCCGACTGCGCCGCGCTGACAGCCGATCGCGCTTGAGAAATAGCAGCATTGCCTTGATTGCGCTGGGCTTGGATATCTCGTACATCTATGCGAGCAATCGGTTGACCGGCTTTGACTAAATCTCCTTCCTGTACCGGAAGTCGCTCGATCTGTCCCATGACGCGGCTAGTCAAAGTGACCGATTCTATTGCCTCGACAGTTCCCGTCAGAGTACGATCGCCCCGAACGGGCATTGGCTTAATAACGACTGTTTGCACCTTGATTGTCGGAGAAGTTGCGCTCGCTTTCGGGATTGGCTGACGACTGGTGGAGTTTGAGAATAACCACCATCCTACCCCTCCCGATAAGACAATGAGAGATGTCAATAAACCGATAACTTTTATATTAAGCCAGCTCTCAGGTAACTGAGGTTTCTCGATTGTAGAACTTTCCATTATTTTCCTCCTAGTTGGGAATTCAGAAGCTTATACCAATTTCCTAAATCCTTGCTACAGATAGTCAGAGAGAGGAAAGTGAGAAGTGTGGGAGGAGAACCATGACAATTTGTAGCCAGATTTTAGGGAATTCATCTTAAAATTTTTCTCTACGAGCTTTAGCACACAAGTTCATCAAGTCTCGATCGATGACGCGATAATAGCGGCATACGCCTACTCGACGACAAGCCACGACCCCCGCTCTTTTGAGTAGGTGTAAGTGCTTGGAAACATTAGCTTGGCGCAGACCAGTCCGTCGGCAAATATCATTAACGTTATATTCTCCCTGGCAAATTGCCGATAGGATTTGCAATCTTGTCGGTTCGCTGAGAATTTTAAATCGCTCTGCTAGACTTTCAAATTCTTGGGGATTAAGCGTCATTTCCATCTCGTTTTTGTGTCGATCGCTATTAGACAATATTGGTATCTCTGACAAAGTGCTTTTCTGGCTTTGCCATCTCACGGCAAAGTCCCTTACACCCGCCCGCCCGTCTTTTTCATTTCTAAGTTTTGTTCCCTTGAGGCTGACATCGGCTTGGTGAGAGATAATCCTAAAAGCCACAATCCCAAGCGCTCGAACCAGGGGATAGACATTCCTAAACGCATCTTGGCTAAGAAAAATTTCTCAAAAGCCGTCTTAATCCAACTCACCCACCAGCCCCGCGCCGCAAAAGCTCTGCGCCGCTTTCCCGTCACCGGATCGGGCAAAACGGGATTGGCAACAAAGAGAATCCCAGTATCGCCAAAGTCCGCCATGCAAATGGCTTCTAGGGTAGGAGTTACCGGCGCTGCTTCAATTTCCCCTAACTCTCTGGCAAGATTGTAGGCAACTGCCATGCCCATCGATTCGGTCATCTGACCCGTTTTCGGAACGCCAATCGGAATTGGAGTCGATTCGGGAGGGGCAAGTTGCACAGTCACCCCCAAACTATAAATAGAAGGGAAAGCGGGATGTTGATAGGTCGGTAGGACTGGTAAAAAGCCTTTAGCATCAGTCAATCCCGGTACGTCCCGCAAGAACTTGGCTCCGCAGAAAGGTGGCAGTAGCATGGCGTATTTGAACGGTAACTGGCGACCGTCTGCTAGGCAGATTCTTTCCGCATCAATCTGAGTAATGGCAGCATTTTCAATCAATTCTACGTTCCGTTCTTGCATTAATTCTGTCACCAGTTTCCCTGAGTTTGCCATCCCTCCAATGCCTAAGTGACCCGCATAGGGTTCTGGGGTAACAAAGGTAATGGAAACGCGATCGCGCAATCTTTTTTGACGCAGTACGTAATCTGCTAGGAGAGCAAACTCGTAGGCGGGTCCCATACAGCTAGCCCCAGGCACGGCTCCCACGACTAAAGCCCCTGGATTTTGCTCGAATTTTTTCCAGGCTTCTCGCGCTAATAGGGCATGATGAGGATTGCAGACTGAGTGGGTATAACCGCCTTCGGATCCTAAACCAGGTATGGCATCGAGTTTGAGGGAGGCTCCCGTAGCAATAACGGCATAATCGTAATCAATTGTTTTATCTCCTACGGTTATCTGTTTGGCGTGAGGGTTGAGGGCTGCTACCTGTCCCAATACCCAATCGATCGACCGATTTTTAACCAGCTTTTCGACATTGAGTTGGATTTTTTCGAGGGATGTTAAGCCAAAAGCGACGTGAGGCAGCGAGGGAATAAAGGTAAATTCTGGCTTGTCGGAAATCAGGGTGATGCGATGCTGCTTCGGTAAGAGATGTCGCAGTTCGTAAGCTGTTGGCAATCCTCCTAGTCCCGCACCGATTACGATAATGTGAGCCATTGGTCTTTCTCCGATTTGTTAAATCTAGCGCAGGATAAGGAGCGAGGTTCTGCCATGCGATCGCCGTCTATTCCCACGCTGTTAGGGAAATTATTTTCTTTTAATCTTAAATAACTAATTAGTTATAAAATAATAGTAAAATAAATCACTCAATCTTTCAAGGGGATCTGCTGACTGCTTTACTATTTCGATTCAAGACAACTTGATAATTGAGAGAGTGTCAATAACTCATGACTGATTTCAGCCAAGTTTTGATTACGTCTAATAAACTGCTCCCCCCCCAAATGACGGCAATGATAATTGACGTGGAAAGAACGCCTGCCATTAAGCAGATCGCTAAACCGCCGAGACTGATAAAGCCATCATCTTCCTGTAAACCAAAGGCTGTGACAAAAATTCCCATTGCCGGTAAGGTATTGGTTCCAGGAATGGGAATCATCATAGAAATGGACATCAGCGCGATCGCGATTCCTATTAGGACTCTACCAGTTAATGTAGTACAAACATAAGTCATGCGAGGACGAGTAATGGCTTCAATTCTTTTGAGCCAAGGAATCCCTGCTTTGACAATTTTCTGAGCGCTTTCCAACTTCATCGAGCCGTGCATCATCTTTTCAGGCAGCCAAGGCACTTTAGCACCTGCGATTAATTGAATGGCTAAAAGAAACATCAGAATCCCAAAAGGAATTGAGTAACCAGGTGCGGGAATCGGCAAGGCAGAAGGAAGAGAAAGAATAACAAATAAAAAGCCAAATATGCGTTCTCCTGCCAAGGTAAGGACTTCTACCAGTTTAATTTCACCTTGTCTTTCTTCTTCAAAAAAATAGCGCTGTAGTTCTACAGAAAGTTTAGCCATTGTTATTAGAAAAGTTTTAATACGTCTAATGTAAATTAGAAAAAAGGCAGGAGAAGTAAAAAGATAAAAGTTACTGGCTTTTAAATTCCCACTTCTCCTATGAATAGCACAAACTTGCCGATTCTGCTCACAACAGTTTTTGTGCTGATAGATAACCGATATTAACAGCAAACTCCAGGATACACCGATCGGAAACCCGAAGCCAAACCTCAAAGGAGTTTTGAGCCTCCTATTATAGGTTGAACAAATTACTATTTAGTTATAAAATTAATATAACTCTGAAGGGAGAGTAGTACTATGATATCTACTTCAACTTCTGCGCGATCGCGCACTACTCATCTATCCCCGTTAGTGTTCTTTGACATCAAAGGCGTAGAAGTTCCTCTCAAGAATGGGAAAACGATTGAATTTAGAGAGTTTGAATCAGCACAAACCCTCTTACCCAAGCTAATTAAGCTGCCGATCGCCAACCCTCGGATTTAATGGAGGGCGTACAACTAGCTCAGAAAGAAGCTTTTTTTAATTTCACTCAGGGACGCATTTTGTCTTTGGATTATTGAATTCAATTGCCTGGTTGTTCTCGCTCAAAATAGACAAAAAAACGATGGAACTCTCGAAGAAAAATCTCGCTCGAAACCTCGATCGCGTTTACGATGTCATTATTGTCGGTGGCGGTGCGGGCGGACTTTCTGCTGGCATTTATCTACAGCGATTCCGCCTCTCCAGTCTCATTCTCGATAAAGGCAAAGCTCGTTCCTTTTGGATGCAAGAATTACACAATTATCTAGGGTTGCCGCCAGATACCCCCGGTCGCGTGCTACTTAAGCGGGGTAAAGAACATTATCTCTCTCTCAATGGAGATTTTCTCAACGCTTACGTAGAAGAAGTTGTCGATGAAGGAGACACTTTTGCCGTGCGAGTTAAAGTCGGTCGCAATAATAGTATTTATCCAGTTTTTCGTTCTAAGTACCTGATTGCTGCCAGCGGCATCATCGACTATCTACCGCCTTTAGAAGATATGCAGAATGTCTACCAGTATGCGGGTTATAACTTACACGTCTGCATGGTCTGCGATGGCTATGAAATGACTGACAAGCAATGTGGTTTCTTTGCTGGTAGCGAAGCCAGTATTGAAGAGATGGTTTTCAACTTGAGTTGGTTTACGCCCTATATTACTGTCTTTACTCACGGACTGTTTGAGGTTAGTGCCGGACTTCGCTCCCAGCTACAGGAACATGGCTATCGCCTGATAGAGACACCCATCAAGAAATTTTTGGGTCAAAAACATCAAATGACGGGCGTAGAGTTGACGGATGGGTCGGTCGTCGAGTTGGAAACGGGTTTGATTTCGATGGGTTCTCGCTATCACAATACTTATCTCCAAAGAATAGATTTGGAGTTAAAGGGTGGCAATCTCGTCACCGATAAGATGGGTCGAACTTCCCACCCTCGGATTTTTGCGATTGGCGATTTAAAGGTGGGGCTGAATCAGGTGGTGGTAGCGGCTGGCGACGGCGCTTTAGCCGCCACTCAGATTTGGCGAGACATTCGCCGCGAGAAAGGACCACGTCGGTGGGAAGAAAATCTCAAAGTCTCGGTTTAGGATTTTTTTAGGGAAATATTGAATAGTTCTGTTGAGGGGGTAGTAAATGCTGTAAGCTGTTCAAATTCTTTAGCCCGTTGTTGCATTTGGTTACTAATGCGATCGCACACCAATTCGCACAAGTCAAAAATCATTGGGTCAGCAATCTCATAGTAGACGCTAACGCCTTGTGGTTGGCGAGATATGATCCCAGCTTGAGTCAGCGCCTTCAAATGTTTTGACAGATTAGCCTGCCCTAAACCGGTCGCTTCCGTAATTTCCTTTCCATTCATCGCCCCCGACCTCAAACAACTTAAAATCTGAAGCCGACTGACTTCGGAAAGGACTTTGAAATAGTCAGCTACCGAAGCCAGGACGATGGGAGAAGTCTTTGAGGAAAAAGTCTTGAGCATAGTGGAGATTGACAGCAATTAAAAACTTTATAACTATTTACTATTTTAGTTTCAAACGGCACCTTTTTGGGTTTCGTTGCAAAAACTATAAACAATCGGACAATCATACCCTGATTTATCAATGCCCCGCGAAGGGTATGCCCAAGCACAACCAAAAAAATTAAATAATTAGCGTCTGTATCACATCAAATGGACTCGGACACTTATCCAGTCGTCTAAAGAGACTTTACATCTGAGGCAGCGATTTTAATCCCTTTCGGTTCTGAGTGCAAAGATTTTAGATCGCCCTGCCCGCAGCACGAATTGATTGAGATAAGCTACGGGTTGACTCGGATCGAACTCTCGTCCGTCGATAAATGCTGTAGCGGGTTCTTTTTTCATTTTGTCAGTCGGAAGTAGGATGTTGAGTGCCTTGGCAACCTCTTCATAAATTTCTGTGGGGTAGATTTTGTTGAGGATTTCATCGGCATTTTGAGGATATTCTCGGCGATCGATCTGATTCCAGCGAATCATTTGAGTGAGCAACCAAACTGCATGAGAACGCCAGGGATAGTTAGCACAATCGGATTGTTTGAGATAATCCGTTGGCCGGTAGTGAAAGATATTAAAATCGGGAATCGAGGCAACGCCTTCTTGGTCTGCTAATTGAGAGTAGTTATATTTGCCTCCTAAAGATGGCTCGATCGCTTTGATTTCGGCGTTGAGATATTGACTCTGTGCTAGGAGTAGGGCGACATCTGCATGATTTTCCGGGCGATCGCAAAACTGACAAGCCTCTATAAGTGCGGCAACTAAAGCTTTTGCCGTGGTCGGATTCTTATCTACCCAGCCTTGCATAGCAGCTAAAACTTTGTTTGGATGTCCCTTCCAGATATCTCGACTCGCATAAGTCACGAATGCCGCCTTTTTCAAAACTGCATCCTGATTCCAAGGTTCGCCAATGCAAGAACCATCAATACTGCCTGCCTGTAGCTTAAAGATCGCTTGCGAGGGAGAAATTTCAGTAAATTTTACTTCTTTTTCGGGAGCGATCCCCATTGCAGCTAGCCAGTAGCGGTAGAGATAGTTTTCGATCGAAGCAGCCGATTCTATGGCGAAGTTAGGAGATTTCTGAAAGCCTCGAATATATTTGATAAAGCTGTCGGAAAATTCCTGAAAGTTGACGTAATCGATCGAAGGACGAATGTCAGCTTTCCAAGCTTTCTGCGAAAGAGCGATCGCGCTTCCATTGAGGTTGAGCGTCATTAGAGCTACCATTGAGGCGGCTTTTGCCCCCAGTTGAGCCAGCATCGGCATCCCGTATAACGCTTGTGCCGCATCAAAGCGCCATTCGAGCAATCCCTTTTCGATCTCTTCCCAACTCGCTTGCTTGCTTAAGGTAACTGTCAGCCCATAGCGCGAAAAAAAGCCCTTCTCCTGGGCAACAATGAGAGGGGCAGCATCAGTCATTGGAACGTAGCCAAGGGTGAGAGAGGTTTTCTCTAGTTTGTCAAAGTTGCTGGGGCGCGGTTGTTCGATCTGGATTGGTTCATTATTAGAACCGCGATCGCTACAAGCAGTAACGATTGCACTAGCGACTCCTAGACTAGAGTATTTAAGAAAAGTGCGACGTTGCATAATAATTTTGAATTAGGCATTGCTAGAAGAAGGACGAAATTTATTGCCATTGTTTTCCGCTTAGTTTTGTCTAAATCAGTTTATTGTACGCAAAGCCAAGAAATCAATTTCTTGGCTAAAAGCATCAGTCCATTAAAATAGACTGAAAGCCTTATCTAGTAATCATTGATTCCTATAGGCGAGGGGGAATTCATTCTCTTATCGCTTGAAGCGCAGGTGCTGAGCTTTGAGCGATTAAAAGACTATATTGAGAAATGGCTGAAAATTTTACTGACCGATGCCAAACTTTTCACGAATCTTTCTGCACGATAGCAAAGCAGATGCCGTTAAACGGTTCCATCCTTGGATTTTTTCCGGTGCCATTAAAAAGAAAGATACTGGGTTGAGAGAGGGTGAAATTGTAGACGTATACAGCAACAGTGGCGAGTATCTAGCAACCGGACACTACAGTCCCGGAAATATTGCCGTAAAAATTTTCTCTTTCGAGAAAGTATCGGACATCGATCGATTGTTTCTCGAAAAATTTCAGAATGCTTATTGGATGAGAAAAGAAATCGGCTTAGCTGCTAGCAAACAAACAACTTGCTATCGGTTAATTAACGCAGAAGGAGATGGATTGCCGGGATTAATTGTTGACTGGTATAATGGAACTGCTGTGCTACAAGCTTATTCTATTGGCATGTACGAGCAGCGATCGCTCATTGTCGAATGCTTGCAGAAAGTTTACGGTCAAGACTTAAGAGCAGTCTACGATAAAAGTGCTTCCGTTCTCTCCAAAACCCAAATACAGGTAGAAAACCAATATTTACTGGGATCGAGAGAAGATGGCGAAGTGCTAGAGTACGGCCATCGCTTCTATGTAGATTGGGAGGAAGGACAAAAAACGGGCTTTTTCATCGATCAGCGAGAAAATCGATTGCTGCTAGCTAAATACGTCGCAGGCAAGCGAGTTTTGAATACATTTTGCTATTCTGGCGGATTTTCTGCCTATGCAGTGAAAGCAGGCGCGAGTTTCGTTCATTCAGTCGATAGTTCGGCAAAAGCGATCGAATGGGCAGATCGTAACGTATCGTTAAACAATCCAGGTCAAATTCCTCACGAAACCTCGGCTGTAGATGTCTTTGATTTTCTCAAAAAGTACGACGGGGAATATGATGTTATCGTACTCGATCCGCCGGCTTTTGCCAAAAATCTCTCGGCACGCCATCAAGCGGTTATGGCATATAAACGGTTGAACAAATTAGCTTTAGACAAATTGCGATCGCCCGGAATTTTATTGACATTTTCTTGTTCGCAAGTCGTCGGACTAGACCATTTTCAAGGTGCCGTCACTGCTGCCGCGATCGAGTCTGGCAAGCCAATTCGCGTTCTGCACCACCTCACCCAACCCCCCGACCATCCAGTCAGTATTTATCATCCAGAAGGATTGTATCTCAAGGGATTAGTGTTAATAGTAGGGTAAACTTCAAGCAAGGTTGGGATGGGAGCGATCGCTCTCAATATTTTTTTGTCTAATACCATTTTTCATTCATTAATGACACAGATAGTCGATTGCCCTCACCCCTAACCCCTCTCCCTATTTGGGAGAGGGGAGAAGAATGTCGATCGCGAAAACCTGNAAATTGGTATAAGATGCTAAGGTCAATAATACGCCAGCGATTGAAATCGCTGCCTCATATTTCAAGTCATCTAAAGACGACTTGACAAATGTTTCAGGCCATTAAATACGCGATCGACCGAATCTATTTTAAAGAGTTACTCCATCAAAATATCTACAACTTCTGATTTGATCGATGTCTTTGCCCAAAATCTTCGTCACGCGCCGTATTCCCGATGCTGGATTAGAATATTTGCGCGATCGCGCCTCAATGGAGATCTGGACGGAATGCCAACCGCCTCCTTATGAGATAATCCGGGAAAAAATTCGGGATATCGATGGGTTACTCTGTCTGCTGAGCGATCGCATTGATAAAGATTTAATAGAAGCAGGCAGATCCCTAAAAGTCATTAGCCAGATGGCAGTCGGTTACGACAATATCGATGTAGCTGCGGCGACAGCGAGAGGTATTCCTGTCGGCAATACGCCCGGAGTTCTGACGGATGCAACGGCTGACTTAACTTGGGCATTACTCATGGCAGCAGCGCGAAGAATTGTTGAAGCCGAAAAATTTCTGCGCGAGGGACATTGGCAGACTTGGGAACCAATGGTATTGTTGGGAGCGGATGTAACGGGATCGACTTTAGGGATTGTCGGTTTTGGACGCATCGGACAAGCGGTTGCCCGCCGTGCCAAGGGATTTGAGATGCGGATTCTCTACTACAGTCGGCATCGGCGTGAGGCAGAATTAGAGCGATCGCTAGGCGTTGAATATGCTTCTTTTGAGCAATTGCTACAAGAGTCGGATTTTGTGACTATTCATACGATTTTATCTGATGATACCTTTCACTTGTTCGATCGCCCGCAGTTCGAGCAGATGAAACCGTCAGCCATTCTCATCAATACGGCGCGGGGCGCGATCGTCAATCCAGAAGCGCTGTATGATGCTCTTAAGACGGGTCAAATCGCTGGGGCTGCTTTAGATGTTACCGAACCCGAACCCATCCCCCTTGACAGTCCTTTATTGACTTTGCCCAATCTCATCATCGTACCTCACATCGGCAGTGCTTCCTACAAGACGCGATCGCAAATGGCATTGATGGCAGCGCAAAATTTAGTGGCTGGATTAATGGGGGAGCGTTTACCCCATTGCGTCAATCCTGAAGTTTACCGAAAATGACCGATTGCTGACAACTGATTACAATGCCCCTGCTGCCGTCTTATCTAAAATTCCAGAACCTAAATGAGTGGTAATATTAATCGCCTGTAAGACTGGCATTCCCTCTGCCCCGTCGGGATAGTCAATGACGCTAACGCCACCATTGCCCTGTTTGATGTTCCAGAAATTAGCAGGTTGCAACCCGAGGAGATAGCAGAGGATGACTTTGTTAATGGCATCGTGGGCGACTACAATACCCGTTCTTGGTTCTGGCGAATTGGCATAGTATTTTACCAGATCGTTCCAGTTGGCGATCGCGCGATCCCAAACCTGTTGCAAATTTTCTCCTTCTGGCATTTGTACGGTTTCTGGGGCTTCTTTCCACTGGCGCAGCAACCCAGGAAATTCGCTTTCGATCTCTGTTTCTAGTTTCCCTTCCCAAAGTCCGTGACAAATTTCCGTCAATTGTTCCTGAAGGTCTAAACTGACGTTGGGATGATTCTGAAGTATGATTTCTGCGGTTTCTTTGGGACGCAACATCGGACTGCTGAGTGCGAAGTCAATTGCCACATCCTTAAGAAACTCTGCCGTCCTCTGGGCTTGTTCCCTTCCTCTGTCGTTGAGGGGAATATCGCGAATTCCCTGAAAGCGCGACTCGCGATTCCACTGAGTTTCCCCGTGACGAATCAATAAGAAACGAGGTCCTTTATGGGGATTGCGGGGTGAAGGAAGGGGGTTGCCTAAGTGAGAAATTTGATTCAACGATTCTAACTGGACGGGTTCGCCCCAATTCCCGCTAAAGTTCAATACGTTGATACAGCAGTTGGACTGCTGAATGGAATGGTAGCGAGAGGGGGGAATGCCAAGGGCACTCATAATTAAGCAGCGATTGATGCCATTGTGCGCCACGATTACAATCGTTTTTCCTTGATGTTGGGGAAGGATTTCTTGCCAAAATTGCTGCGCCTGTTCGTAGAGAGAGAGAACGGGAAAGTGTTCCCGCTGTCCTTCGGGACTAGACAACAGCATTTTGAATTCGTGAGGGCGTTCTTTCCAGCAACGATAGTCTTCTGGAAATCTTTTTTCTACTTCGGATTTGGGCAAGTTTTCCCAAAGCGGCAAATCGATTTCCATTAACTTATCCGTCGCTTGTAGGGTGGGAGGATTCTCTATACAGCTTTGAATGATTTGGGCTGTTGATTTTGCCCGTTGCAAAGGACTAGAGTAAAAGGCATCAATGTTTAGTTTACTAAGGGCAGTACCAACTGTCTCGGCATCGACGCGCCCTTTTTCCGTCAAGACTGACTCGTCGCAGCGACCTTGAATTTTTTTCTGGGCGTTGTAGCTACTTTGTCCGTGACGCACGATAATAACGCGAGTAGTCAATCGTCTTGTCCTCCCTGTAAACTTTCGTTATCAATTATGTCATTTGTTAATGGTTATTTGACATTCTCGAAAATCTTTTTCTAGTCGCAGGAGGCAACAGTCTGTTAATCGAACGCACTTGTCATTAAGGAACAACCATGAGCATTCAGGCAGTCTACAATGAGTTAATACCTGCCAGCGCTCGAAATACTAGCAAAAGCGATCGCAAAAATTAGTAATGATATTAATCCAACAGAAAACGCGAGAATTGTTTAATTTATTTCAAAAGAAAGATCGGGGTTTAGAGCTTTCTTCACTCTCTATATTTTTCGTGTTTGGCTTGATTGGTATTCTCAATCATGCTATGTGGCGAGATGAATTAAATGGCTGGCTGATTGCTAGAGATAGTCATACGATTTATGAGCTATTTTCTAATGTTAAATATGAAGGTCATCCCCTGCTTTGGTATCTCTGTTTGGATTTACTCAATCAATTGACTCATAATCCCATAGCAATGCAAGTTTTGCATTTGTTTATCGCTACTGGATCGGCTTACTTTTTTCTTAAATTTTCTCCGTTTACTAAACTGCAAAAAATACTATTTCTGTTTGGATATTTACCATTTTATGAATATTTATTAATTAGTCGAAATTATGCGATAGGTTTATTGACTATTTTTCTTTTTTGTTTTTGCTTTGAATCTAGACAAAAAAGTTATCTAAAATTATCATTCATTCTAGCTTTAATGGCAAATACAAATGCTTATTGCTTGTTAATTGCGATCGCGTTTACAATTATCTTGCTCTTAGAGTATTTCTGGAAGGAGAAGCTGAACTATAAATCGACAGCGAGCCAGTTAAATATTATTATTAGTTTAGTCATATTTTTTATTGGTGTAAGTACCTCAGTAGCCACTCTTATCCCTCCGATAGATAGTAATTTACAAGGAGGCGCAACTGAATGGATGCTGCAATTCGATCTCGTTCAATTGGCTAGGACAATAACAAGGATTTGGAATAGTTATATTTTAATTTTAGTTCCAACTGATTCCAAGCCTTTAGATCTTTTTATATTTACCCTCTTTTCTTTAAGTATATTGGCTTTTGCAGTAACTATTTTTATTAGAAAACCTATTGCGCTACTTTTCTATCTTATTGCTAATCTAGAAATTCTAACTTTTACCTATGTTAAATTTCTAGGATCTGCAAGACACTATGGACATTTGTACATTATTTTGATTGTCTCGTTATGGTTAGCTAGTTATTATTCTCCATCGAAGCTATTAATTCATACATTAACCAAATTACCTAGTCAAATTAATAGCGCAATAGCTAACTGGAGCAATTTTGTCAGTCGATATAAAACGACTTTTATAATGATAATTTTATATGCCCAGCTTACAGCAGGAATAATTGCTTTTAGTCGAGATTTATTCATCCCCTATTCTGCCAGTCGAGAAACAGCAAACTATATTCAAAGTCATCATTTAGAGAAAATGTTTATTGTAGGAAGCGAAGATTTTGCCATTTCGCCTATTTGTGCTTATCTCAATCGAAAAATTTACTATCCAGAGAGTCAAAAATTTGGTAGCTTTGTTTTGTTTAATAGTCAACGCCAACTAACAAATGTCGATGAAATTTTAGAACAGGTAAGTACAATTTCTCATGAAAAAAATCAAAATATTTTATTGATTTTAAATTATGAACTCAAGACTTCAAGAGACGATTTAAAGTTATCTTTTTTAAAGAAATTTACTAATGCTTTTATTCATAACGAAAAATATTATATATATATTGCTGGCAACAGAATCTAGCAAAAAAGCACATTTAAAATAAAACTGATTGAAGGATTTTTTTAAGATGCAATTAATCGATAAGATCTCCCAGGATATAGCTGGAAAGAAAGACGATTGTCTTTTTGTTTTATGGTTAACTTCATTATTCTTTTGCTTTGGTTTAGTTGGCATTCTCAATCATGCCATGTGGCGAGATGAGTTAAATGTCTGGTTGATTACTAGAGATAGTATTTCTCTTATCGAACTTTTCCAGAATATAAAATATGAAGGTCATCCCAGTCTTTGGTATATATGTCTATATATTATTAATCAGTTTACCGATAATCCTGTAGCAATGCAGATTTTCCATTTGCTTATAGCTACGACAACTATCTATATTTTTGCCAAGTACTCACCTTTTACACAATTTCAAAAAATTTTATTTTCTTTTGGATATTTTCCTTTTTATGAATACTTATTAATTAGTAGAAATTATGCAATTGGAGTATTGTATATATTTTTATTTTGTGCTTTATTTCCTTCTAGAGACAGAGGTTACATCTTTCTTTCTGCTATTTTAGCTTTAATGGCAAATACTAATGCTTACTGTTTATTGATTTCAGTTGCTTTAGGATTAACTTTGATATTCGATCGTATTACAATTAGAAAAAGCGATCGCAATTTTACTATTCAAGCATCGAATATCATTGCCAGCATTTTAATATTTTTTTGGGGAATAATTGTTTCAGTTTTAACCATTATTCCTCCGTCAGATAGTAATTTGCAGGGGGGATTAAATCGCTGGATGTTCCAATTTGATTTGCATCGATTAACCCAAGCGATCGCGCGTATTTGGAATGGTTATATCGTTGTTTTAATTCCTGGAGATTCTCAGCATTTATCATTATTTTGTTTTTCTCTCGTTACTTTATTTATAGTAGTGTTTGTGTCTACGCTCCTGATTAGAAAACCTTTAATTTTATTCTTTTATATTACCAGTACCTTGATAATTTTATTTTTCAACTACATAAAATTCTTAGGCGTTCCTAGACATTATGGGCATCATTATATTATCTTGCTTGCATCGCTTTGGCTAGCCAGTTATTATCCTCCGTCAAATTTATTGACTAAAAATATCAAAAAATTCTCGCTTGCGCTCCAGAAAAAAATAATTAATTGGATGCAGTTTGTTCGCAAACGAAAAAAGATTTTTATCGCGATCGTATTGTATGCTCAGTTAGCTGGAGGATTGGTAGCTTTTAGTCGAGATTTACAAGTCCCCTATTCTGCTGGTCGCGAAACGGCAAATTATATTAAAAGCCATAACCTAGATCGAATGTTTATAGTAGGGAGTCGAGATGTTAATATGGCACCAATTAGCGGTTATCTCAATCGCAAGATTTATTATCCCGAAAGACAGAGGTTAGGTAGCTTCACTCTTTTTAATAGTCAAAGAAAAGATGTAGAACCGAGTATAGTATTAGAGCAAGTTAGCCAACTTGTGAGAGAAAATAATCCGGAGATTCTTTTAATCCTAAACTACAATCTGGAGCAATCGAGAGATGATATTATCGTGTCTCCAATTGCCTCTTTTACTGAGAGTCTAGTTTCTGGTGAAAAGTATTATTTATATAACGTAAAAGCTAACTCTAAAAAACCTAAATGATTGCAAAGCTTAAGAAACTAAGCATCGATCGCGATCGCAGCGCGATCGCGGCTGCTATTATATTCTTTACTGTCGAGTTAATCCTCGTACTCCATCGTCACTACAGTTACTACCCTTCCTATAGTTCTTTCGACCAAGGTATTTTCAATCAAGTTTTTTGGAACGGAATTCACGGTAGATTCTTTCAAAGTTCTCTTTCATCTAGCGAGTCTATTTCTGTTCCCATCCCAGAGGTTTCCTACCATCGCTTGGGGCAACATTTTACGCCTGCCCTATTGCTGTGGTTACCTATCTATGCGATTCTCCCGTCAGCAGGCACTTTGCTAGCTTTGAATGTGACCCTGATAACGGTTGCGGGAGTCGTTTTGTATATATTAGCTCGTCAGCGCCTCGACCCCAAACTGTCAGTCATGATTATGGCAGGTTTTTATGGCACCAAGGCAGTCATCGGTCCGACATTGGGAAATTTTCAAGACCTCTGTCAGTTACCTTTGTTTACATTTGGGTTGCTGCTAGCTTTAGAAAAGCGTTCCTGGGGGTGGTTTTGGGGACTAGCTGCATTAATTTTGGCAGTGCGAGAGGATGCGGGCATTCTTCTGTTCGGCATCGGATTTTATCTCATCGCCAGCAAGCGCTATCCTTGGATTGGTCTAGCTGTCTGCATCCTCAGTTTTAGCTATGCCATCGTCATTACTAGCAAGGTGATGCCTCTGTTTTCCCATGATGTCTCTGGAAGATTTCTAGTCAAACAGTTCGGTAACTTCGTCGAGGGCGACAAAACTTCCAGTCTAGAGGTACTCTGGGCAATTATAAGCAAGCCCTGGCAACTTTTGCTGGAAATCG
The DNA here is from genome assembly GCF_001904635.1 of Hydrococcus rivularis NIES-593. Lineage (GTDB taxonomy): Bacteria > Cyanobacteriota > Cyanobacteriia > Cyanobacteriales > Microcystaceae > Hydrococcus > Hydrococcus rivularis. Next base: position 44,826 of record NZ_MRCB01000021.1, read on the forward strand.
TTACTCCCTTGGGCAGGACGATTCAATACATTTTCAATCATTCTCTTCCCCTTGCGCTTGTCCCTGTTATTTCGCCATCGACATGGATGCTAATTGCTGCGCCGCTACTGGTATTGTTGCTGCGAGACGACTATTGGGCATTGTCGATGAATATGCGCTTTGCCTTAACTGTTGTACCGGGGCTATTTTATGGCGCAATTATTTGGTGGTCGCACCATCCTGGTGCTTTTAAACCTAAATTGCGACGTTTTTGGGCGTTTTGCATCGGTGTATCGATCTTTTTTGCATTAACCTCTAATCCCCATCGCGCGCTGTCTTTTCTCATTCCCGATTCATTCGATCCCTGGGTTTATGCCTCGCCATGGCAACAGTGGCAACGTGCAAGCATTATTAACTCATTTTTGGCAAAAATTCCCTCCAATGCTAGCGTATCGGCAACTCGTCATATCGTTCCCCATATTTCTGGTCGTCGGGAAATATTAGGATTTCCGTCGTTAGAGTTGATTAATGATGCGGGAGAGAAGGTTAGTATCGATTATGTTATTGCCGATTTACGACAACTTCAGCAGTACCAAGTTGCTTTTGAAGATGATCGAGATCGACTGCGAGATCTGGTTGGCGCGATCGCACGGTTATTAGAGCAGGGTAGTTATGGAATGGTAGGCTGTCAAGATGGGGTTATTTTCATGCAACGGGGAGTTGCTTCCGATACGTCTGCTTTGCTTGCTTGGGAAGGTTTTCGTCAGGAAGTAGAACCGATTTTAAAACAGTCCTGATTTTTTTATTTCACGCAGAGGCGCTTCGGGCGCAGAGGGAGAGGGGAGTGTGGGGGGAGTTGGGGGACTGGGAAAGAATTAACTACTAACAATCCTCAATCCAAAATCTAAAATCTAAAATCCTTGCATCGAATGACCAATGACCAACCACTAAAATCAGAATTCAAATTGCTTTTGGGATTATCTATTGCTGCTATCTTTCTCTGGTTAGTTGCTTTGGGAAATTTGCCTCTGCGAGATTGGGATGAGGGATATTATGGTATCGTTGCTAGGGATATGTTGCGGTCTGGAAATTGGCTTTATCCGACGTATTTAGGAGAGCCTTTTCTACTCAAACCTCCTTTAATGATGTGGTTAATTACTATTAGCTATCATTGGGGAGGAATTAATGAGTTTACTACACGCCTGCCTGGTGCTTTGTTAACTGCTTGCGGCGTTCCTTTGCTTTATTTATTAGGTAAAGAAGTTTTTTCTTATCGCCTTCCAGCCGTTTTTAGTGCTTTGGTTTATTTGACGCTTTTACCCGTCGTGCGTCACGGACGACTGGCAATGTTGGATGGGGTAATCAATACTTTTTTTATCTTCTCTCTCTGGTTTTTATTAAAAGCACGTCACAACGATCGCGCTTGCATTGGCGTTGGAATTGGATTGGGAGCAATTGCTTTGACTAAGGGGATTTTAGTACTTGCATTGGGCGCGATCGCAGGGATTTTTCTCTTGGTTAATAAGCAAATAAGGTTATTAATAAGTCCTTATTTGTGGTTGGGAATTTTTCTCGGTTTTCTTCCCGTTATTGTTTGGTACTTGCTACAAATACAGCATTATGGAGATTTATTTATTCAAGTTCATTTTCATTCGCAAAGTTTCGAGCGCTTATCGACTTCACTAGATGGGCATCAGGGAGAATTTTGGTATTACTTTATTGAATTAATCAAATATACGGTTCCCTGGTTATTATTTTTGCCGGGAGGATTTCTACTTGCTTGGCAACAACGCAACCAGAGTTGGGGAAGTTTAGTTCTTATTGGTTCAATTATATACATGGGAACGATTTCTTTGATGGGCACTAAACTTCCTTGGTATATCATGCCCGTTTATCCTTTTGTAGCGCTTGCGGTTGGTGCTTACTTAGAAAAACTTTGGCAAAATAACAAAAAGTACTCAAAATTTTTTGTCGGTATTTTTATCTTTTTAGCCTTTGCTGCTTTAGGAGGTGGCATTTACTTACTCCTAACCGATCCGCAACCGATTTTAATCGTAATGGCTGTATTTTTAATGCTAACGATGGTTTATACTGCTTTGAGAATTCAACAGAATAATCGTATTTTTATCCCAATTTTGTTCGTCGGAATTTATACAACTTTGTTATTGTTTGTAACTTCTAAATCTTGGGTTTGGGAGTTAAATGAAGCTTTCCCGGTAAAACCTGTCGCTGCTTTGATTCAAATGCATACTCCTCCTAATACAGAAGTTTATACTTCTTTTGCCTACGATCGCCCAAGTTTAGATTTTTATAGCGATCGCCAAGTTATTGCTAAAGATGTAGCTACATTACAGCAGTTAAAATCGAGAACAGCTTATATGCTTTTAGATCGAACAACTCTAGAAATATTACAATTACCTAATAATAGCCACTCTTTTGGGACTGTGGAAGGATTTACTTTGATTATTTCTGGACTATAATTTCAATTCAATTCTAAAATTAAATTCTAAGGGAAATAGATGAATATCAAACGAATTATTTTATCCATACTAACTGTTGTATCACTCTTGCCTGTTTTCTTGTCATTAGTGACAAGTATTACTGAACCTCAAGTACAAGCAAATTTAGAGCTTTATTTGGCAAATTTAACGCTTCATGCCTCAGAAGCCAAGCTAGATACGATCGTTCAAAAAAAAGATGATTCTCTTAAATATATTCTTGGAGATGAGCCTTATATAAATGCTAAAAAACAGTATCAAGAAGCTAAAAAAATAGCTAAAAAAAATCTCGAAAAACTCAAAAACCAACTGGCTAGTTATCAAGTTCAAGTTCTCCCTCCAGGATCGGAAACCGCAGGAGAGTTAGAACTATTGAAGCGAGCGGTAGAGCGAGAAAAACAGTCAATTAACCAAATTGATATTAATTTAGGAATTATAGAAACTCAACTGGGAGAAATTAAGAGTGCCTTAAAAATCTGGAATGACGTAATTGAAAAGTCGCAAACTAAAGATGCTCCAGAAGATATTATACAAACAGCAAAAGTTCTACAAAGTTTGTGGGGCGAACCACCACAAGTCTTGCCAAGTTCGGAACTTATCATTAAAAGTCAACTCAAAGGCTGGTTCCGCTATCAAGCTTTAGAAAAGCTTTATCAAGTCCAAAATCGCCAAGACGCTCTCTCTAATCTTCGGCAAAACGAACAAGAAATTGCCCGACAAGTTTTGCTAAGATTAGCACTGATTAATGTTCTCCCACTATTAGGAGGAATTATTGGTCTTGGAATTCTAATATTTCTTTTCGTTCAATGGTTGACTAAAAAAAAGGACTCTCTTTTGGGTTCTGTAAATAATAATCCTTGGCCAACACCGTGGGATGGAGAAACTATTTGGCAAGTTCTAGTTGGGTTTTTCTTTATCAGTCAAATTGCTTTTCCTTTAATATTTTTAGGGATAGGATTATCTCCGATCGCAATGAGCAATATGAGCTTGCTCAAAAAGGCAATTTATGTTCTAGTTGACTATATTTTAATAGCAGCTAGCGAGTTATTAGTGTTATATTTTTCAGTCAAATCTTTTTTCCCGCTAGCAAAAGATTGGTTTCGATTTCAATGGCTGAGCAATTGGATTTTGTGGGGCATAGGCGGCTATTTAGTTGCTTTACCGTTAGTGTTTGTCGTTTCCCTCGCCAATCAACTTTTTTGGCAAGGAAAAGGTGGAAGCAATCCACTCCTTTCCCTTGCCCTACAGGCACAAGATAAATGGGTTTTAGCGATATTTTTCTTCACTGCTTCAGTGGCAGCACCAGTCTTTGAAGAAATTATCTTTCGAGGTTTTTTACTGCCTTCTCTGACTCGCTATCTGCCAGTTTGGGGCGCGATCGCGACTAGCAGTATAGTATTTGCAATTGCTCATTTGAATCTATCGGAGGTCTTACCCCTGGCAACTCTAGGTATTGTCTTAGGGGTAGTTTATACGCGATCGCGCAATCTCCTTTCATCCATCTTACTCCACAGTCTTTGGAATGGCGGAACCTTGTTAAGTCTGTTCGTTTTAGGCAGCGGTGCGGGATAAAGGAAGCGATCGCGACTAAACTTAAAGCAGAAGACTAGGAAAGGAGGTCTTATGAGTTGGACTAAAGTTCTTTCCGTTGAATCCCTCCCTACAGGCGAACGGCAAGTTGTGAAAGTTGGCAAGCGTAACGTTCTGCTGCTCAACCTTGAAGGACAGCTTTACGCGGTAGATAATACCTGCCCTCACCTGAAACTGCCTTTGAAGAATGGCAAAATAACTGAAGATGGAGCGATCGTTTGCCCTTGGCATCGCAGCGCTTTTGACTTAAGTACTGGCGATGTTAAAGAGTGGAGTCCTTGGCCCCCCGGCGTTGGGAAAGCACTGGGGATGATTTCGCGCCAAAGCGCACTGCCAGTTTTTCCCGTTCGCGTGGAAGAGGGAAGTATTTGGATTGATGTAGAAGAATCATAGCACTTTCCCTTCTTGAGGCAAACTAAAGCACGGTTTGAAGGTGGGCAATGAATTATAAGAGACACTAGGTTTCGAGCATTGCCCACCAAAACTGTTAGTTTTAAATTTAGATAATTTATTACCCGCCTACCAATTGGTGTAAAAGCGCCAAGACTCTTAGGAATGGTACGGTAATTTCCTAGCTTTTGGACGGCATATCAAATTCTAGACTTTATTACCAAGCCTGCCTAATATATTCAACAACAGATTTATAATAACCCCCGCTAGGTTGCTGTGTTATAGTCATAGAGTAAGGATTATTTTCGGTTTTGAAACCCCGATTTGCTCTAGCGACAAGTGTTTCTCCGGATCTAACCTCTCTACACCTCTTGATTTTGGAGACAGCTTATGTCGATCTACGTTGGAAATTTATCCTACGAGGTTACCCAAGAAGACCTCGAAGGAGTTTTTAAAGAATATGGAACTGTCAATCGCGTTCAGATGCCTACCGACCGAGAAACAGGTCGCCCGCGAGGATTTGCTTTTGTAGAAATGGGAACAGAGGCAGAAGAAAAGACTGCCATTGAAGCACTTGATGGGGCCCAATGGATGGGGCGCGACTTGAAAGTTAACAAGGCAAAACCCCGCGAAGAAAGGGGTTCTTCTGGTAGCTGGGGTAACAATCGCCGCAGCAATCGTCGTTATTAAGTTTTTACTTAAAGCTTAAATTTCAGGGTCTCTAGCAGATCAAGGTAACTGCGCTACTCTGCTAGAGGCTTTTTTTATTTTTCAGCGTTTCACCATTCATAGGAGGAGTAACAGGCATGACTCAAGTAGTTTTGGGTGAAAATGAAGGAATTGAATCTGCCCTACGACGATTTAAACGTCAGGTTTCTAAAGCGGGGATCTTCCAGGACATGAGGAAGAAACGGCATTTTGAAACGCCAATAGAAAAGGAAAAGCGAAAAGCCCTTGCTAAACATAAACAGCGCAAGCGGCGTTTCCGTTATCGCTAATTATTACTTAACTCTGGGTTTATATACTCGGTTGCGATCGCAGATGTCAAATCTGCCTAATGAACGATCTGCGATCGCTTTATATTTAATTGCTTATTTTCTTGCTGACCAAACGACCAGTTTAGCGTTACCAGTCTCGGCAGAAGAATACATAAAGTAGCATTAAACAGAGTTATGAGCGCGAAATCAACCCAACTTATTTCCATACTGCTTTCCTCTTGAGTTTCGATTGCAGTGGTTTTAAAATTCTGCATCTCTAATTATGCGCTCGAACCTTTAATCTAAGACCGATTGACTCCTTGAAATTTCTTGTAACTGTCATAATTTTTTCTGATAGAAAGATTTTTTAGTGGCAAAAGTCCCTGTCTGCAAGTATCATATCCTGCACTCTTTCGAGCGACGATTGTGGCGATACACTGCTATCTGCCCTAACTAAACTGTAAGATTTATTTAATAATTGGAGTAATGAGAAGGGGTATTTAATAAAATGACAGTTGCTAGCAGAATCCCTACTTTTTGTCAAGGCATTCAGCATTTTGCCGATAGTTTGCCTGACCTTGAAAAGTATGGAAAAGAAGCGGCGATCGCGCCCGGACAGACTGCTATTAGTTCGCCCAGCGATCCGATTGCCGTCTATCAAACCCTCCTCGCCGCCGATGCATTGCGATACCTGACCCTACAAACCACTGCCACCAAAGAATCAGGACACCCCGGCGGATTTGCCAGCATTGCTGAGGGAATTGCCGCCCTTGTCATGTTAGGTTACAAAAACATTATCACTGAAGTCGGACACCACGCTCCAGGATTTTACAGCACCATGTTTCTCGATCGCTCCCTAGAAGACATGGGCATCAAAACCGTACAGCAACTGGGGGAGCGATTCCGAGAAATGCACGGACTCTTGGGACATTTATCGGGGCAAATTCCCGGACTCCTCAATCCTGCCGGCCCCCTCGGACAAGGACAACATTTTGCTATGGCTGGTGCAAAATTGCATCCCGACGTACTCTTCCCCGTCACCATCGGCGATGGCGGTTTGGGCGAACCCTATGTCATGAGTAGCTTTGCTCACTTCCATACTGCCTATCCCGACGTCACCAACTTCCTACCCATTCTCGTGTGGAACGGCTATTCCCAAGAACACCACAGCATGGTTTCCACCAAACCCAACGCAGAAATGATCGAATACTGGAAAGGCAATGGTTTCCAAGAAGTCATTCTCGTCAACGCCAAAGACTTCGACGATGCCAACCAACCTGGGGATTACGTCGATAGCACTAGATTTTCCTTTCAAAAACGTTTAGAATTCGTTCAATCCGTTCTAGAAGCCACCGATAAAGCCGCTAAATCGGCAATGAGTGGCAAGCTAACCGTCCTCATCGTCAAACAACTCAAAGGCGCAGGCGTTCACAAACGGGGCGCACAATCTCACAACCTCTATCCTGGAGATTCTCTAGAAAACGGTTACATTGTCAGCGCCCTCAAAGAACGTGCCTTACCCCCCGAAGCTTGGGAATTAGTCCGCACCAACTTTGAACGTTCGGCTGGTGGTCCGGCCTCCCATCATGTCGTCACGGAAAAAGAATTTCCCTTACCCGACCTAGGCGAATTACCTCTCCAAGAATTCCCCCTTAGAAGCGAGAAAAAAGTCGCGACGACTGCAATGGGAGAATTAATCGTTTACGTCGGGAAAAAAGACCCCAACTTTGTGATTACCAATGCAGATGGAAATGCTGCTTCTGGAATTAACAACGTCAACGTGGGACTTAAAATCATTCATCCCACCCTCGACGATACTTATTTCCAAGCGCCCAAGGGACAAGTCTATGAACCCTTAAGCGAAGATGCTTGCGCGGGGTTGGCTGCTAGTTTAGCCTTATTTGGCGCGCGGACGTTGTGGTGTTCCTACGAATCTTTTGTCATCAATGGTTTACCAGTTTGGCAAACCGTGACTCAGGCAATGGCAGAATTGCGCCGTCCCACCCCTTCTACCATTACTCTATTCACTGCGGGAGCCTTAGAGCAAGGTCGCAACGGTTGGACGCACCAACGTCCAGAGGTGGAAAATTACTTTGCCGCCATGATGCGCAATGGCAATGTCTTTCCCTTATTCCCCTGCGATGCCAACAGCATCCAGGCATGTTATGAATGGGCGCTGGGAACCAAGAATAAGGGAATCGTCATCACGGCGAGTAAGTCAGCCTTACCCGTCCTCACAACCCTCGAACAAACCCGTCAAGCTTTACGAGATGGTGGCGTGGTATTGCACGAAACCGAAGGGAAAAAGAAAGTCGTCTTTGCCGTTGTTGGCGATATGACGTTAATTCCGGTTTTTGATGCCGCCTTGCATCTAGAAAACGAAGGCATAGGAGTACGGATTGTTTCTGTCATCAGTCCTCGTCGCTTGTATCGTCCCGACGATGTTGCATGGCAAGGTAGCGCGCAACCCGACAGTCATTTTTTGGATGATGAAGGATTTGAACGATTGTTTGGCGGCGATGCGTTAATTGGCGTTACTGGCGGCGCGAGTGGAATGTTAGAACCGCTTATGTTACGCAGTGGTGCCAAGCGCGATGTCTTCTCTTGGAAGCGCGGCGAAACGGCTGCCAGTGCGGGTCAAGTGATGGCATATAATGGCTTGACGGCTGAAAATTTAGCCAAGCGTGCCGTTGAGTTGCTTGGTTAAAAGAGATTAATGCCAATTTCCATTCATACCTGCTACAGATAGTTGAATGGGCAAAGGGGAAAGGAGTATACTTCTTTTTCCTTTCCCCGTTTTCCTTTTCCCTCTCCAAGGATTTGTAGCAAGATTTTAGAGAATTCATATAAGTAAGTTGAGTTCATTGTGTTAGCCCCTGCCTGGATCTGGGTATTGCTAGGTGGGGGGTAATTTTGACTGGGATGAAGGAATATTTCAATCAAAAGACAATGGAAGTAGTTGGAAAAAAGTTAGTAACGATTTCACTATCAATATTAATGCGATCGATCATCCCTTAGTGCCTGTAAAAAGCATTCCAGCAACGAAATAACGATTGAAGAATAAATAAATTGCGATCGCTGGCAGTGTAAAAACAATCGATGCTGCCATAATATAGTTCCAATAACTGATATAAAGTCCTTTAAAGGTATTTAATCCTAACGGAAGCGTAAACATTTCTGGAGAGGATAAAATCATTAATGGCATTAAAAAGTTGTTCCAAGAACTCATAAAAATAAAAATAGTTTGTGCTGCTAAAGCTGGTTTAGCTAGAGGCAAAACAATATAGAAAAAAGTTTCCCAGCGATTTAATCCATCTAATGCCGCAGCTTCTTCTAGTTCCTTGGGAAAATTGACAAAAAATTGTCGCATCATAAAAATAAATGTAGCATTGGCCGCATTCGGTACGATCAGTCCTTGATAACTATTCAGCCATCCCAAATACTTTAAAATCAAGTAAGTAGGAATTAATGTAACTTGGATAGGAATTAGTAAAACTGCCACGATTAATCCAAATAATAATGGCTGTCCTGGAAAGGAAATTCTTGCTAAAGCATAGCCAGCCATAGAATTGAATAAAAGGTTTAATCCAGTAACGCAGACAGCTACAAATACGCTATTTAAAAACCAGCGTCCGAATAAAGGCGATTCAAAAAAAATTTGTCGGTAGTTATCGAGAGTAAAATTTTGAGGAATAAAATTTAAGCCACCAGCTACAATTTCATTAAGAGGTTTAAAAGAGGCTGAAAGTGCCCAAGCAAAGGGGACACAAGTAATAATTGAATATAGAATTAAGAAGATATAAAGAATAGGTTTTAGTCCGAGAAAAACTTTCACTCTTCTTTCCTTATTTAGGATATTTTTTCATTTTGAAAGAAACGACGCTGAATTAGTGTTACTATCAAAATTACACCTGCTAGCATCAAGGCAAGTGCGGCAGCGTAGCCCATATCTAAACTTTTGAAAGCGTATTGATAAATTAAAAGGACAACTGTCAGTGTTGAATTATTAGGACCACCGGAACCATTTGAAAAGATATAAGATTGATCGAATAACTGAAACGTACCAATAATTCCCATCACGATGACAAAAAAAGTAACGGGTTTAAGCAAGGGTAATGTAATATTAAAAAAGCGATCGCACTCATTGGCTCCATCAATTTTTGCTGCCTCATATAATTCGGAAGGAATGTCTTGGAGTGCGGCTAAATAGATGACCATAAAAAACGGAACAGTAGACCAAACATTCATAATCATGATAGCTTTAAGAGCTACCTGGGGATCGCCCAACCAGTTATAGGTTGGCAACCCAACATGAGAAAGCAAATTATTCAACAAACCATTAGAGTTATAAATCCAAATAAAAATTAAAGTTAAAACAGCAGAAGAAGTTACAGTTGGCAGAAAAAAGATAACTCGAAATAACTGTCTGCCTTTGATACTAGCATTCAAGATCGTAGCTAGAATCAGTGCCAAAATAGTTTGGCTAGGAACAACGACGATCACATAATCAAAAGTATTTTTAAAAGCCATCAAAACTCTTTCATCATCTAAGATTCTGCTGAAGTTTCGACTGCCAACCAATCGATAACTTAGCTCTCCTAAAACTTGAACCTTATGAAAAGATAAAAATATGGCATAGAGAATTGGTAAAAATAAAAATACACCTAAAATAATTAGACTAGGAGCCATAAATAAATATCCAGAAGATGCTTCCTGTTGCAAAACCTTTTTTTGACTCTTTTTTTTCATGAAATTATTCGGGACTTATTGGATTTAGTAATCAGCTGCTTGAATTTCTTTATTGGCATCTTTTTGAGCTTTTTGCAAGGCTTTTATTAAAGATTGCTGACCCAATAAAGCACTTAAAAATTGATTATTAAAATGAGTTCTAATAGTCGGTAAATTTATTCCAGCTTGCCATATCGTTGCATAATTTATTCCTCTGATAAAAGGAGCGTAAAGAGGATTTTCTATATATCCTAGTTCTGATAGGATCGATCTTCGGCTTGGCAAGACAACTCCACCTTTTGCCCAAGCTTGCATGCCCTCTTTTCCAGTCAGATAAGAGATGAGTTTCCAGGCTGCATCTTTATGTTTGGCTTTTTTGTTCATTACATAAGCAACTGTATAAGCCATCGTGCTTTTTTTTCCGTTTATTGATGGCACCTCAGCTGTAGCAAATTCAAGATTGGGAAAGGTTTCTTTTAAATAAGGAATTGCCCAATTTCCGTCAACTACCATTGCGGCTTTTCCCTGACCAAACATTTCACTATCAGAACTTGCGCCCACATCTGAAGGTTGAGCAGCCGTTCGATCTTTTTGATATTGTTCGACAATTTTCTTTAACCCTTTTACACTCTTTTTTGTCGCAAAACTAGCGTAATCTTTTCGGTTGATTAATTCTCCTCCAAACGCTTTCATTAAAAAGTATTGACGCGCGAGTTCTGGCGTAATTCCCAAACCATAGCGATCTTTTCTGCGATCGCCATTAAGATCGACAGTAAGTTTTTTAGAATATTTCCGCAACTGTTGCCAAGTTTTTGGAGGAGTCTTTAAGTTAGCTTGACTGAAGAATTGTTTGTTATAAAATAAAGCTAGTGTAGAAAAATCTTTTGGCAAGCCGTAGAGTTGACCTTTGTATCTGAATGCTTCGAGCAAAGAAGGTTCAAAATCAGCTAGATCGAACTCAGCAGTAATGTAGCTATCTAAAGGTTCTAAAACCCCATAACTCATCAGTAAAGGGGCTTCAAAAGCCTCTAAATAAAAAACATCCGGCGCAGCATCGCCAATTAATCGCGTTTTGATAACATCCATATACTGGTCGGTTATGATTTCAAAGTCGATCTTTATATGGGGATGTTTCGCTTCAAAATCTTTTAAAACTTGTTCTATCAAATGTCTTTCAGTAGGATTGCTTTGCCAGCCACTTAGCGTTACGGTGGTTATTCCATTCGTATTTTGGCTACAGGCTGTCAGAGAAAAAACAATTAACAATAAACTTCCCCATTTTAGAAAAAATTGCTTAATTTTAAAAAAAAATGAAGATAAGTAGGGAATTTTATTGTCAATAGCAGGAGTGGTCATCGACTACATAATTCTTAATAAAATGTAGCGGCAAAGATTAATTTTTGCAGCTCGATCGCTACACTGGAGCTTTTTGAGGGAAACCCAACAGGGATCGCTAATTTCTATTGTCGCTAAAGTCTGACTCTTTCGACAAGACCTCTCTAGATTTTCGATTTTTTATAAATCCCAGTTTATTTGGTTTTCAATTTTTGCAGATCGATCGCAAAATATTAAAGATTTCTTTATGATTAGTCTGTCTTTTGACTTCCTAAGCCAATTTGAAATCCGTTCGTCTTTATGCTCAAATTACCCGGAGATATTGCCTTCGTAAAAACCCGAAAGCTATCGGTTTCAGAGACGCTAACCCCACCAAACAGTACCGATAGGTTAGGCGATGCGATCGCTATTGCAGAGAGCGCTTTTATCGCTCCATCCGCCAAACCTGCCAAACAACAGATCCGCAGCAGCCTCAAAGCTTCAACCTACGATAGCATTTTCTCGACAATTTTCTCCTGCGCGACAGGCGATGTTTTACTGAGCAATTTCTTGCTAAAGTTGGGAGCTACGAGCGTAGAAATTGGTTATCTAGCAGCGATCCCCATGCTAGCCAACTTTCTCCAACCCGTAGGCGCATACTTGGCAGATCGAACGATTAGCCGTCGTTGGTATAACTTTCGAGTTTTCAGTCCAGCGCGAATGTTATGGATGATTTTAGTCTTAGGAATTATTGGTTTTGGGGCACATCTATTTGAAGCGCACCAACTGATTCAATGGACGCTATTAATTTCCCTATTTACCCATACCTGCGGCGCTATGGGCAGCGCTTCCTGGGTTAGCTGGATGGCAGTCTTAGTTCCCCGGCGCTTGCGGGGGCGATATTTTGGACTGCGCAATAGTATGGCAAATCTAACTAACTTGTTTTGCGTGCCTTTACTGGGAACGTTCGTGTCTTATTGGGGAGGCGGAACAATTCAAGCCTACAGTCTGGTCTTAACTCTGGCAGTCTTGGCAGGGATTGTTAGTTTGAGCTTTCAGTTGTTGATGGCAGATGTCAATCCACAGGCAGCAAGCGAAGCGATCGCGCCTGAGTCAGGTTCAGTTCCCCAACCGCCTACATTTGTCAATTTCCTGAGAGATACTAACTTCCTTAAATATCTATTCTATTACGGCGTGTGGATGTTTGCCGTTAACCTCAGCCTCCCTTTTTTCAATGTTTATCTACTCAAAGACTTGGGACTGGATATCAGTTGCGTGACCATCTATAGTAGTCTCAACGCAGGGGCTAATGTCTTGATGCTGCTGATATGGGGAAAATTGGCAGACCACGTCGGCAATCGTCGGGTGTTGCTGTCGGTAGGAATTTTAGTTGCCGCAATCCCTTTACTGTGGCTGGGGGTTAATACTGATAGGCTTTCTGTTTGGCTATGGTTGCCCCTATTATACGTGCTTTGGGGCAGCGCTTGGTCGGCAATCGATCTTTGCTCTAATAATTTACAAATGGCGATCGCGCCTATCGGGAAGTCATCGTCGAGTTATTTTGCAACTGCGGCTGCTATCAGCGGCTTGGGAGGTGCATTGGGAACGACTACTGGAGGCTTCTTGAGTCAGTACGCTTCTTTCGGCGGCATTGGCGGACTATTTATTCTTTCTGCCGTACTGCGCCTAGTAGCGCTCTTGCCCTTAATCTTTGTCCGCGAACCAGGGAGACAATCTCCTTCTCTTGTGCTTCCCTAACTCGAAAACTCCTAATATCAATTTCCTTCCTCTTTTTTGACTACAGATAAAGAAAGAGGGAAGCGTGGAGAGTATGGGAAGAGGGGGAGTGAGTATGGGAGAACTAATTCCCCACACTCCCATTTCTCCCGCTCTAAGGGATTTGTAGCAGGCATTTTTGAAGAAGGTATTATTTAACTTGACAACTAAATAACTTTTTAGTTATATAAAGAAAGAACATTTAGTTCTTCTCTTTTTACCTAGTACGCAAGCACTAATTCAGACTTATGAACACTCTCTTGCACCGGCAAAGTAGTGCCAATTTATGGACTCGGTTGTGTGACTGGATAACCAGCACAGAAAATCGACTGTATGTTGGCTGGTTTGGGGTTCTCTTAATCCCCACCGCCTTAGTTTCTGCGATTGTTTTTATCCTTGCCATTATTGCCGCACCTCCAGTGGATATTGATGGAATCCGCGAGCCTGTAACGGGTTCGCTGCTTGGCGGCAATAATCTGATGACGGCAACTGTCGTTCCCACTTCGGCTGCGATTGGCTTGCATTTTTACCCGATTTGGGATGCTTCCACTCTCGACGAATGGCTCTACAATGGTGGTCCCTATGAGCTAATCGTGCTCCATTTTCTGATTGCCATCTATGCTTATATGGGTCGTCAGTGGGAACTGAGCTATCGTCTGGGTATGCGTCCTTGGATTTCGGTTGCCTTTTCGGCTCCGGTTGCGGCTGCCACTTCCGTGCTGTTGATCTATCCCATCGGACAAGGAAGCTTTTCTGATGGACTGATGCTCGGTGTCTCCGGGACTTTCAACTTTATGATTGTCTTCACGGCAGAACATAATGTTCTCATGCACCCCTTTCACATGCTCGGCGTGGCTGGAGTATTTGGAGGAGCATTATTTGCAGCCATGCATGGCTCTTTGGTGACTTCTAGCTTGATCCGAGAGACGACGGAAACCGAATCGGCTAATGCTGGCTACAAGTTCGGTCAGGAAGCAGAAACCTATAACATTGTCGCAGCGCACGGTTATTTTGGACGGCTGATCTTTCAGTATGCTAGCTTTAATAACTCGCGATCGCTGCACTTTTTCCTAGCCGCTTGGCCCGTGGTGGGAATTTGGTTTGCCGCGATGGGAATTAGTACGATGGCATTTAACCTCAATGGGTTTAATTTCAACGATTCTATTCTTGACAGTCAAGGACGACCGATTCCCACTTGGGCAGATATCCTTAACCGAGCCAATCTGGGCATCGAGGTGATGCACGAACGCAATGCTCACAACTTCCCCCTCGATTTAGCTTCGGCTCCAGCGCAACCAGTAGCTTTAGTTGCTCCCGTTGTTAAGGGTTAAGGGTTAATTTTTGTCTTGCTATCCATATCTTATCAGCACTCTTTCTAGAGTGCTGTTTCTTTATTAACTCGATATAAAAGTGCCGCACTGAGGTTGGCATAGTTTAAGTCTGCACCGCTCAAGTCAGCTTTACCTATGTCTGTCCGTTGGTCGGAAGTGGGACGAAAATCCACTAACTGGGAACGCAAAAAGAAACTGCATAAATAAGCGATCGCTACTACAGAACAGCAGAACTATCGAGACTTCCAACAACTATCTTCAATGATTCGTTCAATCCATCTATTGTAGTTACAGGCAAACTGTTAGGTCGAACAATCCCGCCATAGCTGCTATAGCCATCAATTAAAACCTCCTCAAACGACTCGGTATCCGTTCCCAGAAGAAAGGAATCCTCTTCTGAGAGCCTTGCTCCAGCCGTGTTAGTACCTGTAAGGGGATCGTAACTGGTAGCTCTGCCAAATTGTCTCTTAGCTGAGGCTGGACTGTTATTATTGTCCATGCTCGCAATTGCCTTGCCAAGGGCATTCATATCGATGCGCTTGAAGACGAGACCCGTATTTTCGACGTTATCTTGCTCGTCGTCGCCGTCGATAATGCTTTTACCTGTAGAAGCTAAGAGATTCTCTAGTTCGCCGACGCTCAATCGCCGTCCCAGTTCCCGCACGGCTAGCTGTTGGGCGAGCGCGATCGCGCCTGTTACGTGAGCAGCCGCTTGACTGGTGCCTTGTAGCGTCATCGTACCGCCATCGGCGTTAGCCGCTGCAATCGGCCCGCCTGGGGCAAAGATGGAAGTAAGGGTTTCATGGCGCTGGGAAATGGGCATAATGCGATCCGCTCCGGTAGAATTCGCATTGGCACCGTTGCTGTAGGATACGCTGCCGACATCTGAGCTATAGACCGCACCAACCGAGATGACGTTAGGATCGGCAGCAGGATACATCACGCCGCGATCGCTTTGGGAAGCGTAAAAATTATTCCCCGCCGCCGTTACGACGGCAACATCGTTACCTGCCAATGTTTCTATTTCATCGTCAATCCCATAACTGCGAATTGGCTCGTTATAATTGCCGTTATCTCCAAAAGAGAGATTGACGCTGGCAATATTGTAATTATCGAGATTGGCGACTACCCATTGCAAGGCTTCTTCGACATACTGGAAGCTGCCACCCCCATCATCTTCAAAGACCTTGAGGTGAATGATGTTTGCACCTGGCGCCACGCCGGGATATTGGCTATCCGAGGAGGCAATAATACTCGACATGTGGCTCCCGTGTCCGCTGCGATCGCTCGCGTCTGCATCTTTAGAAGCAAAATCGTATTGAGCCACAATGCGATCGGCAACGCCATTTTTGTCGCTGTCTGGTCCGAAAAAAGGATGATCTCGGTCGATTCCGGTATCGAGAACTACTACTGTGAATCCCTGTCCGTTAATTCCGGCAAAGCGACTATCGGCGCGGAACTCGCTGAGGTTCATTAGCGGACTGGCACCGTTGCTTGGGGGTACAATCTCCGAGCTAGAGACGTTTTTCCCCTGTGCGTAAATTGGTTTAACTGAATCGGCAAAAAAATCTTCTTCTACTAGATTCTTTGGCTCTAGATTCGGTTTGTTCCGGGTAACTGATGAGGGATCGGATTTTCTATCGGGTTGTGGCGAAGAAATCCCTTTTTCGGCGACTAGCGACCAGTTATCTGCGCTCGATCGTTGTTTTTCACTGATTACTGGTAGCCCATCAGTGGTAATTGTTTTGTCACCACTCTCTAGTTCCCAGTTACTCTGAATTCCTAAATCTAGTCCATTGATGTCAAGCAGGGATTGGGGTTGCGTTTCACTCATAATTATCGTCAAAGCTATTTGGTTATCTCGAACGATTTCTTCCTCTGCCAAGTATAATGGGTTGCGTCTCTTTATTTTCGATCGCAAAAAAATCCGTTCTTTGTGCAAATTAGTATTGCATTTCTCTAAATAGTGATGAAATAGTCAAACATGTTAGCTAGGATTCATCCAAATAAAATAAAGAAATAATATGAGTTTTTATCTATAAAATAATCTTTTCAAATTAGACTTCTTGCAACAGTCAGAATCTAATGAGATAAATAAGTCAACAAGAGCCAGGAAAATGACTTTGTTATTTCCCTTGTTTTTTATCAGGTAATTCGAGCGCGATCGCAAATATTAAAGCTCTAAAAATAAAACTTTTTAATTCGTCATACGTCTTTTATCATTTGTCATTGGGGAGTAGTCGTAGGAGCGTTTTTTGTATTAAGTGTAGGTAAATCTCTCGTGTTTTTAGATAAACCCGCTGTATAGGGGTTAGTAGTTAATTGTCTCTCCATCTCCCCTTGCTCCCTTGTCTGTCTTGTCTCCCACACTCTCCACACCTCCCATACTCCTCACACTCCCATTTCAAAAAACGGCGATTGTTAATTTTTGTATCTTACCAGGCGTTCTAAAGAGACGGATTCCTGAGACAATCAGTAGTAAATTAGTAAATCGTTGAATAGTAATAATAGAGAAATGCCACGTCTTCGGTCTATTCTGTCTTTGATTTTGATACTGGTCGCAACCTTGTTGGTCAGTTGTTCTAGTCCCCAAGCAACTATCCCAACTACCTACACGCCAGAGAAAATCGCCCAACTTCAAGTGTTGGTAGAACCTGTAGAAGAAGTACGAGAACGGATGTCGGAACTCCGAGATCTCATTGCTAATAGAAAGTGGGTTGATGCAGGTAGTCTCATCCACGGTCCTTTCGGACACCTGCGTCAAGACATGCTAAATTTATCCCGCAGCCTGTTACCCAAAGATCGAGAACAAGCGACTAAGCTGGCTAAGGAGTTATTCGTTCACTTTGAACGCATTGATGCAGCTGCTAAAGCTCGCAATTCTGAAATTGCCGAGACTCAATATCGCGAGGCATTGAGAGACTTCGATGCCTTTTTGGATCTCATTCCCAAAGCGGGCTAAATTCAGTAATTAGTAATCGGTAGTTAGTTGTTAGTCGTTATTAGTTTATTTCCACTAATTAATAATTACTAACGACTAACTATTTTTCGAGCGGCGATCGCAAAATATAGAAAATTCTCTAAACCTAGAGTTGTTTAAGTCAAGTAAAGGAATCTGTACTATACGTATTACAAGATCTAGAATAAGAATTACAAGCCCAGCAAAGGAGAATGCCTATCGATACCATCTACGGAAACCTACAGGGTCTGAAGCCCAGCCAAATCAAACAACTACAACGACTGTACCATCAGCGCTTACCTGGCGATCGCTTTACTACGCCAGAATTTGCCCAACGACTGGCAGCGATTAGCACGGAAATCGATCGCCCCGTCTGTGCCTATGTCAATCGTCGGGGACAGATCGTTCGCGTAGGCATAGGAACCCCTCGCCAAACCCAAATCCCCGCTCTCGAACTACCTCGTTACGGTGCAGAACGACTTTGCGGCATTCGTTGTATCGCCACCAAACTCAAAACCGAACCGCCCAAAGAAGCTAGTCTCACGGCGATGGTGTTGCAGCGATTGGATGCGTTGGTCGTGTTAACCCTGACAGGAACGGGGTTTGAACGACGCGGTGGCGGCGCGACGGGCTATGTCAAGGAAGCCTATATAGCTCATCTTCTGCCTCCGTCAGAACTCAATCCAGATAACCGCTACTATTGGACGGTTTCGCCGCCTATGAGTCTAGACGTTCTTGCCAGACAGGATTTTCTGGATTTAGTCGAAAGCTTAGAAGCAGAATTTCAACGGGAATACGTCGCGCAACAAGTCGATGCCGATCGCGATCGCGCGATCGTTGTTGGCTTAAAGACAGAGGACATGAGTAACAACGAATTTGAAACGGGTTTGGCAGAACTAGAACGGCTGGTAGATACGGCTGGCGGAGAAGTTTTGGATATCATTCGACAAAAGCGCCCTCGTCCCGATTCGCAAACGGTCGTCGGCGCGGGCAAGGTAGAAGAAATTGCTCTCAAAGTTCAGACTCTGGGCGCAAATTTAGTCGTTTTCGATCGCGATTTGTCTCCCGCCCAAGTTCGCAACCTAGAAACTCAATTCGGGATTCGCGTAGTCGATCGCACCGAAGTAATTTTAGATATCTTTGCTCAACGCGCCCAATCCCGCGCGGGAAAATTACAGGTCGAACTGGCACAGTTAGAATACATGCTGCCTCGCCTGACAGGTCGAGGACGGGCAATGTCTCGTCTAGGCGGCGGAATCGGCACTAGAGGTCCTGGAGAAACCAAATTAGAAACCGAACGCCGTACCATTCAGCGTCGCATTGCCCGCCTGCAACAAGAAGTCAACGAACTCCAGGCGCACCGTTCCCGCTTGCGCAAACAACGCCAAAAGAAAGAAGTGCCCAGCGTGGCTATTGTCGGCTATACCAATGCGGGTAAGTCTACCCTAATTAACGCCCTGACCAATGCTGAGGTCTATGTAGCCGATCGACTGTTTGCGACCCTCGATCCGACGACTCGGCGGCTGCCAGTGCCCGATCCCGAAACGGGGGAATCTCGAACGATCCTGCTAACCGACACGGTAGGATTTATTCACGAACTTCCTCCTTCTCTGGTGGATGCTTTCCGTGCCACCCTCGAAGAAGTGACCGAAGCCGATGCCTTGCTTCACGTCGTCGATTTGTCCCATCGGGCTTGGCACGCCCAGTTGCGATCGGTCATGGCGATTCTTGCGGAGATGCCCCTGACACCGGGACCGATGCTGATTGCTTTTAACAAAATCGATCGCGTCGATAGCGAGACGCTAGAACGAGCCAAGGAAGAATTTCCACTGGCTGTCTTTATTTCTGCAACTGAGCGTTTCGGATTAGAAACCCTCACAGAGAAATTGGGTCAGTTGGTTCACTACGCAATGGCGCAATGAAAATTAACTGCAATTCTGCTTGGGCGCAAACCGTTGAGGAAGCGATCGAGATCCAAAAGCAACTCCGACATTTAGTTATTGTAGAAAATGACTTGGGAGAGGTTCGTTATGTCGCTGGAGTAGACGTGGGATTTGAGGACAATTACACGATGACGCAAGCTGCCGTAGCCGTGTTGAGTTTTCCCCAATTGCAGTTACTCGAAAGCGCGATCGCTCAGATTCCCACGACTTTTCCTTATATTCCCGGATTCCTCTCTTTCCGGGAAATTCCCGCGATTCTAAAAGCCCTCGAAAAACTCAATCTCGCTCCCGATTTAATTCTCTGCGACGGTCAGGGCATCGCCCATCCTCGCCGCTTTGGGATTGCATGCCATCTGGGAGTTTTAATAGATGTTCCGACGATTGGCGTGGCAAAATCTTTATTGGTGGGCAAACATGAAGAATTGTCTCCAGAAAAAGGCAGTTGGCAACCGTTGCGCGATCGCGGCGAAGTCGTCGGGGCAGTCTTGCGTACCCGTACCAATGTCAACCCGGTCTATGTTTCTGTTGGACATCGTATCAGTCTGATTACGGCGATCGATTATGTTTTGCGCTGTACGACCAAATATCGTTTGCCAGAAACAACGCGATTGGCTGATAAATTGGCTTCGGGAAAAAAGTAATTGTTTTGGGCTACTTCTTCTTTGCAGTTTATCTGCATTCTTATTTAGCATAACTTTAAATATTTTGCTCTACTGGAGCCAGGTAATTTAGCCATGTCTTCATATTCTCTTTAAAATTGACCGATGAATTTTAAAATTTTAATAAACCAAGTAGAAATTAAGTAGAAAGATGTAGACAGCTCTACAGTGCAATGTTATCAAAGTAGTAGTCGGGTTAAAAAATCTTAAATTTGAAGATATAAACATAGCTAACCAAGCAAACAAAGCTTTTTAAAATTTTTTAATAACTATTAGCCGTAAAGATTTAATCTTGTTTTTGACGGCACAATATATCTTGCTTATTTTTACAGAAAATTGACAGGATGCAAAAATATATTGATTAAAAAGGTATCTCAAATGACATCTTCTGAATCTAATAATAGCAATGCGAATAATCGAGACTCCTTTTAGAGAGTTGGAAGTTCAATTCAACGTTGAGAACAACAAGAGTAACGCAGTTTTGGACGGGAATAATCGAGACTCCTTTTATGGATTTTGAAATTCAATAATTAAGTATCCTAAATAGGTAAAACCAATGACCTCTTCTGAATCAAGTAACCAAAATAGCATTGAAGTGAATGGAGTTTTATTTGAAACGCTTGTCCCACAGCCAATAGTAACTATTCCTCCATACGGAGAAGAAACTTCAGTGCAATTTGGAGTAAGGATAACTAATTTAACCAACACTCCCTATCGTTTTGATTTACAACTATTTTTTCCTGAATTACTAAATTCACATCAAAGACTAATTTTAAGCGGAATAAATAGAAATACAAGTACTTTAATTCAAGACTCCGATATTCCACTAATTATACCCAGGAAAAGTGTGAAGTTTTTGATAGCCGTTAAATTAATTTGGTTGCATCAAAAATTTCTCAGACTTCGAGGGGAAATGTACGGAGGAATTTTAGATTTCTATGAGATTTATGAACGTGGCAATTTATACAATTTACATCCAGGTAAATATCAAATCAGATTTAACTATGAAAATCAATTATTGAATAAAAAAATGTTTTTGCTTTCTACAGGAAGAACACAAGTTAATCAGTTTTGGATTGGAAGAGTTAAGACCCCTTTTGTACAGTTAAATTTTCAATAAATTGATAAAATCTCCGCTAATTGTGAGTTCAAGATATCTCTAAAACTCAAGAACAGTTTTGTCCGATCTTTATTACTTTTATTTTCTTAAAGGAAAAAATATGCGTAAAGCCAATTTATCTATAACAACTGTTTTAGTAGGAATATCTACTGTCATTCTAGGAACAGTTCCAGCCCAAGGTTTTAATATAGTTTATAAAGATCCACTAATTTCTCTCAGGAATTTAGAGCCTTTAGAATACGCAACTCCAAGCGGAGATAAAGGAAAAGTTTGGGTAGATTCCCCTCTTGAAAAATTACGTCCGCCGAGTGGAGAATTATTGGAGCTTTTTAGACAACAATTTTCTGACTGGGAATTTGAAGCATTCTTTAGACCAGTATACGGTGATTTTGTAGTAAATGATTATAGGGCTTGTCCTCCTGGTGCTTGTGGAATAGGTCTATTAGTTGGAGGGCTTCTTGACCTCGATTATTTACCAAGAAAGTTTTTCGATCCAGAACTTGGCAAAGAATATAATGACTTTCCCGATCCCACTACTGGTAGAGTGCAATGGATTCAGTGGGTGGAAAATAACCATAGTTTGCAAGGCGGACATGGTGTAGAAGAAAGGGTTCTCGATACCAAATCAAATACCCCTTTCTACTATGGTGAACGTTTACTAAAAAATATGAACGACCCTAATTACTTTTTAAGAAATAAAGAAGTCCCTATTTTTTCTTTGACACTTCTGGGAGAACAGACTTTTGGGAGGATCACAACTGGATTGCCAATCTCTACCTGGCATATCAAAAAGAAGAAAATCCGCGCAAAATTTTAATCTTTGGTGGAGTTCGCTGGGGTTGGCAGAATCGAGTAGAGCGTCGCAGGCGACAAAGAGAGCCAGTTTGTCCATCCTCTAGAGTAGATGCAACGGTAATACCTGTTGGGGACAAGTATTTGTATGAGTTTGAAGTATTCAACACTTCACCTGTTCTGACAGGCGGTGGTTACGGCAGAGAATGCGATGAGATTGTCAACTGGGAACTACCACTCTTCGATATTGGTGATTTAGATCTAGCAAGCATCGCCAGTCCGTCAGGTTGGACTGTTGAACTTTTACCTCCTGACAGTATGAGTGATTACTACAACAATTCCAACAGTCCTTACAATTTCAGCAAGTGGAACTACAATGCTGCTGACGACCAACTTCCGCTGCTATTTTGGCTGGCTTATCGGTTGCGACGCGGGCATTTGCCCACGCAGCGAAGGTAAAATTAACCGAACGTGCCAGAGAAATTTTTGAGACGGGGGCTAACTATCGGATTTATCGCGCCCTCACTTAGATCTCTTTAGATATGTATGTGGCTGTGTCATGATAGTTCAAAGTTGAGAGTGCGCAAAGCACCGCTGCTTTCGGATCTGAACTTCTTCAGGCAGGGTCGGCGGTTCAAAGTTCAAAACATTTGGCTTGCTCATTTTGAATTTTGAACTTTAAATTTTGAGCTATTTTAGTCACGATAGGTAAAGAAGGCATTCAAAGACAAGAAGAGATAGCACCGTGGAGATTACGTTTTTAGGCACGAGTTCTGGAGTCCCGACGCGATCGCGCAATGTTTCTAGCGTTGCCCTGCGCCTGCCCCAACGGGCGGAAGTATGGCTATTCGACTGCGGCGAAGGAACTCAGCACCAACTACTGCGCAGCGACATTAGAAGTTCTCAAATCCGGCGGATTTTTATTACCCACATGCACGGCGATCACATCTTTGGTTTGATGGGATTGCTAGCTAGCTGCGGATTGGCAGGCAGCGCCCAGGCGATCGATATCTACGGACCAACAGGTCTAGACGATTATATACGTGCTTGCTCCAAGTATTCCTACACTTATTTTTCTAACCGAGTTAAAGTTCATCCCATTAGTCCCGGACGTGTTTATGAAGATGAAGAATTTATCATCAGTTGCCGCCTTTTGAAGCATCGGGTTCCTGCCTATGGCTACCGCATTTGCGAAAAAGACCGTCCCGGACGCTTCAACGTCGAAAAAGCTACTGCTCTCGGCATTCCTGCCGGTCCAATTTACGGTCAGCTCAAACGCGGCGAGACTGTTACCCTGCCCGACGGTCGGCGCATTCGAGGCTCTGACTTGTGTGGCGAAACCGAACCCGGTCGCAAAATTGCCTATTGCACCGATACGATTTATTGCGACTCGGCAGTCGAACTGGCTGAAGATGCAGACGTTCTCATTCACGAAGCCACCTTTGCTCATGAAGACGCTCAGATGGCGTTTGAGAGCCTCCATTCTACCTCGACGATGGCAGCACAAGTGGCACTGGCAGCTAAAGTCAAGCAGTTAATCATGACCCACTTCAGTCCTCGTTATACTTCTACCAATGCAATGGATGTAAAAGACTTACTCGCAGAAGCTAAAGCGATTTTTCCCAATACGATGCTCGCCTACGATTTCTTGACCTATGAAGTTCCCAGACGACGGACGGTTGAGGAACATCAGGTATCGACTGTTTGAGTCAATACTTCCAAATTTGCCAAGAGTGTGAGGAACGCAACCCATGCAGTTGAATGCATAACCAGAGTATCTGTCAGGGTTGTGCTGTAAAAGTTCGGTGCTAATACTGATGTCTGCCTGCAATAGCGCCAACCATAATGGTAAAAGTCACCAAAATATAGACAAAAAAATGCCTGCCCAGCGTACTAAAAAACAAAACTTAGAGATAATCAAAACTAGACTTCAAGTTCACAATCTACCTAGCAAATTTAAGGCTCTCTCCGAAAATGCGATCGCTATCTTTGCAGACAATCCAGAGCTAGACTCAGCTATCCGAGTTATTATCGACCAAAACGATACCATTAAAAATGCCAACGGTCGTCGTCTTGCGGCTGAAAATCAAGTAGAAAGACTCAAACGCCAGCTAGTCCGAGTCGGTCAAGACTTTGTTAACCCTTCCAAAAGCGAAATTGTCCAAAGCTTGAAAAAATTGTTTGGCAAAGATAAAGTCACCAAAGCTGATGATGCGCTTCTTAGCGAGATTGGTGCAGTCTCAAAAGAAACTGCTCTAGAAGATTTAAAGAAATCCGAACAAATAGTTGAACAAGCTATAGAGATAGCCGAGAAATACAAGCAAAAATATGGTCAACCCTAGCGAATTTTTATAAAAATGTCTCCTAATTCTATTTGCAATACATAACTGCACAACAAAAAGACAAACAACAATTAATACAAATGGTTACTCAAAAACAACTAGACGGACTGAACTATAAGCAAGCTCAAAAACGTAACTCGGAGAAGTTTAACTTGCTCAGTAAAACCGAACAGAAGCAAGTTCGCCAACAAGGCTACAAAAACTTAGGCTGGGACAATGTTCGTAAGTCTTGGACTATTTTGCAAAAGCTTATTCCTTCCTCGCCAGTAGATTTTGTTGGGTTTGTTATTCAAAAAGCAGAAGATCGATACGAGCAAGCGAAACAAGAAGGGAACTTGCTAGAAGTGCTTAAAGCTGGCAAGTCTGTTATTAAATCTCTACAACTGAAATATCAGTAGTACAGGAAGGTAAGACAGATGCTAGTCAATTTATATCCTAGTTGGGAGGAAATTTTAGCGAATCTAGCCGATTTGTTGGGCTTTCAATGGGTCAAAGTCGATACAACTTTAAATAACCAAGGCAAGCTTCAAAATAGCTATACCATCTCCAATATGTCTTATGTTCGCAAAGCCGATCTAGACGACTATATAAAAAATAGTACTGTAGGTGCGTCAGAATATGCTAGAGCCTCTGTACTTTACTCCTTATATGCTTGCCATTACCTTACCGTAGTCGATCTTGAGTATCCTACCTATCAAGACTGGAAAAACAAGCATGGCTTAAGCATAGATCATAGCTTACCTAGATATTGGTTTCCCCGTTTAACATTTGATTGCACCAATTGGAAACCGATGCCAATCAAAAATAATCAAAGCAAAGGAGACGACTTTTTGGACGAGGGTGTGGAAAGACTCCAATGGTTATCTACAAAAATTATGGATATTAAGTCTAAGTATTTATAAAAACGTTGCAGTATTAAACGATGAAAAAAAGAAACAAACGAGAGATAGTCATTCGAGCCGACAAGTTAACCGATGATGCGATCGCCTTATCTCTCTTATAGCCTTTCAGAGTAAGTCAATGTAAGTCATTTTTTAAGAGGACAAAAACGCCAACGCGATCGCTTAAGGAAAACTTAAAAATGGGGCGCGCAAGTTGAAGAAGCATTTAGGCTGCTGGATAGGGAGATATAAACTTTGTCTCCCATGCGTATCTGCTATGCTCGCGAGGATTAGATCGTGCTTCAACCACTCAAACCCACTACCGATCGAGCTTACGACATTCTACGCTCCGAGCGTCAGCCGCTCAGCCCGATCTTTGCACCACAGACAGTTGCCGTAATCGGTGCTACTGACAGACCGGGTAGCGTGGGGCGAACCCTCCTTTGGAATCTCATCAGCAACCCTTTTGGGGGGACAGTTTTTCCAGTCAATCCCAAGCGAAATAGCGTTTTAGGCATTCAGGCATATCCCAACGTTAAATCGATTCCCCAACCCGTCGATCTAGCCGTTATCGCGACCCCAGCCGCAACCGTACCTGGAATTATCGACGAATGCCTTGAAGCAGGCGTAAAGGGTGCCATTATCATCTCGGCGGGGTTCCGGGAAATTGGCAAAGCCGGACGGGAATTAGAGCAGCAAATCCGAGAAAAAGCGCTAGGAAAAATGCGGATTATCGGACCCAATTGCCTGGGGGTGATGAATCCGCGCTCCGGACTCAATGCTACCTTTGCCGGAGCGATCGCGCGTCCGGGAAATGTGGGCTTTATCAGTCAGAGCGGCGCTATCTGCACGGCTGTCTTAGACTGGAGCGTTCCTGAAAATGTAGGCTTTAGTGCGTTTATTTCCATCGGCTCCATGCTGGACGTGGATTGGGGCGATTTGATTTACTATCTCGGCGACGATCCCTACACCAAAAGCATTGTCATCTATATGGAATCTGTTGGCGATGCGCGATCGTTTCTCTCCGCCGCGCGGGAAGTTGCCTTTACTAAACCCATCATCGTCATCAAAGCGGGCGAGACAGAAGCTGCCGCCAAAGCAGTTACTTCCCATACGGGTGCGATGACGGGGAGCAAGGACGTGTTTGATGCCGCCTTTCGCCGTTGTGGGGTGCTGAAGGTGACGCGGATGTCCGAGCTGTTCGATATGGCAGAAATCCTCGCCAAACAGCCTCGCCTTCCCGAAGGTCCCCGACTGGCGATTATCACCAATGCAGGAGGACCGGGAGTGCTAGCGACTGATGCGCTAGTTGCTACTGGAGGAGAACTGGCAGAACTTTCGGACGATACGATTGCCAAGCTCAACGAAGTTCTGCCGCCTCAGTGGAGTCATGCCAATCCCATCGATATTCTCGGAGATGCAGACCCAGATCGTTACACAAAAGCTTTAGAAATTGCAGTTGAAGATTCTGGTAGTGACGGGCTGCTGGTCATTTTGACACCGCAAGCCATGACCGATCCGAATAAGACGGCAGAACAATTGATAAGCTGCGCTCAGATGGCGGGCAAACCCATCTTGGCAAGTTGGATGGGAGGCGCAGAAATTTCTGTAGGAGAAACCATTCTCAACAAACACCAAATCCCTACTTATCGCTATCCGGATTCGGCAGCTCGCCTGTTTAATTTAATATGGCGCTACAGTTACAACCTGCAAGGCATCTACGAAACTCCCGTCATGCCGCCCGATGAGGATGGAGGTCCAAATCGTTCCCAAGTGGCGCAGATTATAGGAGCAGTCCGAGAGAGCGAACGCGTAATTCTTACCGAATTGGAATCGAAGGAAATTTTGGCTGCCTATGGCATTCCGGTCGTAAGAACCGGGATTGCGAAAACAGAAGCCGAAGCTTTGGAACTGGCAGAATCGATTGGCTATCCCGTCGTCGTCAAACTGTTATCGGAAACTGTGACCCACAAGACGGATGTAGGGGGAGTGCAGTTAAATCTCGCCAATGCGGAAGAGGTACGGGATGCCTATCGAGCCATTCAAACTTCAGTAACCGAGAAAGTCGGGGCAGAACATTTCTTGGGCGTAACCGTTCAACCGATGCTTAGCCCCGATGGGAGTTACGAATTAATTATCGGCAGCAGTATCGACCCTCAATTTGGACCCGTGCTGCTATTTGGCACGGGCGGGCGACTGGTAGAAGTGTTTAAAGATCGCGCGATCGCTCTTCCTCCTCTCAACACGACCCTTGCCCGTCGAATGATGGAGCAGACGAAAATTTATCGCGCCCTCAAAGGCGTTCGCGGGCGCAGACCTGTCGATCTGGCAGCCCTAGAGCAACTGATGGTGAAGTTCGGCCAGCTTGTGGTCGAGCAGCCTTGGATTAAGGAAATTGACATCAATCCCCTGCTTGTCTCTGCCGAACGCCTAACAGCGCTGGATGCTCGCATTATTCTCCATCCCAAAGATACGCCGGCCAACGAACTTCCCAAGCCAGCCATTCGTCCCTATCCCCTACAATACGTTGGATCTTGGACAATGACGGACGGTACCCCCGTCATCATCCGTCCGATTCGTCCCGAAGATGAACCCCTTATGGTGCGGTTTTATAAAACTCTCTCCGAACACAGCATCTATTTGCGTTATTTTCATTTGATGAGTTTGAGTCGGTTGACTGCCCACGAGCGGCTAACGCGCCTGTGTTTTATCGACTACGATCGCGAGATGGCCCTGATCGCGATCCATAAAGAAACCCAGGAAATGCTAGCCGTAGCTCGCTTGAGCAAACAGCACGGAGTCAATGAAGGGGAATTTGCCATGTTGGTCAGCGATCCTTTCCAGCGGCATGGGTTGGGAACCGAGTTGCTGCGGCGCTTGGTGCAAGTCGGTCGGGATGAGAAACTCGAGAAAATTAAGGCGGAGATTCTGCCTGAGAATCGTGGCATGCAGCGAGTCTGTGAAAAGGTCGGTTTTCGCCTTCACCGCACTCTCGATTGGGTTAAAGCCGAAATTGATTTGTAAGGGCGAAAAATAACCAGTAGTGCGACCATCTTGGTCGCCATCGAGATGTTCGTACTACATATGTCGTACTACATATTATGACTGATTAAACAGGTTTGATATCAGCAGCAATTGAAGGAGAAAAAAACAAAAATCTGATTAATTCTCATTTTTGCCCAAAAAACAAAAAATGTATTTTGGCTCTTAACATCACCGTTCTTAGTTACAAAAACTCGCTGAGGATAAGCGATAGTTTGTTTGTGGGAGCGTGACTTAAACCTGGGAAATTTAGCTCTCCCTTCAAAACTGATACCATTTAAAAATGGGGATGTCATCTAATAGAATTTAATCGATGGTTACGATGTCACCAATATTTCATTGCGATGCTTTCGAGAAAATATCAGCGTCGCTCATCGGGGCGCAACGATGGCAGAGATTCAACAGGCTGCTAAACTAGCAGGAGCCGATCGCTTTATTGACGATCTCCCGCTCAAATACGAAACTCATATCGGCGAGGGAGGCGGAAATCTCTCCGGCGGACAGAGACAGCGACTCGCGATCGCTCGCGCTCTTTTAGGCAATCCTCGCCTGCTGATTTTAGACGAAGCAACTAGCAATCTCGATGCCGAATCGGAGCGAATCATTCAAACCAATCTGAATACCATTCTCAGAAACCAGACAACTTTGGTAATTGCCCATCGCCTCCCGACAGTCCGCAATGCCGACCTCATTCTCGTACTCGATCGCGGCGTACTCGTCGAAAGCGGCACCCACAATGAATTAATGAATTAATGGCTATGCGCGGTGCGTATTACTATCTCAACTAGCAACAACTAGCGATCGTGGGTTGAAAATTACCGACCCCGCCTAGCCTGGTTGAGTGACAAATTTTTGTCTCCTCATCCCTAAATCCTTTCTCCCACAAGAGGCGAAGGGACTTCAGTCCAAAGTATTATACCAATTTTCAGGTTTTCGCGATCGATATTCTTCTCTCCTCTCCCGCTCTGGGAGAGGGGTTGGGGGTGAGGGCGATTTGAGTTATGTCACTCAACCAGCCGCCTAGCTTGACGACGTTCGTATAAAAGTTAAAAAAATCTCCAACTAAGCTTAGTTGGAGATTAGATTATTTTTATCGGACTTGACTCGAATAATTAAGTACCAGCAGTCCAGGAGTTAATATATTCGATTTGCTCTGGCGTAAGGGCATCAATTTCAATCCCCATTGCTTGCAACTTGAGTCGTGCAATTTCGCGATCGATTTCTTCTGGAATGTTGTAGATCCGAGGCTCTAACTTGCCTTTATTCTTCACTAAATATTCGCAAGCCATAGCTTGGTTAGCAAAACTCATATCCATTACCGCGCTGGGATGTCCTTCTGCGGCAGCGAGGTTGACTAAGCGTCCTTCACCGATGACGACGATGGATTTTCCATTAGCGAGTTTATATTCTTGGGTAAAGTTGCGAACCTCTTTGACTTCTGTTGCTTTAGCGCCCAAGGATTTGAGGTCGATTTCGATATCGAAGTGACCGGAGTTGCAAACCATTGCTCCATCCTTCATCGCCTCGAAATGTTCGGCGCGAATGACGTGTTTGTTGCCCGTAACCGTGACGAATAGATCGCCTTGGGGAGCAGCTTCTGCCATCGGCATAACGCGGAAGCCATCCATTGCCGCTTCAATCGCTCGGACTGGGTTAATTTCAGTGACGATCACATCAGCGCCGAGTCCTTTTGCTCGCATTGCCACGCCTTTACCGCACCAGCCGTAACCGGCAACGACAATCGTTTTCCCAGCCAGCAAGACGTTGGTTGCCCGGATGATCCCATCGAGGGTAGATTGACCCGTACCGTAGCGGTTGTCAAAGAAATGCTTGGTTTCTGCATCGTTGACGTTCATGGCGGGGAAGCTGAGAACGCCATCTTTGAACATCGCCTGCAAGCGAACGATTCCGGTGGTGGTTTCTTCGGTAGTACCGATGATATCGGCAATTTGCTGCTTGCGTTCCTTAACTAAGGTCGCAACCACATCGCTACCGTCGTCGATGATAATGTTGGGTTTGTGGTCGAGGGCGATTTGTACGTGGCGGTGATAGGTTTCGTTGTCCTCGCCTTTGATGGCAAAGACAGGAATGTCGTAATCGGCTACCAAACAGGCGGCTACGTCGTCTTGAGTGGAAAGAGGATTACTGGCAATCAGCAGAGCATCTGCGCCTCCAGCTTTGAGCGCGATCGCCAAATGAGCAGTTTCCGTGGTAACGTGACAGCAGGCAACCAGGCGAATACCAGCAAAAGGCTTCTCTTTAGCAAAACGCTCCCGAATTTGCTTTAGGACGGGCATTTCGCGCCCAGCCCATTCGATCCGTTGTTTGCCTTTTGGGGCAAGGGAAATATCTTTAATTTCGTACTTTTTCTCGACTGGAGTTGCAACCATGAATATTTTTTCCTCGTAAACTTTCTAATTGCCAGTTCTACTCAATTTAGCATTATCGGATAGTCGTGACCAGTGATTAGTTAGAGTTAGTGGGAAGTGCAAGCCAAAGTGCTGCTGTCTCCACTAACTACCGACTATTTTTATTCGAGAGTTTCTAGAGAAATGGTTGGCGCTGCGATCGCTGGCAGGCTAACTTGCTCGACTACAGGCACGTAACCAAGCCAGGGCCGCGAAGCTTGCGCGAACTTTTCTGGGGAGCCGCTGACGCAGAAACGAGTTGGTAGCGGCAGACGAGAGCTTTTGAGACCCAAAATTTCTAATTCTTGCTCGGCGGCTGTAACGACGTATTTAGCCGGATCGATGAGCCTTACCCTACTAGGTAAGATTTCTTGAAGTAGGGGTTCTAGGTGCGGATAATGAGTACATCCGTAAATCAGCGTATCGATTTGTCGTGCCAGTAAAGGTTCTAAATACTTCGTGGCGACTTTTTTGGTATGAGGATCGCGAATGCGGTTTTGCTCGATCAGGGGAACAAATTCCGGACAGCCGACTTGCCAGACTTCTGCGGTCGGATCGATTTCCTTAACGGCATTGAGATAAGCATTGCTCGCTGCTGTTGCTGGAGTAGAAATGACGCCAATGCGCCGACCTTTTTGAACAGCAGCGCGAGCACCGGGCAAAATCAAACCCAAAATTGGCAAGTGAAACTCCGATTGAACTGTTTCTAATGCCAAAGCCGAGCTAGTGTTACATGCCATGATGACCATTTTGACCCCTCTGTCGGCCATCCAGGTTAGAATTTCTCGGACAAACTGTGTTATTTCTTCTGGGGAACGATTGCCGTAAGGCAGTCGAGCGGTATCTGCAAAATAGAGAATCGACTCATTGGGAAGCTGCTGGTAAAGCTCCTTTAAAACCGTTAACCCACCCACACCACTATCAAAAATGCCAATTTGGCTATATTGAGATTCTCTCATGGATTGAGAAGATATTTGTAAATCGAGTAAAGGATAATTGTTACCGTTCAATAGCGAACAATTGGTCAATTAAATACAGTTATCTCATTTAATTGTAAAAAAGCAACAAACTTTTCAACAAACTCTGGTTAATTGTTTGTAACTTCTTCATTTTTAGCAAAAATTCAGTTAAATGGCATTAGTATTTATTTTGAAGATAGTTGATAATTCCTCGCGCGATCGCTTCTGCCATTTGACGCTGGTAAGCTGAATTTCTCAGATTAGCTGCATCTTGAACCCCAGTAACGTAACCGGTTTCTACCAAAGCAGCCGGCATGCTCGTTTTTCTGAGGACGTAAAATCTTGCCCGTCTAACCCCGCGATCGCCGACGTTAACCGTTCGCAGGATGCTGCTGTGAATCGCTTGTGCTAGAGTGCGATCGCCGAAGTAGTAAACTTCCAGTCCGTTGACATCGGAGCGATTCCCGCCGACGGCATTGGCATGAATGCTGACAAAAATCGTCCCTCGCGCTCGATTCGCCATCTCGGCACGTCCTTGAAGGCTGACGAAATAATCGCTATTGCGGGTCATTAAGACTCGCACCCCCTGTTGCTCTAGAAATTGAGCGACATCCTTAGAAATAGAGAGAACGACATCTTTCTCGCGCAAACCGCCGATGCCGATCGCGCCCGGATCTTTGCCGCCGTGTCCTGGATCGATGACGACTAGCGTTCCCGTTCGCGGAGCGACGGGTATGGCTGCGGAGCGGGAATTGTCGGTAGATGGCAGCGAGTTTTGGGGTGGGGGAACGGGAATATTGATGGGCGCAGAGTCGTTATAGTTAGAATCATTAGGCGCTCTAGAGTTAGATGTCCGAGGGCTATAGGCGCTCTGCCGCTGAGTCATTTGTAGCGTCAGGGTACGATTGTCGGCGCGATCGAGTTGCTCGAATCGAACGCCGAGAGCTGGCTTAACAAGGATGACGACTTCGCCAGTGCTTTCCTCGCGAAGCTTAATCTCGTAAATCGGACCATTTCTATCCAACCGAGGCTCTGGAAATTGTTCGGGGAGTTTGGCATTGGGAATCCTAATTTCGTAAGCCAGCTCTTGACGATTCCAGCTTCCAGTGCCGTTGACTTCGCGATCGGCTCGAATCCTTAACTCATCGTCGTCTTCCACTTCCAACGACTCAACGATCGCGACTTCGGAGTCGGAGTTAGAATCGTCGTTTTTCTCTTTGCTCGAAATTGGCGAGACTCTGCTGTTAGAGAACGAGCTCGCTCCACCTCTCGGCATCAGTACCAAGCCTCCAAACCGACTGTAGATGGCTTGCCAATCCTGGCTCTCTTTGTCTACATTGAGCGTGATGCGGGCGGAGGGAGGGGAGGTAGATGCCTGGGCAAATTGAATGTCCCTGACTCCATAACTGTTGACGGGTAAGGTTTGCGAAGCCAAGCTGGGCGGAAGCGTTGCATCGGCAAGGACAACTTCGATCGAGGAGCGATCGCGGCTGCGTTTAATTTTAATCTTGCTGTTGTCGCCGTCGCTATCGAGACGAACGAATAAGCCGTTGCGCGTAACCTGAAAATCCGTAGAATCGACCTGTTTCGGAGCAGCTACGGGGAGGGAGACATATCTCGCCGCAGGCTGAGATGAAGTGCTAGGAACTTGGGAAGCTGGCGGGTTCGGCGCAGTATTATAGCTCACTCGTTGAGGAGTCGGTAAGTCTACCGTCCACTGAGTTGGCGATAAGCCTCGAATTCTGACTTGTTGGGGATCGACAGTGTACCCTGCGGCTAATTCAATGACCAAGCGAGTTGTCTGAGCGTCAAACTGACCGACTCGCACGCTGCTGACGTACCCGCCGAATGCCTGCTTGATGCTGGGACGACCTAGCGTAATCCCCGGCAAGTCGATTACCACGCGAGTCGGATTGGCAACAAGTTGCGCCCTCGGTTGGACTCTTTCGTCCGTGCTAAAAATCAGTCGGCTTTGCTTGGACTCGAAGCGCCAGAATAAAAGCCTTCCCGCCTCAGCGGGAGAAGCAAAGAGAAAGAGGCTTAAAAAACTCAGTAGTAGCCAGTAAACTTTCACGGTTGTTGTTCCTGTTGAAACGGCTGCAACTCTAGATTAAAAGATTAGTTCCCAATCTCAAATACATTAAGTCAGAAGGACGTACAAAAAGATTCTCAGGTTTCAAACTTCGTGAGAGTCCTTTTTGCTGAATATACTCTAACGATGCCGCAACGATGCCGCGAAGTTGGCTATTTTGTCAATCCTCACGGGTTCTAGCCGTGGCATTCTTGGCTCAACCAGCTAACTTATCCTTACTAGGCAGAGGTTGTTCTGTCACGGCGCTCAATGTGCGAACATAGGTTCGACGCGGATCTGCGTCGCGCGGAGCATCGCCGCATCCGCACCTCCCCAAGCGTGAATTCCTGAATGCCTTTCGATACTTCCTATCTATTTCTTTTTGTTTCTACTAGAGTGCGATCGCCTTCGCAATAGCTAAACTGGGTATTTTTCAAAATTTCATTGGTAAATTCAGTCAATTTTCCCCAATCCAGTTTTAGTAATGATAAATACCATCAGCATGAACGCGGGGACGGAGTAGCTGTTAGCGAATCTCACAGCCATCGTCATCAACGCCTAACTCCACACCATCGCTAGAATAAATTAAAGAGTTATCACGATTATCTCTAAACCGCTAAGATGAGAATTTTAATAGTTGAAGACGACGATCGCATTGCCAAACCTTTAGCAGAAGATTTAAGACATCAAAATCATGTTGTTGATATTGCTAGGGATGGAATCGAAGGATGGGAATACGCTCAATCGGCAGATTACGATCTAATTTTATTGGATTTAATGCTACCTAAATTAGATGGAATTACTTTATGTAAGCGTTTACGTTCTGCTAAATTTCATGCTCTTATTTTGATGCTAACTGCCAAAGATACTACCTCAGATAAAGTTATCGGACTCGATGCTGGGGCTGATGATTACTTAGTAAAACCATTTGACTTAGATGAATTAGCGGCTAGAATGAGAGCCTTGTCGCGTCGAAGTTCAGAAACAAAACCATCATTATTAAAACACGGCGATTTACAACTCGACCCAATTTCTTGTAGCGTTACTTATGCAGGAAATGTTATATCTTTAACGCCAAAAGAATATATTATTTTAGAATATTTTATGCGAAATCCTACTCAAGTTTTAACGCGCTCGGCAATTTTAGATAAATTTTGGGATTTCGATAAATCTTCTGGAGAAGGAACGATAAGAACACACATTACTAATTTGCGAAATAAATTAAAAGCAGCCGGAAGTCCAGAAAATACTATCGAAACTGTTTATGGAATAGGTTATCGCTTGAAAAAAGAATCTTAAGTTTAATAGTGAATAATTAATTTAATTATGTTTAAGAAAATCCAGCATCGATTACTAAGATCTTATCTGCTGGTATTGGCATCAATTCTAAGTATTTTTGTTATTGGCGTGCGCGTTGTCTTCAGTCGCAGTTTGGCACAACAAACAACAGATAAATTGATAGCTTTAGGACAAGGAGTAGCTGCTAGTAGCGAGGTAGAAGACGAGCAGCTAAAAATTGAAAGTGAACTTTCTGTCAAAGAATTAATAAATAACGATCGCTCCTTGCAATGGTTCGATACGCAGGGTAAGTTAATATCACAACAAGGAAAATATTTTATAGATTTACCTTTTTCTGCTAACCAATCGGTACAAACTCAGTCAGGAAAAGTTCGAATCAGAGCAGTCACATTACCTATTATTGAAAGCGAAAATGGTAAATTAGTTGGCTATATAAGAGTAAGCCAGTCTCTAGAAGAATTTGATGAAACTTTGCGAAAATTAGATTTAGGTTTAGGTAGTGGAGTTATTATTGCTTTGATTTTTAGCAGTATTGGAGGGGTAATTTTAACTCGTCAAGCAATGCAGCCAATTGAGGAAAGTTTTCAACGTTTAAAACAGTTTACTGCCGATGCCTCTCACGAACTCCGCAGTCCTTTAATGGCAGTTAAAAGTAATGCAGCAGTTGCTCTAAAATATTCAGAAGGAATTAGAGAAACAGATAAAGAAAAATTTGAAGCGATCGCCAGTGCTACTAAGCAAATGACTCGCCTGACCGAAGATTTGCTCTTGTTAGCGCGTACTGATAAAATCCAGCGTCAAGATTGGCAGCTTGTTAATTTAACATCAATTCTAGAGGATTTATTCCAACTCTATAGAACTCAGACGGAGGCAAAAACAATTCAATTTAAAACGCAACTAACTAAAGATTTATACTTAATGGGTGATGCAGTTCAATTAATGCGCTTATTTACTAACTTAATTCAAAATGCTATTTCCTATACGCCAGAAAAAGGCACGATTGAAATTATAGCCAATCGGTTTGGTTCTCAGTTAATTATTAAGGTAAAAGATACAGGAATTGGGATCGCACCAGAGCATCTTCAACTAATTTTTGAAAGGTTTTGGCGGGCAGATAAAGCACGTTCCTACGCGAATGGAGGATCGGGATTGGGACTGGCGATCGCGCAAGCAATTTGTTTACAACATCAAGGAGAAATTGTTGTCACTAGCCAAGTTGGGATTGGTAGCTGTTTTGAGGTACGCCTTCGAGCAGTTGGTTAAATCAAATTAGTAAACAGATAGCTAGTCCAAAAATCCCAATTGTGGCTATCAAAGATGTTAAACGAGGATGTATTTGACGCAGCCAAAAAGCTAAAAGAAAACGAATCATAGTCGCTCTAATATCGTTCGTCGTTAGAAATCCTAGCCGCGAGTAGTCTTCTCTGCTTTAAAGTTGTGAACAGGATACAGACTCCAAGTATCGATGCAAGGACTAGCGATGAGCCGATCGTACCATAACCGAGTCCACCTTTTTGATGTGATTTTGTCAGAACATCTCCGAATGTTGCACCAAAGGGTCGGGTGAGGACAAATGCAATCCAAAACAAAATGACTGGAGAAAATTGGGTAAAATAGTGCGCTGCCAATACTAGGGCAAGCAAACCAGAAATTAGCATTGCTCCTCCGACAAATCCAAGTCCAGAAGTATCGGCGAGGAAATCGCCCAAGGCAGTTCCCAAAGTATTGGAAAATAGAATTGTTGTCCAATAGAGGATTTCAACTTTAGGCGTTTTAATGTTAGTAACAGATAGAGACCCTACACTAAATTTCCAAAATGCCAACATAATTAAAAGAAGAGTGACTAAAATCATAGACCCCGTAGCGTAGCCCAGCTTTAAAGTGCGATCCATGAAATCTGACATAGTTGTACCAGCCGTACTGGTTGAAAGGATGACAGTCCAATAAAGTAATGGGTTATAGCTTTTCGACACCAATTGAGTCACAAGCGTCGCTAAGAACACTCCAATTAAGATCGTAGAACTAATCGCATAGCCCACATTTAGGGTCATCGATAAAAGATCTCCTGCTGTTTCTCCCAAAGTGGTAGCGCATATTTTCATAATCCAGAAAAAAGCAGTAATTGCTGGCAATTTGCTCATTTTTACTCCTATTTATTGTCAAAAAATCTTACTTAATTTGAATTTGCGGCTTTATCGTAAAGAGAAAAAATCCAGAACTTGAAAAGATTTGGCTGGGCGATAAAAGTCACGTCGATCGCATACATGAAAATTGAAAACACACTCAGCACGAAAATACAAATTGTAGTGGCGATCGCGCCTTCACTCTTGTCGATCGAGCGACGTTAAGGCAGGTTTCTTGCGCTTAAGGCTTAAATAAATAACCAGGCTTGCGATGATAGAAAGAAAAACCATACTCGTTCCAGTCGTACCCCAACCAAGACCACCTACTTTTGCAGGCTGTGAAAGTAGATCGCCTATGGATGCTCCAAACGGACGAGTTAATATGTAGGCTAGCCAAAATGCCAACACTGCATCGATCCGGAAGTAATAATAGGCGATCGTTATTGCGGCAATTGCAGCACCAAATATTAATGCCGATTGTGCATAACCCAACCCCGAAGCCTCCGCTAAGTAGTCTCCTGTTGAAGTCCCCAAGGCAAACGTCAATAAAATAGCCGCCCAATAGTACAGTTCTCTTTTGGTTGTATTGATGGAGTGCATGGCTAATGTTTTTTCGCTCTTATACCAAAGCGCAAAAACAACCAATAAGGCGACGCTAAAAACTATGTTAGTTGTCATCAAAGTCACTCCCAACTCGTCTACCAAGCGATCGGTAATTAGCGTGCCAACGATACTTACCAAAACGACCACAAGCCAGTAACTCACTGGGACATACCGTTTAAGTCTAAACTGATTGAAAAGCACGATCGCTAGCAAACTACCCATGATGTAAGACGTTCCGCCTAAACCCAGGTTCATCGTAAACGCCAAAAAATCAGCCGCAGTTTCACCTACTGTAGTTGCCAGAATCTTAATCATCCAGAAGTAAATCGTGACTTCTGGAACTCTGTTTAATAGCTTCTTCATGGTATTTTTCCGTAAAATATTGCATGGCTACCAGTTACGTTTGATAAAAGAGCGATCGCCCGTACATTAGAGTTTTAGTTGAAGTGTTCATGAGTTAAACTCCTGAGAGGCTCGATCGATTGCTTTACCCTATGCCCCAAATGTCAAGAACTTTGCAAGATTTATTGCCAGAGTGAAAAAAATCTCTAGTCAATCAACGCGATCGCTTATCTATTACTTATTACAGTGAAAGAAAAACTTTTTCCAACTGGAAAGCATTGAGTCCACAAGCTACTTAGATTTTTTTGTTACCATACTTGAAAGCACCATCACAACAAAAAGTCACCAAGCCATATGTGATGTATGTGATGGACGATCGCACATGAGTAAATCCCAGTAACTATTCCACTAAACTTTAAAGTTTGTGGTTTTATATTTATAATTTTTTCGAGAAACCACTCAATAATCTGTAATTTTCCTTCCAAAATATACGATTCAGAAAATAAAATTGTCGATTGCCCTCACCCCCAACCCCTCTCCCTATTTAGGAGAGGAGTGAAGAATGTCGATCGCGAAAACCTGAAAATTGGTATTAGCTATTGTAAATTGTCACGCGATCGAAAACATTTCTATCACTACCTTCGATTTTGTCTGAATAAACTTCAAAACTTACAAAGCTCAATTTTGAAGCAGAAAAGGCTGTTTGAGAAAAATGTTCTACCGGACGAAGTTTTGCTCCTGCACCACAAGTAATATAAGTAGTTCCTTACTAATTTTTTGAATTTCTCCTCGGTTGTAAATATTAGACCTGTCCGAAATATTAACTAGGTGTCACAAAAATGGTAGAACGGAGTTTTA
>NZ_MRCB01000022.1 GCF_001904635.1 Hydrococcus rivularis NIES-593
GTTTCATATTCTTATATTAACATAGAAGATTATGTCTGACTATATATGACTATACTTTAATAGTTTGGATTATATACCTTAAGTCCGTTTAAACGGACTTAAATTTTGAGCCAAGAAATTCATTTTTTGGTTAACTGCAATCATATTAAATCCGGTTAAACAACCGCAATACCTAGTAGTGCGTTCGCGTAGCGGGTGCGGAGCACCTTATACCAATTTTCAGGTTTTCGCGATCGACATCCTTCTCCCCTCTCCCAATTTGGGAGAGGGGTTGGGGGTGAGGGCAATCGACTATCTCTGTCATTAATGAATGAAAAATGGTATTATACCCTGCTTGCGAGCGGGACGTATGCGCTTACGCGCACGCTACGATGAGCGCACTATATATTATGGCTAATTAAACGTATTTGATATCAGAATGAAATAACCCTGTCTTGGACTTTCTAAACATCCTCTAAGAATCTCTGACTATCTTTTTCATCTCATCTAGCACAATTAGACCACAGACAACAAAATTCGAGAAGGGTTATTTTCTCCACAATTTACTTTTAAAGTAATAATTCTAGCCTCGATCGCCCTCTCTTCATGAGGGAATTTACCCGTCCCAGAATTAACAGGATAAGCAGGAAAACAAGCACCACTTAAACTAAGTCGCCAGCAATTCCCTTTCGCAATTTTCATGCAAATTGCTTGCAAAGGAATTCTGACGGGCAATTGCTTGGAATTAACTCTAATATATCCCTGAGTAAAGTTATAAACTCTACCATCGGAATAGACTTCTGATAACACCGCACAGAGATCGAAACTAGGTGCATCTGCTTGGCAATAAATTTCTACTACAATATCTCCTGCTATGCTCAAATCTTCTTCTAAAGGAGCAGATGTATAAGTTAAAATATCGCTACGAATATCGAGACTAGAGCGCTCAAAAGACCCTCCAGGAATTGAAGCATGACCTCCTAATGCGGGGACGGGTCGCCAAGGGTCGTGAACTAATGTATCTTCTGAAGATTGGGGATGCGCTTCTACTAATTTCCCATCATCATCTCGAATACTCGCTAAACCATTACTTGTTAAATAATAGGATTTTTGATGATAACTTGGAAAGGCATCGAAATAACGCCATTTATTGCTTCCCATTTCAAATAAGCACACAGGAGGCGCATTCAAAATTTCTGAATCGATTCCTTTAAGAAATTTATCAAACCATGCAATTTGTAATTTATCTATCGAACTGATTGCTGCTTGACCATAATCTAATGCACCAACTTTACGCCCCCAAGGTAAATGCACCCAAGGACCAATAACTAAGTATTGAATAAATTGGGAACGGCTTGCCATTTCTTTATAAAAATTCAATGTTCCTCGCAAATAAGGATCGAACCATCCCCCAATATGCAACATTGGTAAATCTACATCCTGCATCATGTTTTTTGGAGAGAGGTTTTCCCAATATTCATCGGGATAGGGATGATTTAACCAAGTATGATAAAAAGAGTCGGGTGCTAATTCTTTTAAAAGGGAAGGATTGGCAGGAATAAGATCGTATAAAGGTAAATTTCGAGAAGCTGTATAGAGTTTTTGAAAAGAGATTTCATCGCTTTGCAATCGTGCAGTTTCTGCAGCAATTTGAATTGCCCAACCAAGATTTGCTTGTAAACAAAATGCCCCATTTTCATATGCCCAATCGCTATATAAATCGTAGGCAACCATCGACGGACAAATAGTTTTTAAGGCACTGTGAGAATTGATTGCGGCATATAATTGGGTCATTCCCTGATAAGAAAAGCCATACATTCCGACTTTTCCCGTACTGCCTGGGAGTTGAGATGTCCAATTAATAGTATCAAATCCATCGTCTATTTCATGAGCAAAAAGATCGAAGTTTCCTTCAGACGATCCTCTGCCTCGAACGTCTTGAATGACAACGATATATCCTTGGGCAGCATACCAACTTGGATGGGCATAAACAACCGTAGAAGCAATTGCTCTCCCATAGGGTTGTCGCATTAATAAAACGGGAAATTTTTCGGAACTATCGGGACGATAAACGTCAGCATCTAGTCTTACTCCATCGCGAGTATACATAGATGCTGTTTCTTTTTTAACTTTGAGCATGAGCTAATTGTATTTTTCTAGCTTTTTAGAAGTATCAAAAGCCTTTCTCCTTTTCCCTTTCCCTCTTCCCCCAATCGATCGATTTAGTCTCTCATCTAACTGAAAACTGCTATAAGATGTTTCGTTTCGCTTCGCGATCGCTACGCTCAACATGACATTCTAATACTTTTGAGACAACCTGTAAGTCAGACATTTAAAATTTTAGTCAGTTTTAAGTTAGCTTTTAACAAGATACTAGAGCATCAAGTCGTTGAAGTACGCTCAAATCTTCCTCGTCTAATTTTTCTGGAATGCCGCTGCGAATCAGTTCTGAAAAATCCTCATTAGGCACCATAAAACATAGAGCATACAATCGTTCTGAACTCGGATTTCTAATTTCATGAATTCCCGTTGGTCGAACTAATAAACTATCGCCGGGACGAAGAGGAATTTGTTTGCCATCGCAGATTGCCATGCCTTCGCCTTTGAGAATAAAAAACATTTCTACGGCAAAGTGATGACGATGGGTAGGAGTTCTACCGCCCGGATCGAAAATTTCTACGCAAACCGTTAGAGAATCATCAGCAATGGTTGAATCAAAAACGATCG
Organism: Hydrococcus rivularis NIES-593; assembly: GCF_001904635.1. GTDB lineage: Bacteria > Cyanobacteriota > Cyanobacteriia > Cyanobacteriales > Microcystaceae > Hydrococcus > Hydrococcus rivularis. The sequence continues at coordinate 2,707 of NZ_MRCB01000022.1, forward strand.
CTAGACGATTACTATCCTGCGGACTAATGCGAAAGACTAGATAGTCTTTGGGGGACTTGACCACAGGAATCATGCAACGCTCTTTCATAGCCAGTTACCCATTATTCCTATTCCCGATCGCTGACTACTACGATAAAACCTGTTTCCTCAAATCTGACTAGATAAAGTGTAAAAAATTATGAAATTTTATGAGCGCCAGATGGCATCAGCAACTCGGCAAACGTCGCACATCTCGGCAACGTCGTGAACGCGCAATAGATCGGCAGAACCCGCGATCGCAGCGCAACAAGCGGCAGCAGTTCCCCAAACGCGCAATTTAGGGTCGTTGCGATCGAGAATGCGACCGATAAAACTTTTGCGCGAGGGTCCGACTAAGATGGGTACTTCTAGAGAACGGAATTCGCTCAAGCGTCTCAGCAATTCTAAACTCTGTTCGTAAGTCTTGGCAAAACCGATACCGGGGTCGATAATGAGGCGAGAGCGATCGATTCCTACTTGAATAGCTCGATCGATCCGATCTTCAAAAAACTGGTAGACTTCACCCACCAAATCCTCATAATCCGTTAACTGTTGCATGGTTTTAGGAGTGCCGCGAATGTGCATTAATACAATGGGGACTCCTAACTCGACAACGACAGGCAGCATATCAGCATCATACGTTCCCCCAGAAATGTCATTAACCAGATCTGCCCCTGCTTCTACCGCTGCTTGAGCGACAGATGCCCTCGTCGTATCGATAGAAATCGGCACGGAAACCTCTTCCCGCAGTGCCTTGATGGCGGGAATGACGCGATTTAATTCTTCTTCTAGGGAGATTTGTTCTGCACCCGGTCGCGTGGACTGACCGCCAATATCGATAATATCTGCCCCATCTGCGACCAGTTTCTTTGCCTGTGCCAAAGCAGCATCGATAGTATCGAACTCGCCCCCATCGCTAAAACTATCGGGAGTGACATTCAAAATTCCCATCAGGTAAGTGCGTTCTCCCCAATGAAAAGTATGTTCTCGGATAGTTAAAGGGGTAGTCATTGTTTGTTTGTCCCTTGTCATTGGTCATTTGTCCTTTGTGGTTTAACGGACGACCAATAACCAATGACTAATAACTACTCACTACTGATAATTGACAATCCGAGCAAAACTAGTCGGATCTAAACTCGCACCTCCGACTAAAGCGCCATCAATTTCTGGTTGCGCCATAATTTCGTCGATGTTATCGGGTTTAACCGAACCGCCATATTGAATAGTGACATTGGGATTGGTCAATTGAGCGCGAATCAAACCAATGACGCGATTGGCTTCTAGGGCTTCGCAGGTATCCCCCGTGCCGATTGCCCAGATAGGTTCGTAAGCGATGACCAAATTATTTTGGTCTACATCTACTAAGTCTTTTTTCAACTGATTGATGATGATATTTTCGGTTTCGCCTGCATCCCGTTGTGCCTTCGATTCGCCCACGCAGAGAATCGGGGTCAGACCATGACGTTGAGCTGCTTTTAGGCGTAGATTTACTGTTTCGTCCGTTTCTCCAAAATATTGTCGGCGTTCGCTGTGACCGATAATGACGTAACTCACGCCTATTTCTGCGAGCATCGGTGCTGCAATTTCGCCCGTGTAAGCACCTTCATCCGCCCAATGGACATTTTGCGCTCCCAGCTCGATCCGACTGCCGTGTAGACCTTTGGACAGCACTCCCAAAGCTGTAAAGGGAGCGCACAGAATAACTTTTCTCGCTTCGTCTGTATCTTCTATCTTCGATTTAAAGGCTTGTACGAACTCCAAGGTTTCTTCTTGGGTTTTGTACATTTTCCAGTTACCAGCAATGATAATTTTTCGCACAGCTTTAACTTAGGTCAACTTCTACACATATTGCTCCATTAAGTTTAAAGCCTTAAGGGACTCTATTAAAATTATTTGGCAGGAAATTTTGATACTCAGTCTTAGCGTTTTTCTTCTCTAACCAAAGTCAGACTCACCCATTCTCCTTTATCGCCATAGCTGCGAATAATTCGCTGCCGTTGGGTAGGAGAGACTAACCAACCCACTTCTAGAACGAAACGCTGACGCGGTTTGATTTCCACGGGACAGTTACACGATGCGCCATCCGGTAAGAGTAGAATTTGTACGGGTGGATCGCTGCGATCGAAATGCAGAATTGAGCCTGTTATGGTTGCCGTCGATGCGATCGCGCGATCGCCGAACGTCAGTCTTTGCTCCAATCGGTTACGATCGAGAAGGGAGACTTGAAGGCGGGTAGAATAAGTATCGGAGGGTCGAAAGTCGGGATAGATCGTGACTGCTTCTCCCTGCCATTCTCCCAAGAGCTGGTCTACAGTTAGAAGCGGTCGTTCTGGTGCATTCGATCCAGCTAATTTTTCGCGAATTAGGGTGAGTTTGTCGAATTGGCTGTCAGCATTAAATACCATTACCAGACGCAGACGGCGATCGCCCTCGATAAGTCCAAACTCTGCCCCAAATTCAGAAAAAGGTCCCCATTGCATTGACCCTTGAGAAAAAGCCCCATTCTCAAAGAATAAAATGCTTCGACTCAAGGAACTGTAATCTAGAACTAAATCCTGGGGCGGTTGACCGGGAGGAAGACGACGAACGACTTGATGAATTTTTGTATTATTATCTTGTCCTTCCAAAGAAACTATCGTGGGCGTGTCTTCTATAAATTTTCCTTTGGGCGAGAGGCGAGTAAACGATCCGTGCCATTCGCCGAGATTCTTGAGTAAATATTCCCATTGAGAGGGCATAGTTGTGCCTATTGCATCAGTTCGATCGGAAATTTTGAGGTTATTCTGTTCGCAGAACCCAATAACAAAATCTTAAGATATAAAAAGTACCGCAGGGAGAAATAATGGGAACAATCAGACTAATGCATGCCAAGTTACATCGGGTGCGAGTCACGGAAGCCAATGTTAATTATGTCGGGAGCATCACCATCGATGAGGAGTTATTAGATCGGGTTGGTATTCTTCCCCTTGAAGAAGTCGATGTCATCAACCTCAATAACGGCAAACGATGGTCAACCTATGCGCTTCCAGGAGAGGCAGGCAGTGGTGAGATTTGTCCCAATGGCGGTGCGGCATTGCTTTGCCAGCCTGGAGATATTCTAATTATTTATGCTTATGAAGAACGCGATCGCGCAGAAGTTTTACGTAACGGACATGAAGCGCGTGTTATCGTGGCAGACGAGCAAAATCGCACTCAGCAATTTTTTTACCAAACTTTAAACCCGTCTGAGAGTGGAGATAAAGTTAAATTTCAGTCTTGGGATCTGACTGAGAGTAACGGTCACGAACTGATTCCTTCCCAAATCTAGGTGTAGCGTCAACAGAAGCGGGCATCTTGCCCGCACTATAATTAAACTTGCTTTTAGAATCGAGCATTTAAAATTTAGGATCTAAATTATGGCTGTTCGTCGAGATACGATCTGGGAAAGATTTTTAAAACCGATTTTTCAACTTTTTCTAATCGATGAAGATAAGCTATTACAGTTATATAAATCGATCGATTGGGAAAAAGAAAGCGATCGCTTTCGCCAACCGAACTTAACTTATCCCGAATATTACAGTTCTCAAAATTTTCACGGCATCCAAGGCGGTTACTTAAATGGAGATGCCCCAGTAACCTACGATCCCATTACCCAGTACGTACTGCCTCCCAACGAAACTTGGGTGCGTCAAGGAGTCATTGAAGCGATCGAAGGACAGCCGCGCAGAATTCTGGACTTGGGTTGCGGTACGGGTTCGACAACGCTGATGCTCAAACAAGCTTTTCCCGAAGCAGAAGTTATCGGAATCGATTTGTCACCTTATATGCTAATTATGGCAGATCGTAAAGCTAGGCAAGCCGGACTGGAAATTCAATGGCAGCACGGCAAGGCTGAGGATACAAAATTTCTAAATGCTTCGTTTGATGTCGTGAGTGCTTCTTTGCTATTCCATGAAACGCCGCCAAAGGTTGCGCGAGCGATTTTGCGAGAAGCGTTTCGTCTCCTAGTACCTGGAGGACAGGTTATTATCCTCGATGGCAATCAAAAAACCCTTTTACATACAGATTGGCTGACCGATATTTTTGAAGAACCTTATATCAAAGACTATGCAGCGGGAAGCGTTGATGCTTGGATGGGTGCGGCAGGATTTGAAGCCGTGCGAACCCAAGAAATTTGGTGGGTGCATCAGGTAACGCGAGGAATAAAACCCACGCCAGTTGAAGATTCTTCGATCGCAACGCCTCAGATAGAAGAAACTAGCGATACTATTTTGGTTCCTGTGGGATAGAATTCATTGGCAAGAAATCACAGTTGCATATTCTCTAATTTAACTATGGATCTTTCAAACTCAAACACTGCCAAGAATTTGTCTGAAGCTTTTGCTGGAGAGTCGATGGCTAACCGCAAGTATCTGTTTTTTGCAGAAGTGACTCGTCAGCTTGGCATGACAGAACTCTCCAAACTGTTTCGAGAGACGGCAAATCAGGAAACCGAACACGCCTTTGCTCATTTTCGATTGATGCATCCCGAACTAGCAGTAGAAAATGCCGCTTCCTTGAGGGAAGAACAAAAAAAAGCGATCGCGGCTCGCTGTTTGGAACTGGCAATTGAGGGAGAAACCTACGAATACACCACTATGTATCCTAACTTTGCGGCAGAGGCTCGCGGCGATCGCGATCGCTCGGCGGTAGCAGAATTTGAACAACAAGAGACGGAGTCTCGCGAACATGCCCGTATTTTTCGCAAAGCTGCCCACAACTTCGGGTTGTTGACTCATATCGAAGATCATCACGCACGTCAGTATAGCGAAGCACTCCAAGCGCTCGCTGGCTCGGCTCCTTTGGCCAAAGCCGCTAGCGGCGATCCCGCCACTCAAAAATGGATTTGTCGGCAGTGTTCGATGATTTACGATCCGGTTGCAGGCGATCCTGATTCTGGAATTGCTCCGGGAACGCCTTTTGAAGCAATTCCCAACGATTGGCATTGTCCCATCTGCAAAGCTGCTAAAAACTTGTTTGTCCCTTACGAAGAGGTGGCTGCCGCATAAATTCTAAGGGTTTTTTATAGGGTTGAATTGAGTTGGAACGCGCTCTCTCGTGCGATCGCGCAAGCCAACTCAGTTTCATAATGTTTCTTAGAAAAAAATATTATTATTTAAATATTAGTGCGATCGGTTAGGATTTCATATCCGGTTTCTGTCACTAAAACTGTATGCTCAAATTGAGCGGATAGGGAATTATCAACAGTTACAACCGTCCAGCGATCGCGCAAGGTTCGAGTATGTTTTGACCCGGCATTAACAATTGGTTCGATCGCCAATGTCATGCCCGCTCGCAATTTTATATTTGGTAATTGATTTGTCCGAAAATTGAAAACTGAAGGTTCTTCATGAAGATTTCTTCCCACGCCATGACCGACGTAATCTTCTACAACACTAAATTTATTAGCTTTGATATGGTCTTCGATCGCACCTGCAATATCTAATAAATAATTTCCCGCCTTGACTTGTTCGATTCCTTTATATAAAGCTTCCTCAGCAACGCGAATCAATTTGGCAACTTTGGGGGAAACTTTGCCAACGGCAATAGTAATGCAAGAATCGCCATGATAGCCCTGGTAATAAGCTCCTGTATCAACCTTTAAAACGTCGCCAGCACGAATCACTTTTTTGGGATTGGGAATCCCGTGAACGACTTCATGATTGATGCACGAACAAATCGAAGCTGGAAAGCCGTAATATCCTTTAAAACTTGGAGTAGCGCCCATTTCTCGAATGCGCTGTTCGGCATAAGCATCTAAGTCAGCCGTTGTCATGCCAGGTTGCACCATTTGCGAGATTTCTTTGAGAACCGTTGCGACAATCCTAGCTGAGGCGCGCATGATTTCTATTTCTTGCGGCGACTTGATTTCTATACCGCGACGACTTCTTTTGGCGCGAGGCTGTCCGCTTTGCTGTTGTTTTGGCTGACTCTTAGAGGAGGGTTTGGGCGAAAAGATATTGGTGAGGATATTCATTGAATCTATACAAATAAATGCGATCGCTATCGAATCTATATCTTAGATTAATTTAAGCGGCGATCGGATTTATTCATATCTCCATTGGGAAGTATCGTTCTTCGTGCTAGATACTGGAGGTGCGATCGCGTCCTGGTTGAGTGACCCAACTCAAATAGCCCTCACCCCAATCCCTCTCCCAGAGCGGGAGAGTGGCTCTCAACTTAAAACTTCTGCCTGAAGTTCCTTCGCCCTTTGTGGGAGAAGAGATTTAGGGATGAGGGGACAAAGATTTGTCAGTCAACCAGAATCGCGGCTGTATCCGCCGACTGGACTTCAACGACTCCTCGGAACATATTCATCCCACAGGTAAATTCGTATCTGCCGGGTTTTTCTGGGGTAAATTCAATCGCTGTAACTCGATTAAGCGGTAGTGCTTGAGCTATCCCAAAGTCGGGAAAACGGACTTCTTCTAGACAACTGCTAGTATCTTTGCGAACGAAGTTTAGCCGCACTTTTTGACCCGCTTGTACTAAGATTAGGCTGGGTTCGTAACCACCATCTACCGTAACGGTTACTTCTTGGATTCCCAATCGCGCGATCGCTTTTGTAGACTTAGGCTTACTGAGTAAGAACCACCATAGTTCTAAACCAATCAGTCCCAATCCGCCTAACGTCACGGCAATTTTATTGACTATCGGTTGTTCGATCCTCTGCAACTGTTCGGTTGGCTGGTTTTGAGATGGTTGAATTCGATCCTGGTGAGGCATTTGGGCGACAACTTTACTCGAAGCTATTCCTAACACCAGTCCTAAACTCGCGATCGTACTTACAAGCGCGGTTTTGTTAACCATTGTCCAACCTCCTATACAATTGCCTCCAGCAGAAATCCCAATCCTGCTAATATTCCAAAAAAGATTATTTGTTTCATCTTCGCGTTCCTCTAACCAAGTGTTTTCGGTTGAAAGTTCCGCAACCGCAGCGCATTGGTTACTACCGACACCGAACTAAACGCCATCGCCGCACCTGCAATAATGGGACTGAGCAGCCAACCAAAGAAGGGAAATAGAACTCCAGCGGCAATGGGAATGCCTGCCACGTTGTAGATGAAGGCAAAGAAGAGATTCTGACGAATATTGCGAATTGTGGCACGACTTAGTTGAATGGCAGTAACAATTCCTTGCAAGTCGCCAGAAATGAGCGTGATATTGCTAGCTGCGATCGCGACATCCGTTCCCGTACCAATCGCTATTCCTACGTCTGCTTGCGCTAAAGCAGGTGCGTCGTTGATCCCATCTCCTACCATTGCTACAATCTTATCTTCCGATTGAATTTGCTCTACAACAGTAGCTTTTTGGTCGGGGCGAACTTCAGCCTCTACTCGCTTAATCCCTACTTCGCGGGCGATGACTTCAGCAGTGCGACGATTATCTCCCGTCAACATTACCACTTCTAGCCCCATTTTCTGCAAGGAGCGAATGGCTTGGGCTGACGAGGGTTTTACTGCATCAGAAATGCCCATAATCCCTTCAATTTTGCCATCTACAGCCATCCAAATGACGGTTTTACCGAGATACTCCAGTCTCTCCCAATCCTTGTGTAGGGCGCTAGTATCGATGCCTAACTCGTTCATCCAACGGTGCGTTCCGATTTGCACCCATCGATCCGAGACATAACCTTGTACGCCGCTACCCGCAAGCGCTTCAAATTCTTTAGAATCTGCTAGTTCTACCCCTTGAGATTGGGCATATTGCACCACGGCTTCCGCTAGAGGATGTTCGGAATTTCGTTCGACGGATGCCGCCAGACGCAGTAAATTTAACTCGTTACCGTTAGCTATTCCCTTGACGCTTACAAAATCAGTTACAGTAGGTTTACCTTGGGTTATTGTACCCGTTTTATCCAGGACGATCGCGCTCAGTTTATGCGCCATTTCCAGACTTTCTGCATCTTTGATGAGGATACCGTTTTCTGCCCCTTTTCCCGTTGCGACCATAATTGAAGTTGGGGTGGCTAAACCCAAGGCACAAGGACAGGCGATAATCAACACGCTGACTGTGGGAATCAACGCTATTGTCACATTGCCCATGGCATTATACCAGATGATAAACGTCGCGATCGCAATGGCAATGACCGCAGGCACAAACCATCCCGTCACGCGATCTGCCAATCGCTGAATCGGTGCTTTGGAACCTTGCGCTTGCTGCACCAGCTTGACAATTTGCGCTAAAAATGTATCTTTCCCAACTCGCGTGGCGCGAAATTTAAAGCTGCCCGTTTTGTTAATCGTCGCGCCAATCACTTCATCGCCGGGATGTTTCTTTACGGGGACGCTTTCACCCGTCACCATCCCTTCATCAATGGTCGAGAAACCTTCTACTATCTCGCCATCGACAGGAATTTTTTCTCCTGGGCGTACTAAAATGATATCTCCCAAAACTACTTCGGCGATTGGCACATCTACTTCTGTACCGTTGCGAATTACCCGTGCCGTTTTCGCTTGTAAACCTATTAACTTGCGAATTGCTTCTGAAGTTTGTCCCTTGGCACGGTTTTCTAATAGCCGTCCGAGCAAAATTAAGGCAATAATTACCGATGCCACTTCAAAGTATACATCGGGTCTAAGTCCCCGATCGAGAAACCACTGGGGGAAAAGGGGAGGAAATAGGGAATAGAGGTAAGCTGCACCCGTACCAATCACCACTAGCGTATCCATCGTCGCTGTATGGCGTTTAAAAGCTTTCCGTGCGTTGATAAAGAAAGACGAACCACACCAAAACAGTACGGGCGCACTCAGCACTAATTGTACCCAGGAGTTATGCAGCCACAGGGGAATGAAGGGAATGTTTAATCCCGTCATGGCAGGCAGCGAACCAATGACTAAAATAGCACTGATAACACCACTAACCCAGACCTTGCGAGTCAGTTTTCGATTTTCGGCAAGTCGTTCTCGTTGTTCCGTATCGTCTTCTGGGGCAAGTATGTCATCTTGCATGGGTACAGCAGAATATCCCGCCGCATCCACGGCATTCTGAATGGCTGCTATATTAGTTTTATTGGGGTTATAAGTAACGGTGGCAAGTTCTGCGCCAAAATTGACGCTGCTCGTCTCAACGCCTTCTACTGAGAGGATTGCATCTTCGATGTTTTTAGCACAAGAGGCACAACTCATCCCTGTGAGTTTTAAACTGGTATTTTCCATCGACCACCTCCAAACATAAATATTTAGGCAATCGGATAACCTGCTGCTGCGATCGCTCGTGCAACTTGCTTTCTGAGATTTGCGTTCTCTGTGCTGGCGACTACCTTTATTGTGAAATCTCCAGCACACTGGAGAGTCAAGAGGCAAAAGAAAATTGTCTTAACATTTAGGCGATCGCTTGTAAGTGGGCAGGCAAAATTATATACACGCAGTGCGATAGCGAGCTAGAAGCTGGCATTACTTCGATACTGGAAATTAATTCTGTTTATCAACTCAATTAGGGTTGACTCTCCAGTTAACTAGAGATTTCAGAATAGAAACAGGAAATTTTTAGAGAGACTGAACGTTTATGCAACTCCTGTACATGAAAAAAGACTTTTTAGCATTGACTCTGGTAGCAAGCGCTGCTCTTAGCGGAATGCTAACAGCCTGTTCGAGTTCTAACCAAAATGCCAGCACGGCTCAAAATTTACCTGCTACTGAAGCTGACAATAAACAAATGGAACATAATGGTTCCATGAATCATAGTATGGAAATGGATTTGGGACCTGCTGATGCCGACTACGATTTACGATTTATTGATGCGATGCTCCTGCACCATCAAGGCGCAGTAGTGATGGCAAAAGAAATACAGCAGAAATCAAAGCGCCCCGAATTGAAACAGCTAGCAGACGAGATTATCGAAGCCCAAGAAAAAGAAATCGCTCAGATGCAACAGTGGCGAAATACTTGGTATCCAAAAGCTGGAGAGCAACCAATGGCTTGGTACTCCCAGATGGGTCACATGATGGCAATGTCTCCCGAACAGATGAAAGTCATGCGCATGGATAGGGATTTAGGAAAAGCCGATGATGAGTTGGATTTGCGCTTTCTCAATGCGATGATTCCTCATCATGAAGGTGCATTGACTATGGCACGGGATGCTTTAAGTAAGTCTCAACGTCTTGAAATGAAGCAGCTTACTGAAAATATCATCACTTCACAGCAACAAGAGATCGACCAAATGAAACAGTGGCGACAAGCTTGGTATGGGCAATAAGATCGAGTTCGGATAATTAGTTGTCATTCCCAACGAAGTGAAGAATCTACCAGATACTTCGCTTCACTGCGTTACGTTTGGTATGAGACAACGATTTTTTGATAAGTATTCAACCCAACCTGCATATAATACCAATCTCCTAAATCCTTGCTACAGATAGGGGAAAGATAGGTGTGTGGGAAGTGTGAGAGGAGATCTAGAGCGATTTTTCGCAAGATTTTAGGGAATTCATATTACGAATAATCGAGCTATTATCATTCATCAATCAATAATATTTTTTATTAGCCTTACCCTAGAGAGTAAACTCTTGAGATCTTCCACTGTTGTATCGCAGTCACACTTAGTATAAATTGTTAAAATTTTTTCTATGCCTGGAATCTCTCCCATAAAGACGACACCATTGAAAGCCGGACTGTTGGTTGTGAAGGCTATATAGCCAGAAAAATCGCCCTGTTCGTAATCTAATACATTTACATTGTCTGAACTGGGGTTGGATTCCCCTGTGGGTCATAGTAATACCTTATCGTCTGTATAGCTTGTTCTCTTAAACTCATCGAGTTGTCCCTATCGACTAATTCAATCACTTCAGAATAGTAGCCACCTCCTCCGGTACCCCCTCTAGCAACGCACTGAAAAAGCTCAAAGTCATCGGGATGAAGAATTTCTACAGACCCATCATTTCGTTTCATAGTTCTGTAGTTGTTGGGAGTATCGACTTCTATACCGAATTCAGGTAACTTTATGGTTTTGTAAGTAGAAGAAGCGAGTTCGTAGTTTTCATCACCAGAACACGGTCCTAGTTGAGCTTAGATTTTTTCTGGATAGATAGAATTAACTAACAACAAAAGCGAACTTGTTGCGAGTATTGCCAAGGAAAACTGCCTTATTTCCATAAATTATCCTAAATAAACGATTAATTAGGTTTTTAAGCTATCTTATCGCAATGAGAAAAAAATTTAGGATGCGATCGCCTGACTTTTCCTTTACATCTAGCTCACTCCTTCAAATCATTATCTTTAATACACTCAACAGCTTAAGCAGCCATCCTCTTGACTCTCCACTTAAGAGGAGAGTCTACTCTGAAATAACAGACCTATCTTTTAGGTTGTAGTTGCCAAAGGAGTAACTATGCCAAAAATTAACCGCAGACAGTTTCTTGTCCTCAGTGTTGCTAGTGCGGTGACGGCATCAGTCACTAACTGGACAATCGCACAGGGCAATAAAACACCTGCTGCTTCCTCTAAACTCTACAAAAGCGCTAATGGCTTACTAGAACTGAATCTCGAAGCAGGAATTCGCCCTGTAACTTTAGCAGGCAGACAAGCTTATTTAATGAGTTATAACGGACAAATCCCTGCACCGCGTCTAGAAGCAAAAGCAGGCGATACCGCCCGCATCCACTTCACAAATAACCTCTCTCAATCAACTAACTTGCATTATCATGGACTGCATGTTCCTCCCACTGGCAATGCAGATAATCCCTTCCTGAGCATTGAGCCAGGAGAAAGTTTAACTTATGAATTTATTATTCCTAAAAACCATCCCTCCGGCACCTTCTGGTATCATCCTCACCATCACGGTTATGTTGCCGAACAGTTATTTGCTGGATTAGCAGGTCTATTTATCGTTCGGGGTGAATTGGATGAAATTCCTGAAATCCAAGCGGCAAAAGAAGAGTTTCTGGTGTTAAAAGATTTTGATTTAGATGAAAGCGGACGCATCATATCGCCAAACCACATGGCTATGATGTTGGGACGCGAGGGGCAATTGCTGACGGTTAACGGGCAAGTCAATTCCAATTTATCTATCGCCAAGGGCGGCTTGCTACGCTTGCGAATTCTCAATGCTTCTCCCTCTCGATTTTACCGTCTCTCTCTGGAAAATCATCCCCTTTATTTAATCGCTACGGATGGAGGAGGCATAAACGCACCTGTAGAATTAGAAGAATTGTTACTTGCACCTGGAGAACGGGCAGAAGTGTTGGTGCGCGGAGAAAAAGAACCAGGACAGTATCGTCTATTAACTTTACCCTACGATCGCGGCGGAATGGGAATGATGGGCGGTCATATGATGGGAAATAGTACTCAATCCCGACCTCAAGTTTTGGCAACCCTGACTTACCAAGGTTCTGTTGCTACCCTGCCTTTACCCAAACAACTGATTTCTGTAGAAACGTTACCAGAACCAGAAACCGTAAGGCGTTTTGAATTGTCGATGGCAATGGGTTCCGGCATGGGAATGGGTATGATGGGTTCTGGTAGGGGAATGAGTTTTACCTTCAACGGACAAACATTTGATATGGATCGAATTGATACCCAGGTTAAACTGAATACGATTGAAGATTGGGAGTTAATTAACGTCGATCCAGACCGCATGGCTCATCCTTTCCATCTGCATATCAATCGCTTTCAAATCGTATCGCGCAATGGGCAGCCAGAACCTTATCGCGTTTGGAAAGATACGGTTTTGGTACGTGGCGGCGAAAGCGTCCGCATTCGCATTCCTTTTCGGGATTTCGCCGGGAAAACAGTTTATCACTGCCACATTCTCGACCATGAGGATTTGGGCATGATGGGAATTGTTGAGATTAAATCTGCTGCATAAATCTAATTTTTCTAAACCTATCCCTCAACATTAGTGACAAGTTAAGGTGAAAAGCAAGATTTCAAGAAGCTTTTGGGCAGAGGGAAAAGGTAGTCACTTCATGGCAAAATAAGCAATAAAGAGTAACTAAACAGCCAAGTGTCTCAAAAAAAAACAACCGCGACCATGCAAAAAAGACCCAACGCTCAATGGTACAGGATGCAGCGATCGCTTCTCAATTAGAACATAGCTTATATCATTTTTCATTCATTAATGACAGAGATGGTCGATCGCCTTCACCCCCAACCCCTCTCCCAATTTGGGAGAGGGGAGAAGAATGTCTATCGTGAAAACATGAAAATTAGTATTATCTCTAAATTGACAAACAATGCTCAAGCGATCGCTCAAAGCCTCACCTGTTGGAATCATCAAAGCCAAACAAGCATTTGCGCGCAAGCAATGGTCGCAGGAGTACCTAGCGGCCCAGGTAGGTTTATCCACTCGCAACTCGGTTTGGAAATTTTTTGCAGGTAGACCAATCGAACGCCATATTTTTTTGGAAATCTGCTTTCAGTTAGACCTCGATTGGCAAGAGATCGCTGACTTGCCTGATGAAAATCCTCAGCCTTTAAGCCAATCTCCCAGTGCCCAGGAAAGCTTGACTTCCCAAGACTGGATGCAACAACTAAAAGGACAAATCCAAGCCCAGTGTGGTATTGTCCAGTCTTTTTTTGATGTCAACCTGCCTCTCCAACTCGATCGCGTTTATACCGATGTTAACGTCCTGACCTCTTTAAGCAATCAGCGATGGTTAGAAGTATCCGATTTACAAACCTCCTCATCAGTATCTAGACGTTTCGATCTATTTGAGCCAAATCGCACTATTTCGGCACTGGATGCGATTACCAGCAATTCCAGGCTAGTCATTTTAGGAAAACCAGGTTCTGGTAAGACGACTTTTTTACAGCACCTAGCTTTACTGTGCATTGAAGACAAATTTAAAGCCGATTGCCTTCCTATCTTTATTTCTCTGAGAATTTTTGCCACCCAGGTAAAAGAGACGCGCGATTTTAGTCTAGCGAACTACATCAGTCGAACTTGGGGTAGCTATGGAATCTCTAGCGAACAAGTTGAAACCTTAATCCGTCAAGGAAAGGTACTGATTTTATTAGATGGACTGGAGGAAATTTCCCCAGAAGATAGCGAACCAATCCTCGCGCAGATACAACAATTTGCTGAAGTTTACTACCAAAACGCGATCGCGATTACCTGTCGTATTGGTATTCAAGCTTATCCTCTGCGCGGGTTTACTTATGTTGAGTTAGCAGACTGGAATCTCAGCCAAGTCGAAGCTTTTGTGCAAAAGTGGTTTGTGGCGACTAATCAAGAGTCTGAAACGGAAGGACTCGCTAAAGCTTCCCAATTTTTAGAATTATTGAAGCGTCCAGAAAATTTGCCAATTTTAGAATTAACCGTCACCCCAATCTTGTTGAGTTTATTGTGTTCGGTTTTTCAAGCGCGATCGAGCTTTCCTGCTAAACGTTCCAAACTCTACCAAGAAGCTTTAGAAATTTTACTCGGTCGTTGGGATCGCTCTAGAGGTATTCAAAAGGAGCAAATCTACTACAATTTATCCTTACCCGACAAAATTAAACTCTTGAGCCAGATTGCGGCAACAACATTCGAGCAGGGAAATTATTTTTTTGAAGGAAGTGACGTTCAACATATTATCGCTGACTATTTGCTCGCCTTACCTCAAGTCAATACCGATCCAGAAATATTATGGTCTCATTGTGAAGAACTTCTCCACACCATTGAGAAACAACATGGGTTGCTAGTAGAGAGGGCTAAGGGAATTTATTCTTTTTCCCATCTAACCTTTCAAGAATACCTGACCGCCCGGAAAATCGTCGCTAGTCCCAATTCTCAAACCCTACAAGAATCCTTGCAGCGTTTAGCTATTCATGTCGCTGAACCGCAATGGCGAGAAGTTATTTTCTTGACAGTAGGAATGCTACCGAGTGCCGATTTTTTACTCGAACAGATGAAAGTGCAAGTCGATTCTTTACTAGCGGCAGAACCTCGATTAGAACAGTTTATTCGTTCTATTGATGAAAAAGCGCGCTCTCTAAACGTACCTTATCAAAACGCCGCTGTCAGAGCTTTTTATTTCGGTTTGTTACAAAGTCGAGATTTAAATTTAGCGGCATCCCTTGATGTAAAATTGGCAAGCGATCTCGCTCCCGAACTAGCTTTGGATGTCGCTCTGATGCGTGCTTTTACCCTGAGTTTAACTTTGTTAGATCGTCCCGAATTGGAGCAGATTTTAGAATTGAGCTTTGCGCTAGATTTAGAGCGACGTTTCCCGATGGACAAAGGACTTAAGCAAGCACTACAAGAGCTCAAGGAGAGACTGCCAAATTCAGCACAAGGATTAGATCGTTTACAAACTTGGTGGAAAACTAACGGTCAAAGTTGGTGCGATCGCTTTAGGAATTTAATCGTCGAACATCGCCATATCGGTCAAGATTGGCACTTTAACTTACAACAGCAGAACTTATTGCAGCAATATTACGCAGCAAATCAGTTTTTGGTAGATTGTCTCAACAGTCAATGCCAGGTTAATTCCGTTCGGCGATCGGCTATTTTAGAGACGTTGTTACTACTCTGAGCGATCTCAGCCGTCAAAAAAATTTGCGAGCGATTGGAAACTATCTCTAAGCTTTTCTTCATTAAGAAGCTTCATTTTTTCCGTCAGTTTTGCCAATATCATAGAACTACGCCTCAAGCTTGGCGCAACAGCCAGCGAGCTTACCTATGAACTATGATGGCATACTCAGCCCTGAGCATTCTGTCCTATCGCCTGCAAACATTCTTCGACTGAAGCTCGTTTTTCCATTGCCCGAACTAAAGCTTCATAGGATTTCTGATGCTTTTCTAGGAGACTTTTAGCCTGGAGATATGCCCAACGTTCTTTTTGGGGATAAACGCTTTCGGGAAGACCGACGAATCTCAAAACTTCTCGGAGATTCTCGCGATCGCTCTCTCCCCCTTCAACATTGCCGTATACAAGGGTTTCTGCGGCAATTCCTGCCATCCAAACCGTACAAAACCGTTCTAGGATTACGGGGGCTTCCTTAAAATTCATCCTTTTTTCTAATAAATTTGTGTCAAAAACGACTCCTCCCAATCCTGGCTGTCCTTCCTTGAAAGCTTCCCAAGCACTAAGTGTATAACCTACAACGGGAATGCCTAAAAAGTAAGCAACGAGAAAATGACCTGCTTCGTGATGAACGACGCGCTGACGCTGTTGGGGCGAGGAAAAAAGATCTAGGAACAGAGTAGTTGCTTTGCCGTTCCAAGTGAGGTTATCTAGAGTGGCAAGTCCCATAATCCCTAAAGTCGTCACCGCTGGAATTACAGGTGAAATGTTCAAAATGGGACCCAATAACGAAGAAAGGGTTATGATAAAAACGCCGATCGCAATTAGATTGAGAGCAGTTTGCTGCATCTGGAAACATCTCGATAGCCTTCTAACTTCATATTACTTTACATTTCAATGACCATAAAACGTATAAGGGAAGGTTTGAAAACCTTCCCTTACGAATATTACTGACGTTCGACCAGATTTAATCTTACTCCCACTCGATAGTGCCGGGAGGTTTAGAAGTAATATCGTACACGACGCGATTGACTCCCTTGACCTCGTTGACTATTCGATTGGAGATGGTTTCTAGTAAATCGTAAGGGACTCGTGCCCAATCAGCCGTCATGCCATCCTCGCTGGTAATTAGGCGCAGGACAACAGGATGAGCATAAGTCCGTTTATCTCCCATTACGCCAACGCTACGAATGGGAAGCAGAACGGCAAATGCTTGCCAAAAATCATGATACATGTCGTGCTTGCTAATTTCGTCGCGGACGATATAATCGGCATCGCGGAGAATGTTTAAGCGTTCGGCGGTGACTTCTCCAATAATCCGAATAGCTAAACCGGGTCCCGGGAAGGGATGGCGGCGGACGATTTCTTCGGGCAAGCCAATAGCACGGGCAACGTTGCGGACCTCATCTTTGAAGAGTTTGCGCAACGGTTCGATTAGTTTAAAGCGAAGGTTTTTCGGCAGTCCGCCGACGTTATGATGGCTTTTGATTTTGACGGCTATTCGTTCTCCGGTTTTGGGATCGACGTTGCTGTCGGCAGACTCGATTACGTCAGGATAAAGTGTGCCTTGAGCTAAATAATCAAAGGGACCTAGACGCTGAGATTCTTCTTCAAAGACTTTGATAAATTCGTGACCGATGCGGCGGCGCTTTTCTTCGGGATCGGTTATGCCTTGAAGTTGGGCAAGGAAGCGATCGCGAGCGTTAACGTATTCGACGGGAATATGGAACTGTTCGTTGAAAATCTGCATCAATCGTTCTGGCTCGCCTTTACGCATGAAACCCTGATCGATAAACATGCAAGTAAGGCGATCGCCGATGGCGCGATGAAGCAAAAAGGCTAGGGTAGATGAATCTACGCCGCCAGATAGCGCAAGCAATACCCGCTTGTCTCCAACTTTGGCTCGGATCTCCCGAATTGATTCTTCGACAAAGACTTCTGTCGTCCAAGTCGGTTCGCATTCGCAGATGTGATAAACAAAATTGCGGATCAAGGCAATACCGCCGACGGAATGCACCACTTCCGGGTGGAATTGCACGCCGAAGAGTTTCTTTTCGTGGTGAGCGATCGCGGCGCGGGGGGTATTCTCAGTATGCGCCAGAATTTCAAATCCTTCTGGCAACATCGTGCAGGAATCTCCGTGGCTCATCCACATCGTCGAACCATCTTCGACATTGGTCAGCAAGTCGGTCGGATCGTCGATATACAGAGAAGCCTTTCCGTATTCTCCTCGCTTGGCTCGTTCTACCTTCCCGCCTAACTGTTGCACCATTAGTTGCATTCCGTAGCAAACGCCCAAAATAGGAATGCCTAGATGCCAGATTTGCGGATCGCACTGAGGTGCGCCCTCATCATATACCGAATTAGGACCCCCAGAGAGAATGATTCCTTTAGGACTCAAGTTTCTCAGTTGTTCGGCACTGGTACGATAGGATAGAACTTCCGAATAGACGTTGGTTTCGCGAATCCGACGGGCTATTAACTCAGAATATTGAGAGCCAAAGTCGAGAATCGCTATCATTTGGCGATTGATAGCGGGATCGAGAGGCTTTGTCGGCAAAGACTCTAGGGTTTGGGGGGTCAAGGATGTTTGTGCAGTCACTATTGTTGCGGTTCGATCGATAAGAGTTAAGGGTTAAATCTTCATTAGGAAAGCTGGCTTTTAGGACAAATTCCATTTCTTCTGGAATAGAGTTAAAAAGCCATCTTTGAGGTATTAGTTAGTAAGAAAATATTCATACAAATATAACATAAGTCAAACAATAAATCGGTTACAAATAAACGTCGAGCCAATCTAGCAGTTCTAATCGATCTCAGACGCGAGCATCTAGCTCTCGTGTAACTTTGAATCGCAGGTATAAGCTCGAATGACATAACGATGCTTATAAGTCAATTAAGATTGCCCCAGCGATCGAGATAGCCAGGAAAAGCGCTTCCTTCTAACTCTTGCATAGACAAGATCTGCCTTTTGAAGGGGAATGTAGAGGGATGGAAGCGTCTCTACCTGACTCCTAGTCAATGATATTTATGGAACGATCAAAACCGGACAGGGAGATAAATTAATGACCCGATTGGTAACGCTTTCTGCCATCCCTTCTGCCGTTAATCCCAGTCCCCGACATCCCATCACGATTAAATCTGCGTTAATCTCATCGGCAACGTCGCAAATCGTAAAAGATGGCATGCCTTCCCGTTCGATGACTTCTGCTTCAATGCCTTGGTCGGCAAAAAGTTTCTGTGCCGCTTGTAGCAATTTGGCAACTTCTTCAGGCGAAGCCATCGTGCCGCCATGGGGTGGGGCTTCTCCTGCCGGGGTTGTTTCTACGACAGAGAGTAACACCAAGCGGCTGTTGTAAGTTTTGACGATATTGGCAACGGTTTCGGCTGCCTCGCGAGCTTCTCGACTTCGATCGACGGGAAACAAAACAGTTTTAAACATAGATATCTATCCCCTGTACGCGCACTCCTGTAAAATCGGCATGTAAACTACCGCGCTGATTATTGAACCTATTTCAATTTTCATGGCGGCAGACAATTGTCGTAAGTAACGAAACGCTGATTTAATCATTTGTAAAATAAAAAAGCGATTAAGGAGGAACTGGCTGTGCCCAAAAAAACTGTAGCAAATTTATCAGAAGCTGAATTAGCTGGAAAAAGAGTTTTAGTCCGCGTCGATTTTAACGTTCCTCTCGATGAAGCAGGCAATATTACTGACGATACTCGGATTCGGGCGGCACTGCCAACCATTCGGGAATTGATAAACAAAGGCGCTAAAGTTATCCTGGCGAGCCATTTTGGTCGTCCCAAAGGGAAAGTGGTTGACAGCATGCGTTTGACTCCGACGGCGAAGCGCCTGGGCGAATTGCTGGGGCAGGAAGTCGTGATGTGCGACGACTGTATTGGGGATTCCGTAGCAGCCGCGATCGCAAACCTGCAAAATGGTCAAGTAGCCTTGCTGGAAAATGTCCGTTTCCATGCCGAAGAAGAAAAAAATGACCCAGAATTTGCTAAACAGCTAGCTGCTAATGCAGATTTGTACGTCAATGACGCTTTTGGAACGGCACACCGCGCCCACGCTTCTACTGAAGGGGTAACTCACTATCTAAGTCCCTGCGTAGCTGGCTATTTAATCGAAAAAGAACTCAATTACCTACAAGCAGCAATTGAAAATCCTCAGCGTCCTCTAGCTGCTATTATTGGCGGTTCTAAGGTTTCTAGCAAAATTGGGGTCATTGAAACCCTGCTCGAGAAGTGCGATAAGCTACTCATCGGCGGCGGGATGATTTTTACTTTCTACAAAGCTCGCGGTTTGAGCGTTGGTAAGTCTTTGGTGGAAGAGGATAAGCTAGAGCTAGCCAAGTCTCTAGAAGCTAAAGCGAAAGAAAAAGGCGTTCAATTCCTCCTGCCAACCGATGTTGTCGTTGCAGATAATTTTGCAGCGGATGCGAATTCTCAAACCGTCAGCATTGAAAACATCCCCGATGGCTGGATGGGATTGGATATCGGTCCCGATTCGGTCAAATTGTTCCAAGAAGCTTTATCTGATTGTAAAACGGTTATCTGGAACGGTCCGATGGGCGTGTTTGAATTTGATAAATTTGCTGTTGGAACGGAAGCGATCGCGCGTACTCTAGCCGATTTGACCAAAAAAGGCGCGACTACCATTATCGGCGGCGGCGACTCGGTAGCGGCAGTCGAAAAAGTCGGCGTAGCCGAACAAATGAGCCACATTTCTACAGGTGGCGGCGCTAGTTTGGAGTTGCTAGAAGGTAAAGTTTTACCCGGAATTGCTGCGCTAGACGACGCTTAAACCCGCAATTAATTGGCGCAGATATTTTGTTTGATGTTTTTGGTAGAGGGCGCAGAAACTCGCCCTCTATTAATTTAGAAACTCGTGCCTAAGAGGGATTCGGGAGTAAGCGCGATCGCTGCCTTGAATGTGTCATCGTTGGGGATTCCGAAGATAGTTTGTGGTTCGGGTGCGGATGCTCCTAAATCGGTGACGGGATTGACAACGAATTCGCTGACAATGGTTGGGGTTCGACTTGTAATTTCAGAAGGATTGGCGAGTAATTCTGCCTCTGAGTAGGGTTCGATGCCGTAGGTCGTGACTTTTAGTTGTTGGGTTTGGGGATCGACATCGAACTCCGTCCAGCCAAAGGTGTGGGCAGCAACATAATCTCCTTGCAACAGCGTCGCATTGATTAAACCATCGGCGTTGGGGAGATTATCATTCAACCCAATCGGATCGTAACCGAGGGGCTGTAGTTGTTCGTTGATTATCTGCTTGATGAAATCGTCTTTGTCATTAACGATGCTGTCTGGGTCGTTGGCAACGGGTAGGGAGTCGTAAAGCGCCCTGGCTTCGGGGTCGATGGCAGTCGTTATGTCTGCTAAAACGAAACCCAGAGGCTGATTAAAGGCAACCGACCCCGTGGAAATTTCAAAAGCACCAGTAGCAATTTGTTCTTCACCAGGAGCTTCTTGATAGGTAAGATTGTTGACAACGGTGCCGTGAATGTCAGCCGCCACAAAAACGACGTTATCGATGTTGTTTTCTTGAATGAAGCGGAGAATTTCCGATCGCTCTTTAGCGTATCCCTCGAAGCGATCTGCCGCCAAGGCAGGACCAAAGTTTTGGATCGGTTCCGGCACCATAACGAATTTCCAGGTGATGCCGTTGTTTTCGGCTGCTAATAAATCCCGCTTCAAGTCGGCAAGCTGCGGTGCCCCCAACATGGTGCGATCGCGAGTCAGAGATTCGCTCAGGAATCGCGTCACATCTTCTGAATCTAACAGGTTAGCCTCTTCTAGAGGCGCATCGCGGAAAGAACGGTTATCCAGAACGATAACGGCGGCATCGCTGCCATAGGTGTTATAGCGATAGAGTTTGCGTTCTTCTGAGGTGCGTTCCTCTCCCGTTTGCCCATAAAATTCATCGCGGATGGGGTTGTATTCTTGGAATGCCTGCAAGCCGTTTTCAAACAGTTGAGTATCGTTGATTAAACCCGTCGTTTCTCCAAAACGCGGATCGGTATTGGCAGGCGCACCGCCAGAAAAGTCGTTGATAACCTCGTGGTCGTCGATGGTGGCGAGAATAGAGGTAGAAGAACGCAGATCGCCCCATGTATTAAACCCTAAACGATCGCCATAGACTTCAGCATGTTTTGCCCGATATTCATCTAGAGTTTCTGCTTGTTCCTTGCGGGTGCCGTCGGGATTTTTGACAGCATCGGAAGGGATGTCGGCATAGATAGTATCGCCGTGTTCGACAAACAGGTCGAGATCCCGTTGCGGGGCATTGCTAATCGAGGGATAGGGAGAGAGTTCGCCTCTCCAGTCTCCTGCTGCCCCAAAACGAAAGCCTGCTTGGGTACCTAGTTCGGCTGCGGTTTTAAACTGTCCTGTTGCCGTTGTCCCAGCCGCATCAGTGACGCGATAGTAATATTTAGTTCCCGGTTGCAGTCCGTTAATTTGTACCTTCGCGGGAAGGTTAGTATCGGTGACGGTTGCTGTTGTTGTCCCCGCAACAGTGCTGAAGTTGGGGTCTGTAGAATATTCAAATGTTACGTCTCCATCAGCAGTACTGCGCGCCCAGAGAACGGTGGAAGTCTGAGTCGTATCGCCGCTAGCAACGTCGTTAATAAGAGTATTAGAATCCGTATTGCGCTGAGCGGAAGTAGATTGGGATCCGAACATAGAAATTGCCTCAGTTAACTTATTCAAACCGACATATTTGGAGTTGGTGTTATAGTTCCGAATTTCGCTCGCCATACCGAAGATGGTCTCTCAGAGAGCGAAGGAATTAATATTCCTAAGCTGGCGAGTCGCCGGGTGTCATTTGATTAAAATTAAGTAAAAAAATGAGTGCTAAAATGCAGCTGACAGGCTTTGATTTTATCTCAAATAATTGCAATTACTATCAATAATTTTTCAGGTTTAGTTTAAGGAAGCATTATTGAATATTTAAGAAAATAAATTAAGAAATTTCAACTTTTTGAAAGAGCTAACTTTTATTAAAATTTAATTATCAAAATGCGATCGCGCCGAATATTCATCGTTCGTCCATAATTTTTTGGCGCTTGACAGCTTGTCCGGAGATTAAATGATGTTCCGTCAAGCTTTCTATTTCGCGATCGCACAATTAACACTTTATCGAGAGCTGCGATCGATAATTGAATTCTGGTTGAACCTTGGTCCTCCTGATGGGGTCTAAAATAAAAACACTGGTGAGGTCAAGTGATAAAGGTGTTAGCTGATAACCAAGCTGGTACGACAGACACAGAACTGGTTATACAGTGCCAGCGAGGCGATCGCGCGGCTTTTCGTCAATTGTACCGACGTTATCAGCAGCGAGTCAGATCGACGCTATATCAACTGTGTGGAAGCGAGATGCTAGACGATCTAGTTCAAGAAGTCTTCCTCAGAGTCTGGAAAGGACTACCTAACTTGCAAAAGCCATCCTATTTCTCCACTTGGCTTTACCGAATTAGCTGGAATGTAGCAACCGATCGACGACGACAACTAGCAAGAGGCAAACCAGAACGAGAACGCTATGAAGATAACTCCGAAGACGATTCGCTACTCGGTAAAATGCCCTCGCGCCCCCAAGATACGCCCGATTTAATGAAATTGCACTATCAAGATTTAGTTCAGCGAGGCTTGCAGGTTCTCAGCTTAGAGCATCGAGTTGTATTAGTCTTACACGATCTAGAAGATATTGCGCAAAAAGAAGTGGCAAAAATCTTAAATTTGCCACTAGGAACGGTAAAATCTCGACTATTTTATGCTCGTAACGAAATGCGAAAATTTCTTCAGCAACAAGGAGTTATATGATGAATCAATTTCCCGACGATGACGAACAATTAGTGTCTTTTCTGAAGCAATATCGTCCCGTCCCTCCACAAGCAAGGGCAGATATGGAAGCTCAGTTGATGGAACTCGTCACCAGAGAACCCCCGCCACCTCCCAGACACCCCCATCAATTTTTCTGGCTCGTTTCCAGCGCCATGGCAGGAAGCCTTCTTTTAGCAGTAGGGAGTTATCGTTGGCTCAATCCTTCTCCACAGGTAGCTACTAATCAACAAGAGCTAGAAGCTTTCTTGGTCGATAGCTGGAATAGTGCGATAGAAGAGACATCCGTCACTTCCCCGACAACAACCCATACTAGCGAAGCCGACTGGCTTCTGATGACCGAACCGAAGGCGAGATATGCAGTTTCTTATCCTTAACAGAGGAGGAAAAGACAGTGAGACTTACCAATGACCAATTCCTAATCACCCAAAGGAGGTAAGAACGATGTTACTGCGTCGAAAGTCGATTACTGTTGCGATCGCGATTTTTTTATTGGCAGCCCTCGCTGCGATCGCCAATCCCAATCTACATTCAAAACCGCTTGCTAGCAGTTCTTGGCAGCTACCCATAGCGCAAATGTCGAGGCAAGTGCCAGTCAAAGACGAGAATAAAGGCAGATTGTTAGAGCAATTGAACCTCACTAACGACCAAAAGCAGCAGATTGCCTCAATTCGTCAAAAATATCGCGGGCAAATCGAACCCCTCCAGGACAATGCGCAGGCAGCCCAAGAAGAGTTATTTAACATGATGGTAGGTACCGAGTCAGAAAAGGCTATCCGTACCAAGCGACAAGAAGTTGTCCAGCTGCGGCAAAAACTGGGGGACTTGCGCTTTGAGAGCATGATGGAGATGCGAGAGGTTTTGACCCCCGAACAACGAACTCAGTTACTGCAAATGCTGCAAGCACGTCGAGACGATTGGCGCAATCGTTTTGGCGATGACGATCGCCTTAACAAAAATAATTGGTTTTAGTTAATAAAAAATCTCAGAATTTATCTCGCATGCGCTCTTCAAGCTGCTGGATTAAGGTATCTAAATCCCCTTCAATTTGTTCGAAACAGACCGGAGGTGACGGTTCTGGTTGAAAATAGATTAATTTTAGCTGTCCTTCGCCAATCGCGATCGCTACGACTTCTGCTTCGGGATCGTAGCCGTCCAAAACGCCTAAAATTTCTTGAATTTTGCGATTGACTTGGCGATTCAATCGTTCGATCGCCACCCTGGAACAACGGACAAAATGAGGGGTGGGTTTGAGATCGATTCCCAGCGCATCTTGGCTATCTCCCCACTCCTGCAATAATCCCCAAGCCAAAGCTGCCAAAGCTTGCTCGTTTTCTGCGACGAATTCATCTAACGCAGAGCGCCATCGATTCGCTTCATCAATTGGCGGATTATTTCCAAAATTAATCATTATCCATCTCTTTAACAAAATTATTATAAACGATTTATCGCCGATATTCATCTCCGCAATCGCCGATTAATCGATATAAATCTCGCGACTGGCTAAAAACGGTTTCTAATTGTCGATAATCTTCTTCATATAAACTAAAATTGAATACCTTGGCATTATCCTCTAGATGTTCCGAGACGCTCAATCTTGCTCCGACAATCGCCCCCGCTACTGCCGGTTGTTCTAAAACATAGCGCACAGCAACATTAGCAATACTAACTCGATGTTTGTCGGCAATTTGCTTGAGAACGGTCAATAATTCTTGTAACAAATGCCATCCTCCCCAAGCATCAACCATATTTTTATATTTTCTCAAGCTAGCCGTAGTAAGACTCATCAATTCCGGTTCGGATTGTCCCAGATATTTTTCGCTCAACAAACCGCCAGCCAGGGTTCCATAAGCTAACAGTTGAATATTATTGCGCTGACAAAACTCGACCATTTTAACTAAAGGACGGCGATCGATGAGCGAAAATTGTACTTGATTTGAGACAATTTTAATGCCTGCATCCACAATAATTTTTAAGCGTTCCGTATCAAAGTTTGTTAAAGCTAAATGTTTGATTTTTCCCTCTTTGTGAAGTTCTGCCATGTAGTAAAGAGCATCGAGATAATTGGTATTCCGATAATCCCACCAATGAAACTGCATTAAATCGAGGACTTCAACTCCCATTCTTTGCAAAGAAATATCGATATTTTTTTCCACTAATTGCCTCGTCATTTTGGCAGGTCGCGGAACCCATTTCGTAAATGCTTGCAAATTAGCTAATGCTTCTTGACCTCGACTGGCTGCTAATTGACGGCGAAATGCGCCAATCAAGTCTTCTGCAGGACCGTAATGGTCGGCAAGATCCCAGGTTGTAAAGCCTGCATCCATGTATTGAAACATCTCCTGGATGGCTTGGTTGGGGTTGATGCGTCCGTGGGCACCAGAGACTTGCCACATCCCATTTAAGACGCGACAGATGTTTAAATCGGGCGTAAACTGAAGTCGGCTCGTCATTGGTAAGGGCATCTTTGGCAATCTCGCAAACAGGTATTCAGTTATTGATATTACTCAGTTTGGAGCCAAAGATGGTTGTAAATATCTATAATCTATAGAGCGGGATCCTGGTTGAGTGACAAATCTTTGTCCCCTCATCTCTAAATCCCTTCTCCCACAAGGTGCGAAGGGACTCCAGTCCAAAGTCTGAAGTGGAAAGCCCCTCTCCCAGAGCGGGAGAGAGGTTGGGGTGAGTTTGAGTTCTGTCACTCAACCAGGGGTGGAATCTGAGATTGTTCGAGCGATCGCACAATTTTAGGGAAAAATAGCTTAAGATTGGGAAGAAAACTAAATATGGGGCTGTAGCTCAGCAGGATAGAGCAAGCGCCTCCTGAATCATCGGGCACCATAAAGGAAACTTTATGAGTGAATGTGGTCAAATTCAAGGGAGCCTAAGTCTGGTAACGGATAAGGTAATCTTGAGCCAAGCTCTACTTCCCCAGTAGAGAAGGTGCAGAGACTGGTTGTAGGAAACGATGGGGGAAAAACAAGCTTATAAGTAAACTTCCTACAACATAACGGCCACCACCTACGGGCAAGATGCCTACGGTGAAGGAATAGTCCGGAGAGTGAGGAAACTCACACCAATCTGAAGCGCTAGGTCGCCGGTTCGATTCCGGCCAGTCCCGTTTTTCAACGGCACGATTTTATCAGTTATTATCAAAATTTTTATCTTTTTCCGGTAAATTTCAGCAGGAAGGTCTAATCTAGCGCGATCGCGATTGTCAGACAAAAAGCGCCAGGTAAATTCCCTCGAAAAAAACGGGAGCATAACTGCCCCCGTCTCGTCGTCGTTAAAAGAGATAAGTGCTCTAAGAAAACAGCTCGTTGCCTGTGTGATGTGAGTGTGTCGATGCCTGGAAAAATTCCTTCTATCAGACAAGAAGTGTTTGTCAGTCAACCTCGCAAGACAAAAAAAAGATTTTCTCTTTTGCTCTTACCAGTCATAGGAGTTGCACTTTGGTTAGGCTACAAGCAAGGGCAAAGTTACCTAGTTAAACCAGAGGCAGCGATCGTTCTCGGAGGACACGAAGATAGAGAACGCTTTGCTGCTAAATTAGCCGCTCAAGACCCCAATATATCGATTTGGGTATCCTCTGGCAGTCCGCAAAAATATGTAGAAAAAATTTTTGCTGAAGCAGGAATCGATCGCGATCGCTTGCATTTAGATTATCATGCCGTCGATACGGTAACTAACTTCACCACGCTAGTCGATGACCTAAAAGCACATGGCATCGACAGTGTTTATCTCATCACTTCTGAAAACCATATGCGTCGCGCTCTCATTATCGGTGAAATCGTCTTCGGGAGTCGCGGAATTGTTATTAAACCCGTCTCGGTTCCTTCTGATGCGCCGTCAGAACCAATTGAAAAAACTCTGCGAGATGGTGCCAGAGCGCTGCTGTGGTTAGCAACGGGAGGCACTGGGGAAACTTTAATCGAGCGCGAATCTCGTAACTTACAATCGATAAAGCATTCAGGGCGATCTCCTGAGGATTTTGTCGATCGGGACAAATCTTAGCAATTTTTCGCCCCAAAGTTAAGAAATGTAAAGAGCGTTAAGATATTTCTTAGGATAGTAAGTCACTATAGGATAATGTCAAACTCACATCCGACCGAGCATGAATTACTCAAAACCATTCTCGAACCTCTACTGGAAGATTTTCAGTATTGGTTTTCCCGCGCCCGCGCATTATTAGAATCCGAACAAATTTCTTTTCTTTCACCAGAAGAACAAGCTCATTTGCTAAAAAGAATTAAGACAGCCCAACAGGAAGTAAATGCGGCTAAGATGCTATTTAAAGCGACCGGAGAACAAGCCGGCATAGACACGGCTACGCTAGTGCCCTGGCATCAATTAGTTGCCCAGTGTTGGCAAGTCGCCATGCGATGGCGTTCTCTTAAAGGCAAGCTTTCGCAAGACTCCGATTCGAGCGATCCAAACCTCGCTCCCTAGAGATGAAAAACCTAGCTATATCCTTGATAAGCTAGTTAAATAACTCTTAGTTAAGATTGCTTTTTCCAACCCCTTATAAAAATAAAAACTGCTTGGACTGATTTCTCTCAGGAGGACACTCAGATGTTACATTTAATGTACATACTTGCTTTTACAGTTATTGCTTTTCTGGCTATCAGCAATCTCATTCGCAGTTTGGTTACTGTGAGCATGGATTCGCAACGTCGCTATTCGGCGGCAGGTAAATCTTCTTCTGGCACAAAAGAAGCTAATTGGAATCGGACTGGTACCACCGTTCATCCAGAGTTACTGGACGAGAGCGGTCAGCCAATTGACGAGCCCCTTTTGGTGATGCGTTCCGTTACGGTTGAAGATGCGCGCCAACAACTCGATGCTCTCTATAAGGCTTCTCCGGGTCAAACCCAAGAAACGGAAGAAGACGCTTAAGGAATTCTAATGCAGAATGACGTAGTTGCTGATTTTTGCATAGACGATCGAGACTGCTTGTGAGCGTATCGAGTTATATCTATCTGCACGGCTTTGCTTCTAGCCCTTACTCTACTAAAGCTCAATATCTGCGCGATCGCTTCTGGGAGCATCAGATTTTCCTGAAAATTCCTGACCTCAATCAAGGGGATTTTTCCCATCTCACCCTGACTCGACAACTGGAGCAAGTAGCGTCAGAATTCCCCGATTCCGAAACCCCCGTCACTTTAATTGGCTCTAGTCTTGGGGGATTAACGGCTTCTCATCTTGCCGAAAAATATTCTCAGGTTCGGTGTCTGGTTCTTCTAGCACCTGCTTTTGGCTTTATCGATCGGTGGCTGTCCCAGTTGGAAGAAGCTCAAATCCGGCAATGGCAAGAGTCTGGCTATTTATCGATTTATCATTACGGCGAGCAGCGATCGCTCCCACTTCACTATCAATTCCTTATCGATGCCAGTCAATATTCCGAACGTCAGTTACAAAGACCCGTTCCTACCTTAATTTTACACGGACGTAACGATGAAGTCATTCCCATTCAATCCAGTCGCGACTATGCCAGTCAGCGCCCTTGGGTAGAATTAGTCGAACTAGATAGCGATCATGCCTTAACTGACGTCATGCCGAAAATTTGGCAAGCCATTCAGAAATTCTGTCAACTCTAATAAAGCCCCTGAAAACAATTTACCCGCCTTCAAGGGCGGGTTATAAACTGTACAAACGATATGGACTCCTAGATGTTAAGTAGTTAATCAATTAGTTACTAGCTAAGGTGGACACAACTCCCATACAACTCTTTCTAAACTTATCAGACCTCTATTTGCCGACTCAGGCGTTGATTGTGGATTGTCCTTTTTCGTTTAGTTGAGGCAGAGCCTCTGCAATTCATCGGATCGAAACCACCTTTACAAGTCCGTGTCTTAATGGCAATAGAAAGATGTTGGGTTGATTAGAACGGGAGGCACTGGCTCTAATCTTTAACTTTCCTAGGAAGCTTGTTTCGATTCACTTCCTTGTGCCTTATTTATAAATTATCATAGGCTTGTTTGGGGGGGAACTGTTAGCTAATAAACGTTACAGTTGTTTATTCTTTGCAAACTAATGCGAAAAAACGCAATATTAACCTGAAAAATAGTTGCCATAACACGTGCTCTTATGTTTTCCCGTTTGAGTGCTGAAATCTGAGATTAAGTCGGTTGGTCACATACTCTCTAATCATTGGCATTAGCAGAAAACCTGCTGCTGTCTTCTCAATGAGCGATCTCTGCATCAAAGATCTCAAAACTTCTGGCAATTTTGGTCGCGAGTCCGGTAACAAAAAAGTTAATTGCAGTTCTGCTATGTCAACGGGTTGACGCTTCATCGCCAGCAAATACATTACCTCTTTTTCTAAATCTGATAGCCGATTAAATTGTTGCTCTAACAGGTCATATAGTTCGTCAACGACTAATCTCCTTTGCTCTAGAAATTCTAAAAAGCTGGCGATATTTCCATCAAATAACTCTTGAATTTCCGCCGCCACCAACTTGAGAGCGAGGGGATTGCCTCCGTAGTATTCAATCAGGGTTCTCCATTGGCTCTCAGTCCCAGTAAAGGTGCTTTTAGCTCTCAAGATTTCCCGCGCTTGCGCCAAGCCGATTCCCTTCAATTGCAAGCATCGCACGGGTAGGGTTTTGCCCTCTTCGGCACTCAAGCCTTGCGGTTTTTCTCGCGAGGTCAGCAGCAAGCAGCTTTGGTGGACGGTTTTGCCGACACATTTGAACAGTTGTCCATATCCTCGATACCCTTCTCGATAGCGCCCCGCGCGATCGCCACTTTGCAAAATTGCTTCTACACTATCGAGAACTACCAGACAGTGAGAAGCTCGCAAGCATTCGACCAAAAGCATAATGCTGCCGTCTAGAGAGCTTGGTAAATCGCTGCGCTCCCTGGTGCCTAAAAATCGAATCAGATCTGAGAGTACCTCTTCTACAGTGGGAGCGTTGCGCAGATTGCGCCAAATGACCAACTCAAATTCGTCATGAACTTGCTCGATTAGCTTGGCCGCCAGAGCGGTTTTACCAATTCCACCCATGCCCAACAGCAGCACCAGTCGGCATTGCTCGTCCACAATCCATTGCTCTAGAGTCGTCAGTTCTTCTGTGCGCCCTAAAAATCTCGATACATCGGGGGCTAAGTCGCAATCTCGGCGTTTTCGAGACATGAACCTCTCATCCCCTAGACTCCCTTCGAGCTGCAAAATTTCTGATTCTTGCACATGTCGCTCTAGAATCGCCTTCAAGTTTTTCTTGCCGACTCTCTCGCCTAATCCATCTGACAGTTGCTTCCATAAATCGGCTGCCACGTCTTTGATGTGCCCTTCAGAACAGTGGGTCATCTCGGCAATATCTTCATAGGTCTGGTCTTGCCAAACTCCTTTTAAGATAGCTCTTTGCAGACTGTTGAGCGGCTTGCCTCTTTTAGCTGAGATAACTTTCTCAGCCAAGTCGAAAGCTTCCTCATGTTTTTCTGCAAGATTGACATCAATTTTTCTTAACTCGATCATCATAATCTAATCGTTTCTTAAAGTGTAAATTGACGAAGTGCTTTTCAGGCTCCGCCGTCTCACGGCGGAGTACCTTGCACTTTTAGCATTAACTGCTATATGGTAAAGTCAGTCATTTGATAGAGATATAAACCTCTAGAATTGACTCATTCGCTACAAAGATATAAACAGGTTTAAAAAAATGGTTACAAAACCAAATAATGCAATTGAAAGTCGCTAAAAAATTGATTCTCTGTCTAAGAGGCTAAATTCCGTCAGCGATAGAATATCGCTGCCTCATACTTAAAGTCATCTAAAGACGACTGCATAAGTGTTTTAGTCCATTGAAATGGACTTGAGCTATAAGCCGGGAAATTCATTTCCTGGCGGCTGATATTACTTGATATTTAGGTTCCAAGAAATAAATTTCTTGATGGGATTGAGTCACAATCAAATACCCCCGTGATTATGTAACTAAATAATTACAATGAATCCGGCTTCTGTTAGTCGGATAAGTTCGGAAGTAAGGTCTGAAAAAGTCGGAAAAGTAGGGTGTATTTTTTATGTTAAAGCAGTTTTAAAAACGGTTAGAAATGCGATTAGGGAATACTGCTTGAGTTAAATCTAATACTAGATTGACTTAGGCGCGATCGCGCCAAAAGTCAATCCTAGCATTAAAGCTTTTTCATTAATACTAACCCGTTCTCAAGCAAAGCTTATCTTGTCCCCAAAATCTTTCACCGATCGTTTATCTCAATAAAATATGAAGCTAACATAGAATTAGCTTGATAGGATCTAAAGATTACTAGATGTTAAGTAATTAAAAGAATTTTAAACCCCTGTTGAGGATGTAGCGATAGGTACTTTTAATTGCTCCCAACTCAATGGACAGATTCCGCAGACAAAAAATTTCATAATAGCTGAAATAATTACAGCGTTACTCTAAATGATGCACACAAGTGTTCTCAATGCTGTGGTTCTCTTTCTTATTAACGCTAATTTAACCAAATCAAATAAACGTTGAATTATTACAGTCTTGACTTTTGTCTGGGAAATGTCAGACCCTACTGAGTACCAATACTCTAATTTCATGTTCCTATCACTTGAAAAACTCAAGCAAAAGAAATTTAATCTCTGTGCAATTGATATTACAGAGATAGATTGGAAAGAAATTGACCTAGAAGATGCTGACTTGCAAGAGGCTAATCTGAGTGGTATCAACCTGAGCGGCACTAACCTAAGTCGTGCTAACTTGTTTAAGGTCAAGCTGTTTGGAACTAACCTGAGTGGCGCCAACCTGAGTGGTGCCAATCTTAATAGTACCAACTTTAGCCGCGCCAATCTCAGTGGTGCCAACTTGAGTAGTGCTAACTTGATTGTTGCCAATTTAAGTCGTGCTAATCTTAGTGGCGTCAACCTCAGTGGCGCTAACTTAATCGTTGCTCACCTAATCCATGTCAATTTAAGTAGTGCCAATCTCAACGAGGCAGATTTAGAGGATGCCAATCTCAGTGGTAGCGACCTCAGTGGCGTCAACCTAAGAAATGCCAACCTGCGGGGTGCCACTCTCAATGGCACTATCCTTAGGGATGCCGACCTGCGGGGGATAAGATTGGAAAATGCCAACCTGTGCGGTGCCAACCTGAATCGTGTTGACCTGAGTAGCACCAACCTCAGTGGCATTAACTTGAGTGGTATCGACCTAAGAGGTGCCAATCTGAGCGACACTAATCTAAATAGCACAAATCTAAGAGATGCCGATCTCCGCGAGGCAAAACTGATTCGTGTTAATCTGTGGCGAGCTAAACTGAATCGTGCCGACCTAGAAGGGGCTGACTTGAGATATGCTAACCTAAGCGGTGCCAATTTGGAAGATGCAAACTTGAGCGGTGCCGACCTAGACAGTGCAAACTTGGAAGGGGTTAAAAATTTAGCTCCCGAACAAGTAAAGAGAGCACACAATTGGAAAAATGCTAAAGGAAAATTTTTCTAATTTGAGTTGCGATCGCATATAGCTTCGTTAATTTTTCCTAGAGCAACAGAAGAGAAGCCAGCTATCGCGTATCTAAGTTGCAATATTAACATCACTTTTGTTTTCTTAATTTGGGCTTTTCCTGAATAGAGTTTTTCATTTTAATTAATCGAAAAATTACGCCTGACTTTTCAGACTTAACTCCCGACTGGATGCCCGAAATTATCCGACTGACAAACCCTAGGCTTCTTGCCATTATTAATTTTGTGAGGAGTCATTAGCTATTAAATTACAACAGGCATTTGCATTTGACTTCTCAACTCAAGACTGTCAACTCATATTTTGTGAGGGTCGAGATAATGTTAAATCGAATTCTAGAAACCAATTTATTAAGCGAGTTGTCTGACAAGCAGCAAGAAATCGTCGCCGGTGGCGGTCAGCTATCCGAGATTGCTAAAGAGGTCAGGACTGCTTTTGAAGCTTCTAACACGGTGTTCAAAAACTCAGCCGCATCGACTGAGAAAGGCAGCATGGTAGATACAACCATCGATAACATGTTTGTTAACACCAGTGCCTTTGAAGATCTTACTGCACTGTTTAACGGTGCAGGAAACGGCGTGGATCCATAAGAGATCCTGCCATCCTCGAGAAGGTTCCATAAATTAGGACTCGAATCTTCTGGGGAATTTCTAAGCCAGTTGTATGAACTGTCAACAACAGATAGATTCTAGCGCTTTTGTTTCAGCTGCTGGCGGGAATAACTGCCGACTAAGTTCTCTTCTTACCCACCTATCAATCGATCTTTTCAGTGAGGTCTAAAATCATGTTATATAGAATTCCAGATACCAATTTATTGAGTGAATTGTCTGACGAGCAGCAAGAAATCGTCGCTGGTGGCGGTCAGCTATCCGATATTACCAAAGAGATTGAAACTGCCTTCGAGGCATCGAACACGGTGTTCAAAAACTCAGCCGCATCGACTGCTAAAGGTAGCATGGTAGATACAACCATCGATAACATGGCTATTAACACTACCGCCTACGAAAAACTTACCGCACTGTTTAACGGTGCAGGAAACGGCGCAGATCCATAAGAGATCCTGCTATCCTCCAGAAGGTTCCATTAATTAAGACTGGAATCTTCTGGAATCTCCGTGAGACCCCTCTAATAGAGTGTGGGGAGTGTGGAGAAGAGGGAGGAGGGATTTGTAGCAAGGATTTAGATAATTAATACTTTAGACGGATTCTAGCATTTGTTCTCAGTCGGCTCGGCTGTATTCAACATTAGCTTTTGCCAGGAAAAGCTACCAAACCCAGCATTATCTACTGCCGGAATGCACGTTAACTCGCGTTTGAGAATGCCTGCCGACTGAGTTTTCTTCTCGCCTGCCTATCATCTTTTGAGTGAGGTTCAACATCATGCTACATCAAATTCTAGAAACCGATTGGTTGAGCGAGTTGTCTGACGAGCAACAGGAGATTGTCGCTGGCGGTGGTCAGCTAGCCGAGATTAACAAGGAAATTCAGACTGCCTTTGAGGCTTCTAATACATTATTTAGAAATCAGGTCAAATCTGGTCCTGAAGGCAGCTTTGTAACCACACAAATCGCGAATGTATCTCTTGATACTGTCGCCGAAGAAGCTCTCAAAGCTGCTTTGCCTAGCGATTCTATCTTAGCTGGCACTGAGCTATAGGAGGACTCTGGCATCCTCCAGAAGATTCCCCTAATGAAGCTGGAATCTTCTGGAATCTCCTTGCTTGGGAATCTCTAATTTAGAGGTTCAACACCTATCGCACCAAAAAATCATGAAAACCGAATTTTTCATCGAGTTGTCTGACGAGCAACAAGAAATGATAGCAGGCGGCGGCTCATTCTCCGATCTTGCTAAGGAGGCTACTAACGAGTGCGAAGACGCTCAAAAACTAATAGCCGATGCGATCTTTGGGGAGTTGCCATCTGAGATTGCCACTGCCTACGGTATTGCTAATGATGTATTCGATGCCTAACGATCGCAAGCCTGTCAATCGATCTTTTGAGTGAGGTTTAAAACCATGTCAAATTCACCCATCGAAATTAGCTTGCTTACGGAGTTATCTGACGAGCAACAGGAAATTATAGCTGGCGGTCAATTTGGAGATTCCCTAAGAGTTCTTTCTGGATTATCTCGCTTGAAAATATTCGCTCCCTTAAGCGTCTTTGGAGATTCAGAAGAACCCGGTACTCAAAGCGATAGCGGCGATTGCCAAAGAACCGAAGAAGAAGAAGGCAACACCAGTGTGGTACGCATAACTTGCCTAAAAACAGAAAGATATCCTTAGAGTACTCCTTTACTAAAAGTGTTTGGCTAGCGTAGGGTGCAAGCAGGCGACTCTGGGACTCTTGCTCAGAGTTCGCCGCCGATATTCCGACGACATTTTTAAGCTCATTTTAGATTCTGGATTGTAAAAAACTTTTTTTAGATCCTCCAGTAAAGCTCAAAATCACCTGAGCGCATCGAGGAATTCGCTCGGTTTACGAGGTTATTCGCTCGTCACCAGGAGAGCAAAACAATGATTACTTTTTCAAACCTATCCATTGAACCGGAAGAGATTGTGGACTTCTTGAAACGAGAAGTGCTTTATAAAGAAGTTTGTCAAAAGATTATTTATCAAAAAATTATTGCTCAAGCTGCGATCGAAAGAGGCATAACCGTCACGGCAGAAGAAATTCAAGCCGAGGCAGACAATATGCGTTGGGCAAATCGTTTAAAGAAACCCTCGGACACAATAATTTGGTTGACAGAGCAGATGATAACTGTCGATGACTGGGAGGCGGGAATTCACGATCGCCTGCTCGCTCAAAAGTTAGCCGAGTTTTTATTTGCCAAAAAAGTAGACAAGTTTTTTGCTCAAAATCGGTCTATTTTTGACCAGTTCGTTCTTTATCAAATTGTTGTTCCTTACGAGCAAGTGGCGCGGGAAATCCTCTACCACATCGACGAGGAAGAAATCAGTTTTTATGAAGCGGCTCATCTTTATGATATTGACGAACGACGCAGGTATCTGTGTGGTTATGAAGGCAAGCATTCCCTGGGAAGTTTACCGCTAGAAATCGCCACAGTTGTATTTAGGGCACCCGTCGGAGAAGTCCTCGGTCCGATCCAAACAGAGCAAGGATATCACCTCTTGATGGTTGAAGGGTATGTCCCAGATGAATTCACGCCCGAAAGGCGACAGGACATTCTGGAGCTTCTCTTTAAGGATTGGCTGGCAAGCGAGTTAAACTACAGGATTCGCAGCCATTTAATGCTCGGCAAACACGAGTTTGCTACCGATGACAATAGGCTGGCAAGCTAATCGGTTACGCTCGGATATGCAAGCCTATCGTCCCAAGCAACATCGAAGATGGTTGACATTATCATGACGAATACCTACGAACCCAACCAACTGCCTCTCGTTCGTGAGGATGAGTTTCTCCCCTCGATTGGTTCCTGGATAACCACGGGGGGGATATTTCTGGTTTTGATAGCAGGAGGAGCGATCGCGCTTTCCTCCATCCTCGAATTTAACGTTACGGTCAAAGCTCCTGCTACTATTCGACCCGCCGGAGAACTGAGGCTCGTTCAGAGCGCGATCGAAGGTACCGTCCTCCAAATTGAAGTGAGTGAAAATCAGACGGTCAAAAAGGGACAGATCGTGGCACGCTTGGATGACGCTCAACTTCAGATTAAAAGAAGCCAACTGCTAGGAGACCTTAAGCAGTGGGAGTTACAGCTCGTCCAGCTCGGCACTCAGCTCGGCACCCTAGATACTCAGATTGGGGCTGAGTCGAAGTTCGCGATGCGGTCGATCGCGGCAGCTCAGGCAGCGCTTAGAGAAAGCGAACGCAACTATAAACAATTGCAAATTACGACCTACTCAGAGCTGCAAGAAGCAATAGCGTCAATGAATCTAGCGGCTGATGAATTAGCTCGATATAAGAAGCTAGAAGACACGGGAGCGATTTCTAAAATGCAAGTCATAGAAAAAGAAGCCGCTCTCAAAGTCGCTACTTCCAGAGTTCAACGGCTCAAAGCTGCTATCAATCCGACGGATGCATCCGTTGCTAGAGCGAGAGAGCAAGTCGCTCAAGAAAAAGCCAGAGGGGAGCAGACTTTGGCTAGCCTGCACCAACAAAAAGAACAGCTCTTGCAAAATCGCATTGAAATTCAGACTCAAATCCATCGCACGCAAAAAGAACTCCAGCAAGTCGAGAAAGAACTCGACGGAACCCTCATTCGCGCTCCTATTGACGGCACCGTACTCCAACTCCAGCTTCGCAATCCAGGACAGGTAGTACAGCCAGGAGGAGCGATCGCTCAGATTGCCCCCCACAACGCTCTTATGATAGTCAAAGCCAGAGTAGACGAGCGCGATATTGGTAAAGTACAAACAGGTCAAACCGTCCAGATGAGGGTTTCTGCCTGTCCCTATACCGACTACGGCACGCTCGACGGGATCGTCAAAGCCATCGCCCCAGACACTCACCCAACAGAAAGCAGCGAGGCAGGTGCTGCCGTTGCTCCACCCTCTTCCTATGAGGTGACTATCCAGCCCCGTACTTCCGCTGTAGGCGATAAAAAGGAGCGATCGTGTTCCTTGCAATTTGGTATGGAAGGGCGAGCGGATATTATTTCCCGTAGGGAGACAGTAATGCAATTCGTTCTGAGAAAAGCAAGATTACTAACAGATCTATAATCGCTCGCGCGATGTCTACTGGCTATGATTCATCTGCTGATTAATCTCTTTCCTCATAAAAGTTATCCATGTGTCAGGCAGTGGAGCGAAGAAGACTGCGGGGCGGCTTGTCTGGCTTCAATTTGCAAGTATTACGGGCAAGTGTTAACCATTACTCGCAGCCGAGAAGCCGTAGGAACGGGTCAGTTAGGAACGACCTTGCTCGGTCTCAAGCGCGGCGCTGAGGCATTGGGGTTTAATGCGCGATCGGTGAAAGCCTCAGAGGCGATCGCCGACAGGATTCAAGAAATTCCTCTGCCAGCTATTATTCATTGGAAAGGCAACCACTGGGTCGTTCTCTACGGCAAGCAAGACAAACATTACGTCATTGCCGATCCTGCCGTGGGCATTCGCCAGATCGAAAAATCGGAGTTAATGACATCTTGGAATGGGATCTTGCTTCTATTGGAACCCGATCCCGATCGCTTTTTCGAGGAGTTCCGAGACGAGAAAGCTAGCGGTTTTGGACGCTTTTTGAGACGCATTTTACCCTATCGCAAGCTGCTGGCACAAGCTTTTGTCAGCAACATCGTCTTGGGTTTGCTGTCTTTGGCTAGTCCTTTCTTGCTGCAAATTCTGACCGATGATGTCCTCGTGCGTCAGGATACCAACTTACTTACGATCGCGATCGTTGGCGTTGTCATCATGCAGTTATTTAGCGGCAGCCTGCTATTGTTGCAATCCAATCTGATCGCTCACTTCAGTCAGCGGTTGCAGTTGGGATTAGTCCTAGAATTTGGACGACAAATCCTTCGCTTGCCTTTAAATTATTACGAATCCCGGCGCAGTGGCGAGATCGTCAGCCGACTGCGAGACATTAACGATATCAATCAGCTTATCTCTCAGGTAGTTGTCAGCCTGCCCAGCCAGTTTTTTGTGGCGGCGATTTCCTTTTGCTTGATGTTGTTTTACAACGGGAAACTCACCCTAGCCGCGATCGCGATCGGGACGATTATGACGCTATCGAGTCTACCTTTTCTGCCCGCTCTGCGGCGAAAGACTAAAAACCTGATGGTTTTGTCAGCAGAAAATCAAGGCGTTCTCGTCGAAACATTTAGAGGTGCATTGGTACTCAAAACCACGAATGCCGCCTCGCAATTTTGGGATGAATTTCAGATGCGCTTTGGTCGCCTCGCCAATCTGACTTTCGGCACCATTCAAATCGACATCATCAATATGACTTTCTCGCAACTGGTGTCTGGCATCGGTGGCGTTGCTTTGCTGGGGTTGGGTAGCATGCTGGTCATCAACAAAGAATTGACCATCGGTCAGCTGCTGGCTTTTAACGCCATGCAGGCTAGAGTTCTGGCTTTTATTGGCGCGTTGATTAGCTTAACCGATGAATATTTTCGCTCCCAAATCGCAGTCGCTCGCCTGCTGGAGACGATCGATGCTACGCCAGAAGACCTTGGAGATCCAAAAAAGCCCTTGGTTCTTATCTCTGGCGATGATAGCATCTCGTGCCAAAATCTCTGCTTTCACCATGTCGGCAGGGTTGCCTTGCTTGAAAATTTTTCGCTGTCGCTACCCGGTGGGGTTGCGATCGCTATCATTGGTAAGTCGGGCTGCGGTAAAAGTACGCTGGCAAAACTGCTTGCCGGACTTTATCAACCGCAGTCGGGAACTATCCGCATCGGTCCCTATAATTTGAACGATCTCTCTCTGGAATGCCTGAGAGAGCAAGTTGTCTATCTTCCCCAAGAACCTCATTTCTGGAGTCGCTCGATTCTGGAAAACTTCCGCTTGGGCAATCCCAACATCTCGTTCGATCGCATCGTCAAAGCTTGTCAAATCGCCGATGCGGATAGCTTTATCAGTCAACTCCCCAATGCCTATCAAACAGTTTTGGGGGAATTTGGGGTCAATCTTTCTGGCGGACAGCGGCAGCGACTTGCGATCGCAAGAGCGATCGTCAACGATCCGCCTATCCTGATCTTGGATGAATCCACCGCCGGACTCGACCCCATCAGCGAATCGGAAGTGCTCGATCGCCTCTTAAAACATCGCCAAGGCAAGACAACTATTCTGATTTCTCATCGCCCTACGACGATTAATCGAGCCGAATGGCTAGTGCTACTCGACAAGGGACGGTTAATTATAGCAGGCGCTCTAGCGTCTTTGCGTACCGTTCCTGGCGAACATTTAAAGTTTCTATCGCTATAGCCACTAAAGGGGATAATAATCATGTCTAAGCCCATCAAACTAGAAAATTCCGAACTTTTGGTCGAATTGTCCGAGCAAGAGCAAGAGACTGTCGTCGGCGGATTCGATCTAGGCAATCTATTTGGTTTCTTTTTCTTCGACCAAACCGAAATAGATACATCCGCATCCCATGCAGTCAGTTTTCCGCTTAAAACTAGCCATGTTTCCTCTTTGTCAAACACGAATTACAGCTTGAGAAGAACCTCTCTCGTGTTTGGCATACCGATGTCGAGATCTAACCGCAGAAGTTTTTCGTCCTTTAATCGGCTATTGCGGCGGATATTCTCTCGATTTTGGTGATTTTTGACGATTGAATCATTGCTAAAAAAGAGCGCTACAGATGCTCCTTGAGGGAGTCTTATTTATACAGAGGCTGTTGACGAATTGCGAATTGGTATAACGCCGCTGTTGTTCCTCGTTGTCGCCGCCATTGTTCTGGAAACTGTATCCAGAACAATGGCGGCTTGCTTTGTCTGTCCAATTTTCTTCTTTTCTTCTGTTCTATGGCAAAATCTGTAGCTAGTTTATAGTAGAGATAGATATGACCAACAATATGTCGCCTGCTGCATCAGAAATTCAGGCAATATTCGATCGCATTGCCCCTGTATACGACCAATTAAATAATTGGTTGAGTTTGGGACAGCATCGCATTTGGAAACTGATGGCGGTAAAGTGGAGCGAACCTAGTCCCGGCGATGTTGCATTAGACTTATGTTGCGGTAGCGGCGATTTAGCAAAACTATTAGCCCGACAAGTCGGTTCGACTGGTCGAGTTATCGGCGTTGACTTCTCAAAAGAACAGTTGGCGATCGCGCGTCAACGAAATTCTAGCCAATTTTCTCCCTTTCCCATCGAGTGGGTCGAAGGAGATGCTCTCAGCTTATCTTTTGATGACAATACCTTCGACTGTGCTACCATGGGCTATGGTCTGAGAAACGTGACCGATATTCCCCGTTGCTTGCAAGAATTGTACCGCGTCCTCAAACCCAGTGCCAAGGCAGCGATTCTCGACTTTCATCGCCCTGAGCAATCGCTGATGCTCGCCTTTCAGCAGTGGTATCTGCAAACAATTGTCGTTCCGACAGCTCGACGTTTCGGACTGACTGAAGAGTATGCCTATATCAGTCCCAGCTTAGAGCGATTTCCCACGGGAATAGAACAAATTAAACTTGCCTATGAAGCAGGATTTGCTCGGGCTATTCACTACCCTATTGCAGGTGGCATGATGGGAGTATTAGTCATTACTAAATAGACATAAAAATCTACAAACGCGATCGCAGCTTTGGACTCAGCTACCCTCTGGACATTAATCGTGCCGCCTCTAGGCGGAGCTATTATTGGCTATTTCACCAACGATATAGCTATCAAAATGCTATTTCGCCCCTATAGAGCCATTTATATAGGCAAGCAACGGCTCCCTTTTACCCCAGGTTTGATTCCTGCCAACCAAGAACGCCTTGCCAAACGCATTTCCGATACGATTATGGGTTCTCTGCTAACCCCAGACGAACTACAAAAGCTGGCAAAGCGTTTGTTAGCAACCGAGCGAGTCGAGGGGGCAATTCGCTGGTTATTAAATTTGGGACTCAAGCAAATTCGAGAAGATAGGCAACAGAAAACTGCCAAAATCTTAGCAGAAATTTTGCGAGATTTGTTTGGAGAATCCCTACCTCGATTACTAAAAGCCCTCTCCCGACGGGAAGATTTTCTCGAAGAACAAATCAATCAAATTTTTGATAAAGTTTTATTAGAATTTAGCCTCAGTGACTTGCAAGCGCGACAGTTAGCCGACTGGTTGCTAGAAACAGTAGTTCCTCCAGATATTATCCGACAAGCACTGATCGACTTTTTAACCGATCGCAACATTCAGGTTATCGATGAAAGTTTTCGAGAAAAAACAAGCGGAACTTATTGGGTAGTCGCCAATCTATTCGGACTGCGTAACGCTCTCGCCCGTTTGCGAACATTTTGTCTCGACGAGAAAGAAATGGCAAATACTCGTCTAAAAGAGCTATTGCTATCCCTAGAAGCTCGAAATCGCCTGAGAACCTGGTTGCAAAGCCTTTCTTTACAACATTTGCCGATTTCCACAGTGCGACAATTGCGCAAAACCATTCGCGATATAGTTCGTACCTATATTCAAGAAAGTGGCGCCGAATTCTTGCAAGAGTTTGGGAAGTCGGTTGACTGGGAGCAAATAGCTTCGTTAATCGTCAACCGACTTCAATCTTCCCAAGCCGTTGCCAGTTCCTTAGAAACTATCGGTCGAGAACTTGCCTTAATTTTAGAGCGCTATTTGGAAGAAGATTTAGAAAAGCTAGTAGAACAAATCATTCCGATTTTATCGATCGACCAAGTGATTATTGCTAGAGTTCGAGCGACTTCTCCTCAAGAGTTAGAGTTAGCAATTCAAGGCATTGTCAAAAATGAATTGCAAGCTATTGTAAATTTGGGCGGTATATTGGGGTTTATTGTTGGTTTGACGCAAACGATTTTGCTGCTGTTGCGATGAAGATAAGAAATGTTAGTTTTTGTTCTAATTAATATTTATTGATGGCTAGTCTAGATAGGATTATGTTAGAGCAATAAATGTCGCGATCGCTCGAACGAGTCAAAGAGTCATGAATATCAAACTGGTTATCTTTTCAGGAATAATCACTGCTCTCCTTGGTTCGGTTCTCGGACTAGCCGCAGCTCACATCGGTCAAAAAGATTTCAATCAACCTCGATACGAAAGCCAATTCTATTCAGACCTGCATTACAAATATTATGGAATCATCGGCGCAGGTCTGGGATTTGCAATTGGTGTTAGCCAAGAATGCGTTAGGGAACTCAAGGCTAAAAGAGATAAAGAATTAGAGCAGTAATACCATTTCTAAAAAAGAACGCTACAGATGCTCCAGGAAAAAGCCTTACACAGAGGGCTGTTGAATAATTGTGAACTGATAGCGAATTGGTATAAAAAGTGTGAGCATCCTGCTCGCTTCTCAAGTACGATCGCACTCCGATTGACGCTCGATTAGACGGATGCAATATTCTACCAATTTGAAATAAGAAGGCGACAGATGAATTTACACAATTCAATCGTAGAAAGGGTTTCCCAATCCAAAATTCTTTCATCCAAAATCCAAAATGGTATTACCTATCTGCTGCAAATTTTTTCAAATTATCTTGCAACCAACGAGCATCGGCTTTGCGATCGGTTTGTACTTCCAGCACGCGAACCCCTGTTTCTGGGAGTGGATTTAATAACTGCTCTAACTGTTTCCAAGTAGTAATAAGCTGATATTCAACCTCATAAGTCGCACATAATTTTGCAAAATCAATATTTTGGGGCGTAGCAAAAAACTCTTCAAATGGCGGCTCGAATTGAGAAATTGGTAACATTTCAAAAATTCCTCCCCCATTATTGTTAATTAAAATAATCGTGAGATGACCGATAAATTTTTGTTTAATTAAAAAACCATTAGTATCATGTAGCAGTGCTAAATCTCCCGTCAGCAAAACGCTACTTTGATAGCGATGGGCAATTCCTAAAGCAGTTGATAAAGTACCGTCAATTCCATTAGCTCCGCGATTAAAATAAGGTGTAATTCCACTATTTCTCGGCATCCAAAAGAATTCTACATCTCGCACGGACATACTATTGGCAATAAAAATTGGCGTATCTGGCGGTAACGTTTGCGAAAGTAACCAAGCTGCTTTCCCTTCTAAAAAATGGTCGATCGCTCGCATGGTTCGGTCGATAGTTTGCCTCACTTTTGTTTCCGCCTCGCACCAAGATTTGAGATAGTGGGTTGGATTAGCGATCGCTGGTTCTGGAAGATGATGCGTTAATTGTTCGATCGATGTCCGCAAATGAATTGTTTTGCCATGAAGCGGATCGAAATTTTCCCAACTCACATCGACGATCCAGCGGTGGGGTTGCGTTGTTTCTAACCAAGTGCGGAGTTCTTTACTGGTAGGCAATTCACCTAATTGAATGACGATTTCTGGGGCTAATTTTTCAGCGAGTTGGCGATCGCGTAAAATCGGAT
Organism: Hydrococcus rivularis NIES-593; assembly: GCF_001904635.1. Lineage (GTDB taxonomy): Bacteria > Cyanobacteriota > Cyanobacteriia > Cyanobacteriales > Microcystaceae > Hydrococcus > Hydrococcus rivularis. The sequence goes on from NZ_MRCB01000022.1 coordinate 46,461, forward strand.
CGTAGGTCGCAATTAAATAAGGATTGAGATCGGCATAATTTCTCAAGGGAGAGAGTGCTTCCGCAAAAACGGGATAATTAAGAAAGCAAGACAGACGCGCGATCGCTTGACAATATTCTTTATTGTGGCGAGCATGAGTAACGCCAGCAATAATAATGCCCCGTTCGCAGGATTGCCAGGTTTCTAAAGGAAGAGGGATACGAGATGAAGGATGAATGTAATTTTTGCTGCTAACGATTCGAGCAAAAAATTCTTCTGAGTCAAACTCGGATGCGAGTGCTTCCGTATCGGGGTTAGGAATAGGGGCTAGAGGTTCGCGGAAAGGAAAATTGAGATGGACGACTCCTGGGGTAGGAAAGCGCGATCGCTCCCAAGCATGAATGAGGGTTTGCCGCAAATAGCACAGCATTCCCAGATCCGAACTAGGGACGGCTAATTCAGTTTGCCAGTTGGGATAATTGCCATATAATTTCACTTGATCGATCGTTTGTCCGGCGTGGCAATGGCGCAATTCTGGCGGGCGATCGGCAGTCATTATGATGAGAGGGACGCGACTTTCTTTTGCTTCGATGACTGCGGGGTAAAAATTCGCTCCTGCCGTTCCAGAGGTACAGATTAGGGCAACAGGCAATCCCTTTCTTTTGGCGATTCCCAAGGCAAAAAAGGCAGCAGAACGCTCGTCTAAAATCGAAATAGCTTCTATGGTGGGATGTCGGGCAAAAGCAACCGTTAAAGGCGATGAGCGAGAACCCGGACAGATTACGGCAACTGTTAATCCCAGACGAGATAAGGTTTCTACCACAATAGACGACCAAAGCGCATTGACGTTGCGAAAATCGAGAGGCATGAATAACCCATAGTGTCTGCTACCTGCGAACTTTGATTATGCATCACAACAGTCGTCTTCTTCTAGAGGTTAGAAACAAGTATTTTCTGTGCATCGAGTTCGCGCTTACTCCTAAGATTGTCTCCAATCTAAAATCGAGTTTAAACCCTTTGTCTAACGGCTCGAATTCATTTTCGTTACTGGATTCGGAGTAGTTAGTAACCGTTCCTTGCGGGTTTGTAGGAAAGCAACTTTCCCTGTTGCGATCGCCAACTTCTATGGTATCGAGAGAGCTGCTAGGTGACGCATCTACTTGTGGTAAAGGTTTTGGCTCGTTAAGGGGATCCGCACTTGCGCTAAAACTACCAACAACTAAGGCTATACCATTTTTCATTTATTAATGACACAGATAGTCGATCGCGAAAACATGAAAATTGGTATTACATCGAAGCCATTGGCGATCGCGTTACGGATCGTCATGCCGATCGGCGCATTATCCTGACTTTAGATTCGCCTGCGTCTAACGGCATCGGCAAAGGTACTTATCAATCTCATTACCTCGTTGCTGCCGATAAAACTATCTCTACTCCTGACGAAATTTCTGATGAGATCCTGAGCGCTATTTGGTATCCTTATCTAACCGCTTGGGGTTGCTTAATTTGGAGGCAGCAACTACAACCCGGACAAACCGTTCTCATTCCAGCAGCCAGTAGTAGCGTGGCGATCGCCGCTTCTCAAGTAGTCAAGCACTATGGTGGCATCGCGATCGGGATTAAAAATATGGATATTTTCTCTTAATGACTAACGACTAACTATTAACCATCAACTAACAAGGAAAAATTATTGATGCTGAAATTTTATTACAATCCTATTTCCCCGATCGCTCGTCGCGTCTGGATAGCGCTACTAGAAAAAAACATTCCCTTTGAATCGGTGCTAGTCAACTTAAACGGCGACCAATTCCAACCAGAGTTTTTAGCTATTAATCCCTTCCATCACATTCCAGCGATCGTCGATGAGGGTTTTCGAGTCATAGAATCCTTGGCAATTCTCGATTACCTAGAAAGTCAATATCCTACCCCCAAACTGCTGCCTGCCGCCCCAAAAACTTTAGCAACGGTGCGGATGATACAAATGGTATCTATCAATGAATTAGCTCCGCAGGTTATTGCTCTGATTACTGAAAACGAGAATTCGCCAAAATTGGCTAAAGCCAAGCAACAAATCGCGCGAGTCCTCGGCTTTTTCTCATCAGTGCTAGGAGAGAGTTCTTACTTTGGCGGCGACCAGTTTACCTTAGCAGATATAGTGGCTGGGAATTCTGTAATTTTATTATCGAAACTAGGAATCGATCTGAGTAATTCCCCCAATATTAGAGATTGGTGCCAACGTTTGAATCTCAAGTTGGACTGAACAATAATTCCTGGATTTCACAGAGCAAGCGGATTTATCCATGGGGTCAATCCTTTCATCCAAAATCCTTTCATCCAAAATCGAATGACCTGATGAGTCCTATGGCACAATGAGAGACACTGACTAAAATAAATTGCTCTCATCGAACAGATTTTTCGTATAAATTTCAACTGACAACTAAACCAGATATGACTGCAACCCTCCAAGCACCTCCAAAGACTCGTCGCCTAATTTTCCCCTTCACCGCGATCGTCGGTCAAGAAGAAATGAAACTCGCTCTCATTCTCAATGTAATCGATCCGAAAATTGGCGGGGTAATGATTATGGGCGATCGCGGCACTGGCAAATCGACAACAATTCGGGCCTTAGCCGATTTATTGCCGGAAATTGAAGTCGTCGCCGACGATCCCTTCAATTCCGATCCCTACGATCCCGATCTGATGAGCGATCGCGTTCGGGAACAACTAGAGAAACAAATTCCCCTACAAATTGTCAAAAAGAAAGTTCCCATGGTTGACTTGCCTCTGGGAGCCACTGAAGATAGAGTTTGCGGCACGATCGACATTGAAAAAGCCCTCTCCGAAGGGGTAAAAGCCTTTGAACCCGGACTGCTGGCAAAAGCCAATCGGGGCATTCTCTACGTCGATGAAGTCAACTTGCTCGACGATCACCTCGTAGACGTTTTGTTGGATTCTGCCGCTAGCGGTTGGAATACCGTCGAACGAGAGGGAATTTCCATTCGCCACCCCGCCCGCTTCGTGCTGGTAGGTTCTGGCAACCCAGAAGAAGGAGAACTGCGACCCCAGTTGCTCGATCGCTTCGGCCTGCACGCCGAAATTCACACCGTCAAAGAACCCGCCCTGAGAGTGCAAATCGTCGAGCAGCGCTCCGAATTTGACAGCAATCCCCAAAAATTCTGCGAAAAATATCAACCCGAACAAGAAGCGCTACAAGAGAAGATTATTAACGCTCAAAAACTTTTGCCCCAAGTCGAAATCGATTATGATTTGCGCATTAAAATTTCCGAAGTTTGTTCCGCTCTCGATGTCGATGGCTTGAGAGGAGATATCGTCACCAATCGCGCCGCTAAAGCGCTAGCAGCCTTTGAAGGGCGCACGACCGTGACGGTAGACGATATCCGTCGGGTAATTACCCTAGCTCTGCGGCACCGACTGCGCAAAGACCCCCTCGAGTCGATCGAATCTGGCTATAAAGTCGAAAAAGCCTTCAGTCGGGTATTCGGTTTAGAAGTGTTACAAGAAAATTAGCCATCGGTTATAGTTATTAGTCTCGAGTCATTCGCTATGCTTGACTAAGGACTGCTAACTCAAGACACATGACACGAGAGCCTTTGATCGAACTGAGAGGGGTTTGTAAGTCGTTTGGCGACAAGGTGATTCTTGACCACATAGACTTGAGTATCTATCGCGGGGAAGCACTGGTTATTATTGGTCCCTCTGGAACGGGCAAATCGACAGTCCTACGGGCGATCGCTGGCTTGATTCCCATCGATTCGGGCGAAATCTATATCAAGGGCAAACGGCGGCTGGGATTAATCGAAGATGAAGAGGATAGCCTCCGCATCTCTTTGGTGTTTCAGCAGGCAGCCTTATTTGATTCCCTAACCGTCGAAGAGAACGTTGGTTTTTTTCTCTATCAACACTCCAAGCTCCCTTGCGAGAAAATTCGGGAACTGGTCGAGGAAAAACTTGAAGTGGTGGGGTTACGAGGCATTGGCGATCGCTACCCTGCCGAACTGTCTGGCGGGATGCGCAAACGAGTAAGCTTTGCTAGGGCAATTATGTCCAATCCCGAAAACCCTCAGGATAACCCCGAAGTCCTCCTCTACGACGAACCTACCGCAGGTCTCGACCCCATTGCTTCAACTGTTATCGAAGATTTAGTCCGTCACCTGCAACGCACTCCGGGAGGATGCGATACCTATGTGATGGTGACACATCAGCAGAGTACGATTCGCCGCACCGCCGATCGCATTGTGTTTCTCTATGACGGGAAAATTCAATGGCAAGGAAGCTATGCGGAAATCGATACCACCGATCACCCCATGGTACGGCAATTTTTTAGCGCTAGCGTTCGCGGTCCGATCAAAGTCATCGATTGAGCTAGTGTAGTCATAAAACCTTTGATGTTGAGACAAAGTGAGGAATACAGATGCTGCGATCGCGAACGGTTCGAGAAGGCACGGTTGGATTATTTGCCCTGTTGGGATTAGTATTATTTGGCGGACTGGTTATTTGGCTGCGGGGTGGGGGATTCGGTCAACGGAACTACCAATTCGTCGCTGAATTTAGCGATGTTAGCGGTCTGCAAATTGGCGCCCCCGTCCGCTATCGAGGCGTGACAGTGGGCAAAATTGCTGCTATGAATCCCGGGCCGAAGAACGTTGATGTCGTTCTAGAAATTTCCTCGACTAACGTCATTCTCCCCCGTCAGGTGAGAATCCAAACCAATCGCTACGGATTGATCGGCGAAGCCTCGGTAGACATCACCCCTCTGGGAGCGCTTCCCTCGGATACTCAGGCTTTCAATCCGCTCAGTCCCGATTGTAATTCCCAAGCGATTATTTGTGAAGGCGATCGCCTCAAGGGCGATCCCGGCGTTCAGCTTTTTGAAAATCTTGCGCGTCTGAGCGAACTTTATACCGATCCCAAGTTCTTTAACAGTATTACTGGTGCTGCCCAAAGCGCTTCTGTGGCTGCCGAACGTATTGCCAAACTGAGCGATATCTTAGCCCGTTTGTCTGTGACGGTTAACAGAGAAATTCAAGGCGTTTCCGATACAACTGAGGCGCTGACGAAAACAGCCAATGAAACAACTCAGTTTATCGACAACGCCAATAGTTTACTCGCAGAAAATCGCAGCACTTTACAGAGGACGCTCAATAACACTTCCGAACTGGCAAACAGTTTAAACGGTTTGATTAGAGAGAATCGAACCAATCTAAGCGCAACCCTCAATAACATCGATCGCACCAGTCAAGAGTTACAAAAGTTGGTAGAACAGGTAAATACGGGACTGGCTACCTCTGACACTCAAAAAATCGCGCAGAACTTGGAAACGTTAGTAGCTAATGCAGCCGCAACATCAACCAATCTGCGAGAACTTTCTGGGACGCTCAACGATCCTGCTAATGCCTTAACATTGCAGCGCATCTTGGACTCGGCTAGAGCTACCTTTGAAAATGCCCAGAAAATTACTTCAGACCTAGACGATCTCACTGGCGATCCGGCATTCCGAGATAATCTGCGCAACTTGGTTAACGGACTGGGCAATCTAGTCTCTTCAACCCAGAATTTAGAACGGCAGATTCAAACGGCACAAGCGCTAGGAATCGTCAAACAAGAACTGGAAAGCTTAACCCAACCGCCCCAACGCTTCAAACCTCACAGTACCACAGTCAGCAGTAATGATGCCAAAGCGCCACTGCCCTATTTAGAACTCATGTCTAAAAATATTTTTCAATCCCCTGCCTCTTTTAAGCTTTTTTTCGAGCCATCGTCGAAAGCTTTTCCAACTCCTTCAAGCTTCCAATTGCAAGGATCGTTACCAGAAGATTAGACAGTTTTATATTGCCAATAACTTCTTCGATCGACCCTCTGAGAGAAGAAACTTTAACGAAACCTTTATAATAGGTAACTGTAACAAAAATAACGCAGGTCTTCTCGGCTGAGGGTTATTTGTTAAGAGGAGTATCAAGGTCGCAGTGTTTGTCCTTTCTGGGTATGAATATTTACTGGGTTTTCTACTAGCTTGCAGCCTAGTTCCTATCCTGGCTCTAACAGCGTCAAAACTGTTACGACCTAGCGGTGGCGGTCCGGAACGACGTACTACCTACGAATCTGGAATGGAACCCATCGGAGGAGCTTGGATTCAGTTCAATATTCGCTATTACATGTTTGCTCTGGTTTTCGTCGTCTTTGACGTAGAAACCGTGTTTTTATATCCTTGGGCAGTTGCCTTTAACCGTCTCGGACTGCTCGCTTTCGTCGAAGCGCTCATTTTTATTGCCATTCTGGTCGTTGCTCTTGTCTATGCTTGGAGAAAAGGCGCTCTAGAATGGTCTTAGCCGGAGTTCGGCGTTCGGTAATCGGTTAACTCCCCGTTTCCGTTAACTGAATCCTGAAATCGTTACCAGCACTCATTAGATACAGCGATCGAAAACTATGAGTCCTAATTTAACTACCAACGAAGCTGCCCTAGAGCAGCAGCAAAAAGAAAAAATCCTCAATCCAATTAATCGCACTCAGGTCACGCAAGATCTGTCGGAAAACGTCATTTTAACCACGGTAGACGACCTTTACAACTGGGCGCGACTGTCCAGCCTCTGGCCCTTACTGTACGGAACCGCCTGTTGTTTTATTGAATTTGCTGCCTTGATTGGCGCACGGTTTGATTTTGACCGCTTTGGTTTAGTTCCCCGTTCTAGTCCCAGGCAAGCAGATTTAATTATCACCGCAGGCACGATTACCATGAAAATGGCACCAGCGCTGGTTCGCCTTTACGAAGAGATGCCAGAACCGAAATATGTCATCGCCATGGGAGCTTGCACCATCACGGGTGGAATGTTTAGCGTTGACTCGACGACGGCAGTCAGAGGAGTCGATAAACTGATTCCGGTTGATGTTTATATTCCTGGCTGTCCGCCTCGTCCGGAGGCAATTATCGATGCGATTATCAAGCTGCGCAAAAAAATTGCTAATGATTCGATTCAAGATAGAGCAGCGCTAACGCAGCAAACCCATCGCTACTACAGCACTACTCACAGTATGAAGGTAGTAGAGCCAATTCTGACAGGTAAATATCTCCGGAGTGAAACTCGCGAAGTGCCGCCGCTGGAGTTGACCGAAGCGATGGGAATGCCAGTTCCACCTGCTCTAGCAGCGTCACAGAAACAAAAGGAGGAAGTTAACCGTGGCTGAAGAAACTCACTCAGATAAGCCGGCAGGAGAAGCGCCAGAAGCTTCTGCAATCGTCCAAGCGGGTAAGATCTCTAGCTGGCTGACGGAAAATGGCTTCGAGAATACAGCGCTTGAGGCAGACCATTTAGGAGTCGAGCTAATCAAGGTAGAGCCAGAGTTTCTCATTCCTATTGCTACTGCGCTCTATGCCTACGGATTTAACTATCTCCAGTGCCAAGGCGCTTACGATCTCGGTCCCGGAAAAGAGTTAGTTAGTTTTTATCATCTTATCAAAGTCAGCGACGATGCCGATCGCCCTGAAGAAGTTCGACTAAAAGTTTTTCTGCCGCGAGATAATCCTAGGGTGCCTTCGGTATACTGGATTTGGAAAGGGGCCGACTGGCAAGAACGCGAAAGCTACGATATGTATGGCATTGTCTATGAGGGACACCCGAATCTCAAGCGAATTTTGATGCCAGAAGATTGGGTGGGCTGGCCTCTGCGCAAGGATTATGTCTCGCCAGATTTCTATGAATTACAAGATGCCTATTAAACGAGAATTGGGACAGGTATTGCGACAATCGCCAATTCTCCCTAGGTTCTAAAGGCATAGCACTCGCTTTTAAAGAACGGGCGAGTGTTTATTTTTGATTGCTTTATTTGACTAGATCGGGAGCTACTTGACCGACTCGACGGATATCGATAACGTCGCTCATATTTTTAATGCGATCGAAGGTGCGATCGAGCTGTTGGCGATCCTGAATGTCAATACTTAAAGAAATCAACGCTGGTTTGCCACTACTGGTTTTTACGCCAGCATTGCGAACGTTGATATTTTGATCGCTCAAGCGAGACAGGATATCTTTTAAGACTCCCACTCGGTCGATCGCTTCAATTTGAATATCAACCGGATAAGTTTGAGGTCGTCCGTTGCTGTCGATTGGATTCCACTTGACGGGAATTAACCTCTCTACTGGCGCGTTCTCTGCATTGACGCAACCCTGACGATGAATGGCAATGCCTCTGGAACCGCGGCCGACAACGCCGACAATCGCTTCGCCGGGAACGGGATGGCAACATTTAGCGAGATGATACAGTAGTCCTTCAACGCCAGCGATCGGAGATTTACTGCTCGTGGTGCTGGTCACATGACGAGCTGGCGTTGGTGGGGGTAGCTCGGTTAGTACGTCTGCTTCATCCGTCTCCATCTCAGCTTGTTGCGCTTTGATGGTAATTTCTCGCAATCGGTTGACTACTTGATTCGAGGTGAGTTCCCCGTAACCGAGCGCTGCCAACAAGTCTTCGACGGTTTGATAGTTACATCGTTCGGCGACTATTTGCATCGGTTCCGATTTGAGCAAGGCTTCTAAACCGCTTTTGCCCAGTTCTTTTTCTAATAATTCTCGCCCGCGTGCGACGTTTTCTTCTCGGCGCGATCGCTTGTACCATTGGCGAATGCGATTGCGGGCGCTTGGCGTAACGACGAAGTTAAGCCAGTCTAAACTGGGATGAGCGTTTTTCTGAGTAATAATTTCTACTATGTCGCCATTTTGCAGGGGCGTATCCAATACCGACCATCGCCCGTTAATCCGCGCCCCTTTCATGTGATGTCCGATTTCAGTGTGAATATGATAGGCAAAATCGACTGGCGTTGCTCCTTGCGCTAGGGCAACCACATCTCCTTTGGGAGTAAAAACGTAGACGTCATCTTCAAATAAATTATCTTTGAGATTGTCCACGTATTCCTGAGCGTCTTTGAGGTCGTTTTGCCACTCCAGTAGCTGGCGCAACCAAGTAAATTTCTCGTCTTCCTGCGATAGCTGGGCATGGCTGGAACCTCCAGTTTCCTTATATTTCCAGTGGGCTGCAATCCCATATTCGGCAATGTGGTGCATTTCCAGCGTCCGAATCTGCACTTCCATGGGACGACCGTTTAACCCGACAACTGTCGTATGCAGCGATTGATAGCGGTTGGGTTTTGGCAGTCCGATGTAATCTTTGAAGCGACCCGGTATTGGTCTAAACGCATCGTGAACGACTGCAAGAGCGCGATAGCATTCGTCTTTGGTATCTACGATAATTCTCAGCGCGGCGATATCATAAATTTCGTGGAATTCTTTCTGCTGGCGTTGCATCTTCTGGTAAATTCCATAGAGATGTTTGGGTCGCCCTTTGATTTCCCGAACGTTAATTCCCAAACTGGTCAAGCGCTCTCGTAGCATTGTGGAAACTTTCTCTAGTCTCGCCTCGCGATCGGTTCGTTTTTCTGCCACTAGAGATTGAACTGCCCGATAGGCTTCTGGTTCTAAATACTTAAAGGCTAAATCTTCTAATTCCCACTTTAAACGCCCGATCCCCAAACGGTTGGCTAACGGCGCAAAGATTTCTCGCGTCTCTAAAGCAATGCTGCGCTGTTTTTCGGGTTTGAGATGCTCTAGGGTACGCATGTTGTGCAGGCGATCCGCTAGTTTGACGATGATGACACGAATATCTTTTGCCATCGCCAGGAACATGCGGCGAAAGTTTTCCGCTTGACGTTCGGTTTTGCTAGAAAAATTAAATTTCGATAATTTAGTGACCCCTTCTACTAGCTGGCGTACCTCCGCCCCAAACCTTTCCTCGATCTCTTCTAGCGTCACGTCCGTGTCTTCGACGACATCGTGAAGAAATCCTGCTGCAATCATCGCTTTATCTCCCCCCAAGTCCCGCAGCAAACTCGCTACAGCGATGGGATGGGCGATGTAAGGTTCTCCCGATTTGCGGTATTGCCCTTCGTGAAGCTCATAGGCAAAGTTAAAGGCGCGACAAATAAGGCTCAGTTCTTCAGCGCGATCGCCTTTGGGATCGGATTTATAGGCAATCAAACATTCTTGCAGCCAATCGGGAAGCTCTAAGGATTGAGAAGCTTCAGCGGCATTGACAGTATTGGGGAGAGTAATGGTAGTTGCGTTCATAGAAGGCGTGCTCGGACGAGTAAAAAGTAGAAGAGAAGGAGGTCTTGAGAAAGATAATCATAAGGCAGAGAGTTAACAAACTGCTTTTGATAAAACCTACTACTATAGTTAGTTGAATCCCAACGCTGCTGGCGCGCATTCCTATTCTTTAGCACCAGAACCAGTATTAGGTATGAAAATTAAAACCTTCTTTTAACGATTCCACTGGGTAAAAACTTGACTTGATGCCAGTCTCCCCCAAAAAATTAATATTATTTAACAGATTCTAGCGCAATCTGGTGCCGTATGTTACCAACATTACACCAAAATGCCTATCAAAAATTGTTAACTCTCTTAAGAGGGTTGCGCGAGCAGATCGATTCCCCTAATTCCAGGGTAACTGTTATACAGGAAAAGTTTCAGCAAATTCAACAAGTCTTCCAAGAAGACGTTATGCCCTTGGAAAGCGACGAACTGGAGGGAGCGATCGCATCGCGCTTTCAGTCGGTGCAAACGGAGATGCATCGGGCATTGCGGCTGTTGGGAACGGATATTCTCTTTTTGAGGTCATCCAAACAAGCAGCCACCTCAGAGCAACGATTAGCGGCGATCCGCGATCGCGTCGATAATTCGATCGGTTTTTGTCAAGCTATCCTGACATTTGAGAGCGAATGAGTAAAAATTTTTACAAAGAGTTTTAAGAGAAGCTACAAGGGAACTTTGTTAACAAACAATCCGATTGAACAATCAATCGAGAGATTTTTTCTGTTGAAAAGCCATTGACGTAAGATTACAGCCTTGAGCGTTTGAGCCTCGGTTGGCAAAGGGAACTCCTTTTATTCTCGCAAAAGTCCTAAGATAATACATCATGAAGATCGGGCGAATCACTGAGAAATGATGACCGAACCCTTATTTTGCATAGAAAATTTGCGGGTTGCCTATCCCAGCCATCGCGCTACAGAAAAAATTGATTGGGCAGTTGATGATGTCTCATTTACTCTCAACAAAGGCGAAAAACTCGGATTAATCGGAGAATCGGGATGCGGAAAATCGACGATAGGACGCGCGGTAATGCGCTTGTTGCCTCCTTCATCTCGCATCGAAGGACAGATTAAGTATAGAGGAAAGCCAGTCTTCGGTCTTAATTCCGTGCAATTGCGACAATTTCGGGGAGAGGTAGTTGCCTTAGTCTTTCAAGATCCGATGACGCGCCTCGATCCCCTGATGACCATTGGAGAGCATTGTATCGAAACCCTCAGAGCGCATCAACCTCAATTATCGCGCCGCCAAGCAAAGGAAAAGGCACTTGCCACCCTAGAAAAGGTAAAAATCCCTGCCAATCGCTGGGGACAGTATCCCCACGAGTTTAGCGGCGGAATGCGGCAAAGAGTCGCGATCGCGCTTGCCTTACTCCTCAATCCTAAAGCGATCGTGGCAGACGAACCCACCACTAGCTTAGATGTTACCGTTGCCTCTGAGATCTTGCAGGAACTCACCCGCTTGTGCAACGAGCATGAAATGGCACTTTTATTAATTTCTCACGATTTAGCCATGGTAGGGGAATACTGCGATCGCATTGCCGTGATGTACGAGGGCAAAATTGTCGAAACGGGTTCGGTAAAATCAATTTTCCATCATCCCCAGCATCAATATACCCAGTCTCTCCTAAAAGCCGCCTTGCATATTCATTTAGAGGAGGATTCAGTTGTAGAAACGAATAACAGTATGCTCGTTCGGGAGTTATCAACTCACAAAAGTCACCAACAACCGACACCGCTATTAAAAGTTAAAGATTTAAAGCAATACTATACCTTAGAAGGAAATCTTTTAGAGCAATGGCTTTCAAAAGAAAAAAGGGTTATCAAAGCCGTTGATGAAGTGAATTTTGAGCTATATCCAGGAGAGATCTTGGGATTGGTAGGAGAATCCGGGTGTGGCAAGAGTACCCTGTCTCGAACGATTTTACAGTTAATTCGTCCCACTTCTGGAGCGGTGGAGTTTCTGGGAGAAGATTTAACCCGACTTTCCCCCCAACAAATGCGCCAAAAACGCCGTCACATACAAATGGTGTTTCAAGATCCCCATGCTTGTCTCAATCCTTTAATGACGATAGGAGAAAGTATTGCCGATCCCTTATTTATCCATCAGTTGGCAACTCCCGCACAAGCCAAAGAGCGAGTAGAAAGAATGCTCAAACGGGTGGGATTAACGCCTGTGGAAGATTATTATTATCGCTATCCTAGCGATTTATCTGGGGGACAACAACAAAGAGTTGCGATCGCCCGCGCGTTAATTACTCATCCTCAGTTACTCATCTGCGACGAACCTGTCAGCATGTTAGATGCTAGTGTCCAGACGCAAGTTTTAGATTTGATGTTAGAGTTAAAGAGAGAATTTAATCTGACTTATCTCTTCATTACTCACGACCTTTGGGTGGCGAGATTTCTCTGCGATCGCATTGCCGTAATGAATGCAGGTAAGATTGTCGAACTCGGCGAGACAGAAGAGATTTTTACCAATCCCCAGCATCCCTACACCCAAAAGTTACTAAAAGCTGCCCCTTTATTGGGAGAGTTACACTAGTAAACTACTCCTCGATATACTTATATCCAATCCGATCGAACAAATACAATAACCGGTAGTGCGAGCTTCTAGCTCGCGTTTGAGCGGGGATGAAAAGCGAGCGAGACGTATGCGCTTACGCGCACGCTACGATGAGCGCACTACGTATTATGGTCAATTAAACGGATTTAACATTATTCGAGTCTTCAAAACTCGATCGACGATGGATTAAAAGGAATTGTCCCACGGCTATTCGTCAATATTTGAAAAATATCTCTATCTAACTTTCTATAAGATCGCAATCGAGCTTACGGACTGGGAATTGCCTTCTCTAACCATTGAATGACTTGTTTGCCCAGATTAGTATTGTTGAGGCGATCGATCTCTCGAATTCCCGTGGGGCTGGTCACATTTACCTCAGTCAAATAGCCGCCAATGACATCCAATCCAACAAAATATAAGCCATTATCTCGCAACTTAGATCCAACGGCGGCACAGATTTCCCGTTCTCTTTCCGTGATGTCTGTTTTTTCTACTCTTCCCCCAACTGCCATATTGCCGCGAAACTCGCTACCCGTAGGAACTCGATTGACTGCCCCAATGGGTTCGCCATCGAGCAGGATAATGCGCTTATCTCCATCTTTGGCTTCTGGGAGATATTGTTGGATCATGACGGGTTCGCGTCCGTGTTGGGTGCTAACTTCGATGATGGAGTTAAAATTGCGATCGCTCGGATCTAAAAATAAGATCCCTTCGCCCGCTTTTCCACCTAATGGCTTAAGGACGGCGAATTTTTTCTCCTCTACAAATTGCCGAATAATCGATTTATCCTGACTGACGATCGTTTCCGGCATCACTTGATGAAATTGCAAGGTGTACATTTTTTCATTCGCTTCTCTTAACCCTTGCGGCGAATTAATTACCAAGGTTTTGGCCGGATTAATTAACTCCAAAATGTACGTTGCATAGAGATAGCGCATGGTGACGGGAGGATCGGTGCGCATGAAAACCGCGTCCATATCTTCGAGACAAGTCAACACCTCATCCGAAAGTTGATACCAATTGGAATCGCTAACCCAACGTCCGTCCACCAGTTTTACTGGAGTCAACCGAACTTTTTGCAGCCTTGCCCAGGCCGTGCCCCCGATAACGCTCAACTGATGTGCCTGAGTAATCCAAACTTCGTGTCCGAGAGTTTGTGCTGCCTCCATGAGTGCCACGCTAGTATCGTGTCCCGGATCGAGTCTAGATATGGGATCGATAATAAATGCTAGTTTCATTTTTGATTTTGGATTTTAGATTGGTCATTTGTCATTGGGGATTAGTTAGTGGTTAGTGGTTAGTCGTTAATTGTCTCCCAGTCTTCTCCCCCCCCCGTCCCCTTGTCCCCTTGTCTCCCTTGCCTCCTATATCCCCACACTCCCGTCTCTTGCTTTTCAAGCTATGCAGCGTTGCCTTGCAGAAGGGGATCGAGTTGACCTTGCGATTCTAGGGCATATAAATCGTCGCACCCGCCGACATGACGATTGTCGATAAAGATTTGGGGTAGACTTCTGCGTCCGTTGGCTCGCTTTGCCATTAAGGCTCTAGCTTCCTCATCGCCATCAATAACGTATTCGGTAAACTCGACGCCTTTCTTACCCAACAAAGCTTTGGCACGAATGCAGAAAGGACAAGAACTCCAGGTGTAAATTTCGACTTTGGCTGCCATGGCTTTTTTTCTCAATTGTTAAGTAATATTTCAATTTTAGACCGGATCGCACTCGGTCAACTATCGACTCAAGCTAAGAAACCCAGATTCGCTTTTGTGACTCTAAAATATCTGATAATTAAATTTTCATACCTAGTAACGATCGCTAGCCTAAATTTAACGGAAACCATTGAGGAAGCTATATGAAATTCAATCTCCTTGCCATCGCGACAATTTTATCTGCGATCGGGCTATCAATTCCCGTTCGCGCAGAAAATCTAGAACATATCCGTCAGTTGCTATCTACGAGAGAATGCAGTCAGTGCGAGCTAAGTGGGGCCGGTTTAGTCATGTCCAACCTTGCTGGCGTCAACCTGCGGGGAGCTAACTTGAGTGGGGCAAACCTGAGTCAAGCCAATCTCACTGGAGCGGATCTTAGCGGGGCAAATCTCGCAGGAGCTTCTTTGTATGGTGCCAACCTAGTTGGTGCTAATTTAGCTGGAGCAATTTTAGATGGCACCGATCTCAGAAGTGCCTATCTCACCAATGCCAATTTAATCGGTACAAAACTCGATACCGCTTACGTTCAAGGAGCTTATGGAATTCCTACCTATGCCGGATCTCCACAGCAATTTTACGGCTGGGGCTTGGTTGAGAGTAAAAAAGGAAACCACGCCGCCGCGATCGAACATTACAATCGATCCTTATCCCTCGATCCCCAATTTGCACCCGCCTACTTGGCTCGCGGTATTGCTAATTACCGTTTGGGCAAACAAGGACAAGCCAAAAAAGATGCTGAAATGGCTTCTCAGCTCTTCCAAAAGCAACAAAATAAACCTGGCTTTGATGCTTCCCAGAATTTTTTGGTAACCATGGAAGCCATTCGCCAGTCGAATCAAGAGCCAGAAGAAACATCAGGATTCATGAGGTTTCTACAAGGAGCTGCCTCTCTACTTTTGCAATTTCTCGTAGCTTTTTAATTGTAGTAATTACTATGCTGAGTAAAGAATTATGGCAAAGCCATCAAGAATTGGCACAAGCTTGTCTTAGAAACCCTTTCGTCCGAGGAATTGCGACAGGAACTCTAGAGCGAAAAAAATTTGCGTTTTATGTGGGTCAAGATGCCTTTTTCTTAGAAGCTTTTGCTCGTGCATATAGTATTGCTGCGGCAAAAGCTTATGATTGGGAGGGATTTTGTACCTTTCATCGACTGGCGGAAGGGGTTTTAGAAGAATTGCGCTTGCATGAAGGCTATGCAAATCAGTGGGGGGTTAACTTACGAGAAGTTAAGCCAGCTCCTGCCACTCGTCGCTACACAGATTTTCTACTGGCAACGGCTTGGGGCAGCGATGTTGGAGTAACGGCAGTCGCGATGAGTCCTTGCATGCGCCTTTATGCGTTTTTAGGGCAACAACTCGCTCAAAATGGTATTCCCGACCATCAGTATGCCAATTGGATTTTAGCTTATAGCTCTCCAGAATTTGAAAAACTAGCACAGCTATTGGAGAGTTTATGCGATCGCTATGCAACTGCAACCGATCTAGTGCGAGAAACCTATCGCTATGCACTTTCGTGCGAGGAAGATTTCTTTACAGCAGCTTGGGAAAGTAATACCATTTTGGATTTTGGCGAAGCCGCCGCACGCTCCTTGAACCCCTTCAAGGAGAACGGCGGATTTTAGATTTTGGATTGGAAAGTACTACTCGGCTAGGAGGCAATTTTCTATCTGTCGCAATCTTTTTTCACATTGGAGTCAGGCTTAATCGGATCGAAAGGGTGCGATCGCAAGGAAGACAGTCCTTTTCCACCCTACTAGCTGTTTTAGGTGTGGTGGGCACCATTAACTCGCAGTACTTCTCCAGTAACATAGTTGCTAGCTATCGGCGAGAGAAGGAATGCTACTGCCCAAGCGACATCCTCTGGTTTACCGAAACGACGGAAAGGAATCTCGGCAGTAATTTTGTCTTTGACTTTATCTGGAAGTCCCTTAGTCATGTCTGTCTCGATGAATCCAGGAGACACTACGTTAGCCCGTACCCCATAGCGAGCTGCTTCTCTGGCTAGGGACTTGACAAAACCGATTACTGCCGCTTTTGTCGCAGCATAGTTGGTTTGACCGACATTGCCCCTTTCTCCTGAAATCGAGCTGACGCAGACGAGCGATCCTTCTCCCCGCTCGTACATTCCTGAAATAAAGGGCTTAATTGTGTGGTTGACTCCCTTCAAGTTAACGTCGATCACTGCATCCCAATCGTCATGGGTTAATTTGGGATAGAAATTATCTTTGGTAATTCCCGCGTTGGCGACTACGCCATAAACAGGCCCGAGTTTCTCTTCTACCTGTCGAGCGGCTGCCTCTAATGCTGCTGCATCGGTAACATCTGCTTCTATCGGAAGGGCGCCATTGGGAAGATCCCCATCGTAATAATGGTTGCTAGAGCGATAAGTGTAAGCTACCTTGGCTCCTAACTGCTGAAGCAAACTTACTACTGTAGCGCCAATGCCTCGATTGCCGCCAGTGACAAAAATTACTTTGTCTTCTAGTCCCAGAGATAACATTAACTAGACTCCTGACTGTTAACAGCAGGTTTATCCTAGTAAACTATTCCCCGATTGTAAAGTTTTATTAGATACATTATTAATATTTTCTAAAGAAATCAAAGAATGGTAAAGAAAATGGCAGAATTTGGCACTAGGAAGGATTAAAACTCTGCGATCGCGGAGTTTATCTAGTCCCAAAACTAGCTTACTGCTGCACGACTTACGGCTAAAGTTGCAACTAGCCTTACTCCATATTCTTCTTCAAATACGCCCTTTTCGTAATCTAAATTCCACAATTCCAAAGCACAATCATCATCGGGATTTGAGGTAAAAAGATGTAGATGTAGGGTTTTATACTCTGAGTCATACTTGCACTCGAATTTTTCGATCGCTCCAATTTGCCTGCGATCCAAAGCAACTGCAATGCGTAAGATAGCGCTGAGCTGTTTGATAGCTTTGCGATAGTTATCGGGCAATTTGCTGTAAGGTTCGTGTTTTTTCCTAGGCTTACTCTTACGATGATAGCGAGCTATATTCGCGATGAGTTCCAGTTCTATTTCAGTAAACCCCAACAATTCTGCATTGCGAATTAGATAATAAGAATGTTTGTGATGGGCTGAATGGCTAATATATAAGCCGCAATTGTGTAAAATTGCAGCTGCCCAGAGTAATTCCCTTTCTTCGCTGCCCCAAAAATGAAGATATCCTTGCAATCGATCGAATAAACTGAGGGCAAAATTGGCAACTCGCTCGCAGTGCTCTAAATTGACCTGATATTTGTGAGCGATTTTAATGACGCTGCGCTCGCGTATTTCGCTCTGATAGCGCATCCGACTATCGATTAAGCCGTGGGTTAGCATCCAGTCTACAATTACGCCTTCTCTGAGCGATCGCTCGCAAATAACAATCGTCTCCAGATTCAGCAGGCTCATGGCTTCCTGCAAAACGATCGCGCCTGCTAGAATGATTTCTGCCCGTTTTTCCGACATACCAGCAATAGCGGAGCGTTGCTCGCAGTTCATCGCCGCAAAACGCTTGATCATCTCTCTAATGTCTTTGCGGCTTATTTGATAGCCATTGAGGGGATTGGGAACTTCCCCTTGCTTTTCTAGCGCGTGAATAATCGCGAGCGTCTCTATCGTCCCTGAGGTACCTACCATACGCAACTGTTCGCCCGGTTTGATGTAAAAACGCAACTCGTCCGTTGCTCGCTCCAACATTCCCCGCACGTAAGCTTGCAAATAGGCAAACTCTGCCTCGCTAATGGGATCGGTTGTGATGAATTCCCGTGTTAGACGAACGGCTCCGACTTTAGTACTACTCAAGAAACGAGGTTCTTGACTATCAGCCAGGATTAGTTCCGTCGAACCGCCACCAATATCGATAATGACGTGTGGCTGGTTTTGAAAATCCATCCCCGACAAGACACCCAGATAGATGCGTCGCGCTTCCTCTTGTCCAGAAATGAGATTGACGAAAATGCCGACTTCAGACTCAACCCGTTGTAAAAATTCTAATCCGTTGGGAGCTTCTCTGGTGGCGCTGGTAGCCACTGCCACGATATGAGCGGCGTTTTTGCTAATGGCTAGATCTTTGCAGCGTTGCAGCGCCGCGATCGCTCTTTGCATCGCTTCTGGAGTGAGGTTGCCCGTTTTCGCATCGCGATCGCCCAAGCGTACCGTATCTTTTTCTTTAGCAATAATCGTAAATGCAGCTAATATCGGATCGATCTGCACCACTACCATATGAATAGAATTGGTTCCGATATCGATCGCAGCAAGAATAGTCGGCTCTGTCTTACTCGGAGTAGCCAGATCCGTCCTATTTGTTTTAACCTTATCAACAGAATCAACCATGGGTTTTGCCCTATATCTAACCCTAGAGTTTCCCTTAACCGTGCTAAGAATCAAGATATAACTTAAAAGAACTTAATTAATACTTCTGTCTATCATTTAAAATCCAAAATCCTTTCGTCCAATGACTCAATCTCAACAACTGCCAGAACCAGTTTGGTTAACGATATTTCGACTGCTGCGCTGGAACAAGCCAGAAGGGCGGCTCATTTTGATTATTCCTGCGCTGTGGGCAGTATTTTTGGCAGCCCATGGCACTCCTCCATTTCCCTTAGTGGTTGTCATTATCTTAGGCAGTTTAGCCACCAGCGCGGCAGGTTGCGTTGTTAACGATTTGTGGGATCGCAATATCGATCCCGAAGTCGAAAGAACTCGCGATCGACCTCTCGCTTCTCGCGTCCTGTCAGTTCGAGTAGGTATCGTTATTGCCTTAATTGCTTTTGCCTGTGCTGCTGTTCTAGCTTTCTATCTCAATTCTCTCAGTTTTTGGCTGTGCGTTGCTGCCGTCCCCGTCATCATTTGCTATCCGCTAGCAAAGCGAGTCTTTCCCATTCCCCAATTGGTTCTTTCCATCGCCTGGGGATTTGCAGTTTTAATTAGTTGGAGTGCGGTAACGGCGAAGCTGGACAGTGCAACCTGGGTGCTTTGGGGAGCAACGATATTTTGGACGCTGGGATTTGATACCGTGTATGCTATGCCAGATCGCGAAGACGATCGCAGAGTTGGCGTAAACTCTAGCGCTCTCTTTTTCGGCAAGTATGCGGCGGATGCAGTAGGAGTCTTTTTTGCCCTCACAGCCGGTTCTCTGGCTTATCTGAGCCTGGTTATGGGACTCCATTGGAGTTTTTGGATTGCTTGGGCAATAGCAGTGATTGGCTGGGTTGGGCAGTACATTCGTTTGAGTACGCCAGAAATCCCCAATTCGATTTACGGAGAAATTTTCCGTCAGAATGTATGGCTGGGATTTATTTTGTTGTCGGGCATGATTTTGGGTTCGATTTGAAAGCGATCGCTACTTTCTTGAGAAAAAGACAGATTCCCTGTAAGTAGGTTTTCTCAGCGCGATCGCAATTAATTAATATCAAATCCGGTTAAATAACCATATTGCTTGTAGGGGCAGGTTTTGTTTTTAAGTTATTAATTTGACTAAAAATCTTAGCTAAACCTGCCCCTACCGATATTGTGGGCTATCAAACGGATTAGATATAAAAAGATGATTTATTAAGATAGATTGTAGTGCGAGCATCTTGCTCGCGTCTGAGCGTGAGCGAGCAAGATGCTCGCACTGTTTGTCTCTTTAATCTTTTTCTTGACTTTCTTTCCAGGTTTCCCAACCTTCTTTGAAAACGAACAGCGCGATCGCAGTTCCAGCCATGGGATCGGCTTGCCAAAAACCGAACGTATAATTCAATCCCAATCCTAATAACAAAGTAGCAGATAGCCACCCACACACGAGAGTCTCTTTAGAATCGGCAATCAATGCTCGACTGCCGAGACTTTGCCCTATGCGATACTTTTGCCATGCGAGTATGGGCATAGTAATGAGCGATGCGATCGCGATGAGAATTCCTGCTAACGAAGGCTGAGGAATTTCTTGAGTCAGAAGTTTCTGAACGGATTCCAACAAAATATATACTCCAAGAATAAAAAAAGTCGCAGCAACCAGTTTCATTGCCCGTTGCTCGATCGCTTTCTCTTCTTCTTCAGACAAGTTACGATGTTTTCTCAAGCGCCAGATTAAAATAAGTCCAGAAAGAGATTCCACGATACTATCTAAGCCAAAACCCACCAGGGCGACGCTGTTGCTAAGACTGCCAAAACCAATCGAAAGAACTGCTTCAAATACGTTATAGGCAACAGTAAAATACTCTAAACGCAACCCTTTTTTGTGTAAATTTTCCATAATGACTTGCTTTGGAGCTAGTGAAAATTAAATAATCTATTCTATTAAGAGCGAAAAGCATGGGAAAGATAGAAGAAAAAAGGGAAGCAAGGGAGACGGGGAGATTTGGGGGAGGCAACTAACTACTAACTACTAACTGACAACTGATTACTGATTACTGATTACTGATTACTGCAATAATGCCATTTGATTCCAATGACAGCGCTACAAATAGAATAACAACCCTATCCTCTTGGACAGAAACATTAGTTCGGACTGACTTAGAGGAAAAATTAGAGCAACTTCGTAAAAGTTTGCGTCCGGGACAGCGGGATTTAGCCGACTGGAAAGGCGGACAGATGGCGATTTCTGCGGTTCCCGGCGCGGGAAAATCTCATAGTTTGTCGGTGGCAGCGGCAATTGCGATCGCCCGCTATCAACTCCACGCCAGAAAACAACTGGTCATCGTTACCTACACCCGTTCGGCGGCGGCAAGTATTAAAGATAAAATCAAACAACAGCTCAAAGAACTCCAACTCCCTCAGACTGGTTTTAGCGTCCAAACGCTGCACGGGTTAGCACTCAACATTGCCAATCGCCATCCAGAATTATCGGGGCTGAATCTCGACACTGCTACTCTCATTACCCCTAATTCTACACATCGCATCGTCAGAGCTTGTGTAGAACAATGGATGAATACCGCACCGAGAAGATATCAAATCTTACTCGAAGGAGTGCAGTTTGATGGCGAAGAAGCCGAAAGATTGCGCCGTCACTCGGTCTTGCGTACCGAAGTCTTGCCAAATCTCGCTCACACTGTCATTCGAGAAGCAAAAAGTTCCGGTTTGTCGCCAGAAGCCTTGGCAGAAATTAGCCAACAGACCAACGATGACTATCAAATTTTAGCGATCGCGGCGGGATTATATCAACAATACGAGCGATTGATGCGATCGCGCGATTTAATCGATTACGATGACATGATCCTCGCCGCCTTGAGAGTTCTAGAAAACGAATCCATTCGCCAGATTTGGCAAAATCAAGTCTTTGCCGTTTTTGAAGATGAAGCTCAAGATTCCAGCCCCTTGCAAGAAAAACTCATTTCAATTCTTGCCGCCGATCCTAGCAATCCCAATACACCACCGAATTTAGTTCGCGTTGGCGATCCCAACCAAGCAATTAACTCTACCTTCACACCCGCCGATCCCCTCTACTTCAACTGGTTTTGTACCACCTGTCAAATGCAAGGAAACCTCGCTACGATGGATCGAGCAGGTCGCAGCAATCAGCGCATCATCGACGCAGCGAATTTTGTCCTGGAGTGGGTCAATAACACCTGGAGAAGCAAGGATAACCAGTCACAACAACAAGAGTTGCAAAATTCAGAATACGTTTTGCACAGAAGATACATTAATCAAAAGAATTCGGAATCGAAAAATAGCTACGTCGCACAGAAAATAGAATTCCCCTTCCGCGAGCAAAAAATTTATCCCGTCGACGCTGGCGACCCGCAAAAATCCGCCAATCCAAAAGCTAAAGGTCTGGGATTGGAAATTTATACTCCTGAAGATATTTATGAAACAGTCACACTCATCCAAAAGCGAGTCATTAGATTACTGACCGAAGACTCCCAGCGAAATGCGGCTATCTTAGTCCGGGAAAATCGTCAAGGTCGGTTTCTGGCAGAGCAACTGATGGATTCACTACGGCAACATAATATTAAAGTTTACGAAGTCGGCGAAAGCGATCGCTTCTCGCAAATTCCTGAAGAAATTCTCAAACTTCTACAATTTATCGACCGTCCCCATTCTCCCGACAATCTCAAAGCAGCTTTAGAAATTCTAGAACGACGGGATCTCATTGCCGCCCAAGATCTCAACGCTTTAGCCACCTATCCAGAGCAATTTCTCTATCCCAGTCCCCTCGATCTGCCCCAGAAACCGCAGGTGGCCCAAGCCCGCCGTTACTGTTGCAATCTCCTGCGAGCTAGACTGGAATTGCCTCACTATCAGCTCATTCCCTTCCTGGGGATGACGCTAAAATATACGGGTTCCGAACTCGCAACCGTACAAAAATTATCTGAACGAGTACACCAACAAATTGTCGGCAATAGTTCCCTAAAAACTGCGATCGCAGCCCTCAATGAAATTGTCAGTTCCGAACGCTTTGAAGCGGTAGAAGAAGAGACCGACGATCGCTATACCAGTCAGGGTCAATTAACTATTATTACCATGCACAAAGCGAAGGGATTGGACTGGGATTATGTCTTCATTCCCTTCTTGCACGAAGACGTAATTCCAGGCAAACCTTGGGTTCCCACTTCCTCTAAATTTTTAGGCAATTTTACCCTCGCAGAAGTCGCCCGCGCTCAAATTCGCACGGCAGTCCATGCTCAATATCTCGATCCAGACAGTTTGCCTCCCATTCCGCAACCGCTAGAAGCTTGGGAAGAAGCGGGAAAATTGAAAAAAGCAGAAGAATTTCGCTTGCTTTACGTTGCCATGACACGAGCAAAGCGGCTTTTGTGGATGTCGGCAGAAACAAAAGCACCGTTTCGCTGGAATACCTTTCGGGGCGATCGCGTCAGTAATTTACAAGATAAAACCCCTTGTCCGATCTTATCTGCCTTGATGCGTCAGTTTCCCGAATCGGTGGTTAAGATAGGGTTTTAAAGTCGAATAAGATTGGCGCAAATTACCGACGCGATCGCTATTTTCTTCTCCTGGTGCGCGACAGGGTAGGTTAGCGACTCCGTAAATTTAAGTTGAGAATTTTGCAACTCTTGCTGCACAGAAAGCATTTCGTTGAGTACTTCCTGCATTTGCTCTAGGGTCATATAGAGATACCGTGTGGTAGGCGATCTCGATTCTCTTGCCACAGAGCGATCGATCGCCTTTGTTTTACTTTTTACATTCCAAGCGAGCCGACAAAATATAATCCAATCCCACATCATCTGCTGCATAGCCAGCATCATATCACTCGTGCATTTTCCTGTGTTCCCTTTGTGTTTTTTAAAAAATCAGCTCCCTAACCCCTGGTCAATTTTGGTAAAATTTACTATAATTTGGACAAAAGCAAAAAAATAATCTTTTCTCAACTGCAATGATAGAAGACCAACAACTTATCCTCAGTACTGAGGATTATAGCTTGCTGACCGATTTGTATCAGCTAACCATGGCAGCTTGTTACGTCGGCGAAGGATTAGAAGACAAACCCGCTAGTTTTGAACTGTTCGTTCGCCATTTTCCCGATAAGTTTGGCTATCTCATCGCAATGGGATTAGCTCAAGCTTTGGACTATCTAGAAAAGCTGCATTTCACTAATCAACAACTAGAGGCTTTGCAAAATACGGGAATTTTTGCCCATGCACCTGCCAAATTTTGGTCGCTGCTAGAATCGGGACGTTTTACAGGGGATGTTTGGGCAGTCTCAGAGGGAACGGCTATTTTTGCTAACGAACCATTGTTGCGGGTGGAAGCTCCTCTATGGCAAGCTCAGTTAGTAGAAACCTATCTTCTCAATACTATAAACTACCAAACTTTGATTGCTACGAAAGCTGCTCGGATGCGGGATGTGGCAGGAAAAGACGCAATCTTGCTAGAGTTTGGTACCAGAAGAGCTTTTAGTCCGCAAGGTTCGCTTTGGGCAGCTAGAGCAGCTTTAGCAGGGGGACTGGACTCCACTTCTAATGTTCTAGCCGCATTGAAATTAGGGCGCAAGCCAAGCGGAACGATGGCACATTCTCTTGTGATGGCAATTGGAGCGATTGAAGGAAGCGAAGATGATGCTTTTAGTGCCTTTCATCGCTATTTTCCGACTGCACCTTTGTTAATCGATACCTACGATACTATTGCGGCAGCTGAGCGTCTAGCGGAAAAGGTTAAAGCCGGCAAAATGGAAGTGACGGGAGTACGGCTAGATTCTGGGGATTTAGCTGAATTATCCAAAAAAGTGCGATCGCTACTTCCAGATATTACCATCTTTGCCAGTGGCGATCTAGATGAATGGGAAATCGTTCGCCTAAAAGAAGCTGGTGCTTGCATCGATGGCTATGGACTAGGAACCAAACTGGTAACGGGTTCTCCTGTTAATGGAGTCTACAAAATAGTAGAAATTGACGGCATTCCCACCATGAAGCAATCTAGTAAAAAAGCTACTTATCCAGGACGCAAACAAATTTTTCGTTGCCAAGAAAACTCGCAAATCTTATCAGACAGATTAGGATTAGCTCAAGAAACCGCCAACAGCAACGAACAGCCACTATTAGAACTGGTAATGCAACAAGGTAAGCCAGTCAACCCCCCAGAAACAATAGAAACCATTCAAAAACGCACTCAAGCATCTGTTGCTAGCCTTCCTCCTGAAACCCGCCGACTTAATGACCCAATACCAGTTCCCGTCAACATTTCCAATGCTTTAGAATCTCTTCGCTTATCGTGGATTGCCAATCACTAAAATTATAAGGTGAATAAAGTACTTCACTGATAACTGCTCAAAAAACGAGATTTTAAACCTTGCCTACCGAAACTATAATGCAAATGACCAATGACAAAGGACAAATGACAAAAATTGCCCTATTTGGCACCAGTGCTGACCCCCCAACAGCTGCACATCAAGCCATTCTTGAATGGTTATCCGAACATTACGATTGGGTAGCAGTTTGGGCATCTGATAATCCTTTTAAAGGTCATCAAACTTCCCTCGAACACCGTATGGAAATGTTGCGGTTGTTAATTGAAGAAATAAAAACTCCTCGGAAAAATATTAGAGTATACGAAGAGTTAAGCCATCTAAGAAGTCTAATTAGTGTAAAAAAAGCCAAGGAATTGTGGGGCAATGAAGCAGAATATCACTTAGTCATTGGTTCTGATTTAGTCAATCAAATACGTCGCTGGTATCGCCTTGAAGAATTATTAAAACAAGTTCAAATTTTAGTGATTCCTCGTCCGGGATATCCGATTGCAGAAGAAGATTTAGAAGCCTTACGTAGTCTAGGAGGAAAGTGTATCGTTGCCGACTTAGATGCTCCTGCCATTTCTTCCACAGCCTATCGCGAGAAAAGAGATAAAGATATTGTAACCCAGCCTGTTAAGGAATATATTAAACGAGAAAAATTATACGTATGAAAACCGATGAACAAAAATTAGTGAATAAGACCGAATTAGAAAATTTTAAGGTTGGCGTTGACAACGTTATTTTTTCTGTAGATACCCAGCTAAATCGTCTTTTAGTATTGCTAATTAAGCGTAAAGATGAACCTTTTAGCGGTCAATGGAGTTTGCCAGGAACGCTAGTTCGTAAAGGAGAAGCTTTAGAACAATCTGCCTACCGAATTTTAGCCGAGAAAATCCAAGTCAAAAATCTATATTTAGAACAACTTTATACTTTTGGCGGTCCCTGGCGAGATCCAAGAGAATCTCCTGATAGTTATGGAGTTCGCTATCTTTCTGTCAGTTATTTTGCTCTAGTGCGATTTGAGGATGCAAATTTAATCGCTAAAAATCTTAGTAGTATTACTTGGTATCCAATTCAAAAAGTCCCTAAATTAGCCTTCGATCATAATAAAATTCTTGAGTATGGCTATCGGCGTTTGCGTAACAAATTAGAGTATAGTCCTATTGCTTTTGATGTGTTACCGGAAGTCTTTACCTTAAACGATCTCTATCAACTTTATTGTACAATTTTAGGAGAAAACTTTTCTGATTACTCTAATTTTAGATCGCGTTTATTGAAGTTGGGTTTTTTATGCGATACCGGAGTAAAAGTATCGAAAGGTGCTGGTCGTCCGGCGAGTTTATATCGCTTTGATGCTGAGGCATTTGCACCATTTAAAGATAAACCATTAGTATTTATTTAAGTCATAAAAGTTTTTAATAAATAAAAAAACAAGAAAATCGTAGAGAAATCGATCGCCTCGATCGCAAAAATACAATCATAATAAAAAGATTTGCTTATCCAAGAATAAGGAGTAAGATATGAGCATTTTTTATGAAGATAATTACATAGTTTGTGATAATGATGCTATCACAATTCATTGTTATTATTTTCCCATGGGTAGCAAGCGAATTCCTTACCAAAAAATTCGGAAATTCAAAGAAGAGAAAATGAATTTTTGAACAGGTGGAGGACGCATCTGGGGAATGGATTTAAGTCCTTATTGGTTTCATTTAGATCCAATGCGTCCCTTCAAAAATAAATGCATTGTCATCGATGACGGGGAATTAATTAAATCAGTAATTACTCCCAAAGAACATCACAGAGTATTACAAATTTTGCAAGAGAACGTTCCTTTACAGCGACTAGAACTATGAAAATTGCGATCGCACAACTCAATCCCACAATAGGCGACCTTTCTGGCAACGCTAAAAATATTTTAGAAGCTGCACGAAAAGCTGCTAAAGAAGGCGTTCGTCTGATGCTAACTCCCGAACTTTCTCTGTGCGGTTATCCGCCAAGAGATTTGCTCCTCAGCTCAGAATTTGTCGAATCAATGTCAAAAAAGTTGCATGAGTTAGCGCAACAATTACCCACTCAAATAGCAGTCTTAGTAGGGACAGCAGAACCCAATCCTTATGCTACATCTAAAGGTCAAAAACCTCTCTTTAATGGCACAGCTTTATTAGAGGGAGGAAAACTTCAAAAAATCTTTTACAAAAGGCTTTTACCCACCTATGACGTTTTCGATGAAGATCGCTATTTTGAACCAGGGTATCAAACTAACTCCTTTACAATTAAGAGTGATTCACAATTTAAAATTCATATTGGTGTCACTATCTGCGAGGACTTATGGAATGAAGAAGAATTTTGGGGAAAACGTAATTATGAAATTAATCCCCTTGAAGATTTAGCCGAATTAGGAGTCGATCTCATCGTAAATTTATCTGCATCTCCCTACACCGTAAGCAAGCAAAAATTACGCGAAGCCATGCTTGGTCATAGTGCTAGTCGCTATCAAACACCTATTATTTACGTAAATCAGATAGGAGGAAATGACGACCTAATTTTTGATGGTAACAGCGTGGCTTTTAATCGCACAGGTAATGTCGTTTGTCGTGCTAAAGCGTTTGCATCAGACTTAAAAATTATTGAATTTGACGAACAAACAAAAGATTTATTACCAACTGCGATCGCACCTCTGCCAGCAACCGAAGAAGAAGAAATTTTTTCGGCATTGGTTTTGGGAGTAAGAGACTACGCCAGAAAATGCGGATTTTCTCAAGTTGTACTAGGCTTAAGTGGTGGCATTGATTCTTCATTAGTCGCTGCGATCGCAGCAGAAGCGATAGGTGCAGAAAATGTTCTCGGAGTTCTAATGCCTTCTCCCTACAGTTCGGAACATTCCATCACCGATGCAGAAGCATTAGTCAAAAATCTCGGTATTAAAAGTCAAAAATTGCCCATCGGCGATCTCATGAAATCTTACGATCGACTTCTAGGACCTTTATTTGCAGGCACGGAGTTTGGTATTGCCGAAGAGAATACTCAATCTCGTATTCGAGGAAACCTACTAATGGCAATCTCCAACAAATTCGGTCACCTTCTCCTATCTACAGGCAACAAATCAGAAATGGCAGTGGGATACTGCACCCTTTATGGCGATATGAACGGAGGATTAGCCGTCATTGCCGACGTTCCCAAAACCCGCGTCTTTTCTATCTGTCGCTGGCTCAATCGTAACCGAGAAATCATTCCCAACAACGTACTGATTAAACCTCCTAGCGCAGAATTAAAACCCGGTCAAGTTGACCAAGATTCCTTGCCTCCCTACGAAATTCTCGATGACATCCTCGAACGCGCGATTCATCACCATCAATCAACTGCTCAGATCGTAAAAGCAGGTCACGAGCCGGCTGTTGTTAACAAAGTTATGAAATTAATTGCTCGTGCTGAATTTAAACGCAAACAAGCACCGCCAGGACTAAAAATTACCGACCGCGCCTTCGGTACGGGTTGGCGGATGCCGATTGCTAGTCGCTGGTTGCCTCCTAACCCTTCAAACTGAACTGCTAATAACTTCGGGTCGATCGTTCAAAAGCGGAAACCCCGATTTTTCTCGTTGCCGAACGTACAATTGAGCGACTTGTCTTGCTAGATGGCGAATTCTGCCAATATAGCGCGTCCTCTCCGCGACAGCTATTACGCCTCTCGCATCCAACAAATTGAAAGTGTGAGAACATTTGAGAACGTAATCGAGACTTGGCCAAACCAATTCGCGATCGAGAAGCTGTTTTGCCTCCTGTTCGTAAAGATCGAACAAACTAAACAACAAATCCGGATTGGATGCCTCAAAATTATAAGTACACTGCTCTATTTCCGCTTGCAGAAAAATCTCTCCATAGGTAATGCGATCGTTCCACTGAATCTTGGTAATCGCATCTACATCTTGTAGATACATTGCCAATCGTTCTAGACCGTAAGTAATCTCAATGGAAACCGGACGACAATCAATCCCGCCGCACTGCTGGAAGTAAGTAAACTGAGTAATTTCCATCCCATCCAACCAAACTTCCCAGCCAGTTCCCCAAGCACCAACTGCCGCATCCTCCCAATTATCCTCCACAAAGCGAATATCGTGGTCTTCGGGATGGATGCCCAACGCTCTCAACGAATCCAAATAAATATCTTGGATATTATCTGGCGAAGGTTTGATCAGAACTTGATACTGATAATAATGCTGGAAGCGATTGGGATTTTCTCCATAGCGTCCGTCCGTCGGTCTTCGACAAGGTTCTATATAAGCCACAGACCAAGGTTCTGGTCCTAACGCTCGCAAAAATGTATGCGGGTTCTTAGTTCCAGCTCCTTTCTCAATATCGTAGGGTTGAACGATTAAACACCCGCGATCGCTCCAAAACTGATTTAGCGTAACAACGATTGATTGAAAATTAATAGACACCTTATTCACTACTTTTCTCCTTCTTCTCCATTGTCTTCCAGAAAGGTCATGACAAGCGCGTTCCAAAAAAATTCAAAAAGCTCGCAATTTTAAAGAAACTTGGAAGTACGCAGATGTAACTAACTATTCGTGCTTCGCGATTTTGAAAGATCTCTCCTAACTTCCTATTCCCCTGTGTCTCTCATCCCCCCTTTGGTTCCCCTTCGCATTTTACAGAACATCATTCGTGACAAATGTAATGATTTCAATATGACATTTATCCGATGTAAACATGTACTTAGGTTCGATATTTTAAATTCAAGAACTTGATGCTGGTCGGGGTTTGGCAATCAATCCTGGTTGGCTGGGTGTATGGTGCTGAAAAGGTGCGACGGTATATGGATGAAGTGAGCGACTGACGAGTTGGGAAATGGTGGAATGTGACAGTCAAATACATTCTGGAGTTTAGACTAACAAGAAAAAAGGGCAGCCAAAAATAGCTTGCCTTATCTC
>NZ_MRCB01000023.1 GCF_001904635.1 Hydrococcus rivularis NIES-593
CTGGCAAGCTTTACAGCCTTAGCGTAAGTTTCTGTACGGTTGCTACCAAAACGCCTATGTTTACGCTGTCAA
This sequence comes from Hydrococcus rivularis NIES-593, assembly GCF_001904635.1. GTDB lineage: Bacteria > Cyanobacteriota > Cyanobacteriia > Cyanobacteriales > Microcystaceae > Hydrococcus > Hydrococcus rivularis. The sequence continues at coordinate 73 of NZ_MRCB01000023.1, forward strand.
CATTGATGAGCGAAAATAGAGTTAAGAAAAATTACGAAGTCCTATGCAGTTCAAAAAAAACTATCACCACGGAGATCTACGCCAAGCTTTGATTGACACGGCTATAGAATTAATCGCAGAACGAGGCATGAGCGATTGGTCGCTCAGAGAAGTGGCGCGACGCATCGGCGTGTCTCATACCGCTCCTTATCGACATTTTGCCGATCGCGAAGCTCTCTTGGCAGCCGTTGCCGAAAAAGGGTTTCAAGAGATGAGTAACTATTTGCTCCAAACCCTAGAGAAAATACCGAACGAGCATTCCCAACGATTGCAGTCCATTGGCGTTGCATACGTGCAATACGCGATCGCGCATCCCTGCGAATACGAGGTCATGTTTCGCTACTCTCAGAAAGACAAACGACGATATCCTGCCTTAAGCGAAGCAGCTACAACAGCCTTTATGGTGCTAGTCAACGTTATTGTTGAAGGTCAAAAAGCCGGAGCCTTTCGTGCGGAAAATCCCAAGGGATTAGCCTGGGTTGCTTGGTCTCTGGTACACGGCTTAGCCATGCTGCTCGTTGACGGTCAACTTCAAGTTCCAGAAAACAGTACGGTAGAAACTTTAGCTAGCTTTACAACGCAAATGTTGACTGAGGGCTTACAAGCTGATAGATAACGATTGATTAATTAATACACATTACAGATATTTAAGTAAAAGCTTATCAGCCTACAGACTTTCCATAAATGTCATTGACAGCCGTCACAAATAATCTACGTGCAATCACGGAACCTTACGAAAATTCAGCAAGTTAATTCCCTGTTACTACCGATGGTCTCAAAGAAAGATTCCCATAGGATGATATCAAGCTAAGAAATTTAAGCTTATAGATTAGCTCGATAAACATGAGGATATTTATCCTATGGTCTATACTCCAACCAATTCCAACCCCGGTCAAAAACTCTTTCTCAAAACAGCAGAACATACTCTAAAAAAGAAATATCCTAAAAAGCACCATCACTTTCGCTGGGAAGATTTCTTCGTCTTCCAAACTCAAAGCGGAGAAATTCTCGATTGGAACGAATCCCGTAACATTTTAGCGAGCGAAGACTTCATCGTCGGATTGATCGAAGGTTTAGAGCAAGAAGTCGGTAATGCCTCTGGCGTTGTTATGTACAACATCGGCAAAGAATGGGGCAAAAGAGATGCCGAATTTTTCCGAAACTGGTTTATCAAAGAGTACGAGTATGAGACCGAAATCAGCCAACTCAATCTGCCCTACGTGCTAGAAGCGTGGTGGTGGCCCTTTACCGCTCAAGGCTGGGGCAACTGGGATTTCGATCTAAGCGACCAAAAAAATGGCTTCATGTTCGTCAACATCTTCGATTCAGCCGTAGCCCGGACATTAGGCGATGTCGGCAAACCCGTTTGTCATATCTATGCAGGTCTTCTAGCTGGATTCTTCAGCAGCCTAGTTAAAAAAGAATTGAACTGCATTGAGATCCAATGCTACGCCATGGGAGAAACCTACTGCAAGTTCCTCTTAGGCAAACAAGACCGCCTCGATGCCGCTACCTTCTGGATGTACGAAGGCGCGACAGCAAGAGACATTGAAACGCGCTTGCAAGATGGGGAACTCAGATGAATGAGGTAACTTTCTGGCAATGCCTAAGCGTCCAAGATTTTTTTGGCAATTCCAATTGGGAAGGTCGTCAGCTTGCCGCACAAGGAGAGTTTTTTGAAAATGCGATCGCGCCAACTTCCTGGCTGTGTCTGAGTCTCGAAGACTTCCTCAACCAAAGTAACTGGGAAGGCAAGCTTCTCGGCAAACAAATTTTCTACCAGCAGGCACCTAAAGAACTGTCACTTACCCTATCAGTTGGCGAATTTTTCCAAATGAGCGCATGGGACGGCAAACCAGGAATGGCTCCTCTTGCCTCTCGCAAATCTACTCCTGCGTCGAATCCCATCCCTTCTCGAAACCAACAAATGAAACTCAGTAATTTATCCGATTTATTTTAGAAAGAACTCCTATGCATACTGACTTTGAGGCTTTGTTTCAACAAGCCGAAGATCGCTACCTGCAACGCATGGAAATTAACGCTTTCAATCTTCAGGTTTCGTCTTTAGCCAAACGACTCGAAACCTATAAATCCTTGCGCGACCAAGAAGTCGTTGTTTTCCAACCCGTTGCCGACAAACTGCTAGAAACTTTTCCTAATGAAAACTCTAAAACTCTAGAACGCGCGCTCAAGCACTGGCTCTCAGTCATGCGCTACTGTGCTATGGCAATGCTGCTAAACAATCCCGAATATTTAGAGCGCCGCCTGCTCGAATGGCTCACCGATATCATCAAAGCTCACCAAATGGAGGCAATTGAAAAGCACCTTTACGAATCGTTAATCTTCAGCTTGCGACAAGAACTACCCGCCGAGCAATTCGTCCTAATTCAACCTTTCCTGGCACAAGCCTATAAAACCCTGGTGGGTGAAGCGTCCGTAGAAGCCAATACTAACAACTGATAACGGGGTAGGAAAAATAATGATTAATATTGCAACTTTAGTTAAAGAACGTTCCTCGCTAGGAAATTATTTCGCTCCCGATGCCTACGTTAAAGGCGAATTTGAATTCGGTCTAATTGAAAACCGCAGTGGCTCTCGCTTGCTGGCTTTACCCCATACGCTGCTGCAAGCCATCTATACAGGACTCGAACAAGAAGTCGGTCAAGAAGGATCGGGATTAGTCATGTTCAACTGCGGTCGCTGGTGGGGCAAAAGCTTCTTCAAGCGATTCTCTGAGGAAGTCGGCGAATACTATGGCAAGCCTATCGTTCAGATGGAGATGGTAGAGTTCTTACAATGCGTTAAGCAATGCTGGAAAACCCACGGTTGGGGCGTTATCGATATCGACTTCGATTTCTACCAAAAAGGATTTCTGGCTGTCAAAGTTGAGAATTCTGCCTTTGCTCGAGTGGCTCCTTCGGGAAAGCAACCTATGTGTTTTTTTGAAGCAGGGATTCTGAGCGCCTTCTTCAGCCAGCTAACCGGACGCAACTTGCACTGCGTGCAAACTGCCTGCGAATCGATGGGTGCAGAATGCAACTTTTTTATCTTAGGTTTAGCCGAGCGACTCGAATCCGTAGAAGCATGGCAAGAAGAAGGACACGACCATAACAAGATTATGGAACTACTGTGCGCAAACCAATCATAGGAGGGTAAATTAAGTGGCTAAAGTCGTTAAACTCGACCCCATTAACACAGAAATAGCTATCCAAACTAACGACAATCTTTTGTCTGGGTTGCTCAAAAATGAGTTGAACATCATGAAAGAATGCGGTGGTCGGGGAATGTGTGCCACTTGCCACGTATTTATTAAAGAAGGCATGGAGAGCTTGTCTCCAATGAACCGCCGAGAACAGCGAACCCTCGAAGTCATTACCACCTGCAATCAATTATCTCGCCTAGCTTGCCAGGCGAGGGTAATGGGAGAGGGAGTTGTGATTGAGTTGCCTTCCGGTACTTACGTCAACCAGATCGAAGACGTTGAATCCTTGATCGGTCGCCGAGCCGAACAAGATATTCTGCATCCTTTAACTGGTGCCGTTTTAGTCGAAGCCGGAAAGTTAATCACCCGTACCATGATTACCCAACTCAAAGATACGAAGGGACAAGTCTCGGAGTATCTAGCGAAAACGAAAGACGCTTAATTGGTTGGTTAATGGTTAGTCGTTAGTGGGATGAATGCCACAGCTATTAATTAACAGTTTTATCGAGGAAATTTAGGACAATGTTGAAACAATTGGCTCGTTTGAGTGTGGACGTTGAAGGTCGTTACGCTACTGACAAAGAGTTACAGTTTCTCGAAGCATATCTTGAATCTGTCAAAGATCGTCTGAGCGCTTACGAGAAGATTCGGGACAATGAAGAGCAAATTATCGCTCAGTGGGAAGCTCAAAAGCGCAGTCGCAATGAAAATCTCTTTGAGCTGAACGGAAAGGATATTACCGAAATCTGCCGTCGAGACATGACAAATATATTGCGCTGCTCTGCTACTTTCATGCTATTTGATGACTTGGATCGCCTGCAAGACGGTCTGTTGCTCTGGTACAAAACCATCGTCAAGTCTTTTGGCTATACCAAATACGCTCAGATCAACTATCAACTCATTCAAGATGTTATCAAACTATATCTGAGTGCTGAGGAAGCAGCACTCATGCTCCCTGTCTTGCAACTCGATCGCGCGGTTTTGGGCGCTGCTTAACTCAGTCTACTCTCTCAGCTCAATTTTCTAGATTATGAACGACAAAACCTTTTCCGTCACTTTAGTCAACGAAGCCAAGGGAACTCAGGAAGCGATTCAAGTTCCTAGCGACCAATTCATTCTCGATGCCGCACAAGAAAGAGAAATAGAACTTCCTTACTCTTGTCGAGCGGGTTCTTGTTTCGACTGTCTGGGTAAAGTCGTTGAAGGGAAAGTAGAGCAAACAGGACAAGCCTTAAGCTTCCTAAAATCTGATGAAATCAAGGCTGGTTTCGTTCTTCTGTGTTCTTGTTCTCCGGCCTCAGATTGTACGATCCTTACCCATCAAGCAGAAAAATATCTCTCATAGTTTGTAAATAATTTAGAACATTTTATTCAAAGGTAGCGTGACACTATGGAAAAGCCATTAGAAAATCCCCAAGCAACCGTCAAAAGCGCTTCTGGGTTAAATACTTTAGATATTATTGCCTTAGTTAGTGCTGCTGGCGGCTCGGTTGCCTCGCTCGTTTTTCAACAAGTTGCCTTCGCTGCGATTCCCCTATCTGCCTCAGTTGCCTTTCATGTTTTCAATCGCAAGCAACTGATGACCCAGATGGCTGACAGCCAGCAAGTCGCGATCGCGCAATTAAACCAGCAAATTAGCCAGCAACTTAGTGGCGTACAAAAGAGCATTGCCGAGTTGAATCAATTTCAGCAAAAGTCTGTTGCTCAACTAAGCCAACAAACGCAAGCCCATCAAGCTAGCCTCGACACCTTATCGGGACAACTTGGGGAACTTCAGAAATTTACAGCTAATCTCAACCAAGAAACTCACAAGTTAAACGACTTCGATCGCGCCCTAGAATCCCAACAAAAGCAGTTGGAAGCCGTCGTGCTGGAAATGCGAGAAATCCAAGAAATCACCCAGAAAATGTCGGCTAATCCCAACTCGGCTGAATTCTATTTCCAACGCGGATTTAGCCAAGAGCGTTTGGGAGACAAGCAAAAAGCCATTGAAGATTACAGCGAAGCCATTCGCCTCGATCCCACCTATGCCAATGCTTACTTCCATCGAGGCATGCTCAACAAAGATATCGGACATCGCAAGATGGCGGTTGAAGATTTTCGCAAGGCAGCTAAATACTTTCTCGAACAGGGAGATATCGGGAATTACCAAAAAGCTAGAAATCTTAGCCAAGGAATGCACGACTTCCGCACTGTAGCCAAACACGAGGAACCAGAAACTAATAATCATTTCTCTGAAAGAATCCCTGTTAGCGGATTGTTTGAATAAGAAAGAGTCAGAAGTAACTGTACGGGCGGGTTTAGATTGTTTCCTGGGAAAAGATTAATGATTTTGACAAATCAACCCGCCTCCACCACTGGTCACTGATAAACATGCAGCGCTCCAAATACCGAATTTTGGGTCAGATAGGACAAGGGCAATTTGGTCGAGTATTCTGTGCCGTCCACCGCGAAACCGGAGAGATAGTAGCGCTCAAAGACCTCGACAAAGACAGATTTCCTACTCGGCTATTTTTAGGCGAATTTGCCCACCTTACCAGCCTGAAACATCCTAACATCGTCAGTTGCCAGGGGCTTGAATATGGTAAGACTGGGCGCTATCTCGTGATGGATTACTGCGAGGGCGGAACGTTACGAGACGTGATGGAATCTGAAGGTAAGCTTAGTCTAGTGCATGGTCTAAAAATTATTACCGATGTTTTGTTGGCATTAGAACATGCTCACAGTCGAGATATCGTTCACTGCGATCTCAAGCCAGAAAATATTCTCCTCAAGATCGATCGCTCTGGTTGGATCGCTTGCATATCTGATTTCGGGATCGCTCGGCTCAAGCTAGAGGCAGGCGGGAAAGGGACGGGACGAGGATACACAGGCAGTCCCGCTTATATGGCACCAGAACGGTTTTATGCACAATATTCTCCTGCCTCCGATTTCTATGCGGTTGGCGTGATGCTCTACGAACTAATTCTTGGCAAACGACCTTTTTCTGGAATGCCTGGGGAATTACAGTCAGCTCACCTCAATCAACCCATAGAAATTCCTAAAAGCGTGCCTTTTCTGTTGCGTTCTACCATTCTGACTGCCCTACAAAAATTACCCCAAAGGCGATTTTCCTGTGCCAGCGAAATGTTAAAGTCGGTTCGGTTAGCGGCTGAAGTCTTGGCAGCCGAGAAGTATCCAACCGGCTTTTTATCGCTTGCTCCCTTAGAAGTCTCCTCTAACGATCTGAAAATTCTCTTTCAAGAACCTCTTTCAGAACCCATTACTCATTTAGCTGTTGACTCGCAGCAAGTGTATTTAGCCATTGGCAATCGCGTTTTGGGTCGCATTTATGCCAGTAACGAGCTAACTGGCAATCCCGTACAGCAGTGGCAAGTCAAATTTGATGCGCCTGTCGTCGATTTGAACGTGCGTCCTCAAGGCGGATTTGTCACCACGAAGTCCCACCAGGAGACTTATGCGATCTATTGCTTGTCCAAAAGCGCCATCGATTTAATATACTGCTTATCTGGCGGTGCCAACGATTCGGAAACATCCGAGCTAGTACCTTTATTTTCTCGCAACGCTAAAACTCTCGTCAGCGCGATCGAACCCCAGGGACATTGGATCGCGATCGCTAGCGATACCCCATCCAAGTCGCTACAAATTTTCAAATTACCAGATTTTCAATCCCTTGGAACATCGATCGATTCTCCTCTACCTTCTCAATTAATTGCTCTCGATCGCCATCATGGACTCGCGATCTTTTCTCCCCTCGAAGAGGGCAGCGACGGTACGGTATTTCGATTGTTTAATCGTCGCGGAAGACTAATAAATGCTTTTTTGTTACCCATTACCTTACATCGCATTACGCCAAGCGCGATCGAACCCTATCGCCTCTTTGCGATTGAAAAAAGCGATCCGATTATGGGCGTACTCATCAATCTCAAACCTTTGAAAGTTACTCGCATTGCTCTCGAAATCGTCCCAGAATTTATTCTCGAACGAGAGTGGGGTTACATTCTTGTGGATCGTTCGGGGCAATTCCGCCTCTTGGATCGAGAGGGCAACCGTATCGGACGATTTGAAGTGCCTTTCCCTCCCACGACAATGGCAGCGTTTGGAGAATTTAAATTGTTAGTTGCGACGTGGTCCGAACGCAAAGGAATGTTGTTTGCGATTGATTTCCAAAAAATTGTTAATTTCAAGAAAGATGATGAAGGAGATTAACGAGAGTTAGATTCGATACCAAGACTAATGTTTACTACATCTTCTACCAATTTTCAGGTTTTCGCGATCGACATTCTTCTCCCCTCTCCCAAATAGGGAGAGGGGTTGGAGGTGAGGGCGATCGACTATCTCTGTCATTAATGAATGAAAAATGGTATTGTTCTATGACATTTGTCATAGTCTGAATCGGGATTGCGATCGAGGCGAGCCTTTTCAGTGTTTAGTTTATTTTTAGTTTATTTAAATTCTTTCCTGCATACTTCTCACAATTTTGGTCACAAGATTTCTGGGAGTAAACCTAACACTGAGAGTCAGCAGCTTATTTTTTAAACCGGGGACGACAACCGTTTGGTTGTTCATTAAGCCGCGATAGCCTATCTCGGCAACAGTTTTCGCATCCATAATGCGTTTTCCGCTCACCAGCTTGGATCGCTCTATGTTGGCTCTCGCTTGAAAGCCAGATTCTGTCGGTCCCGGACAAAGCGCCGTGACGGTTACTCCCGTTCCTTGTAATTCATTGGCAAGTGCTTCAGAAAATGAGAGAACGTAAGCTTTAGTAGCATAATAAACTGCCATCAAAGGACCTGGCTGAAAAACAGCAGTAGAGGCAATATTTAAAATTTTCCCCTGCCCTCTAGCCACCATTTCCTTGAGAAATAATTTGGTTAAATGGGTCAGCGCTACCATATTAACTTGCATCATTTGCAGTTCGGCATCCAGGTCGGTTTCCCAGAAAAAACCATAGGCAGCAAAGCCAGCATTATTGACTAGAACGTCAATTGCGATCGCGTCTTGTTGCAGTTTTTGAAAAATTTTTGTTGGCGCATTTGGTATAGATAAATCTTCAACAATAATCCTCGCTAAAGTGCCAAATTTTTCTTGGAATTCATCGGCAACCCGACTGAGTTTTTGTTCGTTTCTAGCAATCAAAACTAGATCGTAACCGCGATTGGCAAATATCTTCGCCAATTCATAGCCAATGCCGCTGGAAGCACCGGTAATTAGGGCGGTTTTGGAAGAATTAAAATTGTTTGTATTCATATCAAATCCGTTTAATTAGTCGTAATATGTAGTGCGTTCGCGTAGCGTGCGCGTAAGCGCATACGTCCCGCTCGCGACTCCTGTTGGTCGCACTACTGGTTATTGTGGTCGTTCATCCGGATTTGATATCACGATCTTAAGCCTTATTCAAACTTTGCATTCATTGGCTGAGAGCGAGCCCGAATGAATAACTGTGGGATGTAATACCAATTTTCAGGTTTTCGCGATTGACATCTTTTTCCCTCTCCCAATTTGGGAGAGGGGTAGGGGGTGAGGGCAATCGACCATCTCTGTCATTAATGAATGAAAAATGGTATAAACTTCTCCTCTTAATCCCCCCTTTTCAAAGGATAAGTGGGGATCGGGGTAAGGTCAGACCTTCAATTAAAGAGTCTTCAGGAACTCAATCAATGCTCGCTTGTCTTCATCCGGCAGATCCGTGCCAAAGTAGTGTCCGTGGTCTTCGATGAAATCAGGTGATTGGTTGTTTTTCAACAGCAGTGGAGCAAGCACATCATCGGGAATAAATCTAGCCAGCAATTGCAGCTTCTTAACCCCTACTTCCGAGTCCAACTTCCTTTGCAGGATCGCTGGGGTATTGCGGGGGTCTAGATTTGCCAGCAGGTTAATCGGCGTGCTTTCAGGAACCGTCGCTTTGAGTCTGCCGATTTCTAGATAAGTTTCTCGATCCGTTCGCTCGATCCTTCCCTCCCGCTTTTCGGGCCACAGAAGCTTTTCAATCGCATCGTTGAAAGCTTCCATCCGTCCGGCTACCGAGGGATCGCCATTATATTTACCCAGCTCATTATTGTGGAAGAAGGGAGCGCTCGACCAAAGACTAATCAGCGATGGAGTTCGATAATAGCCCGTGCCTCCGGCTGGAATTTTAAACGCGATCGGCTTATCTTTGTCAAAAGGATTCTCAAGCGTAAGCTTACCCGGCGATGGGAGTTCTTTGTAAGTCTTCGACGAGAATTGCTCCCAAACATGACCCTGCGCGGCATTAGTTGCCAATGCGCGGGAAGCATTGGTGCCAATCAGCGTGACTGGTTTGCGCAGATCGTCTGACAAGAAGTTATGGTCGAGAAAATCCGAACTCACAACCGACTCGCGATACCATTGCTTGGCCTGTTCGGGATCGGCTGCAATTTCAGCAGGTGGTTGCTTGCTAGAATGACAAGTCGCGCAAGTATCGGCAAAGACAATTTTTCCGCGATCGAAGACTGTTTTATCGTTGGTTAAGTAAGCTTTCCCTCCAGGTGCATCTGCCAGATGCATCGGTTTGAGAGTCTTCAAGAAGGCTTCGGCATCTGCCATGCGTGCTTCCGTTTTAGACCAATATTCGCATTCTTTCCTAGCTGTTTCAATATCAAACGGCTTCTGCGGCTTTCTTCCTAGCAACGGATCGTGGAGTGTCAGCCAATAATCCGAACACGAGCCGATATTGATATATACGCGTTCCGAAGCAAGGGCAACGCCAACGGAGTCCGCACCATCTTTGAGAACGTTTGGCACTCCCTGGGTTGTCCCATCGTTCATGACTTGTTGGTGACCGGGCTGATTTGCCAAGTTCAGTCGATCTTCGAGATTAAAAATCGCGTTAATCGCATTAGGGTTATTGATATGGTCGGTGGCGATGCGAGAGGTATCGGAAGTCCCTGGCGGTTGTCTGTCAATCACCTGTCTGCGAAAATCGTTGGCTGGTAGATTGCCGCTGAATAAAGCTCCTTCCTTAAGATACTGGTTGCCGATCGCCGACGCTAGATTCTCCCATCTCGGATTTTCTGCATCGGCAGGGGGTTTGAGAGGATCGTAGGCGATGTGGCAAACGCCACAAGAAATCCCGATTCGGTAAGGAGGTTCGAGCTGCGCTTTTTCGTCTCCGGCTGCATAATATTTGGCTAAATCCCATTTCTGGGGATCGAAGTTGGGATTGGGAAACTTACGCGCTCCCATAATTCCCGCCGCCTGGGGATCTTTATCGCATTTATCCAGCCATAAGCCATATTCGTCTGGTTCTGTTGCTTGTTTGCATCCAGGATCGTTAATGGCTCCAATGGTCTTAAAACGCTCGTTGCGTTGAGTGTGATGGGTGTCGCCTGGCAACAGTTCGCTATCGGGACGGGCATCGAGAAGGCTAAAAAAATCAGCTTCCCCGTGGGTTTGCTTGGCAAAATCGCGGAAGAATTTTTCATTGCCGCCAGTCCAAAAGTACCAAGTTTGCAAACCGCGCTTCTCGGCTTCGGTTAAATCGCCATAATAATTGTCGGGCACATAACCGAGATAATCGCGATCGTAGGATTCTGCATTTTTTGTAGATTCGTTCTGGCTATACTCAGTTGCTTGTGTAGATGGATTTGTGTTTTGGTCGTATTTGGGCGATGCCGAAGAGACATCAGCTTTAGGTGCATTAGCTGCCTCGGCTTGTGCTATCAACTCTCTGAGGCGTTCTACAGACGTCGTTTCGTATTCATAGGGGGAACAACCCAGAAGCATTAGCATCAGCACCACTAAACAGGCGATCGCGCCCATACGTGGCTTATTCATAAATTTCTCCTGTCGGATATTAAAGCTTCGATTAGGGAACTTTTTATCAACTGTGATTTCATATACTACACTGTCTTTTTGTTAGAAATAAATCTCGTATTTGTAATAATTTGTAATTTAAAATCGGCTTATTTTTTTAATATTTGTTACATTAACTTTATGTTAAGAAAGGTTGCTATTATAAACAGGTTAAATAGCCTACAGTTCAAAACCTATTAACAATTAAAATTGCTTCAATGCAACAATTTGACAGATCGTGCTTAGCCCATCTTCTGTTACTTGATGGCGAGCGAGTCTCAAAAGCTTTACCAGGATAAGGATACTAAAATTGTATCTATTGTATCGCTACTTCTGTTAAGAGCGGATTAAATAGACATTTAATCTATATTTTTTTTGAATAACCATAGAGTATTAATAATTTTACTTGCTTTTATTAAAGAGTCTAATCCTCTCATAAAGCTCTCGAACGGCTTAGCAAGACAATGATTCGCCTCAAAGATAAATTTTTGTCACAAATAGGCTTTCAATCGGGCGATCGGTAATGTATTGTGGGGTAGAAATCGTCTAAATATATTAAAAGAACGGTTAAAACTAAGCAAAAAATTCCTGAATTGTTTAAGACAGAGAGAGATTTAACGAGATTCTACGGAAGTCAAACGTGGATAAAAAAACTCTTGTGCTTATCCCTCGATCCCACTGTATTTCCCTCAATACCGCTTAGTGATTACTTCATAAAAATTACTTCCGAATCGGTCTATCTTTAGCATTGCTACAGATCTAGATTCGGTTAGTAGTGCATCGCAGCAAATTTAAGGGATTGCCAATAAAGCAAAACGCGCATGGAAAACGATATTATTTTTCAACCGCTGGAATTCCGCCATCTAACCATTAAAAATCGGATCTTTCGCTCTAATATCTCTGGAAGATTTGACAACTACGATGGTTCGGGCAATCAGGCAAGGATAAATTGGGAAGAGAAATTTGCGCGAGGCGGTGTCGGAGCAATTGTTTCTTCCTTCGTCCCCGTCACGATCAAAGGACGAATCGTTCCCAATTACGCGACGATTGACCGCGACGATTGCATTCCTTTTTGGCATCAAGTCGGCGAAAAAGTCCACGAGTACGATTGCAAGTTTATCATGCAACTGAGCCATTCCGGTCGTCAGCAGGACATACAGGGCGTTGAAAATGATTATATACGCCAGAGTTCGACTGGTCGTACCGAATCATTCCACGGATTGGAGTGTCGGACAATGAGCGTAGATGAAATTAAACAGGTCGTGCAAGCGTTTGGCAAAGGGGCTAAACGCGCTAAAAAGGCAGGATTAGATGGTGTAGAATTGCATGGAGCGAACGGCTATCTGATTACACAATTTCTCAGTTCGGGGATCAACGATCGCACGGATGCATTTGGCGGTTCTTTAAAAAATCGCGCTCGCTTTCTGCTAGACATTATCGAGGCAGTTCGCACAGAAGTCGGAGACGATTTTCACTTCCAAGTCAAAATCAGTGCCGAAGACTTTAACAACGCAGTCATTCCCTGGGAAAAAACCGGAAATAAGCTAGAAGATACCGTTCAAATTTGTCAGTGGATGGAAGAGGCGGGAGTAGACGCGATTCATGTTTCGGTTGGCAGCCTTTTTCCTCATCCCTTGAATCCGCCAGGAACATTTCCCCTCGAAGGCAAGTATGCCACCGATAAAGCTGAAAACACCTACGATACGATGCTCTCTAGCGGCAACCAAACCTTCCGCAATTATCTCCTATTCCGTTATCGAGCCTTGCATAAGATTTTTGAGTGGCTTTGGTATCGGATTCCGCGAAAAGTATACCGAGAGCCGAATCTCTTGCAAGGATTGCCCGTCAAAGCAGAAGAGTTGCACCCCGATTTTCGTAAATTTGTCTCGCCGCAAGAGCTACAAAAGCTCCTAGAGACTTATCAGGGAAGAAATCTCGGCTATGCACGGGAAATTAAGAAGAATGTCAAGATTCCAGTTATCTGCACGGGTGGATTTCAGCAAGCATCCTATATTCGCAAAGCCATTAGCGAAGGATTTTGCGATGCGGTGAGTATCGCTCGTCCTTTAGTGGCGAATCACGATTTGGTTAAGCAATTCGAGCAAGGAAAAGACCTTCCAGAGAGACCTTGCACTTACTGCAACCGTTGCTTGCTCAACACCTTAGAAAACCCGTTAGGATGCTACGAGCCAGCACGCTACGGCGACGACTACGAGGCAATGATTCGAGAAGTGATGACCGTATATAACCCACCACCATTTAAATGATTTTGGATTGAAAATTTGCATGCAGGCGATCGATTTATGAGCGAACAAGAGAAACAAGAGAAGGCAGCAGGATTTAAAGCGATTTTTAAGCAAATTTTGATGTTTGTGGGTGGAGTCGTCGTAGTTGCGGCTCTCATCGTCTTCATTCTTGTCTTGCCCATAATTAGCAATAACGGATCTGTCAGATATGCAGACATTAACGAACATTTTAAATATGGGTCGATTGGCGGCGAGAAGGCTAATGGCATTCCTTATTGGATCTGGAAAGTGCTTCCAGTCGTGTTTGCCGATAAATTACCCGGCGAAGGGTATACCTCTTTAGGCTTCATTCAAGAACCCGGACAAGATCTTCCGATAGGCTTCTCGAAAAGTAAGATTGGGTTTGAACGGGTCGCTCAAAACTGCGCTACCTGCCATGCTGGAAGCTTGCGAGAGACACCCGATAGTCAACCGCAAATTATTACTACCATGCCTTCAAATACCGTCAATTTGGGGGCGTATATTCAATTTCTCTCCGACATCGCGATCGACGAGCGGTTCAATGCTAGGGAATTGATGCCGCAGATTGAAGCGATAGGAGCCAAACTCAACCCGCTTGAGAAATTGGTTTACCGCTTTTTTGCGATTCCGCAAACGCGAGATGCGCTGCTCTTGCAGAGAAGTAAATTTGCGTTTATGGATGACCAATCAGAATACGGTCCGGGGAGAGTCGATACCTTTACTGGCTATAAAACGCGCCAGTTTAATTTTCCCATAGAGAAGCTCTCAAAAGACGAACTGAACGGCATCGCAGATTTTCCGATCATCTGGCAGCAGAGACCGCGCCAGGGAATGCAGCTACACTGGGATGGCAATAACGATTCCATTGACGAACGCAATAATAGTGCGGCTTTGGCATTAGTTACCCCGACCACCATCGACTTTGATGCGATTCACCGCGTTAAAGATTGGCTCCTAGACCTTCCTGCTCCTCGCTATCCATATTCGATCGATGAAGAATTGGCAGCTGTCGGGAAACCCATTTTTGAAAACACTTGTGCCAGTTGTCATGCATTTGGGGGGTCTGGGGTAGGTAAAGTAGTCCCGATTGAGGAGATTGGCACCGATCCCGGTCGTCTGGATTCTTATACCTACGAGACGCTCTCGAATCAGAATACCCTCTTTACTGACGTTTCTTATCGAGGTGTGGATCGGCGATTTCAACATTTCCGCAAGACGAATGGCTACGCCAATATGCCTTTAGATGGGGTGTGGTTAAGAGCGCCCTATTTGCACAATGGCTCTGTACCGACGTTAAGAGACTTGTTAGAAGCTCCCGAAAAGCGACCCAAGGTGTTTTATCGGGGGTATGACGTTTTCGACCAAAAGAACGTCGGCTTTGTCTCCAATGTCGCCTCAGAAGGCAACAAGCAATATTTTAAGTTCGATACAACCTTACCCGGTAATAGCAATAGCGGTCACCTATATGGCACAGATTTCTCGTCCGAAGACAAAGAGGCATTGGTTGAGTATATGAAGAAGCTTTGAAGGAGAACGCATGAACGTTTATGCAAAATGGTTTGGGCGAGTTGTCTGGCTGGGGATTGTCGTCAATCTGTTTTTTGTCGTTCCCCTACTTTTCTTTCCAGAAGCACTACTTTCTTTGCTAAGGATGCAAATTCCCGTTCCGATTATCTGGGTGCGTGCGGCTGGGTTGCTGCTTTTAGAAATTAGTATTCTCTATATTCCCGGCGCGATCGACCCCTTTCGTTACAAGGCAACGGCTTGGATGTCGGTATTGGTGACGCGAGGGGGTGGGTCGTCGTTTTTCCTAGTTGCCGTCCTCTTCTTCGGTCAAGAACTGGGGTTTGTGACGATCGCTTTAGTCGATCTTTTCTTCGGAGTCGTCGAGGGCATTCTCCTATATCTTGCCATGCGTAACGAACCGACGGCTGTTAAAGCGATGGGGTGATGGGGAAGACGGGGAGACAACTAACCACTAACTACTAACCACTAACTAAAAAATGGAAATATTAAAGAGTAAATTAGCAAGAGCGATCGCAGCTATCGCTATTAGTCTAAGTCTCCTGGTAGGCGTGGTGGCTTACGTCGGTTGGTATAACCTCTTTCGAGAAGTTCCCACCTACTATGAATCGCCAGAGGAACATTTTAAATATGGTTCCATCGGTACGGAAAATGCCGAAGGAATGCCCTATTGGGTATGGCTGGTACTTCCTCGACTGTTCCCAGAAAAGTTGCCAGGACCCGGTGGCTATACTTCTCTAGGACTGACTTGGGAAGAGGGAAAAGAGACTCCCGTTGGGATTTCTAAGAAAACGATCGGGTTTCCTCGTCAGGGAATTACTTGTGCGGTCTGCCACAACACCATCTACCGAAAAGACCCTAAAGATAAGCCTACTATCGTTCTCGCCGGACCGGCTAACAAATTTGATTCTCAAGGCTACTTGCGATTTTTGTTCGCCTGTGCCAACGACCCCAGATTTACTGCCGATTACATTCTTCCGGCGATCCAATATAATCATCAATTGTCTTGGTTGGAAAAACCACTATATCGCTATCTGATTATTCCGCAAACCAAAAAAGCAATTCTCAAACAACAGCAATCTTATACCTGGATGGATTTTCGACCTAATTGGGGTCCCGGACGCATCGATCCGTTTAACCCAGTGAAGTTTAGAACCCTAAGTCTGCCGCTAGACAATACGATTGGGAATTCTGATATGATGTCGCTTTGGAATCAAAAGCAGCATCAAGGGTTTGCGCTGCATTGGGATGGCTTGGAAACGTCGCTGACGGAGACTGTGAATACGGGAGCGATCGGCGACGGCGCAACGCGAAAGTCAATTCCGATCGCAGATCTCCAGCGCGTAGAAGACTATATTACTCAACTCGACCCACCCAAATATCCCTTTGCGATCGATCGCGCTTTAGCTGACAAGGGAAGTAAGATTTTTGACAATAGTTGTGCCTCCTGTCATGCCTTTGGTGGCGAAAGAACGGGAACGGTTATTCCGCTTGAAGAGGTAGGAACCGATCGCCATCGCCTCGATATGTGGACTCAGCAAGCGGCAGATGCCTATAACCAATATGCAGAAGGCTACGATTGGGACTTTGACAACCTTCGCAAAACCGATGGCTATGTATCTGTCTCTCTCGACGGACTGTGGTTGAGAGCGCCTTATCTGCATAATGGTTCGGTTCCCTACCTAACAGACCTTCTGGAAGTTCCAGAGAAACGCACTCCGGTTTTTTATCGAGGCTACGATGTCTACGATCCAGAAAAAGTCGGCTTTGTTGCCCAAGGACAAGAAGCCCAGAAAGTTGGTTTTAAATACGATACCAGGGTTGAGGCCAATGGAAACCAGGGACATCTCTACGGCACCGATCTGCCTGCCGACGATAAAAAAGCCTTGATCGAATATCTCAAAACTCTATAAGTCCGCCCTACTTCAAGGTAGTAATAGCCTCAGGAGGCTAATATGTCTAATTTGCTCAAAATTCTCTCGATCGATGGCGGGGGAATTCGGGGGATTATCTCAGCGATAATTCTCGCCGAAATAGAAAAGCTGACGCAAAAGCCAATTTCCGAGTTGTTTGCTCTGATTGTCGGAACTTCGACGGGTGGGATTTTAGCGTTGGGTTTAACCGTGCCCAATGCCGAAGGAAAACCTCGATATTCGGCTGAAGATCTCATCGCTCTTTATGAAAACGAGGGAGGGCGAATATTTTCCCGATCGCTCTGGCACAAAATTCGAGCGGCAGGTAATCTATTGGAAGAAAAATACCCATCAGATGGGATTAAAGGAGTTTTAGCCGAATATTTTGGAGAAACTCGCCTTAAAGAAGCATTGACTGAGGTTCTCATCACTAGCTATGAAATCGAACAGCGCATTCCCTTTTTCTTCAAAAGTACTTCGGCAAAAGATTCGCTCAAAACAGCAAGCCGCGATTTTTTCATGAAACAAGTTGCTAGGGCAACTTCGGCTGCGCCAACTTATTTTGAGCCTATTAGGATAGAAACGGATGACTTAGCAAAATCCTATGCGTTAATCGACGGCGGCGTTTTTGCCAACAATCCAACTATGTGTGCGTTGGTTGAGGCGAAAACCACTTTTCCAGATGTCAACGATTTTTTAGTCGTCTCGCTGGGAACTGGGGAACTCATCCGTCCTATTCTCTATGAACAAGCGAGAGAATGGGGGAAAGCCGAATGGGGTCAACCGTTGCTAAGTGTTGTTTTCAGCGGCATCAATAAAACAGTAGATTATCAACTGCATTAAATATCAAATGTAGTGCTCTAGATCCTTCGCTATCGCTGCACGATTATTATCCCTCGAAGCTTTTTAGACAAGAACTCTATCAAGTAACGAGTCAGCCCCAAATCGAACGACATCGGTGCAGGGAAGCCCGGTTTCTTGCTTTACCCGTTCGATCGCTTCTTGCGCCGCTTCTGCATCGAGATGAGACGTGTTGAGCGCGATCGCTTTCACTTTAACCTGCCCAAACGCCCCAGCCGCACTCGCTACCATCTCATAAAGCTTCACGACTTCTGTTAATGGCGGGATTAAAATATCTGGTAAATCCCGGATATGCTTTTGTCCTGCCCGATGAACCAAAACCAATCCTGTCGGTTGACTGCCTCGAATCAGGGGTAAGGTAGCAGTGGAACCAGGATGTAGCAAAGATCCCTGTCCTTCTATAAATAGTACCTCATGCTCGTCTTCCCAATCGAGTACCATCTGTTCCACCGCCCCAGCCGCAAAATCGACTCGCACGGCATCGAGGGCAATTCCATCCCCGGCGATCGTCAATCCGCCTTGTCCGGTTGCTAGAAACTTAGATTTAATTCCCCGTTTCTGTGCGGCTCGATTTAACTCTATACTGGTTGACATCTTGCCGATCGCCATATCCGTACCAACTGTTAAAATCCGCTTACCTAAAAGCGATCGCGCCTTTCCTTGACCGATGTGCAATTCTTTCGGTTCCTGACGAATATCCCAAATCCACTGCCCTTCGCGCAACTGTCCGAACCGATTTGCCATTGGCGTATGCAAACCGTTTGCTATAGATAACCCGGCAGCAATACCACATTTGATTTCTTCCCACCAAGCATCGGGTAATGCACCTCCCGATGGGGCAATGCCGATTAATAAAACGTCGGGATTGTAGCGCAATGCCTCTGTCACATTCCCCACAATGGGAATGTCTTTCTCAATCCCCGTCAAGGCAGCTAAAGACTCTCCGGCACATTGCGCGTCGATCGCCGCTACGACGGTTGCTTCTCCGTAGCGCAAATATGCCAACCCCGTTTTTCCATGAGTTCCGCGAATTCCTTCGTGGAGTAATATGGCAACTCGATTCTGAGCCACTATTCGCATAAGTTTAGTACTATTTCAATGGTTATTGACATGGTGCTAAATTCCTACGATACTGCACTCCCAATCCTGGTAAATCGTTGGGAAGCAAGCGCCCTTCCTCTAAGATAGCCCCGGCAAAAGGATCGTCAGCTAAATTGAGATGGCTGTCCAAGTCAAGATAATCTGCTAAAGGAGCGAGGTGAGACATAGCTGTATTGGCTAAACTGCTATCGGAATAGCAGCCAAACATGATTTGTAACCCGCACGCCTTCGCTACATGGATCGATCGCATTACTTCGGTTAAACCGCCCGCTTTCATCAGTTTGAGATTAATTCCGTCTGCATAGTTGGCAAGTCGGGGAATATCGCTACTGGTAAAGCAACTCTCATCAACAAAGATCGGGATGGGCGATCGCGATCGCAATTGTAACAAATCTTTCTCTTCTCCTACTGGCAATGGTTGTTCTACATACTTAACCCCTTGCTGTGCCAGCCAATCGCACATTTCTATTGCCCCTTCGAGATTCCATCCCCCATTGGCATCTACGGTTAATTGGGCACGGGGGGCTTCCTCGCGAATTGCCAGCAACATTGCCCGATCTGCTTCAATTCCTTCTGGACTTCCTAGTTTTACTTTCAATACTTTTGCCCCCATCAATGCTATCCACTCCTTAACCCGTTTTCTAGCCCCTTGAGGCGTATTAATTCCAATTGTCACCGAAGTTGGTACGATGCGATCGCGATTTAATCCCCACAATCGCCACAAGGGTAAACCCGCCCGTTTTCCCAACCAGTCGTGGAGTGCCGTGTCGATGGCTGCCCGCAGCGATGAAGCCACCTGCATTTCTTGGAGGATTTTTTCAATTTCTTGTCGATCTAGCAAGCTATATTTTTCTAAAGTTGGGATAATTGACTCTAATTCTTTTAAAAGTTCGTCGGTATTTTTGCGATCCTCTCGAACGATAGAAAATGGTGAAGCTTCTCCCCATCCTTCAATCTCATCTTGTTCGATCCGAACTAAAATATTTGTTGTTTGAGCCGTTGTACCGCGACTAATCGTTAACGGAAACCGCTTATTAACGGTAAAAGTTTCAAGAAAAATTTGCATCTTGAATTTTCAAAGATTTTATGGATAATTTAATTATTGCTTAAGTCGCGACTGCAGATGAAAGAAATTCATAAGTGGAAAATTCTTAATTCTAAATGGGTTATTAACAATCAGTGGTGCAAGGTTAGGCAAGATAAAGTAGAGCTAGCAAATGGAAAAATCATCGACGACTACTTTGTCAACGTTAGACCAGAAATTACTGTTGTTTTACCCATTACCAAACAAAAAGAAATTGTTTTTGTTCGTCAATATCGTCATGGCATAAAAGATATCTTATTAGAGCTTCCAGCAGGAACTTTTGACGGGCAGAAAGAAGATAGTTTAATTGCAGCTCGTCGCGAACTAGAAGAAGAAACAGGCTATCTTGCCGAGCGATTAATTAAATTAGCAACTATATACGACAATCCCGTTAAAGACACCAATAAAATTCATATTTTTATTGCGCTTAATGCCTCGCCTATTGGCAAGCAAAGTTTAGATGATACGGAGGATATCGAAGTAGTTTTAATTCCTATCGAAGAGGTAAAACAAAAGATAACTAGCAAAGAAATTTGTGTTGCTGGAACAATTACAGCAATTTTTCTAGGATTAGATTTTCTGGAGAGTAAGAATCATCCCAATGTTGATTAATTAATCGAGAGAGAAATGCTATTTTGGATTGTGGATTTTGAATTGTGGATTTTGAATTATGAAATACTGTTCTTATTTTTGAATTTTGGCGAAGCCGCCACATGCTCCCGGACTGCTTTCGAGAAAACGGCGCATAAAAGGATGGTGAAAGACTATTTTCATTAGATTTTGGGTAATCCATCGATCGCAATCATTTTTTAAATTAGGAATGGGTGGATACTTTAAAATTAATGTATAATATCCAGTGCGATCATCTTGCTCGCTTTTCAAGACAAACTAACTATTAGGCTAATTAAACGGATTTGATATCACCCGCCAAGAAATTAATTGTCCAGCGAAATTTGAAGCTTCTGCAAAAGTTCTCTTGAAATTCTATAATCTCTGGAGCACTTTTACCAGGATTGGATTTTCTTGAGAGTAAATAAATTCACCCCGATCGCTCTTAACTAGCTGTTAGTTAACAGCCAATTCCTCGCTACTCAATGTCGAGATTTCCTTTAATTTTTCTGCTACTTTACCTTGAACTAACATCGCCTCTGCTAAGGCAAAACCGGTTTTTAAATCTTCGCAAACGCCACATCGCCAGAGATAAAACCCACCATTGAAAATAGCTGCATCCATCAGTTCGCAGGGTTGGGCTTGCAATACCGATCGCATCTGTTCGATTGCTTGGTCTGTCGATTCGAGAGGCACGTCTTTGGAACTGAAATCGTAATCGCGAGGGTTTAATAACAGACGCTCAAATCTAGGCGGATCGGTAGGTTGTCCTAAACCGATAATAGCAGTGCGGCTGCAAGCGAGATCGCAACTTCCTTCCAAGCCTTTGACCGTCGTATAGTAATTAATGCCCCGCATGGGAAGGGTTTCTTGAAAACGTTCTTCTGTGGGAGGATGAACGAATCCGGCGACGAGATGAACCTTGCCTTCACAGGGCGACCAAATTAATTCTGCCGTGGCGAAAGGAGGGCGTTTGCCAATTTGATCGCGGTAGGGAACGAGATCGTGTGCCTGAGGAAAATGTTTGGGAAGATAAATAAACCCCAGTCCGGTTTTCTTCAGTAGCTGTCGAACTTGCGGGAAGGATAAAGAAGTAAAATCGACTCCCAATTTCTGCCAAATTTCAACCAGAGGAATGCCGTATTTAGTTGGCATGCGATCGCCGCCATGCATCACGACTGGTACGCCTGCTGTGGCTAAGATGAGAGTTGTAATTGGCGTGACGGGAACGGTACGCGATCGCCCGTCGTAGGGAGTACCTATGACAGTAACGGGTTTTTCAAAAGGCAAGTTGGCGACATCGATTTTTGGTCCTAGGCGATCGTAGGCATCTAGGATTCCCGCCAGTTCTTCGGGGGTGGGACGCTTGATGCGGTGCGCGATTAAAAATGCCCCAATTTGCGCTGGCGTTGCCTCCTGTCGCAAGATCGCTTCCGTCGCCACCTCTGACTCTTGGCGGGTTAAATTCTCTCCCGTGTGGACTCCACTGCCAATTTTTTTGAGTAGTTCTCTAAATATATTGCTCATCAGGGATCGGTTTTCAATAGAGACGAGTCGGATCGCCTCTGTACATTAACTATCAGCGTACTAAAAATAATTTGCCGTCGATCGAGTGTTGATGTTCGGCGGCATGGGTTAATTGTCGGACTAAATGGCAAAAGTGAGCAATAGGGGGAATTTGCAAGCGATCGCTGGTAGTGACTAATACGACTTGACGGGTTAAACTGCTTTTGAATCTGCCATTAGACACGACTGTAGCGGCGGAGTCGGTGGGCGGGGCGATCGGGCGCACGGCTAGGGTAGGATCGTGATAAGCTTCTACTAAGGCACTTTTGGGCAGCAGGGCAATCATTTCTCCCTGCCTTACCACGCCCCGGAAGGCATCGAGCGTGTTCAGTTCCATCACGGCTTTGAGAGTGGCATTTTGGCGGGAAAACCATTCTTGTACCAACCTTTGCATTCCATAGCCGTCTTTAAAAACGACTTGGGGACAATGCACCAATTCCGACCAAGGAACTTGTTCGTACTGCGTCAGAGGATGGTCGCCTGCCATTAAAATTTCGATGTCTTCTTCGTAGAGTAACTCGACGACGACTTCGGGACTCGACTTTAAAAAGCAATTGTTCATGACGATCGCTACATCGACTAAACCATCTCGCAGGACTTTTAGAGCGCGATCGCTTCCCAATGCCGTTACCCGCAGTTGAACTTCTCGATAGTTGCGGCAAAATTGTTGTAAAACGGGAGGTAAGTAATAGGAACAGACGGAGTGGATCGCGGCAACGCAGATTTCTGGCTGTTTTCCAGCTTGTAGGTCGGCGATTTCTTGAGTAACCGTCGCCCATTCCTGGCAAATTTTTCGAGCGCGAGGCAATAGTTTTTCTCCTGCCAGGGTGAGTTTAGCTTGAGAGGTTCGATGAAACAGGGGCATACCCAAGTCCTGTTCCAACGCCTGAATTTGTCGGCTAATGGTAGACTGGGTTACGCCACATTTGTGCGCTGCTTGTCCGAAATTCCCCGTTTCTGCAACTGATAAAAAAGCCTGTAACTGCTCGATCCGCATTATTTAGCTTTGCTTGCTCCCATTATTGTCATAATTTTTTGAAGATAGCGAATTTAGTATTTGAGTTCGGTAGAAATTGATACATCTAATTGTTTTATACTAGCCGTCTTCATGCTCAAACGCCCCCTGAAAGCAGTTTCTGTTCCTGAAACTCCAGCAGAACTGACGCACAGAAATTAGGTACAGATCTTTTGAATAGAGACGCAAGCGATCGCGTTCCGTTTAACCCCGTCAGCTTATACCAATTTTCAGGTTTTCGCGATCGACATTCTTCTCCCCTCTCCCAGTTTGGGAGGGGGTTTGGGGGTGAGGGCAATCGACTATCTGTGTCATTAATGAATGAAAAATGGTATTATTACTCTCATCAGGCGAAAAAAGACCAGTTTATCCAACGAACAAATGCCGATCGCTTCATCGTCGTTCATACTATAAAGTAGGAGAGAGTAAGCGAGGTGGTTGCGGATTGGCAAAATTTGCCAGTCTGAGGAAAGTCCGGACTCCCGAAAGACCAAACTTGCTGGGTAACGCCCAGTGTGCGCAAGCGCGAGGATAGTGCCACAGAAACATACCGCCAATTAGTCATTTGTCATTTTGTTTTTTACAAAGGACAAAGGACAAAATTGGTAAGGGTGCAAAGGTGCGGTAAGAGCGCACCAGCAGCATCGAGAGGTGCTGGCTCGGTAAACCCCGGTTGGGAGCAAGGTCGAAGGGACTACGGTTGGTCTTTTACCAGTCCCGCTTCTAGAGAACCGCTTGAGGTGTCTGGTAACAGACATCCCAGATAGATAACCGCCGGTGCAACAGTTAGCCGATTGCTGTAAGCTAAGCTACTGGTTACACTAACAGAATCCGGCTTACGTCCTACTCTCTCCTTTTGTTTCTCTGTAGCTATGAAAGCTCAATTCTTTTCTCGATCGGCAATTGTTCTATCGATCGCAGTTGCTGGGTTGGCAGCCTTCCCAGCTTGGGGAATTCCTTTTAAAGAAATCCCCGTCCATCGATACATCGCTCACTACGATATCGACGAACTCGAAGGCGTTGAAAAAGCGATTCGCGCCAATCCTAACGACGCGAATGCTTACATGCATCGCGGCATGATTCGTTCTCACAGCCAAGAAGACTTTCCAGGCGCGATCGCAGATTTTAGTCGGGTCATCGAACTCGATCCCAATCGCGCAGAGGCTTATAACTACAGAGGAACTTCCTATTTCTGGCTTAAAAAATTTCGACAAGCCTTAGAAGATTATAACCAAGCAATTCGTCTCGACCCCAAACTGACTATCGCCTACTATAATCGCGGCTACGTTCGCATAGAACTGGGCGATAAGAAGGGGGCGATTGCAGACTTTCGCCAAGGTGCCGCTCTATCCAAACAAGAAGGCGATATGATGTCCTACGAGCAAGCCTTAGAAATTATTCAAGACTTAGAACAATCCCAAAAACCCGATTAGGGTATAGTTACACCCTATCTCGCTTCCAATATGATTTTCGATCCTCGACGCAGCAAGCAGTTACAAACATTAGTGCAAAAATTGGGATTACCTGCAACAGCCCCCGTTAATTGGTCGCTGCTAGATTTAGCTTTAACCCATCCGAGTATTTCTAAAGAAAGAAATTATCAGCAGCTAGAGTTTGTTGGCGATGCAGTGGTGCGACTGGCGGCGGCTGAAGTGCTGCTAGAAACTTATCCCGATGCTGCCGTCGGAGAATTTGCCGCCGTGCGATCGATTATGGTCAGCGATCGCACCCTGGCTGAGTTTGCTGAAAGTTATGGATTAGAGCGCTATTTATCAATCTCTAGCAGTGCTGCTGCCGACAAAGCGGGAAGAGTGTCGCGCTTGGCAGATGCCTTTGAAGCAGTACTGGGAGCGCTTTATCTCAGCACCCAGACAATGGCATTGGTGCGCCCGTGGCTAGACGATCTGCTCAAGGAGAAAGCGGCTGAAATTCGTCAAGATCCCGCTCGTCAAAATTACAAAGATGCCCTACAAGAATGGACGCAGGCGCAGTATAAAGTTTTGCCTCAATATCGGGTAAGAGAAATTCAACCGGCAAACGGCGATCGAGAACGCTTTACAGCAGAAGTCTGGCTCAACGATCGCAAATTAGGTGTGGGCACGGGCAGATCGAAAAAAGCTGCCGAACAAGCAGCCGCCAAAGAAGCATTTTTATCAGTGATTCGCAGCTAACAAAAAACTTACCAAGGACTGCCGATTAAAGTAAAACTCGCCCAGTAGAAGGGATGGGAGAGATTGGTTTCTGGGCTTTCGGCTAAGGCTGGCGGCAGGGAAATATCTCCTCTAGAATTGACGAGTTGCCTTTCTCGTAAATAGACTTTTCCCTTGAGCATGGAAATTTGTGTCTGTCTGAGCGCCTCTGCTTTTAGGGGTATATTTTTCAACTGTTGATAGAATTCGCTCATCAGAGCTAACGTTCCGGCATCGCTGACGTACCAAAGGCTTGCCAATGCCGATCGCACGCCCGATTGAAGGGCTAAACCAGCAAAACCCATCTCGGCAGTGCGATCGCCTACCGCTGTCTCACAGGCACTCAGGACCAACAACTCTACGGGAGGCTCTTTCCAGCCTAGCTCGTTGAGCTGGTCTAGGGTTAATTTGCGATCGGAAAATTGAATGTATGAATCGCGAGGCTTTCCGGGAACAAAGTCGGCATGGGTAGCTAAATGAATGATTTGAAAAGGTTCGCGATCGCGTTGAACTTCTAAATTTTCGACAGTAAATTCTTCATTGAGAATTGTCTCTCCTTGCCAAGGATCGGGAGTAATAGCCGATAATTCTACAGCTACGGCAGGCAAAGAGGCTTGCTCTTTAAATTCGGTAGCACCCATTGCCAAAACTTTTGCATCGCTCAAATTTCCGCGACTTATCGGCGTTAGATAAAAGCCAGGAATTCGGGTGAGGCTGTATTTTTCTATTAAAAAACGCTCCCCATCATATAAGGCAGCGAAGGGAAGCGTCCGCAATCCACCTCCGAGGCACATAATTAAAGTATCTATTTGCTCGGCTTCTAAGTAAGGCTCGATTGGAGAAATCAGCCACCGATGCAATAACCGTGCCGAGGCAAGATAACCGTTAGAAAGATTGCTAAGTTTTTCGACAAAATCTTGGGAGACTTTTGAGAGCGTTTCTCGATCCGCTGCCCGAATTTCTTGACTAACTGGCGCTCCTTGAGGCGTAATCAAAAGCAAATTAAGTTGTTTTGGCTGCGACATTACCCATAGGACGGCGGCTTTTTTCCCAGTTTCTCTACTTATTTCTCTCAGTTTTTTGGCGATTTGTTCGGGAGTTAGCTTCGAGCTGGTAAAATCTTCCTCAAAATATTCCTCGTATTGTTGTTCCCATTGACTTTCAACTCCAGTAATGACGCTGCCCCAATTCTGTGAGCCATCGCTTGTTGCTTTTTGGCGATTGTCTATCGTAAGTCTATCTATACTGCGATCGCGCCCTTTACTAGGAATCGCTTGTGAATGACTGGTGAAGCTACTAATAGCAATGACGCAACAAATTGCTATGAAAAATAACAGAAGTTGTCTGGTTGTTTTTCTCAACACGACTTATACATCTAACTCATACAAGTTTCAATTTAGTAGCTACAGCTACTCTAAATTATGCAAATAGCGCTACGGATCGAAATACTTTTTTAAAAGCAGGATGCGATCGAGATCCATTGTCAGAATTTCCAATGAATGCACTATGTATTATGGCTAATTAAACGGATTCGATCTAATTGCTTTTTTGATAAAGAATGCGATCGCCGATCTAGCAATAATTTTTTTTATGAGGCGATCGCGCCCTTTTTTGTTTCTTGCGTTTTCGTCCCTACTAACTTTGGCAAGAACAATCCCGAATCGGCTTTATAGTCTTCAAATTCTCGATAGCGAGAAAGCGACTTATCTTTTTTGAGCATGTTGGGAACGAAAACGAGACTGAAAAAGAATCCTAAAATAACAAAGGGCAGCCAATGTTGAACCAGTAGAGCAAAGCTGAGATAAATTAATACTTCTCCGAGATAATTAGTATTGCGGCAACGAGCAAAGAAACCTTCTGTAATCAATCCGGGTCGATATTTAAGAGTGTAGTATTTTTGCGCGTCGCTGCTATAGTGTACAAAGACTCCGAATAGATTAATCGCAACAGCAGCAGCAACGAGAGGAGGTGCAGGTTCGATCTCGCGACTGATGAGAATAAAGGGCGCAACCCAATACAATCCCAGCAGGATAAAAGTCGTCATGCCCATCCCAAAAGAAATTTCTTGTTCCCACTGTTTATCGGGATAGATGCGATCTTTGAACAGCCATATGAAACCGTAAGTTCCGTGAAGGGCTAGGTAAACCCAAGCTCCGGTAGTAAAGTTATCATAAACTACCATTAATCCGAGAATGACTAGGAAGGTAAAAGCTTTATGGAGATTGATTGCGTGTTTAATTTTCATCGATCCGAATTTCCAATGAATGCAGTAGTAACGAACGATAATCGCTTTTTTGATAAAGATTGCGATCGCTCTTAGCGTAACCTATCCTATTGAACATCAGTTTCCAAATTCCAGACTCAAGAGGTATGGCAAGTCCAAGAACCAGCTATTCGAGTATTGTAGAAATCTTGCGCGATCGCGCTCTCTCCCAACCCCAGCAAATTGGCTATACTTTCCTCGCCGATGGAGAAACCGAATCCGGTCATTTAACCTACGAAACCCTAGATCGACAAGCAAGAGCGATCGCAGCTTACATGCAAGCGTTAGGTGCCACGGGATCTCAAGCGCTGGTCGTCTATCCCTATCACGCTGGTTTAGAATTCATTGCCGCCTTCTTTGGCTGTCTCTATGCGGGAGTCGTCGCCGTTACCGACAATCCCCCGCGCCACGGCAAAGCACTCGATAAACTGCAAGAACGGGTCATTTCCTCGCAAGTAACCGTCGGCTTGACGACGAAAGAACTTTTAGAGAACATTCAAGAAAAACTAGCCCAAAATCCCGACTTAGCACCTAAATTAGCTCAAATCGACTGGATAGCCACCGATGAGATTTCTGCCGCTAGCGCCTCGGACTGGCACGAACCCAAACTGACTAGAGATACCCTTGCCTTCCTACAATACACCTCTGGTTCTACCGGAAAACCAAAAGGTGTGATGGTAACTCATGGCAATCTCGTGCACAACTCAGAAATCATCTATCAGTCTTTCGAGCATCGGAATGACAGCCGAGGAGTGATTTGGCTGCCGCCTTCCCACGATATGGGACTAATTGGCGGCGTAGTGCAGCCTCTTTATGGCGGATTTCCCGTTGTTTTGATGTCGCCCGTGGCATTAGCGCAAAAACCTTTATATTGGTTGCAAGCCATTACTCGCTACAAAGCTACTACTAGCGGCGGACCCAATTTTGCCTACGATCTCGTAACCCACCTAGTTACTCCCGAACAAAAAGAAACCCTCGATCTCAGTTCTTGGGAAGTCGCCTTTTCTGGCGCCGAACCCGTCCGTGCAGAAACCTTGGAGCAATTTGCTACTACCTTCGAGCCTTGTGGATTTCGTCGGGAAGCCTTCTATCCCTGTTACGGAATGGCTGAGACGACTTTGTTTATTTCTGGGGGAGAGAAAAAAGCCCGTCCAAAGATTCAGTATGTCGATGGAAACGCCTTGGAACAACATCGCGTCATTCCCGTCGAACCTTCCCGAGAAAACGCGAGAGCGATCGTCGGCTGCGGTCGTCCGTGGTTGGGCGACAAAATTATTATCGTCGATCCCGATGCTTTAACTCAATGTCGCGATCGCTGTGTGGGAGAAATTTGGGTATCGGGTGCAGGAGTCAGCAAGGGCTATTGGAATCTACCCGAAGAAACCAAACGCAATTTTCAAGCCTATCTTGCCACGGGAGAAGGACCTTTTCTGCGCACTGGCGACTTAGGCTATCTCGACAATGACGAACTGTTTATTACAGGTCGCATCAAAGATTTAATGATCCTATGGGGACGCAATCGCTATCCCCAGCCAATCGAAGCGACGGTGCAAAAAAGCCATCCCGCCTTGCGACCCAATTGCGGGGCTGCTTTTTCAGTAGAATTAGCAGGAGAAGAACGATTGATTATCGCTCACGAGGTAGAACGAAGCTATCTACGACGCTTAGTCGTCGAGGAAGTCGTGGCGGCGATTCGTCAGGCAATCGCTCAAGAACACTCGGTTGATGTCTATGCGATTCAACTGTTGAAAACGGGCACCCTTCCCAAAACGACCAGCGGAAAGATTCAACGCCGCACCTGTCGGGCTAAATTTTTGGAAGGCAGCCTCGATGTCGTCGGCGAATGGCGCAATCCCCATCCAGAGGAAAATAGAATTTCCTATTTAGGATAGATGGCTTATTGAGTTGGAGAGTGGGGGAGGGAGGGGAGACAAGGGGAGACAACCAACAACTAACTACTAACCAATAACTACTATGAAAACTATAGAACAACCCATCTCCAAACAGAGCCGGGAAACGAGCAAACACTATAAACTTAAAAAGCAACTAACGCCTTATTTATTTTTGCTTCCCGCTTTAATCGTGCTGGGAGTGACAGTATTTTATCCAGCCTTGCAAGCCTTTTCTTTGAGTTTTACTCGTTATGAAGGATTTACCCAACCCCCTCAATGGATAGGATGGGAGAATTTTCAACGGTTGTGGACAGATAAAGTCTTCTGGGAAACGCTAAAAAATACTTTTCTCTATCTCGTCGGCGTTGTGCCTATTTTGGTCGTTGCCCCTTTAGGGCTAGCCATTCTAGTTAACCGAAAACTGGGAGGCATTCATTGGTTTCGGCTATCTTTTTATACGCCCGTCATCATTTCTACTATCGTCGCTGGAATTGCTTGGCGGGCGTTGTATGATACTAACGGTATCTTCAATCAGGGGCTGAAAGCGATCGGTTTTACAGAGTCGATTCGCTGGTTGACTAGCCCACAATTAGCCCTTTGGAGCGTGATGGCGGTAACGATTTGGAAAGGCTTGGGCTATTATATGGTTATTTATTTAGCCGGGTTGCAATCGATTCCCGCAGAACTGTACGAAGCTGCCTCCCTCGATGGTTCGGATGGATGGAAAAAGCATTGGTATATTACTGTCCCGTTGATGCGTCCCTATTTACTGCTAGTTGCGGTTATCTCTTCGATTTCTGCAATGAAAGTATTTGAAGAAGTCTATATCATGACTCGCGGAGGTCCGCTCAATAGTTCCAAGACGGTCGTTTATTACGTCTACGAGCAAGCCTTCACTGCTTCAGATTACAGCTATGGTTGCACGATCGGCTTAGTTTTGTTTTTATTCATTGTGGGATTGTCAATTCTCAACCTCAATTTGTCCCGCCATTCGGGAGGAGAGAGAAATTGGCAACTTTAAGCGAACTCTCATTTCCGCAACCAGAACTTGCAGGTTAACGAAGAGACTTATATTCTTAATTAAGAGCGGATATAACCTGAGGTTGCTAGTTGCAGCAATATTTCTCTAGCTCAAGGCAGTCTAGCTGCGATCGCAATTGTTGCACGAGCTTGAGAAAAAGTAGAGTTATGAATCGGAAAATCAACCAAATTCTACGAGAACTTGCAGCTCGAACGCCTGGAATTGAGGGAGTCGTTTTGGTGTCGTCTCAGGGAAAACCACTCACGTCATCGATAGGTATAGGGTATGAAAGGGCATTGATTACCGCAATTGTGATGCTGAGCTTGGGAGAGCACATTCGTCAGGAATTTAGGTGGGAAAGGGTTCAAAAAATTTCCGTACAAGCAGAAGAAGGTTACATTACCCTAATTCCCTGCTACCAGCAGATTTTTTTGTTGATGAGAACGATTAAGGCTCCATTGGGTTTTTTCGAGGATGACCTCAAGCGCGCGATCGCAAAACTAAAAGCCGAATTTGAGAAAATTAATTCAGTCGAACTGGCACTGTTTTTAGACAATCCCCAAACTAGAAACGCCGACATAACGAAAACCCAGGTCGATTCGGCTTTCATCCACGATTGCCAACAGGAATTAGTAGAATTTATCGGTCCCATCGCTCCGATCGTTTGCCAGCACGTCCTCGCTCAAAATCCCGAATTGTCGGTATCTGACTTCGTAGAAGCCATAGCCAATCAAATTCCCGATCGACAACAAGCGATCGAGTTCCAACAGCGTTTGCTCTCCGATAATTAAGCTCATCGCATTTCACGGGGGATGCGAGCCTCCTTTGTCACTTGTCATTTGTCCCTTGTCATTGGTTGTTTTTCAAATAACCAATGACCAATGACTTTCGCTGATGCTCCTGTTACGTACTTCGCTAATTAGCTGTCAGAATCATACTATTAAAGATTAGAGAAATATAATTTAATTTCGGTCTATGCTCTTACAATCTACTCCAGCCGTAAGGCAATTTCTTGGCTTGGAAGCCACATCGACTTACGAAGCTGCCAAAGTCGTGATTTTGCCCATTCCCTACGAAGCCACCACCACCTTTCGCAAAGGTTGCGAAAAAGGTCCCGATGCTTTGCTAGAAGCATCCGACCAACTAGAAGCCTATGATGAAGAACTCAAACGGGAAACCTGTATCGAAGTTGGGATTTACACCCACTCCGCCATTGCCGATACGCGCCAAAATCCCAATATTTCTGCCGACGAAATGCTAGCAGTCACTACCGAAACTGTCTCTCGCTTCATTGCCGACAATAAATTTGTTATTGCTGTAGGCGGCGAACATGCGATTACGACTGGAGTCGTAAGAGCATACCAGCAGGCAATCGACGAACCTTTTACCGTCGTGCAAATAGACGCTCACGGCGATATGCGCCACGAATACGAAGGTTCCTTGCACAATCATGCTTGCGTGATGCGTCGGGTTTTAGAAATGGGATTGCCAACGCTGTCAGTCGGCATCCGCAGTATTTGTCAAGAAGAAGCACTATTAATCGAAGAAAAACAAATTCCCGTCGTTTGGGCGAGAGATATTACTAACAATCCGAATTGGATAGAAGACGCGATCGCGCAGATATCAACCCCTAAAGTTTTCATTACCATCGATGTAGATGGGATCGACCCCAGTCTAATCCCCGGCGTAGGAACCCCAGAACCTGGAGGCTTGGATTGGTATAGCATCACTAAATTTATGAGGCGAGTGTTTGAAACCCATCAGGTTATCGGTTGTGACATCATGGAATTAGCCCCCATCGCCGATTCCGTCGTTTCCGAGTATACCACTGCCAAATTGCTTTATAAATTAATCGGTTATCAAGCACTTACTCAAGGATGGTTTTAGTCAATGACCAATTATTAAATTTTCGATGAAAGGATTGGTGAGAGTTAGTAGTTAGTGGTTAGTAGATTGTCTTGTTCTTCTTCGGAGTCCCCCGTCTTACCTGCCTCTCCTGCTCTCCACTAACCAGTTCCAACTTCTGAATTCTTCCTTTTTCCAATAACAAATGACTAATGACTAGCGACCAAAAATGCTATGTTTATGGGGAGAAAATTAACAATAGAGATCGTAGTTGCGGCAAAGGCATGACTTACCATCGAGTTTTACTCAAGCTGAGCGGCGAAGCATTAATGGGGGATTTGGGTTATGGCATTGACCCCAAAGTCGTCGCAGACATTGCTCAGGAAATTTCAGATGTCGTTCAACTGGGTACCCAGCTAGCCATCGTTGTTGGTGGTGGTAACATTTTTCGCGGGGTAAAAGCAGCCGCAGCAGGAATGGATCGGGCAACGGCTGATTACGTTGGCATGATTGCGACTGTCATGAATGCCATGACCTTGCAAGATGCTCTAGAGCGAAATAATATTCCAACGCGGGTTCTCACCGCGATCGCCATGCAAGAAGTGGCAGAACCCTACATTCGCCGTCGAGCCATTCGCCACCTCGAAAAAGGGCGCGTGGTAATTTTTGGGGCGGGTTCGGGCAACCCTTTCTTTACCACGGATACTACGGCAGCGCTCAGAGCAGCAGAAATCGATGCTGAAGTCGTTTTTAAGGCTACCAAAGTCGATGGAGTCTACGATAGCGATCCGCACGTCAATCCTAGCGCCCGTCGCTATCGGAGCTTGAATTACGGTCATGTCCTTACCCATGACTTGCGAGTAATGGACGGAACGGCGATCGCTTTGTGTAAAGAAAATAACATTCCTATTGTTGTTTTCGATCTTTCGGTTCGAGGCAATATCCTTCGAGCCATCAAAGGAGAACCTGTTGGAACCATTGTCGGAGGTTTTTGTGAAGTTAGCTGACGTTCAAGAAAACATGCAAAAGACCATTGAAGCTACCCAGCGAGCGTTTAATACGATTCGCACGGGTCGCGCCAATGCTGCGCTGTTAGACCGCGTTACGGTAGATTACTATGGGACTGAAACCCCGCTTAAGTCTCTGGCGAATATCAGCACGCCCGATGCAACCACGATTATCGTTCAGCCTTACGATAAAAGCAGCATGGCACAAATCGAAAAAGCTATTTCAATGTCAGATGTGGGTTTAACGCCGAATAATGACGGTCAGGTCATCCGGTTGAATATTCCTCCCCTAACCGCAGAACGACGCAAAGAACTGGTCAAATTGGCGGGGAAATTGGCGGAAGAGGGTAAAGTTGCCCTACGCAATATTCGTCGCGACGCGATCGATTCGGTGCGCAAGCAGGAAAAAAATCACGAAATTTCCGAAGACGAATCCAAGGATTTGCAGGATCGAATCCAAAAAATCACCGATCGCTTTACCGCTAAAATTGACGAGTTACTGGCGGCTAAAGAAAAGGATATTACAACGGTTTGATCCGACTCAAGAGGAGACTATCAATGCAGGTCAAACGGCTTCTAGCTTTGTCTGATAATTACATTTTTCTCCTCCACGATCGCGAACAAAATACAGCAGCGGTCGTCGATCCGGCAGAAGCTCGACCCGTCCTGCGCTGCTTAGAAACCCTGGGAGCGGAGTTGGTGGCGATTTTCAACACTCACCACCACGGCGATCACGTCGGGGGCAACCGAGAACTGATACAGCACTTTCCCAACCTCTGCGTCTATGGCGGAGCAGAAGATCGCGGGCGAATCCCCGGACAGCACGTGTTTTTGCAAGAAGGCGATCGCGTTGAATTCGCCGGAAGAGTTGCCGAAATCTTTTTCGTTCCCGGACATACCCGCGCTCATATCGCCTATTACTTTCCTCGAGCAACAGCAGGCGATCCTGGAGAGTTATTCTGCGGGGATACGCTCTTTGCAGGCGGATGCGGCAGACTATTTGAAGGCACTCCCGCCCAAATGGTCGATTCTTTGAGCAAACTGCGGGCGCTGCCAGACAACACGCGCGTCTGGTGCGCCCACGAATACACCCAGAAAAATTTACAGTTTGCCTTAACGGTAGATCCCCAAAACTCAGACTTGCAAACCCGCTATCGCCAAGTGCAAGACGCACGCCAGCGAGGAGAAGCAACCGTTCCTTCTCTTTTGGGAATGGAAAAGCGCACTAATCCTTTTTTGCGATGGGACGATCGCGCCTTGCAGTCAGTCGCGAACAGCAACGATCCCGTTAGGGTTTTCGGTCGTTTGCGAGGGATGAAGGATCTTTTTTAGCTCTTTTCTAGCTGCGAGCTAATCTCCCGTCGCGGCATAATAATATTTAGAGAGTTTATTGAGTCAAATTCCTCATGCCAAAAGCAATCTGGAGTGGTACCGTTTTAGCCCAAAGCGATAAGTGCGAAATCGTAGAAGGGAACTACTATTTTCCTCCCGACGCAATTAACAAAGAATATTTTAAAGACAGCAATACTCACACGATTTGTCCTTGGAAAGGAGAAGCAAGTTACTACACCATTGAAGTAGACGGGCAGCAAAATAAAGACGCCGCC
Organism: Hydrococcus rivularis NIES-593; assembly: GCF_001904635.1. Classification (GTDB taxonomy): domain Bacteria; phylum Cyanobacteriota; class Cyanobacteriia; order Cyanobacteriales; family Microcystaceae; genus Hydrococcus; species Hydrococcus rivularis. The sequence continues at coordinate 34,893 of NZ_MRCB01000023.1, forward strand.
TGGTACTATCCCAATCCCAAAGAAAAGGCAAAAAATATTCAAGGATACGTTGCCTTTTGGAAGGGAGTAAAGGTAGAACCATAATTTCTCAAACAAACAACTTTAGAGACGCGATATATTGCGTCTCTACAAAACCTTAAAAAAATTTTGTCAGTTAATTTTTTTATGCAAATAACAAAATGCCTTCATACGGCAATTTTAGTTTCTAATCTGGAGAAAGCCGAACATTTTTATGGCAAAGTTTTAGGTTTATCTAAAGTCGATCGCACTTTAAAATATCCTGGGGCTTGGTATCAAATCGGCGATTATCAAATTCATCTCATCGTTCATCCCAATTTCTCTACAACCCTACCTAACACAGAAAAATGGGGTCGTAATCCCCATTTTGCCGTAGCAGTCGATAACTTAGGCGAAGCGATCGCCCTCTTGCAATCGCAAGGATATCCCATACAAATGAGTGCGTCCGGGCGATCGGCTTGTTTTACTAAAGATCCCGATGGGAATATTATTGAAATTGGGCAAGCGTAATTAGAATTCAGAATTTAAAATTCAGAATTCATCCCATGAAAATTATCGCCTATTCCTACAGCGACCCTCTCCTAGAATCTCCGCCAGATCGATCGATTTGGGGATTAGAAGTCGATAAAATTTATCAAGATTTGGGCAAGCGCCAGCAGTTATTTCAATTATTGGAAGATTGTCAAATAAATACTCCAGAGTACTTATTAATTCGTAACCTAGAAGAATTAGGAGATTCTGTAGAAGAAATTAGCGATCGCATGACTCAACTTGAAACTCTCGGCGTAGCGATCGTTGCCACAGAACAAAATTACAATTCTTCCCAACTAAAAAACGCCGATCCGGCAGATATTAGAGCCAATTTAGCCAAAATTTTCCAGGAAATTCAAAACATACAGTATCATCGCCGCCTCCGTCAAGGGCACGCCCGCAACCGAATCAAAGCTTTACCGCCGCCAGGAAAAGCCCCCTACGGCTATCGTCGCGGCAAAGATCGCTATATTCTAGATCGCAGCACTGCCCCAGTCGTTAAAGAGTTTTTTGAACGCTTTTTGCTATTTGGTTCCCTACGCGGTGCCGTCCGCTATCTAGAAAAAAGGTACGGGAAAAAAATTTCGGTATCTACAGGTCGAAATTGGTTGTTCAATCCAGTTTATCGAGGCGATCTTGCCTATCAAAATAATGAGATTGTCCCCGATACCCACGTCCCCATTATATCGAGAGAAGAAGCGGCTCAAATCGATCGCCTGCTGCGCCGCAACGGACGTTTGCCCTCTCGGACTGCTAGCGCCCCCCGTTCTCTAGCAGGTTTAGTTATCTGTGGGCAGTGTCAATCTCACATGACAATTACCCGCGTGACTGCCAGAGGGAAAAAAAAAGAATATCTCTATCTGCGTCCGATGAACTGCCCTTTGCTTCCGAAATGTAGCGCTATTTCCTATCAGGAAGTCCTCGAAAAAACTATCGATCGCATCTGCGAAGATTTACCTCGAACAGTAGCGAAATTAAACTTACCTAATCCAGAGGGACTTAAAGAAATGCTCAGATCGGAAATCCATACAAAAAAAGCAATTATCGAGCAATTATCTTCTCTAAAAGAACAAGGAATTTTAGATGAAGAAACGGCTGAATTACGCCGTTATAAACTGCAGACAGAAATTTCTCAATTGACAAGTAAACTCGATAGTTTACCGCCTGGAGATTTAAAAGTTATCGCTAAAGCTGTATCTCTACCTCAGTTTTGGCTCGATTTATCAGAAGCAGAACGGCGATTTTATTTTCGAGAATTTATTCAAAAAATTGAAATTATTCGATCTCAATCTCAAACTTGGGAACTAGAAGTCACCTTTATTTTTTAACAGACCCAAAAATAGAAATTCTATTTTGCGATCGCTTCGGGGTTTTATTGAATTTGATTTCTGAACCAATTTTAATCTAAAAAAAGATTGATTTTATTAGTAATAATTTTCTATATCTCTGATAAAATTTTGAGATTTACTAGAGTAAAAAAATGTTATTTAAATTTGACAGATATCTCCACTATATTGTCATCTAAACCGATATATTGAGCGCGAATTATTATTCCAGATTTTACGGGAATTGCTGGTGTCATTGTTCCTAAAGATAATAAATCTCCTTTTTTTAGAAATTTCCCTCGCGATCGCAATTCATCTCGCAACCAAACAATAGCTTTTACCGGATCGCCTAATAAAGTTTTACTCTCTCCAATGGCTAGTTGTTTTCCCTCGCGATCGCGAATAATTAGTTGAATTTTTTCTAACTTTTCTTGCCATTCATTAACCTTAGTTAAAGAAATTATTTCTCCCATAATTCCTAATCTAGCTCCAACATTAATAGCAACTATTTTTGGGGCAGTTAATTTGATATTTTCTGCATAAACTAGATCGGGCAATTCTAAAAAAGGAATAACGGCATCGAGTGCGGATAAAACTTCTTGTGGCGTTCTGGCAGTATTAATTGTTTCGCTACCGACTCTGACCATCAAATCGCCTTCGATTAGAGGTCGAGTGCCGAAATTCGCTGGAACAGTCGCACCACTTTTGAGTAACATTTTTTCTAACAAGATGCCAGAAACGGGGCGATCGCTATTAAATTTAGCCTGTACTTCTTTATTAGTCAGTCCAGCTTTATAACCAACTGGCTTGCTATAACTCGGAACCAGAAGTCGAACAAATTGGTCTTGAACTTGTAAGGCTTGCTCTAGGGTTAAATTATCGGGAAGCGATTGGAGAGGAATTTTTTTGAGATAGCGATCGGCAATTTCTTTAGCTAAAGCTTGAGGATTAAATTGAGCGATCGCTATCGACTTTTGATTTTGCTTAAAACGCGATATCTCTTTTCCTATTTCGGATAAAGAAATACTTGGTGTAGCTGACTGTAAAAATATGATTTGAAGGGCAATTAGAAAAGACAAAACAAAAACTTTATTTGTTTTCATAGTTTGATAGAGTGAGTAAGAAGTAAGATTGTTTAAATATACTCTCATGCCAAAAGAGCAAGTTTCCATAACCAAATCTCAGGCGATAAAAATTCTGGGAATGATTTGGTTAGCGAGTAACTTGTGCGATCGCCTGTGGTTGGCTTTGGATCGTTCTGTTCCAGCTTGGGATCAAAGTAATCACCTCTCTCTCTCTCTAAAATATTTAGATGCTCTCCAAAATCCTCAATTAAATCCTCAATTATTCGACGGGCAATGGTGGCGAAGCTTTTGGATGCTTTCGACGAAATATCCGCCTCTGACTTATATTCTCACTGCACCCTTTCAACAAATCTTTGGAACGGGAAATGACCAAGCATTACTGGTCAATTTCCTCTACAGTGCGATTTTGCTGATTTCAGTATACGGCATCGGTAAAACCCTCTTCAGTGGGCAAGTTGGTTTATGGGCGGCGGGGTTGTGCGTGCTGTTGCCCAGACTGTATGAAGCGCGACTGACTTATCTCATCGATACTCCATTGATGACCTTAACCGTCGCCTCTTTTTGCTATTTAACCATCTGGCGCAGTCAGAAAACCTGGTTAGGAGAATGGCTATGGGCGGTAATTTTCGGAATTAGTTGGGGTTTAGCCCTATTAACCAAACAGAGTGTCATGTTTTTTCTATTCTTGCCTCTGCTGTGGTTGGGAGTTAGTTATCTATGGCAGCGAAAATGGTCGAGAATCGCCCAATTAATAACAAGTTTTCTGGTTTCTGTTCCTATTTGGATGCCTTGGTATCGTACTAACTGGATTTATCTGTTCAGTACTGCCCAGAACTCAAATGCAATTCCTGCCACGCTTGAGGGAGATCCTCCCCTTAATACGCTAGCAGCGTGGACTTATTATTGGAACGATTTGCCGAAAGCCGTTTCTTGGGTATTGCTAATCGTTCCTTTAGTCGGTTTGCTGCTGCATTTATTGGGGAGATTTCCTAGAGAGTTAGATAACAAAAAAGTAACCAGAAGTATAGCTTGGTTAGCCCTTTATTTTATTAGCGCTTATTTAATCTGTTCTGCCATTTTTAATAAAGATAATCGCTATATCATGTCCTATCTGCCAATACTGGCAGTATTTTTAGCCTATTGTCTGACTCTGTGGCGAGGACGATGGCAAATCGTTCGTTGGCTGACGGTAGGATTGGCTTTTTCGGTGATGTGCGGCAAATTATTTCCCCTGGTAGGAATGGGGGGAATTGTGCAAGCGTTGAGTCCTGGCAGTTTATCCTACCCCTATCTGGGTGCAGAAGTGCCCAATCTTCAAGTCATTGAGGAAATTATTGAGACGACTCCTTATCTGCGGGCGAATTTGGGCGTAATTCCCAGTACGCCCTCTATTAATCACGATACGCTCAACTATTTTGGGGCATTAGAAAAACGTCAGGTATACGGACGAGAACTCGGTTCTACTGTAGAACAAGTAGCACAGGACGAGCGATCGCTCGATTGGTTGCTGGCGAAAACGGGCGATAATGGGATGGCACGAGAAGCACAATTAGCCCTCGCCAACCGTTTAGAGACCAATCCAGCCTTTCGTCTTCAGGAAAGTTGGCAATTACCAGATCGTACTACTCTCAAGCTTTATCATCGGCGATCGCCTTCCGTTATCGTCGAACCCCTCTCTCACACGAGGGAAAAGGTGCACTTAGATCGCGTCATCGTTCCTACTAGAGTTCCTCCTGGCGTTCCCGTCCCTATTACCTACGAGTGGTCGGGTTCCTGGGAACAATTAGAATCGGGTTTAGTATTGTTGACTTGGATTCCAAAGGAAATTTCACAATCTAACTCGAATTCTTTTTGGCTGCACGATCGCGGCATTGGCATGGGAACTTTATATTCGGGACAATCCGATTCTACCAGTCAAGCTTTTCGCGTCATCGAACAGACTGCCATGCTGCCCGATGCTGAAGTCGTCGAGGGCGATTATATCCTCACTGCTACCTATCTCAATCGCACGACGGGAGAAACCTATCCTTTAACCGTTCCCCCAGTCAGCATTGCGATCGATTCCGATGCGCCTGCCGTACCCGCACCAGAATTAGATTTGGTGACGCAATTGAGAAAACTAGCGTTAAATTTACCAAAAGGACCGAAAGGCTTGGAACTCGTTTTCGAGCAAGTTGCACGCCTGAATCAATACGATCCCATTCAAGACTATTTAGAGCAAGCAGCACAGACTTTAGAATACCGTTTGACGAAAATGTCTCCAATTGGAGACAAAAAATTAGACTGGACTTATGGGTTGGTTTTAGCCAGAGTTTTGCAAGAAGATGCGCCCAGCGCGATCGCGGCTTTAAAAAGTCTCGTCAAACTCGATCCAAACAACGCCTACTCCCATGCCTATCTTGCCTTTGTCTATCTCTATGACTGGCAACCCAAAGCAGCGCAGAAGGCACTTCAACCTGCCCTAGAACTCAAACCCGACGATCGCGAAATTCAAGCGTTAAATGGCATTGCTGCTTTGATGCAGGGAAACCTAATTAAAGCTTGGATGATTCTTTCCCCTCTTTTATAAGAATTGATTCGTACCGAATCCTACAAAAGCGCCAGCCGATAAATTAGAAGCATAAATCTCTTACTAGCGGTAGGAGAACGAAGATGAAAAACTCAGAAAAGTTCTCAAATTTCAGAACTCCTCTCGACCTAATCTTGAGAAATCCTCGGTTGACCCCCATAATCTTATTCGTTTTTGCTGTCGTCCCCTTCGTCACTCTTGCTCTGATTATGGCAATTCTCTTTCTTGACCTGCCTGCGGGGTGAGTAATTCACTTTGCTTTAATTAAAGATGCTAACCCAATACAGGGAAAAGGAGTGCATCTTCTAGGGAAAAATATCCCTTTCCCCCTTACCCTTTCCCCTTTCCCCCGACTTCTGCAAGAAGTCTAATAGTTATAGAGACGCGATCGCGCCTTTAGCCATCTGCGCGATCGCGCGTTCGTTGGCTTTAGGCAGGTGATAATATTTGCCGCCTGCTTTGAGTGCTATCTCCTTGGCAAATCCAGTCGATACGAACTTGCTTTCCGTATCGATGACTAACAGCTTCATCCCCAGGGCACGAAGCTTGGCAGCAATTTCTAACAACTCTCCCTTGATATCTGGCTTTTCTCCTTCGGGTAAGGGTTCGCCCAGCGATCGCGCCAAGGGAATATTCCCCCGTCCGTCAGTAATCGCCACGATGACCACTTGACCGATATCGCCAGACAGCTTGGCATTCATCCCCACGTGTACCGCCTGCGTCAAACCGTGGGCTAGTGGAGAACCTCCGCCACAGGGTAAGGTTTCTAAGCGCCGTCGCGCTAAAGCAATCGAACGAGTCGGCGGCAACAAGACATCTGCCCTTTCTCCCCGAAAGGGAATCAAGGCAACTTGGTCGCGATTCTCGTATGCCTCGGCAAGCAATCGCAAAACTGCGCCTTTAGCCGACTGCATGCGATTGAGCGCCATCGAACCGGAAGCATCCACCACAAATACGATCAATGCCCCTGCTTTTCTGGCGAGTCGCTTTGACCGAATATCCCCTTCTTCTATAATCACCTTGCGACCGGGATGGCGCAAGCGGCGGGCTTTTTGGTAGGGGGCAGCCGCCCGCAGGGTGGCATCTACCGCGATGCGTTTGACCTTGCCCTTGGGCAGCATCGGCTTGATATAGCGCCCTCGATCCTCCGAAAAAATCAAGCTGCGGCTTCCCGATTTCCCTTGTCGCTGCGCCATCTGCGCGAAGTAAAGCACGGCAGGATCGAGAACGACTCCTTCGGGATCGAACACGAATTCCTCTGGGATGCCTGGGGGTTCTTGTTCGGGTTCTTCTGGGTTTTCCTCTTCTCGTTCCTCTTGGTCTTGCTGCGATTCGTCTTTGGGCTGTTCTTGAGGCGGTGGAGGCGGCGGGGGAGCCTCTTCCGGTGGCGGTTGCAGCAGAGTCGCCCTGGGAACGATAACGAATTCTACTGCCCTTCGCAAGTCTTCTGCCGTAACGCGATCGCGTCCTTCTAGGGCAGCGGCGGCTTTGGCAACTCGCACGGCAAAAATTTCCGCCCGATGCCCTTCTACCCCGCCGCGAATGGCTTCTTCGACGAGATAGGCAATCTGGTCGCGGCTAATCTTGACATCTTTCAACCATTCCCGCGCCAGAATAATCTCGGTTTTGAGGTCGTCTATCTCGTCAGCATACTGCTCGATAAAAGCTTGGGGAGAATTGGCGTAGGCGATCGCGTGGTTAATAGCTTCCACTCGCTGGTCTAAATTTAACACGCCATCCGCCGAAAGCGCGATCGCGATGCGATCGAGTAAATGCTCTCGCAGCGCCCCTTCTTCTGGATTGTAGGTGGCAATTAAGATAGGTTTGCATGGATGCTGAAAGCTAATCCCTTCCCGTTCGATCTGATTGCGCCCTTCGCTTAAAACGGTTAGCAGTTGATTGGCAATTTGGTCGTCGAGCAAGTTAATCTCATCGACGTACAACACGCCTCGGTGCGCCTCTGCCAGCAATCCGGGTTGAAAGATGGGTTCTCCTCGTTTGACCGACTCTTCCACATCTACCGATCCCAACAGTCGATCTTCTGTCACGCCTAAAGGAATTTGCACGAAAGGCGCAGGAATGACTTCAGTAGGAATTTCTGCCGCATTTCCATACAATTGCTGCGTTTTGTCGTCCCATTCGTCCGGGTGAGCCGGATCGCAATTAAATGGGCTGCCTTTAATGACTTCAATCGGCGGCAGTAAGGCGTGAATTCCCCGTGCTAATACCGATTTTGCCGTCCCCCGACGACCCGCGATCGCCACCCCTCCCAATCCCGGATCGACGGCAGCCAATAGCAGAGCGAGTTTGATGGCTTCTTGTCCGACAACGGCAGTTAAAGGAAAGCTTAGGCTAGCGCGAGGAGTCGTTAGGGCAGGCATTTGAATGAAGGATGAATTTGGGTTGGCACGATCCAGTTTAGAACACAAGGGGCTTCGGCTTCAAAGGTTATAGCGCGATCGCGCTTTTGGCAGCTCAACGAATTGATAGTGCCATCGTCTCTATCTTATCCAACTTAGTGCGGCGAGGGATATCCCGCTCGCCCGAAGGGGACGCGCCTTAATGTGCGGATGCAGGTTCCACACTCAGCGATCGGGAATCGCCGCGATCTATAACTAGAACTGAGGGGATGATTATTTCTCAACATAAGTCTTTAATGGCTCAAGAGTAACACCGCCGCAACTAGCCGTCCAGAACAAGGGCTTGGTGTAGGATCGATTTACTGTATCCTCAAACTCTTGACGGATTAGTCTACTAGAAACAGAGCCTTAAAACCCCTTTTGTCATTGATTGACATTTGTAGACGCTAGTATTGAGTGTTCTAGTTGCGGGATGAGAGTCGAAAAAACCTTGAAAGATAGAGTACATGAGTGTTCTAGCTGTAACCGGTCGATTGATAGGGACTGGAATAGCGCACTTGTGCTACTGAGTCGTGGACTTGGGGCGGTTGGACTGCCGCTGACTGGCTGCGGAGGTCAAGAGGGGACTCAACCTACGAGGCAGCAATTTTCAATCGTGAGATTGGAAGCCCCCGCCTGAACCCTTTGGGTTAGACGGTGGGAGATGTCACAATCCTGATAATCTTAAAAGATGAAACGTTAGACGGATCGCGCAGGGTGAAAGTTCTAGTTGTTGGAAATGGGGGTCGGGAACACGCTTTAGCCTGGAAACTGCTACAATCTCCCCAGGTAGAAAGCTGCATTTGTATCCCCGGTAATGGTGGCACGGCAGGGCTAAAAGGCTGTCAGAATATCGCAGTATCGGTAGACGACTTCGACAGCATCGCCCGCATCGCCCAAGAAAGGGGAATCGATTTGGTGGTAGTCGGACCGGAATTCCCTTTGTCTGTGGGAATTACCGATCGCCTCCAACGCGATAAGATTAAAGTCTTCGGACCTACTCAAGCGGGAGCGCAAATCGAAGCGAGCAAGTCTTGGGCAAAGGCGTTGATGGAAGAGGCTGGCGTGCCCACCGCTAAATCGGCTACCTTTACAGAAGCCGAAGCCGCTAAAACCTACATTGCCCAACAGGGTGCGCCGATTGTCGTCAAAGCCGACGGTTTGGCAGCCGGAAAAGGAGTTATCGTAGCAGCTACCGTAGAAGAAGCGCAAGCCGCGATCGATACTCTATTTCGAGAAGGCTTTACCAAACTAATCGTTGAAGAGTATTTGCTAGGCGAAGAAGTCTCGGTACTCGCGCTAACTGACGGTTTTACCGTCCGTTCCCTACTCCCGGCACAAGACCACAAGCGCATTGGGGAAGGCGATACGGGCAGCAATACGGGAGGAATGGGCGCTTATGCCCCAGCCCCCATAGCTACGCCAGAATTAATGCAGCAGATCGAGCAAGACATCCTCAAACCGACTGTTGAAGCCCTGCGCCGGCGAGGAATCGACTATCGAGGCGTTCTCTATGCGGGCTTGATGATTTCGCCTCAAGGCGAGCCTAAAGTACTAGAATTCAATTGTCGCTTTGGCGATCCGGAAACCCAAGCTATTCTTCCCCTGTTAGAGACTCCGCTAGACGAACTGCTCTTCGCTTGCACAGAACAACGACTAGCCGACTTCCCGCCGCTGCGCTGGAAAGCAGGCAGTGCGGTGTGCGTAGTAATGGCTTCTGCCGGATATCCGGGGGCATATGAAAAAGGAATTGCGATCGCGGGAATAGATAAAGCCGAAGCATCAGGCGCAATTGTCTTTCATGCCGGAACGAAACTCCAAAACAGGCAACTCGTTACTGACGGCGGTCGCGTTCTCGGCGTAACCGCAACGGGAGATACGTTTGCCGATGCGATCGATCGAGTCTATCAAGCCGTAGATTGCATCGAATTTGCAGGCAAGTACTACCGACGCGACATCGGTTATCGAGTCAGGAAATAGTTCTGTTGCACAAATCGATAAAGAGTCCACTTCAGTAGACTTGGTATATTAGCCAAGAAATTAATGTCTTGGCCTATGAGGAATTTTAAAGGCTAAGAGCTTAATCTTCTCCTCCTCATTGCTACTAGCGATCGCCCTCTCATCTAAAGCTCCTACTCGCCTAACCAAAAACTATGAGCGGTTTGATTGAAAAAAATTTAGAAAAAACCTCCCTACGCCGACTTCTCATCATCCCCTTTGTCTTGCAAGTTTTTGCGGCTGTCGGACTGACAGGATATTTCTCATGGCGGAACGGACAAAAAGCGATCGACGACCTTGCTAGTCAACTACAGCAAGAAGCCAGCTTGCGTATCGACCAACATCTCGATTCTTACTTAGCCGTTCCCCATCAAATCAATCAAATAAACGAGCACGCGGTTCGTTTGGGTTTGTTGCAGCTTAACGATTTAGAAAAGCTGGGACAGTATTTTTGGAAACAAATGAAAGTGTTTCCTATCGGCTATATCAACTACGGCGATGCCAAAGGTCATTTTATTGGCGTAGAACGGTTAAATAATGGCGAGCTTCGTATAGTTGAAGACGCTTCTGAATCTTCCACGCGAGACAACATTTATGAAACTGACAACTATGGCAAGAGAGTTCGTCTCATAGAATCAGTTGACGTGGGAGCAGATCATCGAGAAGAAGATTGGTATAAAGGGGCTGCTGAGGCGGGTAAACCGCTATGGAGTAGTATTTATCAGTGGGAAGATAAGCCAGAGGTACTTTCCATTTCTCTAAGCTACCCCGTCCATAACTTAAAAGGACAATTTCTTGGCGTGATAGGGGTAGATCTAATCCTCTCTCAAATTAGTCAATATCTAAGGCTGATTAAATTCAGTCCTGGGAGTAGAATTTTTATTGTCGAACGCAATGGACTATTAGTTGCCAGTTCGAGTCGCGAGCAGCCATATATCGTCGTCGAAAAAGAAGCGCGACGACTCAATGTCTTTAATAGCAAAGAACCTCCGATTAGAGCTACTGCCGAGTACTTGCGGGATCTTTTTGGTAACTTTAATGGCATAAAAAGCGCTCGCCAGCTCGATTTTAGATCGAACGGCGAGCGTCAGTTCGTCCAAGTTACACCATGGCAAGACAAGTACGGTTTGGATTGGCTGGTAGTGGTAGTTACGCCAGAATCAGATTTCATGGCGCAGATCGATGCCAACACTCGGACTACAATTTTGTTATGCTTGGGTGCTTTGGCAATAGCAACCGTCTTGGGAATTTATACGTCTCGCTGGATTAGCCAACCCATCTTGCACTTGAGTAAAGCGTCCCAAGCTATTGCAAGCGGTCAATTAGACCAACAAGTTCGAGTCGAAGGAGCGAGCGAACTGAGAACTTTAGCCCGCTCTTTTAACCAAATGGCGCAACAGCTTAAAGAGTCTTTTACCGAGCTTCAAAAGACCAACGCCGAACTAGAAATCCGCGTCGAACAGAGAACCGCTCAATTCAAAAAAGCCGTGCAAGCCGCAGAAGCCGCCAATCGCGCCAAAGGACAATTCCTGGCAAATATCAGCCAAGAACTGCGGACTTCTCTCAATAGCGTCATTGGTTATTCCAATCTCTTAATGAACGATCGCGCTCTATCTCCCCAACAAGCCAAAGGAGCCGAAATTATTCAGCGCAGCAGTACCCAGCTACTAACCCTGATTAATGACATTTTAGACTTCTCCAAAGCCGAAACCAGCAAGGTCGAACTCGAACTCAGCGATTTTCATTTTCCTAGCTTTTTAGAAGAAATCTGTAGCATCATCGAGATGCGATCGCAAGAAAAGAAACTCCTGTTTCAGTGCCAGACGACAGACGATCTCCCTACTGGCGTGAGAGCTGATGAAAAACGACTCAGACAGGTATTGATGAATTTGCTCGGCAATGCGGTCAAATTTACCGACCAAGGACAAATACTCTTTAAAGTTAGCGCGATCGGCACCGAGAATGCGATCGCGTCTTTGCCCCAACAACAGATTCGCTTCCAAATCATCGATACGGGTATTGGCATTGATCCCTCGGATCTAGAAAAAATTTTCCAACCTTTTGAACCAATTGGCGATCGCGAACGCCTGCGAGGTGGTATTGGGATGGGCTTGGCGATGAGCAAACAACTACTGGAGTTGATGGGCAGCCAATTGCAAGTAATAAGCCAACCGGGACAAGGTTCGATTTTTTGGTTCGAGATCGCTTTACCCGTTGTTGAGATCGCCTCGACGACACAAGCAAATGCGATCGCACGAGTAAAGGGTTACCTCGGCAACAGACGTAAGATTTTAGTCGCAGACGACAAACAAGAGAATCGCTCGCTTCTGCACAGTTGGCTCGATCCGCTAGGTTTTGAAGTAGTGATGGCAAAAGATGGCGAGCAAGGATTAACCGTCGCTCGCCAACTCAAACCAGACCTAATTATAACCGATCTGTTTATGGGCGTTAAAACTGGCTTGATGATGGCGCGAGAAATTCGGCAAACCGACGAGATTAAGGACGTGCCGATTATTGCTGTCTCAGCTAGCACCGCTGAGATGATAGAGGAAGCAAGTCGGCGAGTTGGCTGCAATACTTTTCTGCCCAAACCTATAGACGAGCAAAAGTTGTTGGTGCTACTGCAAAAGTATTTACAGTTGGAATGGATTTATGAAGGTCAATGACGAGTTCTGCTTGATAAGTACGGACTCAAAATGCTGCTCAAGGCGCGATCGCAACTCTAGTAAAGCGATCGCTATCGAGTTTATTAAGTTATGAAACTTTGACTTGACTGAGATCGTTTTGTATTTTTTAATACAGAAATGTAGAGGAAATTGTCTTCTTAAAAGAGGTTTTCCGAAAAAACGCAGTTAACCTGGCACGACTAAACCTGCCAAACTTTTTTATCCCCTTTAAGCTGTCGCGGAAACCACAAATATCAAACGCGAGGAAAGGGTGAAAGATATTGGTCTTTTCTCGCTGTGCTATGACAAGTTTGCACTTGCCTAGCTGCGATGGGAAGATTTTACAGGGATACCAAGGATACCAAGATGACACTATCCAATATTGCTCAAACAGGCTCTAACGTTCAATGGCGATTGCTTCCCTCTCCCCAACCGAATAGTTGGGTAAGACTGTTAGAATGTCTTAACCCTTTCTGTCACGATGAAGCATTGCTTCTATGTCAGGAATCGGAGTCTGAATGGGTGGCTTGGATTCCCGACCATGGCGAAGCTATTCTGCATATCAGCCAGTTTAGTTTGATTCGCTGACTAGATACATTAAATTGCTATTAGTCGTGCTGTCTTTGAGCAAGTTTTTCCCGAATTACTTAAAGACCATCACAACTGGTTTATTATTATTGAGCTAAATACTGGAGATTATTTCATCAATTCTGATGAAAAAGTAGCCGTGCAAGCAGTATCTAAAACTAGGATAAATAATTCGATAGATGAAGAAGGTATAGTAAATCTCATCACTTGCTTTTCATTTTTCGGATTGCACATATCATTTTTGATTGAGTTTTTATAGACAAGACTTTCTAAAATTCGACATCCTTTTTTATCAAGAACTAAAAATTTATAATGGATAGTCCTGCATACCAAAAAAATGATTGTTTTAGAAGAACAAAAGCGTTGATAATAAAAAGCAGTAAACCAAAAAGTATAATAAAAGTTATTGATTGAAAATCCAATCCATCCTCAATAGTAGCAAATTGATATATTCAGTTTAGAATATAGCATTCTTTTTCTTATGTTCCATGTTTATATATAAAACCAATTTTCATTATGTACTAAAATACTTCGCTACCGGATGATAAGTAATAATCGCCGTGGTAGACTGTTCGGGATATAGCTGTTCGCTTTCATCCATGTACATATTAATGCGATCGCACTTCAACAACTCCAACTGCTTATACTGATCCGCAATATTTGGACAAGCAGGATAACCAAAGCTGTAACGAGATCCTTGATATCGCTGTTGAAGGACATCGCGAATATTATTCGGTTCTTTATCCCCAAATCCTAATTCCCGCCTTATCCTGGCATGCGTCCATTCTGCTAGCGCTTCTGCCGTTTGGACTGCCATGCCGTGATAGTAGAGATAATCGGTGTATTGGTTGCCATCAAATAGCTTCTTGGCGTATTCTGTGGCAATTTCTCCAACCGTCACCGCCTGCATGGGGAAGACATCGATCGTACCAGAGTCTTTGGGTGCAAAGAAATCGGCGATGCAGAGGCGACGCGAGGATTTTTGGCGAGGGAATTCAAAGCTAGTAATTGGTTCTAAATTATCTGGAATCTTGCCGTTAGCTTGTTGGATAATTTCTGGGTCATAAACGTACAGCGTATTCCCTTCCGACTGACAGGGGAAATAGCCATAAATGACCGTCGGATGCAACAAATTCTCTTTAACAATTCGTTGCTTCCACTCTTCTAAAATAGGATAAACTTTCTCGGCTAAAAAGCGATCGTATTCTTCCCGCGATTGTTCTTTGGGTTTGCGGAATTGCCACTGTCCGACGAATAAAGCTTGCAGATCCAAATACCAGAAAGCTTCCTCAAGAGAAATTTCTCCTGGTTGTAAGATTTTTGTTCCCCAGAATGGCGGTGTAGGACGATTGATATTAACTTCAACTGCTTCAGAACGTCTAGTATCTATTTTTTGGGATTCAGTTTCTTGTCTATCTGCTTTATCGATAATTAAAGTATCGGGATTAACTTGAGATTCTGATTCAATTTCTTGAGGTTTTCCTTTGCCATTCTCTTCGGCATATTCGCCTAGAAAACCTTGAATGTCGTCCCATTGATTTGCGGCTTTTGCAGGCATTAATTTATCCATAAAATGAAGGTCGGCAAAGGCATCTTTTCCGTAAACGACTCGACCTTTATAGGTATTTTGACAATCCTCATAAACAAATTTTGGCGTTAGTGCTGCACCGCCTAAAATAACGGGAACGGTAATGCCTTGTTCGTTAAATACTTCTAAATTCTCCTTCATAAACGCCGTCGATTTTACCAATAAACCACTCATGGCGATACAATCGGCGTTGTGTTCTCTATAAGCTTGAATAATATTTTCTACTGGTTGTTTAATTCCTAGATTAATAACTTTATAGCCATTGTTAGAAAGAATGATATCGACTAAATTTTTACCAATGTCGTGAACATCGCCTTTTACCGTTGCAATAACAAACGTCCCTTTAGCGCCTCCATTGGTGTCTGATTTTTCCATGAAAGGTTCTAAATATGCTACCGCCGCTTTCATCGTTTGTGCCGATTGCAACACAAATGGTAGCTGCATTTGTCCCGAACCGAATAATTCCCCTACAACCTTCATTCCATCCAACAGGAAGGTATTAATAATCTCTAGTGGAGGATATTGCTTGAGTGCTTCTTCTAAAGCTTCTTCTAAACCAATCCGTTCGCCATCGATAATGTGGCGCGTTAGCCTTTCTTCTACAGGTAAATTAGCATCGGCGGACTTGTCGCGTTTAGTGGTTTTTCCAGCAAATAATTCGGTTAATTTTGTGAGAGGATCGTAAACGCAGATATCTCCTTCAAATTTACGGCGATCGTAAATTAAATCTCGACAAACTTCTTGATGTTCTGGTTCAATTTTAGAGAGGGGTAAAATCTTACTAGCGCTGACAATCGCGCTATCCAAACCAGCTTGCATTGCTTCGTGTAAAAACACTGAATTGAGTACCTGACGCGCGGCAGGATTTAAGCCGAAAGAAACGTTAGAAACCCCTAAAACGATATGGCATTCTGGAAATTCTTGACGAATGCGGCGAACAGCTTCGATGGTTGCTTTGCCATTTTCTCTGTCTTCTTCAATCCCCGTAGAAATGGGCAAAACTAGCGTATCGAAAAAGATTTCGCGAGGCGGAATTCCATATTCAACAGCAGCATGATAGGCGCGTTTGGCAATTTCAAATTTCTTATCTGCCGTTCTTCCCATTCCTTCTTCATCGATAGTGCCAATAACGATACCAGCACCATATTTTTTGGCTAATTCTAAAACTTTTAAAAATCTTTCTTCGCCATCTTCATAGTTAGTGGAATTGAGGATGCACTTCCCGCCAGCAACTTTTAATCCTGCCTCCATTTTTTGCCATTCTGTCGAGTCCAACATCAGTGGCAAGGTGACATTATTGACTAAACGAGAGACCAATTGGCGCATGTCGCGCACGCCATCCCTTCCTACATAATCTACGTTAACATCGAGAACGTGTGCGCCTTCTTTGACCTGAGATTTTGCCAGAGAAACTAAACCATCCCAGTCTTCTGCATTTAACAAATCGCGGCATTTTTTAGATCCGCTGGCATTCAATCTTTCTCCAATAATTAGGAAAGAATTGTCTTGGATATAAGGTTGGGTGGTGTAAATTGATGCCGCCGATGGTTCGTAGTGAGGATGACGTTCTTTGGGTTTTAAATCCTTCGCCATCTCGGCGAGTTGTCGGATATGATCGAAACGAGTTCCGCAACACCCCCCAATGATTTGTACTCCCAAATCTTCGACAAAGTGCATCAATGCCATTCTCAACTCCATCGGAGTCAATCGGTAGTGTGCTTTACCGCCGACGTTTTCTGGCAATCCTGCGTTGGGAATACAAGAGATAATGAAGGGAGAATTTTCACAGAGATATCTGATATGAGGTTTCATTAAATCGGGTCCCGTCGCGCAATTGAGACCCAAAATGTCGATGGGATAGCGTTCTAAAATCGCTAACGCCGCGCCAATTTCCGTTCCAATGAGCATGGTTCCCTGTTGTTCTATAGTGACAGAAACCATGAGTGGAATGCGATCGCTTTTTTTGAGAAAAACTTCTTCTATGGCATTTAGCGCCGCTTTAATTTGCAGGACATCCTGGCAGGTTTCGACGATGAATAAGTCAACTCCGCCGTCATAAAGTCCTTCTGCTTGTTCGACATAGGCATTTTTAAGCGTATCGAAGTCAATATGTCCCAACGTTGGCAGTTTGGTCCCCGGTCCCATCGAACCCGCCACAAAGCGAGGTTTTTCAGGCGTGGAATATTCTGCGGCGACTCGCTTGGCTAGTTGGGCAGCAGTTTTGTTGAGATAATAAGCCTTGTCTGCCAAGTCGTATTCTGCCAATACAATGGAAGTTCCGCCAAAAGTATCGGTTTCAATTACGTCCGCACCCGCCTCCAAAAAGCCTCGATGTACCGCCTCTACAGCTTCTGGTTTGGTGTGTACCAGATACTCGTTGCATCCTTCATATTGAGAACCGCCAAAGTCTTCTGCGGTCAAATTTTGCATTTGCAGGTTAGTTCCCATGGCACCGTCGAAGATGAGGACGGGACGTTGTGGACTGCGAAGGCGATTGAGAAAGGAACTATTCATAGGTCAATGCGACTCATTTAAAGCGATAGGCGTTAGCTTTCTCTAAAAATATACGATCTTTTGCCTTTTACCATTATTGTGTAAAAATCTGGGGAGTTGGGAGGGGCGCAGAAGAAAAAAGTTCCGATTTCGATATCGTTGACTTCAACGATTATCTATTTTGTTCTTAAGAAGTCGCAGAGCTTGATTGAGGTGAGAGATTTGGGATGGAACAACTGGAAAGTTTATTCTCTCTGTAGACAGATGCCCATGCAAACAATCTATGGTCCAACTCTTACCGAAGGCAGAGGAGAAAAAGCTCCTGGGCAAGATTTTACCGATTTTTTTATTAAGAAGTGTAAAATTGACGGCAACGTTGCTGACCAACTGATGCTAACTCAGCTTGAGGTGTCATAGGCAAAATGGAAGTTGACATCTATAATTAATTCCCCCATACTCCCCTGTTAATTATTAATTTGCCGTTTATCATGCAAATCTTTAAACCCGTTGCCGAACCGAGTAATTCAATCCTGCCACTGCGGACAGCCACTTTAGTCCTTTTAGGAATAATAGGGTTTTTCGGAGCGATCGCAACTGCCTGGTTTCTTGAGGAAAGAACGATTTCAGAACTTTTTGAACGGTTGTATTTCTGGCAAGAAAATCCTCCCTTTTGGTTAGCCGTACCGGAGTTTAGCAATCCCTATTTTTTATTATTTCCGACAATAATTCTCTTTAGTATTGTATACACAATCATGAAGTTATCGCCCCAACCCAAACCTTGGTCGCGGACGATAGTTGTATGTATTTTACTGGCGTTAACCCTTCGCTATATCCTATGGCGATTGTTCTCTACGCTAAATCTCTCCAATCCCCTCGATGGAATTTTTAGTCTTGCCTTATTGTTCCTAGAAATGATGGTGATTGCTGGAGGAACCATTCAGCTATATTTAATGCTAAATATTAAAGATCGCCGTCGCGAAGCCGACCGATACAGTCAAGCCGTCCAAAATGGCACCTACTTACCTTCAGTCGATATTTTAATTCCCACTTATAACGAACCAGAATTTGTTTTACGGCGAACGATTATTGGCTGTCAAGCTATAGACTATGCTAACAAAAAAGTTTATTTATTAGATGATACCAAAAGACCAGAAATTAAGAAATTAGCTAAAGAACTAGGCTGTTATTACATCTCGCGAGCCAAAAACAATTATGCAAAAGCTGGCAACTTAAACAATGCCATTCAAAAAACCAGAGGAGAACTGATTGCTGTCTTCGATGCCGATTTTATTCCTGCCAAAAACTTTTTGACGCGCACGGTAGGTTTTTTTCAAAATAACAAAATTGCGTTAGTTCAAACGCCGCAAAGTTTTTACAATAGCGATCCCATTGCTATCAATTTAGGATTAGAAAAGATTTTACCTTCTGAAGAAGAAATTTTCTATCGCCAAGTTCAAACGATTAAAGATGGTGCGGGTAGCGTCGTTTGTTCGGGAACCTCTTTTATCGTCAAGCGTAGCGCGCTTTTAGAAGTCGGCGGTTTCGTGACGGATTCGATCAGCGAAGATTATTACACGGGGATTCGCCTGTCGGCAAAAGGTTACGAATTAGTATATCTCAATGAAAACTTGAGTGCGGGACTAGCAGCCGAAAGCATGGCTGCCCATATCCTTCAGAGAATCCGTTGGGCGCGGGGCACGCTACAGGGACTTTTTATCGATTCTAATCCTTTCACGATACCAGGATTGAGCTTGCGACAAAGATTGGCGCATTTAGAAGGATTTTTGACTTGGTTTGCAATTATTCCTCGTTTGTTTTTCCTCATGCTGCCGATAATCTACACTTTCTTTGGCATTGAGCCGCTTGTCGTCAGCATGCAAGAAATGCTTTATTTCTTCGTTCCTTATTATTTTCTCCAGTTAACTGCTTTTTCTTGGTTAAACTTGCGATCGCGTTCTTTAATCTTCTCCGATGTCTATGCGATTCCATCGTGTTTTCCCCTATTTATCACGGTTATCAAAGTCATGCTCAATCCCTTCGGACAAGGGTTTAGAGTGACGCCAAAAGGGATTTTTAGACATAAAAGTCAGTATAATTGGTCGCTAGCTTTACCTTTGATCGTATTTTTTATCGGAATATCTATCAGTTTTTGTAGTAGTTTAGGGCTGCTCGATTCTACTCATACGAATGGTTTTAGTCTGATTTTAGTTTGGGATGTTTACAACTTAATTATTCTTGGCGTTGCTTTATTAGGTTTGCTAGACGTTCCCAAAACAGACATTTATGAATGGTTGCCCGTTCGGCATAAGGTACGCTTAACCAACAGCGAAGGGACTGTCTGGGGCACGATGACAAAACTTTCCGAAATAGGGGCTGAAATCGAATTGAAGCAACCTGTCGATTTAAACAGCGTTTTTACCTTAGAAATTCCCGAAGAAGGATTAAAGCTGCAAGCGCAACTGATTTACACTAATTTGACCAAAAAAATGCTAAGAGTACGAGTTAATTTTGAAACGCTCGATCTCGATCGCTATCGACGTTTAGTAGAAATTCTCTTTTGTCATCCGGAACAATGGCAGCGTCGAGATGCGCCAGGAGAATTGCGATCGCTTTGGCTTCTAATAAAAATTTTACTGCGACCGATTGTATTTTTAATTTGGTCGAATAAGAAAGCAAAAGTACTCTTGCCTAAATCTACTTAGCCATGACTAGAGATGGGGAATGAATGAATTCTTCAGTTATCAAAAAGCGCTCTAGATGAAGATTTAAGATTGAGAACTAATACCATTTTGGATGAAAGGATTTTGGTCGCCGTTGTGCTGGAAGTGCAAGGTACTCCGCCAAGTGAGCGGCGGAGCCTGAAAAGCACTTCGTCAATTCCAGCGGCGTGCGGCGACTGCTCAGACGCAGATTTTAGATTGGGAAACCCTTTCTAAGATTGAATTGTGTAAATTCATCTGTCGCCTTCTTATTTCAAATTGGTATAAGCTTCAAAAGCCTACCTTGCACTGAAACAGTTTCGAGTTTACCTCCCGCTTTTTCTATAGCAGAAAATAGTTTTGTGCTAGGACGAAAAACAAATACTTCAGATTTATTTTCTGCCAAGATTTCTCGAACTTTTTCTGGATTAGTCGGATAACTAAACAATGCGAGGCGAACGTCGGAATCGAGTATATAACCTAAAGAAAGTAAGTCGCCAAGATTAGTCCAATCGTCGCCGCGATCGCTAATTAATAAGGGCGACGAACTCGCGTTTATTGCTCTGGCAATTTCCCAATTATGAAAGCTCAAATCTTTGCTCCAAGAAGTATCGGCTAAAGCATTAAGCATACAGGAATAAATAGTAACTGACATTATCGCTGCAAAAATTATTCGCCAAAACGGTTTTCCTTTGATTAGTAATCGAGCCATTAAATAACTGACAGCTAATTGCACGCCTGGAAAGCTAGGAAGGAGATAGCGAGTCACGGCAGAGCGCTTTCCTCCTGAAATTAAATCTGGCAGTGCGAGTAACAAGAAAGGAACAAAAATTGCTGTAATAATAAATAGCCAAGTCGATCGCTTTGTTTGGCGACAGACAGCATAAGTAGAGAAAAAAATCAGTAAAATAAACGGAAATCTTATGGCGTAAGTTTGGATATTATCAAAGCCAAAATCTAGATCGACAAATAGAGAAGTAAAACTCAAAGTCCAGAGTTTAATTAAATAGGATAACTCGACCCTCAAACGCGCCCAGTCAGTCGTATTTAAGGCACGTTGATAGTTAGTAGTGAGGACAAATATCCAAGGACTATAAAGAATAGCCGTAGCAGCGATCGCCAATCCAAATGATAAGATTTTTTTGATTGCTAACTTATCAAATAGCCAAACACCAACAAGAAAAATGGCATGACCGATTAGCGTCAAAATAAAAAAGGGATGGGTATAAAATCCAACCGTACAGGCTACAGTATAGAGACTCCAACTTTTCCAGTTAGAAATTTTTAAGGCTTTTAGAAGCGCTAAACTACTAGCAATTACTGTCAATGTTAGTAAACTATATTGTCGCGCTGTTTGAGCAAAAAGAATATCGCAAGGAGAGAGGGCCAAAAAAATTGTCGCGAGTATGGCAGCTAGTTTTGAAGAAAATAATTCTAGGGATAAAAGATAGATTAATGGTAATGATAAAAGGCTAATCAATACGGGTAAAGTTCGCGATGCCGCCAGAGAACTGCCGAAGCTTTGCATCCAAAAACGAGCCATTAAAAAATACAAAGGTGGATGCTGCGGATCTTCTATGACAAGAGAGTTAATCGTATCTTTAAATGTACTTCCTGGCTTAATTTTCTGAGCTTTTTGCAAGTCCTCAACTGAAAGTAAACCATCTGGAAATAGATCGCGATCGAGTTCTGTACGAGTATAGCCAGCCGCTCGCATAGAAGTATAGGCTTCATCGTGCCAATAGAGTTTTTTATCGAGATTGAAGAAGTGAAAAAAAATCCCGATGATTAAGAGGATAGCTAGTAGCAATTGAAACCATCTTTGATGAGTTAGAGAAGTTTGTCCTCTTTTCCAAGCAAACCAATTTTTTTTCATTTATGCCTTAATAGTTTTGATACAAATTAATAAGGTTGTTTTCTTTGTAAGTTAAGAAATTTAGTTAATTCAGGCTGAAATAACAGTTTGACAGTGCCTGTAGGACCATTTCTATGTTTGGTAACGATAACTTCTGATATGCCGCGATCGGGGGTGTCTGGGTGATAATATTCATCGCGATACAACATAATAATTAAATCTGCATCTTGCTCGATCGAACCCGATTCTCTCAAATCTGACATCATCGGACGCTTATTGGTTCGCGATTCGACGGCGCGACTGAGTTGGGATAAAGCAATAACAGGCGTCTGAACTTCCCGTGCCAATCCTTTGAGAGAACGAGTAATTCTCGACAATTCTTGTACGCGATTATCGCTGCCGCTTCCTTCCATTAATTGGAGGTAATCGATTAAAACTAATCCGATTTCTCCTTTATGTTCTGTTTGCAGGCGACGGACTTGCGATCGCATTTGCATGACTGTTGCATTGGCAGTATCATCGATAAAAATGGGTAGACTAGAAAGCGTTCCTAAAGCTTCAAATAAAGGTTCTAATTCTTTCTGAGAAAGTCGCCCCGATCGCAATTTATTACTTTCAATTCCTGCTTCGCTAGCTAGCAACCTTAAGGCTAGCTGTTCTTTAGACATTTCCAAACTAAAGATAGCAACTGGAAGATTTTGTTTGGCAACATTATGAGCGATATTAAGAGCAAAGCTGGTTTTCCCCATTGACGGTCTTCCAGCAATAATAATGAGATCGGAACGTTGAAAACCGCTAGTCATAGCATCCAAATCATAAAAACCGCAAGGAATTCCGGGCTGAGCAACTTTTTGATGCAGTTTTTCAATATCGTTCAAGGTTTGAACTAAAGTATCGCCAATAGGGATCAAACCTTCTTGAGGACGCTTTTGAGTCAGGCGAAAAATTTTCTTCTCTGATTCATCTAAAACGATATCTAATTCGGTTGCCGTATCGTAACCCAAATCGACGATTTCGTGTCCTGCTGAAATCAATTGACGGCGCAGGTATTTATCCATTACCAATGCCGCATAGCGATCGATATTGACAGCCGATACAGTACGATCTAGTAGCTGAACTAATTTCATCGTCCCGCCAACTTGCTCTAGCAAGTGGCAGTCTTGCAGCCAACTGGTAACTGTCATTAAATCCGTCGGTTTTCCTTGCGCGTGAAGCTTCAGGGCCGCTTCATAAATATCCTGGTGTGCTTTTACATAGAAAGCTTCTGGCAAAAGCACATCGACAACCCGTCCGATCGCTTCTGGATCGAGTAAAATTCCGCCTAGAATAGATTCCTCAGCCTCTATATTTTGAGGGGGAAAAGAGTTGTTAGAAATCTGAGGAAAAAATTCTGTCATTTGAATCTTTGATATACTTGATATACTCCTATAGTAGGCTGGCGCTATTTCTATCTCTCATCTAGTATAAATAAAGATGTCCGCAAGCCTCGGAGTGACAAGCTTTTTCCTAGCAATCGCTGGTTTGATAGGTAGCCTGAGATCTTGCACCATTCTCAACAACTACTGTTGTCATTAATTTCCTGTCCGAGCGAAAAAGTCTTCTTTAGAAGACTCGATAGGAATTTTAGTCGATTTTAATCGAGTTGGGCTTTGAGCCTAGAACTAAAGTTCTAGTCGTTGATGCCAAAGGGGCAAGATCTGAGTAGCCAATCATCAGCGACGCGATCGCGCTGTTGCAACAAAGCCCCAACAAAGCTAAAGCAGTTATTAAATCTTTTTATTGTTTGCCCAATGAGGGCTAATCTTCGCTAATCTGGACGAGGAATAGTATTTTATCGCGCGTTTAACCTGAGAAAGGAGCCAAGCTTCTATGTCAGATCTAAATCGTGGAATTATGAAGTTCGAGGGAGCCGACAAACCTGCGGTTGTCGCTGTCTCGGCATTACTCGTGTTAGGTACGATCGCTGCCCTGATCGTGTGGGCGCTCAGGGTTGCTTACGCTGTCAACTAATACGAGGTAAGCGATCGAATGGTTATTGTTCGAAACGATCTACCAGGCATTGAATCTGGATAGTTGTAGAGGCGCGCTCGATCGCGTCTCTACATTGCCTTATCCCTAGCTATGCTCCTCGTTCTAGTTCGGTTTCCACGCCTTCAATAACAACTTTGTAGATTATTTTACCGTGATAGAACCTGTGGTTCCTCTAGCAATGAGAATGCCTCAATAAGAATTGTGTCTTTATGGCATTTGTGTAGAGTTCGACGTTAAAGTTAGATTATTGAGAAATATTTTCGGTTATTTCACTAAACTTTATAGACTTCTCTCCGAATCTAAATCTCTACACCCTTTGATTCTGGAGGTGTTTTATGTCAATTTATGTCGGCAATCTATTTTACATTCCTATAGTTGTCTCGCCTAGCTTTGCCCGTTTTGTGGCTTCAGAATTACAACCACAGTCACTTACGAAAAAAGACATAGTTAAATGCCTAAAAGCTTTGGAAATCAAAAATCCAGAGATTTTGAGCCTTAAGTGGAAACAAGAATTGTGGATTCAACTACAATTGGCCGCCGTCTCTAAAATCTGAGCCGGATATCAACAAAAATCCGTTAAAAAAATGCAAGCTTTATTAAACAGATCTTCTCAAGCGCTGACTCATTCTAAAAGTGGGAATAGCCAAAACCCAAATAATACAGCCATCTATACCAGACGATCCATGATGAGAAAATATACTTGTCCTTGCTGCTCATGCACTTTACTCCGTCATATCCGTTTGAGCGGTATTTACTGGCGTTGTAGCTACTGTTACCAAGAAATGCCAGTTTTATAACTCATTACTCAACTAACTAACAAAATATAAGAAGACAAAAGATACAGAAGTTAGGATGGATATTAAAGAACTTTTAAGCCGATATGCAGCAGGGCAGAGGAATTTTAGAAATCTAAACCTGATTGCGGTAAATCTGAGAAATATGAACCTGAAAGGGGCAGATTTCAGTGGTGCAGATCTGAGGGGTGCCAACCTGACGAGGACGAATTTAAGCCATACAAATCTCACCAATGCAAGCCTTGAGGGAGCAAATTTAACTGAAGCCAACCTGAGTTATGTAGACTTGAGCGATGTAAATCTTAGCCGTGCCAATTTAACGAGGACGAATTTAAGCCATACAAATCTCACCAATGCAAGCCTTGAGGGAGCAAATTTAACTGAAGCCAACCTGAGTTATGTAGACTTGAGCGATGTAAATCTTAGCCGTGCCAATTTAACGAGGACGAATTTAAGCCATACAAATCTCACCAATGCAAGCCTTGAGGGAGCAAATTTAACTGAAGCTAACCTGAGTCAGGCAAACCTGAGTCATGTAGAACTCACAGATGTGGATCTCAGCCGTGCCAACCTGCATGGAGCGATCGCAACGGATAGGGGAAGTTCCAGTTGGATATTTCAATAATATAGTTCAGAAGTTTGACCGTTCAAGAAAGACTCGATTCACGATGACGAAAACCTGACAAAACGCGATCGCGAGACGCGATGCCGGCAATTGCCGATAGAAGCAACCAACCGATCGTATTGACTCGCAGATCGAAGACAGTCACGTCAAACATGTTAAATAAAACACAACTGCCAAAAGCAACCAAATAAGCAAACAAAATTAACCGATCGCTGTGTCTGCAAAGTTTAACTTCTTTCGACGAAACCGCCGACCAATTTTTTATGAGTCTTAGCGCTTCAAAAATCACCCAACCGACTAATCCAGATAATAAAAGCGTTCCTGGAATGCCAATTTCAGCCAATAGCATCAGAAATAGATTGTGAGGATGTCCCAACCACAAACCCATTTTTGTCTCGTAGAGAGGGGTAAAATTGCGCAGTCCCCAACCCATCCAGAGACGTTGAGCCATCATATCCCACGCAAACTGCCATTGGGTCGATCTTAAAGTGGCTAAGGGGCGATCGGGATACATTTCATCGGAAAGACGCGCCCAAAAATAGGCGGGAACGATCTGACGCAGCCACTCGCGACTGGGAGAAGGTCCCCACGATGCCCATAAAACGCTACTTGCCGCAGCAGCCATCCCCCCGACAAGCCAACGCCAACCCAAATAAAAGGCAAAAGCAAGACAAGCTAAAAAGGCTAATGCCCAAGCGTTGCGAGACTGGGTTAAAATTAGCCCCATGCCATCGCCAATGACAACCAAACCCAACCATCCTAACATCCAGACGCGATCGCGCTGCTTCAAATCCCATCGCCAAGCTTGGTAAGTATCGATCCACAACCCCAGTCCGAGAATAAAAACGATAACCAGATAGGCAGCAAGGATGTTGGCATACATAAACACCGACGACATTCTGCCCGGCGGTTCGCCTCCAGGAACCAACCCCCATCCCAGAACTTGAGCGAGAAACGAGGGACTGCTCCAGGACACGAATAACTGTCCCAAGCCCAAAATAACGATAGGAAATGAGGGAATAACCAGCAACCAGGCTAGCTGACGCAGTTGTGATGGTTTTTGGATCGCAAAAGAAAAAGCCGCAACTAGAGCCATGAAAGGCAAGAAATTGGCTAAGCCGAGAAAAGCTTCCTGGCGATTGACGGCAAAGCAGGACGAAAAAATCAACCAAAGGCTCAGCAGCAGAAGTCCCCAAATAAGAGGAATTTGAACCAGGCGGCGGTATTGCTGCTTCCAAAGACCGATAGAGGCGATTGCCAGACCCCCGGCTCCCAAAGCTGGAAACAAAGGCAAAATCAGTGTGCTTATCCGGGCACACTTCCAAGCCCATGTTGGTTGGAGATTGGGGATTAGCGATTGCTGATTGGGCAATTTTTTTCTCCTGCTCCCCTACTCCTTTTTCCTTCTATCAGGCGGGTTCCCAGCACTCGGTCCGGGTGAGGCGAATTTGTGCTAAAGCAAAAATAACAGGGATGATGCGTCCGTAGTTAGTTGCGATCGCTTTCCAACCGAGATCGGCTAAAAACCAGCCCCAGAGAACGGGTCCCACAAAAGCAAACACGGTGCGAACTGCCCCATAGCGAGCGGCACTCATTGCCATGCCTCGTTCGGCTGCTTGGAGAACTACCCGGTTTTGAATCTGGGCCGCAACAGCCGTTCCGCCTCGGACGAGTGCCGATGTCGCTGCTTGATAGGTAGCAAAGTGAACGGCAAACTGCTGGGCAATTTGTTTGAGAATCAAGGGTTTGAGGAAAGAATTGACGGCTATTGCGCTGCTGCCTTTGAGGATGATGTCGAGAGAATCTTGTTTTAGTTGAACGAGTAAAGGTTCTGGGGTATTGGATTCGGCAAGCGATCGCTGTATCCTTGTCATTAAGGATTTCTGTTCCAAAGCGGGCAAGCGTTTCCAGGCTTTGCCGATCAAGTGCAGAAAAATTTCCGCTTCGATATCGGTGGTAGCCATTCGCTTCGAGTAGGGAATTTTCAGGTAATGGCAAACGCGAACTAACGCTTGGCGATAACTAAATTGCTTAGTTTTTCCTCGCAATACTGTAAAACCATCCGCAGCTAGGTAGCGAAATCTCGTTTCGATTGAGTCTATCCAAGTTTCCCAATCTTGGCTTTGTACTTCTATGGGGTCGGGAGTTTGCAGGTAATCGAGCGGATTAAATTTACGACAAAATAAAATTTGCGTTAGTTGTTGTAACTCGTCTTCTGTTGCTAATTCCAGCGCCGATCTAAGTTCGTCCAAGGTTAGGTCCTCCACCACTCATGGCTTGAGTTGGCTACGTCAACCATTCTAATATTAGCCCTTAACGATCGGATAGAGAAGAAATGACCAATCGAATACCTAAATTTGACGTTGCGGTTGTTGGTGCGGGTTTGGCTGGTTTAGTTTGTGCCAAGCAACTACAGCAAGCCGACTTAAAAGTCGTAATTTTGGAAAAATCTCGCGGTGTCGGAGGACGAGTAGACACGCGGCGTTTCTACGATACCTGCGTCGATCGCGGGCTACCCTATCTAGAAATTCAAGGCGAACAGACTCAGCAATTAATCGATCGATTGTGCGAGCCAAAAATTGTTCGACCCTGGAGGGGTACAGCTTACGAATTGCATCCTCAAAACGATTGGCAGTTATCCCCGCTTGCTAATCGTTACATTGCCCCCCAGGGCATGAGTGCGATCGCGAAATTCCTAGCCACCGATTTAGAGATTTGGCGACAATGCCGCGTGAAAACGATTGTCCCCGAAGGTAAAACCTGGTTGCTGACTAGCGAGGCAGCCGAAAATTTTCCCAGCGCGATCGCGGCTAAAGCAGTTGTTGTGGCGATTCCCGCTCCTCAAGCGTTGGCATTGCTAGAATCTCTTACCTCTACCAATCGCCTGTTAGAGGTTCTCGATAAAATAGCTTCTGTCCGGTTCGATCCTTGTATTGCAGTTACAGCTAGCTACCGAGACGACCTAAAACCCTCGTGGCAAGCGGTCAAAATTATCGACCATCCCGATCTGGCTTGGGTCGGTTGGGATAGCAGCAAGCGCGAATCTTCCAAGCAGACCATCTTAATTATCCATAGCACAGCTCGATTTGCCCAAACCTATCTCGATGTCAGCGACTTACAACCTGCGATAAAACAACTGTGCGATCGCGCGGCTCAACTCTTGCTTCCTTGGCTAGATAGTCCCGAATGGTGTCAGGTACATCGGTGGCGATACGCTTTTCCGCGTCGTTTTCTGGAAATGCCCTATTTAGCAACAACTGTAACTCTACCCCTAATTTGCTGTGGGGATTGGTGCGGAGGGAACCGAGTTGAGAGTGCCTTAAACTCCGGTCTTGCTTCGGCTGGGGAAGTACTCAGGCATCTCTAGTTTTGATTGCTTGCCAATTCAGTTCTTTACAGTTTTACTGTTATTAGAAGTCTTGCGATCGAGCCAACCGAGTAATTTTTGAGAGATTTTCATCTGACCGTTGAGAATTTCATCGTATATCGCTAGGGCAATCAAAAGAAAAGCTAAGGATAAGATATCCATTGTTGCCACCTTTTTGTAGAGACTAGACGGTACAGTTTTATATCCAATAGAATAGACTGTACGGTTTGATATTGTCAATCCCCGATGCAAGAAACTTTGCCGATTCCCAGAAAAACAAACAATAGACCATGCCTAAAACCAGCAAAAGAGAAGAGTCGCGACGCACAAGTCGCCGCGAAGCACTGACTCGTTCTACAGACAAAGCGGAACAAATTTTACAAGGAGCGCTACCCGAATTTCTCAAGCACGGCTATGCCTGCACTAGCATGGATAAAGTGGCTCAAGCAGCAGGAGTTTCCAAACAAACTCTCTACAGTTACTTTTCAGATAAAGAAGGGCTTTTCACAGCTTTAGTCAAACGCATGGCGTGCCAAAAATTTAAGTTGGTTTGGTCGCAGCCATTAGAGGGAAAACCGGAAATCGTTTTGCGAGAATTGGCGTATCGATTGCTAGGAGAAGTTGACGATCCAGATTACTTGTGCTTTTTGAGGTTGATTGTGGCAGAGTCGGGAACGCGACCCGACCTAGCACAGTTATTTTTGAGCAATATCGCTCAACCCGCGCTGAAAATTCTGACGCGATATTTTCAGGAACACCCAGAAATTAACCTGCCCGACTCAGAAGCAACGGCGCGAATCTTCGTGGGAGCTATAGTTCACTTTATTCTTACTCAAGAGATGCTGCACGGTAAAGAGATCATGCCAATGGAAAAAAAGCGTTTGGTTGATAGCTTGATTTACGCGATCGCGAGGTAATTTCTAATAGCTAATCGGTAAGCGGATTTGATTTTATAGACATTGCTACTATTTTCATCTATCCTAGGATAGAAATTTATATCTATCTTAAGAGATAACTTTTAGATAAAAGGCTTGAACGTACAACACACTATTACAAATCTGAAATGCGATCGCGAGCTATTTCGCTCGTAGAAAACTAGATCGGTAGTTTGAGGCAAAGGTTATCGAGTTTGACTCTAGAAAATAAGACGAATTTTGGTTTTTCGAGCGATTAGCAAGCATCTAATACCATTTTGGATTTTGGATTGGGGATTTTGGATTGAGAAAGACTCATCTCATAAAGGTTTTAAAAACCCACCAATTGGTATAAAACAAACTTATCATATCTAGTTATTCTAATTATTTTTTTTAAACTTAAATCCTTGCGTATCTAAATTGCATAAATAGAGTAGCTCGTATTTGTGAATTTGCTCCTTTATTTAATAAGGAATCTTCTTTAATTTTCGAACCAACTAAAGTATATAGATCGACTATGCATTATGAGAGCAGCACGCAGAAGAAACTCAAATAAACTTTAGTTGCGATTGCGAGAGAGCAAGAATTTTAAACAAATGTTGAGAAGTTCTTTTTGAATTTGGGCAAAGATATCTTTGCATTGAAAATAATAGTCATTCTCTAAAAATTTACGACTACCTAAGTTTTCGTCTTAGAAAAGTTTTTTATTTCTCTTTGCGTTATAATTCGAGCTGCTTTATACTGTATACTTATTAAGATTATTGTCTCTAGTCCATGCAAGTTAAATACATAGTAACCTCTCGCTTGACTAGAAAACCTGCTTGACCCGACTTTCTATTTCAGAGTCTTTGGGGTATAAACGTAGCAGTAAGCAATGAGTTAACTCTTTCCTATTATTTTGTTACTGTTGTGTTAGTTTTAGCTTGTTATTTTTTAGGTCGCTAAATCTAACAAAGCTACCTGTTCCCTATGGTACTCAAAGCTACCTAATCTTTTCTCAAAGTTGCGATCGCTTGACGTTCCCTGCCTGAAAACATCGCCCAAAAGTCTTATTAGAGAAGGACGTGTGTAGAAGAATTGCTATAGTTTTATTCAATTTTTCCCAAGCAGCCAGGATAGAAATTTAAATATGCGATCGATTTTACCTTTACAATTTGGAAAAACTGTTTATAATTTGGAGAAACTAATCGATACTTCTAATAGAGTAAAGAAGTATGAAATAAGCCAAGCGATCGAATCAAATAAAATGCGCCTAAGTCTAGTGTTAGCGGCACTAAACTTAGACGACTTAACCCCTTGTCAGCTTCTTCAACATTCAACCACAAGGAGATAGATCTAATTATGCCACACTACAGTCTAGTAATTGCAACACGAGCGAGTCGGCGTTTCCTGCTACAGACGTGCAGAGGAGCTTAATGGAATTTTAGAAAAAATTAATTAGCCTTAACCTGTACTAGAGAAGAGTTTTTACATCTGATGCTATCCTTTCTAGTCCATAAGCAGGCTTGAGTTCTTTTTGCCTGCTGATTAAATTTCCCTAGTCAGAAAAGCTTTCAGGTACTTTTACACTCAGAAAGTTGCAAGATCCTAATCGTTAAAGAAGTTGAGTATAAAACGATGTCTACTTGTTTAGACTCCTCACTCGAATTAGGGTGCGAATTGTCTACTTTTGCCGATCTTTTGGCTTATAGAGCGCAAAATCAGCCCAATCGAACAGCATACACCTTTCTTCATCGCGGAGAAACAGAGGTAGGTAAGCTAACCTATCAAGAATTAGATCGACAGGCAAGAGCGATCGCCGCTCGCCTTCAGTCAATGAGAGCCATAGGAGAGCGTGCTCTGCTACTCTATCAGCCTGGATTGGAGTTCGTTGCTGCCTTTATGGGTTGCATGTATGCCTCTGTGGTTGCCGTACCTGCCTATCCGCCCCGACGCAATCAGAAGCTGACTAGGTTGCAAGCGATCTTAGACAACGCGAGGGCGATGGTCGTTCTCACCACTGCAACCCTTCTAGAAAACATCGAGCGTCGGTTTGCCGAAGATCCGAAATTGGCAACCATGCAATGGTTAACTACCGATAATATCCCTAACGAGCTAGCATCGGACTGGCAAAAGCCGACAATAAGCAGCAACACGATAGCGTTCCTTCAGTATACCTCCGGTTCTACGGGAACGCCGAAGGGAGTAATGGTCAGTCATGGCAATCTCCTGCACAACTCAGCGCTAATCCATCAGTGTTTCGAGCATACGCCTGACAGTCGAGGGGTAATATGGCTGCCACCCTATCACGATATGGGGTTAATTGGTGGAGTGCTACAGCCTCTCTACGGCGGCTTTCCCGTCGCGCTGATGTCGCCAGTAGATTTTCTCCAGCAGCCGTTGCGCTGGCTGCAAGCGATTTCCCGCTACCGGGGAACTACCAGCGGCGGACCCAATTTTGCCTACGAACTTGCTTGTAGCAAGATTACTCCCGAACAGAAGGCAAGTCTCGACTTAAGTAGCTGGGAAGTTGCCTTTACGGGTGCCGAACCCGTACGAGCGGAAACCTTAGAACGCTTCGCTGCTACCTTTGAGCCATGCGGCTTCCGAAGAGAAGCCTTTTACCCCTGCTACGGGATGGCAGAGACGACCTTGATTGTCTCTGGAGGATTGAAAGCAGCAACTCCCATCGTGCAGCAGGTGGAGGGAGCGGCACTCGAACAGAATCGGGTAATAGCGGCGCGGGGCGAAGAGAGCACCCGCAAACTCGTAGGCTGTGGTAAGAGTTTAGTAGACGGGAAGATTGCGATCGTCGATCCCAAGACCTCAACTTTGCTCCCAGATAACCAAGTCGGAGAGATCTGGGTGGCAAGTCCCAGCGTCGCTCAGGGCTATTGGGAGCGCCCTGAAGAGACGGAAGCAACTTTCAATGCTTACCTTGCCGACACGGGAGAAGGTCCGTTCCTGCGCACGGGAGATTTGGGATTTCTGCAAGAAGGCGAGTTATTTATTGCCGGGAGAATTAAAGACGCGATTATTATTCGCGGGCAAAACCACTATCCCCAGGACATCGAACTGACAGTAGAAAAGTGCCATCCGGCACTGCGACCTAACTGTGGGGCTGCCTTCGCGGTAGAAGTCAATGGTTCGGAGCGCCTGGTAATCGTTCAGGAAGTCAAGCGGAGTTATCTGCGCAAGCTGAACGTCAAAGAGGTGGTCGAGAGTATTCGTCGAGCCGTAACAGCAGAGCATAACCTCCAAGTTTATGCAACAGTTTTGGTGAAAACGGAAAGCATCCCTAAGACATCCAGTGGCAAGATTCAGCGCCATGCTTGTCGCGCTGGTTTTCTCGCTGGCACTTTGAACGTTGTCGAAGATTGGAGCGAGAATCCAAAGAGCAAGGTGAAGTTCCTGCAACTGCAAGCGGATGTCGAATCCATTTTAGAAAAGCTTAAAGCTGTCAAACGGGTGTCAAACCAATAGTCTTAGTTCGCCAGTGCCTTGAGTTGCATTGGCGCGATCGCTACTCTGTTGCAAGTGGCAAAAGACACTGCCAAGAGAGTGGATTGGTACAAGCGATAAAGGGATTATAAAGATGGAAGTTCAAAACCTTGAATCTACGAAAGCTCGTCAAGCGATGGGAACCAAAGGTCTGTCGAGCCGAGATCGCGTCAGGGTGACAAATGATTATTTCCAAAAAATCTATCGGCGATTGAGCTTGATTACTGTCTTGATTCCCTTTATCGGGACGGTTTTCGCGATCGCACTGCTGTGGTACGTCCCCATCGGAGCTGTAGAAGTGGGGCTATTGGTTGGCATGTATGCACTGACCATCCTGGGAGTCGAGGTGGGTTTCCATCGACTCTTTTCGCACCGCGCTTTTGAGACGACGACTCCTGTCCGCGTCGCTCTCGCCATCCTCGGTTCGATGGCGGCACAGGGAGGAGTGACATTTTGGGTAGCTCACCATCGCTGTCACCACCAGTACACCGATCTTCCCAACGACCCCCATTCGCCCCACCTGCATGGAGAAGGCATTCGAGGGCGACTGCGCGGGCTGTGGCACTCCCACTTAGGTTGGGTTCTCAAAGGCGAAATTCCTAACTCGATGCTGTTTGCCAAAGATATGCTGCGCGATCCGGCGATCGCTAAAGTCAACCAGTGGCAGCAGTACTGGGTAATTCTCGGTCTTGTCATCCCTGCTGTCATAGATGGGCTGATCTCCCGAACCTGGATGGGAGTTTTACTAGGACTTCTCTGGGGAGGACTCGTGCGCGTTTTCTTAGGACAGCAAGTTATTAACGCTACCAACTCCCTCTGTCACGTCTATGGCAGTCGTCCCTTCAAGTCTGGCGATCGCAGCACCAACAACCTTTGGCTCGCGATTCCCTCCTTCGGACAGTCGTTGCACAACAATCATCACGCTTTTCCCAGTTCGGCGATCGTAGGGCTAAAGTGGTGGCAGATCGATCCGGGTAACTGGGTTGTTTGGATACTGAAGGCGACGGGCTTGGCTTGGAACGTGAAGATGCCATCAGAGAGTCAAATGGAAGCCAAGAGAGCAGTTTAGCAAAACTGCCAGCAAATTTAGGCAAGCAAACTAGAAACTAATCACCAATGAGGAGTTAAAACAATGGAAGTTCAGAATCCCCCAGTAAAAGAGATATCCGCCGTAGAGATTCAAGATTGGATCGTCACTTACTTAGCGGACTTGCTGGAGACAGAACCAGAAGAAATCGATGTCACGATTCCTTTCGATCGCTATGGTTTAGATTCCTCGGCAGCAGTCGGTTTGACGGGCGATTTAGAAAATTGGCTGGGAACGGAGGTCGAGCCAACCCTACTATACGATTACCCAACTGTTGAAGCGTTGGTCGAGCATTTAAGCTCCCAGTTGAAAGCCAAACGTTAGCGAACAGTTGTCAATTCGCAATTGGCAATTGGCAATTAGTCAGCAGATCTCTGTATAAAACTCCCTCAAGGAGCATCTGTAGCGATCTTTATTGTGAATTGAATTGATACTTTTAGGAGAAACTTATGGTAGCTGTAAATAAAACTCTGGATCGCAAGACTCAATCTGTAAACCAGCCAGAAGCTCGAAAGACACTTCACTTCCAAGTCATCGAAAAAACTTTCAAGAACAACACCGACTCGGACTACACCGAGAAGATTAGAGACCTGGGGAACGAATTTGATTACGCCAGCAACCGCGATTATTACTGGGGCTATCCCGAACTTTCGCTGCTGTATGGCACCCCTCTCTACGATGCCGCGTCCGAGACGCAGAGACTGGCGCTCAATCATCTCTATTGGGTGGGAAATTATAACCATACCGCCGTTAGCGAAGCCACTACCAGTATTTACAATATGGTCACCAATGGGGTGTTTCGCGCCGTTGGAGGTTACGAAACCCTTTGTCGGGAACTCGATTTTGAAACCGAGCAAGAAAGCTATCACATTCGCACCTTTCAAAAGATCGGATTCAAAACCAAAATGGCGATCGTCGGCAAAACCATCTTGGGAAATTCCGAATATGGCAAATCGGATAAAGAGGATGTTAGTGGTTGGCTTAAACTTTTGATCCCTCAGCCCGTGCGGGATTATTTTATCTCAAGCAAGGGAAGCTCGCCCTTTTCGATCCAGCGAGACAAAGTGTTAAGCGCGATCGCCAAGACAATGCTTAGAGATAAAAAACAGTATTACTCTGGGTATTTGAGAGACATAGAAGAAAGAGGCGAGTCGATACCCGCCCCAGCCGACGGTTTGGGAGGGCGAATCGCACCGCGTTATTGGTTGCGATTCTTCACGATTCACTGGGGAATGTCGCCGTTTATGGCATGTCAGTACTATTCCTTGCGCTACACGGCAAATGCAATTCTCAAGAATCAAGAATACCCATACGTTAGGTATTTCCGAGAGTTAGAGCAAAAGGGCGAACATATCCCAACTCCAACTGCCGTTTCCTACTATCACTTATTGGACGAGGCTTTCCATACTACTATTTCTCAGACACTTGCTAGAGATACCTATAAGGATTTCCCGAAGCCAACAGCTTACGAGAAATTTATCTCCGGCTTGATAATTTACAAGATGCAATGCAGCCTCTTGAGCGGTCTTTCTGGGGTTTTGCCCGGTCGCTGCGTTTACGACGACCAGATGTTAATGATTTTCTACTACAAGCTCTTAACATCGCCTGTGTTTGCGATGGAAAAGCGAGAAGCCCTCGATTGGCTGGAGAAATGCGTCTGTCAAGAACACGAAGGCTATCACGTGGGACTTAAGTATCACCAAAGTCTTTTGGAATTGATGCGGAGATTGTTCGGTCGCCTCGATTACCAATGGTCGATCAACCGCAACATGAGCATTATGGCGGCAGGCGGTTCGATCGAGAAAGCCTTGCCAAAGAATACCGAAGCCTTTAAGCGGTTTTCCCAATCGATCCTGGCGCAGGATAGCTAGCCTTTGAAGTTTGTAGGGATGTTTTCTAGAACGTCTGTACATTAGAGTTCGGAGTTAGAGAAATTTGATGGAACCCATAGCAATTGTTGGCATTGGTTGCCGTTTTCCCGGAGCAGAAAATCCCGAAGCCTTTTGGCAGCTCTTACGCAATGGTGTAGATGCAATCTCTGAAGTACCGAGCGATCGCTGGGACATTGACGAATTTTATGCTCCTCAGCCAGCTACGCCAGGAAAAATGAATACCCGCTGGGGTGGCTTTTTGGAGCGAGTAGATCGGTTTGACCCCGGCTTTTTTGGGATTTCTCCCCGCGAAGCAGAGCACATGGATCCCCAGCAAAGACTGGTGTTGGAGGTAGCCTGGGAGACGTTAGAAAATGCTGGAATCGTTCCAGAGACCCTAGCAGGCAGCCAGACAGGGGTATTCGTTGGCATCACCAATGCTGATTACCACAAACTTCTCTACAAAGACTCTTCCCAACTCGGCGCATATAGCGCCACGGGCACCACTCCTTGTATTGCCGCCAATCGTCTATCCTACGCACTAAATCTGCGAGGTCCCAGTATCGCGATCGATACGGCTTGTTCCTCATCGTTAGTGGCAGTTCATTTAGCGTGTCAGAGTTTGTGGAACGGGGAATCCAATCTCTGTCTAGCTGGAGGGGCAAACCTGATGCTGTCTCCAGAGCCAACTATCACTTGCTCCCAAGCTCAAATGATGGCGGCTGACGGTCGCTGTAAGACTTTTGATGCCAGCGCCGATGGCTACGTCCGGGGAGAAGGCTGTGGCATAATCGCCCTCAAGCGCCTAGAAGATGCCCTTCGAGACGGAGATAACATTCTGGCGCTCATCAGAAGCTCGGCAGTCAACCAAGATGGTACGAGCAACGGACTGACAGCCCCCAATGGACCGTCTCAACAGGCAGTCATTCGTCAAGCTTTGAAACAAGCGGGAGTGGCTCCAGCGCAGATTAGCTATCTAGAAGCCCACGGCACCGGCACTTCTTTAGGAGATCCAATTGAGGTTAAATCCCTCAAAGCCGTGCTGATGGAGGATCGTTCCCCAGATCGATCCTGTTGGATTGCCTCGGTTAAAACAAATATCGGTCATCTCGAAGGCGCTGCTGGAATTGCTAGCCTGATCAAGGTAGTCTTACAACTGCAACACCGAGAGATTGCCCCCCACCTGCACTTAAAGCAGCTCAATCCCTATATTTCCCTCAAAGGAACGCCCTTTGTCATCCCTTCTGAGTGCCAGCCTTGGTCTTGTTCTGGAAGTCGCTTGGCTGGAGTCAGCGCTTTTAGCTTCGGCGGCACCAATTGCCATGCGATCCTCGAAGAAGCGCCGCTGCAAACCCCAGTATCGAGCAAAGTCGATCGCCCTCGGCACCTTCTAACTCTCTCGGCAAAAAGCGATCTGGCTCTGGTAGAACTAGCACAACGGTATGAAGATTTCTTAGGGTCTCATCCAGAAGTTTCGCTAGCGGATGTCTGCTTTAGTGCCAATGCAGGGCGATCGCATTTCGAGTACCGCCTCGCCGTTGTCACTGAATCTCCCCTACAGTTGCGGGAGCAGTTGGGTGCTTTTGCTGCCAAAAAAGAAACTTCTAACTTAATTAGCGATCGCGTCGCTAAAAAGAAACCGCCGAAAATAGCATTTTTATTTACGGG
The DNA here is from genome assembly GCF_001904635.1 of Hydrococcus rivularis NIES-593. Classification (GTDB taxonomy): domain Bacteria; phylum Cyanobacteriota; class Cyanobacteriia; order Cyanobacteriales; family Microcystaceae; genus Hydrococcus; species Hydrococcus rivularis. Next base: position 72,544 of record NZ_MRCB01000023.1, read on the forward strand.
TCAAGGTTCCCAATATGTCGGCATGGGATACC
>NZ_MRCB01000024.1 GCF_001904635.1 Hydrococcus rivularis NIES-593
CGATAACTCAAGGGCTACCGAAAGCCCCCGCCCTTTTAGGCGTGGGGTAGTTTACTCATAAGTAACTCTAAAGCCTCGCAATCTACATTAGAGTAGAACTCAAGCGAGTTAGCTCGTAGTTAATAGCATTTTCTATTCAGGAGTTAGCCGCTTTATGGGCAGGTCTTGTTCTACAAGTTGCCGAATTATATGTGTGGTTTCCACCATAGTTTGTAACTAGCGTTCTTGACATCAATTCATTTTTGACTACATTAGAAAAATATCGCTAGTCTAATTTTTCGGCAATAATAATCGGTCACAAGCTTTGAATTCTCTATGCCTCAGTTAAAAGCAAGCCAAATTTTGGTAACTTTCTTTACTTTTTTTTAATAAAATATCGCTAAAATGCTAGAGCACTATCTATCTTGCGATTGATTGAAAATGAAACGGACAAATACTATGTTAGCTTTAAGGACACTTAACGTCTTTTTGACGAACAAGTACTCTCTTGTCAAAAGAGAAAATCCTAGACCAACAAGTTGCCCCAACGCTCGGATTATGTTAGGTTAACTTCCTGGAAAAATAACGAATTGATAATCAGCAATACTTACCGAAAATTTTTCGACTAACTAATTATCATTTGACTCTGGATCGTCGAGGCAAATTTTAGACAAGGTGAAATCATGAAAAATGCTTTAGTTTGTTCTAGCGTGGCAACCTTTGAACCCAGCGGTTATATTACGGCTGCTAACGTTGATGAGTTTAAACAGGCACTTACAACAGCAGTAACCTCTCAAGCTTATTCTGTCTTTTTGGTCGATATGAGTCGCGTTGAGTTTCTCGACAGTGCTGGTTTGATGGCAATAGTAACGGCTTTTCGCCTGACTCAAAGTCAAGGGAAGCGATTCAGCCTTTGCTCGTTAGCTCCCTCAGTGCGCATTATTTTTGAGCTGACGCAGTTGGATAGAGTATTCGAGATCTTTGAAAATCGTCATGCTTTTGAGAAAACTTTAGACAAGCCCGTAGCCGTTTAAGTTTTTGAAGCTAGGCGATCGCCGACGAAGGCGATCGCGCGGGAAAACATCCGGTATATTAGAGAAGCCGAGCATTAGTGCCAAGCTCAATACCGGAGGTTTTTAGTTGTGGCAGTTGCAATTGAGAAGATTCTAACACCTGATATTTCCAAACCTGCTCGCTACCTAGGTAATGAATTGGGAGCCATACACAAGCCCTGGGAAAGCGCTAAAGTTCGTTGGGTTTTAACCTACCCAGAAGTTTACGAAGTGGGGGCATCCAACTTAGGACATATCATTCTCTACAACATTTTAAATGCCCAACCGAGACAACTGTGCGATCGCACCTACCTACCCGCCCCCGACTTCGCTGCTAGATTGCGATCGGATAAAATTCCTCTATTCGCCCTAGAATCTCGACAACCTCTCATTGAATTCGATATTCTCGGTTTTAGCCTCAGCTACGAACTCGGCGCTACCAATATTTTAGAAATGCTTGCTCTGGCAAACATTCCCCTCACCTGGCAAGAACGGGCAACAGGCGACTATCCACTCGTATTTGCCGGGGGACAGACAGCAACTTCCAACCCCGAACCCTACGCCGACTTCTTCGATTTTATCGCCATCGGCGACGGAGAAGAACTCCTGCCAGAAATCGGTCTCGTCATCGAAGAAGGCAAAGCAGCCCGATTGAGCAAAGAAGAATTGCTCCTAGATTTGGCGCAAGTCCCCGGCGTTTACGTTCCCCGATTTTACGATGCCGCGGAAGATGGTTCGGTTCGTCCCAACCGTCCCGACGTACCCCAAAGAATCTTGCGGCGAGTAGCAACTCCTATGCCAGCCTATTCTATCGGTTTGGTTCCCTATGTAGAAACCGTTCACGATCGCCTGACCGTAGAAATTCGTCGTGGGTGTACTCGCGGGTGTCGCTTTTGCCAGCCAGGAATGCTGACTCGTCCGGCAAGAGACGTAGAACCCGAAGCGGTTATCGGCGCGATCGAAAAGGGAATCCGCGCCACGGGTTACAATGAATTTTCTCTCCTCTCCCTCAGTTGTTCCGACTATCTCGCCCTGCCAGCTGTCGGGATAGAAATTAAAAATCGCCTCAAAAACGAAAATATATCCCTCTCTCTGCCCAGCCAACGGGTCGATCGCTTTGACGAAAATATTGCTAATATCGTCGGCGGTACGCGGCAATCGGGACTAACCTTTGCCCCAGAAGCAGGCACCCAACGAATGCGAGATGTCATTAACAAAGGACTCACCAACGAAGAATTGCTGCGAGGAGTCAAAACCGCCGTCGAGCAAGGGTGGGATAAAGTCAAACTCTATTTTATGATCGGCTTGCCGGGCGAAACCGATGTCGATGTCATCGGCATTGCCGAAACCGTCCGTTGGTTGAGGAGAGAATGTCGCCTTAATGGAAGAAAGCGCCTTGACTTCAACATCACGATTTCTAACTTCACTCCCAAACCTCACACCCCCTTCCAATGGCATTCTGTCTCTACCACTGAATTTATCCGCAAGCAAGAGCTTTTGCGCCAGGAATTCAGCCGCATGAAAGGCGTAAAAGTTAATTACACCGACGTGCGCATCTCGGCAATGGAGGACTTTTTAGGACGGGGAGACAGACGCTTAGCCGCCGTCATCCGTCGCGCCTGGGAACTCGGTGCCGGAATGGATGCCTGGTGGGAAAATACTGAAAAAGCCTTTGCCGCTTGGGAGGTAGCCATTGCCGAATCGGGATTGACCTGGAAGTATCGTCAAATCGAAAAGGGCGAGTGGAATGTTTTTGGGGAGGAGTCAGTCGTTCAGAAGTCAGAATCTAAAACCAAAAATCCCCTTGATGTGCCTTTGCCGTGGGATCATATCAATACGGGGATCGATAAGAAGTGGCTTAGAGAAGACTTACAGAAAGCGCTGGAAGCTGCGATCGTTCCCGATTGTTCCTTCGATGGCTGTTCTCACTGCGGTATCTGCGGAGTAGATTTCGGACATAATATTGTCGTCGAACCGCCGCCGATTCCCCAATTTAGCGGACATTTCCAACCCAACCAAAATCGAGTTCAGCGATTCCGCGTCTGGTTTGGCAAGCAAGGCGATATGGCATTAGTGAGTCATCTGGATTTAGTACGCCTGTTCGATCGCGCCGTACGTCGCGCAGCATTGCCGATTTCCTTTACCGGAGGCTATCATCCAGGGCCGAGGATTTCTATTGCTAATGCCTTGCCTCTGGGAGTTACTAGCAGTGGAGAGATTGTCGATTTTGAATTGACCGATCGCATGGACATAGAAGCGTTTCGTCAAAAATTGGTCGCTCAGTTACCAGCGGACATCCCAGTCTATCGAATTGAAGAAGTGAGCGTACAATCGCCAGCGGCAACGGGATTGCTAGAGAAAGCTGAATATTTTATTAAAGTCGGCGCAGTCGAGCCAGTTTCTAGAGAACAATGGCAACGTTGGCTTGATACGATTCTGGCTTTAAAGGAGATTGTTTGGGAGAAAACAACCAAATCTGGAAAGAAAACCCTAGTAAATTTGCGCGATCGCTTGTTTGAATTAACCCTCGAATCCCAAGAAAATACCACCGAACAGCCTGTCGTTTTGCGTTATGTGGGGAGTTGCCGCAATGACGGAACGCTCTTACAACCAGAACACGTCGTTTACATGCTCGAACGAGTTTCTGGGCAAGAGTTGTACCTATTGCGCGTCCACCGCCAGCAAATGATGTTTGGCGATTTTTGATGAAAGGATTTTAGATTGGGGACTCAAATAATTCGTAATTCGTAATTATTTGGTCACTTGTTAGTAGTTTGTGGTTAGTAGTTAGTTTTCTCCCCACTCTCCCGTCTCGGAAGTCTCCCCAACTTCCGACTTCTGACTTCCGACTTCCCCTACTCCCGTGCTCTCTGCCTCTAGAAACAATATGAAAATTGCAATCCTATCCCAGGATGCCTCTCTCTACTCGACGCGAAGACTTAAAGAAGCTGGAGAAGCCCAAGGGCACGACATGCGGGTGATTAATTATCTGCGTTGCTATATGAACATCACCGCCCACAAACCGATGGTTGTTTACAACGGTCAGCCTTTGGAGAATTTTGATGCCATCATTCCGCGCATTGCTGCGTCGAGAACCTTTTATGGAACCGCTGTAGTGCGACAGTTCGAGGTGATGGGAGTTTTTAGTGCCAATGAATCCCAAGCCATTTCGCGATCGCGCGATAAACTTCGTTGCTTGCAAATTCTGGCTCGCGAAGGGATTGGCTTGCCCGTAACGGGATTTGCCCACGACACCCAAGATATTGATGGATTAATCAAAACCGTTGGCGGCGCACCCGTCGTGATTAAACTCTTAGAAGGAACTCAGGGAATTGGCGTAGTTCTCGCCGAAACCCATCAAGCGGCAAAGTCGGTTATCGAAGCCTTTCGCGGATTGGATGCCAACATTTTAGTTCAGGAATACATCAAAGAAGCCGCAAGCACCGATCTTCGCTGTTTTGTGGTCGGGGGTAAAGTGATTGCTGCCATGAAACGCCAGGGAGCAGAAGGCGAATTTCGCTCTAACCTGCATCGAGGCGGCAAAGCCGAGAAAATTAAATTAACCCCAGAAGAACGCAGTACCGCAATTCGAGCAGCCAAAGCGATGGGGTTGAGCGTTGCGGGGGTAGATTTGCTTCGTTCCGATCGCGGTCCGGTGGTAATCGAAGTGAACTCTTCGCCAGGATTGGAAGGAATTGAAACAGCAACGGGATTAGACGTAGCGGGAAAAATTATTGAATTTGTGGCTAAAAAAGCGACTAACGGAGCGCCGCGCGATCGCATTCAATATTAATCATTAACAAGATGGAAATTGCTGGAGAAACGATTCCGCCTGGGAAACGACGGCGACTAGAAATTCCGGTGACGCATTTACCCACCCAAACCCCTATTTCTCTACCCGTCATTGTCGTCAATGGCAAAAAAGCCGGACCGAGATTGTGGCTGAGTGCTGCCATTCACGGAGATGAAATCAATGGCGTAGAAATCATCCGCCAGGTGTTGGAGAAGATAAAACCGAAAAAGTTGTGCGGGACGTTAGTCGCAGTTCCTATCGTCAACGTATTTGGCTTTCTCGAACAATCCCGCTATTTGCCCGATCGCAGAGACTTAAATCGCTCTTTTCCCGGTTCCCCGAATGGTTCCTTAGCCGCCCGTTTGGCACATTTATTCATGACGGAAATTGTCAAACGCTGTACCCACGGCATCGATCTCCATACGGCTGCTATCCCTCGCATCAATCTCCCTCAAATTCGTACCAATTTGGAGGACGAACAAACCTATCATTTTGCTAAAGCATTTGGCGCCCCTCTCCTCATTCATGCCACCACGCGGGATGGATCGTTGCGTCACGCAGCCAAGCAACAAGGAATTCCCATTTTACTCTACGAAGCAGGAGAAGCTCTGCGCTTTGACGAGCAAGCGATTCAAATTGGCACGAATGGAATTTTACGAGTAATGGACTATTTGGGGATGTATCCTTTACCTTTTCCAGCGACGGAGGTAACATCGGTAGAAGTTTCTCAAACCAAGTGGGTGAGAGCGTCTCGCAGTGGTATCTTGCACTTAGCCGTTAAGTTAGGGGAACAAGTTGAGAAAAAGCAGTCCTTGGGAATTATTACCGACGCGTTTGGCGAAACTAACACGAAAGTTCGCGCCCCAAAAAAGGGCATGGTCATCGGACATACCCAAAATCCTCTCGTCAATCAAGGCGATGGCATCGTGCATTTAGCCTTAATCTAATCGTCTCCAAAAAACCAGCTCAACAGTGCTAATAAAAGACCAATTAGGCACAACCAACTGTAGTGTCCTAGCCAATTAAGGACATGCATGGGAAAAAAGACTAAAGACTCCGAGAAAAGCCAGTTAGCAATGAATAATAGGATTAGTACAACAATTAGCGACATTGATGTTCTTTTTCTCAAGGGGGCGATCGCGAACCTATACGATTCTAACGATGGCTGCCTTTCTCCTAATCGCTGCCATTGCCTTCATAATAGTGGTGTCTACTAAAGAGTCTCCCAGAATGGCTACATCCTTTCTCCTAAGCGATCCCTTCCTGCAAATGCCGACTGAAAACTCGGTACGGGTTGTTTGGTTTACGGATTTTGAAGGTTCTAACCATCGAGTTATTTATGGAAACAACCTCGAACTCTCGGCAGAAGCGACGACAACCAAGCTTAGCCGCGTTAGAGAAGATAAAAACTCAAAAGTGACTCCAGGCTATACGCAGACAACTAAGCGGGATATTTGGCGACACGAAGCCGAAGTGACAGGGTTAACGCCCAATCGACGAGTTCCTTATCAAGCCATCAGCGTGCGAGACAATGGTGGGAAAACAGAAGAAGTTAAAAGCAATATTTTTAGCTTGGTATCTACCCCCAAACCAGGAAAGCCTCTAAAAATTCTACTGACTTCGGATCATCAACTGATGCCCCTCACCGCAGCGAATCTACAGAAAGTCGTGGAAACTATCGGACGAGTGGATGCCGTCTTTTTTGCCGGCGATTTAGTCAATATTCCCGATCGCGCTTCTGAATGGTTTGATGATAGCCGAGGCGGTGCTTTTTTCCCTTGTCTTCAAGGTCGTGCCAATTATGTTTTAGAAAAAAATGGCGTTAAAACTATCTATCATGGCGGCGAATTAATTCAACATGCGCCTTTATTTCCCGCGATCGGCAATCATGAAGTAATGGGAAGATTTTCGATGGAAACGCCATTAAACGATCAATTTGATGATTCTTTCCCTCGTACTCAAGCTGAAAAATATTATCAAACAACCAATCTAGAATTCGATTCTCAAGCCAAAGAAAACTGGATAAAAAATAATTCTTTTAATACAGATACTTATGAAGAAATTTTTTCTCTGCCTCAAAATAGTTCGGGTGGGAAAAAATACTATGCCGTCACCTTTGGCGATATTCGTCTAGTTGTTTTATATGTGACGAATATGTGGCGTTCTCCTAGTCTTGCCCCTAAAGATCGCGGTCGATATAAAGAAAGCGAACAGGACTTAAATAATCCACAAAAGTGGGGCTACGGACAAATGATTTTTGAACCTATCGCCAAAGGAAGCAATCAATATCGTTGGCTAGAAGAAGAACTGCAAAGTCAAGAGTTTAAGCAGGCAAAATACAAAATTGTCATGTTCCATCATCCAGTTCATACTTTAGGAGGAAATATCGTTCCGCCTTACACAGATCCGATTCCTCGGCTTGAATATGCATCGGATGGAAGCCTTAAATCGGTTCGTTATGATTATCCCCGAAAAAATGATTATATCATCCGCGATCTCATGCCGATTTTAGAAGCGGCAGGCGTGCAATTCGTCTATTACGGACATTCCCATCTGTGGAATCGCTTTGTTAGTTCCAGCGGCATGCATTTCTTAGAGTCGTCTAATGTGGGCAATACTTACGGCGCTCATATCGGAGAAAATAGAAGACCGATTCCAACGGATAATCCTAACTTAGATTATGTAGCTGTTGGCAATCCAAATGGACTAGAACCGGTAGTTCCAATAATTGCGCCTTTGTTAGATGAAAATGGGCAATCGCTCCCTTATATTGCCAGTAATGATATTACTGTATTTAGTATTTTAGATACGAGTAATGGAACCGTCAGTAGCTATTATTTTGATACGCGCCAACCCAACTCCGAAGTCGTCAAGTTTGATGAATTTGCGATCGGGTTATCGGTTCATCGTTGATTAGTGCTAGCGAGGGATAATTAATCATTAACAAAATCTCTAACTTGAGACTTGGCGAAATGCTGCCAAAGAGTCGGAACCGCGATCGATAATGCGATCGAAACCAGATTTATCTACTGAAAACAAGGATAACTCGTCATCGACCGTTCCCTTTAAATAAATCTCGCCAGCTAATTCGCCACCTAAATCGACACGTCCAACAATTTGTTGCGTTGTGGGATCGAAGTTGAATTCAAAATAATGTCCTTGAGCAACTCCATCAACCACATTGTCATAAGTGCCAATCGGTTCGCCAGAGGAAGTATAAAAAGTCACGACTAAAGACTGTAAGACATTTGTTTTCCCAGCCCCTTTCTCGGAAATAATCGTGGGAACTGTCGGCGGATCGTAGCTAAATGAACCCTTGGCTGAATATCCCTTTTTCCCAGTCCACTGAAAGCTTACTGTAGTTGCCTCAGCCGGGGCAACTAATCCCAAGCCACTAGCTATGGTAATAAAAATCACTATTGATAGGGTAACCAGGAGATTTTTCAGACTTAGCATAGCTTACCAACACCATTCTCCCTTGCAGCCTTATATTTTTAGACGAGAAGGCGACTTTCAAGTACTACTATGCCTCATCGTAGGCTTCGATATCGAGCAAGTGGAGATAGGGTTCGATTAATTCTTGACGCTGAAACGCGATCGCCCGCAGCAAATGCCAATCCTGCAAAGCTTCAAAAGGATTGTTGTAATCGTCTCGTTCCAGGCGCGCAGCTAAATGAGCAACATCCTCTGGCGTTAACGCGGCAATTTCTTGCTCAGTTAAACTCGTAGCCGTCATTTCGTTTACCTCCCCTAATACCATTTTTCTCTGACAGCCTTTTACATTTTAGCCCGACTTCATTGTTTCTTTTTGTAATTGTTAATGCCAATTAAATAAAGGCAAGATAAAGAAAGATTGTTCTAGCAAACTCTAAGAACATGAATATTTTGATTGTTGAAGATGAAGTGGAAATTGCTCAACTGATTCAACAAACTTTAGAAAGAGAATCGTTTTCATGCCGTCTTGCCAATAATGGACTAGAGGCATTGGAGATTTTCCAACAACAGCAACCCGACCTTATTATTCTCGACCTCATGCTTCCCGGTTTGGATGGGTTAGAGGTTTGTACGAGAATAAGACAAAAACCCAGCAAAAAAGACCCCTATATTTTGATGCTAACCGCCAAAGGAGAAGAGATCGATCGCGTCATCGGTCTTTCTACAGGAGCAGACGATTATTTAGTCAAACCCTTTAGCCCAAGAGAATTAGTCGCGAGAGTGAGGGCGCTATTGCGGCGCAGCTTGCGACAAGTCGAACAACAGCCAACTCAAGTTTATCGAACGCCACATTTTATTGTCGATTTAGATCGCCATACTGCCAGTCGTCGTTTGAACTCCGAACAAGAAGAACCCCTCGATCTGACTACCCTTGAATTTAATCTGCTTGCTACGTTTATCAGTTATCCAGGTCGAGTGTGGAGTCGCACGCAACTAATCGATAAATTATGGGGAAATGACTTTTATGGAGACGAACGAGTAGTCGATACTCATATCAGACGATTGCGAAAAAAAATCGAACCCGATTCCGCCAATCCAACTTTTATTAAAACCGTTGTCGGTCTTGGTTATAAATTTGAAGATGGTTGAGAGTTGTTTTTTGTAGGGCGATCGCCGGGGGGATTGGAGTTGGCAGAAAAAGCAGAAGATTCTACTCATGTTTGCGAGCGTTAATATTAGTTAAACTCATCGCGATCGCAATTTCCCTATCGGTCTCGCTCGACTTGATTTAAAGATCGTATCATGAAAACTTATCTAAGGAGCGATCGTGGCTAAGTTTAGTTTGGGAACGCGCTTATTTTTCTCCCACTTGTTGGTGATGATTGTGGGTTTGGGAAGTTTTATCGCGATCGCGAAACTTTCTTCTCCGCAGATGTTTGTTATTCGTTTAGAACAGTTGGAGAGAAGAGGATTTTTTACTATTCGTTCGGCGCGGACTTACTTAGTTGAAGGCTTTAAAACCGCTTGGGATAGTAGTGCGATTTGGTCGGTTGTCGCTGGGGCAACGACAGCAGGAGGATTGAGTTATTGGGTATCGAAGCGAGTAACCAAACCCGTCAAGCAAATGAAAGAAATTACCCAAAAATTTGCGGCAGGGGATTTAAAAGAAAGGATGCCAGGCAGTGAAATTCCCGAATTAAATCAACTAGCGCAGAGTTTTAATCGCATGGCCAGTAGCCTAGAAGATGTCGAAAAGCGACGGCGAGAATTAATTAGCGATCTGACTCACGAACTGCGAACGCCTTTAACAGTAGTCCGGGGTTATTTAGAAGAATTAGCAGATGGCGCGATCGCACCTTCATCGGAATTATATCTACGCTTGGTAAGAGAAACTCGACGTTTAGAACGATTGACTAGCGATCTACAAGAACTTTCTAAAGCCGAAGCAGGATATTTATCGATTAATCCCAAAAAAATTAATTTATATCCAATTTTAAAGTCATTACTAGAAAAATTTGCCGATCAGTTATTAGAAGAAGGTCCCGTATTACGATTAGATTGTCCGGCCGATCTGCCACCTGTCTTAGCCGATCTCGATCGCACCGAACAAATATTAGTCAATTTACTAGGCAATGCCCTGCGCTACACCGAGAAAGGCTCGATCGTACTTCGCGCTTGGCGAGATAAAGATTGGGTTTGGATAGCAGTTACCGATACGGGAATCGGCATTGCACCGGAAGATTTACCTTATATTTTCGAGCGTTTTTGGCGTGCCGATAAATCCCGCGCTAGCTACTCCGGCGGAACCGGAATCGGACTTGCGATCGCGCGTCGTTTAGTCGAACTTCAAGGCGGTCAAATCGAAGTCGAAAGCGAGTTTGGCAAAGGAAGTACGTTTCGCTTTTCGCTTCCGATTGCTTGACAGTTATCTGTTATCAGTCTCTGGGTTATTAAATATCTCAGATTTGATTATTTAAGTGTTTAAGCGTTAGTATTCATTGTCCATAATCTATTTTATTAATAGAGTTTATTCAATCTAGTGGAATGCCCGCAATATTCATAATAGTAAATCTATTCACTATGAATGATTGATATCGATTTCAAGCAATTGATTAATATCTATCTCAATCATTTAATTAATTCTTTTTCATTTCCTGATTTAACAAAAATTAATATCAATCTATAGGTAAAACTCTATTAAAGAAACCTGGCTTTTGAAGATAAGATGCTTGCAATACAAGCATCTTAATCAATACTTATAGATGAAATTAAATTTTTCTTTACGAGTTTCATGAAAAACTTAAGTATTTTTTAAAAAAGGATGTAAACTGATCTATTAAATCAATTCAACTTTCTGAATAATCTGTCAAACTAACATAGTCTTTTGCCAGATCGTTTAAGGAAAAGCTTTTTGAGTGTTTATTGAACACTCATTGCATCTTGTGATGTCAATATTTTCTGAGTTTATGGCTCGTTAATCTTTTCTTAATTTTATTTACAGCAAAGGGATAGTCTGCCCGGAGGTTTTATGTCTGATTTTTCTAAATTTTCTCGCCGTAAATTTATCTGTGTAGCCGTTGCATCGGGTGCGGGTGCAGTTTTGCTGAAAGGTTGCGTAGGAAATCCGCCAGATACTGCCTCTAAACCAGCCCAAGAGGCTGCACCTGTTAGTCTGACGCCGGAAACAACGCCCGAAACCACCAGAATCAAACTAGGATTTATTCCAATCGTAGAAGCAGCCCCACTCATTATAGCCAAAGAAAAAGGCTTCTTTGCCAAATATGGCATGACCGAAGTCGAGGTATCCAAGCAAGCTAACTGGGGAGCAGCTAGAGACAACGTAGAGATTGGTTCGGCGGCTGGCGGGATTGACGGAGGTCAGTGGCAGATGCCTATGCCCTATTTAATTTCTGAAGGGTTAATCACTAAAAATAACGTGAAAATCCCCATGTATGTGTTGGCGCAGTTGAATACGCAGGGCAATGGCATCGCGATCGCCAACAAACACCAAGGCAAAGGAATTGGACTCGATCTCAAAGGAGCAAAAGACTATATTATCGGTCTCAAGCAAGCAGGTACTCCCTTCAAAGCAGCCCAGACCTTTCCAAGGGTCAATCAGGACTTTTGGATTCGCTACTGGTTTGCCGCAGCAGGAATCGATCCAGATAAGGATGTTAACATCCTTACCGTACCAGCTGCGCAAACGGTTGCCAACATGAAAACTGGAACCATGGATGGCTTCAGTACGGGCGACCCTTGGCCCTACCGGATTGTTACCGACAATATCGGCTTCATGGCTGCTTTAACGTCTGAAATTTGGCCTTTTCATCCAGAGGAATATTTAGCCATCCGAGCTGATTGGGTAGATAAGAACCCCAAAGCTACCAAAGCTCTTTTAAAAGGAATTATAGATGCACAGCAGTGGTGCGACAAGACTGAAAACAAGCAAGAAATGGCAAAAATCCTGTCTGCCGCTGGCTATTTTAACGTACCTGTAGCCGTTCTCCAAGAGCCGTTGACAGTCGGCTACAAGATGGGCGATGGCAAAGCAGATATCAAGGATGTTGCCAAGCAAGGCGTGCTGTACTGGAAAGATCCTAGAGGTAGCGTCTCTTATCCCTACAAGAGCCACGATCTCTGGTTCCTGACAGAAAGCGTTCGTTGGGGCTTCCTCCCCAAAGATACCTTAACCAATGCCAAAGCGCTAATCGATAGAGTAAATCGCGAAGATCTTTGGAAAGAAGCGGCTAAGGAAGCAGGAATTGCCGAAGCGGATATTCCTTCCAGTACTTCTAGAGGAGTAGAAAAGTTTTTTGATGGCAAAGAATTTGACCCAGAAAACCCACAAGCTTATTTAGATAGTTTGGAAATCAAGAAAGCATAAAACCAAGACGAATCTAAAACAATCAAGGAGGAAAACTTAAAAAATGACCGCAACTTTAAGAAGTCGTAATAGTTCGGTAGGAAACCCCGTCAGCGAATTCTGGAAAAAATATTCTAAGGACTTTCTTCCCGCTGTTATAGGAATTCTGGCGTTCTTAGTCGTATGGCAATTATCTTCGGCAATCGGATTGATCAAACTACCAGGTCCGATAGAAGTCGTTACAAACGAGCGAACTAGCACTTATTTGTTCTATCCTTTTTTCGATCGCGGCGGAACCGACAAAGGCTTATTTTGGCAGACACTAGAAAGTTTAAAGCGAGTCTTAATCGGCTATTCGCTAGCAGCCTTAGTTGGCATTAGTGTTGGCATCTTAATCGGGGTAAGTCCAATTATTAACAAAGCCCTAGATCCCCTCTTCCAGTTCCTGCGAACCGTACCGCCTTTGGCTTGGGTTCCCCTCTCTCTGGCTGCTTTGCAACAGAACCAACCCGCAGCCCTATTCGTAATCTTTATCACCGCAGTTTGGCCGATTCTCATTAACACGGCAGTAGGCGTTCAGCAGATCCCGCAAGACTACATCAACGTCAGACAAGTTCTACAGCTCTCCAATCAAAAATTCTTCTTCAAAATCCTCATTCCTTCTGCACTGCCCTATATCTTTACCGGATTGAGAATTGCAATTGGTTTGGCTTGGTTAGCTATTATCGCTGCGGAAATCGTCATGTCCGGGATTGTAGGAATTGGCTTCTTTATCTGGGATGCCTATCAAAATAACTACATCAGCGACATTATTTTGGCACTCGTCTATATCGGTGCGGTTGGGTTGATTCTCGATCGCTTCGTTGCTTGGATACAAACCCTCATCGTCCCAGGCGAATAACGGGTTTGCGTAGCGTTTGCGCGGGCAAGATGCCTGCATACTAAAAACTGATTACTGATTACTGAAAATGGGCGTTTTTGTAGCAGTTGACAACATTGACAAAGTTTTTAACCTTACCGGAGGCGGACAGTACGTTGCCCTCAAAGGAATCAATCTACAGATTAAAAAAGGCGAATTTGTTTCTCTGATCGGTCACTCCGGTTGCGGGAAATCCACACTACTAAACATGATTGCCGGACTGGATTTGCCCAGCGAGGGAGTCGTCTCCCTAGAAGGGCAACGCATTAAGAAACCAGGACCCGATCGCATGGTCGTGTTCCAAAATTATTCTCTCCTACCTTGGCTGACAGTCAGACAAAACATTAGTTTGGCAGTCGATGAGGTAATGGCGGGCGCGCCTGCATCCGAACGCCGCCAAGTCGTAGATGAATATATCGATATGGTCGGTTTGCGCCATGCCGTCGATAAGTATCCCAAACAGCTATCGGGGGGGATGAAACAACGGGTTGCGATCGCCCGCGCCCTCTCCATTCGTCCCAAATTGCTCTTGCTCGACGAACCCTTTGGCGCACTAGATGCCCTCACCAGGGGAAGTTTGCAAGAGCAGTTAATGAAGCTGTGCGACGAATATCATATTACCTCCGTCATGGTCACTCACGATGTAGATGAAGCCGTGCTTTTGTCTGACCGAATCGTGATGCTCACCAACGGACCCGCTTCCAAAATCGGGGGAATTTTAGAAGTAGACATTCCTCGCCCTCGCAAACGCATGGAAGTCGTTAACCACCCCAGTTACTACAGCTTGCGCAGCGAAATTATTTACTTTCTCAACCAGCAAAAACGCATCAAGAAAATCCGGGCGCAGAAAACCGCCGTCATTGCCCGTCATGGCTTAGAGAAAGTCAACCTAGAAATTGGTTTCGTCCCTCTCACTGCCTGCGCTCCCCTCGTTGTTGCCAAAGAAAAAGGCTTTTTCATCAAGCATGGGTTAGATGAAGTTAACTTGGTGCGAGAAACCAGTTGGCGCGGGATTGTCGATGGAGTCGTCGGCGGTTATTTAGATGGGGCACAGATGCCCGCTGGCATGCCGACTTGGTTAACCGCAGGCGGTCACGATGAAACCCCCATCCCCATCGTGTCCGCTCTAACCATGACCCGCAACGGCAATGCGATTACGCTAGGGAAAAAGTTTTACGAACAGGGAGTGACCAACGCTAAAGAATTCAAACAAAAGCTATTGGCGTTGGATGGAGAACCCCATACTCTCGGCGTGGTACACCCTTCTTCCATGCACAACATTTTATTGCGCTACTGGTTGGCAGCGGGCGGGATCGATCCCGATCGCGATGTTTCCATCAAGACCATTCCTCCCGCTCAAATGGTAGCCGATCTCAAGGCAGGCACGATCGACGGTTACTGCGTCGGCGACCCTTGGAACCTCCGCGCTGCCATGGAAGGAGTTGGCTTCACCGTCGCCAGCGACTTAGAAATTTGGCTGGGACACCCCGGCAAAGTTTTGGGAGTTAGAGAAGACTGGGCTAATACCTATCCCAATACCCATGTCGCTCTAGTAAAAGCTATTTTAGAGGGCTGTCGCTACTGTGCCGATCCTGCCAACCACGAAGAAATTCGCCAAATGCTTGCCGATCGCAAGTATCTTAGCACTAGGGTTGACTACATTCAATTAGGCGACCCCAATGCCAACACCTGTAGCTTGGATAAACCCATGTACGAATACGGGCACCTTCTCTTCTTCGGCGATGGGGTCAATCGTCCCAGTCGCACGGAACACCTCTGGATGATGACGCAACTAGCGCGTTGGGGAGATATTCCTTTGCCGCGTAACTGGCTGGAAATTCTAGAAAGAGTTTGCCGCGTAAGCGTTTTTAGTACTGCATCTAGAGAACTGGGCTTGAGTGACATCAAATATCGCCGCGAACCAATTAAGTTGTTTGATGGCATCGAATTCGATGCTGAAGATCCGCTGGGCTATCTCAATAAATTAGAGATCAAGCGCAACGTCACGATGGCAGAAGTTCATCTAAATGCACCGAAAGCGATAGCTGCTTAAGAGGGTTAGTTAGGAGTTAGTGGTTAGGAGTTAGCCAGCAAAAGATCGACTAACCACTAACCAACTAACCAATAAAAAACCAGTCGTCAATCAACAATAGAAAAAGATGCAAGCCGTTCAAAATACGATTCCACAAAGATCGCAAGCTTTTGATGATAAAGCCTTTCTGGTTATTGAAGGTGTCTCCAAGGTTTATCCCACTCCAACAGGACCTTATACTGTCCTAGAAAACGTCAATCTGACGGTTAATGAAGGGGAATTTATCTGCGTTATCGGTCACTCTGGTTGCGGCAAATCGACGCTGTTGAATATGGTTTCCGGTTTCGCCAGTCCCACAACTGGTTCGGTTCGCGTGAACGGAAAACCCATTAAAAAACCGGGTCCCGATCGCATGGTGGTTTTCCAAAATTATGCTCTCCTGCCTTGGCTGACGGTATTTGAGAATGTTTATTTAGCCGTCGATGCTGTTTATCCCAAAAAATTGGAACAGGAAAAAAGAGCGATCGTTCGCGACCATTTAGCGATGGTGGGATTGTCGGAAGCAGCAGAGAAAAAACCCCCGCAAATTTCTGGCGGGATGAAACAACGGGTTTCCATCGCTAGAGCGCTCTCAATTCGTCCTGAAGTCTTAATTTTAGACGAACCTTTTGGGGCATTGGATGCTATCACCAAAGAGGAATTACAAGAAGAATTGCTCAAAATTTGGAACGAGCATCGCTGTACGGTGTTGATGATTACCCACGATATCGACGAAGCCCTATTTTTGGCAGATCGCTTAGTCATGATGACCAACGGGCCTGCGGCAAACATTGGCGAGATTGTGGAGATTCCTTTTCCGCGTCCGAGAGATCGAGAACGCATTATGGAAGATCCGCAATACTACGATCTGCGTAACTATGCCCTAGACTTTCTCTATAATCGTTTCGCTCACGACGATGCGGCATAAGGGTTCTAGGTTTAATAACTCAACTAACTTGCTCGCAAGTTAGTTGAGTGATAATCATAAGTTTATTTTCCTATTAATAATTTTTAACTAAAAAATTGAACCTTTTCCTTGTCAAGGGAAAGGTCTTTCTATAGAATCTATGCAATAGATTTTTATATTTTCATAGTACTTTTTCTATGAATAATGGGTGCAAGATCTGCTTGTACTGATCAGATCGAGCTGACTAGAAAACCGAAAACATTCTGGAAAAGCTACTTTTAACCAGATGATTGAAGCAGTTCTACTCTAGCTTGGTTCTGAGAACAGGTTCGATTGGTTGTAGTCCTGTCTAGCTACGACTGAGAACTCAAAGCCGTTTCAGCTAACAGTTTTTTCGATTATCCATGCAAATAACCAATCGCATTCATTTTTATAACTTGCGCGGCGACCTATTTGGAGGCGTAACTACTGCGATCGTTTCCTTACCGCTAGCGCTAGCGTTCGGTGTCGCTTCCGGTGTCGGTCCCGTAGCTGGTCTTTACGGCGCTGTTTGCGTCGGCTTTTTTGCTGCACTGTTTGGCGGCACGCCAACCCTCATTTCCGAACCAACCGGACCGATGACCGTGGTCATGACAACGATTGTCGCCAGTATGACGGCTAAAAACCCGGAGAACGGTATGGCAATGGCGTTTACCGTTGTCATGCTGGCGGGAATCTTTCAAATTATTTTTGGAGCCTTCAAGCTGGGAAAATATATTACCCTCATGCCCTACAGCGTGATTTCGGGTTTTATGTCCGGGATCGGAGTTATCTTAATTATCCTTCAGCTAGCTCCGTTTGTCGGACAACCCAACCCCAAGGGCGGGGTACTAGGCATGGTGCAAAACCTACCCCAACTGTTGTCCAATATCAATCCGGCTGAAACTGCCTTAGGTGCGCTGACGCTGGCAATTATTTTCTTAATGCCATCAAAAATCAAGCGCTATGCTCCCCCCCAACTGGTGGCATTAATTGTAGGTACCATCGTCTCTCTGACCATCTTTAACGGGGTTGAGATCAGACGAATTGGCGAGATCCCAATGGGACTGCCAACCTTGCAAATGCCTACATTTACTCCTGCTCAAATCACTACGATGATTATTGATGGGGCAATGCTGGGAATGCTGGGATGTATCGATACCTTGCTTACGGCAGTGATTGCCGACAGTTTGACCCGTACCGAACACAAATCTGACAAAGAATTGATCGGTCAAGGGATTGGGAACTTGGTTTCCGGATTGTGCGGTGGCTTGCCCGGTGCGGGTGCTACCATGGGAACGGTGGTCAATATCCAGACTGGCGCTAGCACCGCTTTATCGGGTCTAACTCGCGCTCTGATCTTATTAGTGGTCGTACTCTGGGCTGCTAATCTAACCGAAACCATTCCCATGGCAGTACTGGCTGGTATCGCCCTCAAGGTGGGGATTGACATTCTCGATTGGAGCTTCCTCAAGCGCTCTCATAAGGTATCTGTCAAAGGAGCACTCATTATGTACGGCGTGTTGCTCCTGACCGTATTTGTCGATCTGATCGTTGCCGTCGGCGTTGGGGTATTTATTGCCAATATTCTGACAATCGAGCGTCTCTCTAGCCTCCAAGCTAAAGAGGTGAAAGTGATTAGCGATACCGATGACGAAATTTTACTGACCGCAGAAGAAAAGGGACTGCTCGATCGCACTAACGGTCGCGTGCTGCTATTTTACCTGAGCGGACCAATGATCTTCGGGGTCTCTAAAGCGATCGAGCGCGAACATAGAGCGATGGCAGATGCCGATGTTTTGATCGTAGATTTGAGCGACGTGCCGATGCTAGGCGTAACGGCTTCTCTGGCGATTGAGAATGCCATCAAGGACGCTTGCGATAAGGGACTTAAAGTGTTCGTCGTAGGTGCGGCTGGCAAAGTTAAGCGCCGACTGGAACGCTTGGGACTTTTCGACCTCATTCCTCACCATCATTTGTTAATGGATCGCACCGAAGCCTTGCAACAAGCGGTTGCCTTGGTTGAGGGTCATGCCGCTAATCCAAACGAGACAGCACTCGAAAGTTGTTGATTGGCGAGAAGCGATCGCTTTGGCGATTTAAATCCCAATGAAGGCAATCGCGTTTTCTCCCTCCTAAATTCTACCTTTGTAAAACTAATGATTAATGCAATAACCTCGATATCACCGCCAACATTTCCTCTACTAGCAACTGCAACAGAATCTGAATATGCCCCTATCGTCCTAACGGGGGTACTGCTGAGTTTAGTGGTTATTTACATTGCCAGCAAACTCGGCGGGGAATTGTCTCGCATGCTGGACTTTCCCCCCGTTTTAGGAGAATTAATTGCTGGCGTAGTTATAGGCGCTTCTGCGCTACATTTGGTCGTTTTCCCCGAAAGCGGCGCTATTGCCTCCGACTCAGTTATTGTTAGTATTCTCAAATTCATCGATAACCTCTCTCCCGAAACGCTAACGTCAATCTTTCAAAGTCAGAGCGAGGTTATCTCTGTTCTAGCCGAACTCGGAGTCATTATCCTCCTTTTTGAAATTGGTTTAGAATCTGACATTCGAGAATTGCAAAAAGTCGGCTATCAAGCGACGATTGTTGCTTGCGTTGGCGTAGCGGTTCCTTTTGGCGCGGGTACTGCTGGGCTAATGTTACTCTTTCACGTTCCAGCCATTCCAGCCATTTTTGCAGGCGCGGCACTGACAGCCACTAGCATCGGCATCACGTCCAAAGTTTTGTCAGAAATTGGACAACTCAAGTCGAAAGAAGGTCAGATTATTGTCGGTGCTGCCGTTATCGACGATATCCTGGGCATTATCGTTCTGGCAGTAGTGGCCAGTCTTGCTAAAACCGGCGAAGTAGACGTAGCGAATGTTATCTATCTAATTGTCAGCGCTACCGTTTTTCTTATCGGTTCGATTTTACTGGGCAAATTCTTTAATAAATCCTTTGTCGCGATCGCCAACGTATTACAAACGCGAGGCAATCTTATCGTTCCAGCTTTTATCTTTGCCTTTTTTATGGCTTTCATTGGCAACGCCATTCATTTAGAAGCCATTTTGGGTGCGTTTGCGGCGGGTTTAGTCCTAGATGAAACCGACAAGCGCAAAGAACTAGACGAGCAAGTTAAACCCATCGCCGACATCCTCGTGCCGATTTTCTTTGTCACCGTCGGCGCCAAAGTCGATCTAGGCGTTCTCAATCCCCTTGTTCCTGAAAATCGAGAGGGATTGATTATTTCTACTTTCTTGATCGGGGTGGCAATTCTGGGTAAAATCGTAACGGGATGGTCGGTTTTCGGTCAATCTGGCATTAATCGCTTAGCGATTGGTATCGGCATGATTCCACGCGGCGAAGTCGGACTGGTGTTTGCCGCGATCGGTACGGCTAGTGGCGTTCTTGACAAACCTTTGCAAGCTGCGATTATCATTATGGTTATTCTGACCACTTTTTTAGCCCCACCGTTCTTACGGTTGACCTTTGGAGAGTCCCAAAAGCAAGTAGAATCGGCAAAGCAAGTGAAGCAAGCTGATTTAGCTCGATAAATTACTTCCATCTTTTTAGAATATTATTGGAAGGTAGAGGAAAACTATTTCTAACATAAATTCAGCTAAGAAATAATTGCAAAAAAACTTAAAGTTTTAGCAAGCCTGGGTTGATATTTCCTCTGCCTTCTCATTTTTTTAGAAAAAATATTAAACAAAAAAAATATAAAATTATTGACTAAATTAAAGATGAAATTTTTAAAAAAAATAGCAATAGGAGTGAGGCAATTACTCAAAGACGAAAATTTTCTCTATGGGATTCACAAGGTAGAAAACCTGGTTTCAAAAGTTTTATCTATCGCACTAATTATTGTTATTTTATTTTCTCTGTTCGATCTGGTCATGATTTTGTCTATAGATCTAATCGCGACAGAAGCCACTGGTTTTTTTAGTAAAACTTTAATTGAAATTTTTGGTATGTTTTTAAACATACTAATCGCTCTAGAATTGTTAGAAAATATAACCGCTTATCTAAGAAGACATATCGTTCAAGTTGAGTTAGTTGTCGTTACAGCTTTAATTGCGGTTGCTCGCAAAATTATTATTTTCGATCCCAAACAATACGACAAGATCGATCTCATTGCTCTAGCCATTGCCAGCCTCGCACTTTCAGCGAGTTATTGGCTGATTCGACGCATGAATCAACACAAATAGTGTTGCCAGTCTTGTCGTTAAATCTTCTTTACTTGCTTGACAGCTAATGCTAAACTCCCTAAGAGGATGTTTGAAAAGTATAGTTTTTGTCATGCCTAACGTAGCGCAGCGAAGCGAAGCATCTCAGCCAATGCCGAAAGATTGGGATTGTTAGCTCCATTTTATTGCGCTTACAATGACAAATTCTATTTTATTGCGCTTACAATGACAAATTCTATCGCTCTTGGACTTTCCAAACATTCTCTAACGAGCTAATGCGATCGCATTGCCAGCCTACTTACATTATCCAACTCAAAAGCATGAGCCGCATCGGCGCAGTTGCCATAGGAAGAAATGAAGGCGAACGACTCGTCAGTTGCCTGAAATCTCTAATCAACCAACTTCCCCAAGACGTACCGATTATCTACGTCGATTCCGGTTCGACAGATGGTAGCGTAGCCACAGCGCAATCTCTAGGCGCTTGCGCGATCGAATTGGACGCATTGGCTCCGTTTACGGCAGCGCGAGGACGAAATGCCGGATTTAACTATCTGATCGAGCATTTTCCCGATCTCGAATACGTCCTATTTATCGATGGAGACTGCGAACTAATTGAGGGGTGGATCGAGCAAGCCGTACAAACCCTCGATGAAGACGAAAAACTCGCCATTGTCTGCGGTCGTCGGCGAGAACGGTTTCCCGACGCATCGCCCTACAATCGACTCGCTGACATGGAATGGAATACACCCGTTGGCGAAGCGAAAGCCTGCGGTGGCGATGCCTTAATGCGAGTCAGTGCTATTCGAGAAGTCAATGGCTTTAACGATCGCATGATTTGCGGAGAAGAACCGGAAATGTGTATCCGCCTGCGCCAGCGCGGATGGAAAATTCGGCGCATCGATGCCGACATGACCCTGCACGATATGGCGATGTACGAGTTCGGTCAGTGGTGGAAGCGCTCGATCCGTGGCGGTTGGGCAGTTGCCGAAGGAGCAGCCATGCACGGCGCGCCACCAGAGTGCTACATGAGGCGAGAAAATAAGAGCGGCTGGATGTGGGGATTTTTTGTCCCGTTAATCGCGATCGCTTTGGCTTGGCTAACTTCTGGACTCAGTTTACTGCTATTGCTCGGTTATCCAGCCTTAATGTGGCGAATTTATCGCTACCGTCTCACTCAAGGCGATTTACCCTCTCACGCTCGCCTGTATGCTTTTTGGTGTATGCTATCTAAACCAGCGCAGGCGATCGGTCAGTTTCAGTACTGGCTGATGCGTTGGCGCGGCAAGCAAGCGACGCTAATCGAATATAAAATGCCTGTTGCACAGAAAGTTGAGACATAAAGGAAGTTTCCATGCGGATTGCGATCGTTGGCTGTGGCTTCGTTGCCGATTACTATTTAAAAACACTTCCCTTCCATCCCAATCTAGAACTGGTGGGAGTCATGGATCGAGATTTGGCGAGAGCATCTATCTACTCTAGCCATTATTCAGTGCCTTTCTACCATTCCTTGGAAGAGCTACTTGAGGACGATTGCGTCGATCTCGTCGTCAATCTCACCAATCCTAGCAGCCATTTCTCGGTTTCCAAAGCCTGCTTGGAGTCTGGCAAACACGTCTACTCCGAAAAGCCGCTGGCGATGGCACTCTCAGAAGCTCAAGAACTGGTGAACCTAGCCGAACAACGAGGCTTATTAATTACCTCCGCTCCCTGCAATCTGCTTGGGGAAACCGCGCAAACCCTCTGGAAAGCGCTGCGAGAAAACGTCATCGGGACTGCGCGACTCGTCTATGCAGAGATAGACGATGGATTGCTGCATCGCATGGCATACAAGCAATGGACTAACGGGATTGGCATTCCCTGGCCCTACAAAGATGAATTTGAAGTCGGGTGTACTTTGGAACACGCTGGCTACTATATTTCCTGGCTGGCGGCTTTTTTTGGTCCGGCGCAAACCGTTACTGCCTTTTCTTCCTGTTTAATCCCCGACAAGCAAACAGACGTTCCCTTGGCGGTTAATTCGCCAGATTTTTCGGTCGCTTGTATTAAGTTTGCTTCCGGCGTTGTTGCCAGATTGACCTGTAGTATCATTGCGCCTCACAACCATGAGCTGCAAATTATCGGCGACGAAGGCATACTTTCTACCCACGATTGCTGGTACTATAACTCCCCAGTTTATATCAAGCGCAGAATTACGATCCGGCGCAAGACCTTTGAGACTCCTTGGAAAATTAAATATCCGCTGGTTGGAAAACCCAAGAAACGCTATCCCTATAAAGGAGCCATGCAAATGGATTTCTGTCGAGGCGTGGCAGAATTGGCTAGCGCGATCGCCGAGCAACGTTCCTGCCGCCTGTCAGCTAGATTTTCTCTCCATATCAATGAGGTCGTTCTCGCCATTCACAACGCGCTAGAAACAGGCTCTCCCTACAAAATTACCTCATCCTTCGACCCAATCGAACCAATGTCATGGGCAAAATCGTGACAGCAATTTTCAGAAAGATTGGAGTCAGAGAGACTTCTGAGACTCGGAGACAAGGGCAATCTCTCGCGTTTTTTTAGCTCGACCCGCCCCTACTAACCAATCCAAAATCCAAAATCCAAAATGGTATAAACGATGCAGGATAACGCGCAAACTCCGATCGCATTCATTACAGGTGCTTCCGGTTTTTTAGGTCGATACGTCGTCGCCGAGGCGTTGCGACGCGGGTATCGAGTCCGTGCGATCGCGAGGGAAAAACCACCTTCCTGGTACGAACATCCCGCCTTGGAATGGGTAAATTTAGATTTGCGAACAACTTCTTTTGAAGTATTTGGCAACAACGCTTTCGTACAGATTTAGGTGTTAACTCTTTCTCGCTCTCAATAGTACGACGACTTTTGCTCCGATTCAACCTTAGGATGTAATGTAATTTTTCTCAATTTAAAAGGCGACACTAGAGGTCAGTTATGGTATCTACATCACAACCGATTCGTTGGGGTATTCTTGGGACTGGATTTATTGCTCAAAAATTTGCTGATGGACTACGCTCGGTTCCCGAGGCTCAGTTATGGGCAGTAGGTTCGCGCACTTTAGCATCCGCCCAAAAATTTGCCCATCAATTCAATGTACCCAAGGTTTACGGTAGCTATTCAGACCTGGTTAATGACCCAACCATTGATGTCGTCTATGTTGCTACCCCTCACATTTATCATAAAGAAAATTGTATTTCTAGCTTAAAAGCCCGAAAAGCAGTACTTTGCGAAAAACCCTTCACGGTCAATGCTCGCGAAGCAAAAGAAGTCATTACCTTAGCACGCGAACAGAAGCTCTTCTGTATGGAGGCAATGTGGATGCGCTTTATGCCACTGATTCAGAAGGTTAAGCAGATTGTAGATCGGGGCGACATAGGTGAAATACGCTTGTTTACCGCCGAATTTGGCTATCCTACCCAGTTCGATCCCAATAACCGCTTTTTTAAGCTTGAACTCGGAGGAGGTGCCTTATTAGATCGAGGTGTTTACCCCCTTTCCTTGGCGTTTTTTTTATTTGGACCTCCAAATCAAATTAGCGGTCAAGCTTGTAAAGGCAACTCAGGAGTTGACGAACAATCTGCAATGTTATTGACCTATGAGAGTAGCATGCTAGCTATCTTGTCTTCCACACTGAACACCTATGGCTCAAATTCCGCCATCATCACGGGAACCCGAGGCAAAATTGTTATTCATGAGCCGTTTTACGAACCTGAGCGGATTTCGCTTATCAAATTCCCAGATTCTCCAGTGGTTTCAACGGCTAAATATTGTGTGAATTCTTCACGCCTAAAGCAGAAACTCATTACGTTAATGAAACGCAATCTACTTGTGAAGAGTTTAGTGTCAAAACTGCGTTATCCTACTACGACTTTTTCCCATGCCAACGAAAGCAACGGTTTAAGCTACCAAGCAGTGGAAGTTGTACGGTGTTTGAAAAACGGTGAGCGTGAAAGTCCAATTATGCCGTTGGATCACACTTTAAAAATTATGGAAACGATGGATGTGCTCCGTCAACAATGGAATTTGAAGTACCCCCAGGACATAGATTAATAATTTATCTTATCTTCAATGTCGCAAATCAGTTTTCGGTTCCGCCTATAGGAGCCTCAAGTACTAGCTAATACACTCAGGTCAGCCTATGAAAATTGCTTATTTAATGAATCAGTATCCCTATCCGAGTTGTACATTTATTCGTAGAGAAATTGCAGAGCTTGAAGCCTGCGGCATTCCTATTAGTCGGTTTTCTATTCGCTATCCAGATTTGCCAATTAAGGATGATGCCGATCGACTAGAATTGACAAAAACTCGTTTTATTTTGACTGAAAGTCCCTTTAAACTTCTTTTTAGTATGCTGTGGTCTTTTCTTACTCGCCCTCTGGCTTTTTGGAGGACATTACAATTAACCTTTAAAATTGGCTGGAAATCCGATCGCGGCACGATTGTTAATCTGGTTTATTTCGCTGAAGCTTGTCTACTGTTACGATGGTTGTTAAAGTTACAAGTTGAACATGTCCATGCTCACTTTGCCAGCAATCCTGCTGCCGTTGCCTTGCTGTGCCATTCTTTAGGGGGTCCACAATATAGCTTTACTGTTCACGGACCCAACGAATTCGATCGGCCACAAGCGATCTCTCTTCCTGAGAAAATTCGACAGGCTGCCTTTGTCCTCGGAATTTCTTCTTTTACAAAAAGTCAGCTATTTCGTTGGTGTGACTACACTAATTGGGCAAAAATTCATATCGTTCATTGTGGTGTTGATAAATTGTTTTTAAACCAGCCCTTTGTACAATTGCCACAAGAACCTTGCTTTGTGTGTGT
The DNA here is from genome assembly GCF_001904635.1 of Hydrococcus rivularis NIES-593. Lineage (GTDB taxonomy): Bacteria > Cyanobacteriota > Cyanobacteriia > Cyanobacteriales > Microcystaceae > Hydrococcus > Hydrococcus rivularis. The sequence continues at coordinate 25,555 of NZ_MRCB01000024.1, forward strand.
TGGCCGTTTATCCGAACAAAAAGGACATTTAATTTTAGTGGAGGCAGCTAACCAACTAGCATTAGAAGGATTACAATTTAAAATCGTCTTAGTGGGGGATGGACCTTTTCGTCAAAAGATTGAAGATCTTATCGTTCAATTTCATTTAGAAAATTACATTGAAATTACCGGCTGGGCCACTAATTTAGAAGTTCAGCAGCATATTTTGAAGGCTCAAGTCATGGTACTGCCTAGTTTTGCTGAGGGGCTACCTGTTGGAATTATGGAAGCCTTTGCACTTTCGCGCCCTGTCATCAGCACTTATATTGCAGGCATCCCCGAGCTAGTTGAGCCAGGTGTATGTGGTTGGTTAGTTCCTTCCGGCTCTATTGAGGCACTTGCTAATGCAATGCGCTCTGCTATTGATACTCCTGTTGAAAGGCTTACAGAAATGGGCAAAGCCGGTTATCAACGAGTTCTTAAGGATTATAGTATAACTACTGAAACTCAAAAATTACTAGCTTTGTTCGAAAAATATTATCCTTCGATTTCTGTTGAAAAAAATTAACAAGATATCGCAAAAAGTTCCTGCCTGTAGGAGATTGATTGCTTGGACAAATAATTTTTTATCTAAATAGACTAAATAGATACTGCCCAGTTCGTAGTATTCTTTAGCAGTGCCTTTTTCTTTTTGCAGTTTTTTTTGCAGGTGAGAAAAGGTGATTTCAACCTGACGAGTTTTGAAAACCTGTAGATAGCCCCAGTCTCCCAGTCCTCTCCGTCCTCCGTTCTTAAAGAAGTCCCCAATAGGCGGCCCTTTCTCGCAACCAACCAGATTGTTGCCAACGAGCGATCGCGCAAACTTGAGTATTGTAATCCTTTTGGGATCGCTACACACAAAGCTTCACCGGAAAGACGGACGGAGAATTGTCGATTTCTATAGAAGAACTCATTGCTATTGGAGCGAAATTTTCTGACTAATAAAAACAAAAGTGTCAGAAATCTGGCACTTTTCGCAACTCAAAACAAGTTGGTCGGATCGATATTTACCCTTGCGGTTCGGTGTTGGTATCTGCCATCTGCATGGCACGCATCAGATTCTCTAGGGCATATTCGAGATGCAGTCCCGCATCTACGGCTACCCAACCCTCATTTGTCAGATGTCGCCATTCAAAATGGAGGTGGGGACCTGTAGACATTCCCGTGCTACCAACTCGTCCGATAACGGTTCCCTGGTTTACCCAATCGCCGGGTTTGACGAAAACTTCTGATAAGTGGGCATAACGAGATTCTTGAGTGCCCTTCTCGTGGCGTACAATCACCGTTAATCCGTAGCCGTCTATCCAATCTGCGACAGCTACTTCGCCGTGGTAAGTAGCGAGTACGGGAGTTCCTTGCGGTGCGCCGATATCGGTTCCCTCATGCATTCTGTTAGTGCCCGTGATGGGATGAATTCGCCAGCCAAAACCAGAGGTAATATTAGCAGGAATGGGTAAGGGGAAAATGAGGGACGTTCTGTGGTGTTGGGAGGGGACTTGAGGATCTTGAGGATAGTGATAGGTTATCGTTGCTCGATTGTACTTGGAAACGGGAGCTAAGGTAATAGAAGCAGGCGGCTTAACGACCGAACCAATCGCGGTTGGGCGAGCTTGATAGCTGGTAGATTTCAGCCTTCCTGAAGTTTTTGCCCTGCTGGCGACTTGGATTAGGGATGACGCCGGTCGGGTTCTCGTCGCGATCGCGCCTTGCTTTTTGGCTGTGCTGCCGCAGGTGCCGTTGGTCAGTTTTCCATTTTGAGCAATGCTGATGCATCCCGTGGCGCGATCGCTCATAATCACAGCGCTTGGAGCTGCGTAATTTTCGGCTTCGTCTCGGCTATAGTTGGTTGGGTCGATGTAGCTATTCTTTCCCAGATTGGCCAGCCTAGAAACATTGCTTGTCTGAGTTGACTGAGGTTGGCGAATGAGGTGGCGAATCCCCGAAGCGTCGTTTTCTGCAGTCGAGGAAGAGGTAGAAACTTTAGGAGCGGACAGTTGCGTTTTTGTGGAAGGTTTGGGAACCTCAATCGGGGCGGTTCGAGTCACCGTAGTTTTTACAGGATTTTCTCTGACAATCGGTTTAATGCGCTTTGCCGGAGCTTTTGGAGCGAGGTCGATCGCTTTTGGCGGTGGATCTGAAGGAGTTGAAGGATCTGGAACGATAAATGTGTTAGTAGTTGCTTTGGCTGGGATCCAGACTAATCCACTCGCCAGAATACTGAGTCCGCCCATTAATCCCATACCTTGTTTGAGCAGGCGATAGGGATGGACAGGATTTTTGGGATTGACGGGATTTGCATCTTGGGACGATGGCTGACTCATTGCTGCCTCACTCCTCTACAGTAGATTGAATTGACCTAGAGTTGATCGTCGTAACCGAGACTTATTGTACCGGATGGTAGATGAATTTCTGTAGTAGCTCCTGGGGAATGCAGCCGCACTCGCAACTCTCCTTTAGAATTTACGCCGACGACGACTCCAGGACTGCCATTGACTGTCACTTCGCGTCCGATACTTTGTAAAAGGTTTAAATACGAGGGTAGCAAAATTTCTACCCCATTGGATAGATAGTGTTGATATCCAAAAAATATGCCATAAATTGCGATCGCGGCTAACTGTTCGAGAGAATGAATGGCGGGAAAAGACTGGAGATTAATCCCTACTTCCGGTACGGGATTTTTCCAGTTAATGCCTGCGCCGATAACGGCTTGAGCGATCGTTCCTTGCTGGATGAGGGTTTCGCTTTTAATGCCGCCCAGTTTGCGTCCCTCCAAGATTAGGTCGTTGGGCCATTTCAAAAAAACGGGTAGATCGTGGCAGCGCAATGCCTCGGCAATTCCCCAAGCGCTAAAAAGGGTTAAATGGGGCGCATCGCTTGCCGGAATATTAAGATTTATGGCAACGGATAGATACAGTCCCCCTCGCTGAGATTGCCACTGCCGCCCCCACTGTCCGCGTCCTGCGGTTTGTTCGGCAGCGATCGCTGCTAGGGGAGGTTTGAGGTTGCGATCGTCGAGCAGTTCCCAAAGAATTTGGTTGGTCGAAGGGATAATTTCGTAGAGATAAATTGATAATTGTTGCAGTGTTTGGTTATCGGAAAATTTGAGGAGTTCTGCTGCGAGTTTTTGTCGATCCAATCCCATTTTTTCTCGCGCCAAGACGCTATGTTTTTTTTCAATCTTCTTTTGCTCTGCTATTGAGAAGCATTTACAGAACTCCTTTAGAACTCGGAATGGCATCGGCGCGACGGGGATCGATTTCTATCGCCATTCGCGTCGCCCTAGCAAATGCCTTGAAAGTAGCTTCAATGATGTGATGAGAATTGATACCATCCAATTGGCGAATATGAAGCGTCATTTGGCTGTGGTTGACCAAGGCAACGAAGAATTCCCTGACCAACTGGGTATCATAAGTCCCTACTCGTTGGGTAGGGATTTGTAACCCGTAACTCAGATGCGGTCTTCCCGAAAAGTCGAGTGCCACTTGAATGAGGGCTTCATCTAAAGGGGCGAGAAAATGACCGAAGCGAACGATGCCCTTGCGATCGCCCAACGCTTTTGCCAAGGCTTGACCTAGTGTAATTCCTACGTCTTCATTGGTGTGGTGGTCGTCAATTTCTATATCTCCCGTTGCCCGAACTTCCAAGTCGATTAACCCATGAGAAGCGATTTGGTGCAGCATGTGATCTAAAAAAGGAATGCCCGTCGCTGCCTTACAATTTCCTCGTCCGTCGAGATTGAGGCTTACGCTTACGTCGGTTTCTTTTGTAGTGCGGCTAACTGAGGCAGTCCTTGCCGGAAAGGGCAACTCCAGATCGGGAGAGGTTGGAAAGTGAAGATCCCGCGTTGGCATGGTAGTGAGTTAACTTTTAGATGGATCGCTTTTATGTCCAAGATAACAGTTTAGCGATCGTCAGTACAGAGTATTAGAGAATTATTGACTGCACCAAGAAACGCGACGCGACCCAGACAATCCATTAATCTAGATGCCGGAAAAGGGACAAGGGAAAAAGATATATAGAAGTTTTTTCTTCCCCCTTTTCCCAAATAGGAATTAAATTTTATGATTTTTGCAGGATGTCTAATAATTGAGATTCCGTAAGTTGAGTAATTCCTAACTGTTGGGCTTTTTCTAGTTTAGAACCGGCTTTTTCTCCCACGACTAAATAATCTGTTTTAGCACTGACCGAACCTGTGACTTTTCCGCCTGCTTTTTCAATTAAATCCTTGGCTTCATCGCGGGTGAGAGTTGGCAGAGTTCCAGTAATCACAAAGGTTTTACCTGCCAAAGCCCTAGGTCGATCGCCTTTTGAGGTGGAAGTACTAGCCAACTGTAAGCCTGCCGCTTGTAAACGCCGAATTAGCATTTGATTGGCAGGAATTTTAAACCAATCGTATACGGACTCAGCAATCTCTGCACCGATCCCGTAAACGGATTCTAAGGCGGCAATCGAAGCTTGGGATAATTGTTCGACACAGGGAAAATTATCGGCTAATAATTTAGCCGTAACGCTACCGACATAACGAATGCCCAATCCGTAAAGAACTCTAGACCAAGGTTGCTCTTTACTTTGGGCGATCGCATTGACTAAATTCTCGGCAGATTTGGTTCCCATTCTCTCTAAAGAAGCGATTTGTTCGGGTTTTAAGTCATACAAATCGGCAATTGACTCAATCGATCCATTTTCAATCAGTAAAATTACGATTTTTTCTCCCAATCCGCGAATGTCTAAAGCATCGCGAGAAGCCCAATGCACGATGCTAGCGCGTAAAATAGCCGGGCAGGAACTATTGACGCACCGCGTTACGGCTTCGCCAGCAAGGCGCACTAATTGCGAACCGCATTCGGGACAGTGGGTTGGCATTTGAAAAGGTTGGCTATCGGGGGGGCGCAGTTCGTGCATAACGCGGACGACTTCGGGAATAATTTCTCCCGCTTTGCGAACGATAACCGTATCGCCAACGCGAATGTCTAATTGAGCAATGCGATCGCTATTATGAAGAGTAGCTTTTTGCACGATCGTCCCCGCTAGATGCACGGGTTCCATAATCGCGATCGGCGTGACTGCCCCAGTGCGTCCTACGTTGACGGCAATCTCTTTTACTATGGTAGGAGCTTCTTCGGCGGGATATTTAAGCGCGATCGCCCAACGAGGAAACTTTTGCGTAAAGCCGAGTTTTTCTTGCAGTTGAAAGTCATTTATCTTCACAACTATCCCATCAGTCATGTAGGGTAGGGTTCGCCTTCCCGTTTCCCAGTATTGGAAGTATTCCTCTACTTCTTTTAAAGACTGACACAGCTTACAATTGGGATTGACAGCAAATCCCATTTCTTTGAGAAACTCTAGAGCTTCCCATTGGGATTTGAGCGTGTTATGGTTGGGAAGGTGCAAGGTATAGGCAAAGAACTTCAATCGTCGCTTATCGACTATTTTGGGATCGAGTTGCCTAAGCGTCCCGGCAGCAGCATTGCGGGGGTTAGCGAAGAGAGGTTCTCCGGCTTGTGCTCGTTCTTGATTGATTCGGTCAAATTCATCGAGAGGTAAAAATGCTTCTCCTCGTACTTCTACAATCGGTGGCGGCGTTTCTAGGTGCAATCGCAGAGGAATAGAACGAATAGTACGGACATTGTGGGTAATATCTTCCCCAGTAACGCCATCTCCCCGCGTGACTCCTCGCACGAATACGCCATTCTCATAGGTCAATGCTAAAGCATTTCCATCGATTTTTAACTCGCAAACGTATTCAACTTGTTTGATATCGGGAACTACACGCTGCCAGCGTTCCTGCCATTTAGCCAATTCTTCTAGACTAAATGCGTTTTCTAGGCTGTAGAGAGGAATGTTATGGCGAACGGAGGTAAATTGAGAGGCAGGTCGATCTCCTACTCGCTGAGTTGGACTATCGGGTACGATCAGTTCGGGATATTGGGTTTCTAAATCTTGCAGTTCTCGATACAGTCGGTCGTAAACCGAGTCCTCCATAATAGGGTTATCGAGAACGTAGTAAGCATAGTTAGCTTTAAGCAGTTGTTGCCGCAGTCGTTCGACTCTCTGTCGGATTTCTGGCGTTACGGATGTCACTTTCTCCTCTTGTAATCTCAGATCGATCTCAAAAATTGATAGATTTAAATAGCTTTCAGATCGAGCATAACTTAACCAAGGTAGACAGTACTCGCAAAGCTTCAATCGCAATCCCAAAACTCGCGATCGCAACGAGATAATAACAAGAAACTAAGATCTTGCACCTTTCTCAAACGAACTTAATTCAAAAAACACTCTGGATGCTGATTTTGCATATATTTATGCCACAAAAAAACCCACAGCTCAATTCTGTGGGGTTTTTCTTCTCTTGCTTCTATTGCTGGAGCAGTCAATCGAATCGAAGTCAGTAGAGACGTTCGTGGAATGCCTCTAGGAATTTTGAATTCCGAATTATTTCACAATAATTTTGCCAACCATACCCGCACCGCGATGGGGTTCGCAGTAATAAGTATACTCTCCAGGCTCGTCAAAGGTGCTTTCATAGGATTCGCCGGGAGAGAAGACAAGATTTTTGTGAGACATTTTGGTGGCTACAGCTTCATCCATTTTGCTGCTGTCGAAAACCACGTTGTGAGGAGCCAGCTTGTTGTTCACCCATTTTACGGTGTCGCCTGCTTTGATGGTCAAGGTGTCGGGTTCAAACTTCAGCAAGCCGCTGTCCGAACCCATTTTGACTGTATAGGTTTCTGCCGCAGCAGGAGCAGCGGAAATAACGAAGCTAGAAATGACTAGCAAAATGGTGGCAAGTAATACAGCTAATTTCTTCGACATTTTTGTTTGCTCAGTAAAATTACCCAACTACAAAAGTTTGACAGTCTGTCTTTTGACAGGAGTCCTAAAATTTGCTTGTTTTAGATCCATAAAAGATCCTACTACAGAAGTTCGACAGTTTGTCTTTTGACAAAAGATCGACCGTTGCCGACGATAATCTACGGTTCGATACGCAAACGAGAGGAGAACTCAATGAAAAGATTTTTGTCTTTAAGCTTGCTAGTTTTGGCATTGTTTACTTTAACCTTTACTCGTCCTGCCTTAGCTGGAGATTTAGCCAAAGGAGCTAAGTTGTTTTCTGCTAATTGCGCTGCTTGCCATGCCGGTGGCAAGAATGTAGTCAATGCAGCGAAAACGCTGCAAAAAGGCGATTTAGAGAAGTACAGCATGAATTCACTAGAAGCAATTAAGACTCAGATTGCCAAAGGAAAAAATGCTATGCCAGCTTTTGCGGGTCGCTTGAGCGAGCAAGAAATCGATGACGTAGCCAATTATGTCTTGTCTCAAGCAGAAAAAGGTTGGTCTTAAAGCGAGTCAAATCAAGTTGCAATTATTTGAGTCTATGAAGGCTAGCTCAAAGATATAGGTTACTAGACTCGCAAGCTTGGTTAGGCAGCAACGCTGTTTCATTAATGGTTAATTGTTTGGTCATGCAGGCATAGATCTAGCATTCCTAAAAGAAGGAGACTTGAGGAAGGATGCCGATCTGCCTGTAGATCGAACGAACTATTGTTTTTAAGTATCTAGGCAAAATTCAATTCATCCCCGAAGATTTGGAAAAGGGAAGAAAATGTGTAATTAATATTTGTCATATTTGTCTACTTACTTAAAATAGGTCGCTGTTTGAACAATCTAATTGTCTTTAAAAAGCAGACAACATCGTTCCCATGGTCTGGAGCCATCCGATCGTTCGCCACATCTACAACCAATACTTAACGGACAGGCATATCAAAAGTTTATAACCAACCTAAATGATTTGTAAAAATGGAGTGAGAGCGTCTTGCTCGCACTCCGTCCGCCATTCAAATCGAATTGCTACATATAGGCTAAAAAGTACAAATTGAGATGGATATTATCGAAATTCTCAAAGACGACTATCAGCGATTTCCCGCCGATCAAACTTATAGTATCTACGCCGAAAACGTTTATTTCAAAGATCCTCTCAATGAATTTCGGGGAATTGCACGCTATAAAGAGATGATTGGTTTTATGAGTAATTGGTTTCAAGACATTAAAATGGATCTCCACGACATTCGGAGAGAGGGAGATACCATACACACTGAATGGACGCTCAACTGGACGACTCCCATTCCTTGGAAACCTCGCATTACCATCCCTGGCAGAAGCGAACTAAAGCTCGACGAACAAGAAATGATTGTCTCTCACATCGATTACTGGCACTGCTCTCGTTTGGACGTAATCAAACAACATCTATTTCCCAAATAGAAGAGTTCGCGTGATAGAATCGAGGGGAAAAAATACGCTGAAACACATGTAAGAGTTCGGCTATGGGTGAAGCTAAGCGTCGTAAAGCTGCACTAGGCGATAAATACGGTCAAGAAGAAAGAATCTTTCCTTGGCTGCCAGTAACTAAAAGTCAAGCAGAAAACCTGTACAAATTAACCACAAGAGTGGCATGGATTGGTATCGGTGCTCTAGCCGTTATTTGGGTGACCATTCGCTTTATCGGACCCGCTTTTGGTTGGTGGGAAATTCAGTAGTAAAACTCTAGCTCGTTTGCGATCTGGTCTCGATTTCCTTTAGACTTCAAGCAGAACTGAAGTCAGAATTATGTCTCGTCATTGCTTAACTAAGCTTTTAGCTTTTCTGTGCAGCATCCTTTTAATTGCCTGCGGTACGGCACAAAATCAAAATGTCAATCTTCCTGCCATTTCTTCCAATTCTTCTGTCGAATCGGCTGAGAGAGTGGTAGCTTTAACTTCGCTAACCGCCGATATTATCGAACGGTTAGATAAAAATAAACTGGTTGGAATTGCAGGCAGTAGCTTGCTCAAATCGAGCGATCGCTTTACAAATATTCCTACAGTTAGTGAAGGACAAACCCCACCTAATTTAGAAAAAATTGTTGCTCTCAAACCCGATTTAGTCATCGGTGCTAAAGGATTTAGCGACCAAACTCTTAACAAATTAAAAGAGTTGGGGATTGCTACGCTGGCTACCGATATAAATAATTGGAATGCCTTAACAGAAATTACTCAAGATTTAGCTCAAAAAATTGGTGCCGATCCAACTCCTTTATTAGAACGCTATCAAACCTTTTTAACCGATATTCCCCAACAAAATTTATCGACTTTAGTTTTAGTCAGCCGTCAACCGATTTTAGCTCCTAATAAAAATAGTTGGGCGGGCGATTTATTAGCGAAATTTAATGCGAAAAATTTAGCAGCAGAATTGCAGGGAAAATCTCCTTTCCCTGGTTATATTACGCTTTCTCCTGAAAAAATCCTCCAAGCTAATCCAGAAGTCTTGTTAATTGTAGAACCATTCAGACAAAAATTACTTGAAGAATTTAAAGCCCAACCTTTCTGGAGTCAATTGAAAGCCACTCAGCGCGATCGCGTGTATGTTTTTGATTATTATGGATTAGTCAACCCTGGCAGCATCGACAAAATTGAAGAAGCTTGTGCGAAACTGAAACAGGCATTGAAAGCATCATAAATAAGATTAAGATTTAACGAAATCTTTATAGTATTGCAACAGCAAACTCCCTGCCTCATCCAATTGTTTGCCAAAAGCAATAATTCCTTCTGCATGTCCGCTCATCACTAAAATTTGCGTTTCACCCAAATTCTCTTCTCGGCACAATCGAATAATTTCCTTTGCCATTTCTGGCGTACCGTAAGCAATATTTTTTGCCGTTGTTGGGACTTTATCCATTAATTCTTGCCAGAGTTTGAGATGGTGAACGTGAATAATTGCATTAATTTTTGGGTTGGCTTCATAAACAGCCGCATGGGTTAATGCTTCTGAAGAAGCTTGAATCGGACCTTCACATGTTACATAATTTCGCTCCCAATCGTAATCGATAACCGTCGTATAGTGTTGTTCGTTTAGGATGGGCAACCCTCCCGTTTTAGTACCAGAAATGATAAATTGGCTGGTTTTGTCGGGATGGCGAATACTGAGATTGCCAAATCCTATGCCATTAGGATATTCGCCAATTAAACCCAATTGATAGAGTTTATTTCTCCATCGATTGAGGTCTTGAATTTGATTACTAGAAAGGGGTAGCGAGTCAATCCAATGACATTGATATTTTACATACCCTTCATCAATTGTGTTTGTCATACCATTTTGGATTTTGGATTTTGGATTGGAAAACACTTTTCTGATTAAGGTTTTAGTTATTTATTTGTAACCCTCATTTTTTAAATTGGCTCGCCACTAGGAGAGTCAAAAAACTCCAAATCCCAAAAGACGGTAGCTGCTTGGGTCGGTTGAGACGCGATCGCCGTAAAACTTAAACTACATAGAGCAGTGGCTACCGTCAATTTTGCGAAGATATCGTTCATCTTAACTATTAAACTTAACGACTTGCAAAGTCATCCAATAATACTACGATTGCCGATTAATGTTACATTGCCTCGCCTCCCACGACGACATCGCGAATTCGCAAACTCGGACCGCCGCAACCGACGGGCAAACCGCTTTGTCCGCCCTTGCCGCAACCGCCCGATTCATCCCAGTAGAAATCATCGCCGATCGCTTCGATATTTGCCAGGGTTTTAAATACATTTCCCGATAGCGTCACATCGCGCACGGGTTCGGCAATTTTGCCATCGCGAATCATCCACGCTTCTCCCGCACTAAAGGTAAACATTTCTCCATTGGTCATGCCACCCAACCAATTTCGAGCGTATACTCCTTCTTGAATTCCCGCAAATAACTCTTTTACGGGTATCGTGCCTCGCTCGATCCAAGTGTTGGTCATGCGAACGATTGGGGGATAGTGATAATTGAGACAACGAGCATTTCCCGTCGCCTGTTCGCCCAACTTACCTGCCGTTTCTCGGGAATGCAACCGCCCGACTAATACGCCATCTTTAATCAATTGAGTGGTTGTTGCAGGGGTTCCTTCATCGTCGTAGAAATAACTGCCTCGGTGTATTCCCCCGCCTTCGGCACCCTCCTTATCAAGGAGGGTAGGGGCAGCGCCGTCAAAGATTTGCAGCTCTTTGGGACCGAACCGTTTCCCTATACTCATGACTTCTAACAAGTCGGGATTTTCGTAGAGCATATCCGCTTCCGAGAGATGTCCAAACGCCTCGTGAACGAATAAACCTGCGAGAATGGGATCGATGACAACGGTGTAAGTATTGCCTTTGACTGATGGCAAGGAAAGCGCATTGACTGCCCGTTGAGCGGCACCCCGCACCTGTTCGTCTAGCTGGGTTAAATCTTCGTAAGCCTTGCGAGAACCTGTTGTTTCTCGCCCCGTCTGCACGATTTCTCCATCTCTAGCGGTAGCGGAAAAGTGCATTTCCATGTCTGCCCAGGATTGCTCGATTAAGGTTCCCTCAGAAGTGGCAAGAATAACGCGCTGGGTGGTATCGCCGTAGCGGACGGAGGTGGTAGCGACGCGATCGCTATAGGCGCGAAGAAGCTCATTGTAGCGATCGCAGAGGGCTTTTTTCTGCTCTAGCGGCACGTGACGCGGATCGGTTCCGGTTAGTGGCAGTTGGCAAACGACTTGCGCGGGTTCGACTGGGGCGAGAATCGTCTCTTCTTCTCCTACCATTTTGGCAGCGGCAATGGCTTCTTCGACGCGATCGGCTAGGGTAGATAATTGGTTAAAGGTAGCGAACCCCCAACCGCCTTTATAAGCTGCTCTCACCTGGCCGCCAATCGAAATGCCTTCGCTAAGGGTTTCTACCTTGTCTGCTCGCAATAAGATATTCGTTCCTTCTGCTTGTTCTATGCGAATGGCTAAAAAATCGACGCGATCGCGATAGCGATTTATCAACTCGGCAAGTAAATTTTTGTAGTCGGAAAATTGGTTTGACATGGCTATATCTGCAAGCTTTAATCTCTACTATTTAATCAGCCTCATCAAGACATCCTTTACGGCTGGAGGTAGCTGACGCATGATTTTGCCTTTCTCGCGATCGATCGCAACTAGGGTAACTCTCCCTGTCAAATACAATTCTTCTTCCTGTAGCATCTGAATTTTATAGTCCCAATTAATTCTGACTCCTGCTATCTCGGTCATGCGAGTTTTGACGACAGCCGCTTCTCCTAAGCGCATGGCTCGATGATAGCGAATGGACATTTCGACTACGGGTAAGTCGCAACCTAACCTTACCAAATCGGCAAAATCTATGCCCATGGATCGCAAGCATTCGACTCGCGCTTCTTCCATCCAGGTAAGATAAGAACCGTGCCAGACCACCCCGCCGTAGTCTGTATGATGGGGTTGAGCGCGAACGGCGTATTCAAACCATACTTCTGTAGTCGCTCTGAGAGCGTCATCGGTTGCGATCGCGGTTGTCGGCGATAATTGGGGTTGCTGTTGCTCGGACAAGTTATCACATAGCGTTTTTTGTTCTTTGTTATTGTAACTCGATCGATTTTGACTTTTGTTGTAGCTGGTACATGTGATGGAACAATTTCCAGCGGTATTCTTCTGAGAGTCCGCAAGTCACCGCACCGCGAATGACTACATTCAAATACCAGTCGTTAGGTGCTAATTCTTCTTCTAGTTTATCGACGACGACATAAGTGCGAACGTTGCGATAAATTTGTGTACCATGGTACACATTTACAAATTCGTGGCGGTATCCGTTGCGGGGAATTTCTTCTCGTTCGTCGAGAAGATCGCTCAATCTCCAAGGTAAATTATACAATACCCCCTCAACGCAAGAACTAGGATCGGGAACGATATCTAAAGCACCGCAGTTACGACGTAGAGAGCGGCGATAAAATCCGAGACGATAGCCTTTAACAACTCCAGTTCCGATGACGTAGTGATGAGTATTTTCGCCGAGCGATCGCTTTAAATCCACCGGACACATACAAGAGCCATAGGCAAAATAATAGAAAGATGGTTCGCTCGGTTGTTGGGGCTGCCAATGACTTCCCTGATGGTTTGGCAGAGAAGTTTTGAGTCGTAAATTCTGCGATATGCAATTGCGATTTTTTTCTATTTGCCGCTCTCTCATGAACAGCTTCAAATTTTTTCTAAAGGTATATTTTACTTTTTAGCTTGCTTTTATGCTAGTGCTGAAAGCTTAAAAAAATAAGAGGGACTGAGAGCTTATTTATATAGCGATTTTTACGGAACGAATTAATCTTTTACTGTATAAATGACCTCTATCAATCCCACTAACCAATTAACCCCTACCAGTACTTTGATAACATTTCACCGATATATTGTCTACGTATTTTCACCAAGTTCATCAAAATTTTAAAATTTAGCCGTGCTATCTTCAAATCATTTGACGCGATCGCAAGGAGGATTGAACTTTTGGATTGAATCCCGTTTATTTTTCGCAAGCGGCAATTTCATGGCTATAGCGACTGAGGGTTTCTCCCAATTTGTCCGCAATTCCCTCAATCCAATTTTCGTCTTGCTTGGTATAGCTGCGGGGTGCATTAGCCCCTAAAATGAGAACGCCTCCGTTGCCCATCGGTTGGCAGATCAGCCCTTGGGTATTTTCTGGCAGATAATCAAATTCTATGCGTCCTGGAAAAAGTTTGAGATCGACCAAATAAATTGGTTTGTGAGTCTCCAACACTCGCCGAACGATTTGACCGGGTTTTACATGGGGATTATCTGCCAATATTCCCCGCCGCAGGAGAACTTTTCCTTGGTAGTAAACGACTAAGGATTTTGTTACAGTATTGGTTAATAAGAGATGCGATGCCCAAGCCAATTCGGTTTTAACCGCATCGGGCAACTCCGAAGCCAACTCCATTCCCTCTTTGCCAATCAAAGTGACCGCATCGGACGATCGCGGCTGGATTTGCTGCCAAAGCAAACCGACTAGAATCAATATAGCACTGAGGATCGTACCCAGCACGTCGGAACGAGCTTGAGATTCTGTAAGCTGAGTGGTTGTCAAACGGTTAAGGAGCAGCAATATTCCTCCCAAAATGCCAACAAGCAAAGGAAGCAGCCGCAACACTCGATTGGGATCGGATTTAATCATTCGTCATGAGTCATTAGTCATTGGTCATTAGTTCAGTCTACAAAGGACGAATGACAAAGGACAAATGACCAATTTACTCTTCTCCGGGTTCTAGAATTCGTTGAAATAAATACCCCGTTCCCCGCGCGGTGAGAATTAATTCTGGGTTGCTAGGGTCATCTTCTAACTTTGCCCTCAAGCGAGAGATGTGAACGTCAACGACGCGGGTATCGACGTGGCGTTCGGGGGTATAGCCCCACACCTCCTGTAAGATCTCCGATCGCGAGAAAGGTTCTCCAGAACGGCTGACTAATAACTCTAGCAAGCTAAACTCCATTCCAGTCAAACGAATGCGCTCGTCGCCCTTGTAAACTTGTCGCTTGTTGGTATCGATTTTAATCGATCCCACATGAATCACCCCAGAACTGGGAATGCCGGGGGTGCCATTTTTTTCGACTCGTCGCAGCACCGAACGAATGCGAGCTTCTAATTCCTTGGGAGAAAAAGGTTTGACTACGTAGTCATCAGCCCCTAACTCCAAACCCGTAATGCGATCGGCAACGTCTCCCAAAGCGGTTAACATAATGATGGGGATATCAGATTCCTTGCGGAGTTCTTGACAAACGCCATAGCCATCGAGCTTGGGCATCATTACATCCAAGACTACCAAGTCTGGATTGGTCTGATGAAAGACTTCGAGGGCTTCTTCTCCATCGGCAGCCGTAACGACATCGTAGCCAATCATGGAGAGACGAGTTTCCAAAATTCGGCGGATGCTGGCTTCGTCATCTACAACCAAGATTTTTTCTTTATGAATCTCCAAGTTACTCAACACTCCTTTTTTAAATAAATTTGCTAATTCTTAAGTTAATTTTTGAGTGCCTCTGTTACTAGAATATCTCTTTCCCGTTATTATTAACCCTAAATTGCCTTGTATATTGGCTCGATTGGGCATTTTTTTTAAGGTTTACTTAATTGTTGAGACTGGTGGATATTTTGCTCTTTATCTGAATGGATTTAACAATTTTTTAAAAAAACTTCAAATGCCGAAATCTCGAACAATTTATGTTTGCAGTGCCTGTGGAGCAGAATCGCCGCAGTGGTTTGGCAAATGTCCGAGCTGTGGAGTCTACGGTTCCTTGGAAGAGCAAGTTGTCATGCAAAATTCGATTGGAATTAGTCGAGGGGGCTGGCAATCGTCTACACGCACGGTTGGCAAAACCAAGGGACCCGCTCAGCCAAGAATATCTGTCAAATTCTCGCAAATCGCCCACGAAGTTCAAGCCAGGTTTCCTTCTGGATATGGAGAATTGGATCGGGTGCTAGGCGGGGGAATCGTTCCAGGTTCGCTGGTGCTAATTGGGGGAGATCCCGGCATTGGCAAATCGACGCTATTGCTGCAAGTCGCCAACCAGTTATCTCAGCGATTGCCCAGAATTCTCTATGTATCCGCCGAAGAGTCGGGACAGCAGGTTAAGTTACGTGCCTCTCGTCTGGGCGTAACTCAGACATCTTCTTGCGAACAGGAAGATACGAGCAATGGCAAGGCGAAAAAAGGTCATCAATCCTCACAAGACAAACTCCAAGAGGGAAATTCCAATCTCTACGTTCTCCCCGAAACCGATTTAGAAGAAATTCTCCGAGAATTGGAATCTCTTAAACCCCAGGTGGCAATTATCGATAGTATTCAAACCCTTTATTTTGCTTCGCTAACTTCTGCTCCCGGTTCGGTCGCTCAGGTGAGAGAATGTACTTCGGCATTGATGCAGGTGGCAAAGCGAGAGAATATTACTTTATTTATTGTCGGTCATGTGACTAAAGAAGGAGCGATCGCAGGTCCGAGGGTATTGGAACACCTAGTCGATACAGTGCTATATTTTGAAGGCGATCGCTATGCCTCTCATCGTCTGTTGCGCTCGGTGAAAAACCGCTTCGGAGCCACCCACGAAATCGGTATCTTTGAAATGGTAGAGCATGGCTTAGATGAAGTCGCCAATCCTTCTGAGTTATTTTTGGGCAACCGCGACGAACTCGCCCCCGGTACGGCGACGGTAGTTGCCTGCGAAGGAACTCGTCCGATTGTCGTCGAGTTGCAAGCCTTAGTCAGTCCGACTAGCTATGCTTCGCCGCGACGTTCGACGACGGGGGTAGATTACAACCGCCTACAACAAATTCTGGCAGTCCTAGAAAAGCGAGTCGGCATTCCCCTATCAAAATTGGATGCTTATGTCGCTTCTGCTGGCGGATTGGGCGTGGAAGAACCTGCGGCGGATTTGGGAATTGCGATTGCTGTGGTTGCTAGTTTTCGCGATCGCGTCGTCGATCCGCGTACCGTATTAATAGGAGAAGTCGGTTTAGGCGGACAGGTGCGCTTAGCCTCCCAAATGGAATTGCGGCTCAAAGAAGCGGCTAAACTAGGGTTTAAACGCGCGATCGTGCCTAAAGGACAAGCGTTTCCGGACGATTTGGGCTTAGAAATTATCCCCGTTGCCAAGGTGATTGATGCGATTATCGCAGCGATTCCCCCTCAACGCCGCTTTGGAGGCGATATCTCAGAAGAGTATGAAGGAGAAGAATCGATGGGTAATGAAGAGATGAATTAAAGAAGATACAACTTGAGAGTGATGGAAAGAAGGAAAAATTATTTAAGTAATAGTATAAGACTAGCTTTTTCTCTTTATGAAAAAAAGCTAGGCATTAATTAACTACAAAGACGACCTCTCCCCGATGTCAGAATTTTTTCCGGCATAAAGATCGGTGCGTTTGTCAATAACGAATCCCGCGAAATTATACGAATATTCGACTGGGAATTTGAAGCGTTTGCTCGCCAGAAAGTGAACTTTTGTCCAGAAGACTTGAAGGAAAAAATCGATCGAACAATTGATGCCATTTACCAACCCATTAACAATGGGGTTTATCGAGTTGGATTCGCTACCTCTCAAGAAGCCTATGAAGAGGCGGTAACAGAACTTTTTGAGGCTTTAGATTACTGGGAAAAAGTCTTAGAAAAACAGAGATATTTATGCGGCGATGTGCTAACAGAAGCAGACTTTTGCTTGTTTACTACCCTGCTGCGTTTCGATCCGGTTTATTACGTACATTTTAAGTGCAATATTCGTCACATTTGGGATTATCCAAATTTGTGGAATTATCTCAAGGATCTGTATCAACATCCTGGCATTAAAGAAACTTGCAATTTAGACCATATTAAGCGGCATTATTATATGAGCCATCCTCATATTAATCCTAGCGGTCTTATTCCTAAGGGACCTGTCATTAATTTAGACGAACCTCATAATCGAGAGTAGTTTTCTTGCTGGATTATTGAACGCAACAATTCCTTGTACTCGCTCTTAAGCTCTGAAATGCACTGCCATGCAGTGTAAAGTACGCTTCTACCAGATAAATTTTTTCTTTTTTACTTAATAAATATCTAAGAGGCGATCGCATTCCTTAAAGCTTCAAGCTATTTCTATTAAGTTTTGTTACTCAAGCATAACCTTGGCGATCGCCCGAATCTCCTGCCACATAACCTCTGTACGACAGATATTTGCCAAATTTATCATAGAAATAATCAAATGATACTTGCAAAATGATTGATTTAAGTCTATGATAAAAACAACGTTAAGATCCTATATAAAATCGAAACGTTGACCTAGAGATAGTTGCTGATGAAGTCAAACTTCACTCACGGGGGACGTTAAATTGATTCAAGCAACCCTACATCAGCTAGTCGTTTTTGAAGCCACTGCTCGCCACGGTAGTTTCACCCGCGCAGCCGAAGAATTATTTATCACCCAACCGACGGTTTCTAGCCAAATCAAACAATTGACTAAAGCTGTTGGTCTACCATTGTTCGAGCAAATTGGCAAACGCCTTTATCTAACCGAAGCCGGAAAAGAATTACTGGCAACCTGTCAGGAAATCTTTGAAAGGCTAGATAACTTCGAGATGAAGGTCGCCGACTTAAAGGGAACCAAGCAGGGAAGGTTGCGGCTAGCCGTAATCACGACGGCAAAGTACTTTATCCCTCGGATTTTAGGGTCTTTCTGTCAGCAATATCCTGGGATTGATATTTCACTCAAAGTAACCAACCATCAGCTTATTCAAAAGCGCATGATGGAAAATGAGGATGACCTCTATATCCTCAGCCACCCTCCAGAAGATATGGATCTGTCTACCCAGTCTTTTCTGGATAATCCATTAGTAGTGGTAGCACCGCGAAATCATCCTTTGGCAATGGAGAGGAACATTCCCATCCAACGCCTTAACGACGAACCTTTCATCATGCGGGAAGCGGGTTCGGGGACGCGATATGCCGTCCAGCAACTGTTTGCAAGGCACAAAGTCATTGTGAAGGTCAGGTTAGAACTGGGAAGCAATGAGGCAATCAAACAGGCGATCGCTGGAGGTTTAGGCATTTCCGTCCTTTCCCAACACACCCTACTTGGTGAGGGGTCTAATAGCGAACTAGCGATCTTAGACGTACAACATTTTCCGATTAAATGTCGCTGGTATGCAGCTTATTTAGCGGGGAAACAACTATCTGTCATCACTCAGACTTTCTTAGACTATCTCGTACAAGAAAGTCAAAAGATACAGGTTCCTTCTCTCAATTTGCTTGCCACAGTTTGATAAAGCGATTAGTTATTAGCAATTAGCGATCGCCAAGATCCGTTCACTAATTTTGAGGTAACTCTATGTTTGAGACGTTCAGCCAGAGTATCTGGTTGGTACCCTTGTACGCCTTGACGGGAGCGGTACTTGCCTTACCCTGGTCTCCTGGTATTATCCGTCAAACGGGACCGAGGCCTTCTGGATATATTAACGCCATTATGACCTTGATGGCGTTTCTTCATAGCTTGCTTGCCCTTCCAGCCACTTTGAACCATCCCCCTCAATATATCTCTTTTAACTGGCTTCATGTCGTCGATTTAAATATTTCCTTCGATATCGAAGTCTCCTCTGTCAATATCGGGGCATTGCTGTTAATTACGGGATTGAATCTCGCTGCCCAGATTTTCGCCATCGGGTATATGGAGATGGATTGGGGATGGGCGCGTTTTTACTCCTTACTTGCCCTGTTTGAAGGAGGAATGTGTGCCCTGGCACTTTGCAATTCTCTGTTTTTCAGCTATGTCATTCTGGAAATCCTGACTCTGGGAACTTACTTGTTAATTGGTTTGTGGTTCAATCAGTCTTTGGTAGTGACAGGGGCAAGGGATGCCTTTTTAACCAAACGGATAGGCGATTTAATTCTGCTAATGGGTGTAGTTGCCTTGTTGCCCATCGCGGGAACTTGGAACTATACCGAGTTGGCAGAGTGGGCAAGAACTGCAACGATTAGCCCTACTACCGCAACTCTCCTCTGTTTGGCACTAATTGCAGGTCCTCTGGGCAAATGCGCGCAATTCCCTTTGCATTTATGGTTGGATGAGGCGATGGAAGGTCCTATGCCCGCTACGATTCTGCGGAATACCGTGGTCGTTTCTACTGGGGCATGGGTATTAATTAAGTTGCAACCGGTGTTTGCGCTGTCTTCCGTCGCTACTAATGTCATGATTTGGATTGGTGCGGTAACGGCGGTGGGTGCTGCCGCGATCGCGATCGCGCAAATCGATCTCAAGCGTTGTCTATCCTACGTCGTCAGCGCCTATATGGGTTTGGTATTCATTGCCGTAGGAACGGGACAAACCCAAACCGCATTGACGCTGCTATTTACCTATGCGATCGCCATGTCTGTGTTAGTGATGAGTGTGGGCAATATCATCTGGAACAATATTACTCAAGATATCACTCAATACGGCGGGCTTTGGTCGCGCCGTCCCATCACTGGCATTTGCTTTCTCGTAGGGGCAGCTTCTTTAGTTGCTTTTCCTCCCATGGGCTGTTTCTGGGTACTAACCGAGATGGCGGATAACCTGTTCCAGAACTATCCTTGGTCGATCGGCGTTTTGTTACTGGTTAATGGATTAACTGCCTTTGGCGTTACCCGCGAGTTTTGCGCGATTTTTGGCGGCAAACCCAAGCAGATGACCGTTCGTTCTTTTGAAGCTTTCTGGCCTCTTACCCTGCCGATGACTATCGTAATGGGATTTGCCCTCCACGTACCTTTACTCCTCAAGCAATGGAATCTTCTCCCTGCCTGGGAAGACCTAAATTTGACCGTTGCTAGTTTCCTTGTCATCTCAACAGTCGTTGGCGGCGCTACGGCAGCTTATATTTATCTCGGCGATCGCATTGCCAAACCCGTACAATTTAAACCCAAAGCCCTACAAGATTTTTTTGCCTACGACCTTTATACTGCCAAACTTTACAAGTTAACAATCGTCTTTTTCGTAGGTTTGATTTCCCAAATTGTCTCTTGGTTCGACCGTTTTATTGTCGATGGCATCGTCAATTTAGTCGGCATAGCAACCGTCTTTAGCGGACAAAGCTTAAAATACAACGTCTCAGGTCAAACTCAATTTTATTTCCTGTCAATTTTTTTAGGAGTTGTCTTTCTAGTCATTGCGATCGGTTGGCCTATACTCTCTCAAGTTTCCCTAGTATTTGGAGCTAATTAGTAAATGATTCATCAGTCTTTTGTAACAATTACTCAACCATTAGAAAGAACAACAAGGTGTGAGTGAATGAGCAGAAATAATCAAATTTTAAATGTATCGCGTCGCAATTTAATTAAGTAGTCAAATAACAAACGACCGACAACTAACTACTCATAAAACCTCTATGCTAAGTACTTTACTTTGGCTACCTATTTTAGGGGCAGCAATCGTTGGAATTTTTCCAAACCAAAAGGAAACGAAAAGATTGCGCCAGATTACGATAGCGTTTGCGATCGCGTCTTTTGCTTGGTCGCTTATGCTGCTAACTCAGTTCGATATAAACAATCCCGGATTGCAGTTTAAAGAATATTTTTCCTGGGCGGAACCAATTGGCTTGAGTTATAGTTTGGCAGTCGATGGACTATCGATGCCCTTATTAGTTTTAAGTAGTTTTTTAACCATGATTGCCATCTATGCTACGGCAGAAAACGCCGAACGACCTCGCCTAAAATATTCCCTATTTCTTCTGATCAATGCGGGGATTGCTGGGGCATTAATGGCGCAGAATTTACTTTTGTTCATTCTTTTCTACGAATTAGAGTTAATTCCGTTTTATCTGGCGATCGCGATTTGGGGAGGAGAAAAACGAGGCTATGCTTCGATTAAATTCCTTCTCTATACAGCCGTATCTGGCTTATTAGTTTTGGCAGCTTTTCTTGGCATTGGTTTCTTAAGCGGATCTCCAAATTTCGATTACCAATCGCTAACGACGACAGAATTATCTTTCAAGACGCAATTAATTTTACTGACTCTACTCCTGGTTGGTTTTGGCATCAAAATCCCCTTGGTTCCTTTACATACTTGGTTGCCAGATGCCTATACCGAAGCTTCACCAGCCGTAGCAATTCTATTAGGAGGTATCCTAGCAAAACTGGGAACCTATGGCTTAATTCGGTTTGGTTTGCAGCTATTTCCCGAAACTTGGTCGCTGGTAGCCCCTGGACTTGCCATTATCGGTACGGTTAGCGTTGTCTATGGGGCATTAAGCGCGATCGCGCAAAAAGATATCAAGCGCATGGTTGCCTATAGTTCTATCGGTCACATGGGCTATATGCTGGTAGCGGCTGCGGCGGGAACGGCGTTAAGCGTTTTAGGTTCCGTCTCGCAAATGGTCAGCCACGGTTTGATTTTAGCCCTACTGTTCTATTTAGTGGGCATCATCGAACGCAAAGTTGGCACCCGCGACATCAATGTCCTCAACGGTTTAATGAATCCCATTCGAGGATTGCCCACCATCAGCGCCCTTCTTATCCTAGGAGGAATGGCTAGCGCGGGAATTCCCGGTTTAGTAGGTTTTGTAGCTGAATTTATCGTTTTTCAAGGCAGTTTCTCGGCTTTCCCCATTCCTACACTTTTGTGCATTATCGCCTCCGGTTTAACTGCCGTTTACTTCGTTATTCTGCTCAACCGCACTTGCTTTGGCAAGCTGGATAATTACACGGCATATTACCCAAAAGTACTGCGATCTGAAAGCATTCCTGCGATCGTCTTAACTGCCGTCATTTTATTTTTAGGCATTCAACCCACTTGGTTGGTGCGCTGGATCGAACCAACTACGAGTTCAATGGTAGCCAATCTTCCCGCGTTCGGTCAGCAAGTCGCTATAGACTATCAACCATCACTCGATAAGTAGTTGAGTTCTCAATTGAGATGAAATCTATTCCCCTTGCGTAAGCGAGATGCTGCTGACGGGCAAGATGCCCGCACTACAATTTACAAATTCAAAAACGAATTGAACTATTGAACTATGGTAGAAACTGCTGAGAAACCCAAAACTAAATTACCTCCTTCAACCCATGAATTTGCTGAGATAGTTCATCGCTTGGAAGCCGGCGGTTCGATGCTACCCGATACGCCAGAAAATCTAATGCAAATCATCGGTATTTATAAAGCCTATGCCGTACCGATGGACTTTTACTGGCGCGATCTCCTTTATATTGCCGAACGGGTTTTTCTCGATCCGCTTCCCTTCTTTAAATACTTCTTACCTCAAGAATATTTAGACCTTCACAATCACTATGCTGGAGACGATGCAGATTTAAGAATTTGGCGCGGACAAGCAACTGCCCATCCCGAACTTCTCGAATTTATGGAGAAGGGGAAAACATTCAAAATGCCCAAACTATTCCACCATCTCTGGCACGATCGCATTAACATGGAGTTTGCCGAAGAATGTATGCGTGCTATGTTCTGGCACGGTCGAGATATGGGCTGGGGATTGTTTGATGCCTATTTAGATAGTGACGAATATAAGGCTAATGCCGATCGCGCCATCAAAGCTTATTTCAAATACAATCCCCCAATGCTGGCGCTTTATAAACTCTTCCCAGACATGTTCTTAGAACAAGTCAGAATGATGTCTTATTATTCTAATTTGGGCTTGTTCTGGGAAGTTATGGCACCCGTTTTCTTTGAGATGTCCGATATCTACGACGAAGGCGGATTTAAAGGCGTTCCCGATGCGATGAATTTCTTAGTTAACGGGATTTTTGCCATTGCCGGTCGTCCGATTTACCATCACGTCTATATTCGGGGTGAATGCTACGAAATTATCCCCAAATCAAAGGGATTTATGTGGCTGTACGAAGCAGCATTACCTTACGTAGAAGCTGTATTTTATCGGACTTCCCCCTTCCGAGGAACGAAATCTTATAACGCGCAGGCAAAAGAAGTTCCCGACGAGCAAAAAGACTTTCATTACGGTATTTTATATGCCGATGTTTTCCCCGTGGGAACGGCTGGCATTCCGCCAACATTGTTGATGGATGATATGTATCATTTCCTTCCTGGTTATCTGAAAGATTATTATCATAAGCATTGTCGAGGAGAAGACGATATTCTCATTCAATTGGGTATTAGTTTCCAGCGATCGATGTACAATGTGACTTCGGCAGTTATTCAAGCATTGCGTACTGCGCTTTTATATCCTTTAGACGACCCCAATCCGAAGCATTTAATGGCAAATCGGAGATTTTTTGAAGCACAACTCGATCGATTCATCCGTCCCGAATCCCGCCTAAGAGAGATTCAAAGTCAGAATTATCGATAATAAGTCCGCTAGGCGCAATGCCAAACTTCGACCTAGTAATCTTGAGGGGTGCGCGATCGCAAAACAATTAAACTTAGAAATGGATCGATATTCTGGTAACAAACTTGGGAAGTGCAAACGCGATCGAGCCGAGAATCTGCATTCTCATGGGCGTGTCCGGTTCGGGAAAATCTACTGTCGGTAGATTGCTCGCTCAAATAGTGGGCTGGCAATTTTATGACGGAGACGATTTTCATCCACTCGAAAATCTTGCTAAGATGAGTCGCGGAATTCCGCTTAGCGATCGCGATCGCCAGCCTTGGCTGTTAGCATTGCGGGATTTAATCGATGAGGTGCGGCGCAACAAAAGTCATGCAATTATTGCTTGCTCTGCTCTCAAGCAAGGTTATCGAGATCTGCTACAGGGGGATCGACAAGATCTTCTCTGGGTTTATTTCAAAGGGAGCTACGAGCAGATTTGGCAGCGAATACAGCAGCGACAGCAGCATTTTATGAAAGCCGAACTGTTACGCTCTCAGTTCGAGTCGCTAGACGAACCCGAAAATGCCATCGCGATCGACATCTCCCGAACTCCAGGAGATATCGCCATGCAAATTGCCAAAATTCTCAACGAGAAAAAAAGCTGGTAGTGACACTTTAATGCCGCCACTACCAATCAACTATTAAGCCGCGTGTTGGCGATACCAATCAATCGTATTTTTCAAGCCCTGTTTAAAGTCCATCTGAGCTGTAAAGCCAAAAGTCTCTTTCGCTCTAGTAGTATCGAGACAGCGACGCGGTTGACCGTTGGGTTTGTCGGTCTCCCAAACAATTTCGCCATCGAATTCCATTAGTTCGCAAATTAATTCCACCAAATTACGAATAGAAATTTCGTAATTCGTTCCCAGATTGACGGGTTGGTCGCCGTCATACTTCTGAGTTGCCATGACAATTCCCCGCGCCGCATCGGTAGAATAAAGAAACTCGCGGGTAGGACTCCCATCGCCCCAAACGGGAAGCTGTTTGTCTCCCCTTTGCTGGGCTTCGTATACCTTGCGAATCAAGGCTGGGATGACGTGAGAACTACGGGGATCGAAATTGTCTTCGGGTCCGTACAAATTGACGGGCAGAAGATAAATTCCATTAAACCCATATTGCTGCCTATAAGACTGAAGTTGAACTAAAAGCGCTTTTTTGGCAATGCCGTAGGGCGCGTTCGTTTCTTCTGGATAGCCATTCCAAAGATCGTCTTCTTTAAAGGGTACGGGGGTAAACTTGGGATAGGCACAAATGGTACCGACGCAGACAAACTTTTCAACTCCCGCTTGATAGGCGGCATGAATTAACTGAGCGCCCATCATCAAGTTGTCGTAAAAAAGTTCTGCTGGTTTTTCTCGGTTTAACCCGATGCCACCGACATGAGCGGCTAAGTGAACGACAATATCCTGCTGTTCGACCGCTCTTTGACAATTTTCGAGAACGCGCAAATCGCAATCGCGGGAACGGGGAGTTGTAATTTTATCTAGGTTGGCTCCTGCCTGGCACAACTGCTCGACTACCTGACGACCAAGAAACCCAGCGCCACCCGTAACCAGAATACGTTTGTTGCTTAAATCTAGCATAGTTTTTTATCCTTAGTCCCTAGTCAGCGCTCGGCGCTCAGCTATCAGTTATCAGCGATTAAAAACTTTCTAACTGATAACTGATAACTGATTAACTAATAACTGATTTAGTCCACCATAACGCCTACATTCTGACGAATATAAGCATTATCTAGCAAGAGTTGCCCGTTGTGAGAGCCATTGGGAGAGGGAATTCCTAAAGCAGCAAGATCGGCATCTACCATTAAACGGACTAACTCTTCAAAGGTAACAGATGGCTGCCAGCCAAGTTTTCGTTTGGCTTTAGCAGGATCGCCTATGAGTAAATCTACTTCCGCAGGACGCAGATAGCGCTCGTCAAAGGCAACGTAGTCTTCCCAATTAAGATTGACGTAACCAAAAGCGATCTCTAAAAATTCTCTAACCTCGTGAGTTTCTCCTGTGGCAACGACATAATCATCTGGTTCGCTTTGCTGTAGCATCAGCCACATCGCTCTAACGTAATCTTTAGCATAGCCCCAGTCCCGCTTGGCATCCAAATTGCCTAGATACATCTTTTTCTGGCTGCCTGCTACGATTCGAGCAAGTGCCCTAGTAATCTTGCGAGTGACAAACGTTTCGCCGCGACGGGGGGATTCGTGATTGAACAAAATTCCGTTACAAGCAAACAATCCGTAGGACTCTCGATAGTTTACCGTTTGCCAATGAGCGTAAACTTTAGCGCAGGCATAGGGACTGCGAGGATAGAAGGGGGTTGTTTCCTTTTGGGGGATTTCCTGTACCTTGCCAAACATCTCGGACGAACCCGCTTGATAGAAGCGGACTTCAATTCCCGTGCGTTGTTGGTAATCGCGAATTGCTTCTAGCAACCGCAGCGTTCCCATTCCTACCGAATCTACCGTGTATTCTGGAGAATCGAAGCTAACGCGAACGTGAGATTGAGCGCCTAGATTATAAATTTCTACGGGTTGAACTTGCTCCAGAATGCGGCGCAGAGTGGTTCCATCCGTTAAGTCTCCGTAGTGTAGAAACAACCGCGCATCTGGGTTGTGCGAATCGACGTAGATATGATCGATGCGATCGGTATTAAACGTGGATGTTCGGCGAATAATGCCATGAACTTCATATCCTTTTTCTAGCAATAATTCGCTCAAATAAGAACCATCTTGACCAGTAATACCGGTAATCAGCGCTCGCTTGGGTTGAGTCATTTCTAATTGTCCTGTCCTTGGTAGGTATTTATAGAAATATTAGATACGGATGGCACAGCTTGACCTAGCTGTCGCCAAAAACTAAATTTCAACGAACATGTAAATATCTTTCCTAAATTAACCTAAAAGCTTGCCTGGTGGTTAAAAAAAAATCAACAATTTTTCAAAGTTTTTGTAAAGTTTGAAGCCGTTAGTTCTAGGAGAATTGCCTGGAAACTAACGACTCATAACTCAATGACTAATGAATGGAGTTTAATAAGCTCCATTGCTATGAGGAAAGATAATTACACCAATTGTTTTGACAATTATCCACAGATCCATTAACCAGTTGCGGCAATTGACGTAGTAGACATCTATTTGGACTCGTTGGGGATAGGGAATATCATTACGTCCAGAGACTTGCCATAATCCCGTAATTCCTGGTCGAATGGTTAGCACTTTTTCGATACGATTTCCGTATTTACACAACTCTTCTGGAACTAGGGGACGAGGACCGACTACGCTCATATCTCCCATCAGCACGTTCCAAAATTGAGGAAATTCGTCAAGGCTAGTCAAGCGCAAAAACTTGCCAATCCAGGTAATTCGGGGATCGTCGCGCAGTTTAAAGTTGTTTTCAAACTCTTCGCGCATCTGAGGCGAATTTGCTACGATCGCCTCTAGAATTTCGTCAGCATCGCGAACCATAGTTCTGAACTTGATACAGCCGAAGCGCTTATAGTTTTTGCCAACTCGTTGCTGGACGTAGAAAATCGGACCGGGCGAACTAATGGCGATTAACAGCGCCAAGATCAAATAAAGCGGCGACAAGAAAATCAGAACTAACAGAGAAAAGACTACATCGAACATTCGCTTGGTAAAATCCCCATCAAAAGTTTGAGTCCACGATTTATAAAATTTTTTCGAGGAAACCGAGGATAGGGAACCGCGTTGCATCAAAACTCGCAAGGCTTTGATGCGTATAAATTGGCTATTAGCAGTCATCTTACTCCTTCACATCACATCACACCACACTGTCCCGATCATAAAGCCAGAAGACCATTATTATGGCGAATCTATCTAAAAAAGTCGCAATTTTTGTCAGAATCTTTTGAGGGAAAGTTCTGACAACAGTCTTCGATAAAGGCTAAATAGGAGGTTTCAAAGATTTTGGGGCTAAAATTAGCTGCCCTGGTCCGACAACTTTCTGGATTGATTTGACCTTGAAATTGGCAAAAAGTTTCAACGGCTTTGACTAGAGCTTCTGGGATTTGAGGGGAAAACAACAGTCCCGTTCCCGTTTCTGGAAATTGGCGAATATCTAGCACGGTTTCTAACGCACCGCCCTCTCCGTAGGCAATGACGGGCGTTCCGCAGGCTTGGGCTTCTACTGGAGCAATCCCAAAGTCTTCGCAGGCAGCATAGACAAAAGCTTTAGCGTTAGCCATATATTGCTCGACGACTTCATTGGGCTGCGCCCCTAAAATTTGAATATTGGGCTTGGCAATTTGGCGAATTCGCCTAAGTTCGGGTCCGTCGCCGATAATAACCAGAGGATAGCCCAACTGATTGAATGCTTCGACAATTAGAGAAACTTTTTTATAACTAACCAAGCGAGACACGGTCAGATAAAAGTCTTCTTTTTGCGCTTGAAAAGAGAAGCGATCGCAATTCACTGGCGGGTAAATTACTTTTGCTTGACGGCGATAACAACGCCAAATGCGCCTAGCAGTATGATAGGAATTGGCAATGAAGTAGTCAACTCGATTGGCAGCAATTACGTCCCACTGACGAACTCGATGCAGGATGTAGCGGATAAAAGTACCGGGCAAGCCACGTCCTAGGCGACTAGCATTGAGATAGTCGAATGTCAAGTCCCAAGCATAACGCATGGGCGTATGACAATAGCAGATGTGTAGCTGATCGGGATTGACGAGTACCCCTTTGGCGACTGCGTGGGATGAGGAGAGAATCACATCGTACTGCCGCAAATCTAGCTGTTCGATCGCTAGGGGCAGCAGGGGCAAATATTTCTGAACGCCGTTGCGAGCCAAAGGAAAATGTTGTAGAAACGTCGTTCCAATCTTTCGTCCATAGAGATAACTCTGGGGATTGACGGATTCAAAGTCAATTAAGGCATAAAGATCGGCATCGATGTGGCGCAAGATTTCGCGCACGACTAACTCCGAACCGCCCGTGGCTTTGGGAGTTAGCCACTCGTGAACCAGAGCGTATTTCATAGGTCGATCGGACAGCGAGCATTGGTTTCCAAAACGGTAACAAGATAAAGTTTTTCAGTTTTTCGGTGGCACAGTAGAAATAGAAGCGATCGCCAATTCGCAGTTGGCTGAAAGCTTAGTCAACGGTATTGGTATGAGGAGCAACAAAAGTGAACAAAGAGCTTTTATCTAGTCAAAAATTATCTTCTAGGTGGCTTTTAGGCAAGCAAGCACAGGCAATGGCAATTTTACTCATTATTTTTAGTATAGCGTCAAGCGCTCCCGCGATCGCCCAAGAAAAAATCCTGCGCATCCTAACCGTCATCGGACAGGGACAGGAAACGATTCCTACCAGCTTAGCTCAAGTACAGCTAGGCGTGGAGGTCAAAGGACAAACGGCACAAGAGGTACAGCAAGAGATCGCCAAACGGTCGTCGGCAGTGGTAGAGTTGCTGCGATCGCGCGGCGTAGAAAAATTACAAACCACTGGCATCCAATTACAGCCTGCCTACGATTACAGCAATAACCAACAACGCCTCGTCGGTTACGTTGGAGTCAATACCGTCAGTTTTCGCATCTCTAACGATAAAGTAGGGAATTTGCTCGACGAAGCTGTCAAAGCTGGAGCTACTCGCATCGACAGCGTTGGTTTTACTGCCAGCGACAACGCGATCGCAGCAGCGCAAAAGCAAGCGCTTCGGCTAGCCACCGAGGATGCCCAGCAACAAGCGGATACGGTCTTGAGTGCCCTCAATCTCACTCGCCAAGAGGTCGTCAACATTCAAGTCAATGGAGCTAGTACCCCGCCACCACAGCCGCTGATGGCTCGCGAGGCAGCTAGAACCGATTCTGCTACTACCCCCGTTATTGGCGGCGAGCAAACAGTTAGTGCCTCCGTCACCCTACAGATTCGTTATTGAAGTAGGGGAAGACGCGCGTCGGGCTAACCTTGCTTGAATGTCTGTCCCCCACCCTACAGAAATCGCGAATCGCTCTTAAAACTCGCTGTTGCTGCTACCGTAGCCGCCGACTGCGCTGGAGTCGGCGTCCCGCTTCGAGCCTAGCAAATCGAGTCTATCCACTCTAATAACGGGAGTCGAACGCTCAGTCCCTGTCTTGTCATCCGTCCAAGTTTCGATTGTCAACGTCCCCTGAATGCCGATCAAACTTCCCTTCCGAACGTAATTAGCAGCAACTTCTGCCGTTTTGCCCCAAATTTTTAGATTAAACCAATCGGGTTCGTCATTTTTACTGGTAGGGCGATTTACCGCCAAAGTGAACGTACACAAGACGCTTCCCGACTCGAAACATTTAACTTCCGGATCTCTGCCAGCGCGACCTACCAGATGTACGACATTTAGACTCATTCGTCAATTCCTCTCATTTGCCATTTTTTAGTACAAATATACTCTCACCATTGTAGCTCGTCAGCGCTCCAATCGAAACTAACTGGAAAAATAACATCTCGCAACGGTGTGGGAGGTTTCCTGCATGACTTGAATCCCCGTCCTGGCGAGGAACTGTAAAATTCCCGATCGAATTCGTTAACTTCGCTAGACTTAGAAGAAAAAAAGTAATAAGATCCAAGCCACATCAATTCTATTGGGCGATCGTAAAGCAGCATCATAAATCGTAGTGGGGGGAGAAAGTTCTGTGAATTTTTTTAAACGTTTTTCCCTGTCGCGAGACATGGGCATAGATTTGGGGACTGCCAATACCCTAATTTATATATCTGGTAAAGGCATCGTTTTAGAAGAGCCATCCGTCGTTGCGATCGATCGAGATAAAACCCCCATAGCTGTCGGCGAAGAAGCCAGGAAAATGCTGGGGCGAACTCCAGGTAATATTATCGCGCTGCGTCCCTTGCGCGATGGAGTTATCGCTGACTTCTACAGCGCTGAAATTATGCTATCGGAATTTATCCGTCGCGCCCATGAAGGAAATCCTCTCGGCAATCCTCGCATGGTGATAGGAATTCCTAGCGGAATTACTGGAGTCGAACGCCGAGCCGTTATAGAAGCGGCAACTCGTGCGGGAGCCAAAGAAGTCGGCTTGATTGACGAACCAGTAGCAGCTGCTCTAGGAGCGGGACTTCCCGTGACAGAGGCAACGGGTAACATGATTATTGACATCGGCGGCGGAACGACTGAGGTCGCTGTATTAAGCTTACAGGGAAGAGTGCTCAGCGAATCAGTTCGGGTTGCAGGCGACGAACTAACCGAGGCAATCGTGCAGTACATGAGAAAAGTCCACAACTTGATTATTGGCGAACGGACAGCAGAAGACATTAAAATCAAACTGGGTTCTGCTTACCCCATTCATAATGAAGAACCAGTTCAAGAAGTTCGAGGCTTACATCTTATGTCTGGATTGCCCCGAACCATTACTATTAAAGGAGGAGAGGTTCGAGAAAGCATGGCAGAGCCTCTGTCAACGATTGTCGATGCCGTCAAGCGCACGCTGGAGCGGACGCCTCCCGAACTGGCAGCAGATATTATCGATCGCGGAATTATGCTAGCTGGAGGAGGTGCTTTGATGAAAGGACTCGATATGCTCATCAGTCACGAAACGGGCATCGTTACTCACGTCGCCGAAGATCCGCTCAGATGCGTGGTTAAAGGCACGGGTGAAGTCCTCAAGAATCCTAAAATTTTGGAGCGAATCCTCAACGAAAGCGCTCGGATGGCATAAGTAAGGCAATAGGAGAAAGGCAAAAAATTATCGTTATGTTTGCGGTGCGGCGAGTAAAGTGGACTCGACTCGGAGTACAAATACTTTTAATTTTCTCGGTCATTGGAGTTGCTTGGTTGCTGCGCCAAACTCAAGGAAGGGCTATCCAAGAAATCTACTCCTGGATCGTTCGTCCGTTTCGATCCGAATCAGCTTCTCTGGTGGAAAAAAAACTTACGGATGCTCGTATTATAGAGTTAGAACTGAGAATTAGCGAATTAGAACAGCAAAATCAGCAATTTAAAAAACTTTTAGGCGATTTTGAAAAAAATAAACGATCTGCGATCGCAGCGCCTATTATCGGACGCAGCGCAGACGACTGGTGGCAGCAAGCGATTTTAGGTCGAGGCAGTCGAGATGGCATTGAAAAGGGTTTCGCAGTCACCGGAATTGGGGGATTAGTCGGTCGAGTCATCGAGGTGACCCCCCATAGCAGTCGAGTTCTTTTGATTAGCGATCCCAACAGTCGCGTTGGCGCGATTGTCACTCGCAGTCGTTCGATGGGTTTAATCAAAGGACGCGGCTCTCAAATTGCTGTTATGGAGTTTTTTGAAAAAGTCCCCGATATTCGCCCCGGCGACACGGTGAGTACCTCCGCCGTCAGCCAATTATTTCCCGCAGGTTTACCTATCGGTCGCGTCCAATCGGTCAATCTGCAAAAAGGACCCGCTCCGGAGGCTACGATAATCATAACAGCCCCGATCGATAGTTTGGAATGGGCGCTCGTCCATCCCTTCAAAAGCGATTTGGAACCAAGGTGATGAAGCTATCAAAATGGTCTTCCCAGCAGCGCCAACTTCTCAATGGATTTATAATTTGTGCGTCGGCGCTTGTTTGTGCGTGTTTGACTTTCGTTCGTCTGCCTGGGATGGAGTTATTGGGAATTGCCCCCAGTTGGCTATTAATCTGGACGGTGAGTTGGAGTCTCAAACGATCTGTTTTTCAGGGCATATTAGCAGGACTTGCTTTGGGCATGATTCAAGATGGCATGACTTCTGCTCCTGCCTCCGGTCCTTCTCATGTTTTGTCTCTCGTTTTGGTAGGGTTTTTGACGGCAAAACTGCAAAAGCAGCGATATCTTAAAGAAGATTTGATTTCGGTCGCGCTCGTTGTTTTTGCAATGTCGATTGTTGCTGAGGCGGCGATCGCACTTCAGCATATTCTCCATCACATTCGCACTCCAGAAGAAATTTGGTTAGATTATCAGCGCATTTCGCTTTCTTCAGCTATTCTCACCAGCCTCTGGGCACCAGTTCTCTATTATCCTCTCAATCGTTGGTGGGAAAAGCTTAAGGCGTTGGAGCGATCTTCTTTATCTGGGATCGAGTCCAGGCATTCTTAATTGTGAATTGTGAATTGCGAATTGGTATTACTTGGCTTGTAATTTTGCTCTAATCTCCTCGACTCGCTTGCGATTGACTCCTAGATCGGATTGTCCCAGACGAGAAGCCGATCGCACGTGAATGACATTTTCATTCGGATCGAAATAAAATTCTACGTCATCGACAAAACCCATGAGCTTGCTTTTAAATTCGGCATAGAGATAATTATCGGTTTGTTCGATAATTGTGGTTCTCTCCATACTTTCAATGACTTTTCTGAGATCGGCGATCGCAACTGGTGGCAGAGGAGCGATTTTGGATTTGGGATCTTGACTCTGAGTGTTGACGCAATTGGGAGAACCGGGACAAGGAGCGAGTTTTCCGTCTTTTACGCCGAGATTGGTCGGTCTTTTCCCAGAAAAATTAAACACGATTTTCACCTCTCCACGCACTAATTAGCTTTTGCCAAGACAGTTTTATTGGTCAATACTTCTACTGCCGCTTGATACTGTTTGTCGGTTTCTGTGCCTATTTGTTGATAGGTTATCGGATCTTGAGAAACGACGCGATCGGGAACAATTCCTTGTTTGTGGATGTCTTTGTGAGTGGGAGTTTCGTATTTGGCAACCGTAATCGCCAGTCCAGCACCATCGGGCAACTCAAACAACGACTGAATCAATCCCTTGCCAAAGGTTTTTTCTCCCACTAGCGTTGCCCTGCCGTTATCTTGCAAAGCTCCTGCTAAAATTTCGCTAGCGCTGGCAGTTCCCTGATTGACTAAAACGGCTAAAGGAGCCTTAGTGAGCGCTGCACCAGATGCCGTAAAACTATCTAACATTCCTTGTCGGTTGACCGTGTAGACGATCGCGCCTTCATCTATCCACAAACGGGCGATCTCAATTCCTGCTTGTAGTAATCCGCCGGGATTATTGCGCAAATCGAGGATATAAGCTTGAGCGCCTTGCTTTTCTAAATTTTTGACCGAATGAGCGACTTCTTGAGCGGCATTGGCGCTAAATTGTGCCAAACGAATATAACCGATGGGATAATTGGGAATGCGATCGTCGAGGGTGGCAAAGACTGGACTCAGAGAAATGCGATCGCGAATGATGTCTAGTTGTCGAATCTTGCCGTTGCTTTCGTCGTTAGGTTGAATGGTCAAAGAAACCTTGGTACCGCTAGCCCCTCGCATTCTGGCGGCTGCTTCATCTAGCGTGAGGGTTGAGGTATCTACCCCATCGATTTTGAGAATGCGATCGCGCGGGGCAATTCCTGCCGCTTCAGCGGGAGATCCTGCTAGGGGAGCTACTACTTCTAAGTATCCCGTTTCGGGGTTGATATTGATTTGCAACCCGATGCCAGATAATTCTCCTGCCGTACTGACTTGTAGATTGTGATATTGTTCTGGTCTGAGTAAGCGAGTAAATGGTTCGTCTAAAGTCGCCAACATTTGCTCGATTGCCGTGTAGGTTTCTTGGCGGTCGGCAAGCGGTTTTTTCAAATACTGTTGCCGAACCAACCACCAATTTTGATGGTTAAACGTTTCATCTATATATGCCTGATTAACCAGCCGCCACGACTGTAGCACTAACTTCTGTTCTTCTGTAAAAGCTGCTGCGCTTTGCGTCCAACCAATTGAAAAAAGAAACAGAGAAAAGCTAAATAACAGAGTTGCCCAGAATGCTCTTTTTCTCATGAGGTAGATTAGATACTGAACCGACGTTTCCGTGTTTCCTATGTTTTCTTCATATTAAACATTTCGAGCAAAATTGGTCGAGACTTTCTACCAATTCTCTCCCGTTCGCCATTCAAAATTCTACTTAAGACTTTGGACTAAAGTCCCTTCTCCCCTTGCGCGAGAAGGGATTTAGGGATGAGGGGACAAAGATTTGTCAGTCTACCAGGGCGAAAAAGAAGCCCGCCCTCTCTTTGTAGTGACCATGTAAACGGAGAGCGCGGGCTGAGTGGTTTCATCTAGGAGTGTAGGGAAAGGGACGTTTTTGTCCTGTTTTTCGATCTAAAGACTTAATTGTAGGATTTCTTGACATCTCGGCTCAAATTTTTGCAAACCACTGGGCTTGACATTGAGCCAGAAAACTTTCTGCCCATTCTTTACCTAAAACCTCCTCGCTTTTGTCGGAGGAGGCATTGTTCAAAATATATTTTTGGCGCTGGTGCGCTAACTCTTCTAAAGTTCCGACATGGACGAAACTTCTTGGCATGCGATCGCTCTCAAAAGAGTAATGTCCTTCGTGATGCTCGTTGGGATTTTCTCGATTAACCCATAATCCCCATTCTTTGGTAGCGGTATTAAGTTGGGCTAAAAACTCCAAGGTGTTCATTGCCCTACTCCTTTATTTTTAAGGTTGACATTTTCATTATCGTTCGCGATTGAATGAGTTGTTCTTCCCGGGGAGATAAGCGCAACTAAATGTAACAACTGAGTCGCGCAAGCAACCTTCCTCGTTCCATTCTTTTGATATCAAATCCGTTTAATTAGTCATAATATGTAGTGTGACCAACAGGAGTCGCTTTTCGGGACGTATATCCTAACGGACACGCTACGATGAACGCACTACTTATTATTGTGGTCATTCACCCGGATTTGATATGACGCGGCCATAAAAATAATAGGGCAGGCAATATACCCGCCACTACTTCTATCTCAGTTCTGGCTCTTTTTAAACTGTCTGAGTTTGCTGTTCTCTTGCCAAGAATTTTTCTAACTCAGTCAGCGCGTCAGCATCAACCTTCGTCTGCATCGGACAGAACTTAGGACCGCACATCGAGCAGAATTCTGCCGTCTTGTAAATATCCGCTGGCAGGGTTTCGTCGTGGTATTCTCTGGCGCGATCGGGATCGAGGGATAATTCAAACTGACGATTCCAATCGAAATTATAACGAGCCGCAGACAACTCGTCATCGCGATCGCGTGCGCCCGGACGATGGCGGGCGATATCTGCCGCATGCGCCGCAATCTTGTAGGCAATTAAGCCATTGCGAACGTCTTCTGCATTGGGAAGTCCCAGGTGTTCTTTGGGAGTTACGTAGCACAGCATCGCCGTACCGTACCAACCTGCCAAGGCAGCGCCGATGGCAGAGGTAATATGGTCGTATCCTGGGGCAATATCCGTCACCAAGGGACCTAGCACGTAGAAAGGCGCTTCGCTGCACTCTTCCATTTGCTTTTTGACATTAAATTCAATTTGATCCATCGGTACGTGACCGGGACCTTCTACCATCACCTGTACGTCGTGTTCCCAGGCGCGGCGGGTGAGTTGCCCGAGAGTTTTGAGTTCTGATAGTTGCGCTTCATCGGAAGCATCATGGATGCAACCGGGACGCAGTGAATCCCCTAAACTGAAAGATACGTCGTATTTCTTAAAGATTTCGATGATATCGTTGAAGTGAGTGTAGAGGGGATTTTGCTTGTGATGGTGGAGCATCCACTTGGCTATGATGCCGCCGCCGCGAGAGACGATACCCGTAATACGATTTCTCACCAGTGGCAGATATTCGATGAGAATCCCGGCATGGATAGTCATGTAATCGACCCCTTGTTGGGCGTGTTTTTCGATGATATGAAGGAAGTCATCGGGGGTTAGATTTTCAATCCTGCCGTGGACGCTTTCCAATGCTTGGTAAATGGGTACCGTGCCAATGGGAACCGGAGAGGCATTGATAATTGCCGTGCGAATGGAATCTAAATCCCCGCCTCCGGTGGATAGATCCATGACGGTATCGGCGCCATATTTGACCGCCAGATTTAACTTTTCTATTTCCCGATCGATATCTGAAGAGTTGGGAGAGGCACCAATGTTGGCATTGACCTTACATTTAGAGGCAATGCCAATACACATCGGTTCTAAGTTAACGTGATTGATATTGGCAGGGATAATCATGCGTCCCCGCGCTACTTCGTCGCGAATTAATTCTACGGGCAAGTTTTCTCGCTTGGCGACGTAGTGCATTTCTTCAGTCACGATTCCTTGACGAGCATAGTGCATCTGCGATACATTGCTCTGTCCGCGTCGCTTGGCTACCCATTCTGCTCTCATATTTTTTCCCTCAATAAACAGCTTCCCTACGCTGGTATTACCCAGTCTCAGGTTCTAAGGGACTTTCTCAGCCCGATCGCATCAGAAATCAGACACCCCTAGCTATAGGTGGGAATTATATCACTAAAGTTGATTAATCAGTTGCTTTGAGGAGTCAAAAATTTTTAGCCCTAATTAATAACCTTATACAGACGATTTGACATGGGTCGCCTGGGATTCGAACCCAAGACCAATCGGTTAAAAGCCGAGTGCTCTACCGCTGAGCTAGCGACCCTCGTTAATTTTCACGCACGGTTGTTTATCGTAGCACATACTCATGCCCAACACAAGTAACAAGATTAGAAATAACTTACCGCTATTTCAACATCGGCTTGGTAGGTACTTCCTGGTTCTAGGTAATTGAGTTGTTCGCCCGTATTCAGGGCATTGCGAGGAGCACTCCAAGGTTCGAGACAAACGTAATTTTTCCCCTTGACAGTCCAAAATACCAAGGTCGAATAGAGATCGGAGTAATTAATCGCGATTTTTAGACGGCGTTGATTGTCGGTTAGGGAAGTAGAATGATGAGTTAATGACTTAAAGGCAACATCAATTTCGTCCTGGTTGAAGTCAAAAGTTCCCGCAAACGGATAAATTTCTTGACTTCGTTGGTCTTGGTATTGGGAAGCAGGAATATCAAATGTCAGTTGAGTTTTATCGCCTGCATAGAAATAGGGATGCAACCCTGTAGAAAAAGGCATTACTTCATCCGATCTATTCGTAAAATACTGCTCGATTCTCAGACGATTTTCTTGAAGTTGGTAGGTAAATGCGAGTTGAAAATCAAAGGGATAAACGGCGCGAGTTTGCTCGTTACTTTTTAAAAGTAGAGTCAGACTGGCACTGTTATTGTCGGTTGACTGTTTGGCAACTTCCCAGGGAAGATCGCGAGCGAAGCCATGTTGTTTGAGCGTATATTGCTTTCCCTTGTAAGTGTAAATGTTGTCGGGTAGATTGCCGCAGATGGGAAACAAAATCGGAATGCCGCCCCGTATGCTTAACTGAGGGTTGGCAAAGCGTTCTACATCTAGATAGAGAATATTCTGACCTTGAATTTGCCAGCGAGTTATTATGCCGCCGCGTTCGGGGACGATTTCTAAACGAGAGAGAGTCTTTTGGTCGGAGAGAATGTAGGTGAGATACTGTTCTTGTTTGAAGGCGATCGCAAACACCGAATTTTTTCCTGACAACGCTACGACAAAAACTGACTTAGAGAAAAGGCTAAAGCTGCACTTCCAATGGGAACGGTGAAATTATCAACCCCTAGCTTGGAAAAAGACTCTAGACCAGTAGCCACAACTGCTACCGCTAAGGATGTTAACCAAGTTTGCCAGATATTGCCGTCAACGGCAAGAAGAATCAAACTGGTGACAAGAAAGCTTGCCCCTGTCATGGTCAGCGAACCTTCCCAACTTTTAGTCATTCCGAAGACTTGATAAGTATGTTTGCCGAAATTCTGACCGATAATACCTGCCAACCCATCGCCCCATGCCATGACCAAAATTCCTATGGCTGCGTATTGAGGTTGGTTGAGCGTCCAAAACCAGCCAATTAATATGCCAATACTAATAGCATAGAAGAAGGTTCCCAAACTTTTTCGTCCGACGCTGTTGATACTGGGAAGAATGGGAACTGCGTAGGAAAGCAAAGCAATGCAACACGCGATCGCCGAAGCTCCTATTCCTATCCAAGCAGGAATATTCAGCCACCAGGCAAATAAAATAACGTGACCTGCACCGATGTGAACGACTTTTCGAGTCAGTTCTCCATTGGTGTTGGTTAAACGATTTAACCCTTCAGCCAAAACAAGGATCAATCCCAGGTAGAGGATGACCAGACTCAGGGGAAACCAGAGAGACGAAAGCGATTCAACCCAAAAAAGAGGCTCGGACAAAGATCTAAATTTTTATCGCTATTGAGGACAAATTTGCTTGAGTAACAATTTATTAGATTACTACTTTTTATCAGTTGCTAGAAAACAAAGCCCTTTGAACGATATAAAAGCTTTACTCCTATCACTACTGTTTGGAAGAGGGCAATAAATTGTCAACGCTGGGGCAGGAAGCTTGAAAGTCTAGTAAGATCGTCAAGGAATAAAAGATTAAAACTTCCACTGCCCATTTAGCAAGTTAGAGATCGGAAAAATAATGACTACCGAACTACAACCGACGATGAGCCTCAAAAAGGCTATCCAAGAACGTCGCGCGGCTCGTTCTTTTCGTCCCGATCCCATTCCTGAAGAGATTTTAAGGGAAATTTTTCGTCTGGGTTTGAGAGCGCCTTCCGGTTACAACCTCCAGCCTTGGCGTTTTATTGTTTTAAGGGAGCAGGCGAACAAGGAAAAACTGAGAGCTTGTGCCTTCGATCAGCGTCAGATAACGGAAGCACCAATCGTATTAATTTGTTGTGGCGATCGCCGCGTCAATCGACCAGAATATATTGAAGCGATCGTGCAATTAGGCAATGAAGTGGGTGCTATGACCGACACTTTTGCTGAGTATATGCGCTCTGCTATTCCGCAGTTATTTGAAAATAAACCTTCTTTTGAATCTCTAGAAGCTTGGACAAATCGCCATACTATGCTCGCAGTCGCTCACTTAATGATTGCAGCCAAAGGATTTGGGGTTGATAGTTGTCCGATGGAAGGATTTGTTACCGCACAGGTTAAAGAAGCATTTAAGATTCCTGATGAGGTAGATGTATGCTGTTTATTACCGATGGGATATGCAGCTGAACCTGAAAAAAAATACGGCGGACGATTTCCTATCGACCAAGTTTTTTACAGCGAAAGTTTTGGTAGCAGATTTCAATAAAGTTGTTGAGAGTAAGAGACTTATTTTCCTTATTTTTTCCTCTAGTAAGGTAGGAAAATTTGTAAGCGTTGAACTGCATTTTCTTCCTCATTTAACTGCGATTCGAACGGCAAACTAATTACCGAGTTATCTTCTAAATTTGGTTTGGAACGAAGGCGAATTAAATAAAAGCCATTATTTTCAATTGGCTGAGTTAGAAACTTCTCGCTTTCTATTTTGCTCCAAAATAAAGGAAGGCTGGAACGATCGTACAAAGTCAAGTAAATATTATAATTCTTAACGAGCGAAGAGCCGCTCTCAATTTGTAGCGATTGTCCTCGCATTAAATGACCATAAACAAACTGAGTATCGGGCGCACCTACGGGTAAATATTCATTTCTTACAAAAGATTCTGGTAGGTATTTTCGCAGTCTCAAAATGGTAAAAATATAGTAATGAAGTGCTGAGTAAAACCAATTTTTGCGTTTAATTAAATCAGAGTAAAAATTATTAATATCTGAAGGAACTGGACAAGAACTGACGAATTCTACTCCATCGATAGTAACGGCAGGTAAATTAACGCGATCGCGCCACTGATAATATCTTAATCCTATGCTGTATTTTCCTGGTTTTAGTTTTAAAGTTTCCCATTTATTTTGAGATGTCAGGCGATCGGATTCTAAACTAGCTATAGTTTGATAGCCAGGAAAACTATAGATAACAGCGATCCAAGAACCAGCAGAATTCTTTGCTGATTCTGTATCGATTGCAATTGTTTCTTTAACCGAAAAAGGTCCAAGCGTTCCAATAATAGCATGGGTATTCCAACGAGGTCCTTTAGTCATTAATACAGGCAAACTTAGAGGAGATTTTAAATTTTCTGCCGATAGAACTCGCCATTGAGAAGTTTTTTTCCGATCGAGAGTAAGATAGAACGTATAGAGGTTGCCAACAATAAATTTCATGGCTTTGTAAAAGAAGAAAGAAAGAATAGCCAAGGGGATTTCCCCTATGAGCGAGAATCGATTATTGGTTATTATTTT
Organism: Hydrococcus rivularis NIES-593; assembly: GCF_001904635.1. Taxonomy (GTDB): domain Bacteria; phylum Cyanobacteriota; class Cyanobacteriia; order Cyanobacteriales; family Microcystaceae; genus Hydrococcus; species Hydrococcus rivularis. Next base: position 66,161 of record NZ_MRCB01000024.1, read on the forward strand.
GCGATCGCTTTTCATATTGATTCTCTGGGCTAATTTTAAATTTCTTTCTTCTTCGCGCTCGCCTAAGATTAACTTGAGCTGAGTATAGCAGTAAAAACGATTGTTAAGAAAAAGTTTTCTTCTCGCGATCGCAGCAAGACTTTTATAGTTATCAACTGAGCTTGCAGACACGCCTTAGTTTCTATTAGCTACCTCGAACTTTCGCTCCTACTAACTTGCGGATTTCTTCGGCTACCAGCAGCGCTGGCGGAAAAATCAGTAACATGAGCCACTGCCAGAGATCTAGAGGCGCAGTATTAAAAATTGCCCTCAGAGGAGAAAAATAAATGATGGCAAACATTAAACTCCATTCAACAACAATGCCCAGCCAGAGCAAACGATTGTTAAACCAGTCCAGCTTGAATGCAGAGGTCACTTCGGAACGACAGGCGAAAAGATTGCCCACCTGACAGGCGACAATGACAGCAAGAGTAACGGTTGTGGATTGTCTGTAAACAGCACTAAGATCGGGAGCGGCAGTACGAGCCAAAATGGCGGGCGTGACTTGCTGGAGATCGGCAAGAGAATAGCCGTGACTCCACCAAACGATAAAAAATCCTAACATAGCAGCAGCTCCTTCGATAATGCCCAAAAAACCGTAAGCCCGTGCCAAGAGTGGGAAGTTCAGAAGTGGTTTTTGTTTGGGACGGGGCGGCTGTTGCATGATGCCGACTTCCGGCGGGTCGGCACCTAAAGCAAGAGCTGGTACCATGTCAGTGCCTAAGTCTACGGCTAGGATCTGTAAAATCGTCAGGGCAGGCGGAATCTTCACGGCTACCATTGCCAAAAATGGAACAATCTCCGGCACGTTGGAAGCGAGGATATAGGTCATGAATTTGCGGATGTTCTGATAAACTGTCCGTCCCTGTTCGATCGCGCTGACGATGGTGGCAAAATTATCGTCTAGCAAGACAATATCGGCAGCTTCCCGCGCCACATCCGTACCGCTCATGCCCATCGCGATGCCAATATGACCTGCCCGCAGTGCTGGCGCGTCATTTACGCCATCTCCGGTCACTGCCACGATATGACCCGAATCCTTATAAGCCTGGACAAGGCGCAACTTGTGTTCTGGACTCATGCGGGCAAAAACCAGATCCCAGGGGCGATGTAAGATCTGACGCAGTTGGGCATCGGAGAGGTGTCCCATGTCTTCTCCCGTCAGGACTCTAGCTTTTTTTCTGACTAAGCCAATACGACGGGCGATCGCTTCTGCGGTTAAGCTATAATCTCCCGTGACCATGGTGACGGCGATGCCTGCTTGGTGACAAAGCGCGATCGCATCTGCCACTTCCGGTCGCGGCGGATCGAACATCGCCGCCAGTCCGATAAAGATCAGATCTTGCTCTAGTTGCTGGGATCGTTGCTCTAGCAATTCCTTTCCGCCCTTACGCGCCGCCAAGCCCAGAACGCGAAACCCTTGACGGGCGAGGTCGTCGTTAGCAGATGTTACCTCGTCTCGATCTGCCTGAGTCAGTTCTTTAAGTTGTCCGTCGCGCAGAATAAAATGACAGTGCCGCAACACTTCTAAAGGAGCGCCTTTGGTAAAACTGAGGTAGGGAAACTCGTTAGCCCAGATTGCCGATAAATGCCAGTCCAACACCACCGTCATCATCCGCCGCCGCGAATCAAAAGGGACTTCCCGCAGTCGGGGCGACTGGCGCTGCAACTCTTCCGGTCGCAAACCGGCTTTGAGAGCCGCTACTAGCAATGCCGCCTCAGTTGGATCGCCGATTTCCTGCCAGCGACTCGGATGCGTCAGATGGATCAGGCGAGCGTTAGAACAAAGGGCAGATCCCGCTAAAAGCAGATGGACTTGCCAAGGGGCTTCTGCGTTTTCAGGAATGCGGACTTCTCCAGTCGTGGGGTCATAGCCAACTCCAGTTACGTCGATATAAGAAGTCGAACTTTCTGGTTTAGCGTAGGAGGGAACCCATAAAGCCCGAACGGTCATCTCATTTTTGGTCAGCGTCCCTGTTTTGTCGGTGCAAATAACATTAGTAGCGCTGAGGGTTTCAACGGCAGACAAGCGACGGACTAAGGCATTGCGCCGCGCCATGCGCTGAACGCCCATCGCCAAGGAAAGGGTGACAGTCGGCAAGAGTCCCTCTGGCACGTTGGCGACAATGATCCCAATGGCAAAGATAAAACTTTCCTCGACTTCCATGCCGATCAGCAAATAGCTGAGGAGGAAGACGGTAACTCCCATACTAACCGCGATCGCGGTTACAACCCGTACAATTCGCGCTACCTGAATCTCTAGCGTGCTAGTCTCTCGCTTCACCATCGCGGTCAGATGCGCTACGTGCCCGAATTCCGTGCGAGTCCCCGTTGCATAGACTACAGCCGTTCCCCGACCTGCGGCAACGGTAGATCCGGCAAACACTAGATTAGGAACCTCGGCGGGTTGGATTTTTTCCTGAAGCTGGGTTTCGCCGGGATAGAGCAAGGTTTTGCCATCGCGAACGGGAACGACGCGCCTGGGTTGCACGGGTCTGGCATGGCGGGCAACGGGGAGGGATTCTCCCGTCAGGACGGAAACATCGACATAAAAACCCTCAGCTTGAACGAGACGAGCATCGGCAGAAATGCGATCGCCTTCTTCTAACTGGACTACGTCTCCTACTACCAGTTCTCGCGCGGGAATGACTTTGAGAATACCATCCCGATACACTTTCACCTGCACGGGCAAAACTTTTTTCAGGGCTGCTAGCGCCCGTTCTGCTTGGTATTCTTGCCAAAAGCTAAAGATAGCGTTAATCCAAATAACCGCCCAAATCGCCCAACCCAGTTCGGGGGTGCGAGAAATAAAAGCGAGGATACCTGCTACCCACAGCAGCAACGCCATGAAGTGAGTTAATTGGTCGGCAAAACGCAGCCAGAGAGGGCGATGGGGCGGTTCTGGCAGTTCGTTGAATCCCTGTTGTTGCAGTCTTGCTCCAGCCTCGCCCTCGGATAGTCCTTGCGGCGACGTGTTTAGGGTTTCATAAACGTCATCGACAGGAAGCGACCAGATGGGCTGATGGGGCATCGTATCATCTCCATTGCATTACCTACAACTAGGACACAGGACTGGAAAGTTTTGTCTTCAATACTAATAGCTTTCTGTTTTCTCTTCCACAACGCGATCGCGGATACTAAGGAGGGTAGCTACAGTAAAAAATTTTATGACTCATTTTGGTATTCTTTGCCCTGCCGCGATCGGTCATCTCAATCCAATGTGTGCTTTAGGTCGAGAATTACAGCGGCGCGGTCATCGCGTCACCCTTTTCGGCATTCCCGACGTTCAATCTAAGGTAATGAAAGCAGGATTGGACTTCTGGACAATTGGAGAAGCTGAATTTCCACTCGGCATATTGGAGCAAAACTATAAACAGTTGGGAGAAATGAGCGGGCTAGCAGGGCTGAAATTTACGGTGGGTTGGTTTAAGCAAGAAATGGCTATGCTTTTTGGCGAAGCGCCCTCAGCAATAAAAGCATTAGGTGTAGAAGCCTTATTAATAGACCAGGTTACTCTCGCAGGTGGAACGATCGCAGACTTCCTAAATCTTCCCTTTATTACTGTATGTAACGCTCTATTAGTCAATCGCGAGGCTGGGGTTCCTCCCTACTTTACCCATTGGCAGTATAGCGATTCGTGGTGGGCGCATTGGCGCAATCAAGTGGGTAATTTTATGATTAATCGTCTCACGAAACCTCTGCGCGATCGCGTTGTACAACAGCGCCGTCAATGGCAGTTACCCCCATACGCTAGCCAGGAGGATTTCTACTCCCAACTGGCTCAGATCTGCCAGCTACCAGCAGAGTATGACTTCCCGCGAGTGAATTTAGCCCCGTGCTTTCATTACACCGGTCCATTGCAGGAGCCATCTGGCTTAGAACCTGTCTCTTTTCCGTCTATTTCTTTCCCTTTTGAAAAGTTGACAGGGAAACCTCTGATTTATGCTTCTCTAGGAACTTTACAAAATCGCAATTGGGAAATATTTCAAAGTATTGCCGAAGCTTGTGTCGGGTTGGATGCCCAGCTAGTCATCTCTCTGGGAAACCCGAATAGTCAAGAATCGGGGACTAGCCTACCCGGTTCGCCTATCGTAGTTCCCTATGCCCCCCATCAGCAATTAATTGAAAGAGCTAGCTTAGTCATTACCCATGCGGGGATGAATACTACTATAGGATCATTGAGCAGTGGAGTACCGTTGGTAGCCATACCCATTACTAACGAACAGCCTGGAATCGCTGCTCGTATTGCTTGGACTGGAACGGGCGAAGTCGTTCCCCTCAAAAAATTGAGTGCCCAAAGCCTACAAAAGGCTATTAAAAGAGTTTTAACGCAAGAGTCCTACAAAAAAAATGCCCTTAGACTGCAAGAGGCAATTAAGCAAGCAGGAGGGTTGAATCGAGCAGCCGATATTATAGAGCAAGCTGTCTCTACCCGAAAGCCAGTCCTTGCTCAAATACACCAGTAGAGATTGACACTCCCACGACTGCACTCACTAGGCATTCGCTTCGTTCGTTAAAGTCGTGG
>NZ_MRCB01000025.1 GCF_001904635.1 Hydrococcus rivularis NIES-593
TTAACTCCGTTCAAAACCAGGCTTAGAGCGTGTTGCCAATTTTCGGACGAGTCTATTGCTAAGGGCAAAGTCCACAAAACTTATGAATTTGGTTGTAAAGTGGTAGTCACCACCACCCAAAAAAGTAACTGGATTGTGGGCATTGATGCCAAGCATGGTAATCCTTATGATGGAGCTACACTTGCCCCTGCACTAACTCAAGTAGAGCATTTGACCAATGTTCGAGTACAGCAGGCTATCGTAGATCGAGGATTTCGGGGGTCTTCACATCATCCTACTGATGTGGATGTTCTAGTCAATGGCAAACGTAAGCTTTCAGCCACACTCAAAAAATGGCTCAAACGTCGTAGTGCAATTGAACCCGTGATTGGACACAGCAAGCAAGACCACGGCATGGGGCGCAATTACTTACAAGGGACAATGGGCGATCGCATTAATGCACTGCTAGCCGGGTGTGGCTTTAATCTCCGAAAACTCTGCCGCTTTTTTTCTACGTCTTCATGTTTTCCTGTTCCTGTATCAACCTAACCCCTATTTTTTCAGGGACGACTAAGTATTTTCGCTTATTTTAGTGCCATTCGGTCTTAGAGCTATGACCGTTATACAGCAAGCTTTCTAGCTAGTTCGTCACCCCGTCAGGCGATCGCTATCGGGTATGATAGCTTCAACATCACGCAGCATATGGAAATTATAACCCCACAGTCCAACCAGCATCATCGACAAAGCGCACAGAACATACATTAACGATATGCCACTACCAGCATTAGTTCCAAATACTCCTCCTAAAATAGGTGCTAGGCTACCTCCTGGCATCATAGCTGGTTTAAACACGTGATCGCTCAAAGGGCCAGCAATTAAGTAAGCAACAGCAGAAACTAACTGTTCGAGCAGCGAACGAGCCGCAAAAACTCGTCCTTGAACGTTAGGCGCAACTTTTGCCAACCAAATCGCGGTTTCACAACTACCGCTGACAGGAAAATTAAGCGAGGAGCAGAATTGAGCGAGAATCCAAACCAAAGGCGATTGACCCAAGCCAAAAACAGTTTTACTCAAGCCAGCACCCACCATGCCGAATAATACTCCTCTAATGCGACGTTTGGGACCGCCCCAAGCGCTAGAAATTAACGCTCCCGTCACGCCTCCTAGTCCTGCGGCTGAGGCTAAACTGCCGAGCAAGACAGTATTATTTTCCGTATGCGACAAAATCATCGGCGCATAGAGTGCATCGCTGATGTCGTGGGGTAAAACAAACAATAATCCAATCAACAACAAAGCAAGTAAACCTTTACGTGCTTTTAGGTAGCGCAAGCCAAATCCTAGATCGTGCCAAATGTTGAGGCGATCTTGTATTGCTTCGCTAACTGAAGGTTTGGGAATGTTGACAAAAAGGATACTGCTAACTGCGATCGCAAAAGTGACTAGATCGATACACAAAATACCAGCCAAACCAATAACTGGGTACAAAAAGCCAGCTAAAGGCGGCGCAAGGATATTGGCTCCGTAACCCGACACAAATTCCATGCTGCTAGCACGAGTATACTGTTGTTTGGGAACCATCAGCGTTACTGATGCTGAGTAGGCAAGCCACTGAAACTGATTGAAAATCCCGACAACAACCCCAGATACATAGAAATGCCAAATTTGCAGGCGATCGCTTAACTGTAGCAAAAGAATAACAATTGTAGCGATTATAGCCACCGTATCGCCTATTATCATCAATAATTTGCGATCGCAACGATCTACGATAACGCCGCTTATGGGAGTAATAAAAATGCCTGGAAGTAAGGTAAAAAAATCTACTAATGCTAGAGTTGTCACTTGACCTGTAAACTGCCATGCCCAAATACTAATGGCAAATCCGCTCATGCTGCTGCCAAGATTCGATCCCATTTGACCGAGCCAGACGATAATGAAGTTACGCATACTGGTCGGAAGATTTGTTTGTGCCATTAAATAATGTCTCTAACTAAATAATTTGGGCGAAAACACAACTGCTACTCTCCATCTGGCAAGTATTTATACAAGTCATCAAGGATCGCATTGGCTGATAGCACGTTTCCAGAAATCCAGTAAGCCGAATCGACTCTATAGACGCGATTGTTCTTGACAACATCGAGTAATTGCCATAACTGGCTGTTTTGATATTGTTTAAACGATTCTTCAGAACCAGGATCTAGTGCGACAAACATGACATCGGCATCCAGCAAGTCTAGACGTTCTAAGCTGACAGTGACATACTGTTCGTTTGGGTTAGCAAGCCGGAGTTGCACTGCTGGTCTAGTTACACCAACATCTTCTAAAACGCTTCCAGAAAATGAGTATTTAGTTTGAAACTCTGTCGTTTGCCATCCTGCATAAAAGCGACTCACGCTGACTTCTGTTTTTTTTGGTTTCTGCGCTATGACTGACCGCAATGTTGCTACTCGCTTTTGATACTGGCGTAAAACAAGTTTTGCCTCTTCACTTTTGCCTAAGATCGTACCAACTTGTCGGAGATTGTCTTTCCAAGCTATAGGGCTATATGGCAGAGAAACTGTCGGAGCGATCTGTGACAGAATATGATAATCTTGTGCGTTAATGGAAAATCCTAGAATTAAATCTGGCTGTAACTGTACTATCTTTTCAAAATTCAGCAGGCTTTCTTTGCCTAGAGAAATTGGCTCCTTCAATTTGCTCGACCTGACTAAATAGCTTTGTATGTTGCCTACAGCATTAGATTCTGCTGCTGCTATGGGTTGAATCCCAAGCGCTACTACTGCATCTAAGATGGCTGCATCGGTGACAATCAAACGCTGAGGTTTAGTAGGGATACAGGTTTCTCCTAGTGAATGTCTAATTTTTTTGCACTCAGAGGTTGGTAACTGTATCTTGGGAAAATCGAGATCGTTCAAATTAAGGTTATAACAAGCCATGACTAGAAACAATATAAAGCTTGCCAAGAAAATTAGTTTGAACAAACGATGGAGAAGTTTGTTAATCACTCAATTGAGATTAGTTCGTCCAGTTGCATTTTAATTTTCACTTTCAATCGCACTAATACTACTAAAGGTACAACAAGCTTTTGCTAAGATTTGCCGAGTTGTTTAGCATTAAGTTTCTCCATTTGTCAGTAACTATTATCAACAATCCTGAGAATTTTTATCATGTTATGTCCAACTAGGTCAAGCGATCGCCCGAAAAAGCTTGCTCGCTTAACCTGCATCTTAAGCATCAAAGATAAGATTTAGAATTAAGTCGCTCAGTTATTGATAATATTTTTTTATCAATTAGAGGTTGCAAATGTCATCTGATTCTACTAGGCTATATGAGGTTAGTTGATAATAAATTTCAACAAGCAGGTGAAACTTAACAACGAAAGGTTGTGAAGGCGAAATAAAAAATTTAAGCGCTCGTTCGTGCGGGATCGTCAAAATTCTCTGTGCAAATTAAGGTTGTGAGAGTGTAATGGCAAAATTTGTTGATGAATTGGAAAAAGTTGTTAAAAACTGTTCGACGATTGTCGAGCTTGTGCGCTATAGATCCTTACATCAGCCGGAGTTAGAAGCTTTTACATTTCTCAAAGATGGAGAAAACGCGCAAAAGACACTAACTTATCAACAGTTAGATCGACGCAGTAGAGCGATCGCAGTGCGGTTACAAACGATGGGGATGAGTGGAGAACGCGCTTTGCTCCTTTATCCGCCAGGACTAGATTACATCGCTGCATTTTTTGGTTGCTTATACGCAGGAGTAATTGCCGTTCCTGCCTATCCCCCTCGCAACGAGCGCAATACGCCTAGGATCGAAGCAATAGCAACAGATTCCCGTGCGGCGATCGCACTAACAACCACAGGACTTTTGTCTACACTACAAACTTTACTACCCAAAAATTTACAGTGGCTGACTACCGACGATGTAGATTTTGGGAGCGAGGATTCTTGGGATAAAAACGCGATCGCAACAGATAGTCTCGCTTTTTTACAATACACTTCCGGTTCCACTGGTACGCCTAAAGGTGTCATGCTCAGTCATGGCAATTTGCTGCACAATGCTGCCACAACTTATCAACTCATGGGACATTCAGCCGCGAGTAAGTTTGTTTCGTGGTTGCCAATTTATCACGACATGGGTTTAATTGGCGGAATTTTGCAGCCTTTATATGGGGGATTTCCTTGCATCTTGATGTCTCCGGCATCCTTTTTACAGCGTCCCTATCGATGGTTGCAGGCTATTTCTAACTACAAGGGGACAACTAGCGGCGGCCCTAACTTTGCTTACGAACTGTGCGTCCAAAAAATTACACCCGAACAGAAATCTTCTCTCGATTTAAGTAGCTGGAGTGTTGCTTTTAACGGTGCCGAACCCGTTCGACACGAAACATTAGAGCGATTTGCAAAAGCTTTTGCCGAGTGTGGTTTTCGCAAAGAAGCTTTCTATCCCTGTTACGGGATGGCAGAAGCAACGCTAATGGTTTCTGGAGGCACTCAAACAGTTGTGCCGAAAGTGAAAACGCTTGAAAAATCTGCATTTTCACGAAATTTAGTTGTCGATTGTCTGGATGATGGCGGTCAAACATTAGTAAGTTGCGGTCAAACGATACCCCAACAGCAAATAGCCATCGTGCATCCCGAAAGCTTAAAGCGATGTCAACCGAATGAGATAGGGGAAATTTGGGTATCGGGAGCGAGTGTAGGTCAAGGTTACTGGGACACAAAAGAGGAAACCGAGCAAACTTTTCGCGCTTATATAGCAGACACGGGTGAGGGGCCTTTTTTACGCACGGGTGACTTAGGCTTTTTAGAGAATGGAGAGCTTTACATAACTGGTAGAGTCAAAGATTTAATCGTCATTCGCGGTCGCAATCTCTATCCACAAGACATTGAGTTAACGGCTCAAAGCAGCCATTCATCTTTAAGATTAGGGAGTGGTGCGGCGTTTTCAGTGGAGATTGATAATGAAGAAAAACTTGCGATCGCGCAAGAATTAGAATTTCGCGCTAAACCCAATCCAGAAGAGGTCATTGCAGCAATTCGTCAGGCAGTTTTTGAAAAACATGAAGTACAAGTTTATGCAGTAGTTTTAATTAAACCAGGCAGTATTCCTAAAACCTCTAGTGGTAAAATTCAGCGCCGTGCAACCCGCACTAAGTTTCTTGCAGGCGAATTAGATGTTATTGGCAGCAGTATTTTAGATCGCTTTGATGAAACACCGTCTCAATCTAAGCTGACTCGACAGGATTTGTTGGACAAACCAGAAAAGCGCCAGCAACTATTAGAAGCTTACCTACAACAACAGATAGCGCGAGTTTTAAAAATCAATTTATCGCAATTGAGTCTACACCAGTCATTAAATGCACTGGGAATAGATTCGATCGCAGCAGTCGAGTTAAAAAACAGCATCGAAAGCGATTTGGGAGTAGAGATATCTTTTGCACAGATCCTCGAAGGCACTAGCATTACAAGACTGACAGCACAGATAAGCGAACAACTCATCAAGGTCGATGCTACCCCTGTAACTGCCATACCTCGAATTGAAACAAACATAAACGAATATCTGCTTTCATTTGCTCAACAGCGTTTATGGTTTTTTGACCAGTTGGAGCCAGGGAACCCATTTTATAATATTTCTGCTGCTGTAAAATTAAGTGGTGGCGCGATCGACATTGCCATACTCGAACAAAGTCTCAAAGCCATTGTCCAGCGTCATGCTGCATTACGAACGACATTCATCGCCAAAGAAGGCAAACCGCTTCAGGTTATCTCCTCAGAGTTAACTTTCCCTCTCTCGATGGTAGATCTTAGAGAACTGTCAAAAACAGAACAGACAGCAGCAGTGCAGCAACTAATTAGCCAGGAGGCTCGTCAACCGTTCGATTTGAGCAAAGGGTTGTTATTACGATGTACGCTCCTACAACTCCATCAGACCGAGCAAATCTTGCTATTGACAATTCATCACATTGCTGCCGATGGTTGGTCTATGGGGGTCTTGCTACAAGAACTAACAGCATTTTATGATGCCTTCTTCCAAGGAGAGCGATCGCCACTTCCCGAACTACCAATCCAATACACAGATTATGCCCTATGGCAGCGACAGTGGTTGCAAGAAGAGGTGTTAAACGAGCGACTCGCTTATTGGAAGCAGCATTTAAGCCATCCGTTACCCGTACTGGATTTGCCTACAGATTATCCGCGTCCCCCCGTTCAAACGTTTAAAGGTGCAAAACAAGCATTCGAGCTATCTAAGTCCTTGACAGAAGAATTAAAAGCACTCTCGCGACGAGAGAATGTCACCTTGTTCATGATGCTGCTAGCGGCATTCAATTTACTGCTTTATCGCTACACCGGACAACAAGATATTTTGGTAGGTTCTCCCGTTGCCAATCGCGATCGCAAGGAATTAGAATCATTAATCGGGTGTTTTGTCAATACTGTAGTGCTGCGAACCGATCTAAGCGGCAATCCTACCTTTCAAGCGTTACTTGCTAGAGTGCGGAAGGTGGCATTAGAAGCATATACCTACCAGGAATTACCGTTCGATCGCCTGGTAGAAGAATTACAGATTGAAAGGGATTTGAGTCGCAATCCATTGATTCAAGTCTGGTTTGCACTACACAATACACCTATGCCACCTATGGAGATGTCGGGGTTGACTTTAACTCGTTTGAGTGTTGATAACCAGACTGCACAACTCGATTTGAGTCTCGATATGGAGGAAAGATCTCAAGGACTGGTTGGATGGATTGAGTACAGCACCGATTTGTTTGCTGATGAAACGATTGAGCGAGCGATCGCGCATTTTAAAACCTTACTGCAAAGTATTGTGGATCGCCCTACAGACAAGCTCTCTGACGTAACCATCTTAACCGAGTCAGAGCGGCAACAACTGTTAGTCGATTGGAATCATCGCGATCGCTATCCGCTTCAAACTCGCTGCTTGCATCATCTATTTGAAGATAGGGTAAAACAGACACCGGATCTTCCTGCTGTAGTTTGGGAAAATGAGCGGATAACGTATCAACAACTGGAACGCAAAGCTAATCAACTCGCGCATTACTTACAAAAACTTGGAGTTAAACCTGATGTTTTAGTAGGAGTTTGCTTGAATCGATCCCCAGAAATGCTGGTGGCGATTTTGGCAATTCTTAAAGCTGGCGGTGCATACGTTCCTTTAGATCCAACTTATCCTCAACAGCGTTTAGAATTCATTCTCGAAGATACTGAGGTGACAGTTGTATTGACTCACGCACAACTTACTTCAGTATTACCTATCGATAAGGTTGCCAAAATTGTTGATATGGATTCGGATTGGGATGCAATCGCGCCAGAAAGTCCTTTAACGCCTGTTAGTAATGTAGTACCGTCTAATCTTGCTTATATTCTCTACACTTCTGGATCTACAGGCACAAGCAAAGGTGTTTGTTGTCACCATCTAGGTGTGGTCAACCTTTTAAAAGATTTTGAGCGTAGACAACCTCTTGCGGTGGGAACTCGTTGTAGTTTGTGGACGAGTTTAAATTTTGATGTCTCTGTGTATGAAATCTTTTCCACTCTCTTAGCAGGAGGAACCCTATATATTGTCCCAGAAACAATACGCTCTGACGCTAAACAGTTTGTCGAATGGTTGAACGTTCATCAGATTCAAAGTGCCTACGTGCCACCGTTTCAGATCGAAACCCTATCAGAATGGATCGAACAAAATCCAAACAAACTAACATTACAAAGACTTCTAGTAGGCGTAGAACCCATTCCCGAACAACTGCTCGTCGCGATCGCGCAAAACATTCCTAATTTACAGATTATCAATGGTTATGGCCCTACGGAAGCAACCATTTGCTCTACTCTCTATGCTTTAGCTGCTAATAAATCCGAGGATAGAAAGACCCCTATTGGTCGTCCGGTGCAAAATACGGATATTTATTTGCTAGATAGTCATTTACAACCCGTACCCGTGGGGATACCTGGAGAAGTTTACTTAGGAGGAGTCGGACTGGCGCGAGGTTATTTCAATCGTCCCGATTTAACCGCAGAGGCGTTTATTCCGCATTTATTTAGCGATCGCGCTGGAGAAAGGTTGTATTATACAGGCGATCGCGCGCGTTATTTACCCGACGGCAATTTAGAATTTTTGGGGCGATCGGATTTTCAAGTCAAAATCCGTGGTTTTCGCGTCGAACTAGGAGAAATCGAGGCAACATTAAGACGACACCCTTTAGTACGAGATGCTGTTGTCATTGCACGAGAAGACGAGGAGAGTGATAAGCGGATAGTTGCCTATGTAGTACCAGTCGATTGTTACAAAAATCGAAGTGTTCGATCCCCCCTAGCCCCCCCCATCCCTCCGCCTTCGGCACCTCCCTTAAAAAAGGAGGTAGGGGAAAATGACGAAAAAGTCCCCCTTTTCAAGGGGGATTTAGGGGGATCGAGAAGGCTAAAACTTATAACTAGCAACATAAATGAAATAGTATCAGAGCAAATTTCTGATGCTAATGAAAGGACATCAGACATCCAATATGTGTCTCAGTTACAAACAGTTTACGACCAGTTTTATAGTTGGGAATTTTCTCAATCCGATCCATCGATCAACCTGAGAGTGTGGAAAAGCAGTTACACCGAACAACCGTTACCAGAAGCAGAAATTCTCGAATGCGTGAATAATACTGTCAGTCGAATTCTAGCTTTACATCCGCAACGAGTGTTAGAAATTGGATGCGGTACGGGTTTGCTGTTATCGAGAATTGCCCCTCAGTGCCATCATTATTGCGGGATAGATATTTCAGAAGTGGCACTAAACTATCTCCAGCAGCACTTATCGATGCGCCAACCAGAGTTATCGTCGAAGGTAAAACTGTTACAGGGAATGGCGCACGACCTCAACAAAGTAACAGCACAAGAAATTGACACGATTATCCTTAATGAAATCGTTCAGAACTTTCCTAGCATTGATTATTTAGTTAATGTTTTAGAACAAGCGGTTAAAGTTATTAAACCCAATGGTTGCATTTTTATTGGCGGTGTCCGCAGTCTGCCACTGCTAGAGATGTTTCACGCCTCCGTGCAACTGTATCGCGCATCCGAAAGTCTCAAACGAGAACAGTTACAGCAACGAATACAAGAGCATTTAGAAGCAGATAATGAGTTGGTTATCGATCCTGCCTTTTTTACTGCTTTAAAACAACATTTACCAGAAATCGATCGCGTACAGATTCAACTTAAAGGAGGTCGCGATCGCAACGAATTAACACGCTTTAAATACGATGTTATTCTTTATGTTAATTCAAATATACAAATACTCGAAAATCCGTCTTGGTTGGAATGGCAGCAAGAAAAACTAATTGTTTCATCGATACGTCAGTTGCTAACCGATACAAAACCTGAAGTAATTGGATTACGAAGAGTTCCTAACGCTCGTCTTGCTAAGGAAATTCAACTACTACAATGGCTGAAAACTCGTAATTGTGCAGAAACTATTGGAGAATTTCGAGAAATCCTGCAAAACGAGCCAGAAACAGGCATAGATCCCGAAGACTTCTGGACATTAGGCGACGAACTATCTTATGCAGTTGAGATTAGCTGGTCGGATTCTGGTACTGATGGCAGCTATGATGTAGTGTTGAGTCGGGAAGCGCAAAATACTTTCTCAATCCAAAATCCAAAATCTAAAATCCAAAATCCTATTAGCCTTCGTCCTTGGCACGAATATAGCAATAAGCGACCCCAAGAAACCCAAACAATCATTCCTCAACTGCGAAGTTTTCTGCAAGAAAAACTGCCTGAATACGCGATGCCTGCTGCTTTTGTCATGCTCGATCGCTTGCCCATGCTACCTAATGGTAAAGTCGAGCGGCGATCGCTTCCACCGCCGATGAGTTCTCGTGCGGAGTTGGGAATCGCCTACATAGCCCCGCAAACTCAAATCGAGCAAACACTCGCTAGTGTCTGGCAAGCGGTCTTACAGGTCGATAAAGTTGGCATTCACGACAATTTCTTTGACCTTGGTGGCAATTCATTGCTCATTGTAGAGACGCATAATAAATTACAAGCCATTTTAGGAAGAGAGTTATCAGTTGTCGAACTGTTTCAATATCCGACGATTGCTGCACTATCAAAACATTTAAGTGACACGCAACCGAACCAAGCGACTGACGAACCGATCCAGAATCGAGTCCAAAAACGCAAACAAGCATTGACTCAACACAAACAACTGATGAAGAGAAGGGAAAATTGATGAGTGAATTAGACATTTCCAATTCTGTAGCCATTATTGGTATGGCGGGTCGTTTTCCTGGTGCTAAAAATCTGGATGAGTTTTGGCTCAATCTCTGCAATGGCGTGGAGTCAACGACTTTTTTCAGCGATGAGGAACTGCAAGCAACGGGGATAGATCCATCGCTGTTAAATGACCCCAATTACATTAAAGCTGGGGCGATTTTAGAGGATATAGATCGGTTTGATGCGGCGTTTTTCGGCTTTAATCCCAGAGAAGCAGCAATTATCGACCCCCAACATCGCCTTTTTTTAGAATGTGCTTGGGAAGCTTTAGAAGCGGCGGGATATAACTCTCAAACTTATGCAGGTCGAATCGGAACTTATGCGGGTGTCGGTTGGAATAGCTATTTAACATCGAATTTGGCATCTAACCCCGAACTGCTGCAACCTTCAGCAGAAGGCTATCAAACGCTGATCGGCAATGAAAAAGATTATTTAACAACGCGCGTTTCTTATCAACTCAATCTCACTGGGCCGAGTATCAACATTCAAACTGCCTGTTCGACTTCTTTAGTGGCAGTATGTATGGCTTGTCAAAGTTTACAAACTTACCAGTGCGACATGGCACTAGCTGGCGGTGTTACTCTTTCTGTGCCTCACAAAGCTGGATATTTTTATCAACAAGGAGGTATTTTATCTCCCGACTCGCGGTGTCGCGCCTTCGATGCCAAAGCGCAGGGAACTTTTCCTGGCAATGGCGTGGGGATCGTGGTTTTGAAGCGATTAGAAGATGCGATCGCGGATAACGATTGCATCCATGCAGTGATTAGAAGTTCGGCGATGAATAACGACGGTGCATTAAAAGTGGGTTATACAGCGCCGAGTGTCGATGGACAAGCAGAAGTCATTGCTGAGGCGATCGCTTTAGCAGATCTCGACCCAGAAACTATAGCTTACATCGAAACTCATGGAACGGGAACCGCGCTAGGAGATCCCATCGAAATTGCGGCACTGACTAAGGCTTTTCGTGCTAAAACTCAGAAAAAAGGATTTTGTGCAATCGGGTCTGTGAAGACAAATATCGGACATC
The DNA here is from genome assembly GCF_001904635.1 of Hydrococcus rivularis NIES-593. Classification (GTDB taxonomy): domain Bacteria; phylum Cyanobacteriota; class Cyanobacteriia; order Cyanobacteriales; family Microcystaceae; genus Hydrococcus; species Hydrococcus rivularis. Next base: position 11,275 of record NZ_MRCB01000025.1, read on the forward strand.
TTGATACAGCAGCAGGTGTTGCTAGTTTAATTAAAACCGTTCTAGCATTAAAACACAAAAAAATACCACCTAGTTTGCATTTCGAGCAACCTAACCCTCAAATCGATTTTGCTAACAGTCCTTTTTTCGTCAATACTAAGCTATGTGAATGGGAAAGTAATGGCACTTCTCGCCGCGCTGGTGTTAGTTCTTTTGGAATTGGGGGTACGAATGCTCATGTCATTTTGGAAGAATTTCACGCAGAGGCGCAGAGACGCAGAGGGCAGAGAGAGGAAGGAGGGACAAGGGGACAAGGGGACAAGGGGACAAGGAGACAAGGAGAATTAATCCAAAATCTAACTTGGCAGCTATTAGTGCTTTCTGCGAAGACTGAATCGGCGTTGGAGACGGCTACAGATAATTTAGCTCGACATTTGGATAAGCATTCGGAGTTGAATTTAGCAGATGTGGCTTATACGCTTCAAGTGGGACGAAGAGAGTTTAATTACCGTCGCATTGCGATCGCTCTTGACATCGAAGATACAATCGATATCTTAACATCGCGAGATCCTCAAAAAGTGTTTACTCGCTTTCAGGAACCAGGAGATCGCGCGATCGCGTTTCTCTTCCCCGGTCAAGGCGCTCAGTATGTCAATATGGGGAGAGAACTGTATCACACTGAGTCAGTTTTTCGAGAGTGGATCGATCGCAGTGCGAAATTGCTCGAATCGTATTTAAAATTAGATTTGCGATCGCTTCTTTTCCCAAGCGAGTCTGAAGTAGAAGCAGCAGAGAAACTAAAACAAACAGAATTTGCTCAACCAGCGCTGTTTGCGATCGAGTATGCTTTAGCTCAATTATGGATCTCTTGGGGCATTATTCCTGGGGCTGCGATCGGACATAGCATTGGAGAATATGTTGCTGCTTGCTTGTCTGGTGTCATGTCGTTTGAAGACGCTTTGATGTTAGTAGCTAAACGCGGACGACTGATGCAACAAATGCCGACAGGGGCAATGTTAGCTGTTTTTTTACCCGAAGCTGAGGTAAAAACCTTACTCAATGAAAATGTATCGTTAGCTGCTAGTAATGCGCCGAATTTGTGCGTTGTTTCGGGGACTGAAAAAGCAATAGAAACGCTTATCGAACAATTGGCAGCAAAAGGAATAGAATGTCGTCGCCTTCATACTTCCCATGCGTTTCATTCTCAGATGATGGAACCTGTTAGAGAAGCTTTTTTGGAAGAGGTGAAGAAAGTAAAACTAAATCCTCCGACTATTCCTTTTATTTCTAATGTAACGGGAACTTGGATTACATCAACACAAGCGACAGATGCAAATTACTGGGCGAAACACTTACGCCAAACTGTGAAATTTGCAGGGGGGATTTCTCAATTACTGCAACCAGATCGAATATTAATTGAAGTGGGGCCGGGACGTACTTTATCTTCTTTGGTTAAACAGCAAAATCCCACTCAAGAAGTCTTTTCTTCCTTGCGCCATCCCAAGCAACAAGATTCGGATGTAACGTTCTTACTCAAGAGTTTAGGGCAACTTTGGTTGTCTGGAGTTGCTGTTAATTGGGAGGGTTTTCATGCTGGCAAACAACGGGGGCGAGTGCCTTTACCAACTTATCCTTTTGAACGTCAGCGTTATTGGATCGAACCTCAAACAACCGTCCGAAAACTCGCTAAAAAATCAAATATTAATGACTGGTTTTATGTTCCTTCTTGGAAACAAGTTCCACTGATAAAAACAAAAGAGATTCCTTCTGGTTGTTATCTCGTTTTTGTTGATGAATGCGGCATCGGTTCTCAACTCGTTCGACAATTGCAGTTAGCAGGACAAGACGCGATAGCAATTTCAACAGGAGAAAATTTTGAGCAACGCGATCGCAACAATTACACTATTAATCCTACTAATCCTAATGACTATTTTGCCTTAATTCAATTCATTACAGAACAAGGCAATATTCCCAATCAGATTATTTATTTATGGAGTGTTACTCAGTCGTTAGAAACTAATCAAACTCTCGGTTTTGATAGCCTACTCTATTTGGCACAAGCATTAGAAAAACAAAACAATCCCATTCAACTTGTCGTTATTGCTAACCATCTTTATCAAATTATCGGCAATGAATTATTATCTCCCCAAAAAGCAACTATTTTGGGCGCTTGTAAAGTTATTCCTCAAGACTGCTCGAACATCAATTGTTGTTTAATCGATGTAGAAATTGATGCGTCAGAAAAAGATAAACTAATAAAGCAATTGATAGCAGAAATTAAAGTTACTTCAGAAAATGCGATCGCGGCTTACAGAAACAATCGTCGTTGGGTACAAATATTTGAACCTATTTCTTTAGAAAAAAATACTCAAGAGCCAACTTTATTACGACAAGAAGGAGTTTATTTAATTACAGGCGGTTTGGGAGAAATAGCCTTAGTATTAGCTGAATATCTTGCTCGGACAGTACAAGCTAAATTAATTTTAGTTGGACGTTCTCAATTACCTAAAAAAGAAGCGTGGGAGGAATGGCTAGCAACTCATCCACCTCAAGATATTACTAGTAAAAAAATTGGAAAATTACAGGCGCTAGAAAAACTCGGTTCTCAGGTATTAATCTTGTCTGCCGATGTTACTAATTATGACCAAATGCAACAGGCGATCGCGACAGCAATCAAACAATTTGCTACAATTAATGGAGTCATTCATGCTGCGGGAATTGCTGGCGGTGGAGCGATACAATTAAAAATATTAGAAGCGGCTGAAAAAGTCCTAGCACCTAAAGTAGAAGGAACATTAATACTCGATGAATTACTCAAAGATATTAATCTTGATTTCTGGGTACTTTGTTCGTCACTAAGTTCGATACTAGGGGAATTCGGACAAGTCGATTATTGTGGTGCAAATGCTTTTTTAGATGCGTTTAGTCACTACAAAGCGTCTCAAAATAGCTATCCGACAGTAGCAATTAACTGGGATACTTGGCAAGAAGTTGGGATGGCGGTTAATGCTAACATTCCAAATGCTTTTAAACAGCAACGAGAAGAAATACTTAAACAAGGAATAACACCCACTGAAGGCATAGATATTTTTAGTCGCATTCTTCAAAGTGGTTTATCTCAAGTTATTGTTTCGACGAGAGATTTACCGGAAGTTATTGAGCAACAAAAGAATTTTTCTATTGCCTCACCAGCAATTCCTGATTTATCTATAACTCATTCCTCAATCTCAATACAAAATTTTGATAATGAGGTCGAACAAACAATTTCTTATCTCTGGCAACAATTTTTTGGTCTTGAAAAGATCGGCATTCATGATGATTTTTTTGATTTGGGAGGACATTCTTTACTTGCCGTTCAGATCGCTTCTAAATTACGAGAAATATTTCAAATAGAATTATCTGTAAAAGAACTAATGTTTGAGGCGACGACTGTAGGCAAATTAGCCGTGTTGGTAGTCGATAAAAAAGATAGGCAAAAGGATATTGATGAAATAGAGAAGATTTTAGAAGAAGTAGAAACCAATTATTCTAATTAATAAATTGAACAGGCGAGCAAGATGCTCGCACTACCAAAATACTTATTAATTTTATTAACTATGAAAGATTTAACTCAACGAATTGCAGCGCTTTCGCCAGAACAGCGAATCTTATTTGAGGAGCGGCTAAAACAAAAAGGTTTAAATTCACCCAAAAACTTAACAATTTATCAAAGAGAAAAAGCCAATTATGTGCCTTTGTCTTTTGCTCAAGAACGCCTATGGTTCTTAAACCAATTAGAATCTAATATTCCTATTTACAATATTGTCGTTCCCGTATTCCTTAAAGGAAAACTAAATGTAAAAGCACTAGAAGATAGCATTAAAGAGATCGTCAAACGTCACGAAACTTTGCGAACAAATTTCACCACAATAGAAGGTCAACCAGTTCAAGTTATTTCTGACGAACCTAAATTTGTATTATTGCAGCAAAATGTACCCAAAAGCGATCGCGCCATACAAGAATTAATAACTCAAGAACAAAAACATTCATTCGATCTGACGCAAGAATCTTTACTGAGAATCACTCTCGTAACATTAAACGAGACAGAATACCTGATGCTGTTGACGACTCACCATATTATCGCCGATGCTTGGTCGCGAGGCGTTTTATTTCGGGAACTAGCAGCACTTTACTCCGCCTTTTGTACGGGAAAACCTTCGCCTTTGCTAGAACTTCCCATCCAGTATGCAGATTATGCCCTTTGGCAGCGAGATTGGTTACAAGGAGAGGTATTAGAGAAGCAACTCAACTACTGGCAACAGCAACTCCGAGGCGAACTTCCTTTATTAAATTTACCTACAGATCGCTCGCGATCGCCAGATCGATCTTATCAAGGTGCGAGTGCGTCTTTAACTTTACCTCACGCATTCACCCAGGCATTAAAAGACTTCAGTCGTCGCGAAGGAGTTACTTTATTTGTAACGCTTTTAGCTGCATTTAATGTACTGTTGCATCGCTACACCGAACAAGAAGATATTTTAATCGGATCTCCCATCGCTAACCGCAACCAAGCTGAGGTTGAAAATCTGATTGGGTTTCTGGTCAATACTTTGATATTGCGCGGTGATTTGTCAGGAAATCCGACTTTTCGGGAATTTTTGGGACGAATGCGGGAAGTCGTGTTAGGCGCGATCGCACATCAAGATTTACCTTTCGAGAAGCTATTAGAAACCCTACAGCCTAATCGTAGTGTAAGCGATCGCTCCCCATTTCAAGTTATGTTTTCCCTCCAAAACGTTCCAGAAGCAGCTTTAGCAATGCCGGATCTAACATTAAATCTTTTAGAGGTTGAAAACCAAACAGCATTTTTTGATTTAGTGTTTTCTTGGCAAGAAACAAATGGTCAACTGACTGGGACGCTAGAATACAACACCGATCTATTCGATGCAGCTACAATCGAGCGAATGCTGGGACATTATCAAACATTGCTAGAAAGCATTCTCGCTAACAGTAATTGTGTGATTTCATCCTTGCCAATGCTGACTGAGCTAGAACGCGATACACTGAAAGAATGGCATCAACTCGGCAGCGAATATCCTCAAGATACTTGTTTGCATCAGTTATTTGAGGAGTGGGTAGAGAAGACACCAGATGCGATCGCGATCGAATTTGAAGATCGACAATTAACTTATCGACAACTCAACCAAAAAGCGAATCAAATCGCTCATTATCTAAATTCTCAAGGCATCAAACCGGAAGACAAAATCGGTTTGTGTGTGGATCGCTCTCTAGAAATGGTAGCTGGTATTCTAGGAATTCTTAAAGCAGGCGGTGCATACGTTCCTCTGGATACAACTCAACCTCAAGAACGGTTGAATTTTATATTAGAAGATGCTCAAGTTGTCTTGGTACTGACTCAAAAGCATTTATTAGAGAGATTTACCCAAACGCGAGTACAACTCATCGCATTAGAGGAAATCTCATCTACACAAGAAGATAGTCCAAACCTAGAAGTTACCCCTGACAACTTAGCCTACATCATTTACACGTCGGGTTCCACGGGTCAGCCTAAAGGCGTTTTGTGTACTCACCACAATGTCATTCGCCTCTTTCGCGCTACTCAATCTTGGTTCAACTTTAGCCAACACGATGTTTGGACGCTTTTTCATTCCATTGCCTTTGATTTCTCGGTGTGGGAAATGTGGGGAGCATTACTTTATGGAGGACGTTTAATCGTCGTTCCTTACTGGGTTAGTCGTTCTCCCGAAGCTTTTTATGAATTGTTAGCGCAAGAAGAGGTGACAGTCCTCAATCAGACTCCCTCTGCCTTTCGCCAACTGATACGAGTCGAAGACTCTCCCGAACGAGTTAAAATTTTAAAACTGCGCTTTGTTATTTTTGGTGGAGAAGCATTAGAACTGCAAAGCTTGAAACCGTGGTGCGATCGCCACTCAGATCGATCCCCGCAGTTGGTTAATATGTATGGAATTACGGAAACTACCGTCCATGTAACCTATCGATCGCTATCGATTGAAGATATAGAAAAAAACACTGGAAGCGCGATCGGTCGTCCGATTCCCGATTTACAAGTCTATTTACTCGATAAAGCTCAACAACTCGTCCCTATCGGCATTCCAGGCGAAATCTACATCGGCGGTGCGGGGTTGGCGAGAGGTTATTTAAACAGACCGGAGTTAACACGAGAAAAGTTCATTACCAATCCATTTAGTAACGCTCCAGAAGCGCGTCTTTATCGTTCCGGAGACATGGCGCGTTACTTGCCTAATGGAGAGTTAGAATACTTAGGGCGCATCGACCAACAAGTTAAAATACGGGGTTTTCGCATCGAATTAGGGGAAATTGAAGCAGTATTAGCAGGATATCCTGATGTTGCTGAGGTCGTAGTGTTGGCGAGAGAAGAAGTTTCTGGAGATAAACGTTTAGTTGCTTATGTAGTGCCGCGTCTGGGAAATAACGACTCCATGACAACCAATTTACGCCAATGGTTGCAAAATAAATTGCCAGATTACGCGATTCCATCGTCTTTCGTCTTGCTGGACGCGCTACCCCTAACAGCTAATGGAAAAGTTGATCGCCAAGCATTACCCGCCTTAGAGCCAACTAGACCCCATCTAGAAGCCATTTATATCGCTCCTCGCACTCCCATCGAGAAAGCACTCTCAGAAATTTGGTCTGAACTTCTCAACCTCGATCGCATTGGCATCCACGACAACTTTTTTGAACTGGGAGGACATTCACTCTTAGCAACTCGACTACTATCTCGCATTCGCAGCTACTTCGAGGTAGAGCTACCCCTAAAATCGATCTTTACTGTGGGATTTACTATCGCTGAGTTAGCGAAAGTTATCAGACAGTACCAACTTGAAGGGCAAGATGATGAAGAAATTGCCTCTTTTTTAGAAGAATTAGGCGAACTATCGGACGAGGAAGCGCTGATAGCGGTTAATCGAGTTTCAGGAGAAAGTTAATGGCAAACATACTCTTAACAACGCATTGGTCGCATGGGGAAGTGTATCCGTTTATTAAAATCGGCACTGCACTAAAAGCGCGAGGTCACAAGGTTACTTTAATAACTAATTGCTCTTTCCAAGATGCCGTCGCGCAAGCTGGTTTAGATTTTATCGCTCTAGATACTCCTGATGAGTTTGAACGATTTACTAGTGACGGACATTTGTTTAATAGTCCGCAAGGTTTTTTGACGATTTATCAGCGATATGTTTTGCCCAAAGTTATCTCAGAATATCGTTTAATTGCCGAGCGATCGCACCTACAAGATACAGTTATAGTAGCGCGATCGACCCCAGGTATTGCTGCTCGTTTTGCCGCCCAAAAGCTCAATATTCCCTTAGTGACAGTGATGTCTTCGCCGAGCCATCTTTCTACCATGTCATTAGTTGAGGAATTAATTGAATCGGTATTAAGCGACGAAATCAATCGAATTGGCGCAAAAATCGGCTTATCACCGATAACCGATTGGAAAGAGTGGCTGAGAAATTCTCCTGAAAAAACGATAGGACTGTGGCCCGATTGGTTTGTTCCTCCTAACGAGCGATCGCCAGAAGTGTTACAACCTGGTTTTATTTGGCACGATGAAACCACTACTAACATTCCTCAATTCTTAGATCGAGAACAATCTCCCATTCTCATTACAGGGGGTACAACTGCACTTGCAGGAGAGCAATTTTTTGCTGTCAGTGTAGAAGCTTGTCGTCTTTTAGATCGTTCGGGTTTGGTGGTGACAAAACATAAACACTTAGTACCAAAAAACCTTCCCAATAAGGTTAAGTGGGTCGAATATTTACCGTCGCTGGCAAACTGCTTGCCAAACATAGGGGCAATTATCCATCACGGCGGACTGGTGACTAGCGGACAGGCGTTAGTTGCTGGCGTACCGCAATTAGTGTTAGGAATCGGTGCCGATCGCCTTTATACGGGTTCTTGCTTGAATTATCTGGGAGTTGGCGAGTGTTTTGCACAACCGCAATGGAAACCAGACGCGATCGCGCAGAGTTTACAACAAATGCTCGATCCTGCTGTTATAAAACGCTGTCAAGAATTGGCAGGTAGATTTGTAGGGATCGATCCGGTGACTGAGGTTTGTCAGGCGATCGAGGCAGTTGTTTCTAATGTTATGTTGTATTCAAAAGGGTTGTTTGATTCTCACGCAGAGGCGCAGAGGCGCAGAGAGAGTGCTAAAAGTCAAGAAAAAAACAGCGAGTTACAAGCGCTAATCGACCAACTCTCGCCAGAGAAGTTAGCATTGCTTGAGTTGAAGCTGATGAATAAGGATAAAGATGTTGTCAAAAAGCAGACAATTCCTCGCCTTCCTCGCCAAGCTGGTGTTAACTATTTTCCCCTTTCTTTTGCTCAAGAACGACTTTGGTTTATCGACCAACTAGAACCGGGCAACCCTACTTACAATATTTTTGGTGTGGTTCGATTGTCTGGGACGCTTAATGTATCGGCGTTAGAACGAGCATTTAACGCGATCGTACAGCGTCATGAAAGCTTGCGCACCACGTTTGCGGTAGTGGACGATCGCCCCGTACAAGCGATCGCGCCGACTCTAACGTTCAACTTGCCTGTTATCGAACTGCAAAAGCGCGATCGCCAGCAGCTAATTACCGCAGAACAAGAACGCCCATTCGATCTGAGCAAAGAATCGCTATTGCGGGTAACGCTGCTCAAAATCGAAGAAACCGAGCATCTGATGCTTTTTTCAATGCACCACATCATTGCTGATGGTTGGTCGATGGGGGTTTTAATTCGAGAGTTAACGACTTTCTACGAAGCTTTTTGTACGGGAAAAACCGCAACCTTACCCCAACTCCCGATTCAATATGGCGACTTCGCCGTTTGGCAAAGGCAATGGTTGCAAGGAGAAGTTTTAGAATCCCAGCTTTCTTACTGGAAGCAACAACTTAAAGGCAGTCTTCCCAGGTTGAATTTACCAATCTCTTGTCCTCGCCCCCAAGTTCCGAGTTTTCGAGGCGCAGACTATTCTTTTACATTGGGAGCAAATCTTTCTCAAGCGCTACAAAATCTTTCGCACCAAGAAAATGTCACGTTGTTTATGACATTGCTAGCAGCATTTCAAACACTGCTGCACCGCTATACCAAACAGGACGATATCATCGTTGGAACCGATGTTGCTAACCGCAACCGCACTGAAACTGAAGGATTAATTGGTTTCTTTATCAATTTGCTAGTTTTGCGTACTGATTTGTCGGGCAATCCCAGTTTTAGAGAATTACTAAATCGCGTGCGCGAGGTTGCTTTGGGTGCATACGCCCATCAAGATTTACCCTTCGCCAAGCTGGTAGAAGAATTGCAACCGGAACGAAAATTACAACCTACGCCATTATTCCAAGTTCTTTTCGTCATGCAGAATGCGCCAATGCCAGCGCGATCGCTTTTGGGACTTACGATACAAAACGTAGCGATTCCCTCCTATACGACGAAATTCGATCTCGCCCTATTCATGGAAGAAACCGATGGGGGAATAGTCGGTACTTGGAACTACAGTACAGATTTGTTTGATGCTAGCGCGATCGCTCGCATGACGACTCACTTCGAGACGTTACTCGAAAGCATCGTCACTCATCCCGATGCGCGAATAAATGATTTAGAAATACTACCCCTAGCAGAAAGACAACAACAAGCAATGCAACAAAAAGAGCAAAAAGCTTTTAAGCGTGCCAAGTTCGTTAACATTGCTCCCAAAGCGATTAGTCTCTCGTCGGGACAGTTAGTTAATTTAGATTATCTCCAACCAGGACAGACTTTCCCATTAGTTATTCAACCAAGGGTTAGTGAGATTGACGCGATCGCGTGGGCGAAAAACAATCGAGAATTGATTGAGACACAACTGTTAAAACACGGAGCAATTCTATTTCGAGATTTTCCACTAGATTCTATCCCTGATTTTGAACAATTCGCTCAAGCAATTTGTCCTGAATTATTCGGCGAATACGGCGATTTACCGCGCGAAAGAATAGGAGGAAAAGTTTATGGTTCGACTCCTTATCCACCCGACAAAGCTATCCTATTCCACAACGAAAGCTCGCATTTACATCGTTTTCCATTAAAGATTTGGTTTTTCTGCGTTCAACCAGCAGCTAAAGGCGGCGAGACTCCGATTGTAGACTGTCGTAAACTCTATCACCTCCTCGATCCTAACCTGCGCGAAAAGTTCCTCGCCAAGCAATTACTATACGTTCGCAACTACACTGAAGGATTAGATGTAAGCTGGCAAGAGTTTTTCCATACCCAGGATAAAACAGAAGTAGAAGACTATTGCCGTCAAGCTGCGATCGCGTGTGAATGGCTTCCTGATGGCGGTTTGAGAACTCGCAAACTCAGTCGGGCGATCGCAAAACATCCCAAAACCAATGAATTAGTATTTTTCAATCAGTTACAGTTACACCACATATCCTGTTTGGATTTGGAAGTTAGAGAATCGCTGCTATCTTTGTTTGGCGAGGATAAATTACCGCGCAATGTTTACTACGGCGATGGTTCCACTATTGAGGATTCGGTTATGACTCAAATTCAAGCTATTTATCAACAAGCAACAGTTAGTTTTCCTTGGCAAAAAGACGATATTTTGATGCTTGATAATATGCTAGCGGCTCACGGGCGCAATCCCTATATCGAACCCCGCAAAATTGTCGTTGCAATGGGTGAAATGGTTACTGTTAACTAATAAGTTGTCACGCTTTTAAATGACTTGCGAAGATGAGGTAATAGGGAACAGTGAATAGGCAATTTTATTGAGATAGTTTGAGAATTTTAGAACTTTTGCGGGTAAAGGACAAATGACCAATGACCGATGACAAAAAACAAATGACAGAAACAATTCAAGGTTTTCGGCTTTCTCCTCAACAAAAACGCCTTTGGTTATTGCAAGCAGATAGTTCTGTTTACAATGTACAAGCTGCTATTCTCATCCAAGGCAATCTTCAAGCAGAAATTTTAAAAACTGCCCTACAAAAAGTCATCGCCAAACATGAAATTCTTCGCACCAGTTTTCGCCGTCTTGAAGGAATGAAAATTCCGGTTATGGTGGTGGAGGACAATTGCAATCTTTTTTGGGAAGAAATCGATTTGTGCGATTTCGATGACCGAGAGCAACAAAATACTATTAATTTGTTATTTCAAAAGACAAGAGAACGTCAATTCGATCTAGAAAAAGGAAATAGCTTAGCTTTAGATTTAATCAAACTATCAATTGACAAACATATTTTACTCGTTAACGTACCTGCTCTTTGTGCTGATACCTGGACTCTCAATAATCTCGTTAAGGAAATTGGGCAAGCTTATTCTGATAGTGGAATAAATACTTCTGAAGAAATCGTACAATACATTCAATTTGCAGAATGGCAAAATCAATTATTAGAAGACAAAGAAGCAGAAACAGGAAAGAATTGTTGGCATCAAGATTTTTCAGCAATTAATAAACTGAAGTTACCTTTTGAACGTAAAATTAATATAAATAATAACTTAAAATTGGAAAGCTTTAGTGTCGCGATCGCATTTGATAATACGCGGAGCGTAATCGCATCCGATATAACGACAAAGTCAAAAGAATTAGCACAAAATTACAATATCTCTCTTGATGTATTGTTACTAGTTTGTTGGCAAGTTCTGCTGTGGCGATTGACTAGACACTCAGAAATTATTATCGCTAAAGCTTACGATAATAGAGAATATGAAGAATTACAGAACACACTAGGCTTATTTGTTAAGTATCTACCTATTTCCTGTCAGTTGAATGCCGATCTAAGCTTTTCAGAACTTTTAGAAAAAACTCAAACTATCATAAATGAAGTCGAAGAATGGCAAGATTATTTTGAGCGAGAAATCAAATTTCCTATTGGTTTTGAGTTTGTTAAATATCCTCAAAAATACTTAAAAAATGATGTATTTTTTGAATTAATCCAACATTATACTTGTATCGAATCATTTAAAATAAACCTAACTTGCATTCAAAAACAAGATGATTTAATCATAGAATTTGATTACGATACTAATTGCTTTATTTGTGAAGATATTCAACGCCTAGCCAGACAATTTGAAACATTATTAACGAGTGTTATAGAAAATCAAACGATCGCGATTCCCCTCCGGGGAGCGGCAAAGCCGATCGCAGATTTAGAAATCCTAAACAAGAGCGATCGCAAACAGTTATTAGTAGAATGGAACGACACTCAAACCGATTTTCCGATTGATAAGTGTATTTACCAAATTTTTGAAGAACAAGTAAAGAAAACACCTAATAACATTGCCGTTGTTTTTGAAGAAAAAAAACTCACTTATGAAGAACTAAATTGTAAAGCAAATAAACTTGCTCGCTATTTACAATTGTTAGGAGTTGGAGCGGAAACAATCGTAGGAATTGGTTTGGAGCGATCGCTCGATACAATTGTTAGTATTCTTGGCATTCTCAAAGCAGGTGGAGCTTATTTATCTTTAGATTTATCCTTGCCTAAAGAAGCTTTAGCCACGCGGTTACAAGATGCACAAATCTCAGTAATCTTGACCCAACAAACCTTAATTGAAAAACTGCCAGAAAGCAACGCTCGTTTAGTTTGTTTAGACAAAAATCGAGAAATAATTGACAAACAGGAAACAACCAATCCAAACGCTTTAGTAAAGAGTGACAACCTCGTTTATATAATATTTACCTCCGGTTCCACAGGCAAACCCAAAGGAGTCGCGATCGAACATCGACAACTAACGAACTATCTCTACAGTATCCAAGAAAAACTCGCTTTACCAACTGGTGCGAGTTATGCCACTGTTTCCACTTTCTCCGCCGATTTGGGCAATACTGCGATTTTTCCAGCCTTATGTACTGGTGGTTGTCTCCACATCATTTCGCAACAACGCGCCACCGATGCAGAAGCGCTAGCAGATTATTTTCAACGACACGGGATCGACTGTCTCAAGATTGTACCTTCTCATCTTGCAGCATTGATAGCATCTGTCGATGCTAAAGCGATATTACCCAAACAGTTACTCGTTTTGGGAGGAGAAACGGCGAATTGGGATTTAATCGAACAAATTCAACAACAATCGTCATGTCGCATCCTCAATCACTATGGCCCCACAGAAACGACAGTGGGAGTGTTGACTTATCCAGTTAAAGAGCGTTCCATCGCTGAAACCGTTCCCCTCGGTCGTCCTTTAGCTAATATGCAAGTTTATGTGTTGTGCGCTCGCCTGCAACCCGTGCCGATAGGCGTACCAGGCGAGCTTTACATTGCGGGAGCGGGATTAGCTCGCGGCTATTTAAATGCGCCACAGTTAACCCAAGAGCGATTTCTGGACAATCCTTTTCAAGCGGGAGCAAAACTGTATAGAACGGGAGATTTAGCGCGTTATTTACCCGATGGAAATATCGAGTTTTTAGGACGAGTTGACCGTCAGATAAAAATACGCGGTTTTCGCATCGAATTAGAAGAGATTGAGGCGGTATTGTGCCAACACGCACAAGTACAACAGGCGGTAGTGGTAGTAAAAGAAGAACAACGCTTAGTAGCTTATGTAGTCCCAAAACAAGCTCAAAACACGCTTGTAGAAGATCTACGCCACTTCTTGCAAGAGAAATTACCTGAATATATGGTGCCATCTGCCTTTATCGCGCTTAAGGCACTTCCATTAACTGCTAATGGTAAAGTCGATCGCAATGCTTTACCCGATCGCGATGAATTATCTAACAATTTCGTTCCACCTCGCAACCCAGTCGAGGAAGTTATTGCAAGTATTTGGGCTGAAATTCTCAATCTCAAGCAAGTAAATATTTACGACGACTTCTTTGCTTTAGGCGGACATTCGCTGCTAGCAACTCAAGTCATCTCTCGTTTGCGTAAAGCTTTTAAAGTAGAACTATCGCTGCGCCAACTGTTTGAGATGCCGACAGTAGTGGAATTAGGTAAGCAAATCGAAACCGCAATGAAGGCGGGAAAAGATTTAGAAGTGCCAGCAATTGTTAGAAGCAAACGCGATCGAGAATTGCCCCTATCTTTTGCTCAACAAAGACTTTGGTTTCTAGAACAGCTTAATCCTAGCAGTGCTTATAATCTTTCTAGAGCGATTCGTTTTAGTGGAAAACTCAACGTAACAGCACTACTCAATAGTCTTAACGAAATCGTGCGCCGCCACGAAGCGTTACGCACCAATTTTGTTAGCCAACAAGGAAAACCCTGCCAAAAAATCGCAGCGCCTTTTAAACTTAGCCTACCCGTCATCGATTTACAGCATTTAACCGAATCGGAGCGAGAAATCGAAGTACAGCATTTAGCTGCCCAAGAAGCGCGAAAAGGCTTCGATTTAGTCCGCGATCCTCTCCTGCGCCTAACATTATTGCGACTTTCTCAACAAGAAAACGTATTGTTATTTTCCATGCACCATATTGTCTCAGATGGTTGGTCAACAGGCATCCTCGTGCGGGAAGTTGCGGCACTTTATAACGCTTTTTGTGAGGGAAAACCTTCGCCACTACCCGAATTGCCCATCCAGTATGCAGACTTTGCTTTATGGCAGCAAAATTGGTTGCAAGGAACCGTCCTAGAAACCCAACTCGCTTACTGGAGAAAGCAATTGAGCGACCCTTCGGTTTTGGAATTGCCGACGCCATCGCGTCCAGCAGTACAATCTTTCCAAGGTGCGACGCAATCTATCCTAATTTCCAAGACTCTCGCCGAGTCAATTAAGGCGTTGAGTCAAAAACAGGGAGTAACGCTTTTTATGACTCTCTTGGCAGCATTTAAGACGTTACTTTATCGTTATACGGGTCAGGAAGATATTATAGTCGGTTCGCCGATCGCCAATCGCAACAGACAAGAGATTGAAAATCTCATCGGATTTTTTATTAATACCTTGGTTTTGCGAACTCATCTATCGGGAAATCTCAGTTTTCTAGAATTGCTGCAACGGATACGCGAAGTCACTTTGGAAGCTTACACCCATCAAGATTTACCTTTTGAAAAATTGGTATCAGAATTGCAATTGGAACGAGACACCAGTCGCGCGCCGTTATTTCAAGTTATGTTCGTTTTAGAAAATGCCCCAATGCCGCCTCTAGAGTTGCCAGATTTAATTGTGCAACCTCTCGATAGCGAAACGGGAGCGACTAAGTTCGATCTGACGCTTTATCTAGTCGATACAGACGATGGACTGACAGCAAGTTTGGAATATAGTACCGACTTGTTTGAGGCAAATGCGATCGCGCGGATGTTAGAGCATTTCCAGATCCTACTTTCTGGCATTGTTACTACACCGGAGCGAGAGATCGCCACTTTACCCATCTTGACAGAAGCGGAACGAGAGCAATTATTAGTCGAGTTTAATCAATCCAAAATCCAAAATCCCTCAATCCGCCAAGGAATTAATTCCTTGGCTAATAAAAGAAGTCGGTCAGAGATACTCCGCCGTGAGACGGCGGAGCCTCCTCTGACTTCGTTTAAACCGACTTTAGATGTGAGCAGGGAAATTGATTTCCCGGCGGATTACGCAACGAATGAAACCGCCCTGTCTTTCCAACGACAACAAGGATATCCAAAATCCAAAAAACAATGTATCCATATTCTATTCGAGCAACAAGTAAAACAAACTCCCGATGAAATAGCAGTAATATTCGAGTCAGAACAAATAACCTATCGAGAACTTAACAATAAAGCAAATCAACTGGCACATTACTTGCAAACGCTAGGAGTCAAACCAGAAATGTTAGTTGGCGTTTGTTTGGAGCGATCTCCCCTAACAATAATCGCACTACTCGGCATCCTGAAAGCAGGCGGCGCATACGTGCCCCTAGATCCCTATTCTCCCCCAGATCGGCTGGCATTTATGTTACAAGACTCCCAAGTGCCGATCTTGCTGACGCGACAAAACTTAGTTGCCATTCCCGAATGCAAAGCAAAGATCGTTTATCTAGATAAAGATGAAGAGGCGATCGCTCGCGAAAAACAAGATAATCCAGTCAATCGAACTACTCTAAATAACGCCCTATATGCTATTTATACCTCCGGTTCGACGGGAACGCCCAAAGCTGTCTTGGGTTTGCATCGAGGCGCTGTCAACCGCTTTGAGTGGATGTGGCAAACCTATCCTTTTACAGCAGGAGAAATTTGTTGTCAGAAAACCTCTTTAGGTTTTGTCGATTCCGTTTGGGAGATTTTTGGGGCATTACTCAAAGGTGTTGCGATCGCGATTATTCCCGACAAAGTTGTCAAAGATCCGCCGCAATTAATCGCCACCCTCGCCCGCTATAAAGTCACTAGAATCGTTCTCGTCCCTTCCTTGCTACGTGCCCTTTTGGATGCAGACACAAACCTACAAGAACGACTTCCCCATCTAAATTTGTGGGTAACGAGTGGAGAAGCAATTTCTTTAGAACTATGGCAAAGATTCCAACAGGCGATGCCACAAAGTACCCTCTTAAATTTATATGGTTCTTCCGAGGTATCTGCTGATGTGACTTGTTGCGATCTGAGCGAACAAAATTCTTGTGTTAGTATCGGTCGAGCGATCGCCAATACGCAAGTTTATCTATTAGACGAGAACCTACAACCCGTCCCCATTGGCGTTAGAGGTCAACTGTATATCGGCGGCGAAAATCTAGCGAGAGGTTATCTGTATCGCTCCGATCTCACAGCAGAAAGGTTTATCCCCAATCCCTTTAGCGATGTACCAGGAGCGCGACTTTATTGGACTGGAGATTTAGCTCGTTTCTCAGACGATGGCAATTTAGAATACTTAGGACGCATCGATAACCAAGTCAAGATTCGCGGAAACCGCATCGAGCTAGGAGAAATTGAAGCAGCATTAGTTAAACATCGAGAAATAAAAGAAACCGTCGTATCGATACGGGAAGATCGCCCCCAACAGCAAATTGTCGCTTATGTGGTTTCAGAATCAAAGATTCATGCGAGCGATCTGCGTCGTTTCCTTCAAAGGATGTTACCAGAGTACGCTATTCCTACTGCTTTTGTGTTTCTTGATCGACTACCGCTATTGCCAAATGGTAAGGTAAACCGTCGAGATTTACCCGCGCCAGATCGCGATCGCCCAGAGCAAGAAAACATTTTTGTAGCGCCTCAGTCATTCACTGAAATAGAACTCGTGCAGATTTGGAGTCGTGTTTTGGGTGTCGATCGAGTTGGAATTGAAGATAACTTTTTTGCTCTCGGCGGTCATTCCTTGTTGGCGACACAGTTGATGTCGCGCATCGGTGACAGTTTTGGAGTGGAGTTATCGTTACAAGATTTGTTTATCGCTCCTACTATTAGCAGTTTGGCTCAAAAGGTGGAAGAAGCGATCCTGCTTAATGCCGATTCGGTCGATTTCGATGCCATGCTCGATCGCCTAGAGCAAGTTAACAACGAGTTTTCGCCCCCCTAACTAAGGAAACTCCTCACCTTAATTAAGAGGAGGGAGGGCGCACGCCATGCGCCCCTACAGAGCGGAATTAATCCAACTAAAGGTGCATTAAATGAAAGAAGAGATCGCGCAATTAGATAGACACAACTGCATAGAAGACTGCATTCTGGAACTATTCTCTAGCTCGGATCGCGCCTTGTCGATCGAAAGAGAAATTGACGCGATCGCCGAGGAATTCTTAAGGCGCGATCGCATCAGTACCAATCTCGATCTCGGTTCGATTGTCGAACAATTTAGAGAAAGTCAAATTTCGGCAGAAACTTCCGATCTCAGCAGCTATTTAAAGGATTTAACGGAAAATGTAGTTTTACACTCCATTAATACTTATTCGCCTCGCTATATCGGTCACATGACTTCCGCACTTCCCTATTTCGTTCGTCCTCTAGGGAAGCTGATGACTGCGCTCAATCAAAACGTCGTCAAGATGGAAACCTCAAAATCTTTTAGCTTGTTGGAGCGTCAGGTTTTGGGAACGATTCACCGCTCTATTTACGATTTTGCTGAGGATTTTTATCAAACTCACATCCAAAAAAACGAAAGTACGCTCGGCGTGCTGACTACTGGCGGTACGCTTGCCAATCTTACCGCCCTTTGGTGCGCTCGTAACTTTGTCTTAGGTTCAAAAGAAGGGTTTACAGGCATCGAAAACGAAGGTCTGACGGCTGCATTTAATGCTTATGGATGCGAAGGCGCGGCGATTATTGGCTCGCAGCTAATGCACTATTCTTTTGATAAGGCAGCGGGATTGTTAGGCATCGGCGAGAAGAGTTTAATTAAACTTCCCGTCGATCGCGATCGACGTTTAAATTTATCGGCACTACGACAAGCGATTCAAACCTGTCGCGATCGCGGTCAACGAATTATCGCTTTAGTAGGCATTGCTGGAACTACCGATTGCGGCGCGATCGATCCACTCTTAGAAATGGCAGAAATTGCCCAAGAAGCTAACATTCATTTTCATGTCGATGCAGCTTGGGGAGGGCCAGTTATATTTTCTCCCCAACACCGAGAAAAACTGGCTGGTATCGAAATGGCGGATTCAGTCACTATCGACGGACACAAACAACTGTATTTACCGATGGGTATTGGCATGGTTTTATTCCGCAATCCCTACCTGGCAAAGAATATTGAAAAATGCGCTCCCTATACCATCCGCAAAGATTCAATCGATTTGGGAAAGCGCGCCCTAGAAGGTTCTCGTCCGGGTATGGTTTTATTTTTACAAGCAGCCCTAAAAATTATCGGGAAAAAAGGGTATGAATTTTTAATTGATGAAGGTATCCGCAAAGCTCGATACATGGCAGACTGCATTCGCAAACAAGCTGAATTTGAATTGTTGGTCGCACCAGAAATTAATATTCTTTTATATCGCTATATTCCTCAGCCTTGGAGACAAAAAGTAGCTGCGGGACAAATAACAGAATTAGATAACCAAAAGCTCGATCGATTTAACGAATGCTTGCAAAGTCTTCAGCTTCAGACGGGTAGAACTTTCGTTTCTCGCACAACTATCGAAATCGACGGAAGACCGACTATTGCTTTGCGTGCCGTCCTTGCTAACCCGCTTACCACCGAAAGCGATATCGACGCAGTTTTAGAAGACCAGCTTAAAATTGCCGCCCAAATACCTACTAACGATGAGGAGGTTTGCCGATGACTAGCGATCGCCTACAACGGTTACAAAATCTCTCTCCCCAACAGCGATCGCGCCTGCTAAAAGCTTTACAGCAAGAAGCAGCAACCAAGCCGTCTAAAATTTTACCTCGACGCGAGCGCCAAACCCCCATCCCGCTTTCTTTTGCCCAACAGCGACTCTGGTTTTTAGAGCAATTACAACCAGAAAGTTCCGCCGCTTACAACATATCTACTGCCGCGATCTTAAAAGGTAAGCTCAATGTCGCGCTTTTACAAAAAAGCTTCAACGAAATTGTACGCCGCCATGAAATCTTACGCACCACTTTTACTACGGTAGAAGAACAACCCGTACAAGAGATTGCGCCGACTTTGACGCTAGAAATTCCTGTGGTGGATTTGCAACAGCTTTCCCAAACGCAAAAGGAAGCAGAAATACAGCGAATGGCGCTCGCGCACGCACAGCAATTTCAACTGGATCGCCTTCCACTCCTACGAGTCACTCTATTGCAGTTAGAAGAGACGGAACACGCAATTCTACTAACCATGCACCATATCATCTCAGATGGTTGGTCGCTGGGAGTGCTGCTAGAAGAGTTGATGGCGCTCTATCGAGGTTTTGCATTACCCGAACTTCCCATCCAGTATGCCGATTTTGCTCTCTGGCAGCGACAGTGGTTACAAGGAGAGGTCTTGGAAACACAACTCAATTACTGGAGAAAGCAACTAGGCGGTACTTTACCGATCTTACAGTTGCCAAGCGATCGCCCGCGTCCCCAAGTACCGAGTTTTCGCGGCGCTACTCAATCCTTTTCCCTCTCATCCGAATTATCTCAAGAACTAAACGCTTTAAGCCGTCAGGAAGGGACAACCCTGTTTATGACCTTGTTGGCAGCTTTTAAAGTCCTGTTGTATCGCTATACCGAACAAGAAGATATTATAGTCGGCTCTGCGATCGCCAACCGCAACCGAGCCGAAATTGAAGGGTTAATTGGCTTTTTTGTCAATACTTTAGTGTTGCGTACTAATTTAGAAGGCGATCCCAGTTTTCGCGAACTTTTGGGACGAGTGCGCGAGGTGACTTTAGGCGCTTATGCTCGTCAGGACGTGCCTTTCGAGGTATTGGTTGAAGAATTGCAACCGCAACGGGATCTGAGCCATCATCCCCTGTTCCAAGTCATGTTTGCCTTTCAAAACGCACCGTTGCGTAATTTTGAGCTTGCGGAGCTTACTTACAGTCCATTAAATATCCCAAAAGAGACGGCGCAGTTCGATTTAAGCTTGGTTGTCGCAGAAGGAACGCAGGGAATCTATGGGTCATTAGAATACAGTACCGATTTGTTCGATACAGCTACGATCGCTCGGATGCTGGAGCATTTTGAGACATTACTCTCAAGTATTGTCGCTACCCCCAAACGACGAATTTCCGAGTTACCGATTCTTACAGAAGCCGAACGACATTTATTATTGGTCGAGTTTAATCAATCCAAAATCCAAAACCGCCGCGCACTCAGCAAGCGACCGACGCGCACGCTCCGCGAGCGACAGCGAAGCGGGAGGAGCATCGGCGTCCGAGCAGCGCCAAAATCCAAAATCGATCCTTGCATACACAGCTTATTTGAAGAACAAGTAAGGCAAACCCCCGATGCGATCGCAGTAACTTTTACCAATAAAACCTTGACTTATTGGCAATTAAATGCTGTTGCAAATCAACTAGCGCGTTACTTGCGCTCTCTGGGTGTAAAAGCCGATGTTCCAGTGGGGATCTGTTTGGAGAAAGGATTAGAGATGGCGATCGCGATTCTAGCCGTTCTTAAAGCGGGTGGCGCTTACGTGCCGCTAGATCCGGCTTATCCGTCAGAAAGATTGAATCTAATTTTGGCGGATGTAAAACCTTTGCTGGTGCTGACCAAAGAGCGTTTGCAGGCGATCGATTTAGATGGCGACGAAGCGAATTTAGATAGCAACGTCAGCGAGAAAAACCTTGCTTATATTATTTATACTTCCGGTTCGACGGGGACACCCAAAGGAGTTTTAGTTACGCACCAAGCTTTAGTCAATAATAGTCTTGCTGCGGCTAAAGCCTATCAATTACAAAATCGCGATCGCGTTCTTCAATTTGCTTCTGTGAGCTTCGACGTTGCAGCAGAAGAGTTATTTTCAGCTTGG
The DNA here is from genome assembly GCF_001904635.1 of Hydrococcus rivularis NIES-593. GTDB lineage: Bacteria > Cyanobacteriota > Cyanobacteriia > Cyanobacteriales > Microcystaceae > Hydrococcus > Hydrococcus rivularis. Next base: position 32,500 of record NZ_MRCB01000025.1, read on the forward strand.
TCGAGCGGCGCGACAGTTGTTATCAAACCGGATTCGTTAATCGTTTTTAGCGATTTTCTTGAGTTTATAGAACGAGAAAAGATCTCAGTTCTTAATTTACCGACTGCTTACTGGCATGAGTGGGTGTCCGAACTCGATCGCACAAAAACCCCCTTACCTCCTACGCTGCGTTTAGTCATCGTCGGAACCGAACAAGCGCGTTCTGACAAACTAGCGCTGTGGAAACAATTAGTCGGGAATCGCATCGACTGGATTAACGCTTACGGAACCACAGAAACGACAATCGGAGCAACTATTTATCGAGCGAGTAGTAATAGCGACCAATTATATTCTTTTGTGCCTATCGGTCGTCCCATTGACAACACACAGGTTTATATACTCGATAAGCATTTAAATCCTACACCTATTGGCGTACCGGGCGAACTTTATATTGGCGGTGTTTGTCTGGCGCGAGGCTATCTCAATCGAGCAGAACTAACTGCCGAAAAGTTTATTCCCAATCCTTTTAGTACGCAAGTAGGAGCGCGTCTGTATCGAACTGGCGATTTAGCTCGCTATCTTAATGATGGCAATATTCAACTACTCGGACGCTGCGATCGCCAGATTAAAATACGCGGTTTTCGCATCGAACCAGACGAAATCGAGGCAATATTAAGCCAGCATCCCGACGTGCGCGAGTGTGCGATTGTGTGGGAAGAACGAGGCGATAAACGTTTAATTGCTTATGTCAGTCCCCATTCAGAACGAGAAATAACAATAACTCAACTGCGCAGTTTTCTCAAAGAACGACTCTCAGATTACGCGATCCCTTCTCACTTCATTATCCTCGAAGCTTTACCTTTATTGCGCAATGGGAAACTCGACAGGCGATCGCTTCCCGTACCAGATAACCTTCGTCCAGAGTTAGAAGTTGCTTGCGTAATGCCTCAAACCGAGATCGAAAAAACTCTGGCTGGAGTATGGCAAAAAGCGCTCAATCTCGAACAAATTGGCATTCACGATAACTTTTTTGAACTTGGCGGACATTCTTTGTTGCTTGCTCGAATTTATAGCCAATTACGCGAAATTTATCCGAAAGATTTATTAATGCTCGATTTATTTAGATATCCAACAATTAGTTCTTTGGCAGCATTTTTGAGTCAAACCAACGAGGAAAAATCCTCTTCTGTAGACGAGATTCAAACTGAAAAAATCGCATCTGGAAAAGCACGACAAAGAAAGCGCCTTGAAAAAATTAGATCGATGGGAGAGGAAGTAGGAGAGACAAGGGGGACAAGGGGGACAAGGGGGACAAGAGGGACAAGGGAGACAAGGGAGACAAGGGAGACAAGGGAGACAAGGGAGACAAGGTAGACTATTTAATCCTGAACTCCTGTAAAGACGCGATATATCGCGTCTCTACTCCTGAATTCATTTTTAGCTTAATTAATATGCAAATTAAATGTGGAATAGCTTATGAATACTAATGGTTCGGAAATCGCGATCGTTGGATTGGCAGGACGTTTCCCTGGGGCAAAAAATTTAGAGGAATTTTGGCAAAATTTACAGAATGGCGTGGAGTCAGTTTCGTTTTTTAGCGATGAGGAACTGTTAGCTGAGGGAATCGATAAATCGGTTCTCAGCGATCGCAACTACGTCAAAGCAAGAGCAGTATTAGAAGATGCCGAATTATTCGACGCAGCCTTTTTTGGTTTTAGTCCCAAAGAAGCAGAAATTACCGATCCGCAACATCGCCTGTTTTTGGAATGTGCTTGGGAAGCGCTAGAAAACGCGGGTTACAATTCGGAAACCGATTCTGGTTCGATTGGGGTTTATGCTGGCTCTAGTTTGAGCGGTTACTTACTTAATGCTTATTTAAATCCAAATATTGTTAATTCTGTCGATTTTCATCAACTCGCGATCGCGGGAGATAAAGATTATTTAGCGACGCGCGTCTCTTACAAACTCAATTTAACCGGAGCTAGCTATACCATACAAACCGCCTGCTCGACTTCATTAGTTGCCGTTCATTTAGCCTGTCAAAGCTTGCTTAATGGCGAATGCGATCTGGCGCTGGCGGGAGGCGTTTCTATTAGTGCGTCTCGAAAAACGGGCTATTTTTATAAAGAAGGCGGAATTCACTCTCGTGACGGTCATTGTCGCGCCTTTGATGCTAAAGCAGGTGGCATTGTAGGCGGTGAAGGAGTCGGTATTGTCGTTTTGAAGCGATTAGAAGATGCGATCGCCAATCGAGATACGATTCATGCTGTGATTAAAGGTTCTGCTACTAGTAACGATGGCTCTCTCAAAGTAAGTTATACCGCGCCGAGAATTGAGGGTCAAGCCAAGGCGATCGCAACGGCGCAACTCATCGCCGAGGTCGAACCCGAAACGATTACTTATATTGAAGCTCACGGGACGGGAACCGCGCTAGGAGATCCCATCGAAATAGCCGCTTTGAGGGAAGTTTTTCAAGGGGGGACTCAGAAAAAAGGCTTTTGTGCTATTGGATCGCTCAAAACCAATATCGGGCATTTAGACGCGGCGGCGGGAGTAGCAGGTTTAATCAAAACTGTCTTAGCGTTAAAACACAAACAGATACCGCCTAGCTTGCATTTCGAGCAGCCTAATCCTCAAATCGATTTTGCCAACAGTCCTTTTTTCGTTAATACTCAACTGAGTGAATGGAAAACGAATGGCACTCCTCGCCGTGCTGGGGTTAGTTCTTTTGGGATTGGGGGTACGAATGCTCATGTCATTTTGGAAGAATTTCACGCAGAGGCGCAGAGACGCAGAGGGCAGAGAGAGGAAGGAGGGACAAGGGGACAAGGGGACAAGGGGACAAGGAGACAAGGAGAATTAATCCAAAATCTAACTTGGCAGCTATTAGTGCTTTCCGCGAAAACGGAATCGGCGTTGGAGACGGCTACAGATAATTTAGCTCGACATTTGGATAAGCATTCGGAGTTGAATTTAGCAGATGTGGCTTATACGCTTCAAGTCGGTCGCAAAGCTTTTAATTATCGTCGAATGTTGGTCTGTCGAAATCTTGAGGATGCAGCGCAAGCACTGAAATCTAGAGATCCTAAAAATATTTTGACACAATCTTGCCAATCCTCTCATCGTCCTGTGGTTTTTATGTTCCCCGGACAAGGATCGCAGTACGTCAATATGGGGCGGGAACTCTATCAAAACGAACCCGTTTTTACTTACTGGTTCGATCGCTGTGCCGAACTCCTCAAACCGCATTTAAATTTAGATATACGCCAGATCGTCTACCCTGATGAGATAGATACTCAACAGCAACTCAACCAAACCTTTATAACCCAACCAGCTTTATTTGCGATCGCATACGCGCTGTCGCAATTGTGGATGTCTTGGGGAGTGCGACCAGAAGCCGCGATCGGGCACAGCATCGGCGAATACGTTGCTGCAACCCTAGCAGGGGTTTTCTCGTTGGAAAATGCCTTGACGCTAATCGCTGCTAGAGGAAAGTTGATGCAACAACTACCAGCAGGCGCGATGCTGTCGGTGCGACTTTCTGAGTCAGAGATTCAACCTTGGTTGGGGACGGAATTATCTATTGCAGGTATCAACGCGCCGTCTTCTTGTGTGGTTTCGGGAACGATCGCAGCAGTAGAACAATTGCAACAAAAATTACTGGCGCAAGAAATCCCTTGTCGGCGTTTGCATACGTCCCACGCTTTTCACTCTTCTATGGTCGAACCCATTATCGAGCCATTTACAGAACAGTTGCGCCAAATAGAGCTTTATCCTCCCCAATTTCCTTTTATTTCTAACGTTAGCGGGACTTGGATTACTGCTGCCGAAGCTTGCGATCGCGACTATTGGGCAAAACACCTGCGCCAACCCGTGCGTTTTAGCGCGGGGATTGCAGAATTAATGAAGCAACCAGAACGTATTTTATTAGAAGTCGGGGCGGGACGGACTTTATCTACCTTTGCCAAGCAACACCAAAGCGACGATCGCTTAGTCCTCACTTCGATTCGCCATCCGCAAGAACAACAATCGGATTCAGCCTTTCTCCTCAATACTTTGGGTTGTCTTTGGATGGCTGGAGTTAATATTAATTGGTCGGGTTTTAGGGGCGATCGCAAACATTATCGCATTCCTCTCCCAACCTATCCTTTTGAGCGTCAGCGTTACTGGATTGAACCCCCAAAACAGCAACAACCTCAATCCATTTGGGATTCTTTGCTAGAAGCGGCGCGAAAACAATCTCGCAACCAAATCTCGCAACTCGACAAAGAAAGTTATCTCAAGAACAAACAATGTTTGGATCGTTTATGCGTTGCTTATATTAACCAAACTCTCGTACGTTTGGGAGCATTTGAGAATCCTTCTGAGAAATATTCTGTTGAGGAATTATGCGATCGCTTTGGGATTCTGCCTCGCTATCGACAATTGCTGTGTCGCTGGCTGGATGTATTGGTGGAAAGCGGTCAATTACAGCGCCAAAACGACAATTTTAGTCACTTTATCCCTTGTTCTCAAGAGAATCTAAAGACTATTAGAAATGAATGGGCATCTTCCCAAATGTTAGCGGGAATCGAGCATTTTGGCGATCGCCTCGCATCTGTACTGACGGGAAAACAAGAACCGTTGGAATTATTTATCGAACTAGGCAACAAAACCCAGGAGATAACTGCTGAGTTGCCTTTGAATGCCTATCTCAAAAGCATCATGCGGACAACCATCGAAGAGTTAGTGCGATCGCAACCATCGGATAAAAGGCTGAGAATTTTAGAAATTGGAGGCGGACAGGGAATTGCTACCTCAGAATTGCTCCCCATCCTACCTTCACAAACAACCTACACTTTCACCGATGTAGGCGGTTGGTTTCTCAAGCAAGCTCAACAGAAATTTAGCGCTTATCCTTTTGTCGAATATCGTTCCCTAGATATCGAAAAACCCCCAACCGAACAAGGATTCTCCCATCATAGCTTTGATGTCGTAGTAGCTGTTAACGTGCTGCACGTCACTAAGAATATCGAAACAACGCTCAAAAATGTTCGTTCTTTATTAGCGCCTGGGGGTTTATTAATCTTGTGGGAAATCGTTGCACCTCAATTGAATTTTGACATTACCGATGCTCTATTAATGAATCCTTTAGAAGATCGACAACGGAGTCGAGGCAATCCGTTTTTATCCGAACAACAGTGGCAAGAAGCATTGCGATCGCGCGGTTTTGAGCGAGTAGATGTCATCTCGGAAACGGCGACTTTTGGCGAACAGGTTTTGCTAGCGCAAGCTTCTAATCATAATTTATCCGAGCAAAAACCCGATTTGAGCGACTGGTTTTATATTCCTTCTTGGAAACGTTCTCTACCGCCTCAGCGCTTTTCTAGCAAAGTTGGTGATATTTGGTTGCTATTCGTTGATGAGTGCGGTTTAGGAGAGAACATCGCCCAAAAGCTCGTTATGGCAAAACAAGATGTCATTATTGTAAAAATTGGCCAACAGTTCGCGTGTCATGGCGATCGCGATTATCAGATCTCTCCTCAACAGCGAGAGGATTACGAGACGCTGTTTAAAGAACTACGCAAACAGCAAACAATTCCTAACAAAATCGTCCATTTGTGGAATGTTACGCCGAATAATGACTCGAAAAACACAGAAATATCGAGTTTCTACAGCTTGTTATTTCTAACACAAGCGATCGGCGAACAACATCTCACCGATGCCATACAAATTGATGTCGTCTCGAATAATATGCAGGAGGTGACAAATTCAGAATTACTTTGTCCAGAGAAAGCGCTATTACTCGGTTTAGTGCGAGTCATTCCACTAGAATATCCAAATATTACTTGTCGTAGTATTGATGTTGCTCTCACCTCGGAAAATCGACTGGTTGACCAATTATTAGCCGAATTTACTAGTTATTCTCCAGATCGCGCTATCGCCTATCGAGGGATAAATCGCTGGATACAAACTGTCGAACCCATCAGATTAGATAAAACCTTTGCAGAAAATGTCCCCTTGAGACAAGAAGGAGTCTATTTAATTACAGGGGGATTGGGAGGCGTTGGATTAGCGCTAGCAGACTATTTAGCAAGGACGGTACGCGCAAAACTGATTTTAATTGGACGATCGCGCTTTTGCAATCGCCAACATTGGCAAGAATGGCTATCGACTCATGATGAGGGAGATAATACGAGTCAGAAAATCCTTAAATTGCAGCATTTAGAAGCATTAGGCGCAGAATTAACGATCTTAAGGGCTGATGTTGCCGATTATAATCAAATGTCAACCGCGATCGCGCAAGTATATCGAAAATTCGGTTGCATTCATGGGGTAATCCATGCCGCAGCAGTGCCAGGTGGCGGTACGATTCAACTTAGAACGCCAGATGCGATCGCCAGCGCTTTTGCACCGAAAGTAACGGGGACGCGCGTATTAGAGTCTCTGTTTAAGGATGCCGAATTAGATTTCTTTGTCCTTTGTTCCTCGCTAAGTTCTTTTATCGGTACGGCGGGAATGGTCGATTATACGGCTGAAAATGCGTTTATCGATGCTTTTGCTCGTTATAGCGCTTCCCAAGAAGGCAAAAACGTTATTTCGATTAACTGGGATCGTTGGAATGGTCTTGGTATGGCGGTTGCTGTCGAAGCGAGACACCAAGAGATTACCGGAGAAACACTGACAGCAGCAATGAGTTATGAAGAGGGAATCGAAGCTTTTAGCCGAATTTTGGGGAGTAAGGGGATGCCTCAAGCGATCGTTTCAACCCAAACTTTTTGCAATCGCACAGAACAAAATTATTCAAATAATTCCGAAGAGGAAAAGCAATTAACCCAAAAAGATGTATCTAAATTGAATCGCGATCGCCCCCATTTGAGCAATGGTTATGTAGCTCCTACCAATGAAATCGAGCAAAGTATTGCTGAGATTTGGCAAGAAATATTAGGAATCGAACGAGTAGGAATACACGATAACTTTTTTGAATTGGGAGGTGATTCTTTATTTGCAACTATCTTTGTTGCTCGGTTATGTAAGACTTTTGCCGTAGAATTGCCTTATAAAAGCTTTTTTAATGCGCCTACAGTTGCCGAATTAGCGGTTGCAATCGTACAAAAAATTACACAACAAAAAGATGAGGAAATGTTAGCTAAAGCTTTAGCAGAAATCGAGCAACTATCTGAAGATGAAGCACAAAAAATACTGACTTTACCAAAACAAAAGGAGTAATTTAAGTAAATTGAGTTGAGGTACGTTGGCGTTAGTCTGCCGATAGGTATAACCCAACTTACGATAAGTCATACTAAGTTGTCTCATAAGAGTTAATTTTAAAATCTCGCACAGAGGCACAGAGGCACAGAGAAAGAGAGGAGAGAAAGTAAAATTTCTGATTTCATGAAAAGAAAAGAAATAAGTTAAGGATAAAAATGAGCGATATTTCTACACGAATTGCGGCACTTTCTCCAGAGAAACGCAAGCTTTTACTACAACGTCTCAATCCCAAAAAAGAAATAAAATCCCAAAGTCGAGAGTCTGGCGTTTTTCCTCTTTCGTTTGCTCAACAACGGTTGTGGTTTCTCGACCAATTACAACCAGGAAACACTGCTTTTAATATCTTTCAACCCGTGCGCTTGATGGGTAAACTCGACGTTGCAGCACTAGAACAAAGCTTTAAAGAAGTCGTGAAGCGTCATGAAATCTTGCAAACGAATTTTGCTTTAGTAGAGGGTCAACCGAGTCAGATTATTCATTCTAGCGACACTTTTAACGTATTAATAATCGATTTACAGCAACTTACTCCAAACAGAAGAGAAATAGAAGCGATCGCATTAGCACAAAAAGAGTCACAATACTCTTTCAATTTAGCTAAAGGATCGTTAATACGGGTTACTTTATTAAAACTCAGCGAAACCGAACACCTATTATTATTAACCTTGCATCATATTATTGCTGATGGTTGGTCGATAGGCGTACTGATTCGCGAAATTAAAGCTTTATACGAAGCTTTCTCGTTAGGGAATCCTTCGCCGCTTCCCGATTTACCCATCCAGTATGCTGACTTTGCCGTTTGGCAGAGAAATTGGTTGCAAGGCGAACAATTGGAGACGCAACTTGCTTACTGGAAACAGCAATTAAACGATATTTCGATCTTAGAACTACCGCGCGATCGCGATCGTCCAAAAGTTCAAACTTATTGCGGTGCAAGAGAATCTTTATTCATAGACGAGTCTTTAACCCATAAGCTGAAGAATTTAAACAAAACAAAAGGCATTACCTTATTTATGATCTTGCTAGCAGCATTTCAAACCCTGCTGCATTGGTATGCCAAACAAGATAATATCGTCGTCGGTACGGATATCGCAAATCGAAATCAACCCGAAGTCCTGGGATTAATCGGATTTTTCGTCAATCAGTTGGTATTGCGGACGAATTTTGTAGGAAATCCTACGTTTGCTGAGTTGCTTTTGAGAGTGCGAGAGATGGCATTAGATGCTTATACTCATCAAGATATCCCTTTTGATACGCTAGTCGATGCTCTCAAATCAAAACGAGAATTAAATCGATCGCCTTTTTTTCAAGTCAAATTTATTTTAGAAAATACCCCAACTTCCTCGCTGGAATTGAAGGGGTTAACGGCAACTCATCTAAATATTAATAAAAAGACAACGCAACTCGATTTATTGCTGGAGTTAGCAGAGACAGAGAAGGGAATAGATGGTGCTTTGGAATATAACACCGATTTATTCGATGCTACTACCATTCGCGCGATCGCGAAACAGTATAAAACGCTTTTATCAGAGATTGCAATAAATCCTCAAATCGCATTAAACGAACTTTTAGAGTTACTAACCGAAAATGATAAGCAAAATCGACTCATTCAACAACAGAAAAGGAAAGAAATATTTCAGCAAAAGTTAACCCAAGTAAAACGAAAGCTTATTAATGCCACAACAGCAACTCAGGAGGCAGAATGAAAAAATTGGAATTTAAAAACATCAAACGTAAAGCAGTCGATGTACGCTCCGAAACCGCAATTTCCTTAGAATTTCTAGAGAATAATGCAACCTTACCTTTAATTATCAAACCCGCGATCGCAAATCTCGATTTAGCAGAATGGACTTGCGCCAACCGAGACTTTATTGATGCCAAATTGTTAAAACATGGCGCTATTTTACTTCGGGATTTCCAAATTACCACAGCACCCGTTTTTGAACGATTTGGATTAGCGATTTGTTCGGAACTTTTCAATGAAAATGGCGAACATCCGCGAGAAACAGTAAGTGGTAATGTTTATACGCCTGTTTTTTATCCTAGCGATCGCAAATTGTTATGGCATAACGAAAACTCTTTTAACCATTTTTTCCCACAAAAAATATTATTTGCCTGTCGTCAACCAGCACAAGAAGGAGGAGAAACGCCAATTGTTGACAGTCGCAAGGTATTTGAGTTACTCAATCCTAAGATTAAAAAGCTATTTCTTAAAAAGAAAGTCATGTACTTGCGTAACTATAGTGACCGATTGGGACTCAACTGGCAAAAAGTTTTTCAAACTAACAATAAGGCAGAAGTAGAAACGCGCTGCCGACAAGCTTTTATTGATTTTGATTGGCGGGAAAATCGCCTGAGAACTCGTTCTATTCGTCCTGCCGCAGTTAAACATCCAAAAACCGGAGAAATGACCTGGTTTACTCAAGCGCAACATTGGCATCCTGCTTGTTTGGACGAACAAACGCGCCAGTTATTTAAATCTTCATTTCAAGCAGAAGATTTGCCTCGCAATTGTTATTACGGCGATGGCACTTTTATTGAAGATTCGGTAATGGAAGAAATTTGTAATATATATCAACAGTTAGAAGTAACTTTTTCTTGGAAAAAAGGAGATGTATTAGTTCTAGATAATTTATTAACCGCTCACGGACGCAATCCTTTTGTGGGAGAAAGACAATTATTAGTTGCGATGGGTGACATGATGAGTTTTGCAGATATTGAAGATTTAGGGGAGGGAAAATAATGTTAGAACAAATGCAAGGATTTCAACTTTCTCCACAGCAAAAGCGTCTTTGGTTGATTCAACAAGATAGCGCTGTTTATCGTTCCCAATGCGCTATTCTTATCGAGGGAAATTTACAAGTAGAAATTTTAAGAGAAGCTTTACAAAAAGTTAGCGATCGCCATGAAATACTACGCACTAATTTTCATCAGTCTCAAGGTTTAAAAATTCCCCTGCAAACCATTCGCGATCGTGCGAAAGTATATTTTCAAGAAAGTAATTTTTGTGAAAAAGATTTGTTTAAATATGCTAGACAGTATTATTTTAATCTAGAAAAAGATTTTTTGTTAAAGACAATTTTAGTAACTTTGTCGTCCGAAAAATCTCTTTTATTTTTAGATATGCCTGCTTTAATTGCAGATACGATAACTCTAAGTAATTTAGTTGGCGAAATCGGTCATTGTTATGACTCTTGCTTGCACGAAGAAGAACTAGATGGCGAACCATTACAATATGCCGATCTCGCTCAATGGCAAAACGAATTACTAGAATCGAAAGAAGCAAAAGAAGCGCACAAGTATTGGAATCAATTAGATTTTTCTCAACTTAAAACTAGTAAACTAACAAGTGAAATTAGAATAAATGATAGAACAAATTTTAATCCAGATTGTCTTACTTTATTGTTCGATACCGATCCAATCGGAAAAATAGACGCAATCGCGCAACAATATCAAACTTCAGTTTCAACATTTCTTTTAACTTGCTGGCAAATTTTGCTCTGGCGACTTACCGGACAATCGGATTTAATTATCGGTACTAATTTTGACGGTCGTAATTATGAAGAACTGAAAGAAGCATTGGGATTATTCGCCAAATACTTACCACTTTCTTGCTCTTTAGAGGCAAATCAAAAGTTTAGCAATGTTTTAGTTAATATCAACCAGGTTTTAGACGAAATATCTCAGTATCAAGAAAGCTTTATCTGGGAAAAGGTTAGTGAATTAGAAGATGATTTCTTTCCATTTTGTTTTGAGTATGAAGAAGCACCATCTAAATATATTGCTACCGACATAGCTTTATCGATCGCTCGATGTTATGTCTGTTTCGATCGCTTTAAAATTAAACTTTCCTGCACTCGTCAATTAGATAATGCGATCGCTGTCGGATTTAATTACGACACGAATCGTTTTGTTAAAGAAGACATTCAACGCCTAGCAGAACAATTTGAAACTCTTTTAAACAGCGCGATTGAAAACCCCGAAACAACAATCGATCGCTTAAATCTTCTCAGTTCAAAAGAGCGATCGCAACTTTTAATCGAATTCAACAACACCAAAACCGCAAACTTACCGTATCAGTGCATTCATCATTGGTTTGAAGAACAATGCGATCGCACTCCCGATAATATTGCCGTCATCTGCGAAAACCAACAATTAACCTATCGTGAATTAAACAACCGTGCCAATCGAGTAGCGCATTATCTACAAAAATTAGGCGTAGGTGCGGAGGTGTTAGTAGGAATTTGCTTAGCGCGATCGCTTGAAATGGTAATAGGTATCCTAGGCATTCTTAAAGCTGGGGGTGCTTATGTCGCGATCGATCCAACTTATCCCCAGGAGCGCAAAGCTTTTATATTAGAAGATACGCGGATGCCGTTACTGTTGACGCAACAAAGTTTAGCAGCAGACATCCCCACAGATACAGTCAAAATCATTTGCTTAGATATCGATTGGGACATTATTGCTCGGCAAAGCACAGAAAACCTAGTCAGCAAAACCAACGAACATAATTTAGCCTACGTTATCTATACCTCCGGTTCAACTGGCAAACCCAAAGGAACCTTAATTCCTCATCGTGGTTTGGTTAATTATCTCAACTGGTGTACGCAGGCGTATGCAGTCGCACAAGGGACGGGAACCTTAGTTCACTCTTCCCTTGCCTTCGATTTAACCGTTACTAGTCTCTTGTCGCCGCTAGTGGTAGGAAATCGAGTCGAACTACTTCCCGAAAACCAGGGAATCGATGCACTTTGGAAAAAATTACGTCAAAAATCTAATCTCAGCCTCATCAAAATTACACCCGCTCATCTAGAATTACTCAGTCAACAACTATCTCCCCAAGAAGCAAGCGATCGCACTAACGCTTTCATCATCGGCGGCGAAAACCTTACAACTGAGCAAATCGCCTTTTGGCAGGATTTCGCCCCAAATACGATGTTAATTAACGAATACGGCCCAACTGAAACCGTAGTTGGTTGCTGCATCTATCAAGTCCCGACAAACTATCTTCAATCTGGTTCCATTCCCATCGGAGGTGCGATCGCGAATACCCAACTTTATGTCTTAGATCGTCACCTGCAACCAGTACCTATAGGAGTGCCAGGAGAATTATACATTGGCGGTGCGGGAGTAGCGAGAGGCTATCTAAACCGTCCCGAACTCACTGCCGAAAAATTTATCCCCAACCCCTTCAGCAACGAATCAGGCGAACGTCTTTACAAAACAGGCGATTTAGTCGTGTTTCGATCCGACGGCAATTTAGAATTTCTCGAACGCATTGATAACCAAGTGAAAATTCGCGGTTTTCGTATCGAACTCGGAGAGATAGAAACGCTACTGTCTCAACATCCTAACGTCAAAGATGCCGTAGTTATAGCACGTGAAGACACACCAGGCGATCGCCGTTTAGTCGCTTACATCGTCCTCAAACAAGAATTCTCCGACAACCTTTGCCATTACCTCAAACAAAAACTACCCGATTACATGATTCCTTCAGACATCGTTTCCTTAACCGCTTTTCCATTAACCATCAATGGCAAAATAGACAGAAAAGCCTTACCAGAACCAGCAAGCGCTAGCTCAGAAAATTATATTGCTCCTCGAAACTCAACCGAAGAGAAAATCGCCAAAATTTGGGCAGAAATCCTGAAACGAGATCGCATTAGCATCCACGATAACTTTTTTGACATAGGAGGACATTCTTTGCTCGTCACTCAATTAATCTCTCGATTGCGCGACATATTTCAAATCGAACTGTCCATCCAGCAAATCTTTGAAACTCCCACCATCGCAGACTTAGCTTTAGTAATAACACAACAACTCGCCCAACAAGCAGACGAAGACATACTCGCTCAAGCACTCGCAGAATTAGAAAGCTAAGTCACTAACCGTAACCTCTCCCCTTCTCCTCTGTGCCTCTGCGCCTCTGTGCGAGATAAAAACAATCATGAGTAACCTGCTAAAACGAATTGAAAATCTCTCCCCCGAAAAACGCGAACTCCTTTTGCAAAAACTCAACCAGCAAAAAGGAAACATCTCGCCAACAAAAATCGAACCTCAAAACAGAGATACTAATACTTTCCCTCTCTCATTTGCTCAAACCCGACTCTGGTTTTTTGCTCAACTAGAACCGGATAGTTATGCTTATAACATTCCTACCGCCGTGCGTTTGACGGGAGCGCTCGACGTACCAGCATTATCAAAAAGCATTAACGCGATCGCGCAACGACACGAAGCTTTAAGAACTAATTTTACTCAAATCAACGGGCAACCCGTTCAAATTATTCGTCAATATTCTCCTATAAACTTACCCGTAATAGATTTACAAGCTTTACCGCCAACCCAACAACAGGAAGAAAGTCAAAGAATCGCGCGAGAAGAAGCAGAAAAACCTTTTAATTTAGAAAAAGATTGTTTATTACGCTTTAAATTGCTGCGATTAGCGCCTGACGACTATATAGTCTTATTTACTACGCATCACATTATTTCTGATGCCTGGTCAACGGGCATCCTCATCCAAGAATTAGTAATACTCTATAAAGCTTTCTGTGCTGGCCAACCCTCGCCGCTTCCCGATTTCCCCATCCAGTATGCAGATTTTGCCGTCTGGCAGCGAAAATGGTTACAGGGAGAAGTTTTACAAAGCCAACTCAACTACTGGAAACAACAGTTAGGTAATGCTCCTGCTGCTTTAGAGTTGCCAACCGATCGCCCGCGTCCATCCATTCAAAGCGATCGCGGTGCTATTCAATCGCTTATTCTATCCCAATCTTTAACTAGAGCTTTAAAAGATCTCTCGCAACAAGAAGGCGTAACGCTATTCATGACCCTGCTAGCAGCCTTCAAAGTCTTATTGTATCGCTACACTGGGCAACAAGACATCGCGATCGGCACTCCCATTGCCAACCGCAATCGAACAGAAACCGAAGAGTTAATTGGCTTTTTTGTCAATACCTTAGTGTTGCGTACCAATTTACAAGGAAATCCCAGTTTTCGCCAACTTCTCAAACGAGTGCGCGAGGTGACTTTAGGCGCTTATGCCCATCAAGACTTGCCTTTCGAGCAGTTAGTCGAAGAAATCAAACCAGAGCGAGATTTAAGTCATAGCTCGCTGTTTCAAGTCATGTTTATCCTTCAAAATGCGCCAATGGAAGCTTTAGAACTTCCAGGACTAACCTTAAATACTTTGCCAGTTGAGAGTGTAACGGCGAATTTCGATCTGACTCTTTCAATGAGCGAGAGCGATCGCGGACTAATAGGGTGGTTAGAATACAATACCGATTTATTTGATGCTACAACGATCGCGCGAATGCTAGGACATTTCCAGACGTTGTTAGAAAGCATTGTTACTAATTGCGATCGCACTATATCAGACTTGCCAATCCTCACCGACTCCCAACGCCAACAACTGCTTGTAGAGTTTAACCAATCTAAAATTCAAAATCGAAAATCCAAAATCGATCGCTGCATCCATACCCTATTCGAGCAACAAGTAAAACTAACACCCAATGCGATCGCTGTGGTTTATGAAAGCGAACAGTTGACATATTTGCAATTAAATGCTAAAGCAAATCAACTCGCTCGTTTCCTGCGATCGCTCGGCGTTAAACCAGAAACGCTAGTAGGACTGTGTGTGGAACGTTCCCTAGATTTAGTCGTGGGAGTCTTAGGAATTCTTAAAGCAGGTGGCGCTTATCTTCCTCTCGATCCCGCCTATCCTCAAGAGCGATTAGCTTTTATGTTAGCCGACGCTCAAGTTTCCGTGCTAGTTACCCAAACTCAACTAACAAATCAATTGCCAACTAACCAAGCAGCGATCGTTACTCTAGAAGATCCCAAAATTGCCCAACAAGAAAAAGAAAATCTCGTCAGCGAAGTTACTCCAGAAAACCTTGCTTATGTAATTTATACTTCCGGTTCTACAGGTCAAGCAAAAGGCGTAATGGTTTGTCATCGTAATCTAGTCAATGCTTATTTTGCCTGGGAAGAAGCTTATCGCCTGCGAGAAGTCACAAGTCATTTACAGATGGCGAGTTTTTCATTCGATGTTTTTGCTGGGGATTTAGTTCGCGCTTTGTGTTCCGGCGGTAAACTCGTTCTTTGTCCAAAAGAAATACTGCTCGAACCCCAACAACTTTATCAATTAATGGTTCGAGAAAAAGTTGACTGTGCTGAATTCGTGCCAGTCGTGCTAAGAAACCTCATCCAATATTTAGAGTCTAGCCAACAGCGTCTCGATTTCATGCGGTTGTTAATCTGCGGTTCCGATAGTTGGTACGTGAAAGAGTACGAACAATTCCGAACCTTTTGCGGTTCTCAGACGCGACTAATCAACTCCTTTGGTTTAACCGAAGCAACCATTGATAGTTCTTATTTTGAAGCAGGGACAGTCGTACCTACAGAAAAGTTAGTTCCGATTGGATCTCCTTTCACCAATACCCAAATTTATATCTTAGACTCTTACTTCCAGCCAGTTCCCATTGGCGTTATTGGCGAACTCTATATCGGCGGTTTGGGTTTAGCTAGAGGATATCTCAATCGAGCAGATTTAACCGCTCAAAAATTCATCCCCAACCCTTTTAGCACGGGAACTCGTCTTTATAAAACGGGAGACATGGGACGTTATTTAAGCGACGGAAACATTGAATTACTCGGTCGTACCGACCATCAAGTAAAAATTCGCGGTTTTCGCGTCGAATTAGGAGAAATTGAAGCAGTTTTAAGACAACACCCAACCGTGCGAGAGACGGCGGTTTTAGTACGAAACGATTTGTACGGGAATAGCTGTTTAGTCGCTTATATCGTTTCTAATAGCGATCGCTCTAACGTTACTCTAAAACGCTTCCTACAAGAACGATTGCCTAATTATATGGTTCCCTCCGCCTTTGTCTGGTTGGAGTCATTGCCGCTGACACCCAATGGAAAAATCGATCGCCATGCCTTACCTATCCCAGAACGCGAATTAGAGGAAACCTTTATTGCACCTCGCACCGAATTAGAGAAAGTTCTTGCTAATCTGTGGACTCAGATTTTAGGGGTAGAAAACATCGGCATTCATGACAACTTTTTTGAATTGGGAGGACATTCTTTATTAACCACTCAACTGATGGTCAAAATTCGAGAAGCTTTTCGGGTAGATATGCCTCTGCGGATTCTCTTTGAATCGCCTACGATCGCAAGTTTAGCCGAAAGTTTAGAACAAATTTTTAAAGCAGGATTGTCCCACACATTGAGTCAAGAAACGATTTTAGATTTAAATGCTGAAGCCGTTCTCGATGATACAATTTTCCCAGAAAATAATTTAGTCGAACTAACAACCGATCCAAATTCAATCTTTTTGACCGGAGCGACCGGATTTCTAGGAGCTTTTTTACTCTACGAACTTCTGCAACAAACCCAAGCCAATATTTATTGTTTGGTACGTGCTTCTAATCTTGAGGAAGGAAAAAATAAACTGCAAAAATGTCTGGAATCCTATTTGATTTGGCAAGAATCTTTTAGCTCTAGAATCGTCCCAGTAATAGGAGATTTATCTAAGCCACTTTTAGGACTTTCTCAAGAAAATTTCCACGAAATAGCACAAACAATCGATCTTATTTATCACAATGGCGCATGGGTTCATCATATCTATCCTTACTCCGTACTCAAAGCTGCTAACGTTTTAGGCACACAAGAAGTTCTTAGATTGGCTTGTCAAAGCAAAACCAAACCCGTCCATTTCATTTCTACTTCTAGTGTCTTTTGTGCCTCTAATTTTGAGAAAATTAAAGTTGTTAAAGAAGGAGATAGTTTTAATGATTTTCTCCTTCCCGATAATGGCTACGTTCAGACGAAATGGGTTAGCGAAAAGCTAATTAAAATTGCCCAGAGTCGAGGACTTCCTATCTCTATTTATCGCTTGGGGCGCGTATCGGGACACAGCCAAACGGGTGTTTTTAATGCCAATGACTTTTTATACAGATTAATTGTAGGCTGCGTTCGACTGGGCATTGCACCAGAAGGCGACATTATGGAGGACATTATGCCCGTCGATTATGTCAGTCGCGCGATCGCGCATTTATCGAGACAAACAACTTCTCTTGGCAAAGCTTTTCACCTCGTCAATCCTCAATTGCTTCACTCCGATATGCTAATCGACGCAATTCATTCCCTTGGCTATCCCCTACAACAAGTTTCTTACGATCGCTGGCGAGAAAAACTAATCGAAATTGCCACTCATTCCCCCGAACATCCTTTATATCCTCTCGTCCCGTTCTTTCCAGCAAGGGAATCCCAAGAAAAACCTTCTGGTTCGGTAGAGACGCGATATATCGCGTCTTTACAGTTCGATTGTCACAATACCCTAACAGGACTAGCAGGTACAGAGATCGCTTGTCCCGCGATCGACAAGCAACTGCTTGCAACTTACCTCGCTCACCTCGCACAAGGCGGCTTCTTGAATCCGCCATCCTCTCATACCCAGGACTTACCAGTCGATCCCCCAACCCCCTTTTCAAGGGGGCTTTCGGATTCCCCCCTTCAAAAGGGGGGCTAGGGGGGATCGAGTCTTTAGCCATTGAGTGCATAAGTCCTAATACCAATAACTCACAAAAGGAGAAATAAAGACAATGCAGTCAGCTAAATCTACTTTATCAACCGATTCTATAACATCTCCGCCCGTTAGCCCTGAAATACTTCAACAGAGACATCTAGAGACTTTAATCGCACGCTACTCTCAGCGGACGAAAACCTCAAAACAAATGACCCAAACCTATCGTCCCGTTCTCGCTGATGTCAGGGGTTCGGCGGGATTCCATTCTGTCATCAAAGAGATCGTCTATCCCATCATCGGGCATCGAGCATCTGGCTCTAAGATGTGGGATGTTGATGGCAATGAATATATCGATCTCGTTATGGGTTTTGGGGTCAATTTATTCGGTCACAATCCCCCCTTTATTAAAGAAGCATTGGCAAAAAGACTCGAACAAGGCATACACATTGGGCCGCAATCCGATCTCGCGGGTGAAGTTGCTGAGTTATTTAGCGAACTTACGGGAATGGAGCGCGTAACCTTCAGCAATACGGGCACGGAAGCTGTCATGACAGCGTTACGTTTAGCACGAGCGGCAACAGGTCGCCATAAGATTGCTTTGTTCTCAAATTCCTATCACGGACATTTTGACGGAACTCTGGTCAAAGCTAACACGACAGATGAAAACCAAAATTTCCATGCAATACCGAGTTTTCCTGGTGTCTCGCCCAATAGTGTTAAAGATGTTATAGTTCTTGATTATGGCAATTTCCAAGCACTCGAAATCATCAAAGCGAATGCCGATGAATTAGCAGCCGTTCTCATCGAACCCATCCAAAACGATCGCCCTGGCTTACAACCGCGAGAGTTTTTGCATCAGTTAAGGCAGTTAACGCAAAGTTCGGGAATTACATTAATCTTCGATGAAATGCTGACTGGCTTTCGCATTCATCTCGGCGGCGCGCAGGCATGGTTCGGTATCGAAGCAGATATCGCTACCTATGGAAAGATCGTCGGCGGTGGAATGCCCATCGGCGTTATTGCTGGCAAAGCTGCCTACATGGACAAGATTGACGGCGGAATGTGGCAATATGGGGATTCATCCTCGCCTCAAGTCGAAAAGACGTTCTTTGCGGGCACTTATTGCAAGCATCCATTAGCGATGGCGGCGGCTAAAGCGGTTCTCGAATATCTCAAAAGTCAAGGGACTACGTTACAGGAACGACTCAACGAAAAAACCAACCAATTCATTAACACGCTCAATAACTATTTTGAAGAAGAAGGAGTATCGATCGCACTTGCGAATTGTGGCTCGATTTTTAATTCTGTTCCTTTGGACAATGCTGATGTTTTAGATAATTCCCATCCTGGAGGAGATATCGATTTAATTTACTATCACCTTATCGATAAAGGAATATTTATCTTACCAGGTGGCGGTTTAATGTCTACAGCACATACAAATGAAGATTGCGATCGCGTCATTCAAGCAGTTAAAGATAGCGTCCAAGAACTGCGAGAAGTCGGTTTTTTACCTTAATACATTACAGGAGATTAACATGAGTAACAATGACAGAGAAGACACTACAATCTACAAAGTTGTAGTCAATCATGAAGAACAGTATTCTATTTGGGCAATCGATCGCGATAACCCTCTTGGCTGGAAAGACGTAGGAAAAAGCGGCTTAAAACAAGAATGTCTTGATTACATCAAAGAAGTTTGGACGGATATGCGACCTTTGAGCCTCCGCAAGCAGATGGATGAAGCTGCTATAGCAAGTCGAAATGAATCACGAATATAGCAGTAGTGCGGGCATCTTGCCCGCGCGGACTTTGAGCTTCGCAATACATAAAAATTAGCGTTCATCAATGAAATAGACTCGCTATAGTAACGCTTAGTGCAAATGTAAAGAAGGGATTTATGCGATCGCTTCCTCCCTTTATTACAGGTTGCCGTAGTAATCCTAATGAAATTAGGAGAAATACATCAAACGCGAGCAAGATGCTCGCACTCCAGCTTATCTTCTGAATGATTTTAGGATTGCTTTGCTTATTTGATTTGTAGATAAAATCATGACCCATACCCAAACTTTTAACGATTGGATTACTTGTCCTAAACCAAATCCTCAAGCAAAACTGAGACTATTTTGCTTTCCCTATGCAGGCGGTGCAGCTTGGAACTTTCGCACTTGGCATAGCAACTTACCTACTAATGTTGAAGTCTGTGCGCTCGAACTTCCCGGACGGGGAACTCGGATCTTGTCCTCCCCGTTTACGCGAATGGAGCTTCTAGTTAAAGCGATCGCGATCGCCCTGCAACCCTACTTAGACAAACCGTTTGCTTTCTTCGGTCACAGTATGGGCGCACTGGTTAGCTTTGAGGTAAGCCGTTTTTTACGTCGAGAATGGGGGATTTTTCCAGTTCATCTGTTTGTATCCGGTCGTCGCGCCCCTCAAATTCCCAATTCTCATGCTCCCATTTACGACCTTCAAGAAACCGAGTTTTTAGAAAAATTACGCGCTTTTAATGGCACGCCTGCCGAAGTCTTAGAACATAAGGAATTAATGGAGTTAATGATTCCTATCTTGCGGGCAGATTTTGCCGTTCTAGAAACCTATCTTTACACTCCAGAGCCTCCACTTGCTTGTCCGATCGCGGTTTTTGGTGGCTTACAAGATCGAGATGTTAGCGGGATCGAGTTGGAAGCTTGGCGGGAGCAGACGCACGATTCTTTTCAATTACAGATGTTTCCAGGCGATCATTTTTTCCTTCACTCAGCACGATCGCTTTTACTTCAAAGTCTGGCTCAACAGATATCTTAAGTCAAACAAGACTAATAAAGATTTCTTGCTTCTTTTTTGTTAATAGTTGATAATCTTTCTTATTTAAAACCCATTCTTTTCACTAAAATATTGCCATTGACCGTAACACCATGACCCTGATTCTCTCAGAAACAGAATTTTACGAACAATTAACCCAAAAGAAATCGGGCGATCGCGAAGACTTGCACTCAGAAAGCATAGAGATGTGCCTAAACGACCCCAAGCATATAAGTAAGGGATATCGTCGCTACACAGAGCTTTGTCCTGGCTTAGATTTTCTCATCGATGAATACACCTTACATGAAGATTTATTAGTGAAAGTCCCTTCTAGCGAACCTAGCTACGGAGTAGAGTTTAGTTTTGAGATTTCGGGTCACAATCGAAGCGAGGGAGTGCAGGCGGGAGAAAATTTTGTTTGTGCTGGTTTGTATGGCGAAGGAGGGGAGTTTAAATGGCAAGCCGGACAAATACTTAAATTTGACATCCACATCGATGTTCTGCTATTTAGGGTACTTCTGAGGGATCGACTCGAACAACTTCCCTTAAATTTACAAAGAGTACTTCAAGAGCAAAGCGATCGAGATTTCTTTCAATTAAGCGTCACTACCCCTGCGATGCAAATGGCTATCCATCAGATTTTGCACTGTCCCTATCAAGGATTAATTAGGCGAATCTATTTAGAGAGCAAAGTCCTAGAATTAATAGCCCTGCGACTCGAACAGATAAATAATAACGAGCCACTAAATTCTACTAAGTTATTGGATATCAAACGACGCGATCGCCTGTATCATGCCAAAGAAATTTTGCTGAAAAATCTTGATAATCCCCCTTCTGTACTCGATTTAGCCCAGCAAGTCGGATTGAATCACCATCAACTCAAGCAAGGATTTCATGATGTGTTTGGTACGACAGTCTTTGGTTATCTGCACGACTACCGCATGGAAAAAGCCAGACAACTGCTTTGCGAAACTAATCTGCGAGTAACCGCGATCGCCTGTACGGTAGGTTATGCCAATCCAGGTCACTTTGCGGCAGCTTTCAAGCGTAAGTTTGGGATAACGCCCAGCACTTTTCGTACTGGAGAAAAGCCGATTGCAGGCTGCTGATTAGATTTGCGATCGCGTCTCATTCGCCTTCGCGGGATCGATGTCGCCTTCTGAGAGTAGATCTAAATGGCGTAAATTCCCTATACTCTTTGCACAGTATTTTTGAGAGATTCTTTCAATAAGCAGAGTATTTAAACTCAACTTTGCTTTTCTCTCGTGCAAAGGGATAAGTAAAGAATTCTTTCCGTTGGTATTTTTTGCGTGTGAGGTTAGGAAGTGAAAAATTGGCAGATAGCATTACTTGTTTTGAAGATTGCGATTACAACTGTGTCACTAGCGATCGCGCAGCCTTCTTGGGCGCAAGAAAAACGCTTAGAAAGCGAAAGTCAAATTCTTAGAGTTAACGACTTAAAAAAGAATTCAACTAGTGCTGCCGATTTATTAGTTCAACAACCTAACAACCGCGCGATAGTACGAGTAAGCGAAGTCAAAATCAACCCAACCGATACAGGAGTTGAGATAATTTTAGTCACGACTGAGAGTGAAAACTTACAAATTACAACCAATAGTGAAGGCAATTCATATATTGTAGAGATTCCTAACGCCCAGATAGACTTGCGATCGGGTCAGCCAATCCGTGCCCAAAAACCCATAGAAGGGATTAGCGAAATAACAATCGCCAATCAAGACTCCAATAAGATTCGATTAACTGTTACGGGTCAGACAACCGTTCCAAAAGTAGAACTATTTGACTCGGATGAAGGATTAATTTTTAGCTTTACTCCAACTGACTCCTCAGCACAAACCCCACCTACTCAATCCCCAACAGAAGGGACAATAATCCCAGTTACCGGAGTTCAACTCAATCCCAGCGAGACGGGTTTAGAACTAATCTTACAAACTCCACCAGGAAGTGCCGAACTCCTGCAACCAAACAATCTCAGCGAGGGGAATCGTTTTATTACAGAGATTTCTAACGCCCAATTACAGTTACCAAGCGGTCAACCATTCCGCCAAGAGAAACCAATAGCGGGAATTAGCGAGGTCACGGTGACTAACTTTAATCCCAGTACGATTCGAGTTACCGCCACCGGAGAAACAACGATTCCACAAGTAGAATTATTTGACTCGGATGAAGGATTAATTTTTAGCTTTACTCCGACTGACTCGTCGGCACAAACCTCGCCTTCTCAACCCCCAACAGAAGGAGAAATTGTATTTATCGATCGCGTACAACTCAATCCAACCGAGACGGGATTTGAAGTACTTTTACTGACTCCCACAGGAGTTGCACAACAGTTGCGCGTGGTTAATGTTTCTGAGGGGAATAACTTTATTGCCGACATTCCCAACGCCCAGTTACAACAACCATTCCGACAAGAAAAACCCGTAGAAGGGGTTAGCGAGGTAACGGCAACCAATCAAAATGAAAATACCGTTCGCCTGACAGTAACCGGAGAAGAAAAACAGCCGATGGTAGAGTTATTTGATTCCGAAGAAGGGTTAATTTTTAGCGCTCAAACCGACTTAGAAGCTCCCTCAGCCCAAGGAGAAGATGAGATTGAGCTAGTAGTGACAGGCGAACAAGAGACGGGCTATAGCGTCCCCGATGCCTCAACTGCTACCAAAACCGACGCACTTATTCGCGACATTCCCCAATCGATTCAAGTCATTCCGCGCCAGGTCATTGAAGACCAAGGCATTACTCGCATTTCCGATGTCACTCGCAACGTCAGCAGTGTAAGCGTCAGATCTGGATTTGGCGGGTCGAATAATGATTATGTTATTAGAGGATTTGAAACCTTCGATCGCCTTCGCAATGGTTTCTTTGCACCTGGCGTTGATGTCAATCCCAGTAATATCGAACGGGTAGAAGTACTGAAGGGGCCAGCTTCGGTTTTATACGGTCAATTTGAACCGGGCGGCATTATAAATTTCATTACCAAACAACCGTTAGAGCGACCATACTATGCAGCAGAATTTGAAATTGGCAATTACGACTTTTATAAACCTTCTTTCGATCTTTCCGGCCCCATAACCTCAGATAATAGCTTGCTCTATCGTCTGAATGTTGCTTACGAAAATTCTGGTAGTTTTGTCGATTTTGTCGATCGCGAAGAGATCCAGGTTTCGCCGACCTTAACTTATAAAATTGGCGATTCTACAGATATTTCGCTATCTTATGAGTTCCTAAAAAGCGATGGCACTTTCTATGATGGATTGCCCATCGATCCAGTCGCTTTCGATTTGCCGAGAAGCCGATTTTTGGGAGAACCCGACGACTCGTTACAACGAGAGTCGCACTTGGCTAACCTAACCCTAGAACATCGCTTCAGTGACAACTGGAAACTCCGTAGCGGTTTTTCCTTGCAGTTTTTTAACACAAAAATATCTGCATTCCGAAACGAGTTCGATGGAGTAAGTCCCGACGGTCGAACCCTGCTCCGATACTTTCAAGATAGCGATCAAAGAAACGATGCTTATTCCCTACAAAACGATGTTATCGGCAAATTTAAAACAGGCCCCATCGAGCATGAGTTACTAGTCGGTTTTGAGTATCAGCGATATACCTCTGACGACTACACGCTGTATGCTTTTACCGAACCCATTGACATCTTCGATCCCAACTATGGCGCGCCAGTTCCCACGTCTTTCGATTACGGCCCCTTTCGCAATATACTCAGGCGCGAGACGGTAGGATTTTACATTCAAAATCTCATCTCATTTTTGCCTAATCTGAAGTTGTTAATTGGTGGAAGATACGATTTTATAGACGCACAAACTGTCAATCAAAATTTCGATCTCGACGGACGAACGCTACTAGGCGAAGAGACAAAAGAGTCTTTTTATGATGAAGCTTTCTCGCCACGGATTGGACTCGTCTATCAACCCATCGAACCGATTTCACTCTACGCCAGTTATAGCCGTTCTTTTGTTCCCAGTAATACCTTTGACAGAGAAGGAGATCTCATTGAACCGACGCGAGGGACGCAATACGAAATCGGCATCAAAACCGAATTTTTAGATGGAAAACTGGCAGCAACTTTAGCCGCTTATAAGATTACTAAAACCAATGTTCTCACTCTAGATCCAGACGGATCGGGTTTCTTGATTCCCGTAGGAGAAGTGGAAAGCGAAGGGATCGAGTTAGATGTAGCTGGGGAACCGCTACCAGGTTGGCGAATTATTGCATCTCTGTTTTTCAACGATACTACTGTCACCGAAGGAGACGAATTTAGTCCAGAAGGAGATACCTTAGTCAATGCACCTGGAGAGGGGGCTAGCTTGTGGACGACTTATGAAATACAAGAGGGCGATTTACAAGGATTGGGTTTTGGCATTGGGTTGTTTTATCTAGGAGATAGAGAGGCGCGATTGCCCAATACTTTTGTGCTTCCTTCCTATGTTCGTACCGATGCGGCGATTTTTTATAGGCGCGAAAACTGGAGAGTGGGGCTGAATTTTAGGAATTTGTTCGACAAAACTTATTACGAAGGTAGCGGCATCAGACCGGGCGATCCCTTTACGGTTTTGGGCACGATTTCAGTACAGTTTTGATACATCTAGTCTTTGTTCTTGGTTCACAGAAAACCACTTTACTATTTTGGTTTAGTTAGCGCGATGGGATTGTTACTGAGTCAGCCAGCTTTTGCTAATTCCTCCTCAGATTTAACAACCATGAGTATCGGTACTAGCGATCGCACTTGGCAGCAATTTTTTAACAAATCCGTTCGCGTTGATAACACCAAAACCATTATCCTCAATTCAAATCAGACTAAACAAGACGATGGAACTTGGAGTTTTTATAATTCCTTTCGTGCTGCCTATCTGTCTTGGGATGAGGTAGAAACCTTGCAAGATAACTGGAATCGTACCAGAGAACAAATTCGCTCTTTTAGCGACGATTATTCTCTCGATGAATTTTACGTTTTGTATGTCGATTGGACGGAACAACAAACAAATTTAGGGCTGGAATTGATTAAAAGTCCGATGGCATTGTCTGGGACGGGTACTAATACTAATACTTCTCACGATCGCCTTTCACTTCCTCTTCCCTTTGTAGCTGCCGATTTTCATAGCCAAAAAAACGCGATCGCGCTTTACTTTGAACAACAGATAACACTCAGCGATCGACTTAACCTTTCTGTAGAAGCAGAATTATCGCCCCTTATTGAGGATTTAACACCAACGCCCGCTCTACCTACTATCGAACTGCGCGATAACGACGAATTTAGCTTGGAGATGGAAATTGCCTATCAATTAAGCGATTCGGTTTCTCTGTATGGAAGCTTTACTCGTTCTTGGTTTCCCTTTGACGAAGAAAATTTTAGAGGCGAACCCTTTCAACCAGAAATTGATGACGATCTCGAAGTTGGAATCGAGACAAAACTATTTGGGGAAAATCTCACCGCTACTCTAGCTTATTATCGAACAATTGCCCAAAACGTCGCGATCGCCGATGCCGATTATCCCGACTTTAACAGACAAATAGAAGAACAAACAACTCAAGGAATCGATCTGAGTTTAATTGGTGCGATCGCGCCAGGTTGGAATCTAATGATTTACTATACTTCTGTCGATGCTCGTATTAGCCGAGATAGCAAGTTACTTACAGGAACTACTCTCGGCGATGTCGCTAAATACAGTAGCGGTTTTTGGAGTACTTATGAAATGGAGAGTGGATTGGGTTTTGGTGGCGGAGTCTCGTTAGTCGGCGAGACTGCTGAGGTGCCAGCTTATGCGCGAACCGATCTCGTCTTTTTTTATCACCATCTCGATTGCAAAGTAGCACTCAATATTGAAAATCTTTTTGATGTCGTTGACATAGATGGAACCCCTTTGACGATAGTCGGAACCATTCTAGTGAAGTTTTAATTGATAAAATTATGCTATAAATCTCCGAGCTTAAGAAACAAAAACTCAGTCTGACTTAAACAGGGCAGATTATTTGCCTACTTGACTGTGGCAAGTGACTATTTTATTCTTAAAGCTTAATGATAATTAGTTTCAAAATATTAGGCAACGACGCTATTAGTTTTTAGGTTGAGGAAAAAATCGGGAAAATCGTGAAAAAATCGGTTTCTGTTGTAGCCAGCAAGTTGTTTAGACCGAGATCGTCTCCGCTTATCGGTTTAGCCTTGGGATGCCTAGTCCTGCTACTGTGTTTGGCGGTCAGTATTTCGTTTGGTGCGGCAGAGATTTCTTTGAGTAAAATTTTTGCTGCATTAACGTTTTTTGATGGGTCGGCAGATAATTTAATTATTCGTACTGTCAGAGTGCCGCGATCGCTCATAATAGTTTTTGTCGGCGCAGCGCTTGCGGTTGCTGGCGCGTTGATGCAAGGACTAACTCGCAATCCTTTAGCCGATCCCGGTATTTTGGGGATTGAGTCTGGTGCTGCTTTGGCAGTGGTTGTAGCAGTTTTTTTCTACGGCAATTTTTCTGCAAATGCTTACGTTGGATATGCCTTAGTTGGTGCTAGTGCAACTGCGGTACTGGTTTATTTATTCGGTTCCCTCGGTCGCAGCGGATTGACTCCTCTCAATCTAACGTTAGCAGGCGCTGCCGTGACGACTCTTCTTTCCTCGCTAACTACTGGACTGTTGATTGTCAATCAAAGAACCTTGGAAAGCACTCGTTTTTGGTTAGCTGGATCGGTTGCTGGCAGGGATTTTAGCTTATTTATACAAGTACTGCCTTACCTAATTGTCGGCTTCGTCATGGCATTTTTGATAAGCGGACAGATCTCGCTCCTTAATTTAGGAGAAGATGTTGCCAGAGGGTTAGGTCAACAAACGGCATGGGTAAAAGCGATCGCAGCGATTAGTGTCGTGTTGTTAGCAGGTAGCTCGGTTGCGATCGCGGGTTCGGTCGGGTTTATCGGTTTAGTCGTCCCTCACGTTGCTCGTTTTAGCGTTGGCGTAGATTATCGTTGGATTTTACCTTATGCTGCCATTGGAGGCGCAATTTTATTGCTAATAGCCGATATTTTTGCGCGTTTGTTAGTAGCACCAGAAGAACTGCCTTTGAGCGTCATGACAGCTATGGTAGGCGCTCCTTTATTTGTTTACCTCGCGCGATCGCAGGTGAAAGAATGAACAAAAGTTTATTCGGGAGCGGTTTTTCTTGGCATCTGGATCGACGAGTCCTGAAAGTCCTATCGATTCTTGCATTCATGACGATTTCTCTAATGGCGATCTCCATCCTCAAAGGAGAATATACAATTTCTCCTCTAGAGGCGTTCAAAACTGCTCTGAGTTTGGATAGAAGCAACCCAGATTATACATTCATTATCAATACCCTGCGCTTGCCTAGAACAGTAGTCGCCTATTTAGTAGGAGTAGGACTAGCTATCTCTGGAACAATTCTGCAAGGACTGACGCGGAATTCTTTAGCCGATCCCAGTATCGTTGGTATCGATGCGGGAGCGAGTTTAGCTGCCGTTACTTTTATCGTAATTTTTCCTTCAGCGCCTTTATTTGCTCTTCCGCTATCCGCTTTTGTGGGTGCTTTGAGTGTTGCTCTGGTTATTTACCTATTCGCGTGGAGTCAAGGAAGTTCGCCACTGCGTTTTATTTTAATTGGAATTGGTCTAGGGGCGATCGCAGGTGCTTTAACATCCTTAATGCTGACCTTTGGAGCCATTCATGATGTTACTCAAGCTTTAATTTGGCTGACAGGAAGCGTTTCCGGTCGCAGTTGGGAGTATGTTTGGTTGTTAGTGCTTTGGTTAATCGTCTTAGTTCCCTTATCGTTAGGACTGGCTGTAGAACTAGACGCGCTCAACTTAGGAGACGATATCGCTAGAGGATTGGGGAGTCGGGTTGAGCGGCAGCGCGGCTTACTTTTACTTGTCAGCGTTGCTCTAGCTGCCGTTTCGGTCGCCGTTGCAGGCACTGTAAGCTTTGTTGGTTTAATTGCTCCGCATTTGGGTCGTCAGCTAGTCGGGCCGCTTCATCAAGGATTGATTCCGACAACAGCCGCGATCGGTGGATTAATCGTTGTTAGCGCCGATTTGTTAGGAAGGACGCTGTTTGCGCCCATCGAACTTCCCTGCGGCTCGATCGCAGCAATCGTAGGCGCTCCTTATTTCCTCTACCTATTAATCCAAAATCGCAAGCGATGAACCGATTGTCAACGCAAAAACTTACCCTTGCTTATGAAGGAACTCCTATTATTCGTCACCTTGACTTAGTTATACCAGACGGACAAATTACTGCCTTAATCGGCCCTAATGGCTGTGGGAAATCGACTTTGCTTAGGGGTTTGGCTCGGTTGTTGAAGCCGAGTGTCGGTCAGGTCTATCTCGATGGGACATCTATTTTCAAGTTGCCTTCAAAACAAGTAGCGCAGCAGCTTGGCATTTTATCTCAAGGTTCAGTCGCACCAGAAGGGTTTACAGTCCGTACCTTGGTCGCACAGGGGCGCTATCCTTACCAAAACTGGTTGCAGCAATGGTCAACCGAAGACGATCGCTTAGTTGAGTCGGCGCTAGCCATTACGGGTATGACTGAGTTGGCAGAGCGATCGCTAGATACCTTGTCTGGCGGACAGCGACAGCGAGCGTGGATTGCGATGGCACTAGCACAAAATACAGAGATTCTTTTGTTAGACGAACCGACGACCTATTTAGATTTAGCACACCAGATCGAAATTTTAAATCTTCTCTACGAGTTGAATCGAGAGGGAGGAAGGACGATTGTCATGGTGTTGCACGAGTTAAACCAAGCCTGTCGCTATGCCGATTACTTAGTGGCGATACGAGAAGGGAGGATATTTGCTCATGGGCATCCTACCCAGGTCATGACCGAAGCAATGGTACGCGAGGTGTTTGGGCTAGATTGTTGTATCGTGCCCGATCCGGTTACAGGTACGCCGATGTGCGTGCCTTCTTGGGGCAAGTTATGTAAACGCTCAGGGGTTATAAGTCTCTAAGTTAAAACCAAAAGCATTATTTTATCGCTGCAAGCTGACGGTTTCTCTCGTTCTGAAAAAGTTGAATTTTTTAGTTGGCGATCGCATGAAAAAGTTATCTTCGCTCGAATTTCGGCTTTTATCTGTAATCTTCGGTTGTATTTTTGTTTTATCAATAGGACTCCACAGTTTTGCCCAGGAACCAAATACCGAAATTCTTTGGGATACTTACGGCGTACCTCATATTTACAGCAAAAATGAGCGAAACGCTTTCTATGCTTTTGGTTGGTCGCAGATGCAAAGTCATGGCAATTTAATTTTGCGCCTTTACGGAACCGCTCGCGGACGAGCAACCGAATACTGGGGAGAAAAGTATTTAGAATCGGATCGCTGGGTGCGATCTATGGGAGTCTTCGATCGCGCTCAAACTTGGTATGAGGCACAAAGTCCTACTTTCCGTCTCTATCTCGATGCTTTCGCCGCTGGAATTAATCGTTATGCTCGACAACATCCCGAACTCATTGATGACTCAGTTGAAGTGGTTTTGCCAGTCAATGCAGTAGATGTACTCGCTCACGCGCAGAGAGTCTTGAATTTTACTTTTGTCGTCGCTCCTACAACGGTTGCCGAACTAACCAAACAGGAACGCAATTACGGCTCTAATGGCTGGGCGATCGCGCCAGAGCATTCGGAAAGCGGAAACGCTATACTACTAGCCAATCCCCATCTTCCCTGGTCGGATTTATTCCTTTGGTATGAGGCGCAAATAGTGGCTCCAGGAATTGATGCTTATGGGGCAACTCTCGTCGGAATTCCGGTGTTAGCGATCGCGTTTAACGATAATTTAGGTTGGACGCATACCGTTAATACTTATGATGGCTGGGATGTTTACGAACTGACGCTAGCTGATGGCGGCTATCGCTTTGATGGTAAGCTTAAAACCTTTCAAACACAAGAGCAAACTTTAAAAATTAAACAGAGCGATGGAAGTTTTCGTCAAGAAACATTTTTGGTGCGACATTCCATTCACGGCCCGATTGTAGCAGAAAAAGACGGTAAGCCTATCGCGCTACGAGTAGCAGGACTCGACCGAGCGAGAGCGCTAGAACAGTGGTGGGATATGGCGCGTGCCACTAATTTTACTCAGTTTGAGGCAGTGCTAAAACGCTTGCAATTGCCTATGTTTACGGTCATGTATGCGGATCGAGACGGACATATCCTGCATCTATTTAACGGTCAAGTTCCCGTCCGCGATCGCGGTGACTTTAACTATTGGCAAGGAATTATCCCCGGCGACACCTCTGCTACTTTGTGGACAAAAACTCACCCCTACAAGGATCTCCCGCGCCTACTCGATCCTAAAAGCGGTTGGCTGCAAAATGCCAACGATCCGCCCTGGACGACAACTTTCCCCCTTGCTCTCAACCCAGATGATTATCCAGCTTATATGGCTCCGCGCGGCGTTATGAATTTTCGAGCGCAGCGATCTGCACGGATGTTAGCTGAAGATGAAAAAATATCATTGAAAGAAGCGATCGAGTACAAACATTCAACGCGAATGGAACTAGCCGATCGCATTCTCGACGACTTAATTGATGCCGCACGGCGATCGAATAAAGCAAGCGTGCGTCAAGCGGTGCAAGTCTTGCAAGCTTGGGATCGTCAAGCTGATGCAGACAGTCAGGGAGCAGTTTTATTTGACTTTTGGACGCAAGAAATGGATTTTCCGAATTCATTTGCGATTCCTTGGCGCGAAAACGCTCCCCGCGTTACCCCTGACGGACTTAAAGATCCCCAAAAAGCAGTAACAGCCCTAGAAACGGCATCTGCTAAAGTTAAGGCAGCTTATGGCAAACTAGATATCGAATGGGGAGAAGTTTTTCGATTGCAGTATGGTACAGTCGATCTTCCTGCTAATGGGGGGTTTGGAGATCTAGGCATTTTCCGAGTTGTCAATTTCGAGTCTGGGGATAACGGGCGATTTTACTCGGTTGATGGCGATTCTTATGTTGCTGCGATCGAGTTCTCGAATCCCGTTAAAGCGATGGTACTAACTAGCTATGGCAATGCAACTCAGCCAAATTCATCTCATGTTGGCGAACAGTTGGAGTTATTTGCTCGCAAGCAGTTGCGAGTGGCATGGCGATCGCGTCAAGAAATCTTAACTCACTTAGCCCAACGACAGGTCTTCGCCGCAGATTCATTGGGTTTTTGAGTTGCGCGATTCGATTTATTAATTCTTACTTTTTAGCGACTGTTACAGGCGGAATTTGTGCGAAAATAGCGGACTGTAACCGTTCGGGAACCTTTGTCCAAGCCACAGAGCCTTTACGACTCTTGATATATAATTGCAGAAATTCTAGTAACGCTGCTGGGCTGTCTTCTGGAAGAAGATTGACGAAAAGATAAGTGGGTTTATCTTGACTTGCTACAGATACGACACAGCCGCGATCGCAAGCCCAAAGACATTCTACAGGTTTAATTTCTAGTCGCTCGGAAGAAAATTTTTGATTGCATAAACTGTTGAGTTCGTCAAGTAAAATAGATCCGTCGCTGGGTTGATTCTCTGCTAGTTCTTCTGAGGAACGGTGGCAAGATTGGCAAACAAATAAAAGGTGTTTTGGCATGGGTTTAAGTAGTACAACCTGTGGAACGTAGATTAGTTAGTTAGGTTTTTGAGTTGCGATCGCTAATTTGGCCCCTGGTATGCGCCGCACTTTATCCATGACTGTCACTACCTGTCCGTGATGAACTCCCTCATCGGCATTGATAATCACCACTGCTTCGGGTTTATTGCCGATAAAAGCTTTCACTTCGCCTTCTAAAGCCTCAATCGTCGTTGATTGGCGGTTAAGGCTAATTTTTCCGTCCTTATCTATTGTCACTGTTGCTTTGGCGGGAACCTGCTGTTCTTTTGCCGTCGCTGCTTTTGGCAAATTTACTGGCAACCCTTCCGATCGCGTTAAAAATAGCGTTGACATAATAAAAAACGTCAAAATCGCAAAAATTACGTCAATCATAGGAATGAGATTGACTAAAGGTGACTCATCTCTTTCATCTTGTAGTCGCATAGGTTTTTTCTCCTTCGTAGCGATCGCGATAAAGAATCTCTAACTGTCCGCCATACTCTTGAATTAATGCCAGTTGACGCTGATAAAAAGCCCGAAAGGTGTTGACAGCAACGAGCGTAAAAATAGCTACTACCATTCCAGTCGCCGTCGAGACAAGCGCTTCGCTAATTCCTGCCGAGACAACTGTTGTTTTGGTTCCTCCCACATCGCCAATATTTAGTCCTTGAAAGGAAAGGATCAAACCCAATACCGTTCCTAACAAACCTAACAAGGGAGCCAAACCGACAATTGTATCTAATACCGTCTGAAATCGCTTTAAAATCGGGATTTCTGCTTGAGCTTCGCTTTCTAATGCCAAACGAAACTTTTCTGGGGTTGGTCTTTCTAACTCTAATGCTGAAAGAAAAATGCGCGGGATCGGTAAATCTTTGTTCTGACGAAGTATGGCGATCGCGCTTGGGAGATCGTCGAAGCGATAGAGTTTTAAAGCCTCTCTAATTACCCGATTTTGACGCTTGTAAATGCGATACCAAAAACGACTGCGTTCGACAATTAGTGCCACTGTCAACACAGAACATCCTAACAGGGGCCACATGACGATGCCACCTGCTGTAAAAAGTTTATCTATTTCCATTAACTAGTTCCAAATCAATATTGCTTGGCATAGTGATAAATTTTATCAATAAACGCTTCGATATTTACAAATCTTTATTAATTTTTTGAGATGTTAAACTACAGATTGAGAGGATTGTCGTCATTATGGCTCAAAGCGATGGAAACCAGTGCAACGCCAATCAGAGAAAGAGCAACACTAATTGCAAACGCGCCTTGATAGCCAACCGCCTTAGCAATAAAACCACTTATCGTCCCAGCGAACAGACTGCCAACAAAAACAATAGAAACTTGCAAGGTAAAATCAAAACCTGCCATTCCCAAACGACTGTAATCCATCATGAGCGCATACATGGGAACGAGCGCCATGCTATAAGTAAACTGAAATCAAATACAGACGAGATAAAGAATGGGTAAGCTGGTAAATCCGATGGTGGGGAGAATAAAAGTCGCGATCGCGTCCGGGAAACAAACCCAATACAATAGAATCAGATCCGTAGTAGATGAGAAATTTTAAGATTCTCGGCGCGAGCGATTTGTGCTGTTAGTGCAATAATGGCGCTGGTACAAGCAATTAAGGCTATTTGGCACCATCCCCAAGCGGAAAATTTTTGTTGTTTCACTCTCACTCCTCACATCGGAGATCGCAACCTGTATCTAGTTTATAAGCCTAAAACATTAATTTAAAATATGTTAAGCCACTTTGAAGAGTCAAACGACAAGCTGTAAAAGTAGGCAATTGCGCAAACTACTGCTAGAGAAGAGAATTAATAAAGGGCGCGATCGCTATGACCTGTCAGCCTTCTTAATAACTATGACCTTGCAAAACTACTTAATTCTATTATGGTTGACTTTCTCAAATAAACGTTTTAACCTTATTAGGTTACTGCTAATAACTGGCAACTAGCTATGAGCTTTTCTAATACCGCCACAGAGCAGCGAGCGAAAGAAGCCAAATCTGTAAAATCTTTTTTGGCTGTCAGTCTAATTGGTTCGTTAGCCGTACATATTGGAGTTTTAGCTTCTGGACTAACTAATCTTTTGTCTGTAGCGCCACAAATAGAAGAAGACAAGCCAATTGAAATTACCTTTGTTGAACCTCAGACGCAAGAAACACCAAAACCGCCTCAAGAGAAAATCGAAGAGAATCAGCCTATTCCCGTTCCAGTTCCACAATCTCAACCGCAGAAGAAAGTTGAGAAGCAAAAGGTTATTTCTAGACAGCAACCTGCCCAAGAAGAACTAAGAAAAACCACTGTTTCTGAAAAACCAGTTGAACGATCGGTTTCTCGAACTGCCTCAAATACTACCCCCACAACCAACAATACTTTTTCAGATAAACCCGCCATCAGTAGCCTGGAAACTGGTGCTGTTTCAAAAGATGTAGGAGTACTCACAGGTATTGAAACCAACTCTGGTATTGCTTTTGGGAATAGTAATAGAACTGGCACAGTAGAAAGCAATAATACTGGTACCGGACGCAGAAAAAGCGAAATAGTTGCAACTGGCTCGACTACTCCCCAACCACCAACTGAGATAAGACGTTCCCGTCGCGATGGCGGCTCTGGTAATGGCGACGGTCGCGCCGCTTGTAAAGAATGTGATACAGCTTATCCAGAACAAGCAAGACGCAATGGCGTAGAGGGTAGAGTAGAAGTTGCTGTCGATACAGATGCACAAGGAAATGTCACTAACGTGCGCGTTGTTCGCTCCAGTGGCAACCGCGATTTAGATGAGGCTACGGTAAGACAAGCACAGGAGTGGAAATTAAAACCATCCCCGCGCGGACGACAAGGGGTGACAATAGGCACTGAATACGCCATAGAAGGATCTCAGCGTCACCGCCAACTTCAAGAAAGCGCAAGACAGCACCAAGCACGACAAAGGAGACAACAGACAACTGCGGCACAACCGGGCAGAAACAGGCGACAAATGGAGACGGCAACAAATAGCACAAGCGCTCCAGCTACCAGACAACGACAAAGCGTAGCCACTTCATCGAGAAGAGCAACCACATCTAACACGGCAACATCTAATCGGCGAGTACGTCGCTCTAGTGTCGCAACAAATTCAAATAATAGAACAAGAACGTCTTCATCTACCCCGCGTCGAGTACGGCGCAATAACATAGCCACAAATTCAACTCGGAAACCAGTAGCTACGCAAGCTCGACGACAAAGGCGGCAGCCAGTCGTATCGAATAATACTGTAGGACAGCCTACAACTCGGCGGCGGCGCGAGCTAAATGGAGCGA
This sequence comes from Hydrococcus rivularis NIES-593, assembly GCF_001904635.1. Lineage (GTDB taxonomy): Bacteria > Cyanobacteriota > Cyanobacteriia > Cyanobacteriales > Microcystaceae > Hydrococcus > Hydrococcus rivularis. The sequence goes on from NZ_MRCB01000025.1 coordinate 67,954, forward strand.
ATAATCAAAGTTCGCGGCGACAACGCCAATTAGCCGCTCCAACAGTTCCTAAATAAATAAGTCTAGGAAAGCCCAAAGATAATTGAGGAAGCAGGGTGGTTTCATGAAAGAAGAGCATAGTAAACATCCTGACGGGGTGACAACCTAGTTAAAAAGCTTGCTGTATAATGGTCATAGCTCTCAAACCTTTCCGATCGAATGGGAGCTTTTACCGCTTCTTCTAACGTCGAAAAATTGGGGAGTAAATACCAAGGTTCTTGCTCGACTTTAGAGCGGTACTTGCGTTTCCACTCTTGCCGCGATCGAGGCGCGATTAAATCCTTTTTGTTGAGTCACTTTTATTCCCGTTAAAAAGATTTTCATTCCGGGTCTTATAGAGATTGCTGCTCGGCTAAATTGCTAGCTCCTCGTTTGTCCAAAAATTGCCAGTAAATTGGTAGCGCACGTCGCTCGAAGATTGCCGCTAAACGATCTTAAAAAATGGGTATTTGTTTACAGAGATAGCGCGGGAGCCTGAAAGCCACTGCGATTTATCCGGTGGATGAAAGGCGACTCGGCACATTTATGTGCCGTCTAGTTTTTGTGCTCAAATAGGTTACGTCAGATGTAATGACGTAACCATGTTGGTATTCGAGGCAAAACTTGAGGGACGACCTGAGCAGTATGAGAGGCTTGATGAAGCAATTCGTACTGCTCGTTTTGTCAGGAATTCTTGCCTGAGATACTGGATGGATAATCGTAACATCGGGCGTTATGAGTTGAGTGCATATTGTGCTGTCCTGGGGAAAGAATTTGCCTGGGCCAACAAGCTCAATTCTCAGGCTAGACAAGCTAGTGCCGAACGAGCTTGGTCTGCAATTGCTCGTTTCTTTGATAACTGCAAGAAAAAGATTATCGGGAAAAAAGGATATCCACGTTTCAAGTCTGAACAGACACATGGCTCTGTCGAGTACAAAACAACAGGCTGGAAACTTTCTTACGATCATAGATACATCACTTTTAGCGATGGTTTTGGTGCGGGAACCTTCCTCATGTGGGGAACCCGTGACTTGCATTTTTATCAATTGAAGCAGTACAAACGAGTGCGTGTAGTACGTCGTGCAGACGGATACTATGTACAGTTTTGCATTGACCAAGAACGTTTGGAGAAACGAGAGCCAACATCGAAAACAATTGGATTGGATGTTGGATTGACTCATTTTTATACTGACAGTGACGGACAAACCGTTGAGAATCCAAGACATCTCCGTAAAAGTGAGAAGTCGTTGAAACGGTTGCAACGTCGTTTGTCTAAAACCGAAAAACGGTCTAAAAACCGAGTCAAGTTTAGAAATAAACCTGACTTTTCACGGGATCTTATTAGAAATAAACCTGACTTTTCACGGGATCTTAAGAGCTTGTCATTACCAACATTTTTGAGAAAATAAGTTCTGGTGAATATAGGATGTAGT